>NZ_BAGE01000039.1 GCF_000308675.1 Nocardia paucivorans NBRC 100373 | reverse complement strand
ACACGGCCTCGCGGGAGCGCGCGAACTCGTCCGCCACCACATCGCGACCTCGGGTCAGCGCCGTCGCGAGCGTGACGACCTCGTGCACTTTCTCGTCGCCGAAGGCCAGCCACGACCGCAGTCCGGCGTCGAGCCCGGTCTCCGCCTCGAGGGTGTAGGGCACATGCAGTAGCGAGCACGATGTCGATACGGCCAACGTTCCCACGCTGCCCAGCAGGGTGCCGAGTGTTCCGAGGGCGGCATCGAGGTCGGTGCGCCAGACATTGCGACCGTCCACGACTCCCGCCACGACATGTTTGCGCGTGAGCGCGGGCACCGTGGCGAGGATGTCGGAACCGGCGACCAGGTCGACGGCCAAACCCTCCACCCCGGTCTCCGCGAGAGCGGGCAAGGCGTCGCCGAGGCCGCCGAAATACGAGGCCACCAGGATCGCCGGACGTTCGGGGACCGCCGACAGCCGGTCGTAAACCCGTCGGGCGACCGCGATTTCCTCCGCCGTCCGGTCGGCCACCAACGCCGGTTCGTCGATCTGCACCCACTGGGCGCCCGCCGCGGCGAGTTGGCCGAGGAGCTCGACATACAGGGGTAGTAGTTCGTCGATCCGGGTGAGCAGCGACGCATCCGTGCCCACCGCCTTCGAGAGCAGCAGAAATGTCACCGGGCCGAGGACCACGGGCCGGGCGGGAATATCCAGCGACCGGGCCTGCGCCAATTCGTCCAGGAGCTTCGTGGCGTCCAGGGTGAACACCGTGGTGGGGGTGATCTCGGGGACGAGATAGTGGTAGTTGGTGTCGAACCACTTGGTCATCTCGAGCGGGGCCACGGTGTCGGTGCCGCGGGCCGCCGCGAAATACCGGTCGAGTGGATCGGCGATCCCGGCCACCCGGTCGGGTAGCGCGCCGAACATGACGGCGGTGTCGAGGACATGGTCGTAATACGAGAACGTGCCCACCGGAATCGAGTCGAGGCCCGCCTCCCGCAGATGTATCCATTGAGCGCGGCGCAGTTCGGCCCCGACGGCTTCCAGTCCGGCGCGGTCGAGCCGACCGGCCCAGTAGGCCTCGACGGCCTTCTTGAGTTCGCGATTCGGACCGATACGAGGTGAGCCCGGTACGGTCGCGGTGAAAGTAGCAGTCACGGTGTCTCCATGTGCTGTTGCGTGAAGGACCACCACCGGCAAACGGGTACACCCCATGGCCGCGGCACGAACCGCGGCGCACGAAGATCTACGCGCCTATTCCCCGAGGCGGTGGACCGACGGGCACGGCGTGCCCGCCACAGCGGGCAGGTCTTCGGACTCGCGGGCACCCGACGTTTCCGCCGGAACCTACTGGCCGTCGCTTCCCAGGCCGAATGCCCAGTGCTGATGACGGCGGTCGTTCCCACTCACCGCTGCGGGACAGTCCCGGACTCTCACCGGGTTCCCTCTCACACCCGACCCACGGACCGGGTGCTTCGACGCTCGATCCGGTCTTCGGGGCTCCTCACGACCGGGCCGGGCGAACCAGCTGCACCGATCAGCGTAGGCCACCGCTACTCGATATCGATACCTCCCACCCGGAACGAACCCCGTTTGCGGAGCGAGGTCCGTGCGATGCACTTCGGCGCGACTTTTGACAGACTCCTCTGTGATTGCCGATTGCCACGGGCGATCCGCAGGACGAGAGGAAGGGACTGAGCATGGGCGTCTATGCGGTAACGGGGGCCGCCTCCGGTATGGGCAAAGCCGTCGCCGAGAAGCTGACGGCCGAGGGACATCGGGTCATCGGGGTCGATGTCCAGGAATCCGATATCGTCGCCGACCTCTCGACACCGGAGGGGCGGCGCGCCGCCGTCGAGGGCGTGCTGACCGCCACGGACGGCCGACTCGACGGCGCCGTGCTGGCCGCCGGACTGGGCCCGGTGCCCGACCCGACGCGGCTGCCGTTGATCGCGAACGTGAACTATCTCGGCGTGGTGGAGTTGCTGGAGGGTTGGCGCGAGGCCCTCGCGGCGACCGGTTCCGCCCGGGTGGTCGTGTTCGGCAGCAACTCGACCACCACCACACCGCTCGTACCCCGCCGGATGGTGCGCGCCTTCCTCGCGGGAAATACCGCGAAAGCGGTGCGGACGGTGCGGATCCTCGGCAAGAACGCGGCTCCGTTCGTCTACGCGGGTTCCAAGATCGCGGTGAGCCGCTGGGTGCGCCGCCACGCGGTGAAACCCGAATGGGTGGGGGCGGGTATCCGGCTCAATGTCATCGCGCCCGGCGCGATCCTCACCCCACTGCTCGAGCGACAGCTCGCGACCCCGGCCGAGGCCAAGGCCATCAATTCCTTCCCGGTTCCCACCGGTGGATTCGGCAAACCCGACCATATCGCGGACTGGGTACTCATGATGCTGTCCCCGGCGGCCGAATTCCTTTGCGGCAGCGTGATATTCGTCGACGGAGGCTCGGACGCCTATTTCAGGGCGAACGACTGGCCACGTAACGTTCCGCTGCGTCGCATCGTCGGCTACCTCAGGAAGTTCACGGGGTTCGCCGCGAACCGCTGAGGACACGGAACGCCGCAACGACAGCCACGATGTATGCGGTGAGCCGCTTACCGACCGAGAGGCGAGCCGAATGGCCGATTCCGACTGCAGTAGGTTCGAAAGGTTCGATGCGTCAGTAGGGCTCAACACGTTGACCGCAGTGCACGGTATTTCCGTCGATATCCGGACACCCGATGGTGTCGCCGACGCGTATGTCGCCTACCCCGACGACGGCGCCGCCCATCCGGGAGTGCTGGTGATCCAGGACGGGTTCGGACTGCGGCCGAGTCTGCGGGCGCTGGCCGATCGTATTGCCGCCCACGGCTACACCGTTCTGACGCCGAACGCCTATTATCGGCACGGTCGGGCACCGGTGATCGAACTACCGGACCTCATCGACCCGGCGGAGCGGCCGGAGATCTTCCGACAGGTCTTCCCGATGATCCGCGAGCTGACACCGGAGCGCCTGCGTTCCGATGTCGGCGCCCACCTCGAGTGGCTGGCAGCGTCGCCGCAGGTAGCCGCGGGGAAAGTCGGCCTCACCGGTTACTGCATGGGTGCGCGGCCGGCGGTGCCGGCCGCCGCCATGTTCCCCGATCGGGTCGCGGCGGTGGCCGGATTCCATGGCGGACCGCTTGTCACCGACACCCCGGACAGTCCCCACCTGACCGTCGGGAACATCACGGCGGAGCTGTACTTCGCCCACGCCGGCGAGGATGACCACATGACTCCGAAGCACATCGCCCAGTTCGACGAGGCACTCGATGCCGCGGGCGTCCGCTACCGCACCGAGGTCTACGAGGGGGCCCAACACGGCTACACCCAGGCCGATACCTCCGCCCACGACCCCGAGGCCGCCGACCGGCATTACCGCGAACTACTGGCCCTGTTCGACCGCAATTTGCGCGGGTAGTCGAGCCGGGCCGCACCCGAGGTCGTTACGCACCGGCACAGCGGTACCGACACGGCACTACGGCGGACACCGCCCCGCGAGCCGTCAGCGGACCGCCGGCGGGCTCTCCACATGTACGACCTTGACGGTGGTCATCTCGTCCAGCAGCTCGGGGCCGTGGCCGAACCCGGTACCGGAACGGCCCCGAGGCTGGGCCGCACCGCCCGGCGCACCGCCGAATACCGCGTTCACCTTCACCGTCCCGACCGGGAGCATTCGCCACGCCCGCTGGGCATTCGCCATCGAACCGGTCAACACCGTGGCCGCGAGACCGTGGGTGTCGGTGCGCGCCTCATCCAGGGCCGCCGCGAAATCCGGCACCACTCGCACCGGCGCCACCGGCCCGAATGTCTCCTCGCGCAGCACCCGCATTTCCGGCAGGCATTCGGTGAGCACCGTCGCCGGGTATACCGCGGCATCCCCTTCGGGGATGTATCCGCCCACCAGCGCACGCGCCCCGCCCGCGACGGCGTCGACGACGTGTTCGTGCACCTGGGCCCGATGCCGGGCGTCGACCAACGGCTGCGGGTCGGCGTTCCACCGTTCGGCATGCTCGCACAAGGCCCTGATAAAGGGGGTGGCGACCCCGGAGTGGACATAGATCCGCTCCACCGAGGTGCAGATCTGCCCGGCGTTGGCGAACGCACCGAGCGCCGCCTGCTCGGCGGCCCATCCCGGGTCCACATCCGCGTCGATCAGCAGCGGATCGTTACCGCCGTTCTCCAACAGCACCTTCGCTCCCGTGCGTGCCGCGGCGGCCGCGATGCGACGGCCGGTGTCACTGCCGCCGACGTGTGCGATCACATCCGTCTCCGGCGATGCGGCCAGCAGGGAGCCTACTTCCCCACCGCCCGGCAGGGTTTGCAACACATCCTCCGGAACACAGTCGGCGATCAGTTCCCCCAACAGCATTCCGATGCGGGGACACCGCTCACTCGGCTTGTGCACCACCGTGTTTCCGGTGACCAGCGCCGCCCCGAGCAGACGGCACGCGGTGGCCACCGGATCGTTCCACGGTGTCAACGCGACCACCACCCCTCGCGGCTCGGGGATCATCAGATCGGTGGCGTCCTGGCTGCCATGCAGGGAACGACCTCGGTGGAGCGGTCCGAGTTCGGCGTACTGTTCCAGCGTTCCGGCTCCCGCCGCGATACTCGTCGATCCCGACGTGCGCGACCATCCGATCTCCCGTTCCAGCGTCGCGACGAGATCGTCGGCCCGAGCGCGCACGGCGGTCGCCGCCGCGCGCAGTATCGCACCTCGGCGCGCCGCCGGTACCCGCGCCCACTCCGCTTGCGCCGCACGTGCCCGACGCAGCGCCGCCGCGATCTCGTCGGCCGCGGTGGTCACGGGTGGCCGCACGCCGTCGACCGTACCGGGCAGCGGTGTCGAAGCATCGGTGATGTCGGTCATGACGCTCGGATACCGCCGCCTCCGCACGGGAAACCCCGTCGATGCCATCCGGGCGGGCATCGGCCGGTCCACACCTCGGAGACGTGTTCACCATCACGCTCGGTCGGGCACCCACCGGGTTCGGCAGACCTACTCGAGCCCGGCCTGTACGACACCACCCCGTATATGGCGGCACAACCGGGGCCACCGAGTACCGACGAGTACCGAATCGAGCAGAACCGTTCCGATACCGACCCCAGCTCGACCATGAAGAAGGCCCCCGACACCCGCCATCAGGCCGCTGTCACGGCCGTACTGTTCGAGGAAGACGAGCACACCCGAATGGCAGACGGTCATGATCGGCATGAACCCGCCGATGCGCGGTACGGCCGGGGTCAGTATGCCGCCGGGCCGGAGACCGCGCAGCCGCGCCCGCTCCGCCGCGACAGAAGTTCACCACCCACGCCGATACCGGCCATTCCCGTCCGCAGCTTCCGGCCGGCCCGTTCCATACGACTCCTTCCCTGCCGATTTCGCCAGGGATGCGAAACCCGCGAAATCACCACATGAAAAGAGGCGATATGCCTTCTATGAGAATCGCCATACCGGCCCTGGCTTGCGCGATGCGCGAGATGACGCTCTCGAATGCGGGACGAGGAGGAACGCACCGGCCGCGGGGACCGGCTCGATGATTCCGAGCGTTGCCGGCACGTTGCGGTATCACTCCGACAAACGGTAGTTTTGACCGCCAACGAAAATGTGTTCTTCGAGCAAGTTTCTGCCTTTGTGTTCGACCGTGCCCCCCGCAGTACCGATCTTCCCCACGGCCGTGATCCGCAGGAGGAGATACCCCGGCAACGAGCGCGCTGTGCGGTGGTGTCGAACGAGCAGACAGCTCTGAGGAAAACCTTCGAGCATTCGCCGGTTTTCCGTTTCCCACCTCTGGAGTCATGTCCTTGACCAGCCAACCTTCCCCTTTGCCCCGCCATCCGCTTGCCGCGAGCGGGCTGTGTCCCGTGCGGCACGGTTCACCGGTCGGCCCCGACGAGGAGCGGGTGCCGTTGTACGTTCCCGAGTTCTCCGCCGACCCGCATCGCGCCTACCAGGAGATGCGGCGGCGGTACGGCTCGATGGTTCCGATCGAACTCGCCCCCGACGTACCGGCCACCCTGGTGATCGGCTACAAGGCCGCGGTGCGCATCCTCAACGATCCCGATCATTTCCCGGCCGATCCGCGTGCCTGGCAGAACACCATTCCGGCGGACTCTCCCGTCCGCCCGATGATGGAGTGGTATCCGGCCGCGCGATACAACACCGGAGAGGCCCACGCCCGCTATCGGCAGGCCTCCGTGGACGCCATCGACGGGATCGACCTGCACACTCTGCCGTCCACGGTCCAGCAGGTCGCCGAACCGCTGATCAACGATTTCTGCGCGGCCGGTTCCGCCGACCTGGTGAGCCAGTACGCGTTTCCGCTCGTGCTACAGGTGCTCAACCATATGGTCGGCTGCCCCACCGACCTGGGGGAACAGGTGGCTTCCGGGATGGCCGCGCGCTTCGACACCGTCGATACCGCCAAGGCCGCCCGGGGTATGGGGATGATCAAGGAAGCACTGTTGGAGTTGATCCGACTCCGACGCGAACGGCCCGGCGACGATGTCACCTCCCGATTGGTCCGGCATCCCACCGAACTCGACGATGTGGAGATATTCGCGCAGCTGATGAGCTTCTACGGTGCGGGATTCGAAGCGCAACGCAACCTGATCACGAACGCGCTGCTGTTGATGCTCACCGATGACCGGTTCGGGTTCGGGGACGACTACGGCAGGAATCTGTCGACGATCGATGCCCTCGACGAGGTCTTGTTCGACGACCCACCGATGGCGAACTTCTGCACCACCTATCCGCGGCAGCCGATCATGGTCGAGAACACCTGGCTGCCCGCGAATCAACCGGTCGTCATCAGTCTCACCGGCTGCAACAACGATCCGGAGATCCGCAGCGATCCGGAGGTGACCGGGGGCAGTCATATCGGCAACCGCTCGCACCTGGCGTGGAGCACCGGACCGCATACCTGCCCGGCGAAGTCCGTCGCATACCTGACCGTTCAATACGCCATCGACACGCTGCTCGACGCTCTCCCCGAGATGCGGTTGGCCGGGCCCGCGGAGCGCCTGGCCTGGCGGCCGGGGCCGTTCCATCGGGCGCTGGCCGCGCTTCCGGTCGTGTTCCCACCCTCCCCGCCATTGTCCTTGGGATAACGCCCTTGGGATAACGCCTTGGGATAACCCTTGTCCAGGAGACGGTGGGGACGAACCACGATGGAGCGGAACCGGATCGGCTTTCCGGCACGCGTGGACGTAGTGTGCGATAGTCGAAACACATCGGTTGCCCGCGTCGCGAAATACCGCTCGAACAAGGCTTTTTCGGTTTTCGACCGAGAACCCTCCTCGAGTGGGGTTTCGAGGGTGGGCGCGATCGTATCGGAGCGAGCAAGGAGTCGTTGATGTCCGAACGCCGCGCACTACTGGTCGGCACACTGCCCGGAGACACCGCCGAGGACGCCATGCGCGCCGCGGTCGAGCGGTTGGGCGCGAGCCTGCGATATCTGCCGGATGGGGAGACCGGAGACCGCCGGGACTGGGTGGCGGGTCTGATCACGAGTTTCGCCGACCATACCGATCTGGAGATCGCCCGGCCCGGTAATTGGTCGAACTACAAGGATCAGCAGAACTACCGGGTGCGCAAGGGACATCACCTCCGTGGCGAGAACCTGGACCTGAAATATCTGAGCTGGTATCGGACCAACCGAAAGGTGTTCGACCGCTTGAAGAGCGAGCGGCCGGAGCTGTCCGATGTCGATTTCCAGGTGGGTATCCCCGGCGATCTCGACCTGACCATGTTCACCATGGGGCCCACACGAATGTTCGGTCATCGCGCCGCATTCGCCGAGGCCACCCTGCGCGATATCACCGCGATCCGCGAGGAGGGCGGTGACGATGTGCTGTTCCAGCTGGAACTGCCGGTGGAGACGGTGTTCGTCGCCAAGTCGGGGCCGCTGGGTGGGTTCGTCGCGAACCGGATGGCGGCCGGTGTCCACCGCTTGGTCGCTGCGACCCCGGCCGGTACCCGCTTCGGTGTCCACCTGTGCCTGGGCGACCTCGGGCACAAGGCGTTGACCGGAATCGGCTCCGCTCGTCCCCTGGTGCGCCTGGCCAATGCGCTGGCCGCCGCCTGGCCGGAAGGTCGCACACTGGAGTACGTGCACGCGCCGTTCGCCGCCGGAGACGAACCGCCGCAATCCGAACCGGCGTTCTACCGGGCCCTGTCGGGTCTGCGGTTGCCGGAGCAGACCAGGTTCGTCGCCGGGTTCCTGCACGAGAGCAGCACCCTCGACGAACAACGTCGCCTGCTCGACACGATCGAGACCGCCGTGGGCCGGCAGGTCGATGTGGCCGCCGCCTGCGGGCTCGGTCGCCGCACCCCCGCCGACGCGTACAAGACCATGGACCAGGCGCGCACCCTGTGTGAGCAGGACTGACCCCGTTGACGGGCGTGGGCCGATCGCCATCCGCACAACCGGCGACCGGCGACCGGCCCATGATCCCGCCTCCGTCGCCGACCGTAGGATGGTGGCCCGCCTCGGTACGTCGTCAGTGCAGCCGCGACGACCACCCCCTACCGGGATGTCACAGTTCGCCGGGCTGCGTCGTCGACCTCGGGACAGCGTAGCTCCCCGAAAGGATGGTGCCGTCGGCCATGGCAATCGATTTCATCAACCCGCCCGAACTCCACGATCCCCTCCCGTTCGGGTACAGCCATATCGCTCGCACCCGAGGTGAACTGGTGTTCATTGCGGGGCAGTACGACTCGGATTCGCAGGGGAATCCCACGAGTGACGACTTCGTCGAACAGGTCGATCACGCCTTCGCGAATCTGGGTATCGCGCTGACCGCGGCGGGGGCCGGCTTCGGTGATGTGGCCCAGTTGCGCACCTATGTCGTCGACCACGATCCCGGCAAACTGGCGATCCTCGGAAAAAAGGTCACCGAGATCTGGGGCGATCGACCACCCGCGCAAACCCTGCTCGGCGTCGCCACCCTGGCGTTGCCGGACATGCTGTTCGAAGTCGACGCGGTGGCCATCCGCCCCTCGTAGCCGCACACGACTCGGCCGCCGTTGTACGGCGGCCGAGTCACCGGCACGACACCGTGAGTTGCGGTGTCAATCCGCGGTCTTCGGGGTGTACTGGTAGGGGCGTTCGGTTCGGTCGATCCGCTCCTGCACGATACTGTCGTCGACGGGCGAATCCGGGTCATGCCATTCTTCGGCCGGACCGGCCCGGTTGGCGCGCGGTGTGCCCTGTAGTTCGTGGGCGAGTTCATCGTCTCGGGCGGGTCCGTGCTTACTACTTCCTCGCTGCATGGAGTCCTCCTTGTTGATGCGTCCTTGTTGATGCGTCCCGTGCGATACCGATTGCGATCACGGGGTCTCTGCTCGTGATCACGCTGCTCGCGGTGTCAGTTTCCGCAGCTGTTCGTCCAGTTGCTCGTGATAGAAGTCGAGGAAACCGTCCGGGTCGGGCCCGGCGTTCAGCATGACCAGATGATCGAACCCGGCATCGACATAGGGCTGGGCGGCAGCGAGGAAACGCTGCGGATCGGGGCCGCAGGCGAAGGCGTCGAGGATGTCCTCCTCACGCACGGTGCCGCTCGCCGCCGCGAAATTGGCCGGATTGGGCAGTTCGCTCATCACCTTCCATCCGGTTATCGCCCATCGGGAGGTTTTCAACGCGGCCTGTGCGGCGGTGTGTTCGTCCGGTGCCCAGGCCACGGGCACCTCGGCGTATCGGGGCCCGGTTCCACCCGCCTCGTGGTAGCTCGCGGTGATCGCCGGCTTCGGCTCGGTGGCGAACAGGCCGTCACCCAGTTCGGCCGCCAGCCGGGCCGCCCGTCGCCCACCGGCGGCTATTGCGATCACCGGCGGTTCGTCGGGCAGATCGAAGACCCGAGCCTCGGACAATCGCAGATACCGACCCTCGTACGATCGGTGACCGCCCTCCCACAGCAGTCGGATGATCTCCACCGCTTCGCGCAGCATGCGCTGTCGTTCCGCGACATCGACACCGAAGCCTGCACCCACCACATGCTCGTTGAGCCGCTCTCCGGAACCGAGACCGAGCGTGAACCGCCCCTCCGACAGTACGGCGAGGGTGGCGGCAGCCTGGGCGATGATCGCCGGGTGATAGCGCACGGTCGGGCAGGTGACCCCGGTGGCCAGGCCGATACGTTCGGTATTGGCGGAGATCGCGCCGAGCACCGTCCAGGCGAACGGGGAGTGCCCCTGCTCATCGAGCCATGGATGGTAGTGGTCGCTGATCTCCACGAAATCGAACCCGACCTCTTCGGCCCGGATGGCCTGCCGAACGAGCTCGGCGGGCCCGAAGGCCTCAGCGGCGAGCTTGTATCCGATCCGCATGGTTCCTCCGCGCTACGCAGGTGGTGTTGTCGGACGGGTACGCGGTACCCGCGGTGCGCCGCGGGAAACAGGCAGCCGGGTACCGCGACGAAGATATCCCCGGGCTCGATGCCCGCAGTCGGATGGGCAACCACGGCCGCTTCGGTGGCGACGATCGCACCGAGCGGTGGTGGGGTCACCGGCCGGCCCACAGTGCCGCATTGTCCGGGGGCGCCGGCCGCGTCGACCGATGCCGAGTCCGTAGAGCACGAAGTGAGCACCTCCGGTCGGAGTGACTCCGGTGGTATCGAACACTCCGCCCGACAGCAGCATCCCCTCGACCGCGGTGGGCCGGGAGCCGGCCTCCGATAGCCACCGGAGGTCGCGCCGGAGGATCGACGGGTGCGCGCCCACGATCCTCGTGGGTGCGGCGCGTAACACGGTAGGGTGTCGGTATTCGTCCACATATTCGTCCGCATTGGTATACCGCCCCGGGAGGGCCCTGTGGATTCCAACTCATTGCCAGGTCGCCTCGCACGCGGTTTCAATGCCGGTGTGGTGGGTTTGCTCGAAGCACCGATCGTCGGATCCCTGATGGGAAAAGGCTTCACGGTGATCACCTATGTGGGGCGGCGGTCCGGTAAAACGTTCAGCACACCCGTGAACTACCGTCGGCGTGGCGACGAACTCCTCATCGGTGTCGCCATACCGGACAAGAAGAGTTGGTGGCGGAATTTCCTCGGGGAAGGCGGCCCGATCACGGTGCGCCTGAACGGAGTCGACCGCACCGGGCACGCGGTGGCACGACGCGACGAGCGCGGCCGGGTCATCGTACGGGTACAACTCGAGGCAGAGTGATCCGAAAAGCTTCGTGCACAACGATTTACGGTATTTCGTTCAGCTGTAACGGTTCTCGGATCGAGCGAGCAGGAACTGTTCGAACGTGACTGTGCCATAGGGATTTTCGATTACGAGGTTCCACCCTTCGGAGTAGCCGCGTGCAATCGCGCCCGGAATATGCGGCGACACCACCGGCCGATGCCGCTTGACGATCGAGTGGTAGGCGCGGGCCAGTTCACGCATGGTACGCACCTGCGGCCCGCCCAGATCGGTTGCGCGACCGACGGGTTCACCCACGGCCAGGGCGGTCAGCCGATCGGCGACATCACCGATATCGATCGGCTGGAACCGAAAACCGGACGGAGCGACAGTGATCGGTAACCATCGCTGCCAGTGGAAGACGGTGGCCAATAGATCGTGAAATTGGGTGACACGCAGGGTCGTCCACGGTAGACCGCTGCCTGCGATCACTTCCTCGGCCGCGAGCTTGGCGCGATAGTAGGGCAGCGGAATCCGATCCACCCCGACGATCGATATGTTCACCACATGCGGTTCGCTGCCCCCGTGGCGCGCCGCCTCGACGAGCCGGCGGGCCGCCACCACATCGCCGCGACCGTTGGTAGTGGCGCAGTGCACGATCACCTCGACTCCGGCGACGGCCACATCGAGCCCGGTGCCCATACGCAGGTCCCCTACCACTCGTCGCACCGATGGCGAGTCCGCGGCCGGGGCGCGACTCAGCACGCGAATCTCGTGTCGTCCGTCGTTCAACCGTTCGACCACCGCGCGGCCCAGTTTCCCGGTACCACCGGTTACCAGCACCGTCGTCATTACTCACCTCGTTCCTCGGAGGCGGCGGCGCGGGTCGCCGTCCCGATACCGAGCGGCAAAGATCCGGTCACACCGCATGATCTTTCGGTCTTCCGGGCACAGCGGGGCGGAAAAAGCGTCGCGATTCCATATCGGGTGTCGGGTCGGGTTCAGGTATTTCGCCATCGCTCTAGACTTTGTTGATCGCGGGGACGGCCCACTCCCGACGGAATCGACGGGCGAGTCACCGTTGCTTCCTCGGCGCCACGTTCATCGTTACCGGCGTTTCCCATACCGACCGTAGCTCGGATAGACCACTTCGAACCGAAGGAGAATCCGATGTCCAGCTTCGACTCGACCCCCGGCTTCCGCGCCTCCACCACACTCGCCACCCATCTGCAGCGGGTCCTGGTCAACCTCATCGCACTCCATCTCAATGCCAAACAAGCGCATTGGAACGTCGTCGGCCACAACTTCCGCGACCTGCACCTACAACTCGACGAGATCGTCGACGTGGCCCGCGGCGCGAGCGACACCATCGCCGAACGGATGCGGGCTCTCGACACCGTGCCGGATGGCCGCCCTCGCACCGTCGCGGGGGCCGAGCAACCCATGATGGACCCGGGTGAACTCGACACCGCCGTCATCGTGGACGTGATCACCACGCAACTGCGGCACACCGCGGGGGTGCTCCGAGAAGTCCACGACGAGGTCGACGCCGAGGATCCCTCCACCTCCGATCTGCTTCACACCATCATCGATGACCTCGAAAAGCAGGCATGGATGCTGAGCTCGGAAAATCGCGTACGAGTCGCGCGATGACACCCTCAGCGTCGATTCGGCGCCCGAGGCCCGGCAGGCCGTAACCGATCGGGATGACCCACCGTTCGGGCACAGGCAAGGGAGGGAGCAATCCATGCGGATAGCGATCATCGGATCGGGCAGGATGGGCCACGTGCTCGCCGAGCGGTTGCTCGACACGGGCCACACCGTGCGCGTGTGGAACCGGACCCCGGGTCGGACCACACCCTACGGGCGCAAGGGGCCCGCATCATGCGCTCGCCGGACGATGTGGGCGATGAGCGAGATGTCGTCTTCTCTGTCCGGCCGACGACGAGAGCACCCTCGAGGTGGCGATTCCGAACGGTGAGGCCCGAGCGGGATGGGCGCAGACCTTGGTGGTCGATACGGCGACCGTCGCTCCCGAGGTCGTCACCGCTTTGGCGGATACCCATGGCGACAGATTCGTCGACGCACCGATCCTCGGCACCCCGCAGGAACTCCGCTCGGGCACGGCAGGCTTCGCCGTCGGCGGTCCGGCGGCGGCCCGGATGGCCTTGGCGCCCGTGTGGCAGGGATTCGCCGGCGCATTCGACGCGGGCGACAGTCCGCAGCGCGCGGCGGGGGTCGACGATGCCGGCCCGGCGGCCACCTTGCGCACATCGCCGCTGATGGCGGCGGGTCTGAGCAACCGTATCGACGGTTTCTTCGATCCCACCCACGCCGGTTGGTTCACCAGCACCCAGGCCGCCAAGGACGTGACATCGGCCTCGAGGCCGGCGGAAGGAGACATACCGCTGCCCGTCACCGAGGCCGCACGAGACACCTATCGGCAGCCGGCTCGGGACGGTTGGGAAACCGCAGGACGTCACCGCCCTTGTCGAATACGGACGGCAGCCCGCCACCGCAACGAGGTGAGCGGGCCGCTTCGGGGATGGATACCCGAAGTTCACGTCGGGAGACATGGCCGAAACACAACGGCCATACCGTACTCAGTGTGTATACGGCGTTGTATACAACGAATTCGATGAGGGAGCAGCGCATTCCGGCCCGCCCCCGAGCCGCCTCGGCGGCCGGCGCGGGTGCGGATTCGATCGGTTACGGGTGGTCGCCCGGGACCGGTCGGGTCGCCGCTGGTGCGAGAAAGCGAAAACCGAGCAGTCATGAGTGCAGGCCGAACCGAGCAGCCCACATCTGTCGAAACCAACCATCCCCCGCATGGCAACGATTCGCCACGCCGCGCACGGAAATTCGCACCGGTCCTGTCGGTGACACTGTGCGTGACCGCGTTGCTGGCCACCGCATGCGGTAGTTCGGCCACCGAGGATACCGCCCGTACCACCACCTCCTGCGTCGATACCTCGGGCGACACCATCAAGGTCGGCTCGCTCAACTCGCTGTCGGGCACAATGGCGATTTCCGAGGTCACCGTGCGTGATTCGATCGCCCTGGCCGTCGAGCAGATCAATGCCGACGGTGGTGTGTTGGGTAAACGGATCGAACTCATCGGCGAGGACGGAGCCTCGGAGCCGACGGTCTTCGCGGAGAAGGCCGAAAAGCTCATCAGCAGTGACTGTGTCGCGGCGGTTTTCGGCGGATGGACCTCATCGAGCCGCAAGGCCATGCTGCCGGTGTTCGAGGACAACAACGCGCTGCTCTACTACCCCGTCCAGTACGAGGGCCTGGAATCGTCGCCGAACATCTTCTACACCGGGGCCACCACGAACCAGCAGATCGTTCCCGCCCTGGACTATCTGAAACAGCGCGGCGTCAAATCGCTCTACCTGGTGGGCAGCGACTATGTCTTCCCCCAGACCGCGAATCGGATCATCAAGGCGTACGCGGCGGCGAACGGAATGGAGATCAAGGGCGAGGACTACACGCCACTGGGTTCCACCGACTTCTCCACCATCGTGAACAAGGTGCGCGCGGCCGATGCCGACGCCGTGTTCAACACCCTCAACGGCGATTCCAATGTGGCGTTCTTCCGGGAATACCGCAGCGTCGGCCTGACACCGCAGGACATGCCGGTCATGTCGGTATCGATCGCCGAAGAGGAGATTGCCGGTATCGGGCTGCGCAATATCGTCGGACAGCTCACCGCCTGGAACTACTACCAGACCGTCGACAATCCGGTGAACACCGCGTTCGTGCGCTCCTACCAGGCCAGATACGGGGCGAACAAGCCCACTTCCGACCCGATGGAGGCGGCCTACGTCTCGGTCCATCTGTGGAAGAACACCGTGGAGAAGGCGGGATCGTTCGCGGTCGCGGATGTGCTCGCGGCCGCCGACGGAGTCACTTTCGCGGCCCCCGAGGGCACGGTGACCATCGATGGCGAGAACAACCACATCACCAAGACCGCCCGGATCGGTGAGATCCGCCCGGACGGACTCATCCACCCGGTGTGGGACTCGGGACGGCCGATCGAACCGGATCCGTATCTGACCGACTATCCGTGGGCCGAGGGGCTCGGAGGCTGACGTCGCATACCGGCCGCCGCGCTCGACGAGAAACGAGATCTGACGTGGAAACACTGATCGGACAGATGTTCACCGGATTGAGTCTGGGTTCCATCCTGCTGCTTGCCGCACTGGGACTGTCCCTCACGTTCGGCCAGATGGGCGTTATCAATATGGCCCACGGTTCCTTCATCATGATCGGCTCGTACACCGCGTACACGGTGCAGCAGTACCTGATTCCCGATGCCGGTGTCTCCCTGATCGCCTCGCTGGTCATCGGTTTCCTGGTGGGCGGCCTGTTGGGCGCGCTGCTCGAGGTGACACTGATCCGACGAATGTACGACCGCCCCCTGGACACCCTGCTGGTGACCTTCGGGGTGGGGCTGATCCTGCAGCAGGCGGCCCGGGACATCTTCGGCGCACCGGCGGTGCGGGTGGTAACACCCGAATGGCTGGGCAGCGGCGTCGAGATCCTGGGCGCGGTGGTACCCAGAACCCGGATCTTCATCATGCTGCTCGCCGTCACTTGCGTGGTCGCTGTCGCGGTGACCATGAAATACACCCCGGTGGGGCGGCGGATCCGCGCGGTGGTGCAGCATCGCGATCTCGCCGAGGCCAGCGGAATATCCAGCCGCGCAACGGATATCACCACATTCTTCGTCGGTTCCGGATTGGCCGGGGTCGCCGGGGTGGCGCTCACCTTGATCGGTTCCACCAGTTCCAACACCGGGATGAGCTATCTGGTCGACGCGTTCCTGGTGGTGGTGATCGGCGGCCTCGGGCAGATCAAGGGCGCGGTGATCGCGGCGGTGGCGCTGGGGCTGCTCAATTCGTTTATCGAGTACAGCACGACGGCCTCGGTCGCGAAGGTTGCGGTTTTCGTCATCATCGTGGTCTTCCTGCAGATCCGGCCGCAGGGGCTGTTCACGGTCCGGTCGAGGAGTCTGGTGTGAGGAACTATTTCGCAACGCGCTGGAAGGTCTATTCGGGATTCGCCGTCGCGGCTGTCGCGCTCTTCGTGGTGGCGCCGGCGGCGCTCTCGGACTTCCGCCTCGCCCTGCTCGGCAAGTTCCTGTGCTTCGGCATCGTCGCCGTGGGCATCGGCCTGGCCTGGGGCCGGGGCGGAATGCTCACCCTCGGGCAGGGTGTGTTCTTCGGTCTCGGCGCCTACATCATGGCGATGCACCTGAAGATCGCAGACGCACAACTACGTGGTGACGCCGTCCCCGATTTCATGCGGATCGCCGGTATTCGGGAACTACCCGCCTACTGGGTTCCGTTCACCTCGCCGGTGGTGACGGTGCTGGGCATCGTGCTGATCCCGACCCTGGTGGCGGTTTTGCTGGGGTTCGGGGTGTTCATCCGCCGGGTCAAGGGCGCCTATTTCGCGATTCTCTCGCAGGCGCTGGCGGCTGCTTTCGCAATACTGCTGGTGGGACAGCAGAGCACCGGCGGCAGCAACGGCCTCAACCGTTTCCGCAGCTTCTTCGGGCTGGCACTCAACGATCCGGTCAATCGCCGACTGCTGTTCTTCATCGCGGCCGCGACACTGTTGGTGGTGGTCGCGATCGCCCGGCAACTCATGGACAGTCGCTACGGGGAGTTGTTGGTCGCGGTGCGTGATCAAGAGGAACGCGTCCGGTTCCTCGGCTACGACCCGGCTGTGGTCAAGGTGGTCGCCTATGCCGTGGCGGCGTTGTTCGCCAGTGTGGCCGGGGCGCTGTTCGTGCCGATTGTGGGGATCGTCTCCCCCGCCGATGTCGGCGTCGTGCCCTCCATCGCGTTCCTGATCGGGGTCGCGATCGGAGGCCGTACAACCCTGCTGGGTCCGGTGCTGGGGGCCGTCGCGGTCTCCTGGGCACAGACCGGCCTGTCGGAGAACTTTCCGTCGGGGTGGACCTACGCGCAGGGTGTTCTCTTCATAGTCGTGGTCGGGTTCTTCCCAGCCGGTCTTGCAGGACTTGCCACCCTGCGGCGGCGACGCGGGAAGGACGCCGATCGGCCGGCTCCAACCGATGAGGGGCTGGAGCCGGCACTCACCACTCCGGTAGGAGCGTCGTCATGACCGGACAGCGAACGAGTCTTACCAAGACCGTGGACCGGGGACCGACCGCCGGCGGTAACGCCGGTATGGGCAGCGAATACCTCCAGGTCCGGGGGCTGACCGTCGAGTTCGACGGGTTCAAGGCGGTCTCCGATGTGGATCTCACGCTGCTGCAGGGTGATCTGCGTTTCCTGATCGGCCCCAACGGCGCCGGTAAGACGACGGTCATCGATGCGATCACCGGCCTGGTGCCCGCGACCGGCTCGGTGCAGAAGTCGGGGGTCGAGCTCCTGGGCAAGAAGGTGCATCGAATCGCGCGGCTGGGAGTGGGTCGCACCTTCCAGACCGCCAGCGTTTTCGAACAGCTGACCGTCGCGCAGAACCTGGATATCGCCGCGGGGGCCGGGCGCTCGTGGTGGACGATGCTGCGCCGGCGGCCGGCCGACGTCTCCGAATCGATCGAGCGGGCCCTGGAGACCATCGGATTGGGACACCTGCGGGACCGGCCCGCAGGGGTATTGGCGCACGGGCAGAAACAGTGGTTGGAGATCGGCATGCTGCTCGTGCAGGACGCGTCGGTGTTGCTGTTGGACGAGCCGGTGGCGGGGATGAGTCACGAGGAGCGGGAGGAGACCGGTCGACTGCTGCGTCGGATCGGCGCCGAACGCACCGTGGTGGTGGTCGAGCACGATATGGACTTCATGCGCTCCTTCGCCACCTCGGTGACCGTACTGGCCCGCGGCCGGGTGCTCGCCGAAGGATCGGTCGCCGAGGTCCAGGCCGATCCGAGGGTGCAGGAGGTCTATCTCGGGAGCGCCGGGGGCGAGGAGACGGAACGGATCACGGTATCCGAGCGAAAGGGAGCGTGACACGATGCTCGAACTCGTCGACGTACACGCCGGTTACGGCCGCACCGAGGTCGTCCACGGCGTCGACCTCGAGGTGCCCGCGGATGGTGTCGTCGCCGTCATGGGACACAACGGCGCGGGTAAGACCACCCTGTTGCGGGCGGCAGTGGGGCTGGTGAAGACCACCCGGGGCAGAATCCTCTTCGACGGCGCGGATATCACCTCGCTGCGGCCGAGCGCCCGTGTCCGCCGCGGCCTGGCCTATGTACCGCAAGGGCAGCAGTGCTTCGGTCATCTCACCACGGCGGAGAACCTGCGGGTGGTGGCCGACGGGCGTAAGCGCGGTGGAACCCTGATCGACGAGGCACTGGATCTGTTTCCCGCCCTGCGGGAACTGCTCGATCGTCGCGCCGGGCTGCTGTCGGGCGGGCAGCGCCAGCAGCTGGCCATCGCCCGGGCCCTGATCACCGAGCCGCGCATGCTGATCCTCGACGAACCGACCGAGGGCATCCAACCGTCGGTGGTCGCCGAGATCGAGGACACCATCACCGCGCTCACCGCTCGCGGCGATCTCGGAGTCCTGTTGGTCGAACAACACATCGGGTTCGCGCTCCGGGCGGCCCGCCGCTACTACGTACTCGCCGGCGGTCGGGTCACCTCCTCGGGCGAGGGCGGAGCGGCCGCCGTCGCCACGGTGCGTTCCGCCATGACCCTCTAGGCTGCGCCCGTGTCAGAACTACGACCCAGACGACAATCGCGTGCCGACAGCGTGTATCGGGCATTGCGGGACGAACTCATGGCGGGCGGACTGTCACCCGACGAGCGGTTGGGGGAAGAGCGCCTCGCCGAACGGTACAACGTCTCCCGCACCCCCGTCCGGGAGGCACTGGCCCGACTCCAGGCGGACGGTCTCGTCGAACGCCGCGATATGGGCCTGTTTCCGTACCGGCCGCGGCTCGACGCTCTCGGGGACTACTACGAACTGCGCATCACCCTCGAGTCCCGGGGCATCGAACGCATACTCGCCGACCCCGATCTCGCACACGACCGAGCCGTGCTGTTACCGGAAGTGGAGCGCTGGCGGGCGTTCCGCGCCGCACCGCCCGACCCCGACGCGGGATTCGTCGACGCGGACGAGCAGTTCCACATGGTGCTGCTCGCGGCCTCCGGCAATCACGCGCTCACCGAGGCGCTCGCGACGGTGAACGCACGCATTCGGCCGGTCCGAATGTTCGACTACCTCACGCCCGATCGCATGCTGGCGACGATCGAGGAACATATCGCCATCGCCGAGGCCGTGCTCGACCACGATCTGGTCGATGCCAGGACCCGGTTGCTCGCGCATATCGACCAGTCGCGTCGGGTTGTGACCGACCGGGCCGGTCAGGTGCTGCAGCTGACCAGGTTGGCCCGCGCCACCAAGACCTGATTGTCGATTCCGATACGGGGCGCCCACGGCCCCGTTCCACGTCGAGAGGACCGCTCGTGACCGCATCCCCCCAGCAGCTGTATACAACGATGCATGCACCCCTGCCCGATCGTCTGCTGGTGGCGAATCGGGGCGAGATCGCCTGCCGTGTCCTGCGCACCGCGCGCCGGCTGGGCATCGAGACGGTCGCGGTCTTCTCCGACGCCGACGAGGGCGCCCCCCATGTCCGGATGGCCGAGCGGGCAGTCCGTCTCGGACCGGCACCGGCCGCCGAATCCTATCTGCGGAGCGACGCCGTGATCGAGGCGGCGCTGGCAGCAGGCGCGACCGCCGTCCATCCGGGCTACGGTTTCCTCTCGGAGAATGCCGACTTCGCCGCCCGGATCGAGGCGGCGGGTCTGACATTCGTCGGCCCGTCCGCCGAACACATCCGGTTGTTCGGCGACAAGCACAGCGCCCGGCAGGCCGCCGCGGCGGCCGGGGTTCCCCTGGTCGTCGGCAGCGGACTGCTCACCGGACTCACCGAGGCATTGGCCGAGGCCGAACGCATCGGCTATCCGGTCATGCTCAAGGCGGCGGGCGGCGGTGGGGGTATCGGCATGGCCGCGTGCACCGGACCGGACGAACTGTCGGACGCCTACCGTCGGGTGATACGGCTGGCCCGGAGCAACTTCGGTTCCACCGAGGTGTATCTGGAACGGTTCGTCACTCGGGCCCGCCATATCGAGGTGCAGATCTTCGGCGACGGCCGGGGTCGCGTGCTATCCCTGGGCACCCGGGACTGCACCCTGCAACGCAGGAACCAGAAGGTGATCGAGGAAGCACCCGCACCCGCTCTCCCCTATGCGGTGTCCGAACGGTTGCTCGAGTCGAGCCGCGCCCTGCTCGGCGCGGTCGGGTACCGGTCCGCCGGCACCGTCGAGTTCATCTACGACGTCGAACGCGCCGAGGCGTCGTTCCTCGAGGTGAACACCCGGCTCCAGGTGGAGCACCCGGTGACGGAAGCCGTGACGGGTATCGACCTCGTCGAATGGATGCTGCGTCTGGCCGGCGGCGACACCGGGTTCCTCGACGGCATACCCGACTCCGGACCGGCGCTCACCGGATGCGCGGTCGAAGCGCGGGTGTACGCCGAGGACCCGGGTAACGACTACCGCCCGGATGCGGGCATGTTGACCGAGGTGACCCTGCCAACCGCCACCGCGCGGGTGGAGACCTGGGTCGAAACCGGTAGCGAGATCACCCCCTTCTACGACCCGATGATCGCGAAGATCATCACCCACGGGGAAAGCCGCACCGAGGCCCTGCACCGACTTCGGTCCGCGCTCGACGAAACCCGTGTATTCGGTATCACGACCAACCTCCCCCAGCTGCGCGCGGTCGTCACCAGCACTCCCATGCTCGACGCGCGCCATACGACGACGACATTGACTGGTCTGTCCTCGATTCGACCGAGAATGGAGATTCTGCGCGCCGGTGTCTCCACCACCATTCAGGACCATCCGGGACGCCTGGGACTGTGGAGTGTCGGGATCCCGCCATCGGGCGCGTTCGACGATCTGTCCTTCCGACTCGCCAACCGGGCGGTGGGGAACCCATTGGGCGAGAACGGCCTCGAGGCGACCCTACAGGGCCCGAGAATCCGTTTCACCGATACGACGGTCATCTGTGTGGCCGGAGCCGAGGCCCCGGTCACCGTGGACGACCGGCCGGTCCCCATGTGGGAACCCGTCACCGTACCCGCGGGCGCGGTGGTGGATATCGGCGCACCCGTGGACACCGGTCTGCGGACCTACCTCGCGGTACGCGGCGGAATACTCGCACCCGACTACCACGGAAGCGCGGCCACCTTCACCCTCGGCGGGTTCGGCGGCGTCACGGGGCGGGCCGTCGCCACCGGTGACATCCTCGGTATCAAACCGGATGCCGGCGGTCTCCTCGCCCCCGAGCCGATACCCCCCGCCGATCGACCGGAATTCACCCACACCTGGTATGTCGGTGTCGGAGAGGGACCTCAGCCGGCCCCCGACTATTTCACCCCCGCGGATATCGATCTGTTCTACGAGACCACCTGGCGTGTGCAACCCCACGCGAACCGCACCGGTTTGCGCCTGGACGGACCGAAACCGACCTGGGCGCGTTCCGACGGTGGCGACGCCGGACTGCATCCGTCGAATCTGCACGACTGCCCCTACAGCGTGGGAGCGCTCAATCTCTCCGGCGACACCCCCATCCTGCTCGGACCGGACGGACCGAGTCTGGGTGGTTTCGCATGCCCGCTGACCGTGATCTCCGCGCATCGCTGGAAACTGGGACAGATGCGTCCCGGCGACAGCGTTCGCTTCGTCCCGGTGGCCGACGACCGCACCGCCACGTTCCGGTCGTCGCCGGCGTTGCGCGGCCGCAATCTGCCGACACCCGATCTGCTCGGAACCAGGGAAAGCGATAACGGTGTGCTCGACCGGCGGGAGGCGGGCACCGGCACCCCCGAGGTCAAATATCTACGCGGCGGGGACGACAATGTCCTGGTCGAGTACGGCCCGATGGAACTCGATCTGGGACTGCGCATGCGCGTGCAGGCGTTGCACGACCGACTGCACGAGGCCGGTATCCCGGGCCTGATCGATATCACCCCCGGGGTGCGCTCCCTACACATCCACTTCCATCCGGATGTCATCGATCAGCGCACGGTGGTGCGGTTGCTCGACGAGCTCGAGGATGAGATCCCCGATACGGCCGACCTGCGCGTGCGCAGCCGACTGGTGCGGCTGCCACTGTCGTTCGACGACCCTGCCATCCGGCAGGCGATCGAACGTTACGAGCACGGGGTGCGGCCCCATGCGCCATGGCTGCCCTCGAATATCGAGTTCATCCGGCGGGTCAACGGACTCGACAGTGTCGAGGACGTACGCCGAATCGTCTTCTCGGCGCAGTACATGGTGCTGGGTCTCGGTGATGTCTATCTGGGTGCGCCACTGGCGGTTCCGTTGGACCCGCGGCATCGTCTGGTGACGACGAAATACAACCCTGCCCGCACCTGGACCCCTGCCGATGCCGTCGGTATCGGTGGTAAATACCTCTGCGTCTACGGTATGGAGTCCCCGGGCGGATACCAGCTGGTGGGCCGCACCGTGCCCATCTGGTCGGGTTATCGGCAACGACCTCCGTTCGAGAGCGGCAAACCGTGGTTGCTGCGGTTCTTCGATCGCATCGAGTGGTATCCGGTGGCCGCGGACGAACTGACCGAGCTGCGGGCGGAGATGGTGGCCGGTCGATACGACATGGAAACGGTCACCGGTGAATTCGCCTTCGCAGAACATCTCGAATTCCTGCGGGAGAACGAACGGGATATCGCGGACACCGAGGAGCGCCGCCGGGCCGCTTTCGCGGACGAACGTCGCCGTTGGGAGGAGAGCGGTGAATTCGGCGGGGCGGGCACGGCCGAACCGATCGCGATTACCGAGAGTCCGACCGGACCCGTCATACCACCGGATCTCCCCGACGACTGCCATCTCGTCCCGGCGCCCATGATGGCGAGTGTGTGGCGCGTGGAGGTCGCCGAGGGCGAGCGCGTCGAAGCCGGCAGCACCCTCCTGCTACTCGAGGCGATGAAGCTCGAATTGCCGGTTGTGTCAAAGGTGGCCGGTACGGTCCGAAAAGTCACCGTGACGGCAGGCGAACAGGTTACGGCGGGGGCGCCACTGGTGGCGATCGATACCCGAGGAGAGCTATGACAGTGGATCACGTTCTCGATGAATTCTCCGCGCAACGGTCCGAGGCCGCGATCTGCGACCGGGTGATCCGCGCGTATCGGACCATTCGCGAACACCACCGGCCCGAGGTCTGGATCACCCTGCGGGAAGAGGACGAGGTGCTCGCCGAGGCGAGGACGATCGCCGTCCGGGTGGCGACGGGGGAAACCCTGCCGCTGGCCGGGCTGCTCGTCGCGGTCAAGGACAATATCGATATCGCCGGAATACCCACCACCTGTGCGTGTCCGGACTTCGCGACCACCCCGACACACACCGCCCCGGCCGTGGCTCGACTGATCGAGCAGGGCGCCCTGATACTCGGAAAGACGAACCTCGACCAGTTCGCCACCGGTCTCGTCGGAACGCGCAGTCCCTATGGAGCGGTGCGCAACAGCATCGCGCCGGAGCGGGTCTCCGGCGGCAGTAGTTCGGGTTCGGCGGTTGCGGTCGCGCTCGGTATGGTCGACGCCGCCGTCGGGACCGATACCGCCGGCTCGGGCCGGGTCCCGGCCGCGTTGAACGGTATCGTCGGCATCAAACCGACCCGAGGTCTGGTCTCCACCACCGGTGTCGTACCCGCGTGCGTCGACTACGACACCGTCACCGTTTTCGCCCGGGACCTGCCCCTGGCCACCATCGTGGCCAGGGCGATGATCGGCGCCGACCCCGGTGATCCCCGTTCCCGATCGTGGCCCGTCGACGCTCCCCAGGCGGCCCCGCCGCACGCCACGATCGCCGTTCCGACGGAACACAATCTGACGGCCCTCACACCGGCCTACCGCGCGGCGTTCCACGCGACGGTCGAGCGGTGGCGGGAACGCGGCGGACGTATCGAGACGATCGATGTGACCGAACTGTTGGATGCCGCGAAACTGCTGTACGACGGGGCTCTCGTGGCGCAACGCTACGCTGCCGTGGGCGAATTCGTGCGCAGCCACCCGGACGGCACCGATCCGGTCGTGGCCCGGATCATCAATGCCGCCGCCCAACCACCCGCCTATCGGTACTCCGAGGATCTGGATCGGCTCGCTCATGCGACGGCGGCCGCCCGCCGCATATTCGAGAACTGTTCCGCGCTGCTGTTGCCCACGACCACCGAGCATCCGACGATCGCCGAGGTCGCGGCGGAACCGGTGTCGATCAACCGCCGGATGGGCACCTTCACGAATTTCTGCAATCTGCTCGATCTGGCGGCGGTCGCGGTACCGGGGGTCGAGACCACGAGCGGCGATCCGTTCGGGGTCATGCTGATAACCCCCGCCTTCGCCGACCAGGTGGGGATCGATCTGGCCGCCGAACTGCTCGGCGAACCGGCCCCGCCACCGCTGACCGATCAGGGCACCGACCTGCTCGTCGTGGGCGCGCATCTGCGTGGTCTGCCCCTGCATCATCAGCTCGTCCGGGCATCGGCCCGGTATCTGGGGGAGGTCACGACCTCCGATGCGTACCGCATGGTCGAACTCGCCGCCGCACCACCCAAACCGGGGCTGCTTCGCGTCGGACCCGGCGCGGGCAGAGCACTTCCCGGCGAACTGTATCGCCTCTCCCCCGCCGCCCTCGGCTCGTTCCTGAACGATCTTCCCGCGCCCATGGCGCTCGGCAAGGTCGAGCTCTCCTCGGGCCGATGGGTCACCGGCTTCGCCTGCGATTACGAATCCGCCGGTAACGCAACGGATATCACTTCCTACGGCGGCTGGCGTCGATACCTCGCCGCCACCACCGGCACCGGACTGCACGGATAAGCACCGATTTGCCCCGGTCGGCGCCGGCCGGGGCAAATCACGGGGCGAATCAGGAGCCGTGGTCGGGGGCAGCGGGCCAACGGGTGCAACCGAGTTCACGGGAGATGGTACGGGCCGTGGCCCGAACCGCGTCGACGGTCGCCGTGGAAACCGGCCATTCCGATGTGGGTACGACCACGCCCACCGCACCCGCAACGTCGCTGTCGCCATCGAAGATGGCTCCGGCCACACCGGACTCGCCGAGCACCGCTTCGTCGCATTCGAAGGCCAGGCCGGTATCCGCGACCGAGCGCAGATGCTCGCGTAGGGCGAGCGCGGAAGTGATCGTTTCCCCGGTCATACTGCGCAGTGGCGCGTCGTCGAGCACCGGCCGGAACGCGAGCATGGCCTTACCCAGAGAGCAGGCGTGCGCGGGTATCTCGATTCCCACCTCCGGCATCTGCCGACTGCCGTCCGGTCTGGCCTCGTGATGGATCACCACCACGGCGTCGCCGAAGAGCACACCGACCCGCACGGCCAGTCCGGTACTGCGCGCCAGGTCGTGGGACCAGGTCAGCGCGCGGGCCCGCAGGTCGAGCGTATCGAGATAGACATTGCCGAACCGCAGGACGGCGGGACCGAGCCGATAGCGGCCCCCACCGGATTCCTGGACCACGACACCGTGCGCGGCCAGGGTCCGGACGATGCCGTGCACCGTCGTGGCCGGAAGCCCGAGCTCTGTCGCGAGCTCGGACAGTGTCATTCGCCGCGCGCCCTGGAGCGCGAACAGGATGCGGATGGCCCGGTCGACCGACTGGATCACGCGACTGCCCCCATCAGATTTCCCCTGGCTCTTGTGAACGGCACCACACCGACGTATTCTACGAACCTCGTTCGACAATGTCGAATATTGTTCGAAATCATCGGAATTCCCCATGAGTGAACCACGGAAGTCACGACCGTACAGCTCACGACGTGCCCATGGTGCGGCGTGACAGGAGAACCATGAAGAAACTGATCAACGACCCGGCCGATATCGTCCGCGACGCCCTCTCCGGAATGGCCGGGGCCCATCCCGAGTTACGCGTCGACCTGGACAACAGGATCGTCTTCCGCGCCGAAAAGCCCCGACCCGGCAAGGTCGCGCTGGTCTCCGGCGGCGGTTCCGGCCACGAACCGCTGCATGCCGGCTTCGTCGGCCCCGGCATGCTCGACGCCGCCTGCGCGGGTGAGATCTTCACCTCCCCCACCCCGGACCGGATCCTGTCCGCCACCACAGCCGTCGACTCGGCCGCCGGTGTTGTCCACATCGTCAAGAACTACACCGGTGACGTCATGAACTTCGAGATGGCCGCCGAACTCGCGGCGGATACGGGGATCGAGGTCGCGGCGGTCGTGGTGAACGACGATATCGCTGTCCAGGACGGCCTGCACAGCGCGGGCCGGCGCGGAGTGGGCGCGACGGTGGTGGTGGAGAAGATCGCCGGAGCCGCCGCCGAACAGGGGCGGACATTGACCGGAGTGGCCGATATCGCCCGCGCCGTCAACGACCGCTCCCGAAGCATGGGGATGGCCCTGACCTCCTGCACCGTCCCCGCCGCGGGCAAACCGACCTTCTCGCTGTTCGAGACCGAGATGGAAATCGGTGTCGGCATTCACGGCGAACCCGGGCGGCGCCGGGAGCTGCTGGCACCGGCCCGCGAGATCGCCGCGATGTTGGTGGAACCGATCCTCGCCGATCTGCCGTTCGTCGCGGGCGACGACGTGATCTGTTTCGTGAACGGAATGGGCGGTACGCCACTGCTCGAGCTGTACCTGATGTTCGACGAGGTGGCCCGCGTCCTCGACGCACACGGGATCGGTATCGCCCGCTCCCTCGTGGGCCCGTACATCACCTCTCTGGAGATGGCCGGATGTTCGGTGACATTGACCAAGGTCGACGACGAGCTGCTGAAACTGTGGGATGCGCCGGTGCGCACGCCCGCCTTGCGTTGGGGAGTATGACGATGATCGATCCGATTCACTGGATGCGCTGCTTCGCCGAGTTGATCGACGAGCATGCCGACGAACTCACCGGACTCGACGCCGCCATCGGCGACGCCGACCACGGCAGCAATATGCGGCGCGGAACCGCCGCAGTGGTCGCCGAATTCTCCGAGTCCGTACCCGTGACCGCGGCCGACCGACTGAGGCAGATCGGTATGACACTGATCCGCACCGTCGGCGGCGCGAGTGGTCCGCTGTACGGGACGTTCTTCCTCTGCTGCGCCACCGTCGCGGCCGGCTCCGAACTCGACACGCCGAGTTTCGCCGCGGGTTTCCGGGCCGGGGTCGACGGGATCGTGACCCGAGGCAAGGCGGAATCCGGGGACAAGACGATGTTCGACGCGCTGCTGCCCGCCGCCGACGCCCTCGACGAGCGGCTCGCAGCGGGCGCTTCCCTCGCCGACGCCTTGGACGCCGCCGTCGCCGCCGCCGAGGCGGGACGCGCCGCAACCATCCCGATGATCGCCCGCAAGGGCCGCGCCTCCTACCTCGGCGAGCGCAGCATCGGACATCAGGATCCGGGGGCGACCAGCGCGGCACTGCTGGTGCGCGCTGCCAGGAAGGCGGTCCGATGATCGGTATCGTCGCCGTCTCGCACAGCCACGCGCTCGCCACCGCGGCCGTCACATTGGCCACCGAAATGCTGCACGGCCAACCGGTTCGACTCGAGGTGGCAGCCGGCCTCGACGAACACACGCTCGGCACCGACGCGGTCGCAGTCTCGGCGGCGATCGCGGCTGCCGATACCGGTGACGGAGTGCTGGTGCTGATGGACCTGGGCAGCGCCGTGCTCTCGGCCGAGCTCGCGGTGGACCTGCTCACCGCCCCGCACCGGGTCCACCTGTGTCCTGCTCCCTTCGTGGAGGGCCTGATCGCGGCGGCCGTCGCCGCGGCCGGTGGCGCGAACCTGGACGAAGCCGCGTACGAGGCGCGTAACGCGTTGTCGGGCAAACAATCCCACTTTCACGACACGGAGGAATCGGCGCAGCCGGTGCAGGCGACCACCGATCCGACCACGACGGCGACCTTCGTCGTAACGAACGAGCACGGGCTGCACGCGCGCCCGGCGGCACGGCTCATCGCCGAGATCCGTGACACCACGGCCACCGTGCGGTTACGCAATCTGACCACCGGCGCCGGCCCCGTGCCGGGCACGAGTCCGAGCCGACTCGCGACGCTGGGGGCGCGATCCGGACACGAAATCGAGGTCACAGCAAGCGGTCCCGGTGCGAGCGAGGCGGTGAGCCGTGTCCTGGATCTCGCCGCTCGCCGTTTCGACGAGACCCCCGCATCCGACAGTGCCGAAAAGGACACGACCGATCGCGATATCGGCCCACTTCCCGCCTCGCCGGGTATCGGCACCGGACCGGTCCGGCACCTCGGTTCCGCCGAACTCGTCGTACCCGACCGACCCGCCGGTGCGCCGGAAACGGAGTCCGCGCTCATCGAGACCGCGCTCGCGACGGTACGCGCCGATATCCGGCGCATCCGTGCGCATGCGGGGAAAGAGGCGGACATCTTCGATACCCATCTGCTGTTGCTCGACGACGAAGAGCTGATCGGCGCGGTCCGCCGAGCCATAGCCGCCGGCAACTCCGCCCCCACCGCGTGGACCCGAACGCTGGAATCCGCCGCCGCCGAACTGGACCGACTCCCCGACGACTATCAACGGGCCCGAGCGGGCGACCTGCGAGCGATACGCGACCAGGTGCTCGCGGCCATGCTCGGTCGGTCCACCGCAACGGTCTCGCGCCCGGGGGTGCTCGTCGCCGCCGATCTGACGCCCGCCCAGGCGGCGACCCTGGACCCCGAAGTCGTCACGGGAATCGTGCTGGCACAAGGAAGCCCGACCTCGCACAGCATGATCCTGGTCCGCTCGCGCGGTATCCCGGCCGTGGTGGGCACCGGGACGCGAGTGCTGACCATCCCGGAGGGCACCGTCGTCGCACTCGACGGCACGGCGGGTCGGCTCGTGGTGGATCCCGACCCGGCGACCCTCGCCGATTTCACCGAGGCGGCGACCCGGCACCGCGAACAACGCCACGCCGCGGAGGTCGCGGCCGACGAACCGGCGATCACCCGCGACGGTGTCACCGTCCATATCGCCGCCAATGTGGGCAGTGTGGCGGATGCGACCGAATCCGCTTGTCATGGAGCCGATCTCGCGGGACTGGTACGCACCGAGTTCCTGTTCCTCGGCCGTGACGACGCCCCGTCCGTCGACGAGCAGGAGCGGGCGTACCGATCGGTGGCCGAGGCGTTCGCGGGGCGACGCGTCGTACTGCGCACCCTGGACGTGGGTGGGGACAAACCGCTCCCGTATATCGCCCAACCACCCGAGGACAACCCCTACCTCGGTGTCCGCGGTATCCGCCTCGCCCTCGCCCGCCCCGAACTGCTGCGCGACCAGTTGGCCGCCATCTGCCGGGTCGCCGCCGACCATCCGGTCGGCGTCATGTTCCCCATGGTCACACGGCTCGACGAATTACTCGAGGCCCGACGCATCCTGGATGAGGTCGCCGCACCGGACGCCACACCGGAGGTGGGCATCATGGTGGAGGTCCCCACCGTGGCGGCGAAAGCGGCCGTTTTCGCCGAACACGTCGACTTCTTCAGCGTCGGCACCAACGATCTGACCCAGTACACCCTGGCGGCCGAACGCGGCAACACCGCCCTCGGCGACCTCGCGGACCCCCTCGATCCCGGTGTGCTCCGGCTGATCGCAATGCTGTGCGAGGAGGCGGGCACCACCCGCGTGGCGGTCTGTGGGGAAGCGGCCGCCGACCCGGTGGCGGCGGCGCTGCTGCTCGGTCTCGGCGTGCGGGAACTCAGTGTCGCGCCACCGGCGATCCCGCTGGTCAAAGCGGCGGTGCGAAACCTCGACCTGAACGAATGCCACAAGATGGCGATCGCCGCCCTGCACTGCGCGTCGGCCGGCGAGGTGCGGGCCTTGGCCGGGACGGAGACGTCCTGAGCGGACGGTCTGCCCACCCGGCCGGTCATCGGACATATGCCGCTCGGGAGCCGCTGAGAACCGGACCGGACACAGCACCGATCAGGGTCTCGAGCGAGCGGGTGGGCGGTAATATTGCGACCGCCCACCACCCCCCTGGCCGAGGAGCACGGTGATGTGTCCTTCGTTCGGCAGGTGCTTTTCCATCCGGTCACCGGCGCGGCCTTCGGTGTCATGCCGTATCACGAGTTCGTCGACAATCACTTCCCGATCCGTTTGTCCGAACCGCCACGACGACACCCCGTTACACGCACCACACCGTGATGGTGGATCCATCGCGGCGGATGAGACCGCTGTCGCGTAGGCCGTGGCGATACCTATCCGCGCACCACGCAGCCGAAGGAGACCCCTCATGTGGTTACCGAAAGCACTCCTACGGGCACTGATCACCTCGGGTGTCGTCCTCGCCGGTGCCGCACCGGCGGCGGGCGCGGCGCCGCAACCACCGACCGTGGTCCTGGTGCACGGCGCGTATGCCGACCCCACCAGCTGGGACGGTGTCGCCGAGCAATTGCGCGCCGACGGCTATCGGGTGGTGGCCCCCGACAATCCGCTACGCGGACCCGCCCATGATGCGGCGGCGGTGGAGCGTGTCCTCGCCGATATCGACGGCCCGGTCGTATTGGTGGGCCATTCCTACGGCGGCACGGTCATCACCGATGTCGAGGCCGACAATGTCACGGACCTCGTCTACATCGCCGCGTTCGCCCCACAGGCGGGCGAGCCGACACAGCTCGCGCTCGACCCGTTCCGGTTTCCCGGCAGTAGGTTGCTGCCACCCGCCCTGGCAGTGAAACCGGCCGATACGGGCCCAGGACTCGACACCTATATAGAGCCCGCCTACTTCCACGATGTCTTCGCCCAGGATGTCGACGCGGCCACGGCGGCGGATATGGCGGCGCGCCAACGGTCATTGGCACTCACCGCCACCCTCGAACCCCCCGGATCCGCCCTGTGGTCGACAACGTCCACCTGGTACCTGGTGGCCGGCGAAGACCGGGTCATCCCACCCGCTTCGCAACGCTTCATGGCCCAGCGGATCAATGCGCGTACCAGTGAGGTGCCCACCTCACATGCCGCACCGGTGTCTCGACCCGATGTGGTCGCCGCACTGATCGATCAGGCCGCCCGCGAGTAGGAAAGCCGGTCAACGGCTCGCCGTGCCGTCGACCGCCGACCGGTGTGCCTCGATGAACGGTTGTAGGCCGTCGAGGAGCCGTTGCACCCCGAAGTCGAACGCGCGCTCGGGATCGTAGGCGGCGCCATATTCGGAGCCGGCGGTGCCGCCGACCCGGATCGCGGTGGGATACCGGCCGGGATCGAGCACCCGACCGAGCGCGGGGCCGAACCTCTCCCACCACTGCCGGTCGCTCAAGCCGGTCTCGGTCTCGGCGCGCAAGGTGTCGACGGCGGCGCGCGCGGCGCCGCGCACGTAGTCGTTGACGAAACTCACGACGAGGTCCATATCGATATCGCCGAGGCCGAGCCCGTCGACGGCGCGGAGTTCGTAATCGTATTTGGCGGTGAAATGGGGACCGGGCAGGGGGCGACCGGCGGCGATCTGCAACAACCACGGATGGGCGAGGTAGATCGTCCAGTTCGCGCGGGCAATGGCCTCGATCCGGGTCCGCCAGTCGGCACCGATATCGTCGGACATCGGGTAGTCGCGATAGGCACGGTCGGCGACCAGGTCGAGAAGTTCCGCCTTTCCGGGCACATACCCGTACAGCGACATGGCGGTGACACCGACCGCCTCGGCGACCCGGCGCAGGGTGACAGCGGACAGCCCCTCATCATCCGCGATACGTAGTGCCGCCGCAGCGATATCGTCCACGGATAGTTTGGGTTTCGGACCGCGCCGCGGCGGCTGCCGGGTACCCCACAGCAGTTCGAGGGTGCGTTGCGGATCGCCACGTCCGATGTAGTCCATGTCGATATCCTCCCCATCCCGCCACGGCGGTTCGCGGACACCCATGAAACCCACGCATCACCTTCCCTGTCGACTCCATTCGAATACGAAGCCGGAACCGGACGATAGAGGCGATCACCCGTTATCGAGACGGGCACGAGAACCACCACAGCGATGCGCACACCGTCACGGGCGATGTCGAGCAATGCGGCCACGGCGCCCTACAGATAATCAAAGTATCGATAGTTCTACTATCGGATAGCGGTACCCGACAGTGCCAACTTCCGGTTGGCGATGGCCGCACCGTCCCCGAGGCGAAAAGCCCCATGCGGATAGCCGAACTCGGCCGCATCAGCGGTGTCCCCTCCGCCACCATCAAGTACTATGTGCGCGAAGACAGCCCGGCACCGCAGGCGTCACGGCGCGAAACGAAGAAACCGGTATCGACGGTGTGGGTCGCGACACCGCAATCCTCGACCATCTTCCGCGCCCGACCCAGTTCCTCGACCTGGAGGGTCGATGCTGCCAGTTAGGAAGACGCCGGGGCCGGCTCGTCGGGAAGTACGTCGGATGCGGCGGAGGCGGGCACGATCTCGATACGGGTGGTTCCCCGTTCCACCACTGTCTTCGGACCGGCGACGGTCGCTCCGGCACCGAGGATGTGCTCGTAGCGGTGAGTAATGACCGAGAGCTCCGCATCGGAGGCGGCGATCAACACGGCGGCCACACCGAACGGGCGCTCAGTACGGCGGGACCGTTCTCGGCCTCGACCGTACGTTCGAGTTCCAGGACTCCGGAGGGGCGCAGGCCGACCGCACCGAGTCACGCGTCGGTGTTCGCGGTGTCGAGAACGAGAATCCGCAACCCTTCGAATCGAGCCACCACCTGTTTCGTATGCCAGGTGTCCGGTGCGGTCTCGTCCACGATCCCGAGCAGTTCGATATACGAGTTCTCGAACAACGCACACATATTGGCGGTGCAGCCCGCCCGCCGTGAGCGGCGCTCCCGGGCGCTCCGTGAGCATATGCCGCGATCCCGGACTGAGCGTGAGCCCGAAACCTCGATAGGTACGCTCCATCGCATCCAGGTCGTGGTTCACTATGCCCACGTGGTGAAAACCGGTGATGTCGTTGGTCATATCGACGATGGCGGTGGGCGATGAGCGCTGCGCCGACCCACAGCGGTCACAACGCCGCAATCCGACATCGACGAGGCACGTGGTGACGGAATCGGACACCCGTCCCGCCTCGGACCGTCCGGATGCGCTCCGAGCGACGGCATACCGCACGGACTTGCCCCTGGACCGACTCCTACCGCGAGGGGAAGCAGCCACGCCAATAAATATTCCTTGACAGGAATATTCCTTTAATGGAATATAAAGAGGTGGTACGTGATGTCTTCGAGGTGCTCGCCGACCCCACCCGGCGACGGCTCCTCGATCTACTGAGAGACGGAGAGCGCACCGTCGGCGAACTCGTGGAGGCGCTCGGCACCGCGCAGCCCACGGTGTCGAAACATCTGAAGACCCTGAACGCGGCCGCGCTGGTACGGGTGCGGGTCGACGGTCCGCGCCGACACTATTCACTGACCCCGGCACGACTCCGGGAGGTCGACGCCTGGCTGGCCCCGTTCCGGGAGATCTGGGCCGACCGACTCGACGAATTCGAACGCTATCTCGACGCCCTGCCCGACGAACCCGAGGAATGACATGACCCAATCGACCGAGCGACTCGGAGATGTTCTGCGTGATGGCGACCGCATCGGCGTGCGCTACGAACGACACATGGCGCATCCACCCACGAAGGTGTGGCGAGCGCTCACCGAATCCGAGCACCTACGGCACTGGTTTCCCGCAGATATCATCGGCGAACGTCGAGCGGGCGCCGATATCCGGCTGCGGTTCTGGCCCGAATCGGTGAAACAGGCCGATACACAACTCGAACAGGTGGGGGTGGATACGGAGGACCCGGTCCTGCCGGGGCGAATCCTCACCTGGGATCCACCGCGGATATTCGAATTCCTCTGGGATACCGAGCATCTGCGGTTCGAACTGATACCCGTCGAGACCGGCACCCGCCTGATCTGCACAGTCCTGCTCGGGGAGCCGGGCCCGCACGGCCCGGAAGGAACAGCCGCGGGCTACCACATCTGCCTCGACGCGCTGCGGGATCTGCTCGACACCGGCTCGACCGATATACCGGACACCGACACCATCGCCGAACTCGAACGGCGATACACCGAGCCGATGAGGTCGCACTGAACCCATCCTCGTTCCGCCCGGCAACTCGCCCACCGCGCGTATCACCCGAAAAGTGGACGCCGGTGGATGAATCGTCCACGAGATCGGTTACAGAACAACCATACTCGCAAACCGTAGGAGTCCAGTTCCCTCGGACTCCTACGGCAGCGTGGCCGGACATACGGCCGAGGGGCACAGCGGTGGTCTCGTCGCAATGGGCGAGCGCATCGAACCGGCCGGCGGAACGGACGCAAAAGTATCGTCATCGCCTTTGCCTGGTCGGAACCGCCCAATGCCGCACGGGCTCGAACGCGATCAACACATCCCGATACGACATCGACCGTATCGGGATGTGAGCGGCCCGCGTAGCCGATACGCCGGCGTTCGGTGGGTGCCGAACACCGGCGTATCGAAGGAAGGTCAGGGCTGGCGAGGGGGTACCCCGGGCGAGTTCCCTACGGCACGGGGCTGGTTTCGACGCATCAGCCCGGCCAACCCGCCCAGACCGAGCAGCCCCAGCAGGCCCCACAGGCCGGTCTTGTCGCTGTCCTTGTCATTGTCGTCCGGGTCGTTCGTGGTCTGGGCCATTCGATCGGCGCTCTGGGTCGCCTGGGCAACCGGCTCCGTGAGATGGGTGGGAGCCGCCTGCGCCGCACCGACGCCGCCCATTGTGATAACGAGGGCCGTAATCGGAACTGCCATGGCTTTACGCATGTTCTCTTGCTCCTTTCCTCGTCGACCCTGCCGCCTTACCCCATGAGGCCGCGCGAAAACACCCGCGACGCATATCCCGGAATTCGTTTGTCCCCTGCCCCACCGGGTACCGCCGGATCGAATACTCGTCTCGAATACTCGTCGAAGCTGTCGCGGTGTCGGATCCTCGTTCGAAGGGATACGCGATGCACCACTACATGGACAAAGCGAAAGAGCACCTGACCACGCTGATCGGCAAGGCGGCCGGTGGTGGCGCGAACGGTCCGAGCCGCCAGACGGTGACCATCGAACGCCCCCGACCGGAGGTGGAACGTTTCTGGCGTGAACCCGAGAACCTGGCTCGAGCACTCGACGGGATCGCCGAAATTCATCCGACCGAATCCGGTCGTCTCGAATGGACGTTCGCTCCCGACAGCGAGCACCCGATCACCTGGGAAAGCACCTCCGTTGTGGAGGAGAACGGGCTGCGATTCGTCGACGCCGACGAACCCGATACCGCGGAAATCGCGATCGACTTCGCCGATGCCCCGCACGACCGGGGCACCGAGGTGACCATCCGGGCGGCCACACCGGCGCCGAATCTTATCACCGGCGCGGCGGCGTTCACGGCGCTCTACCGGGCCCGTGCCTTGTTGCAGACCGGGGAGGCGCCCACGCTCGCGCACAACCCGAGTGCGCGCGCCCATTCGACGGATCAGGAGGAATGATGCACGCGCTCTGTTGGAACGGCGTCAACAATCTGTCGGTGGAAACCGTCCCCGACCCCGAATTGGTCAACCCTCATGATGTGCTGGTACAGGTCCGACTGTCCACGACCTGCGGTTCGGATCTGCATTTCATCGACGGTTACCTGCCCGGTATGCGCGAAGGGGACGTATTCGGGCACGAGTTCATGGGTGAGGTGGTGGAAGTCGGCTCCGAGGTCACCGCGACGAAGGTCGGGGATCGAGTGGTCGTTCCCTCGTTCATCGGATGTTCCTCCTGCTGGTACTGCGAGCACGACCTGTATTCGGTGTGCGACACCACCAACCCGAACGCCGCCCTCCAACAACCGATATTCGGGTACCCGACCGGTGGAATTTACGGCTACACCCATCCTTTCGGCGGTTATCAGGGGTCGCACGCCGACTACATTCGTGTGCCGTTCGGTGACGTCAACTGTTTCGCCATCCCCGACGGGATCACCGACGAGCAGGCGCTGTTCTGCTCCGATGCCGTACCGACCGGACTCATGGGAGCGGATTTCTGCGATATCGCCCCCGACGACACGGTGGCAGTATGGGGCAGCGGTGGTGTGGGTCTGATGGCCGGGCATTCCGCGCGGCTCCTCGGCGCGGGCCGCGTCATCGTGATCGACCGGTTCCCCGAGCGGCTGGCCCTGGCCCGGGAACGGTTCGATGCCATAACGATCGACTACACCGACGTGGACAGCGTCCAGGAGACCCTGCGCGAGATGACCGGCGGCCGTGGGCCCGACGCCTGTATCGACGCCGTCGGTATGGAAGGGCACGGCACCGGTGTGCAGCAACTCTACGATCGGACCAAGCAACTGCTCCGCCTGGAAACCGACCGTGCGACCTCCTTGCGGGAGGCGATCCTGGCCTGCCGTAAGGGAGGTGTCGTCTCCGTGCTCGGCGTCTACGGTCTCACCGACAAGTTCCCCATGGGCGTACTGACCAACAAAAGCCTCACTCTGCGCACCGCCCAGCAGCACGGTCAGCGCTACATGCCTCGAATGTTCGACTACATCCAACAGGGCGATCTGGATCCCTCCTACCTGATCACTCACGATATGCCGCTGGATGATGCCGTCCACGGCTACGACCTGTTCAAGAACAAGAAGGATGGATGTATCCGGGCGGTGTTCCGGCCATGAGCGAGAATCGACGCCCACTCGGTGGCTACCTGGTGACAATCCTCGCCTACAGCACACTCGTGGCCGCGGCCGCCCTACTCGGTGGTTTGACCGGTCGACGACTGCCACACGCCATGAGCGTCCACGATCTGCTCCTCACCGCACTGGCGGCGCACAAACTGTCGCGCCTGGTGACCAAGGGCGCCGTCACCGCACCGGTCCGCGCGCCGTTCACGCGTCCCACCGGGGATGGTGGACACGGGGAAGTGATGGAACAGCCGAAGTCCGATGCCGGGGTGGGACACACTATCGGTGAACTGCTCAGTTGCCCGTTCTGTTTCGATGTCTGGCTCATCACCGCCCTGACCATTGGACAGGTTTTCGCTCCTCGGGCGACGCATATGGTTAAGGACGCAGCCGCCGCCCTGACCGGCGCCGACTTTCTTCACCTGGCCTACGCCACCGCCCAGCAGATCGCCGAAGGCGAATATCCGGGGGTGCCCCACTGACCGACCGATGTGTGGTGGTCCCACGACTCGGCGCGGATCTCGCGAAACGGCCTTCCCGAACGGATTGTTCGGGAAGGCCGTTTCGCATGTTCGGAACCGTTTCGTCAGGCCGGGCTGTGCTGTTCGTGGGTGAACGGCTTGCTCCCCAACACCGCGGGACTCCCCTGAGGGTTGGCGCTGCTCCCCCGGTTCTCCCGCTTCTCGGTGCCGAGCCAGTCGTGCACCGGATCCGCGACGTACTGCCATTCCACGCCGTCGGGCCACGGCCCCTGCCCCTCGTTCCACGGACCCCGAGCAGAGGCGTCCCCATTGGACATGTTGAACGCCAGGTTCTGGAAGCGGTCGTCACCGGGCAGGATGCCGGGCGGGAAGTTCACCGGAAGTTCGTTGAGCGCCGCGGTGAACTGTTGGAAATGCGCGACTTCGCGGGTCATCAGGAACGACAGGGTGTCCTGGACGCCGGGATCGTCGGTGTACTGCTTGAGATATTCGTAGACGATCTTGGCGCGCGATTCGGCCGCGAGATTGCTGCGCAGGTCGACCGAGGGCTCACCATTGGAGTTGACATAGGCACCGCTCCACGGCACTCCCGCGGAGTTGCCGACATCGGGGCCACCGCCACGCAACGCCAGGAACAGCGGATCGGTGGCGACCTGATGGATGGCCTGTTCCCGACCGTCGGCATCGGCCACCACCGGCATCCAGTCGCAATGCTCGTTGGCCTGCTTCAGATCATCGTTGAGGCCGTCCAACAGCATGGTGATCATGGAGCCGACCATTTCGAGATGGCTGAATTCCTCGGTGGCGATATCCATGAACAGGTCGTACATCTTCGGGTGCTTGCGCCGCAGCACGAATGCCTGACTGAAGTACTGCATTGCCGCCTTGAGCTCGCCGTTGGCGCCGCCGAACTGCTCCTGCAACAAAGTGGCGAACCGCGGGTCGGGCCGTTCCACACGCACATCGAACTGCAGATCCTTGTTATGGATGAACATCGCACTCCTCTGTGTGGTCGTCGTGGCAAACGTCGGCGACCTACCCCGGTAGCGGCTCGCCAAACAAGAGGCACCGCCCGATACGGCGAACCGGCCCTCCCCCTGTCCGAACGGGTCGGAAGGCCGGGGAGGGCCGGTTCGCCGGAGCGTCTACATCGGCGGGAGCTGTTCTCCCTGTACCACTTCGATATCCAGTTCGAGCTTGACCGTGGTGCCGACGGCGGCCACCCCGGCCCGAACCACCGCGTTGTAGTCGATCGCGAAGTCGTTGCGGTGCAGGACGGTCTCGGCATGGAAGGCGGCGCGCACACCACCCCACGGATCCGGACCGAAACCACCGTAGGTCACTTCGAGATCGACCGGACGGCGATGCCCGTGCAGGGACAGCTCACCGGGCATGATCCAGGTATCACCGCCGGTCCGACGGAACCCGTCGCTGGTGAAGGAGATCAACGGATAGTTCTCGACATCCAGGAAATCGGCGGAACGCAGATGGTCGTCGCGCATCGCGATCCCGGTGTCGATACTGGCCGCTTTGATCTCCGCGTGCCCCGAGGACCGTTCGAACGGCTCGGCGATATCGAGTCGTCCGCTCACCTCGGCGAAGCGCGCCTTGATACTCGCGATACCCAGGTGGCGCGCGGTGGCCATCACCGTCGAGTGCACCGGATCGATCGTCCACGGGCCGGGCGGCGGCAGTTCGACCGCGCTCGCCATGGAGGTGAGCGTGATCTCACCGAGCGAGCCCTTACCCGACGAGGAGATCTGAGCGGTCCGGGCCAGGGGCTGATATCCCGGCGCGGTGAACACCGCAGTGTGGAAACCCGGTGGCAGCGGCTCGGTGGCCACCAGCCCGGTCTCCTCGGCGACCGCACGCCCGATCTGCCGACCTCGGCTGTCGGTCACGGTCAATACCGCGTTCGGTACCGGCCACCCCTCGGTGCTGCGCACATGAGCGGTCAATCCGGTCATGAACGATCCTCCGTCCCATAGCCGAGCCGCACGTCGTAGCCGACCTCGTCACCGGATACGACAACCTGTCCGGTGACCGGCGGGTACCCACGGGCGACGACGGTGTACTGCCCCTCGGGCAGATCGGTCACGACATAGCGTCCGTTTTCGTCGGTGTGCGCCGAGGCGACCACATCACCGGCCGCGTCGAGCACGGTGATCTGGATATCCTGCACCGCCCGTCCGCCGTCGGCCAACGCCGACCCGGTGAGCAGGGCCATCGGGGTCAGCTCGATATCGTGCCGCAACAGACCGGTGTCCGGGACGGTGAGGGTGGTGGCGCTGGGCCGCATGTGGTCGGCCACGGCCACCAGGGTGTAGATGCCCGGGACCACACCGTGGCAGACATAGGAACCGTCGCCCGCCGAGGAAGCGGACCCGACGACCTCACCGCGCTGGTCGGTCACCGTGACGGTCGCGCCGGCAAGCGGCTCACCGCTGCGAGCCGAGCGGACCACGCCCGACAGCTCACCGAGCCCGGTGAGGGTGAGATCCAGCCGCTGCGACTGCTGCGCCAGCATCACATTGACGGCCGTGGGCTGATGACCCGGCGCCGAAACGATCAGCACATAGCTGCCCGACCGGGGCGCGCCGATCGTATAACCGCCGTCCGAGCCTCCGGTCGACCGCGCGACCTGATGACCGTACTGGTCGATCAGGGTCAGCGCGGCGCCCGGCACCGGGCTTCCGTCGTCACGGCCGATACGACCGCCGACCGACCCACCGTCGAGATCGGCCCCGGAGAACTCGGTGACCGACAGGGTGGGCGCCGGGGCCGCGGCCCCGTACGCGCCGTGGCCGTTGCGTTCGGCCGCGACGTGTCCCGCCATCACACCGACCGGAACCGGCTCGGGCCGCACCTGCGGGGTGTCCTCCCGCTCCCCGTTTCGGACCGAGGAACCGACGCCGGCGGTGACCATGGTGTCGAGCTCGGCGAGATCGTCGGGGATCTGCTCCTTCGATTCCGCGGAGACGGGCGCGGTGGGGTCGGCCGCCGGTTCGAGATCGATGGTGCGCCGCAACGGCCGGTTCGGCAGCAGGGCCACGGCGACGAACGCCACCGCCGTCGCCACCGCGGCGATGAGGAAGATACGCCCGGTCGCGTCGCCGTAGGAGAAACGGATGACCTCGGCGATCGGTGCGGGCAATGCGGAGAGGTCGAGATTGGCCCCGCCGGACGAGGAGGGACGCAGACCCATTTCGGCGAAACGCTCGGTCGACAGGTCGCTCACCCGGGTGGCCAGGACCGAACCCAGCACGGAGACGCCGATGGCGCCGCCGAAGGTACGGAAGAAGGCGACGCTACTGGACGCGGCGCCGATGTTCTGCACGCTCACCGTGTTCTGCACGGCCAGCACCAGGTTCTGCATCATCATGCCGACACCCGCGCCGGTCACGGTGATGAAGGCGCCGATCACCCACATATGGGTCTCGTGATCCACGGTGGACAGCAGGGCGAAACCCACCACCAGCAGTGCGGCACCGCTGACCACGAAGCTCTTCCACTTACCGAACCTGGTGATCAGCGCACCGGAGGCCACGGAGGAGATGAGCATACCGGCCACCATCGGCGTCGACAGCAGACCCGCGGCGGTCGGCGAGTATCCGCGCGCCGTCTGGAAGTACTGCCCCAGGAAGGTGGTGGCGCCGAACATACCGACACCGACGGCGATCGAGGCGATGATCGCCAAAGCGGTGGTGCGTTCGGTGACGATCTTCAGCGGGATGACCGGGTCCTTGGCCAGGGCCTCGACCACCACCGTCGCCACCAGCAGCAGGACACCGCCTCCGACGTACAGCGCGGACTCGGTGGAGAACCACTCGTAGTACCCGGCCTTACCCGCGAACGAGACCCAGATCAGGAGCACGGACACACCCGCGGTGAGCAGGAGGGCACCCGGCCAGTCGATCGACACGTTCTCCTTGCGTACGGTCGGCAGCCGCAGGGTGCGCTGCAGCAGAAGCAACGCGATCACGGCCAGCGGAACGCAGATGTAGAAGCACCAGCGCCACCCCAGCGGGCTGTCCACGATGACACCACCGAGAATCGGGCCACCGGTCATGGACACCGCCATCACCGCGCCCATATAGCCCGAATAGCGTCCGCGTTCGCGCGGGGGGATGATGCTGCCGATGATCGCGACGACCAATGCGGTCAGACCACCCATACCGATACCCTGCAGGGCGCGGGCGACGAGCAGTAGGGCCACATTGTGCGCGAGACCGGCGATCACCGAGCCCACGACGAAGATCACGATGCTCGTCTGGACCAGTATTTTCTTGTTGAACAGGTCCGCGAGCTTGCCCCAGATCGGGGTCGAGGCCGCGTTGGTCAACAGCGCAGTGGTGATAACCCAGGCATAGGCCGTCTGTGAGCCCTGCAGGTCCGCGATGATGGTGGGCAGGGCATTGGCGACGATCGTGGTGCTGAGCAGCGCCGTGAACAGCGCGGCCAACAACCCCGTCATCGCTTCCAGGATTTGGCGATGGCTCATGGCGAGCGAATCGCGAGAGGCGTGTGCCTCGGTATCAGACATCGTTTCTCACTTTCGAAATCTGCTGTTTCTCGTTCGCTGCGCCACAGCGAGCTCGAGAGTTGAGGGAGTCTCGGAGCCGGCGCATGAACCGGTATGCCTGTTCGGCATCCTCCTCGGTCCAATCGGTGAGGGTTTCCTGCAGGTGCTGGGTGTGGAGATCCCGAACGCGGTACAGGAGTTCGCGGCCCTCGGGGGTGACCTGGACGAGGGTGGCGCGACCGTCGCTGGGATCGGCCTGTCGGCTGATGTAGCCGGCGGCGGCCAGGTCGGTGATATGCCGACTCATCGCCGAGGGCGTGATACAGAGACCGGCCGCGAGATCTACCTGCCGGCAGGGTCCCGTCGTCTCGAGGGCGCTGAGGACACCGAGACCACCCGGCAGGAGTTGACCCGCATCCGTATGAATCAGGTTCGCGCGAAGAACTCGGCCGACATGGAACAGCTCGCCGAGTAGGTTCTGCGCAACATCGGGGGAGATGGGCACGGTGACTCCAAAGAGGGGAATTAGTTTCCTTCGCTAATTAACCATATTTCGGTTGTTTGCGCTAATCAATTAACCAGTGGTGTTGCTCACGCCCCCGTCGGAACACCCGATCCACCGTCCGTGTTACGAGTAGGGGTATCGCACCGGCGGACGGTTGACCCGCCCTACCGGCACACCGAACCCCACGCCCGAGGCGACGGAAGGAGCCCCATGACGAACCTGCACGCGGTACGGCCCACGGCCGAGGCCGGTGTCGGCTCGTCGCGGGCCTGGTTCGGCCTCGGCGTGCTCCTCCTGCCGGTACTGCTCGTATCGATGGATATGTCGGTGCTGTTTCTGACGCTCCCCACCCTCACCGTGGATCTCGAACCCACCGCAGCCCAGCAGTTGTGGATTCTGGATATCTACGGTTTCCTGATCGCCGGACTGCTGATCACCATGGGCAATCTCGGCGACCGAATCGGGCGACGCATCATCCTACTGACCGGTGCCACCGTATTCGGCGTGGCCTCGGTGCTGGCGGCCTTCGCACCGAACGCCGTCGTGCTGATCGCCGCGCGGGCGTTGATGGGAGTCGGTGGGGCGACGCTGTTACCGTCCAGTCTGGCGCTGATCTCCACCCTGTTCCCGAACGAGAAACAGCGTTCCACCGCCATCGGGGTGTGGACGGCGTTCTTCGCCGGCGGATCGGCCCTCGGCCCGATCATCGGTGGATTCCTCCTACATCACTTCTGGTGGGGTTCGGTGTTCCTGATCAATGTCCCGGTATTGCTGGTCTTGCTGCTGTTCGGCCCACTGTTGCTACCGGAACACCGCGCGCACACCCTCGGACCCCTGGACCTGCCGAGCGTGGCGCTATCGATCGGCGGAATCCTGCCGGCCGTATACGCGGTCAAACACGCGGCCGAGCACGGACTCGACGGCAGGGCGCTGGTGAGTGCGGCGTTCGGCGCCGCGGTCCTGACACTGTTCGTACGCCGACAGCGGCGGCTGGCGGAACCGCTGCTGGATCTGCGGCTGTTCGGCCGGGCGCAGTTCTCCCTCGCCATCGGATCGAGCACGACGGGCATGATGTCGCTGGCCGGCCTCAGTTACCTGAGCAGTATCTGGTTGCAGTCGGTGACCGGCCGCGATCCCCTGGCGGCGGCGGTACTGGGCATCCCGATGGCAATCGCGGTATTCGTGTTCTCCATGACCGGATCGGCGGTGGGACGCCGACTGGGGGTGCGCTGGGCGTTCGCCTCCGCGCTGGCGGTGGCGGCGGTCGGCAATCTGGTCCTGCTCGGGGTGGGGGTGGATGGCGGCGTCGGGTGGTACATCGCCGGTTCGGCGATCGCCGGTATCGGTTATGGCGTGATGTTCACCCTGGTATCGGAGGTCGCGGTCGCGTCGGTTCCCCCGGAACGGGCCGGATCCGCGGTCGGCATCTCCGAGACGAGCTTCGAACTCGGCAATGCTCTCGGACTCGCGCTCCTGGGTTCGCTGGCGGCGCTGGTATTCCGCTCCGGCGGTGATTTCGCCCCGACACTCGGTGAGACGATCCAACGCGCCGGCTCCGACACCGCCGTGATCACCGCGGCGCGCGAGTCGTTCGTCACCGGGCTCCACCTGGCGGTGACGGTCGGTGCGGCGGTACTACTGCTGATGTCGGTGACCGCCTTCCTCCTGTCCCGGGGTGGACGCACCGAAAACGAGCGGCACCGGACGACCGCCTGACCCGGAGCCGTCGACCACGCGCCGGTCCGGTGCCCCTACCATCCGCTACGAGCAGTCCGCATACCCCACCGGCGCCGCATACACGCGAGTCGGGCGATGGGTCGAGCCGAGGAGAGACCGATGACGAGCACACCCGCTCCCGGCGAGCGCACTCCGAGTCGTTGGGAGGAGATCACCGCCGCCGATCCGATGCATTCGACGTGGTATGTGGAGCGGTTCCGCACGATGGCGGCGGAGGGCCGGGACATCGTCGGGGAGGCGCGGTTGATCGACGCCATGCTCGGCCGGGGCGCTCGGGTGCTCGACGCGGGCTGTGGTCCGGGCCGCGTGGGCGGTTACCTCAACAAGGTCGGTCATGTGGTCGTCGGGGTGGATATCGATCCGGTGTTGATCGCCGCCGCGGAGGAGGACCATCCCGGCCCGACCTGGTTGGTCGGTGATCTCGCCGAACTGGATCTACCGGCCCACGGTATCGCGGCGGATTTCGACGCCATCGTGTGCGCAGGGCAGGTGATGACCTTTCTGGCACCGTCCACTCGCACGGCGGTACTGGCGGGATTCGCCCGTCATCTGGCCCCGAACGGCCGGGTGGTCATCGGGTTCGGCGCCGGCCGCGGCTACGAGTTCCCACAGTTCCTCGACGATGCCGCGGCCGTCGGGCTGGCGGTGGATCTGCTGCTGTCGACCTGGGATCTGCGCCCGTTCACCGAGGATTCCGAATTCCTGGTGGCGGTGTTCTCGCACGCGAACTCGTCCGCGGCATCGACCGACACCACATCGACGAGTTCCTGACCCCGGGGACCCGCACCGATTCTCGCGCCCGACTCGAAACCGGCGCCGAACCTCTTCGGAGTGAGCTCGCCTTCCGAACCGGATCCATACCGCCTGTGTGGCGTGCCGACTCGGAATCCACCGGGCGTACGGCGCAATGTCGCCATATAGGCGAAGGTGGCCAGGCGCCGTATCATGTGGGCGGGGAGTCGGCCACTCGGGTGTACCAGGTAGCCGGCCGAGAGAACGCGGTGACGACCCCGTAGACGGTATCGGTGTACGCGCAGCATGACCGGACCGAGACCCGGTGAGAGGGTTATCGGGGTTCCCGGCGGATCGGCCACCGGCGTCTACGCGTGCCCGAGAATACGCAGGCCGCGTTGGATTCGGTAGGCCAGTACGGCATCGCCGAAACGGGTGAGGTCCTCGTGGCCCCGGCCCACGGACAGCGCAGTCGCAGATGGTGATAGCCCGATGGCAACGCATTCCGGGTGGCGCCGACCTCCGCATAGGTGAATTCGGCGCGATCCCGGTGTTCCGACACACCTCCATTCTGCTTCTGTCGGTGGTATCCGGTCCAGGCCGGATACCACCGACGTCGGGCCTATTCGAAGAACTGCCGATCGGGGATGACGTTGAGCGCCACCGTCAACCGGTTCGCCGCCGCGAACACGGTGATGACGAGCAGGGCTTCGAAGATCTGCTCCGGGCTGTAGCCGAGCTCCTGTAGCCGCTGATAATCGGCGTCGGTGACCTCGTGGGTGTGCAATGCCACCTTGGAGGCGAACTCGGCAAGCGCCCGCTGCCGCTCGGTCAGCTCGGGAACCTCGCGGTAGTCCAGACCGATGCGGGTGGCGAGGATCTTGTCGCCCAAGGCCGCGGTCAGTGATTTCGTGTGATTGAGCCGGCAGTACGAGCAACGGTTCTCGGCCGAGGTGACCGTGGCGAGCAGTTCCCGGTCGGCATAGCTCAACTCACCGTGGGACGGGTCGAGCAGGGGGAGGATGTAGTCGATCAGGCGGACGGTGTTCTCACCACCCAGTCCCCAGGAATTCGCCCAGTTCGGCAGGTATCCGAGTTGCTTTTCCAGTGCGTCGAATCGGTCCTGCAGTTGCGGTGGCAAGGTGGCGCGATCGGGCACCGGTAGACGTGAGATGCGGACATCGCTGTCGATATGGGTTGTCATGGGTCTCTCCTGATTCTTCGGTTCCGAGAGGCGAATCCCGCCGCGCCCGTTCGGCTACGAAACCGAACGTCGATGTCGCCGCGGCCCGGTCGCACCGTGCACATGATGCGTACTCCGAGCAGAACGGGACAGGCTTCTGCTCACGGTGAATCAGATGATGTGCTCCGGTCACGGTTCGGCCGGCACATACCACGAGAAATTCGGTGGCCCCATACCATCGCGTGCTCTATGGTGCGCTCCATGGACGCGGACGAACCGTTTTCATAGCAGGGCGGTTTTCACAGCAGAGCGGTGGCGGATGGTGACACCACGATCTTCGAGCGCTCGACTCGTATCGACCCATATTCCCCGCACCGATGAGTTTCGGCGCCGCCGGCCGTCCGAAGAACTGTCCGCTTCACCGATCGCCGTCGAGCAACGCTTGACCTGAACCATTGTCGAGGTTGTCGAGTATGAGCATGAAAGTCACACGAAGGACCGCCGAACGCCTCGACTTCGGCGATCCCACCGTCCGCACATTCATGCATCTGTTGGTGAACGTGCTGCTGGTGTCGTTCATCAACTTCACGATCTGGTTCGCCCTCACGTTCTTCGTATATCTGCGCACCCGTTCCGTCTTCGCGACCGGCGTGATCGCCGGTGTCTTCCTGGTCGCCATGGCCGGTACGGGCGTGTGGTTCGGCGGTATCGTCGACCACCATCGCAAGAAGAGCGTGCTGCAGGCGTCCGCGCTCATCTCACTGGCGATCTACACCATCGGCCTGATGCTCTACCTGGCCACCCCGACCGAGGAATGGCACGATCCGACGAGTGCGCGGCTGTGGGTTCTCATCGTGCTCCTGATGGCCGGCGTGACCACCGGTGGTCTGCGAACCATCGCGTTGCCGACCGTTGTCACGGCCATGTTCGACGAGGGGGTTCGGGACCGGGCCAATGGCCTGGTGGGGACGACCACGGGAATCGCGCAGCTGGTGACCTCGGTGGTCAGCGCGCTGTTGGTGGGGTGGAACGGCATGCTCGGCGTGCTGGTCCTGGCCGTCGTCGTACTCACCGGGTCGATACTGCATCTGCACCGACTGCGGTTACCCGAGGTACTGGCCCACACCGCTGCCGAGGGCGAACCGAAGCGCGTGGACGTACGTGGCACCATCCGGATGGTCCGTGGGATTCCGGGTCTGGTCGCGCTCATCGTGTTCTCGTCGTTGAACAACCTGCTCCTGGGCGGGCTCACGGCCCTGATGGACCCCTATGCCCTATCGATGATGTCGGTTCAGGCCTGGGGCATCATCTGGGGCGCGTTGAGCGGTGTGATGATCGTCGGCGGCCTGCTGGTCGCCCGTGTGGGGACCTCGTCGAATCCGGTGCGGTTGATCCTGACGGCCAATATGGCGCTGTGGGTGCTCACGATAGCGTTCCCTCTGCGGGATTCGGTGATCTGGCTGGTCACCGGATTGGTCGTGTTCATGGCGATCATGCCGTTCGTGGAGGCCGCCGAGCAGACCGTGCTGCAGAAGGTCGTGCCGTACGAACGGCAAGGTCGCGTCTTCGGATTCGCGCAGAGCGTCGAAGCGGCCGCGGCACCGCTCACCGCATTCCTGATCAGCCCGATGACCCAGTTCCTGTTCATTCCGTTCATGACCACCGGAGCGGGAGCCCGATGGATCGGCGGCTGGTTCGGCAGCGGAGAATCACGTGGTATGGCACTGGTTTTCGTGCTGTTGGGGATCCTCGGTCTATTGTTCACCGGTTACGCACTGTCCAGTAGGCACTACCGTCGACTGGGCCGAAGCTATCGCGACCACGCCCCGGTCGATACCGCTATCGAACCCACCTGCCCGTCTCTCGACAGCGAGTTCGCCGAGATCACCGCGCACTTGGCCCCGGAACCATCCAAAGGCCCGTGTGACCGTCCCGCGGAAGCGCTGTGATCACATTCGCGATTCGGCGAGGGATGCACCGAGCGTATCCCGGACGCAGGCGACCGAAACCCTCAGGCGGGAAAGGCGTGGCGCAGTTCGTCCCAGACAGCGATTCCACCGGGGAGCGGCCATGCGACGGTTCGACCCGATTCATAGGGCATACCGGCCGCTACCCGGGCGAGTTGCCGCGAGAACACCTCCTCGGCCCGGGGGTCGGATGCTCGCGTCAGAACGTGCTCCTGATGCCGGGCGACCGCGGTGATCACGGCGGTCTGCTCCCGGACATCCGCCCCGCGGGACAGCACCACCGCCGCGGGTTCCCGCCCTTCGGCCAGGGCGGCCACCGCCCGGTCGTGGCCGTCCAGCAACAGCCACCCGTCGAACGCGGACACCCACCACAGCAATACCGGGGGCACGATCCCCTCCCGGCAGCGACGCCGATAGGCCTTGACGCGCGGAGCGTCCACAGCGGACAGGGGGCGCAGCGGGATGATCGGGGTGCAGCCGACCATCCAGTCCACATACGCGGTGGGCCAGGAATGGAACAGTTCCCGGGTCCAGGTGGACGGGGCCAGGGCCGGTTTCGACCGCAACAGCGTCCGGCCGGCGTGGAGTGGACCGTTGTGCGCGGTGATCAGATGGTCGGCGAACCTGTGCAACCAGTCGGGTCCGCGCCGGCACAGTTCGGCCGACAGCGGAGGAAGCGGCGAGCGGAAACCGGGCCGCCGATGGATGCGCACCCCGCTGTGGTCGTCGTCGACCCGAGCAAGCAATATCGGGTTCCCGCTCTGCCGCAGCAGCATCCGACCGCCACCGGCGATCTCCATGCGCAGCGGTGGCGGAGACAAAGATCCGTCCACGGTGACCGCAACCGCACCGCGCAGGTTTTCCCGCCTCACCACGATATGAATCGCCTCCGCCGTCGCCACAGCCGTTGCCCTGCCCGCTCCGAACCCAGGGCATCGGCGTCATGTATACGGAACCTCGGACCGTTCGGCGACCGTGTTTTCTATCGGCTCGACAGGCCACCATCGGTATCCGGGGGCTCCCATGCCATTACCGAGCCCATTCCGCGCATGAGCGCACCGGCCGGTATCAACCGCAGTGCGGAGTCCCGGATTCTGGAAAGAATCGAATCCCATTGCGCCACGACGCCTATGTAGTGAGAACGGGTGGCGATCGACCGAGCACGAGGGCGCCGGACCCGATCGTATTCGGCGAGGGCGTTCTCGATGCCGACCGACCGGTCGAGTAGGGCCGCGAGGGTGACGGCGTCCTCGAGGGCCTGGTTCGCCCCCTGACCCATATTCGGGGTCATGGCATGTGCGGCATCGCCGAGTAGGGCGACCCGACCGCGGACGTAGGTCGGCAGCGCCGGCAGTTCGTAGATGTCATGGCGTAGGACGTCCTTCTCATCGATGGCGTCCAGCAGTGCCGGAATCGGGTCGTGCCAACCACCGAATCGGCGGCGCAGCTCGGCGAGTTCTCCGTCGGGTCCGCGTTGTCCCGCCGGGGCGTCGGCCGCTCCGAACATGTACACCCGACCGTCGGCCAGTGCGACGATGCCGACCCGCTCCCCACGGCCCCAGGTTTCACCGCCTTCACGCAGCGCCGGCACCGGCCGAGAGGTGATCATGCGCCACGCGGTGTATCCCGCATAGCGCGGTTCCCGCGCCTCGGGACAGACCCAGCGTCGGACCGCACTGCGAATTCCGTCGGCGCCGACGACGAGATCCGCTTCGGAGGACCCCGCGCTGTGCACGACGCGGACCCGGTCGGCGCCGGTCTCGATCCCCGAGACCGTGACCCGTAGCCGGAGCCCCGCCTCGGGCACGGCCCGGTGCAGGATGGTGAAGAGGTCGGATCGGGAGATCATCACCGTCGAGCCGTAGCGTCGGGCCATTTCGTCGGTATCGGTTCGGATCAGCCACCGACCTCGAGGGTCGCGAATACCGGCGGTGGTCTCCGTTATCGCACGCTCGCGCACCGCCGCCCCCAGGTCCATCGCGTCCAGGGCGCGCAGCCCGTTCGGCCACAATGTCAACCCCGAACCCGCTTCACCGACCGTATCGGCCCGTTCGAGGACCTCGACATCCCAGCCGCGCCGACTCAGCGCCACCGCTGTCGCCAGACCGCCGATTCCGGCGCCGGCGACAATCACCCGCCGCGGACCTCGGCCATTGCTCGCGCCCACGAAACCTCCACTACATTTGTAGTTGACAATAACTACAGTTGTAGTCAACCCGACCTACGAAAGGAATCACGGGTGACCGAAACCACCGATCGCCGCACTCTCCTGGCCGATGCGGCGATCGAGACATTGGCCGCGGCAGGAATGCGCGGTTTCACCCACCGCGCCGTCGACCGCACCGCGAATCTGCCGGAGGGTTCCTGTTCCAATGTGTTCCGCACGCGACAGGCGCTGCTGCACGCCACGGTCGACCGACTCACCGAACTCGACGCGCGCGAACTGACAGCGCTACCCGATCTCGCCACCGCCGACAGAGACACATTCGTCACGGCGGCGGTCGATCTCCTCCGACACTGGACCACAACCGGCCGCACCCGAATGCTCGCCCGCTACGAACTGGCCTTGGAATCGACCCGCCGTCCCGAATTGCGCATCGCACTGGCCGCGGCCGGAACACGCATCCGCGCCCTGGCCGAACACATGCTCGCCGCCGCCGGCGCCCCGGACCCGGCCGTCGGGGCCGAACTACTGGTCGCTCACCTCGACGGGCTCGTCTTCGACCGACTCGCCGGGGCGGGCGCCCTCGAACTCACACCCGAGCAACTGACCCCATATATCGGCCGCCTCATTCGGACGATGGTCACCCCGGATGAGCCACACGGCACCCCTTGACCCCCCGGTCACAAGGCGCACGAACGCCGCCCGAGGCGCTCGGATCGTCGTCGGTCAGACCACGACCGCGAAGGCGAATCCGTCCCATCCCTTCGAACCGACGGTCTGCAATACGGTGGCGTCCAGGCGCGGTTCGGCGGCGAGCAGTTCCACCAACTCACGACTCGCCTGCGCGGACGGATCGGCGGACTCCTCGTCGGCCAAGGCGCCTCGACGCACGACATTGTCGACCACGATCACCGAACCGGGCCTGGTCAGTCGTAGCGCCCAACGCACATAGTGCGAGTTGTTCACCTTGTCGGCATCGATGAACACCAGATCGAACGGCTCGGTGTGTTCCGCCTCCAATACCGGGAGATTCTCCAGGGCCGCGCCAACTCGAATCTCCACCCGGTCCCCCACACCGGCCCGGTCCAGGTTCTCCCGCGCCACCTGCGCATGTCGCGGTTCGTATTCGAGTGTGATCACCCGCCCCTTCTCACCCACCGCACGGGCCAGCCACAGCGTGCTGAATCCGCCCAGGGTGCCGATCTCGAGCACCCGCTCCGCTCCGGTCGACCTGGCGAGCAGATACAGGAATTTGCCCTGGGCGGCCGAGACGTCGATAGGGGGGAGGTCCGCGGCCGCGTTCGCCTCGAGTATCGCCGTCGTCGTCGGATCGGTCACCAGGTGATCCACCACGTAACGATCCACGGCCACCCAATCGGAGTGCGTCATATCAGCAGTCTGCCATTACGGTGCACGGCAGCGTATTTCCGCACGCGGCCTGTCCGCCGGAGCCGTCGCGGTGGCGAAGAGGTGGCACTCGCCGGCCGCGATCGGTTATGGGTCCACCCGGGGATACACTCCCCGGCTCTCAGTACGGTAGTGGCGCGTTCTCCCGGGCCCAGACCTTCTCGGCCTCGGTTCCGGGGCCGGGCGGGAACTGTCCGGCGATCATCCACAGATCTCGCGGCGACTCGTAGGTGTGGAACTCCCAGTGCAGTCCCCGGTCCCCGGTATAGGGAACCATGATCGAGTTGAGCCGCTCGGTCGAGCGTTTGCGCAGCTTCGGGTCCTCGAGATGGCGGGCGAGGTGTTCGACGACAATGCGCACGGTATTGCCGGAGGGTTTTCCACCGACGAAGAACGCGTTCTCCTCCACTTCCCGAAACAGGACCATCACATAGAACGCCGGTAGTCCGAACCCGGTATAGAACTCGGTGATATCTCTCGCGAAATCCTTTTTATCCTGGTCGGAGTAGGTGTTGACCGGATGGTAGATATGCCACAGCGGCATCGGGGCACCCCTTGTGTCTCGATGGTCGGGTTTGTCTCGACGGCCGGGAAAATGTGATGGGTCAGCGGGCGAAGGAGAGCGCAAGCCGTTCCACCGGTCCCGAAAGCGCCGCTTTCATCTCCCGGCTCACCTCGTCGACGAGGACCTCGTGTGCGCCGCGTTCCACCCCGTCGAAGACGGCGGCGGCGACTTGGGACGGTGCAATCTTGTCGACCGGAAGGTGCGTGACCATATCGGTGTCGGCGAATCCGAGATGCACGCCGACCACCTGGGTGCGTTGCGCGGCCAGTTCGACACGGAGGGAATTGGTGAGCGACCAGAACGCCGCCTTCGACGCCCCGTAGGCCCCCGCGCCGGCACCCCATGACAACACCGAATGGATGTCGACGAGGACGCCACCGCCATTGGCGGCCAGGATCGGCGCGAATGCCTGCGCGACGCGCAGGGGGCCGAAGACGTTCGTCTCGAAGGTGGTCATCACATCGGAGAGATCGGCGGTGAGCAGCGGGGCGGACAGAAGCACCCCCGCGTTGTTGACGACGATATCGACGTCGCCGGCCCGGTCCGCGGCGGCAGCGACGGAAGCGGGGTCGGTGACATCCAGCGCGAACTGCTCGACGCGCGGGTCCGCATCGGGTTCCGGTCGCCGACCGGTCGCGTAGACCTTGGCCGCGCCGCGACGCAGCAGTTCATCGACGAAAGCACGTCCGAGTCCACGTCGTCCGCCGGTGACCAGCGCGATCGCGCCTTCGATTTCGGTCATGTCTTCCCTTTCGATTCGCCCCCGCGTCGGGCGCTCGCCGGATCGGCCGGGGAGTCGGGAGCGGTACCGCTCGATACGTTTTAGATTATGAACATAATCTATTTACATGCGCAAGACTGGTACCGAACCCCGCGACCCACCGAGGGCGCGAATACGACGAAAGGGGACGAGGTGCCGCGAGCATCCCGAGCACAGGCGGAATCACACCGCAAACAGGTCCTCGACGCGGCCGCGGCGCAGGTACGCGAACGTGGGGCCGCGGCAACGACCGTGCCCGAACTGATGGCCGCCGCCGGCCTGACCCACGGCGGCTTCTATCGCCACTTCCGCTCCAAGGAAGACCTGATCACCCAGGCGTGCGCGGCCGCCTATGCCGAGAAGATCCGCGAAATGGACCAGATCCGCGCCGACAGTCCCGACGGACCGGCGGCGCGGCGGCGATTCATCGAACGCTATCTGTCACCCGAGCACCGCGACGCTGCCGGCCAAGGCTGCGGTATCGCGGCCTTGGCCTCCGACGTGGCGCGCAGCGAACCCAGCAGCCCACTGCGGCGGGCATACCTCGACGGTATCCACACCATGATCGACAAACTGGTCGAGTTCGGGGAATCCCCCGATGCGGGCGAACAGGAGGCTATCGTGGAACTGTCGGTGATGGCGGGTGCGTTGATGTTGGCCCGGGCCACCGCCGGCGACGCTCTCTCGGAACGGATCCTCGAGGTCGCCAAGAGCTTCCTCGCCGGAGATTGATCCCGCCCGGGCGGCACCTCGATACGGAACCACCTCAATACAACCACCACCCGCGTTCCGGGACGACGAGCGCGGGTGGCCATGCGGCGAAAACGAGCGGACCGGCCCTGGAGGAGCTATGACCGCAGCGCCAACTCAACGTGGTACCACGCTCACGGCATCCCGACCTTTCCCCGCCCGGGTCGGCCCGAAAGGTTCGGCCGTCTACAAGTTGGTGACCACCACCGACCCGAAGATGCTCGGCATCATGTACCTGGCATCGGCGACCGCGTTCTTCCTCGTCGGCGGCCTGATGGCGCTGCTGATCCGCGGGGAACTGGCCCGTCCCGGACTTCAGTTCCTCTCCCCGGAACAGTACAACCAGTTGTTCACCATGCACGGCACGATCATGCTGCTGTTCTACGCCACCCCGGTGGTGTTCGGATTCGCCAATGCCGTGCTACCCCTGCAGATCGGCGCACCCGATGTGGCCTTTCCGCGGTTGAACGCCTTCAGCTATTGGTTGTATCTGTTCGGCGCCACCATGGCGACCGCCGGGTTCGTCACCCCGGGTGGCGCCGCGGACTTCGGTTGGACGGCATACACCCCCCTCAGCGACGGATTGCACTCCCCCGGTGTCGGTGGTGACCTGTGGATCATGGGTCTGGCCGTCTCCGGTCTGGGCACCATCCTGGGTGCGGTCAACATGATCACCACGGTGGTGTGCCTGCGCGCCCCCGGTATGACCATGTTCCGGATGCCCATCTTCACCTGGAACATCCTGATCACCAGCATTCTGGTGCTGCTGGCCTTCCCCATTCTCACCGCCGCGCTCATGGCTCTGGCCTACGACCGGCACCTGGGCGGCCACATCTACGACCCGGGCACCGGCGGCACCATACTGTGGCAGCACCTGTTCTGGTTCTTCGGCCACCCCGAGGTGTACATCATCGCGCTGCCGTTCTTCGGCATCATCTCCGAAGTCATTCCCGTCTTCAGTCGTAAGCCGATTTTCGGCTACACCGCCCTGGTCTTCGCCACCCTGGCAATCGGCGCGCTGTCCATGGCGGTGTGGGCGCACCACATGTACGCCACCGGCGCCGTGCTGCTGCCGTTCTTCTCGTTCATGACCTTCCTCATCGCGGTCCCGACCGGTGTGAAGTTCTTCAACTGGATCGGCACCATGTGGAAGGGACAGCTGACGTTCGAGTCGCCGATGTTGTTCTCCATCGGCTTTTTGGTCACCTTCCTGTTCGGTGGTCTGTCCGGTGTCATCCTGGCCAGCCCACCGCTGGACTTCCACGTCACCGACTCGTACTTCGTGGTCGCGCACTTCCACTACGTGCTCTTCGGCACCATCGTGTTCGCCACCTTCGCCGGCATCTACTTCTGGTTCCCCAAACTCACCGGCCGGCTCATGGACGAACGACTGGGCCGCCTACATTTCTGGACCACCTTCGTCGGCTTCCATACCACCTTCCTGGTGCAGCACTGGCTGGGTGCCGAGGGTATGCCGCGCCGCTACGCCGACTACCTGCCCAGCGACGGTTTCACCGGCCTGAACACCATCTCCACCATCGGCACCCTCATCCTGGGCGGGTCCATGATCGCCTTCGTGTGGAACGTCTTCAAGAGCTACCGTTACGGCGAGGTCGTCACCGTGGACGACCCGTGGGGTTACGGCAACTCGCTGGAATGGGCCACCACCTGCCCGCCGCCGCGGCACAACTTCTACGAACTGCCGCGGATCCGTTCCGAGCGTCCCGCGTTCGAACTGCACTACCCACACATGTCGGAACGGATGCGCAAGGAGGCCCATGTCGGGCGCACGCATCTACCCGGGTCCGACGATCGTGCGGCCGCGGAGGTCGGTCCGACCGATACCGCCCAACGCTGAGGAGCACCTCATCCACTCCGGTCGCTTATTGTGACTTCACGGCTTTCCCGAATATCGGCGATCGGTAGTGGAGGCACGATGGCTGGTCGAGCACGCTCCGGTGCCCGAGCGCGGCTGTGGTCGGTACTCACCGGTGCACTGCTGTTGGCCGCCTGCGTGACCAATATCGAGGACACCGGTCCGATACCGGAGAAGGTTCCGGTGACGAAGGTGGAGGCGCTCGCGGCGCGGATACCGGCATCGATCGCCGCCGCCGGGGAACTGGTGGTCGGGGTGAACGTGCCGTATCAGCCGAATGAATACCGGGACCGACACGGCAATATCGTCGGATTCGACATCGATCTGATGGATGCCGTCACCGGGGTGCTCGGTCTCCGCGCCCGCTACACCGAATCGGCGTTCGAAAAGATCATCCCCGCCGTCCAGGCCGGAACCTACGACCTGGGCATGTCTTCGATCACCGATTCGCTCGAACGGGAGAAACAGGTCGATTTCGTCACCTATTTCCGCGCCGGAGTGCAATGGGCCCAGCGCACCGGCCGCGATATCGATCCCGAGCACGCCTGCGGTAAACGGGTCGCGGTCCAGGCCACGACGGTGGAACACACCGAGGAGGTACCGGCCAAGAGCGTGGCCTGCGTCGCCGCCGGCCACGACCCCATCATCATCGAGGCATTCGAGGAACAGAGCGCCGTCACCAATGCGCTGGTCCTCGGGCAGGTGGACGCCATGTCCGCCGATTCCCCGGTCACGGCGTACGCGATCAGACGAACCGAAGGCAAGATCGAACCGGCGGGACCGATATTCGATGCCGCCCCGTACGGGTGGGCACTCGCCAAGGGGTCACCGCTGGCGCCGATTCTGCGCGACGCCGTCCAACACCTCATGGACAACGGCGTCTATCGGCGGATTACCGAGAACTGGGGTGTCCAGGAGGGCGCGATCGACACCTCCGTCATCAACGGCGCGAGGAGCCGGACATGACCATCGAACCGAAATCCCTCGAGCAGGCCGAGCCCGAACCGATCCGGGCGATCCCGCTGCGCCGCCCCGGACGCTGGGTCGCCGCGATACTCATCCTCGTACTGGCGGGCCTGTTCCTGTACGGCGCGGCCACCAACCCCGCCTACCGCTGGGACGTCTATCGGCAGTATCTGCGTGATTCCCGGATCGCGGCCGGCGCCGTGGTCACCCTCGAACTGACCGTGCTCGCCATGGTGATCGCGGTGGTCCTGGGCACCCTGCTGGCGGTGATGCGGCTGTCGCCGAACCCGGTCTTTCGCGCCACCGCCTGGGTGTACCTGTGGATTTTCCGCGGCACCCCCGTCTATGTGCAGCTCGTGTTCTGGGGGCTGGTGCCGTCGCTGTACCAGCACATTGCGTTCGGAATCCCATTCGGGCCCCGCTTCTTCGAACTGGACGTGCAGAGCCTGCAAGCGGCGTTCGCGTTCGCGGTGATCGGACTCGGACTCAACGAGGCCGCGTACATGGCGGAAATCGTGCGGGCCGGGATCAACTCGGTCGGCGAGGGCCAGCGCGAAGCGTCCATCGCACTCGGTATGTCGTGGTCGCAGACCATGCGCCGGACCGTACTGCCGCAGGCGATGCGGGTGATCATCCCGCCCACCGGTAACGAGCTGATCAGCATGCTGAAAACGACCGCGCTGGTCACCGCGATCCCGCTGAGCACCGATCTGTTCGGCCGGGCCCGCGATATCTACGGGGTGAACTTCCTGCCGATTCCGCTGCTGCTGGTCACCGCCACCTGGTATCTGGCGATCACCAGCGTCCTCATGGTGGGCCAGTACTACCTGGAGCGGTACTACTCCCGTGGTATCTCCCGGCAACTGACCGCCAAACAACTTCAGGAACTGGCCGACGCACAGGGAGGGGCCCGCCCGGAATGAGTCGGGAAACGGTATCGACACCGATGATCCACGCCGACCGGGTCCACAAGAGCTTCGGCGCGTTGAAGGTCCTCAAAGGCATCTCACTGGAAGTGGGCCGTGGGGAGGTGCTGTGCCTCATCGGCCCCTCCGGTTCGGGGAAATCGACCTTTCTGCGCTGTATCAACCATCTGGAGCAGATCACCGCCGGCCGTCTGTATGTCGATGGCGAACTGATGGGCTATCGGGAGCGCAACGGACGCCTCTACGAACTGCACCCGCGTGAGGCCGCCCGCCAACGCCGCGATATCGGGATGGTCTTCCAACATTTCAACCTCTTCCCGCACCGCACGGTCCTCGGCAATGTCATCGAGGCACCCATCCAGGTGAAAAGGCTGCGTCGGGCCGCCGCGACCGCCCGGGCCGAAGAACTGCTCGAACGGGTCGGACTGGCGGACAAGGCGAACGCCTACCCGGCCCAGTTGTCCGGTGGGCAACAGCAGCGGGTGGCCATTGCCCGCGCACTGGCCATGGACCCCAAGCTCATGCTGTTCGACGAGCCGACCTCGGCACTGGACCCGGAGCTGGTGGGTGAGGTGCTGGCGGTGATGCGGGAACTCGCGGATTCGGGGATGACAATGGTGGTGGTCACCCACGAAATGGACTTCGCCCGAGAGGTCGCCGACCGGCTGGTGTTCATGGACCAGGGGATGGTCGTCGAAGCGGGGCCACCGGAGGAAGTCCTGTCCGCCCCGCGGCACGACCGCACCAAGGCGTTCCTGTCCCGCCTGCTGTAACCGAACCACCCGAACCGGTCGAGAAGTCGTTCACCGCGGCGTTCGCGTGAGGGGGTAGGTGGCCCACCGCATCCGAAGACCCGCTTCGGTGTGGGTCACCGTCAGCCGTTCGCCCTGCAACCATCCTTCGGCTGCCCGGAAGCGTCCGGGGCCTTCTTCGACGAAGCGGGTGTCGCTGGTATTCGGCTCACCGACGAGGCCGGCGTGCAGACCGTCGTCCTCCCAACGGAACACCATTTCGTCGGACTCGATCCACCACCTGCCCAGCAGTGGACGGATGCGGTCGGGACACGGTGTCGGTGACCGAGGGGGTATCGGGGTTTCCGGCTGCGCCGCCATGGCATCCTGCAGGATCTCGATGGCGAGGTCGCCCGGCCGAATCCCGCGGGTGGCGTTGGTCAACACGGCGACGGTGATTCCGGTATCACGGTCCATCATCAGGGCAGCCTGGAATCCTGATATGGCCCCGGTGTGACCTGCGAGAATATGGTCGCCGCAGCGGGCCAGAAGCAGGCCCGGCCCCCAGCCGCGTCTCCAGTGTGCGGTATCGGCCATGACCTGCAAGGTGTGCATCTTGTCGACCACGGTGGTGGGTAGGACGTTCGGCTCACCGCCGGTGAGAGCATGCCCCCAGCGCAGCAGGTCGCCGGCGGCGGACCATAGTTGGCCTCCCGCGCCGATCGCGCCCTGGTCCATCACCGGTTCCCGGTGCACCTCGTTGCTGTAGGGGTCCAACCGGTAACCCACTGCGGCGGTGTCGGGCGGTGTCCATCCGGTCTGTTCGAGATGGAGCGGGTCCAGCAGTGTGTGTTCGATCGCCGTTTCATAAGGCCGGCCGGTGACGGTTTCGATGATCCGACCGAGGATCGCATAACCCAGGTTGGAGTAGTGCCAGCGTAGGCCGGGCTCGGCGAGTAGTTCGACCTGCCGGAACGCCGTATGCAGTTCGGCGACCGATGGCCCTCGCCCGGTCTCCCACATTCCGGTGGGCACCTCGCGCGGCAAACCGCTGCTGTGAGAAAGCAGCATACGGACCGGTACATGCCCGAACGGCGTGCCGGGCAGGTACCGGTCCACAGTGCTGTCCAAAGACATCTCACCGCGGTCGGTGAGCAGCAGAATCAGCGCAGCGGTAAAGGTTTTGGTGATCGAACCGATCCGGTAACCGGTCGTCCCCGCAGCAGGATCGGCGCTTTCACAATCGGCGTAACCGGAGCAGGCCAGGGCACGCTGCACACCGCCGATACCCACAGCGACCGTCAGGCTCGGCACCCTGGTCATGACCCTGACTCGGGCGACACGTGCCCTCAGTGTCTTCTGGAATTCGGTATCCATGCGCCCCCTTCGTCACCCCGACACCGCACGCGGCTCTACCCATCTTCCGTGGGCAATACCTATGCCTACACCATACGTTTTCTCCGACACCTGTCCTTGCGGATCGAGTCGGAGACGGCGCCCGGCACCGAGGTTCGGTTCCGATATGGACCGCACGGAAAAGCCCTGGCCCGGCTACCCGGCCGACATATGGCGTATGCCGCCGATCTCTCGTTCGCCGAACTCGATGAGCGCTAGGCCTCGCTGGGTTGGACGATGACGAAACCCTCACCGTCCAGCCGGAGTTGGAACAACTCACCCGATCCTCCGCGGATCATGGATCCGAAGGACTGGGACCGGTTCAGTGATGTGTGCAGGTTCGCGCTCCAACCCACCACGGCGTCGGTGTCGACGAACACCGGGGCCTGGGGGTGGACCGGGATGATGATCGGCACGCCCGCACACACCAGACCGAGTCGGCCCTGCCCGGTGAACACACAGTTGAACAGCCCGCCACCGGCCATACCCGCTCCCTGAACCATGCGGATGTCGTATCGAAGACCGGGGTCGAAGACCAGAACATTGCGGCCGTTTATGGTGATCGCGTCGCCGGGTTCGAGATCGATGATGAAACAGTTACGGTCGAAGTGCGCGAACCATGCCTCACCTTGACCACGCACGACCATCAAGGGCACTCCCTCGCCGGTGATGGCCCGCTGCAGGAATTTTCCGATGCCCTGACCGTGCTTCTCGAATTGCAGGTTCCCGCGGAAGGCGACCATGGCGCCCTGCCGCGCATAGCATTCACCGTTCACTGCGTATTTGAGCGACTTGGGACTCTGCTGGGTCAATCCGGGTGCCGTCGCCGGTCGGGCCATGTTCTCTTCGGCGAACAAAATACTGTGCATATGCCGATACTGCCGCATTCCCGGCGAGAGGCTCGACGGAAAACACCAAGGAAACCGGCGTCTCCCCGGTGTGTATCCACTCGAAAAGACTTTCGCTGCTGTGAGCAGATCCGCTCACAGCAGTAGAAGGCGAAATACACAACCCCCTCGGGGCACGGTGGACGTATGGCTCACGACGACAAAACTCCGCTGTTCGATTGGCGGGCACGCGAACAACTGCTCGCTCGACGCATCGTTGTCCTCGACGGCGGACTCGACGACGACAACGGCACCCTGCTGATGACGCAGATACTCACACTCGCGGCGGAGAACCCGGACGCCGGGATCTCGCTGTGGATCCACTCCCCCGGCGGTTCGGTTCCCGCCATGCTCGCCATCCGCGATGTCATGCGGCTGGTGCCGTGCGAGGTCTCCACCCTGGCATTGGGTCTGGCCTGTAGCGCCGGTCAGTTCCTGCTGTCGTCGGGGGCACGAGGTCGGCGTTTCGCGTTACCGCACTCCCGGATCCTCATGCACCAGGGTTCCTCCGGGATCGGCGGCAGCGCGGTCGAGGTGGAGGCGCAGGCCGACGATCTGCGGCACACCGTGGAAACGGTGCTCGGTCTCATCGCCGAGGACACCGGCCAACCGTACGAGCGGGTCTACGAGGATTCGCTACACGACCGTTGGTTCACCGCCGAGCAGGCCAAGGAGTACGGGTTCATCGATCACATCGTGGATTCGTTCGCCCAGGTCGTTCCACAACGTCCGAAGGTCGGCATCGCATGAGCACCTACACCATTCCCAATGTCATCGCCCGACAGCCCGGCGGCGAGCGGATCATGGACGTGTATTCGCATCTGCTCACCGAACGGATCGTCTACCTCGGCACCCCGATCGATTCCGGGGTGGCGAACGCGCTCATCGCGCAACTGCTGCATCTGGAATCGGAGAACCCCGAGCAGGAGATCGACCTGTACATCAACTGCGAGGGCGGCGAACTGCCCGCGATGCTCGCGGTATACGACACCATGCGATACATCAAGGCACAGGTCCACACCACCTGCGTGGGCCAGGCCATCGCGGTGGGGGCGGTATTGCTGGCGGGCGGCGAACCGGGGAAACGTGCCATCCTGCCGCATGCCCGGGTGGTATTGCACCAGCCGGCGGCCCGAGGTCAGGGCGCGATCCCCGATCTGATCCTGCAGGCCGACGAGTTGGTGCGAATGCGCACGGAAATCGAAACGATCCTGTCGCGGCACACGGGCCGAAGCATCGAGACGCTGCGGCGCGATACCGATCGCGATCGGGTGTTCACCGCCGATGCCGCGGTGGAATACGGTCTGGTCGACCGGGTGCTGCACTCGCGGGGGTGAGAGCGGTCAGGCCGCGAGCAATACGGCCTGCGCTCCCGTTCGCGGGATGCGGGAGGGGGCAACGGCCGGCCGGGTCGAGGTGAGGCGCTCTCGACGCAATACCTCCGAGACCTGGCCGGTCAATTCACCCAACGAGGTGCCGAGCGCGCCCGCGAGCGCCGCGATCATCTCACTCGACGGTTCTTTGCGGCCGCGTTCCACCTCGGACAGATACTGCGGCGAGACACCGGCCCGGCCGGCCGTCTCCGCCAATGTTCGGCGCTGCTCCTGGCGCAACTGACGCAGCCGAAGCCCGAGCACTTCACGCCACAGGGGTTCTCGGATGGGTTGCGGCCGCGGTCGCCGGTGCCCCTCGTCGCGTCCACCGGGAATCGACTGCAACGTCGGATGCTCGCCCATGTGGCGGAGTGTACCGGCGCTGCCGGTCGCGCCGCGCCGCGTTCCGCTCTGAGCGGACATCCCGGCTCGGGACACGGCACGGCGCGGCCCTTCGGCCGATGCGATATCGGTGCGATCCCCCGAGGGCGGCGAGGGGACGATCATAGGGAGTTCCCTACTCACCGTTCGACGTCCCGGACTGCCAGCATTCGGTTATTCGCATATAACACACCGCAGGCCGGACCCGGCCCCGATACCCCGCAGGACAGCAACTGTGACTCTTCGCGATCGTGGCGAGAATCCCGCCTCCGAGCACTTGTGGATGCACTTCACCCGTCTCGCCTCGGGAGATGCTGCGGATACAGCGGTGATGGTACGGGGAGAGGGGCCCTACGTTTTCGACTCCACCGGCCGCCGCTATCTCGATGGGCTGTCCGGACTCTTCGTGGTACAGGTCGGCCACGGTCGGCCCGAGCTCGCCGAGGCCGCCGCCCGTCAGGCGAGCGAACTGGCGTACTTCCCCATCTGGTCGTATGCGCATCCACCGGCGATAGAACTGGCCGACCGGCTCGCGGATATGACCCCGGGGGACCTGAACCGGATCTTTTTCACAACGGGTGGTTCCGAGGCCGTCGAAACGGCCTGGAAGCTGGCCCGCGCTTATCACCGACGCACCGGACACCCACTGAAACACAAGGCGATATCCCGCTACGCCTCATATCACGGCACCTCGATGGGCGCCCTCTCGATCACCGGACTCCCCAGTGCGCGTGTCGATTTCGAACCCCTCGTACCCACACCCATTCGCGTTCCCAATACGAATTACTACCGCCGGGACAACCGAGGCCTCACACCGGGCGAATTCGGGCTGTGGGCGGCCGACAAGATCGCCGAGGCCATCGAGCAGGAAGGGCCCGAAACCGTAGCGGCCGTCTTCATCGAGCCGGTCCAGAACTCCGGCGGTTGTATTCCGCCACCTCCCGGCTATCTGCAGCGGGTTCGGGAGATCTGCGACCATTACAACGTCCTGCTCGTTTCGGACGAGGTGATATGTGGATTCGGGCGGCTCGGAGCGGACTTCGGCGCGATACGGTACGACTTCCAACCGGACATCATCACCTGCGCCAAGGGATTGACCTCCGGTTATGCTCCCCTTGGGGCGATGATCGCCCATGATCGGTTGGCCGAACCGTTCATGACGGAACGCGACTGGTTCGCGCACGGATTCACCTACGGTGGGCACCCGGTGGGCGCCGCCGTTGCGCTGACCAATCTCGACATCATCGAAAAAGAGCAGCTGAACGCCCACGTCGAGGCGAACAGCGGCCTCTTCCGGTCCTATCTCGAACGTCTCGCCGATCTTCCTCTGGTGGGAGATATCAGAGGCGACGGGTATTTCTACGGAATCGAGCTGGTGAAGGACAAGGACACGCGCGAGACGTTCGGCGTCGAGGAGAAAGAACGAATTTTTCGCGGATATGTTTCGAAGGCGCTGTTCGAAGGCGGGCTCTACTGCCGTGCGGACGACCGCGGCGATCCGATAATCCAATTGGCCCCACCGCTGATCTGCGGGGAGAGCCACTTCGCGGAAATAGAGGAAGTGCTCAGGACGGTACTCGACGAGGCCGCGAACCTGTTGTAAGGCCGGATTTCCGGCCGAATCGTTCACCGCACACGCGTTTCGCTGTCGGCCGAGCTGCGCCCGATACGTGCATCCCGGTTTCCGATACCGGCGCCTGTGCCGCGGGTCGCCATCCGTGTACTGCAATGATTTACCGCCCCTGACCATGCATGTCTCGGGCGTCGAGGGAGAGTGAGTTGGTGCCATGACGGCGGAATTCACCGGCCGGCACGTGCTGGCCGAGTTCAGTGGTGTCGACGCGGATCTGTGCAACGATCTGAAACGACTCGAAACAGCGTTGCGAGAATCGCTGGTGGGTGCCGATATCACCATCTGCGATATGGTGCACAAACAGTTCGAACCGCAGGGCGTGACCGTCCTGGCGCTGCTGTCGGAATCGCATGCCTCGATCCACACCTATCCCGAATCCGGCGATATCTTCGTCGACGTATTCACCTGCGGCAGTATCGGCTCCAAGGCCGAAAAGGCCGTGGAACTACTGCGGGACGCGTTGTCCCCCGAGGAGATTCGCATGTCCACGGTGCGTAGGGGTCGAGCGGGTCAACGGGTCGAGGAGCCGGTCGGCCCGGGTCTGACCCGAACCTGGAATCTGTCGGAGGTGTTGGTCGACACCCACACCGGCTTCCAACATCTACTCATCGCGCGGACCGAGCAGGGCCTCGGCCTGTTCTCCGACAACGACCGACAGTCCACCGAGTTCTCCCAGCTGACCTATCACGAGGCAATGATGGTCCCCGCCTTCGTGCTGGCCGAGAAACTGGACAATGTGCTCCTCATCGGGTCGGGCGAGGGAGTGGCCGCGCAGATGTCGGTGACGGCCGGCGCCACCCGGGTGGACCACGTCGATATCGACCGAACCGCGGTGCGGTTGTGCGCCGAATACCTACCCTACGGCTACACCCCCGCCGAACTGGCGGCCGCGGTAGAGGGTTCCGGCGCGATCCGCATGCACTATGTCGACGGCTGGGACTTCCTGGCCGAGGCCGAGGCGGAGGGCGTGCGCTACGACATCATCATGATCGATCTGCCCGACGAACGGACAGGGCAAGCCCAGCACAACCGGCTCTATGGGGCGGATTTCCTGCGGCGATGCCGTGCCCTACTCGCTCCCGGAGGCGTACTCGGCGCTCAGGCCGGCTGTGCGACCATGTGGCGCAACGAGACCTTGAAACGCTCCTGGCGGCGTTTCCACGAACAATTCGACACCGTGGTCCACTACGGCAGCGACGAACACGAATGGTCGTTCCTGTTCGGCCTGGTCGAGGCCGTCGATGATCCGGTCTCCCGTATGGTCGACCGCCTCGGGCGCATACCGTACGAAGCCGACACGATAGATGCGCGCGCCCTGATGCGCGGCACGATCGAACCGTATGCGCTGCGGAGAACACCCGTACCGTCCCGACAGCCGGTATGAGTGGCCGGCCGCGGTAGTGGTGCCATCACACGCGGCCGGTCGACCGGTGGTGATCCCGATTCACGAGGTTGCCCGGAGCCAGCTCCGATAGTGCGTGGAGGTCACGTGTGCGTCCGGTCCCGCCAGGAGCGCATCATCGGTGACGGCCGCGAACATACCGGCTGTGGCATCGGTGACGACGGTTCGGTCGTCGTTGCGGGCCGCGAGGGTGATCCTGCCGAGTTCATCGAGGGAGAAGATATCCGGACCCGCGATATCGCGGACGCCGTACAACGGGGCTCCGGTGGAGACCTCCACAACCGCGTCGACAACGTCATCGGCGGCGATCGGCTGGATACGGGTGGTGGGCAGATGGACGGTATCGCCGTCGGTGTTCCAGGACATGATCGCGTCCATGAATTCGAAGAACTGGGTCGCCCGCACGATGGAGTACGGCGTGGGGCCCTGCCGGAGCAGCTCCTCCTGCAAGGCCTTGGCCCGGTAGTAGTCCAACTGCGGCACCCGGTCCACTCCCACGATGGAGAGCACGACCTGATGCCGGACACCGGCACGTTCCCCGGCGGTGAGCAGGTTGTTCGTGGAGATGCGGAAGAAATCCAGAGAGGCCTCGTCGAAGGTCGGCGAGTTGGCCACATTGGTCACCACGTCGACACTCTGTAACGCCCGGTCCAGGCCCTCCCCCGTGATCAGGTCGACGCCGGTTGACGGTGCCGCGGCGACGGCCTCGTGTCCGGCCTCGGTCAGCTTTCGAACCACCCGCGAGCCGATCCGCCCGGTACCACCGATGACAGCGAGCTTCATGATCTCCCCTTTCCGGCGCGCCGTCCGGGCCGCCGAAGTCCCTAGAGGTCGGTTGCACCCGATGTCCACGCATCCTGCGTGCCGAAGAGTGATACAGCCGGGCCCCACGGGGCCGTGCCGGGGTGTACCCGTACCGTCGAGTACTACGCCGATTCCCACTCGGCTTCGGTGCGTCGGTCCGGGCCGGCGGTGGGTGCGGGCCACGCGAGGGTCACCGCCGATACCCGGATCCGACCTCCGGCCACCACGACTCATCGGCGGCCGGAGATGACCTCCTGAGCCTTGGCCTTCGCGCCCTGCGTCAGCAGATGCCAACCTTCGGGGTCGCCGCGCAGTACCGCCTCTGCAGTGGATTTCATCTGCTCCCAGGTGGCGTGCGGTGGAATGGGCGGCATCTCGGGATCACAGCGCACATCGAGGACCGTCGGCCGCTCGGCCGCCAGCGCTCGCCGCCATGCGGGTGCAAGTTCGTTCGGATCCTCGATCGCTATCGCGTCCAGCCCGCAGGTGCGAGCGAGGTCGGCGTAGGAAACCTCCGGGAGGGCCTGCGACTGTTCGAACTTCGGTGCGCCGCCCATCGAACGCAGCTCCCAGGTGACCTGGTTGAGATCGTTGTTGTGGAACACACATACCACCAACCGCGGGTCCGACCACTGTTCGCGGTATCGGTTGATGGTCAGCAACTCGGCCGCGCCGTTCATCTGCATGGCTCCGTCGCCGACGAGGGCGACCACCGGTCGGTCGGGGTGTGCGAATTTCGCGCCGATCGCATAGGGCACACCGCACCCCATGGTGGCCAATGTGCCCGACAGCGAACCGCGCATTCCACCGCGGAAACGCAGACAGCGGGCATACCAGTTGGTGGACGAGCCCGAGTCCGCGGTCACGATGGCATCGGTCGGGATCAGCCGTGACAGCTCCCATACCACCCGCATCGGGTTGACCGGCCTGGCATTCAACAACGACTGGCGTTCGACGGTGTCCCACCAACGGGCCACCTCGGCCTCGATGGTCTCGCGCCAGCTGCGATCGGATTTGCGGTACAGCAGGGGGAGCAGTTCGGTGAGCGTTTCCCTTGCATCACCGACCAGATTGACCTCGGTCGGATAGCGCATGCCGATCAGCGCGCCGTCGATATCGATCTGCACCGCGCGCGCCTGACCGAATTCCGGAAGGAACTGTGAATACGGGAAGTTCGATCCGATGATCAGCAACGTGTCACAGTCGCGCATCAGTTCATAGCTGGGGCGCGTGCCCAGCAGCCCGATCGATCCGGTCACATACGGCAGATCGTCGGGCAGCACATCCTTGCCCAGGAGCGCCTTGGCCACTCCGGCGCCGGTGATCTCGGCGACCTCCATGACCTGCTCGGCGGCGCCGCGGGCGCCCTGACCGATCAGGACCGCCACCCGGGAGCCGCTGTTGAGGACATCTGCGGCCCGTTCGATATCGGCGTGATCGGCGGTGCTCGTGGACCGGAGTTCGTCCGGAGGGCTGGAGGGAACCTGTTTGAACGCGTGCTCGGGCGGCTGGTAGCGCTCCTCCTGCAGATCGGAGGGGATGATCAGCGCCGTGGGGGCGCGGCGGGCCCGCGCGATACGGAAGGCGCGATCCAGCACATTGGGCAACTGGTCGGCGACGTTCACCTCGACCACGTAGTCCGAGGCGACGTCCTTGAACAGGCTTTGCAGATCGACTTCTTGCATATAGTTGCCGCCCATTGCGCTGCGGGCGGTCTGTCCGACGATCGCCACCACGGGAACATGGTCGAGTTTCGCATCGTAGAGCCCGTTGAGCAGGTGGATCGCACCAGGACCGGAAGTGGCGACGCAGACGCCGACCTCCCCGCTGAACTTGGCATAGCCAACCGCCTCGAAGGCGGCCATTTCCTCGTGGCGTGCCTGGACGAAGGCCGGGTCGTTGTCGGCGCGCCCGAAGGCCGCGATCAACCCGTTGATGCCGTCACCCGGATAACCGAAGACGTGCCGCACCCCCCACTCACGCAGTCGTCGCAGGACATAGTCGGCGACCTGATCAGCCATATCGTCCTCCTGTCCGCCTCCGATGGGTCGTCTCCGGCGCGCATACCCGAACGATCGCGTTCCAATCCCACGAAAAGGGGTACCCGGCTTCCGCCGGTCTTCGGGGATGCGCTATCGGCATGAGGTCGGGACGCTCACCGAATGAACACGGCCGTCGGCGCGATCCTTGCGAACATATGCGTAGGAATCGATGAATGGCCCAACGGGTACCGAGGCCATTCGGACCGATCGCTGCCCAGGATGAGGTCGACGAAGTCGAAGCGGACGAAGGAGTCGTCGAAACGCGCCGACACATCGGCGTTCACTGTGGCGAAGGTGGTGTCCGGGCGATGCCGCATACCGTCCGCGAAAGCCCGGAGAATGTGCTGTTCGAAATGCGGTCGAGGATGCGCCGTCGTGATGGACTCGAGAGCTTCCGGAGACAATTCGTCGCGGCCGATGCCCAGCACATCGGTGGCGACACTGCGCCGCACGCTTCGCCCACCGGGATTCGAACATCCGTCGCGTCCCTGTTCCCGGCCTGCGGGCTCGCGGCGTAGACCGGACGGCCGCGTCGACAACCCGGATGCGCCGAAGGCGGCGATATCGCCGATGGATCCGATCTCACCGCCGGAACGACGCGCCCGGCCTCTCCACCGGCGTCAAACGTCCACAATCGCCGTTTTCTCGCGAAATACATTGGATGGCTGTACGATTCGGTGCCGATATGGCCTGCATGGCCGAAATTCCAGGGTCGGCCAACCCTAGGCAGTTTCGCCGTATCCGGAATCGAGGCAGGAAGATGAACCACAAACTCTGGCTGATGGGACGCTCTGTCACGGTCGGGGGCCATATGCTCCGCGAATCGATCACCCGTCCCAAGGCCCGCACCATCGACGATGTCCCGGTCTCGGGTGAGTCGCTCACCCCCGAGTGGTTGACCGCCGTCCTGTGCCGTGATGTCCCGGACGCCGAGGTGCTCTCGTTCTCCACCACCAACGGCAGCCGCGGCACCTCCACCCGGGTGGCGATTCGGGTCGAGTACAACGAGGCAGGTGTCGAGGCGGGGCTGCCGACGGCGCTGTTCGCGAAGACCACGACGGCCTTCTCCCAGCGCATCCTGCTCGGCGGTGGGAAGATGATCGACGGTGAGACCCGCTTCTTCCGGGACTTCCGACCCGAGGTCGAGATGGAGGCGCCGATCGGCTACTGGGGGGCGGCCGACCCCGCATCGTGGCGATCGATAGCCCTGATGGAGGATATCGCCGAGACCCGCGGCGCCGAATTCGTCGAACCGAACGCGCCGATCGCCCGCGACCAGATGGAAGATCTGGTGCGCAATCTCGCCCGGCTCCACGGCACGTTCTGGGAGCACCCGTCCATCAAGGTCCTCAAAACCACGAACGAGGCGCTCGAGGCGTATCTCGCCGCGATCGATATGAAGAAACGCTGCGAGGTGGGTCTGCGGCGCGCCCAAGAGGTCATCCCCGAATCCCTACACGGCCGCAGCGACCGATTGTGGGCGGGCGTCGCCCGGGCCGTCGATCTCGCGACCAACGGTCTACCGCAGACCCTGCTGCACGGCGACCCGCATATCGGGCAGACCTATGTGACCGCCGACGGACGGATGGGATTCGTCGACTGGCAGGTGGTGATGCGCGGTGGTTGGGCGCACGATTTCGCCTACACCGTCAATTCCGGTTGCGAACCAGAAGACCGCCGGGCGTGGGACCGTGATCTGCTGACGGCCTACCTGGACGAGTTGAAACGTGTTTCAGGACAGGCGCCGTCGTTCGACGAGGCCTGGCTCGCCTATCGTCAGCAGTCCATGTTCGCCTACGCGGCCTGGGCGTTCACCATCGGTCGGGCCTCCTATCAACCCAAGATGCAATCCGAGGAGACCTGTTTGACCTTGTTGCGTCGCATTACCACCGCCATCGACGACAACGATTCACTGGGGGCGCTCGAGGTCTGAACCCGTATATTCCACACGGTGACGGGCGTACCCGAAAAAGATTCGGCAGAGCTGGTTTTCGCTCTGGTTCTCCGTTCGGGGTAGATCGCTATACCATCGATCGGTCCCCGCCGGGCCGGGGCGAGGCGCTCTCCGGAGTAGTGACCCGGCGTGGGGCGGCAAGTCCGAAAACTACTGCCACACAACATTTTTGGAGTCCTCTTTTGAGTACGCCCCCAACCTGGGCGCAGGATCACGCGTGCCCGGTCGTCCATGGTTCCCCCATCGATTCCGACGGTCCGCGAGTACCGCTGTACACGCCGGAGTTCGCCGCCGACCCACACCGCTTCTACCGCGAGATGCGAAGTCGCTTCGGCTCCCTGGCGCCGGTGGAACTGGCTCCCGATGTACCCGCCACCCTGGTGATCGGGTACAGCACCGCTGTGCGGATCCTCAACGATCCCGAACATTTCCCCGCAGATCCCCGGATATGGCAGAAGGACATTCCCGCCGACTGCCCCATCCTTCCGCTGCTGGAATGGCGCCCCATGGCGAGCCGAAACGCCGGGGCGGACTTCGTCCGCTACCGGAAGGCCATCACCGCGAGTATCGACGCGGTGGATCTCTACGCCATGCACGATGTGGTGGAACGCATCGCCACTCCGCTGATCAACAGCTTCTGTCAGGAAGGTCGCGCAGAACTGATCGGTCAGTACGTCTTTCCGCTGACCTTCGAGACCGTCAATGTCATGCTCGGCTGTCCACCGGAAATCGGCCGGCAGGTCGCCGCCGGCACGGCCGCGCTGCTCGAGGGTGTCGACGCCGAGGAGGGCAACCGCCTACTCAACGAGGCACTGGCGAAACTGGTGGCGCTCAAACACGAGGCACCCGGAAACGATATAACCTCCGTACTGCTGCGACATCCGTCCGAGCTCGACGATGTGGAGGTGTCGCACCACGTCTCCCAGGTCTACGGCACGGGAATCGAGTTCGAGCTGAACTTGATCGTCAACACGCTGCTGCTCATCCTCACCGATCACCGGTTCGGCGACAGCGTGTTGGGCGGCAACCTGTCCTCCCGCGACGCCCTCGACGAGGTTCTGTTCAACGACCCCCCGTTGGCAAATCTGCTGATCACCTATCCGCGGCAACCGATCCTCGTCGACAATGTCTGGCTGCCCGCCCATCAGCCGGTGGTGATCAGCATGGCCGCCTGCAACAACGATCCCACCATTCGCTCCTCCGAGCTCGCGGGCAACCGGTCCCACCTGGCCTGGGGCATCGGCCCCCACGCGTGTCCGGCGCAATCCCTGGCCTATCTCGTGGCCCAGGGCGCCATCGACCAGCTCCTCGACGCACTACCCGAGATGCGTCTGGACCTACCCGACGACACGCCCGTCTGGCGGCCGGGACCGTTCCACCGGGCCCTGACCGCCCTACCCGTCGTCTTCCCGCCCTCCGCTCCGTTGAACACATCGGCCTGATCGGACGGCCGGACTCGGCGGCCGTAGGTCTTTTCCGACCTCCCCGAATTGTGGGAGCCCGGTGAAGCGCTCGACGGGGATGTCCCACCGGGCACCGATACCGCCCCGGGTAGCCGGGATGCGGCATTCCTCGAAGCAGCGCCGATCGAAGGAAAGACGGGTCGACAACGGGGTCGACTCGTTTTTCATCGGCGACGGCAGGATTGTCGAACGAACCGTCCGTTGCCCGGCGCGCCATGAACGGACACGTGTCGATCGACCCGGGTGGTCGACGCGCGATGTGATCCGACACCGCGGCCGTCCTAACCACGTTGTTGTCACCGATACCAGGCGGCGACGCGACCGGCCGGTATCCGTACCAAAAAATCCCGACCACGCCACACCCTCGAATGTTCTCGCCTACCCTCGCCTCGACCGGACCGATCCCGTTCGAATGAGAGGTACGAGGTGGCCGTGGCGACCGAACGGGGCACACGCCGCGCGATATCGGTGATCGTATCGGTGTTGATCGGGGCGCTGCTGAGCACGGGCCATCCCGCCCCGGCCGCCCGGCCGGATTCCGGGGCACCACCCGCGGTACTCGCACAACGATCCGCGCGTCCCGCCCCCGACGGTTCTCGAATTCTCGCGGTGACCCAGGGACCGGGACGAGTACTCGAATTATCGGTGCATTCCGCGGCGATGCGGCGGTCGATATCCGTCCAGGTCGTTCCCGCCCCGGACGATTCGTCCCCGGCTCCCGTGCTGTATCTGCTCAATGGAGTGGACGGCGGCACCGCGTCCGAGGGATGGCGGGCCGGGAAGAACTGGTTCACCGAAACCGATGCGATCGACTTCCTCGCCGACACTCAGGTCACCATGGTGATGCCGGTCGGCGGCGCGGGTTCCTTCTACGCCGACTGGCGAGCCGACGACCCTGTGCTGGGCCGACAGCGCTGGACCACCTTCCTCACCCAGGAACTGCCGCCGATCATCGACTCCGCGTTCCGCGGCACCGGGGACAATGCCGCCGTCGGTCTGTCCATGTCGGGTGCGGCGGTATTACGGCTCGCGACGGCCGCACCCGATCGGTATCGGGGGATCGCATCCTTCAGCGGCTGTGTGCGTACCGGCGATGCGCCGGGTATGGCCCTGGTGCAGGCCATCGTGGCCGGTCATCACGGCGACCCGCGCAATCTGTGGGGCCCACCCGACGACCCCGCCTGGTCCGCCAACGACCCCTACCTTCATGCCGACCGGCTTCGGGGCACCACCGTCTACGTGGCGACCGGCACCGGACGCCCGGGACCCTACGACACCCCGGACGGCCCAGGGGCCCGGAAAGACCCATTCGAACTCGCCGATCGACTCGTCGTGGGCGGGGCGCTGGAAACCGTCACCCACCTGTGCACACGACAGTTGCGGGATCGATTCGCGGAGCTCGGCGTCCCCGCCGTTTTCGACTTCCGGGCCACAGGAACGCATTCCTGGCCCTATTGGCAGCAGGACTTGCACAATGCCTGGCCGGTGCTCGGCCGCGCACTCGGTGTCGGGTAGACGCCGCGGGTGCGGCCCGCCCGGTCGTCCGTACCTCGCCTCTGTTTTCACCTCACCGGTTTGGACGGTTCCGGGCCGGGTAGGCGCTGGGCGGACAGTCCATGGTTCGAACACTGATCGACGCGGGAAGCAGCGGATCGCTCGACCGCCATCGGGTTCGGCAACGAACCCGCCATCGAACGTAGTGAGGAGTTCCCATGACCGCCCAGTCGCCCGACGTGATCGATATCCTCACCCACGATCACCGTGAAGTGGAGCGCATGTTCGCCGAGCTGGAGACCCTGTTGGGGTCACAGAGCACGGAGGCCCGCGACCGGTGCAAGGATCTGACCGAGCAGGTCACCATCGAACTGGTACGACATTCCGTCGCCGAGGAGGCCGAGGTTTATCCGGCGGTCAAGAAGAAGGTGAGTGAAACGGAGGCCGAACAGGCCAAACACGAGCACGCCGAAGCGGAAGAGACGATGAAGCGGCTGGAACGGCTGCAACCGGACGATCCGCGGTTCGAAGGCGAGTTGATGACGCTGATGCAGGAGATCCGCACGCATGTGGCGGAAGAAGAACAGGTGATGTTCCCGCATATGCGCAATATCTTCACCCCTGCCGAGCTCGTCGAACTCGGGCAGCGGGTGGAGCGGATCAAGCGGGTCGCGCCGACCCGACCGCACCCGGCGGCGCCGGATGCGCCACCCGGAGACAAGATACTCGGTCCGGTGACCGGTCTGCTCGACCGGATGCGCGACGCGGTCACCCACCGCGGCACCGACGGCTGAGCATCGTCGGCGTGACGATATCGAGTTCGGTCGGATACCGTGACCGGTTCGGCCGGTGGACCGGTGAGCTATCCCGGCCCCGGCAGGATCAGCGGGGGCGAGGCACGGCCGCCAGGGTCGATTGGCCGATCCACACCGGCACCTCCCGACGGACCGAAACGGGACCGATCACATCGATCGTCCGCTGTTGCAGGGCGCCGGCCCAACTCCTGATCCCGCACCAGACCTCGGTGAGGGTGCGCAGCGAGGTCCGCACCGTGGCCGTGATATCGAAACCGGGGTCGTAGTCGCATATCTGCGCCCGACCCTGGTCTACCACGATCCACCAGCGGGACGCCCGGCCTCCCACATCCGAGAACTCGAGGGCGAGCACCGTGCGTCCGGACGGCCACGCGGTCACCGGCATGGTGCGCCGGATATCCCACAACAGCAGATGGGGGTCCAGATCCTGGGAACCGAGTTCACCGATCCACCGGGTCGCCCAGACACCGAGGGCCTCCACGACGGTCGAGAGTTCCTCACCCGCAGGCGTCAGCACATAGGCGGTTCGGCCGGTCGGATCGACTTCGCGGCGCAGCACCCCGGCCCTCTCCAACGACCGCAACCGACGGGACAGCAGCGCGGGCGACATTCTGGGGTTGCCGCGTCGCAGCTCGTTGAAATGCCGGCTGCCCAGCAACAACTCTCGCACGACGAGCAGCGTCCAACGCTCGTCGAGCACCTCCAGAGCCTTCGCGACCGGGCAGTATTCCCCGTAACCGGACACAACACCAGTACACCACCACGGGTACGAGCGGTACAGATATTGAACTGGCGGGCGCCACTCGCGGCGGCGGATTCTGAGTTATCGGCCCTACCGAGAAGGAGTATCCGATGGCCCGGACCGCCTCCCCCGATATCAAGAGCAAACACCGCGCCATGTGGGCGTTGGGCGACTACCCACGTGTGGCCGACGTCGTGATACCCGAGCTCGGCCGCCGTCTCGTACAGGCCTGTTCCCTCGGCCCGGGGCTGCGGGTGCTCGACGTCGCGGCCGGCAGCGGGAACGCCGCCATTCCCGCCGCCGAAACCGGCGCGGACGTGGTGGCCAGTGACCTGACCCCGGAACTGCTCGAGGTGGGACGCCGTATCGCGACCGGACGCGGCGTCGAACTCACCTGGCAGCAGGGCGACGCCGAGGCCCTGCCCTACCCCTATGCCGATTTCGATGTCGTCATTTCCTGTGTGGGCGTCATGTTTGCACCGTTCCATCAGGCTGCCGCCGACGAACTGCTCCGGGTCACCCGACCGGGTGGCACCATCGGGCTGATCAACTGGACACCCACCGGTTTCATCGGCCGGATGTTCGCCGCGATGAAGCCGTACGCTCCACCACCACCGCCCGGCGCGCAACCACCCCCGCTGTGGGGCGAGGAAAACCATGTCCGCGAACTACTGGGGGATCAGGTCACCGATCTCGAATTCCGGCGCGAGCACGCGGTCGTCGATCGTTTCGCCAATGGCGACGAGTTCCGCGATTTCTTCAAGACCAACTACGGTCCCACGGTCGCCGTATATCGCTCACTGGCCGACCAACCCGAACGCACCGCCCGGCTGGACCGGGAGCTCACCGACCTCGCCCACACGCACGATCTCGGCAATGGCCGAATGGAATGGGAATATCTGCTGGTCATCGCGCATCGCGCCTGATTCCGCGCGGTAACCCGCGGTAACCCGCGGTAACCCGCGGTAACCTTGGCCTTGGGAATCGACACTCACCTCGGACCCACCGGTAATCGGATCTCGAAGCGGCAGCCGACCGCGCGATTGGCCGCGGTCACGGTCCCGCGATGGGCCGCCATCAATCCGGCCGCTATGGCCAGGCCCATACCGCTGCCGGTGGGCACACCATTGTCCGCGACGGGTGAGCGGGCCGCGGTTCCGCGATAGGCGATCTCGAAGACGCGCGGCAGATCGGCCTCGGCGATACCGGGACCGGTGTCGTCGACCCGAACCCATACGTATTCGTCGTCACAACCGGCGGAGATGATGACCCGGCCACCGGGAGGAGTATGGGCGACGGCATTCGTCACGAGATTGGTCAGCACCCGAACGAGGGCGTGATCGTTGGCCCATACCTCGAGCCGGGTCGGGGGCTGCTCGGCGATCAACTCCACCGCGGCGCGGTCGGCGGACGCGCGAGTGGCGGCATATACCTCGTCCACGAGTTCACGCAGGTCGACGGACTCGAAGTCGAGTCGCAGCGCCCCGGCGGAGATCTTCGACATTTCGAACAAATCGTCCACCATACGGGACAGGCGATGAGTTTCCCGACCGATCCGCTCGGCGTAGCGCGCGATATCGGACGGATCGGCGACCACTCCGTCCGACAGGGCCTCGGTCATGGCGCGAATACCGGCCAGCGGGGTGCGCAGATCATGGCTCACCCAGGCGACCAACTCACGTCGGGATTGTTCGGCCGCCCTTTCCTGCTCGCGGGCCTGTTTCTCCCACACCGTCTTTCGGGCCTGATCCCGGCCGAGCAGGATGGCGGCGGGCACGGTGACGGCGGCCACCACGATCAACACGATGGAGGTGCGCCGGAATTCCGCGGTGAACATCAGACCGCTCACACCGGTGATCCCGGCGAGGGTGGCGAGGGTGGGGATGAGAACGAGAACCGCCATGCTCGCGGTGAGGGAACGGTCCCGCAGGGCATTCAGGGCCAGGGCGCCGAGGATCACCACGGGCAGACAACACACGAGGGTGAAACCGATGACCTCGGCGAGATCCTCAGGCATCGGACGTCCCGGTCACCGACTCCGTACGGCCCCATACGTAGCCGCGCCCCCACACCGTGTCGATACGGTGCCGACCGCCGAGTTTGGCGCGCAAACGTTTGATGTGCACGGTGACGGTGGACAGATCACCGAAATTCCAACCCCATACCCGTTCCAACAGTTCCTCTCGACCGTAGACCTGTCCGGGGTGGCGAAGTAGATAGGCCAGCAGGTCGAATTCGCGCGGGGTGAGCGATACGGGCGCGCCGTCGACCAGTACCAGGTGGGCGGCGGGGTGCAGCTCGATCGCGCCGTCGCGGAGTACGGCGGATTCCGGCGCGGGTGCGCGACGGGCGCGGCGCAGGACCGAGGCCACCCGCAGGGCCAGCTCACGAGGGCTGAACGGTTTGGTGACATAGTCGTCGGCGCCGGCCTCCAAACCGAGCACTCGGTCGTCCTCGTCGCCGAGGGCGGTGAGCAGGATGATGGGAATGTCCGGACGAACGCTCGAGCGCACCATCCTGCAGATATCGATACCGTTCGGCTCCGGCATCATCACATCCAGAACGGCCAACTCCACCTGTTCGCCGGAATCTCCTCCGGTCAAGGCGGCGACAGCCGCTGTTCCCTCACCGGTTTCCACCACGCGCAGACCGTCGTGTTCGAGGTAGCGGCGGACCACTTCCCGCACCACCGGGTCGTCGTCGGCGATCAGAATGGACATCGACCTCACCAGTTCGTCATCAGCAGGTGAACGAGTACCAGGGTGCCCAGTGCCTGTACCGCGAGCCAGACCCGGGTATCGCGATAGGGGAGAAAACCCGGCGCCGCGAGCAGCCACATATCGAACGGAAGCCAGATGCGCTCGGTCTCGGCTTTGCTGAGCCCACTCGCATCCGCGAGCAGGATGGCGCTCACACCGGCGGCGACCAGGAGCGCCGCCGGATCGAGGCCACGCAGCCGGGCCGGCCGGAGGGCACGGGGCACGGCGGCGGCCACCGCGAGACCGACCGCGCACACCGTGGCGGCGAGATTGCCCCACCACCAGTAGCCGAACGGCCTGGTCTTCGCTATGCCCTGGTAGTAGCGCTGCACCACCAGGTGATATCCGTCGAACCACCAGAATCCGGCCGCGGTGAACACCGCGACCACGAGCAACGCGCCGAGCACCGCCGGCAGCAGGGGACGCCACGTCCGGGCCGCGACGAGAACGGCCACGGCCGGTAGCGCCATCAATACCAGCCCGTAGCTGAGGTAGATGCCCAGACCGAACAGGGTCCCGGCGGCCACGGCGAACGGCACCATCGCTCTCGTCGCTCGGGTGGCCATGGCCAGCAGGGCAACCGCCCAGGTGGTGACCCCGGCGAACATCGCGTCCGCGGAGACCGCGATCCAGACGGCGGCCGGAGCCAAGGCCAGGAACGGTAGGGCGGCCCGAGCATGCGCCTCGGCACCGAGCGCCCGCAGGGCAACCGCAACCGCGACAACGGCACTGCATCCGATCAGCGTGCACACCACCCCCGCCCAGGTGGCTCCTCCGAGACCGATCCGGTCGAGCAGCACGAAGAACAGCAACGCCCCGGGTGGGTGCCCGGACACGTGGGTGGTCCAGGAATCGGGCCGGAAATCCAGGATCCGATCGGCGAAACCGCGCAGCATGGCCGGGATATCGGTGACACCACCGACCTCGAACAGATACTCGTTGGGATCCTCGAATCGGTGAACGAACCCACGCTCCCACCCGTCCACCAGGGCCAGGGAGAAGGTCCAGGCGAGCGCCACGACATAGGCGAGACCCAGCAGGGGACGCCAGGCAAGTCGGGCCGCCACCGCCGACCCCGAGGTCACCACGGCCACCGCCACCCCGACGGCGGGGACCGACCCCCAACCGATATGCGGCAGCCAGTGCCCGAAGATCGGTGCGGCGGCGGCGTACAACGATTCGCGCCAGTGTTCGCCGGCCGTTCGCGGGACGACGAATGCCACCGCGACCAGCAGCGCTGCCGCCGCCGCGCCGATCAGGTCGCCGCGTATCCGAGATCGCGGTCTGGCCGTGTCGATCAACTCCTGCACATCGGTCACCCTAGGTCGCGTCGAGGGGAGAAAAACCCGAATACGTGCCCGTTCGCGACGATGTCATGGTTTCGTCACAAGTTTTTCCGGCATTCCGCGGCTGCGGGAGCCTAGCGTCTCCACCATGACCACGGACAACTCCGAACCAGGCGAGGTGACCGTCGTGATTCCGTGCCGCAACGAAGCCGAGGCGTTGCCAGGGGTCCTCGCGGCCATCCCGGACGGATACCACCCACTCGTTGTGGACAACGGATCGACCGACACCACCGCGACCGTGGCTCGGGCCGGCGGCGCCACCGTGATCGCCGAGGACCGACCCGGATACGGTGCGGCCGTTCAGGCCGGGGTGGCGGCGGCGCGCACCGAACTGGTCGCGGTGCTGGACGGGGACGGCTCGATGGATCCCGCCGATCTACCGAAACTGGTGGCGGCGGTACGCGATGGGGCCGATCTGGCGGTGGGTCGGCGGCGACCGGCCGCCGCGGGGGTGTGGCCGTGGCATGCCCGTTTGGGTAATCGGCTGGTCGCGCGGCGGCTGCGGCGACGGTACGGGCTACCGGTCCACGATATAGGCGCCATGCGGGTGGCGGCGCGGGAGCGGCTGCAGTCGTTGGGACCGTTGCACAATCGATTCGGCTATCCCCTGGAGCTGCTCATGCGGGCCTCGGCTGCCGGATGGGTGGTGGTCGAACGCGATATCGACTACCGCCCCCGGGCCGGTGGGGTGTCGAAAGTATCCGGATCGTGGCGTGGTTCGGTACGCGCCACCCGGGATTTCCTGGCGGTACTGCAATGAGTGGTGGTATGCGCCCCGACAGCGGACCTCATCGGATCGGGGCCGATATCGACAATGCCGCACCCCAACCGGTGACGATGCTCGTCGTGGCCAAGGCGCCGGTCGCCGGTTTCGCCAAGACTCGGCTGACCCCGCCGCTCACCCCCGTGCAGGCGGCCCGGCTGGCCGCGGCCTCACTGCTGGACACGCTCGACGCGGTACGGCGGTGCCGGGTCGAACGACGGGTGGTGGCGCTCACCGGCGATCTCACCGACGCCGAATACGGCCGGGAGATCGTCGAGAAGTTGGCCGATTTCGAGCTGATTCCCCAGCGCGGCACCGGGTTCGCGACCCGGTTGGCCAATGCGCACGCCGACGCGGCCCGCGCGGGATTGCCGGTACTGCAGATCGGAATGGACACCCCGCAACTCGGCCCGCGCGATCTCATGGCCGCGGCACGGGCGTTGTCTCCGGACGGTGACGCGCTACTGGGTCCGGCCGAGGACGGCGGTTGGTGGGGTATCGGCCTTCCCGATCCGCGGGCCGCCCGCGCCCTGGCCGAGGTGCCGATGTCCACCGAACACACCGGCGCGCTCACTCGAATGGCGTTGCGGCGCTGCGGTTATCGGGTGCGTTCGCTGCCGCGGTTCGCCGATGTCGACCATTTCTCCGACGCGCTGCGGGTGGCGGCCGCCTGTACCGGCCGGTTCGCCGCGGAGGTCCGAGGACTCATGCAGCTGCGTGATTTCGACTTCTCGGGGCCGGTGTCCCGGTGAACACCGACCCGGAGTCGAGGCCGAATCGCCGCGCATCCATCGAGCGGATCGGGCACCGCATCCGGCTCCCATTGCCGGGCAGGGGCGCGAGCGGGCGCGGCCCGTATGTGGCGAGCCGAGTGGGGGTGTTTCTCGGAATCGCGATCGCGGTGTGTTTTTCGACCGGGTTGATCGGTCACTGGATTCAGCACCCACCAGGGTGGTTCTTCTGGCCTGCCAACCCGGTCTGGCTGTACCGGTGCACCCAGGGGCTGCATGTGCTGAGCGGTATCGCGGCCGTACCGCTGTTACTGGTCAAGTTGTGGGCGGTATACCCGCGGTTGTTCCAGCGACCGGTGCTCGGTTCACCGCTACGAGTCCTCGAGCGGGGATCGATAGCCGTACTGGTCGGAGCGACACTGTTCCAACTGTCCACCGGGCTGTCGAATATCGCCCAGCTCTATGCGTGGCGATTCTTCTTCACCACCACCCACTACGCGATGGCATATGTGGCGGTGGGGGCGTTGGCGGTGCATCTGGCGGTAAAGCTGCCGGTGATTCGGGAAGCGCTGCGCCGGCCGCGGCCGGAGGCGCCGGATCGCCCCGCCGACCCGGCGGCCGTTTCCCGGCGCGCCGCGCTCGCCGCCGCGGGAACGGCGACCGTCGTGGCGACACTCGCGGTCGCCGGGCAGACGGTTCCGTTCCTGCGTCGGATATCGGTGGCGGCCCCGCGCAGCGGCGAGGGTTCCCAAGGTGTTCCGGTCAACCGCACGGCCGCCGCGGCCGGGATCGCCACGGCGGCCCGCTCCCCCGACTACAGACTGGCGGTGACGGTCGACGGGCGCACTCGCCTGTTCGCTTTCGAAGAGCTGCTCCGGCTGCCGCGTACGAGCGCTCGCCTGCCCATCGCCTGCGTCGAGGGGTGGAGCGTCGACGCCGAATGGGCCGGGGTGCGACTGGTGAACCTGCTCGACGCGGTGGCGCCGTACCCGGGTGGGGACGTGCGATTCGAGTCATTGGAAACCGCCGGCCTGTATCGCACCTCGGTACTCCCCCGACGCCATGTCGTCGACGCGCAGACCTTGATTGCGCTCGAGGTCAACGGTCATCGGCTCGACCTCGACCACGGTTATCCCTGTCGGCTCATGGCCCCGAATCGTCCCGGTGTACTCCAGACGAAATGGCTGTCGCGGATCGAGGTGCTGTCGTGACCGTCGCCCGGGGACTACTCCTGATCGTCGGTCTCGGTCTGCTCGGCCACGGGCTGCGACTGCTGTGGACGTTTCCGATACCCGACCTGCGTTCGATCGCGGCATGGTTCGTGGCCGGGATACTGATCCACGATGTGGTGTTCGCTCCGCTGTGCGCGGCGGCCGGATTCGTGGCGAGTCGGGTGATCCCCCGTAATTGGTGGGGGGTGAGCGTCTGCGGTGCGGTGTGCACGGTCGTGTTGATACTGATCATGGCGCCGGTTGTGACCCGCGGCGGCCGGGCCGCCGATATCGGTCTGCTCGACCGGAACTATCCGGCCGGGCTCGTGACCGCCATCGCCGTGGTCTGGGTCGTGCTGCTGCTCGTCCGGCTCGTCCTGGGCGATCGCGCGGCGAGGCGATGAACGAGATATCCGCCCGTACCGCTGTGGTGTGTCCGCATTCCCGTTGGGGCCCTACGCGGTACGGTCGCGGTATCCCGCCTTCCGGATCCGAGGATCGGCCGGCGATGCCCGAATGCCGGAACGGGATCCCGCGGCACGCGACGTGTCGGCATCCCGGAATCCGTACGATCCCGGCCTTCTCGGCTAGTACGGTATAGCCGCGTGTAGCGCGGGCAGGGTTGGGCATCGGCGGGAAAGGCGGGGAAGCACATGAACGAACCGGTTTCATCCCGAACGGGCGCCGTTCGGTCGCACACCGGAACGACGTCGATACGGATCGACTCCGAATCGACAACGGCCGGCCCCGGATCGCAACTGTCCTGGGTGGAGACGCTACCGGCCTGTTTCGGCACCCCCACCTCTCGCGGCGGCACACCGTCGACCGGGATCCCACTCGCGGAGACCGCGTTGGTCGAGACGTCTCCCGCGGCCGGGTCCTCCGGTCGGGCCGCACGGTTCGACCTGCTCGGCAACAATGTTGTCGAGCACGACCTTTCCGGAGGAACTTCCGAAAATCGTTGGGACGAGACCCCCTTGGCCGAGCGCTATCGAAGCGCCGATCCGATCGAATGGCAGGGCACCCCGGTGTATCCGATGTATGTCGAGCAGCTGCCGGGCACCACCGCGAAACTCACCATGGTCCTGCTGTCGGCGGCCCCCGCCACGGATCTGCGTGGTTTCGGTATGGGCCTGTCGACGATCGACGGATACATCGGTTTCGGTCACCGATACCTGACGGGGGTGGACGTCTGGCAGGACGCCCTGGAACGTGGGACCACCCTCGAACTGACGGCCACCACACGCGATGCGCTGTTCACCCTGACTCCGGTGTGGATGGTCGAGGACGGCCGGCCGTGCTCGTGGACGGGCAACTACGGCATTGTCGTCGAACGCTCCGAACCGGGTCGCACCGTATTGTGGTGCAGTATGGGTGAGGGCCCACCCAACTTCACCGATCTCGTGGTGGAGGTCCGCACGGTCGCCACCGCCGCACAGACCATGGCGCAATCACCGGCCACCGCCTTTCCGGTGGACGCGGACGACACCCCGGGGCCCGGCTTCGAGCACCGGGGAGCGCGCGGACCGATACCCGTGATATCCGTGCCGCCCGACCGGAGAGCGGCCGCCGAGCCGGACTCCACGGCCGATGCGCATATCGAATCGCCGGTCGCCGACACTCGTCTCGGTGTGAGCGACGACCTCGACGACTGCCTCGCCATCACCACTCCCCTCGACTACGATCCGCGTGAACTCGACGCCCGCCCGCTCGGACTCGATACCGCGCGCCTCGTCGACCGGGCCCCTCATCACCGTATCGACGGCGCGTACCGATCCGGCGGGGCGGTGCGGCACGACAACGGCGAGGATCCCCACCACGACACCTCACCATTCTCCGACGGTGCCCCGGACCGGGACGAGAGCACCGACCCGCCGATCACCGACGAGGCCCGAAACACCCCCACGGGATTCGAATCGATATCCGCCTCGACATCCGCCGCTCCCGCTCCGACGGAACCCACACCGATGCCCGACAGCGACCAGGACGAAGACCCGTCACAGGCATCCCCCACCGTGGGTGCTCGGCAACCCGCCGATCCCGCCTACCGTCGTGCCCTTTATGGACTGGGCGTGGCCATGTACGGCCTGGGCGATGACGAACGGGCCCGGATGCTGTGGTCTCGGGCCGCCTCGGTCGGACACGCCGGGGCAGCCTACGACCTGGGTGTCCTCCATATCCGGCGTGGGGAGCCGGCGGAGGCGGAACACTGGTGGCGTATCGCCTCCAACCGCCGGGTGGTACGTGCCATGACCGACCTGGCCGAGCTGTTGGAGCATCGGGGCAAGTACGGAGAGGCCCGGCTCTGGCGCACCCAGGCCGCCGCGGAGCACGCCATCGCCGCCGGAATCCGCCGGCGCAATCCGGCGCTTTCCGACGCGATGAACTCCACCGGGGTCCGGGCGGATCATCAACGGCTGCCGGCGGTCGGCGGAACGGCCGCGCGAAAAATGTGAACGGCGCCGAAAACGAGCACTCCAAATATCTCGATATTCCGAAATACGAACGGCGTCGGAAACGAATTCAATTCGTTTCCGCCGCCGTCGCGGCACGATATCCGCCCGCTTACTTCACCGGAGTGAAATCCCGACTCGCAATATATGTCGGACGCCGCGCCGGGGCGGCGAAAGGTTCTTCCAGAGCATTCTCGACACTGTTGAACACCAGGAAGATATTCGAGCGCGGAAACGGTGTGATGTTGTTCGCCGAGCCGTGCATGATGTTCGAATCGAACAGCAGCGCGGAACCGGCCGCACCGGTGAACTGGGCTATGCCATATTTATGCGCCAATTCATCGATATCGGCCTGCGTCGGCACCCCGATCTCCTGCTCGCGCAGCGATTCACGGTAGTGCTCGGCCGGGGTTTCACCCTGGCACGGCACGAAGGTGCGATGCGAGCCCGGCATCAGCATGAGGCTGCCGTTGTAGGGGTAGTTGTCGGTCAGCGCGATGGACAGGCTCACCGCTCGCGGCGATGGCATCCCGTCCTCGGCGTGCCAGGTCTCGAAATCGGAGTGCCAGTAGAAACCGGTACCACCGAATCCGGGCAGATAGTTGACCCGACTCTGGTGAATGTAGACGTCGGAACCCAGCACCTGACGGGCCAGGTCGATCACCCGGGATTCGCGCACCAGATCGGCCACGGCCGAACTGAGCCGGTGCACCTCGAATACCGAACGCACCTGGTGGGAGGTTTTCTCCACGATCAGCCGATCGTCACCCTGCAGGTTCGGGTCCTTGGCCAACCGTGTGATCTCGGCGGCGAACTCGGCCACTTCTACCGGGGTCAGCAATCCTTCGAGAATAGCGTACCCATCGGTATCGAACGCGGCCAACTCCGCGGTGTCGATCCGACCCCAGACCGTGGCATCATGCCGCTCCTGATGCGGCCGCTTGTCGGTGGTGCGGGTCGGATAGCGATCGATCCGATTCTGAGCCAACTCCTACCGTCCTTCCCTCTCAGTTGGCGGGAACGGCGACCAACGGATAAACGCCGTTCTCGTCGTGGACCTCCTGCCCGGTGACGGGCGGATTGAACACACACAGCATCCGCATCTGTGTCCGGGCCTCGACCTGATGCCGTTCGTGACCGTTGAGCAGGTACATGGTGCCCGGGCCGAGCTCATAGGTGCGGTCGTTGTCGAAATCGGTGAGGGTGCCCTCGCCCTCGACCAGCCACACCGCCTCCACATGGTTGAGGTAGTGGAAGACGTGCGTGGTGCCCGCCTCGATGGTGGTCTCGTGGAACGAGAACCCCACCCGGTCACCGCCCAGCACGATGCGTTTACTGCGCCAGCCCGGGCCGGCCACGTCCCGGTCCGTGCCGGTGATCTCCTCGGTGGTTCGCACAATCATTCGTTGTTCTCCTCTCGATCTCGGTTCGGTCCCGGCCTCAGCCACAGACCGTGGCCACCGCGCCGGTCAGGATCTGCAGCCCGTGATCGAGCTCGTCCTCGGTAATGGTGAGCGGCGGCAGCAGCTTCACCACCTCGTCGGAGGCACCCGATGTTTCGGCCAGCAGACCGCGTTCGAACGCGACCTGGCACACTTTGCCCGCCCGTGAGGCGTCCTCGAAGACCAAACCGTGCACCAGCCCCCGTCCCCGGGTGGAGATACCGGAGAAGGACTGCGAGATATCGGTGAGTGCCCGACCCACCATCGCTCCCTTGGCAGCGGTCGACTTCTCCAGTTCATCGTCGGACCAGTAGTGCTCCAGCGCAACCTGCGCGGTGACGAAGGAGGGGTTGTTACCGCGGAAGGTGCCGTTGTGCTCACCCGGCGCCCACTGATCCAGCTCCGGCTTGAACAGCACCAACGCCATCGGCAGACCGTAGCCACCGATCGACTTGGACAGGGTCACGATATCGGGGGTGATACCGGCCTCCTCGAAGGAGAAGAACGGTCCGGTACGACCGCAACCCATCTGCACATCGTCGACGATCAGCAGAATGCCCCGGGCCGCGCACAGCGAGGCCAGATGCCGCAGCCATTCGGCGCGCGCCACGTTCACCCCGCCCTCGCCCTGCACGGTCTCCACGATGACCGCGGCGGGACGATCCAGACCGGACGACGAATCGTCGAGCACCCGTTCCATCCACTGGAAATCGGCGGTGGTGTTGTCGAAGTAGCCGTCGTAGGGCATGGGGGTGGCGTGATTGAGCGGCACCCCGGCGCCGGCGCGTTTGGCGGAGTTACCGGTGACGGAGAGCGCGCCCAGCGTCATACCGTGGAAGGCGTTGGTGAAGCTGAGCACGGTCTGGCGACCGGTGACCTTACGGGCCAATTTCAGCGCGGCCTCGACGGCGTTCGCGCCGGTGGGGCCGGGGAATTGCACCTTGTAGTCCAGGCCGCGCGGCGCCAGCAGGGTGTCGCGCAGGGTCTCCAGCAGTCGGCGTTTGGCCACGGTCGACATATCCAGACCGTGGGTCACGCCGTCGGAGGCGATGTAGTCGATGAGTGCGCTCTTGAGCAGCGGGTTGTTGTGCCCGTAGTTCAACGCTCCCGCGCCGGCGAAGAAGTCGAGGAAGTCCTTGCCGTCCTCGTCTCGAATCCAGGCTCCCTGCGCGGTCTCGAAGACCGTCGGCCAGGAGCGGCAATAGCCTCGGACATTGGATTCGAACTCGTCGAAGATCGTCGTGCCAGGGGTAATCATCGGTGATCCCTTTCGGTGTTACGGGCGATCGGCGAAATGTGGTATAGGTCCTCGGCGGCGTGGCTGTCCGGGAACACATCGGGCTCGAACAGCTCGCTCTTGGTCATCTGCGCGCCGCGGCGACGGGCCAGCGACGCGAACATGGCGACCGAGGCGGTGTTGTCCGGGGAGACGGTGGTCTCCAACGAACGGACTTTCCCGCCGAGTGGGTGGGCGGGGTCGGTGACGGTATCCGCCAACCACTCCAGCATGGCGACGCCGATACCGCGGCCGCGTTGGTCCGCATCGACGGCAACCTGCCAGACGAAGAAGGTGGCGGGTGCTTCGGGTCTGATATAGCCGGTGATGAAACCGACCATGCGGCCGCCGACCTCGGCGACCACCGAGGTGGCGGCGAAATCCCGACACCACAGCAGATAGGCGTAGCTGGAGTTGACATCCAGCACCTGCGAATCGTCGGCGATCTGCCACATCCGCGCCGCGTCCGCGATTCGCGGTGCGCGCAGGGTTATGGCGGTCGCGGCGGTGTCGGCCGCCTGCGTGGACAAGCTCTGCAATGACATACAACTCCGATGTCTGCGTTCGTACTCTCCCAGGCTTGCCAATGAACTTTGAGTTGACCTGGGCGAGTTCTTTACGATCGTGTTACGGGCTTGTGACGCCCCTCTCTGTCAATGGGCGAAATACCCTTTTTCTCTTGGCTTTCCCCGCCGGAAGCGGAGGGCTCGGTCACATCCGGAAGATCGACGGCGGGCAGACGAACACGGAACCGCGCTCCCCCACCGGGGCGGTCGGTGCATTCCACCGACCCCTGGTGCGTGGCCACGGTCTCGGCGACCAGCGCCAGCCCGATACCCGTGCCGGTGCCGGCGGTGGCCGAGCGCGGAATCGCCCGTGAGGTGGCGAAACGTTCGAAGATACGGTCGCGGTCGGCGGCCGGCACCCCCGGGCCCGCATCGTCGACCTCGACAACCGCCGAATCACCGATGCGGCGCACGGTGACCGCGACCACCCCGCCGCCGTGCCGATCGGCGTTCGACAACAGATTCACCAGGGCTCGTTCGAGCTCCAGTTTGCGGCCGAGTACGGCCACGTCCTCGGCGACGGTCAACAGTTCGACCGGGCGATGGCTGTCGCGCAAGGTATGGGCCACCAAATCACCCAGCGAGACCGGTTCGGCGTCGCCATGGTGCATACCCGCCTCCACCCGGGCCAGGGCCAGCAGGTCGTCGAGCAGACGACGCATATGGCGGACCTCCGCGGTGACCAGGTCCAAGGCCTTCCGGGACCGCTCGGGCAGATCGTCGCGATACCGGTTGAGCACATCCACACCGGTCGTGAGAGTGGTCAGCGGGGTGCGCAACTCATGGCTGACATCACCGAACAGGCGATGTTCTCGGTCGATGCGTCGCTGAAGCGAATCGACCATTCGGTTGAACGAGTCCACGGTACCGGCCAGGTCCTGGTCGCCGGTTTCGGGCATCCGGATGCCCAGTTCCCCGGAGGCGATCCGAGCAGCGGTCTCGGCGACCTCGCGCAGCGGTTGGAGCACCCGCCTGCCCACCCATACCCCCACCGCGGCGCCGACCAGGGTGGCGGCAAGCCCGCAGATGATCGGCAGGGTGGGACGGTGCATGATCCGTTCGCCGAGCGTGCGGTCCTCGTCACCGAGAACCGCAAACAGCGAAAGCACCAGGATCAGGCCCATCAGCCCCGATGCGGCGGCGAAAGCGGTGGTCACGCGGCCGCGCAGACTCCATCGACCCGGGCCGAGGAGAGTCGACAAGCGGGTTGTGGAGTCGACATCGCCACCGGCGAGTCGAGCATCACTCATGGATTCAGCGCTGGGCGTCCAGCCGATAACCGAGGCCCCGAACGGTGACCACGATCTGCGGATCCGAGGGATCCCGCTCGATCTTGGTGCGCAATCTGCGCATGTGCACATCCACGATGCGTTCGTCGCCGAAAAAACCGCGGTCCCATACCCGCTCGAGCAGTACGGCGCGGCTCAGCACGCGACCGGGACTGTCGGCCAACTCACACAACAGGCGAAACTCCGTCAGGGTGAGATTGATCTCCTCGTCTCCGCGCCGCACCACCCCGGCCTCGGGCGTGAGGATCAGCGGACGTTCCGGATCGGCGTCCAATACGATCTCCACCGGGGCCTCCCGCTCGGCCGACTGGCGGGCACGCCGGCGCAGGGCCCGCATGCGGGCGGTGATCTCTTTGATCTCGAAGGGTTTGGTGACGAAATCGTCGGCGCCGGCCTCCAGCGCGGCGACGACATCGTGGGTGTCGTCACGGGCACTGACCACGATGATCGGCACATCGTGATCGCGGCGAATCTCCCGTATACAGGTGAACCCGTCCATACCGCCCAACATCAGATCGACGATCATCACGTCGGGCACACCGTTGTCACGCAGCTGTGTAAGCGCGGCCTCGGCCTGTTCTGCCTCTGCGACGTCGTAGCCCTCGTCCTCCATGGCCAGGCGCAACGCGCCACGGACCCGGTCGTCGTCTTCCACGATCATCAGGTTCGCGCTCAATTTTCTTATTCCCTTGCAGACACACGTGGCGCGCCTCGCGGTGCGGGTTTCGCATCCCCATACCGACGCGACATCCCGCTTTCTTGCTTACTCGAGCAACCCTTCGGTTAAAGGAATAGCCGGATCGACCGCTCGGTAAACCTGTAGAGTGAAATGGCTCACGTACGCCCGTCGTTCGCCCGTTCGAGGCGAAAAAAATTACTCGGCGTACCGTCTTCGCGTAACTCCTGGTAACGGAAGCTCAATTTACGAGCATCGAATGTGGCGAACCAGTCGTCCCAGTCCACCGGCTGTAGCACTGCACCGCCGTAATGAGGAAAATCCAAGCGCAGTACTCCGACCTTACCATCGTCCTCACTACCCGGGGTGGTGGCGGGATTCGCACCGCGTCTTTCGGCCCACCGGCGAATGACCTCGTGATCCGTGGTGACCATTATCTCTCCGGGAGCGGTGGATAGGCCACCTTTCATGACGAACCTCCTTGCGGTAGGTGCGTACGGGTCACCGGCCGGGTGAGTGAGGACCCGCACCGTCTTCTCCGCTTTGTACCCGCCCGCGCAATAGTGCAAACCATGGACAATCGAATGTCCATCATCGCCCGGCCCCAGGTGGTGCTCACCGATGAGCGCGGTCGGCGCGGCGGTTCGCCCGACGGATCGCGGAGATCAGCTCGTGCTTGGTCATCTTCCATCGACCGCGGATCGATAACCGACCCGCCACCTCCAGCAGATGCCGCTTGGATGCCTTCGCATCAACCCCGGAAGCGGTCGCACCCGTGGCATCGGGACCGCCGTGTTCGGCTCGTTCATCGGAAGGCCCCCTACCTTCCTTCTTGGCCTCCCAGTGATCGCCCACCTTCTCGTAACCGTGCTTCAACGCGTCGTAGGCGACCCGGTGGGCGCGGGACTCACTGCCGTACTGTTCGAGTGCGGAGTCGTGCGCCTTGGCGAAGGTGCGCTGCGCTTTCTCATCGGAGCGCTTCAGCGTGTCGGGCAGCTCGGATTTCACGACCGAACCTCGCTGCGTGGTCTTCGGCATCCCTGACCTCCTTCGATCGCTCGGGAAGCGTTTTCTGCGGTCTCCGTCGCACCGCCCGGACAACCGTGTCCGTCTCCGGCGGATACCCGGGCATCGGAAGGCCAATCACGTGTGCCCGGGGGGATTGGTCTCGCCGCACCCGGGTATTCGCCGCGAAAACAGCGAACGGAAAGGACACCCCATGGCTGCCGGAGCGAACGATCCCATCCGGGCTTCCGGCGCGAACGACCCCAACCGTCCCCACCGCGAGGGCGGCGCCCCGTTACGCGCTCACAGCTTCCCCGACGAACCGCGAACCACTCGCTCTCATGCCGGCGAGACCATCGAGGACACACGCAACTGGCCGGGCATCATCATGGTGGCGCTGGGACTGATAGGTCTGGCCCTCACCCTGACCGCCGCCGGTTACGGATTCGAAGGCTGGGCGATCATCGGCGGAATCGCCACCGCGGTGCTCCTGATAGGGGGCGTGGCGATCGTGCTCGCCGAACACCGCCGGGTCAAGATGCGGGAGGGCGCCTCACTCTTCGACCAGCGCGGTCACTGAGCGGTGAGACCGGGCGAGGGTATCGGCGCGAGGGCGACGGTGATGTTGTCGTTGCCACCGGACACCACGGCGAAGTCGACGAGCTCCCGGGCGGCTTCGGCCGGTGGAGAGGCCAGTGCCCGCCGCGCCAGGGCGGCCGGATCCGATAGGTAGTTCCACAACCCGTCGGTGCACAGCAGCAGCGCGCCGGAACCCGTCGGGTGGTAGGTCCGAATACTGCTGGCCGACCACGGCTGAGGGCCGGCATCGGCGCCCAACCAGCGCATGAGGGTATGGGCGCGGGGATCGGCCATCGCCGTCTCCTCATCCATGGCGCCCGCGTCGACGAGGGCCTGGGCCCAGGAGTCGTCGACGGTGAGCCGGCGGGAGGCGACAGCACCCTCGGGCTCCCCGGCGACCACCCGATCGGTCGGCGGCGCGGCATTCGGCGCTACGTTCCCGGCCGCCAACCAGTAGGCGCGACTGTCCCCGACATTGGCCACGGTCACGGTGGTCCGGCCGGTGAAATCGGTGAGCACGATCGCCGACACATAGGTGCACGACGGCGCGTCGCTCTCGGCCGGAGCCAGGTTGCGCACCGCCTCGGAGGCGGCGGCCAACCCCGCCGCGGTCGCTTCCTCGGGGGTGCGGCCACCGGCCAGCGCCGACAGACAGGCCTCCACCCCGGTGCGTACCGCGGTCGCGGACGCCACCTGCGGTTCGGGTGAAGAGGACACTCCGTCGGAGACGGCGAGCACGGTGATCGACCGTCTCGCGGCGGAATCGTTGAACACAGCGGCGGCCACCGCGTCCTCGTTACGGGAGTGCACGACGCCCCGGTCGGTGACCAGAAAAGCCGCGCCCAGGTCGGCGTCGAATCGATCCTGCACTCGGTGCGGGTGGTCGCAGTTCGGGCAGCGCGGACCGCGCGCCTGGGTCCCACAGTTCACACAGACCACATCGGAGCGTGTGTCGTCGGGCAGGGCCGCGCGGTGAATAACCGGCCGAGTGACGTCCACCGGATCCACTCCCGTCGAAAAGATCGGTGCCTCACCGACCATACGGTTACCGGACGGAACGGCGATGGGTTCGGTCGCCGTGTCGAATGGGTGCGCTCCGGGCTCCGCGTGCCCGGAATTCATCTCGGAACTCATCCGACCGCCGTGTTCCTCCGCTGTTCCCGATAGGTGTCGAGCACCGCCCGGCGGGTCCGCACACCGCCCCCTGTATCCGGGGCCATTCATACTATCGATCGACGATAGTACGCCGTGGTGGCGCAAGCCGACTCACCCGCGTTCCCACACCGCTCGCGCCGTTTTCCGGGCGGCCACCAGTACGGGATCCCACACCGGAGAGAACGGCGGCGCATACCCGAGGTCCAGGGCGGTCACCTGTTCGACGGTCATACCGGCGGTGAGCGCGACGGCCGCGATATCGACGCGCTTTGCGGCCCCTTCCCGACCGACGATCTGCACTCCCAGCAATCGCCCGGTTCGGCGTTCGGCGATCATTTTCACCGTCATCGGGGAAGGATTGCGGTAGTAACCGGCGCGACTGGTGGATTCGATGGTGGCGGTGACGAATTGCAGTCCGGCGGCGTGGGCATCCTTCTCCCGTAGCCCGGTTCGGGCCACCTCCAGGCCGCAGACCTTGCTCACGGCGGTGCCGACGACACCGGGGAAGGTGGCATATCCCCCGCCGATATTCGACCCTATGACCTGACCGTGTTTGTTGGCGTGGGTGCCGAGTGGGATATGTCGTCGCATCCCACTGACGAGTTCGAGCACTTCCACACAGTCGCCGCCCGCCCAGATATCGTCGTGGCCGCACACCCGCATGGCGCTGTCGGTGAGCAGGCCGCCATACGCGCCGATCGGCAGCCCCGCGGCCCGCGCCAGATCGGTCTCCGGGCGGACACCCATGCCCAGGACCACCACGTCCGCCGGGTATTCCCGCCCCGCGGCGACGACCGCGCGGGCCCGGCCGGTGTCGTCGGTGCGGATCTCGGTCACCTCGGCGTCGCCGACAACCCGCACCCCCATATCGCACAGCGCGGTGCGCACCAGGGCCCCCATATCCGGATCCAGGGTCGCCATCGGTTCCGCACCCCGATAGACCATGGTGACCTCGAAACCGTGGCGGATCAGCGCCTCCGCCATCTCCACCCCGATATATCCCGCCCCCACGACCACGGCGCGCCGGCCGTCGGTCGTGGTGAGCGTATCGAGCAGCGCTTCCCCGTCGTCGAGGGTCTGCACCCCGTGCACGCCGAGAGCATCGATACCGGGCAGCGGCGGACGGATCGGGCGCGCGCCGGTGGCCAGAACGAGTTCGTCGTAACCGATTCGGTTCTCGGCACCGGTGTTCCGATCCCGGGTGCGCACCCACCGGCCCGCGATATCGAGTTCGATCGCCTCGGTCCCCAACCTCACATCGATGTGCCGGGACCGATGCTCTTCGGGTGTGCGCGCTATGAGCCGGTCGCGGCTTTCGACATCACCGGCGATCCAGTACGGGATGCCGCAGGCCGAATACGAGGTGTGTCGGCCACGTTCGAACACCACGATCTCCAGTTCGTCGGGGCCACGCAGCCGGCGCGCCTGGGATGCCGCGGACATTCCGGTCGCGTCGCCGCCGATGATCACCAACCGCTCGGTCATATCGCCACGCTACCGAGCCGGGCGCACGAATCGGACCCCGGTGCGGATATCGGGACCACGCTGCTCTCCGGACGTTGTGGGAGAACGGGACCCGAGCCGTGAGTGGCGGCCCGACGCTCAGTCGAAGCGGGCGCCGATGAGCGGCAGCCGGACGGGCATCTTCCGTCGCGGGGCTCCCGTCGTCTGCGCGCCGTGAGCGTCGGTGAAGGTGAGTATGCCGTCCTGGATCGGGCTGTTGCGCAGATAGGTTCGATCGCGAAAGTAGCTGTTGACCACCTTCCACGGCCCCCCGGTGCCCTGCCGGGGCATCACCGCGTCGCCCCGCTCGATATAGCCGGAGGTCAGCGCTCCGCCCATTACCGATTCCGTCGAACGGTCGCGGTCGCGGGCTCGGGCGACGAAACGGGTGAATCCCTTGTCGCGCATCAGGTTCAGCACCCGACAGAAATACTCCGCGGCCAGATCGGCCTTGAGTGTCCAGGACGCGTTGACATAGCCGAGGACCATCATGGCGTTGGGGATTCCGTCGACCAGGGCGCCCTTGTACATGACCCGCTCCCGCATGACGACCGGTTCGCCGTCGATATCGACGGTCGCGCCGCCCAGGATCTGAATGGTCAGCCCGGTGGCGGTGACGACGATATCGGCGGGTATCTCCATTCCGGCGGCCACCCGGATACCGGTTTCGGTGAAGGTGTCGATGTGATCGGTGACGACCGAGGCGTCCCCACGGCGCAGCGCCTCGAACAGGTCTCCGTCGGGCACCACACACAACCGCTGGTCCCAGGGGGCGTAGTTCGGCGTGAAATGCCGCATATCGATATTCGGGCCGACCGCCCGGCGCACCCAGTTCAAAAACAGCCGCCGGGTGAACTCCGGTCGGCGCCGTGACAGCTGATAACTGCCCTGCTGCAGGGCGATATTGCGGGCCCGACCCAACCGGTAGGTGAACTGCGCCGGCGCCCGGATGTTCACCAGCCCCACCGCGACCGGATCATCGGCCGGGATGGAGACGATATAGCTGGGCGACCGCTGCAGCATGGTCACGTGTTCGGCTTCATCGACCAGGGACGGGATCAGCGTGACAGCGGTCGCCCCGCTGCCGATCACCACAACCCGTTTACCGCGGTAGTCCAGGTCCGGCGGCCAGTGCTGAGGGTGGACGATCCGTCCGCCGAACTTCTCCTCCCCCGCGAATTTCGGCCGATAACCGTTGTCGTAGTCGTAGTAGCCGGTGCAGCCGGCCAGGAAATCGGCGGTCCAGATCTCCTCCTCGCCGCTCTCCTCCTCGCCGTCCTGTTCGATCACCGCGCGCACCGTCCACCGGTTGTCCGCGCTGGACCAACTCGCCGACACCACCCGCCGGCCGAAACGAATATGCGGAGTGACCCCGTATTCGTCGGCGGTTTCCCGAATATAGCGGCGAATACTCGCGCCGTCGGCCAGCATTTTCGTGCCCCGCCAGGGCCGGAAGCCATAGCCGAAGGAATACATATCCGAATCGGAGCGGATACCCGGATAACGGAACAGATCCCAGGTGCCGCCCATGGCGGTGCGCCGCTCCAGGATGGCGTAACTGCGCCCGGTTCGCTCCTTCGTCAGGTGACAGGCCACATCGATACCGGACAGGCCGGCCCCGATTATCAGTACGTCGACATGTCGCGCCATCTGCGCTCCCGTCTGTCGCATCGGTGCCCGGGCACGCCGAAAGCACCTTTGCCTGTGACCGAGGGTTCATACTAATCGATCCGCAGGCGGGCCGTCGGATCACGCCCACAACGGGGCCACACGGTCTCGGTACCGTGTCCGAATGAGACGCGACCCGTACTGGAACCACAACACCCACTATCACCCGTGGCTGCTGCGACAGCTTCCCGATTCGGTCGCCACCGCATTGGACGTCGGTTGTGGCGACGGCCTGTTGGCGCGCAAACTCGCCACGCGCTGCGAGTCCGTGCTCGGCGTGGATTCCGACGCCCAGGTCCTCGACCACGCCGACCCCGCGCCGCAGGTGCGGTTCCGGCAGGAGGATTTCCGCCGGACAACCGGCACATTCGAGGTGGTGACCGCGGTCGCCGTCCTCCACCACGTTCCGCTCGTCGAAGGCCTCACCGCGCTGCGTCGGCTCGTCGCTCCCGGCGGACTGCTGCTCGTGATCGGGCTGTGGAAGTCGACCCCGCGCCACGATTTCGGCTACCTACCACTGTTGCCCGCGACCTCGGTGGTCCAAGCCCTGCACCGCCACCGCCGCGGCGACCCGGACGTGACCCTGCGCGATCCCGTCGAAACCATCGGGCAGATCCGCACGGCGGCGGCCGAGATCCTGCCGGGGGCGCGGATCCGCCGACGGCTGATGTGGCGCTACACTCTGCGCTGGCGCAACCCCGCCCGGCGACCGGCCGATCGGATAGGTTCGGACCTGGCGATATCGGCGCGGTGATCAGCGCAGCAGCTCGATGACCGGCGCGAATGCCTCCATGCTCGACTCGAGCACGGTGATGTAGTCGAAGCCGAACCGTTCCCGGTTCGCGCGCAGCCGATCGGCGATCTCCTGCGGGGTGCCCAGCAGTATCGTCGGTAGTTCGTCCAGGTTCGCCAGTGTTTCCGGTGCAACCTTGGAGCCGTATTCGTCCAGGAAATCGGCGCGCTGTTCGGGCGGTACCACGGCCTGCACGAGAATGTTCAGTTCCACCTCGTGTGCGCGCTGCCCCAGGGCCTTGCGCACATGGTCGACCCGATCGTCGATCTCGTCGGGCGTCGCGAACCGCAGCGTGCCCGCGGAGGTCGACGGCGCGCCCGTGAATGCCACCACCGAGGCATATCGGGCGGCCAGCCCCAGCAGTCGATCACCCCAACCGGCGATGAGCAACGGCGGCCCGCCCGCCTGCGCTGGGCGCGGCTCGTGGTTCGGATCCGTGAACAACCTGCGCAATGTGGTCACGGTGTGCTCCAGCTGCTCGACCCGTTGCCCGCCCGTACCGAACGGGATCCGGGCGGCGTCGAATTCCTCGCGGACGTATCCCGCGCCGAGTCCCAGCTCCAACCGTCCGTCGACGAACAGATCGGTTCCCGCGGCCTCCCGGGCCAGCAGAACCGGGTTGTAGAACGGCGCGTTGAGAACGAAGGTGGTCAACCGCACCCGTTCGGTGGCCTCGGCGGCCAATACGATCGCGGGAAACGGCGGAACCAGACCGAGGTGATCGGCCACCCCGATGACGTCGTAGCCCAGGGCTTCGGCGCGCCGGCATTTGTCCACCCACTGCTTGCGCGATTGCGGAAGCAGCATATTGACACCGAATCGAAAACCACGCTCTGCGTTCACAAATTCTGTCTACCGGTCCCCGGCTCCGGATACAACGACCCTATGCGGCACGGAGGGCCGGGAGGTGACCACCGGCATATCCGGTCGCTCACGCCTCGATGGTTTTCGCCGCTCCCGGATACCGGCCGAACCGCACCCCGGCCTTCACTCTCGGCGCGGCCACCACTTCGTGTCGGAGCAGGCTGTCGGCGGTATCGCGCAGAGTCTCTCGCACGGGACGCATCGTCCACCCCAGATCACGCCGCGCCTTGTCGGCACCGAACCGTTCCACCCGTCCCAAGGTGGGCACGGTCAGCCGCAGGTCGCGGTCCACGAGCGCAACCGCGCGCACCAACAGGTCGGGCAGACCGCGGGTGGGTATGCGAAAACCGCGGGGGTCGAACTCCTCGGCCGGCACCTCGGCCATCTCTCGCATCCAGAGGTGCTCGCCGGCGCAGATATAGCGATTCCCGGCCGCCTCCGGTGTCTCCATTGCGAGCCGGTGCGCCACCGCCAGATCTCGGACGTCGACCACCGCCCACCCCACTCGCGGCACACCGGGGGCCGCGCCCTCGAACAGGCGGCGTACCGGTTCGTGTGAGGTGCTCGTCTCCGGTGACAGTATCGGCCCGAGGACCATACCCGGGTTGGCCACGACCAGCTCCAAACCGCGATCGACGGGCAGGGCGGCGATGAAATCCCACGCAGCGCGTTCGGCCGGCGTTTTGCTCTGCGGATAGGCGGGGCTGCGTTCCACGATCGTCCAGTCCGCTTCGGTGCGCAGCGCGTCGTCGTGTCCGTATGCGATCGCCGCGACCGATGAGGTCACCACCATCCGACGCACGTGGTCGGCCGCGGCGCAGGCCCGCAATACCCGCAGGGTGCCGTCGACGGCGGGGGTGGATCAATTCTCGGGCGTCGTTCGGCGGGGTCGACGGAAACGGTGGGGCGATATGTAGCACATGCTCGCAGTCCGCGACAGCGTCGGACCAGCCCTCGTCGCGATCGAGGTCGGCGCCGACGATGGCGAGTGCGCCCCCGACGCGGGAGGCGTGGTCGACCAGATGTGCGTATTTGTGGGCATCACGTGGGTTTCGGACGGTGCCACGCACCGCGTAACCGTGGTCGAGAAGTTCGACGATGACATGTCCGGCGACGAAACCCGCTGCGCCGGTGACGAGAACCCGGGTGCTCATATTTCTTCCATCTCTTCCGCGGGTGCCGATGCGAGCGAGCATCTGAACACTGCCGGCCGCCTGCCTGCGGCTGATCGAAACCGAGGGCATCGCAGCGGTGAGCCTGCGCCGGGTCGCCCGCGAGGCCGGGGTCAGCTCCGGCGCGCCCTATCACCACTTCACCGACCGCGCCGCCCTACTGGCCGCCCTGTCCACCGAGGGATTTCGCCTCCTCGCCGCGGATCTGACCACCGCTGGAAATACGGCACCCACCCCGGTCGCCGCGCTGACCGCCATGGGCGCGGCCTATGTGCAATTCGCCATCCATCGTCCCGGCTATTTCCGGTTGATGTTCCGTCCGGAACTTTCGCAGCCCGACAAACACCCGGACACCCGTGTGGCCGGTGAGGCCGCGTTCGGTGTGCTCACCGACGCCGTCGCCGACTGCGTCGCGGCAGGAGACCTCGCGGCCGACCGCGCCGAAACGGTCGCCGTCACGGAATGGGCCCTCGGTCACGATATCGCCGCGCTGTGGTTGGACGGTCAACTCGACAAGCGCAGCGCCATGTTCGGCACCTCCGCAACCGAACTCGTCGACTCCGTGCTGGGCACCATCACCGGGCCCCTGTCCGCCCCGCGCCGACCCGACGGGTGGGCTTGTCCGAACCATCGCCACGGCGCATGCTGATTCCGTGATGATCGCGCCCCGATACGGTACGGGCTCTCTTGCCGATCTCCTTCCCTCACTGCTCGGGTGCTTCGACGTACCCGGAGAGCACGACCGTCTCGGATTGGCGCTCGACATCACTCGGGTATGCGTATTGCTGGTGGACGGCCTGGGCGCCGACGCGCTCGCCGCGCACCCCGAGGCGGCACCATTCCTGACCGGGACGGCACCGCGGCGGCTCACCGCGGGATTTCCCACCACCACGGCCACGAGTCTGAGTTCGTTCGGCACCGGACTGCCGCCCGGCGAACACGGAATCATCGGCTATCTCCTGCGGCTGCCCGAATACGACCGAATATTCGATCCGTTGGGCTGGCGACTGCACGGCACGCACCGAAAGGGCGAACTTCTCGAGCAGCTGCCGCCCGAGAAGTTCCAACCGCATCCGACGGTTTTCGAGCGGGCAGCCGCACAGGGAATATCGGTGACCCACGTGGCCCCGCGGCAGCTGGCCGGGTCGGGATTGACCCGACTCGCCTTGCGTGGAGCGGTTTTCCGACCGAACACCTCCATCGGTGACCTCGTGGCCGGCATCACCGACGCGCTGCGCTCCGCCCCGCGCACCCTGGTGTACGCCTACCACGCCGATCTGGACACCACCGGACACGTTCGCGGACCATCCGCTCGCTCGTGGTTGCTGGAGTTGGGGCACGTCGACCGGATCGCCGCCGATATCGCCGCGCAGCTGCCGCCGGATGCCGCGCTGATCGTCACTTCCGACCACGGCATGGTCGAACTGGACCGACGAATCGATTACGACACCCACGACGACCTGCGGGCCGGCGTCCACGCACTCGGCGGCGAGGCGCGAGCCCGCCACGTCTACACCGTCGAAGGCGCGACCACGGATGTCCGGGCGGCGTGGACGCAACTCCTCGGCCCCGATTTCCTCGTTCTCACCCGAGCCGAGGCGATCGAACGCGGTTGGTTCGGCCCCCGGGTGCACCCCCATATCGTCGAACGGATCGGCGACCTGGTCGTGGTGGCCCTCGGGGCGGGAGGGATCACGCGATCCACGGTGGAACCGGTGCAGTCTACATTGGTGGGACAGCACGGCTCGCTCACCTCGGCGGAGATGAACGTGCCGCTGTGTGTGTTCACCCCGTGAGCGCGGGCGGCGTCCGTTCCCGGTGACGTCCCCCACCGAATGGCCTTCCGGCATGGACTCGGGCATAGTTTGACAGGTACACGGCCGGCATCGACGCCCGCCGAGCCGACCAGGAGGAACATCGAATGAAAGCCATGGTGACCCGGACCGGCCTGATCGTCGCGGCCGCCGTATCGGTCCTGGTCGGCTGTAGCGAGATCGAGACCGCCCTCAACAAGGGGGGCGACACCCCCTGCCGGGAGTACGTGAAGCAGGACCCCGACACCAAGCGGGTCACGATAACCAAATTCATCAAGGAACAGAGCAACAGCGATCACGAGCCACCGGGAACCCAGGTCGACGCGGCCATCGTTTCCGTCGATCTGCTGTGCAATGTCCAGGCCAATGCCGACACTCCCATCGAGCGGGCGGATATCGCCGGTATCTTCATCCGGAAATAAGCACTCGCCGATTCCCTAGGCCGGTCATACCGCGAGGCGCCGATTCCTCCTGTTTCCGCGGCGGTGACCGGAGATATCGGCGTGGCGGCGCACCCGCGCGGATCGAGACCTCTTACGCAATCGGGCGCATGCCCGGAGGGCGCAGCCGCGGATCGTCGGCCACCATGGCCGGTCGGCGACAGAGGTGCGTATCCGCATTCCGATGCTCGACCCGCCGACCGGGCCCGGAATCCGGTCGAGCTGGTGTTATATGGTCGAGCGAATGGTCCGCGTGGGCAGCGTGGTTCCCGTACGCAATAATGTGAACGCAAGTAGGCGAGGGCGATGCGGATGTGCCGAGCGATTCGCCGACCATCGGCGACACCGCGCTCGAGTGGGGGAACAACCGTCGACGAGCAGTACGAGGGAGCCGGTGTGATACACCAGGTCAGTTCGAGGCCGTCCGTGGTGGGCGGCGGTGCCGGGCAGGAAACCTGATGGCATACCGCAGGGACCGGGTCGCCACAACCGATCGGGCACGAGACGCGCTACGGGACCTGATCGAACAGCACGGCCCCATATTGCTCTATCTATCCGAGAGCAGCACCGGCGATCATTCACCGCACTGGTTGCTCATCCGGGATTTTCGGGCCCGCGAAGGCGATGCCCTACTGGGCCGGCTGGCCTGGCACACCGAATTCTGGGTGAGCGCCGAGCACTATGCGACATATGCGCGTAAACACGTCACCGTGGACGTCCAGGACGACACCGCCCCGGCGGATCCCCCCGCACCCGGCCGAGGCGTACGCTTTCGGCTGCGCACCCGGCAGCTCAGCGCGGCGGAGGTGGCCGCACTCGAGACCACCCCGCGCACCGGAAACGGCTCCCGCCGCAAGAAGTAGCACGGCGCCGCCGCGGTCAACGACCCGGTAGGAAACGCAGGCCCCGCGTGATCGCCATCAGCACCCGCTGCCAGAGTTCCTGAGGGACCAGTGGGGGCGGATCCAGGTTCAGGAAACGGGTGACCACGACGGTTTGCGGTTCGGTGAACTTCAACAATCCATCAGGACCGTGTCTGCGTCCGACACCGGAAATACCCATACCGCCCATCGGCGCGGCCGTGGTGCCCCATGCCGGCGCATAACCCTCGTCCACACACACCGTGCCCGCACGCAGCCGACGCGCGATCCGTTCCCCCTCGGATTTGCTCGCCGCCCACACACTGGCGTTCAGACCGTATTCGGTGTCGTTGGCTCGGGCGACGGCCTCGTCCACACTGTCGACCGGATAGATCGATACCAGCGGACCGAAGGTCTCGTTACGGGCACATTCCATCTCGTCGGTGACTTCCGACAGCACGGTCGGTTCGAAGAACAGCGGTCCCAGGTCCGGACGTGGATTACCACCGGTGAGCACCTTCGCGCCCTTGGCGACCGCATCGGCGAGATGTTTGGTGACCGTCTCCAGCTGCGACTCGGAGATCAACGACCCGATATCGGTGGAGTAGTCGTAGGCAGCGCCGAGTTTCGCCGATTCGACGGCAGTGACGAACCTGTCGGTGAACTCGTCGGCGATCTCACGTTGGACGTAGATCCGCTCGATGGAGATACACAACTGACCGGCATTGGAGAAACAGGCCCGCACCGCCGCCTTGGCGGCCTTGGCGAGATTCGCGCCCCGGGCGACGATCATCGGGTTCTTCCCTCCGAGTTCGGCCGAGAAACCGATCAACCGCTCACCACACTGTTGGGCGAGCACCCGTCCGGTGGCCGAGGAACCGGTGAACATCAGATAGTCGCAGGCGTCCACCATGGCGCGACCGACCACGGGGCCGGGCCCCGGCAGGACGGCCAGCAGATCACGCGGCAACCCGGCGCGGTAGAGCAGATCGGCGCCGGCCAATGTCGAGAACGGGGTCCGACTGTCGGGTTTGACCAGGACCGCGTTCCCCGCCAAAAGGGCGGGAATCGCATCACCGATCGACAGCAACAGGGGATAGTTCCACGGCGCCACGACCGCTACCACCCCTTTGGGCTGCGGGCATACGGACGCGCGGTTGAGCACGGGGAACGCCCCCGGCACCCGATGTTCGTCGAGCAGTTTCGGCGCCAGGCGCGCGAAATAGCGGGCCGCGAAGATCAGGCCCATGACCTCTTCCTGCGCCGCCCACCGGGCCTTGCCGGTTTCGGCCTGGATCACGTCCATGAGCCATTCCCGACGTGCCACGACCAACGCCCGGAACCGCTCGAGGACGGCGGCACGATCGGCGGCCGAGCTGTCCGCCCAGTGGGTCTGCCGGTTCCGGGCCCGGACCGCCGCCTCGGCCACATCGATGGCTGTCGCCACCGGAACCGAACCCAGTGGGCGTCCGGTGAAGACCTCGGAGATGGTGCGAGTGGAGCGGACCTCGGCGTCCTCGATCGCGGCGAGCTCACTCAGACGTTCGAAAACGACGGCTTCCGGCGCGGGCATCCTGGCCTCCTACCTTTGAGTAACTCCCTTTGAGTAACTCGCGGTACTCACAATCTACCCAGATCACCTCGTCGAGGCGACGCTCACCAGCACCGATACCCCGGCAGGTGTCAAATCGAATCCCGATCAACGGAACCCGATATTCGTCGGACATGTTCGTCGTTTAAGTTGTGCCGATGCTCAGAGTACGGCTCGGTGTCCGCACCCGGATCCTGACAATCGCGCTCATCCCGAGTCTGACTCTGTTGGTCGCCGGCGTCGGCACGGCGGGATATCTGATCGACGAAGCGCGCCACGACCGCGAGTTCACCGAGGCGTCCCAGGCCGTGATCGAGCCCACCCGCGTCCTGCTCGAGGCGCTTCAGCAGGAGCGCCGCCTCACCCTGAACCACTTGGCCGGTGATGCGGAGGCAACCACCGCGCTGCCCGGCGCACGGGCCCACACCGATCGCTCGATGCAGCAGCTGTCCGTCGAGGTACAGACCATGCTCGAGCTCGAACCGGACATTCTGACCCGAAACATCGGCGATTTCACCGCCCTGTATCTACAGCGCGAGGTGGTTCGCACGAACACCGACAACCGCACCGTGACACCCACCGACGCCTACACGTTCTATTCCCGCTTGCTCGATGTGGTCGCGGCGGGGACCCAGGTCACGACGCGGCTGGCACTGGACACCGAGGTCGCGGTCGAACTCGGAATCGCCGGCCGACATATCAATGTCATCGAGGCGCTGTCGCGGAGCAATGCGCTGACCGGCGCCGCCCTGACCGCGCACCGACAGATCCTGCTACCGGAGGACTATCGGCAGCAGACCGGCCATTATCGCACCGAAATGAGCAAACTCGCCGAAGATTTCGGTCCCCGCTTCCGGGAGCGAGCTCGGGCGCTGATCACCTCACCGGCCTGGAAACAGCTGGCCGTCATGGAGAATGCGTTGTTCGAGCGCAGCGCGAACCTTCCCGAAGGCACCGTCGCCGCACCGCTTCCGATGACCGCGGACGAATGGGAGGCCGCCGCCGCGCAGGCCGAACACGAACTGGTGGAACTGTGGGACGACCACAACACCGCCATCCAGCGACTCGCACACGACAAGGCCACCGACGCCGCGACCCGGTCGTTGCTGATCGGCCTGGCGGTGCTGGTGCTCAGCGCCGCCGCCTTCGCCGTCTCCCTGGTGCTGGCCAATCGATTCATCCGCAGGCTGGAACGGCTCCGCGATCAAACCCTCGCCCTCGCCGACGAACGATTGCCGGACATGTTGGAACGGCTCCGCGCGGGCGAACAGATCACCCCGGAGGAGCAGGCGCCGCGATTGGACTTCGGTCACGACGAGATCGGTTCGGTGGCCACCGCGTTCGAACACGCGCATGCGGTGGCGATCAATGCGGCGATCACCGAGGCCCGCACCCAGGAGGGTGTGAAAGCGGTGTTCCGCAGTATCGCCCACCGCAGCCAGATGGTGGTGCATCGCCAGCTGGAGATACTCGACGAGGCGGAAAGCCGCGAAGAGGATCCGGCCCTGTTGGAGACGCTGTTCCGGCTCGACCACCTGGCCACCCGGGAACGCCGCAATGCGGAGAACCTCATCATCATGGCCGGTGGCCGTCCGGGCCGGCAGTGGCGCAATCCGGTCCCCTTGGTCGACCTGGTCCGCAGCGCGATCGGTGAAACACTCGACTACGCACGAGTGCAGCTGGCCAGGCTGCCGGATCTGCGCATTGCGGGCAATATCGTCGGCGACCTCATCCACCTCCTCGCCGAACTGATGGACAACGCCGCCTCCTTCTCCCCACCGAAATCGCAGGTGCACGTCTCCGCCTCGATCGTGGGCAAGGGGGTCGCCATCGAGATCACCGACCAGGGCATGGGCATGACCGCCGCGGATCTCGAGCGACTCAACGAAACCCTGCGCAACCCGCCCGATTTCGGGATCGCCGCCCTCTCCGCCGATCCCCGGCTCGGCATCTTCGTGGTGGCGCATCTGTCCGCCCGGCACGGAATCACGGCGCGGCTCGGCGAATCGGACTACGGCGGTATCCGAGCGGTGGTGCTCGTCCCCGGAAACCTGCTGACCGATCCGGCCGACGCACCGACCGAAGTAGGTGCCCTGCCGGTGCTTTCCCCGCCACGTCCCGCCACGAGCGACACGGGGGCGGTGAAGGCGGTGAACAACCACACCGCTGCGACCACGCTGCTCGCGGAACCACCCGAGCCCCCGGCGACTTCGCCTGCCGCGAACGGTTCTCCCACCGCGAACGGTTCTCCCACCGCCGACGATATCCCCACCGACCAGCACGTCCCGCTGCCCGGGACCGCCCCGGAACCGAAACCGGAGCTGCTGCCCGACGGTCGACCCGCTTTACCCCGGCGCAGCAGGCAGGCTAATGTCGCACCGCGACCGGCGAATTCGGAGGACACCGCACCGCACCTACCCCCCGCGGCCCCGCCACGTTCACCCGAAGAGGCCAGAGCCGTGATGGCAGCGATCGATATGGGCACCCGAAAGGGGCGCAGAGCACTGCCGGACAACGACTCCGGCGCGGTGACTCCGCCGCCGGTCGGGATGTCCCCGGATGAACAGGAAGGCTAAGTGTCCAGTTCCACCTCTGGTGATCTGAATTGGCTGCTCGACGATCTCGTGGAGCGGCTCCCGGGCGTCCGGCAGGCGGTCGTACTGTCCACCGACGGATTGCTCCTCGGCCACTCCACCGCCATGGAGCGCACGGACGCCGAACATTTCGCGGCGATGGCGTCCACCTTGTACGGGCTGGGACGTAGCGCCGGCGGCCGATTCGGTGGTGGCGGAGTGCGGCAGGCGGTGATCGAGCTGGAGCAAGCGGTACTTTTCGTGACCTCGGCCGGATCCAATGCCTGCCTGGCATTACAGGCAGCCGAGAACGCCGATCTCGGCCTGGTGGCCTACGAGATCAACCTGACCGTACAGCGGGTCGGCAATTTCCTGTCGACCACCCCGCGCACCGGCTCTCCCGAGGTTGCGCCGCAACGATCGTGAGTTCCGGTGAAATATCATGACGCGTAATGGTGAGCAATGGATCGACGATGCGGCCGGGCCGCTGGTGCGGCCGTATGCCCTCACGCGGGGACGCACCATGGGCGCGGCACACGACTTGGATATGCTCACGGTCGTGGCCACTGCCCGACCGGCACCCGTATTACGTCGGGTGGAGCCCGAATACGCGGAGATAATTCGTCTGTGCGCCGACTCACAGTCGGTGGCGGAAGTGGCAGCCGCCTTGAAACTGCCACTGGCGGTGACCAAGATTCTCGTCGGAGATCTGATCGGTGACGGCCATCTGATCTTCCGGGCACCGACGCAGTCGGAGTCCGGACCCGGCGACCTCAATGTATTGCGAGCGGTACTGGATGGAATCCGAAAAATTTGACCCTGCCCGCCTCGACCCGAACGGGCCCGCCACCCTTGCCGCCTCGGTCAAGGTGCTTATCGCGGGTGGTTTCGGCGTAGGTAAGACGACCATGGTGTCGTCCATCAGCGAAATCCCACCGTTGCGCACCGAGGAGATGATCACCGAGGTCAGCGCCGGGGTGGACGATCTGTCCGGTGTGGAGTCCAAGACCACCACCACGGTGGCACTGGACTTCGGCCGAATCACCATCGACTCCGAACTGGTGCTGTACCTGTTCGGCACCCCGGGCCAGGACCGGTTCTGGTTCCTGTGGGATGAACTCGCCCGGGGCGCACTGGGTGCGGTGGTGCTGGCCGACACCCGCAAACTGGGCAGTTCGTTCGCCGCCATCGACTATTTCGAGCGCCGCGGACTCCCGTTCCTGGTCGCGGTGAACTGTTTCGACGGTGCACCGCGCTACACGACCGAGGAGGTCCGCGACGCGCTCGATCTGGATCGGGCGGTACCGGTGCGGCTGTGCGATGCCCGTAACCGTCAGTCGGCCAAGGACGTGCTGCTCAATCTGATCGAATACCTCATCGATCGGGTCACCAATCCCAAGCTGGCCACCGAACGCGGTTGAGCGCGCCGCCACACCCCGCCGACCATCGTGCGGTCGGTCGGGTGATGAGCCGCGCGCTCGGCCGGTAACCGCGCCACAGTCCGGGGCCGCCCTCGCCCGGGGCGGCCCGATACGACCTCAGCGCAGCAGTCCCGCCGCCCGCAGTTCGTCGAACAGCAATTGATCCACCGGGGGGACGTGCGCGCGACGGTCGTAGCCGAACCAGGCCAACTCCTCGATTTCGCTGCCGGCGGTCAGCACCCCGTGATAGTCGGCGGTATAGCAGCTCATCCGCACCCGTGCGTCGGCGTGCGCGGCCTCGTAGACCCCGACGTGCCGGACGGTATCGGGAAGCAGGGCGACGGTGAGTTC
>NZ_BAGE01000040.1 GCF_000308675.1 Nocardia paucivorans NBRC 100373 | reverse complement strand
GATCGTGAATACCTGCGCCGGCGTGGCATCCGGGCGACGATCGCGGTCCCGGCAGATCAAGCCGGCCACCGCCGTCGGCGTGGCTCCGATGGCGGCCGACCTCCCGCGTTCGACGAGGTGATCTACCGGGATCGCAACACCATCGAGCGCGGTATCAACCAGCTCAAACAGCATCGAGCCGTGGCGACCAGGTTCGACAAACTCGCTGTCCGCTACCTGGCCACGCTCCACATCGCCGCCATCAATCTATGGCTCGGTAACAGTTGAGGGCGGGCTCACGCCCGCCCTCAACTGTTGCTCGACTTCGAGACACTGCCTAGGTGGTGCGTTTCCGTTTGGACGACGATCGGGCGGGGCGTGTCTTCGGCTCGGTCTCTTGCTCGGAGTTGTCCGCGGTGAACATTACGGCCGGATTGATGGTGGCCAGATCACGGCTGGCCGACTCGTACAGTCCGGTGAGGATATGCATGGACCGGATCGCATGTTGCAGCTTTGCCGTCACATCCGTCAGCTCGGCAAGGTTGGATGTCAAGGCCTGACGGCGTAGCTCCGCATATCGGTCGGTGATCTTACGTCCGGCGGGAGTGATCGCGAAAACCGACGCCGTCCCCGACTTCGTGCGTTCGAGCAGCCCCAGACCGACGAGCTTGCGCAGGTTGTACTGCAGGTTGGGTAGATCGTCGCGATTGGTGAGCTGGGCGATCGTCGCGGTGTCCTTGGCGCGTTCCTGCATTCGGACGACGTGGAGGGCCACTACCTCGTTGAAGGACAGATCGAGGTCGCCGGCCACATTGATGGCCTGGACGGCGAACCGTTCGAAGCCACGTTCCACCTGAAGGATCGCGAATTCGAACGCTGTCAACGCATCCTCGTACGCGTTTTCGGCCAAGTGCCAGCGGCGCCGCGGATCGAAGGGGGTGGGCTCGCCTTCGCGTGCGTCTGTCGAGGTCATGGGGTGTGAATGCTCCTTCTGTGCCGGGTTCGGGTGTGACGGTTGTTTCTTCGAGTACTACTCAACACCCCGACCGTTTCCGCACGCCAATCGCCCGCTTGTTAACTGCGCGAAAATTGCATGAAAAGTCGATTGATTTTCCATTGAAATTTGATACTGTGACTCGTGCCACGGCATTCGGCCCCACAAAGAAACAGCCCTTCGTGGGGCTCTTCATCACTCTCACGCCATCGCGTGGATCTACCTTTGGAGGACGTCCATGTCCGCATCGTCACGCAGCGGAACCTCCGCCGGTATCACCCGGCACTACGCCCCTTATGTCCAGGCCGATTGGGGTTACGCGAACCACTGGTACCCGGCCCTGTTGTCGGAAGAACTGGCCGACGGCACCGTCAAGGGGATCACCATCGGCGGCCACGACATCGCGGTCCGCCGTTCCAGCGGTAAGGCGTACGCCGTGTCCGACCGGTGCATTCACCGAGGAGTCAAGCTATCGGCCAAGCCGATGTGTCTGTCCGAAGGCACCATCACCTGCTGGTATCACGGATTCACCTACGGTCTCGAGGACGGCAGCCTGACCACGATCGTGGGAAACCCCAATGATTCGTTGATCGGCAAGGCCAAGATCAGGACCTATCCCGTCGAAGAGGCCAATGGCATCATCTACGTCTTCGTCGGCGACGAGGACTACGGTACTCCGCCTCCCCTCGCCTCCGACCTGCCGATGCGGGTGAACAACGACCCCAACGGCACCCCGGTTCCGCATCTACTGGACGACGGTGTCGTGATCCGCGGGATCCATCGCCGTCTCGTCGGCAACTGGCGGCTGGCCGCGGAGAACGGTCTGGATCCGGGCCATCTGCTCGTGCACTGGGACAATCAGATCCTGGTGGCCCTGGACCGGGCGCTGCCGCTCGGTGTCAATGCGTTGACCGATTCGGCGACCGAGGAGATCGATATTCCGGACGGTCCCAAAGGCGTGATGAACCGGTACGACCGGCCGGACCTCTACCAGCCGGTGCTGGACAACCCGAAGGTCAATATGAAGGCGCGCGGGACGGTCCCGCACTACTTCCGCACCTCACTTTGGGTGCCCGGGGTGCTCATGGTCGAGCACTGGCCGATCACCGACCATGTGCAGTACGAGTTCTACGTACCCATCGACGACCACCACCACGAGTACTGGGAGGTCATCGCGACTCGGGCGACAACCGACGAGGAGATCGCCGAGTTCAACTTCAAGTACGAGAACTTCATGCTGCCGTTGGCGTTGGAAGGCTTCAACAACAGTGACGTCTTCGCCCGCGAGGCCACCGAAGAGCACTACACCCGTTTCGACGGATGGAACAACGAAGTGCTCTGCGATATGGACTACTCGATCATCGCGTGGCGCAAGATGGCGGCTCGGCATCTCCGCGGATTCTTCGAGTCCCCCTACCAGGACGAGGACTGACCCATGACCACCGCTCCGATCGAATCCCCGCCGGGCACAGTGCACAACACCGGATGCCGTGTGCGTTTGAACTACACCGACACCACCAAGGAGGTCCACGTTCCCGCTGGAACCACCGTTCTCGAGGCCGCCGAAGCGGCAGGTGTACGTCTGGTCAGCCAGTGCCGTGTCGGCACCTGCGGTACCTGCGTCGGGCGGGTGTCGACCGGAGAGGTGGTAATGCCCGAAGGACGGGTCTATCCGCTGCGGGCCGAGGAACTCGGTGTGGGTATGCGTCTGCTCTGTCAGGCACATACCCACACCGAAGCCGAGATCGACCTCGACTACTCGGCGGCCATGTTGGAGGAGCACCCGGTTATCACCACCACGGTGAAGGTGGCCGCGTTGACCTGGCTCGCCGAAACGGTTGTCGAATTGACGGTTCGGCTACCGAAATCCGCCGTCTTCTCCTTCCGGGCCGGTCAGTATGTTCGGCTACGCGTTCCGGGAACCGACGAATGGCGTTCGTATTCCATGGCCTCGGGCGAGCGCCACAAACGCCGGCTGGTCTTCACCATCCGGGTACTACCCGCCGGTGCCATGTCGGACTATCTGCGTCATGAGGCCGTTGTCGGGCAGCAGCTCGAGATGGAAGGGCCGATGGGTTCCTTCGGGCTCGACGACGAATCCGGACCGGTTCTGATGATCGCGGGCGGTACGGGTTTGGCCCCGATGCTCTCGATGCTCGAATCACTGCAGACGGAACGGTCCCGCGGTTCGATCCGACTGGTTTTCGGATGTGCCCGCGAGGCCGATCTGTTCCATCTCGACGAAATCGACGCCAGACAGAGTTTCATGCCGAACCTGCAGGCGCGTGTCGTGGTCGATGAGCCCGGTGCGCGTTCGGGGCTGCTCGTCGGCAATCCCGTCAGTGTCCTCACCGCCGAGGATGTGGCCGACCCGGCAACCTCGGCGTACCTGTGTGGCCCACCTGCCATGCTCGATGCCGCCCGCGAACGTCTCCAACAACTCGGCATGTCGCGGGAACGGATCCACGCCGAGCACTTTCTCCCCAGCTGAACCACGGTCGGTTGCCGTACCACGCCACTACCGGTCCGGGGCGCCCCCGGCCGACCATTACAAGATTGTGAAACCAGCATGAGTATTTCTCGCCTCGGCGCCTTGAGCGTCGATGTCGCAGATCTCGAGGCCTGGCGGTATCTGCTCGTCGATCTGCTCGGGCTCCATGCCCGCCCCCGCCACTCCGACGACGAGCCGCTGCTGATCCGCCTCGACGAACACCATCACCGGATCGCGCTGTATCCGGCGGAAAAAGACTGTATTCGCACCATTACCTGGGAGGTCGACAGCCCACAACAGTTACGCGCGGTCGCCGAACGGATCACGGCCGAAGGACTCGAGATCGAGTGGGTGCCCACCGGCGCCCCGGAGACACGTGATGCCGTTGCGGCATTCCGATTCACCGATCTCGACGGGTTTCCCAGCGAGGTGTGTTTCGGGCCCACCGTCGACCACAATCCGTTGAAAACCGGTGGTCCCATCAGCGGTTTCGTCACCGGTGACCTCGGTCTCGGGCATGTGGTCCTGATGTGCGGGAACTACTCCGCGGCCGTGGACTTCTATACCCGGGTACTCGGATTCCGGCTCTCCGACTACATCGTGTGGGACGGAGCCGACGCCACCTTCCTGCACTGCAACCCGAGACATCACAGCCTGGCATTGATGAACGAGTGTTTCGGCTTCCAGGGAGGCGATTTCAACCATCTGATGATCGAGGTCGCCTCGTTGGACGATGTCGGTCGCGCCTACGACCGGATCAACGAGGCGGGCATCGACCTGAAGATGACCTTCGGTCGGCACACCAACGACGGGGTGACCTCGTTCTACATTGCGACACCATCCGGGTTCGGCATCGAGATCGGTCACGGCGGCAAGTTGGTCGACGACGGCTGGGTCGTCAAGACTTATCGGTCGCCGTCACGGTGGGGGCACGAGCCACAGAAGGCGGACCGATCATGACCGGTACGGCAGTGACATCGCTCGAGGACGAGCAAGTGACAGAGCCGAGTGTTGTCGCGGTGCGGCGTTGTCTGAATCGGATCGATGAGCGTGACGAGCTCGTTCGGGCATGGGCGTTCCTCGATTCCGATCTGGCCCTGGCCCAGGCGCGCGACCGGGATGCGGAGCCGTGTCGTTCGGCCCTGCACGGTATCCCGGTCGGAGTGAAGGACATCATCGACACCGCCGACCAACCGACGTCATATGGCTCGCGGTTGTGGGAAGGGCATCGGCCCGATCGTGACGCCGAGGTGGTGGCGCGGTTGCGGAAGGCGGGGGCGGTGATCCTCGGCAAGACCACGACCACCGAATTCGCCACCTATCACCCGACGATCACTCGCAACCCGCACAACCCCGGTCACTCGCCGGGCGGTTCGTCGAGTGGGTCCGCCGCGGCGGTGGCCGATGGTCAGGTACCGCTCGCGTTGGGTACACAGACCGCGGGCTCGGTGTTGCGTCCGGGATCTTTCTGCGGAGTGTTCACCCTCAAACCCACCTATGGACGGTGGCCGTTCGGCGGGGTGCTGCCGGTGTCGCTGACTTTCGATACGGTCGGCGGTTTCGCCCGGCATCCGGTTTGGCTCGGGGCACTGGACGGCGTTGTCGCCGAGCCGGATTCGGATGAACCGCTGCCCGCCACCTGTGACCTCCGAGTCGGGGTGCTTCGTCCGCCGTGGGCGGACCGGGCGACTCCGGCCGCGGTGGATGCGCTCGAGAACACCGTGGCAGCCCTACGCGACGTGGTCACCGAGATCGTCGATATCCGGGTCCCCGGCGAACTCGGCGCGCTCGACCGGGCACATACGCTGATCATGGCCGCGGAAGCGTCGACCGCACTCGCCGACCGGATCGACCGCCCCGGGCCGGAGCGGATCAGCGACGAACTCACCCGGTTCCTGAGCCGGGGCCGTACCGCCACGGCAGACGCGATCCAGCGGGCCAGGATCGAACTTCGCCGGGCGCGTCGGTTCCTGGACGCGACCCACCGCCGCGTCGACGTGGTGCTGACCCTGGCTGCCCCCGGGGAGGCTCCGGCCGGTCTCGCCGGTACCGGGGACCCGGTTTTCAACAAACTCGCCAGCACTGCGGGCACGCCCGCGGTGGGGCTGCCGGTCGGCAAGGGAAACGACGGTCTCCCGCTGGGCATTCAGCTCATCGGTCCCGCCCACAGCGACCAGGCCCTCGTTCGCATCGCGACCTGTCTGACCGATCGCATCGGTCTCGCGGCGCGCTGCCCGATTCCGGAGGAGATGTGATGGCCCCGAGCCCACCCACGCACACCGCACCGCTCGACGGGCAGCGGCGGGAGATGTACGAGGCGGTTTGCGCGCGGCTCGATGCCGACCGATTCCGTGATCTGCTGGTTTCGCTGATCAATATTCACAGCCCCACCGGGCGGGAACGCCCCGCCTCGGAGTTCATGGCCGACTATCTGCGTCATACGGTGGGTATCGATGCCGCCTATCGGCCGGTGAGCGAACACACCGGCAATGTGCTGGGCGAGCATCGCGGCAGCGGTGGTGGGAGCCGACTTCTGCTCTACGCGCCCATCGATACCCATATCGACCCCGAGGCGGATGTGCCGTGGGTGGGACCGGAGCTGCGACCGGACATGTTGCCGCAGGCCGTGGTCGACGGTGATCTGGTCATCGGGCTGGGGGCGTCCAACCCCAAGTGCATGGTCGCCGGGCTCACCGAGGTGGTACACGCGGTGGTCGATGCCGGTGTGGCATTACGCGGTGACCTCGCCATCGGCTTCGCCGGCGGCGGGATGCCGGTCAGTATGAGCAACCGCGACAACGTGGGTATGAGCAGCGGTGTATTCCATCTGCTCACCCATGGGGGGATGCCCGATCACGCGGTGGTGTTCAAACCGTGGTGGGCGGTGTACCCGGAGGAACCGGGCATGTGCTGGTTCGAGGTGTCGGTACGGGGAACGTTCGGATATGCGGGAATCGGCCGCGGCACACCTGGCTTCCGCTCCTCGATCGTGCCCGCCGCCACGGTGATCCAGGAAATCGAGGCATGGCTACCGGAATACACTGCCCGCAACACCTCCGGGTCGACGATTCCGGAAGGGTGGATTTCGGCGGTCCGTAGCGGGAACCCGGACAAACCGGCATTCCCGTCGGCCACCACGCAGATCTATCTGGACGTCCGGGTCAATCCGCGTACCACCCCGGGAGAGGTCCGGCATCAATTCGCTCGGTTCATCGACAAGGTTCGTGCCGATCATCCCGATATCGAACTGGACTGGCGAATGTACGGGTCCCTGCCCGGCGGGATGACCGACCCCGACAACTGGATCGTCCAGTCCTGTCGTCGCGGCTGGGAGGAGGTCGAAGGGCGTCCGTACGAAACGACGCCGCTGCTCGGCGGGCAGACCGACGGAACCCTGATCCGACGCCTCGGGGTGCCCTGCGCCCGGATCGGCTACCCGTGGCCGCCCTCGTCCGCGCCCGCCGAACTGAATGTGGGGCTCGGCGGTATGGGCGTCGCGTCGGTCGGCGACGTCATGAACGCCACTCGTGCGGTCGCCTACGCGGTCGTCGACACCCTGACCCGAACCAGAGAGGAACTCGACCTGTGAACAAGGTCCTCAATATCGTCCCCGTTCCGGTACCGCCCGAAGCCCTCGTCGCTTTCGCCGCCCAGATCCCGCCCTCCGTGGTGCATCCGGGATTCGAGAACGTTTTCGTCTGTGCGCGAGCCGGTGGTGCGACCCTCGACAGCGCCTACGAAACCACCCTGGCCGACGCTTTCGTGCTCGATGCGGGTTGCCGTGCCGAGGAACAAGGATATGCGGCCGTCTGTGTCAATTCGATGAGCGATTCCGCCCTCGCCGCATTGCGCTCCCGGCTGACCATACCGGTGGTCGCCCCGAACCAGGCGTCGATGCTGTTGGCCGCGTTGCTCGGCAAGAAGTTCTCGGTCGTCACCATGTGGCCGCAATGGCATGAGCTCTACCACAAGGCGGCACGGGAACACGGACTGACGGCGAAGCTCGCCTCGGTTCGCGATATCGGTGTGCCGCCGGACACCGCGGAATTGCTGGCCGGCAAGGAGGATTTCGCCTTCGGAGCGCTCGAACGCCAGGCACGCGCCGCCATCGACGAGGACGGCGCGGACGTCATCGTCCTCGGTTCGACGACCATGCACCAAAGCCATGCCCACCTCGAAAAAGTGCTCGAGGTTCCGGTGCTGAATCCCGGCGTCGTCGCCTACAAGATGTGCGAAATGCTCGTCCAGACCGGGCTTTCCCACAGCAAGCGCGCGTATCCGTCTCCGGCCACGGTTCAGGACGATCTGCTGTCCGGTGTCGACACCACTCTGCTCAACTGAACGGACATGATATGACCACCATCACCACCAACCCGGAAATCGGGTCGCGAATGCGAACGGGCGCGTTCGACACGAATTATCACGATGTGGGTTCAGGGGAAGCCGTCCTCCTGCTCCACGGTTCCGGTGCCGGAGTCTCCGCGTGGGCGAACTGGCGCGGCCTGATCCCGGTGCTGTCGCGGAACTTTCGGGTGATCGCCCCGGACCTCGTCGGGTTCGGATACACCTCGCTGCCCGATCCGGTGAACTTCACCATCTTCGACACCTGGATCGATCAGGTGCTCGCCCTACTCGATGGCCTCGGAATCGAAAAGACCCATGTGGTCGGCAATTCGTTCGGTGGGGGGCTGGCGCTGCACCTGGCCACCGAGCATCCGGACCGGCTCGACCGGATCGCGTTGATGGGCGCGGGGGGTGTGCCGATCGAATTCACCGATGAGCTCGACGCGCTATGGGGCTACACCCCTTCGGTGGAGAACATGAAGAAAATCATGGACATCATGGCCTACGACCGTTCACTGGTCACCGACGAACTGGCCGAACTGCGTTATCAGGCCACGATTCGACCCGGCGCGCAAGAAGCTTTCGAGAAGGTCTTCCCGCCGCCGCGTCAACGCTGGCTCGACGCTCAGATCGTGCCCGACGAGAAATTGGCGGCGATACCCCATGAGGTCCTCATCCTGCACGGGCGGGAGGATCGGGTCGTTCCTCTGGATGCTTCGCTGCGTATGTTCCGAACCATTCCGAAAGCCCAACTGCACGCATTCGGTCATTGCGGGCATTGGACCCAGATCGAGCACGCTGCCCGGTTCCATTATCTCGTCGACCAGTTCTTCCGTGAGTCGGCCGGCTCGGAGGAGGAGGTCTGATGTCCGGGTACCACAGCGAATCCACCGTGATCGAAAAGGACGGAAGGGTCGATCCGATGCCCACTGATACGGTTGACCATTTTTCGCTACTCGGACGGCGAGAAACGAGCGACCACCCGACCCGTATACCGGGGTGTATCGTCACCGCGGCGTCGAGGCTGATGGCCGCCGAGCGACACCGGGTCCCCTGCGCGCCGGTACGCGATCTGATCGGTACCACCGATATCGGGACCGCGTACGCGGTCCAATCGCGGATCGTTGCCGAGTTCGTGGACGCCGGCCGTGTACTGGCCGGGCGCAAGATCGGATTGACCTCCCCGGCAGTGCAGGCGCAACTGGGTGTCGATCAACCGGACTTCGGCACATTGTTCGCCGATATGGACTGCTCGGGCGGGGAACCGATCGAGGTGAGCCGGTGCTTGCAGCCGAGGATCGAGGCGGAGGTCGCGTTCGTCCTGGGCAGCGATATCGAGACGACGGTCGACGCGGTGCGGGTGCGCGATTATGTCGAGTTCGGTTCTCCCGCGCTCGAGATCGTGGATTCCCGGGTCGAGGGATGGGATATCAGCCTGGGGGACACCATCGCCGACAATGCCTCGTCCGGTCTCTACGTCCTGGGCGAGCGGGTTCGTGTGATGGATCTGCCGGACCTGGCGTCGATATCGATGACGATGATCGAGGGGGATGTCGTGGTGTCCACCGGCACCGGTGCGGACTGTCTCGGCAGTCCGTGGGCCGCTCTGGCCTGGTTGGCGAACATCTCTCTCGAATTCGGTGCGCCATTGCAGGCAGGAGAGGTGGTGTTGTCCGGGGCGTTGGGGCCGATGGTGGCCGTCGTTCCCGACCGAACCTATCGGGCCACGATCAGCGGCCTCGGCTCGATCTCGGCCGCATTCACTTCGGGAGAGCAGGCGTGAGCAGCGCGGTCGCGGTCATCGGGTCGGGAAATATCGGTACCGATCTCCTGATCAAAATCAAACGTTTGGCCGCAGCGGAACTCGAGGTCGCGGCCATGGTCGGCATCGATCCGGCCTCCGACGGGTTGGCCCGGGCCCGGCGTCTCGGTGTCGATGCGATCTCCAACGGAGTGGCCGGGCTGGTCGAGCACCCCCGTTTCGACGAGATCGAGATAGTTTTCGATGCGACCTCGGCCAAGGCCCACGAATACAACGAGCAGGTGTTGCGCCCATATGGCAAACGCCTCATCGATCTCACCCCCGCGGCGATCGGACCCTATGTGGTGCCGGCGGTCAATCTGGACGAACACGGGGCCGCGCCGAACATCAATATGGTGACCTGTGGGGGACAGGCGACGATTCCTGTCGTCGCCGCCATCTCCCGGGTGACGCCGGTGTATTGGGCCGAGATCGTCGCTTCGATCGCATCGAAATCGGCGGGCCCCGGTACCAGAGCCAATATCGACGAGTTCACCGAGACCACTGCACGAGCGATCGAACGGGTCGGCGGGGCTCGACGCGGTAAGGCGATCATCATCCTGAATCCGGCGGAGCCACCGATGATCATGCGAGACACTGTGCTCGCACTGGTCGGTGAAGACCGCAAGGAGGAGATCACCGCGTCGATCGAGTCGATGGTTGCCGAGGTCGCCGCCTATGTGCCCGGTTATCGGCTCAAACAACAGGTGCAGTTCACCGAATTGACCGGGCCGGCGGCCACCCTGACCGAGTACACCGGGATGTTGTGGAAGGTATCGGTGTTTCTCGAGGTCACCGGTGCCGCACACTACCTGCCCGCGTATGCGGGGAATTTGGACATCATGACCTCGGCGGCGCTACGGGTGGCCCGGTCGATCGCCGAGCAGAAGGCGAAGGTATCGATATGACCTCGGTCGTTACGAGGGAGACCGCGGCCGACGGGGCGCCCCTCTACATCCAGGACGTGACATTGCGCGATGGGATGCACGCGATCCGGCATCGTATCGACCCGAAGAACGTCGCCGCTGTTGCAGAAGCGCTCGACCGGGCCGGTGTGGACGCCATCGAGGTATCACACGGAGATGGGTTGGCCGGAGCGTCGCTGACCTACGGGCCGGGTAGCAACACCGACTGGGAGTGGCTCGAAGCCGCTGCATCGGTGATTCGTTCGGCGAAACTGACCACGCTGCTCCTACCCGGAATCGGCACCGTCCGCGAACTGAAACAGGCCTTCGAACTCGGAGTGCGTTCGGTACGAGTGGCCACGCACTGCACGGAAGCCGATGTGGCGGCGCAGCACATCGCGACGGCCAAGGAACTGGGGATGGACGTGTCCGGCTTCCTGATGATGTCGCATATGGCCCCGGCCTCGGAACTGGCCCGTCAGGCGAAACTCATGGAGTCCTACGGTGCCGACTGCGTGTATGTCACCGATTCGGGCGGACGGTTGACCATGGATGGGGTACGGGAACGCGTGCGCGCCTATCGGGAGATACTCCACGAGCGCACCCAGATCGGCATCCACGCACACCAGAATCTATCGCTTGCCGTGGCGAACTCGGTGGCCGCCGTCGAGGAGGGGGTCACCCGGGTCGACGCGTCACTGGCCGGTCAGGGCGCGGGCGCGGGTAACTGTCCGATCGAGCCGTTCGTCGCAGTCGCGGACCTGTACGGTTGGAAGCACTCCTGCGACCTGTTCGGTCTGCAGGATGCCGCCGATGATCTGGTGCGACCACTACAGGATCGTCCGGTCCAGGTCGACCGGGAGACCCTAACTCTCGGATATGCCGGGGTGTACTCGAGTTTCCTGCGGCACGCCGAAACCGCGGCGCGAACCTATGGGCTCGATACTCGGTCCATTCTGGTCGAAGTCGGTCGCCGCGGTCTTGTCGGTGGACAGGAAGACATGATCACCGACGTCGCGCTCGATCTGCGCGATCGTGCCGGGAACTGAGCGCGGGCGCAACGTGCTCGCTCGATTCGCCATGTCTTGATTCCTCTGCCGGAGAACCCATGAGCATCACCGTCTTCGATTCCGCTCCCGATGTGGGAGGGTGTGGAGTCGCACGTGCAGATACCCGGGCACCACCACCCAGAACAACAAAGGAGCCTACGTGTTCTCGGATTCCCGATGCCGTCGAGCTATCCGGAATGCCGCGTGGCGAACAGGTTCAGCGATATCCGGACGATTACGCGCGCACATTCGATCTGCACCGACGGGTCCGGCCGGGCTGCCGCGTCCTCGCCGCCGAACTGGACGAGCAGGTGGGCCGCCGGCGGCTACGTCTCCACACCACCGCCACCGGTATCGAAAGCGACGCCGAATTCGACCAGCTGATCGTCGCCGATGGCATCTTCTGCGATCCTTTTCTTCCACCTATCCGAGACTCGACGAGTTCACTCGGGTCGGAGGCCGGGTCTGCGCGCCCTCGGACTTCCACGAACTTGCCGATGCGGCCGGTATCGGAGCTTTCGGGTCCGAGGGCTGATCCACTTCTGATAACCGTTACGGTCCGATCGACGGTCCGGATTGTCGGCGCAGCAGGCTCGCGAGTCCGTCGAGGACGATGCCGAGGTGTCGCTCGAAGCGCCGGTCGCCGTCGTCGCGAAGCCGTCCGGCAGCCTTGACCAGATCGGCATCCTCGCCGAGCCAGATAGCGCGTTCGGTGATCGAGTACCGCTCGGGATCGGTGTCGTTCGACCGGCTGCGTTCCTGCTCCTCGATGACGAACCCGACCACGAAGGCGGTGACCAGGTCGAGGGCGTCGTCCGCCGTGGCCAGGGTGAAGCCGGTCGCGGTCAGACGCTCGAGCCAGGGCTCCTTCGCCTTCACCACGTCGGGGTCGGCGAGGCGCGTACCACTGAAGATGCGGGCCCCGTCCCGATACCGCAGGTACTCCGACCGTAGGACACGGGCATAGGCGGCCATATCCTCGCGCCAGCCGCCGCGCGGGATCGCCGCGAGGGCGTCGACGACCCGCCGCATGACGAATGTGGCCATTTCGTCGAGCAATTCCTGTTTGTTGCGGACGTGCCAGTACAGGGCGGGGGCCTTCACCTCGAGTCGGGCGGCGAGAGCGCGAACGGTGAGGGCGTCCATGCCCTGCTCATCGAGTAGTTCCAGAGCCGCCGCCACGATCTGCTCTCGGGTGATTCCCTTGGCCACGGTTGACACCTTAACAAAGTTCAGGCACGCTGATCGACACCGGAATTTAACTTAGTTAAGGAGAGTGTCGTGCGTGCTGCAGTCGTCGAAACCCCACACACCACACCCATCTGCGCGGACTTCCCCGATCCCGAACCGCAACCCGGTCGCGCACCGCTGCGACTCGTGGGCGCGGGTCTGCATCACGTGGTCCGGGGAATGGCCACCGGTCGCCATTACGGCAGCGACGGGGCATATCCGCTCGTACCCGGCATCGACGCGGTGGCCCTGACCGGTGACGGGCGGCTGGTCTACACGGGCTTCGCCCGGTCACCGTGGGGAACCATGGCGGAACGGCTGGTCACCCCGTTCGATGTGGAGGTGCCCGCGGGGGCCGATCCGCTCGCGGTCGCCGCCGGGGTGAATCCGGCTTTGTCGGGCTGGATGCCGCTGGTCACCCGATATCGGGAGACGGGCGATCTCGGAACCGTGTGGGTACTCGGCGCGACCGGTGTATCGGGCGGTCTGGCGGTGCGGGCGGCATTGTCGTTCGGTGCGAAACGGGTCGTCGCGGTCGGGCGGGACCGCAGCGCGCTGGAGCGGCTGAGCGGTCCGGGTGTGGTGACCGTGCCGATCGCACCGGATGCATCCGATACCTGGGCGGACACCCTCGGTGCGGTTGTCACCGCGGTGCAGCCCACCATCGTCCTCGACTACGTGTGGGGACCCGTCGCCGAGGCCGCCTTCACGGCATTGGGAAAAACCCGCCCGGACGACGACGCGATGGTCGACTACGTGCAGATCGGCTCGCTCGCCGGAGCCGAGGCGGTACTGCCCGCGGAACTGTTGCGCAGCCGACGGATCCGGATCAGCGGCAGTGGTAAGGGCTCGGTCTCGCCGGAACGGATGATCGCCGAACTACCCCATATCCTCGCCCGCTTCGCCGACGGCACCTTCGACGCGCCGTATACCGAGTACCCGCTCGATCGCGTCGACGAGGCCTGGGCGCACCGGGGGCGCACCCGAGCCGTCATCGTCCCGGAGTGAGCGAAATCGCCATTGCCGGTCAGGCCCGCGGCGGCCGATGTTCGAGGCGCGGGTTCCGCCGATCCGGCCGCTCGATTCGTCCACAGGAGAGTCGAGGGGCCGGAGATCGGGTCGTGGTTTCTCGAACTCGGTGAGACCCGCGCGGCGCGAGGTGCGTAGCGGAAATCCGGCTTTACGGTGTTGCAACCGAACTGTTCGCGCGCTGTGCGGTCCACGAGGGGAAAGCGTGCCATACCGTCGGAGTAGGCGATGGTGGCGGAGCGAAGCGGGATGACCGGTTCCGTTTACCGGTGGGGAGTGCTCGGTGGGGAGCCGTCGACCCGCGGCTCCCGTCGCCGGTCACTCCATATCGTCGAAACGCACCGTTGGCAGCAGTTCGGAAACCGCACCGGAAAGGAAACAGCCCGTATGGGCCGATATCTGCTCGCGGCCGGTTCGATACCGGGACATGTGCTGCCGATGCTGAGTATCGCAACCGATCTGGCTCGACGCGGACATGAGGTCCGGCTGCTCACGGGGCGTGAGTTCACCGCTCTCGCCGCCACCCGGGGGATAGCGGTGGTGCCGCTCCCGGACGAGGCGGAGATCGAGCGTCCGCCGGCGCCACCATGCAGATCCTCGACCATCCTCCGGCGCCTGCGCATCGGTCGGGCCGAGCTGCGGTCGATCTTCCTGGCGCCGCTCGTCGCGCAGTACACCGCATTGCGCCGGGAGATCGAGCGTGATCCGGTCGACGCGATTCTGGTCGATCTCGCCTTCGTCGGCGCGATCCCCTTGCTCCTGGCGGGTCGTCCCCGTCCGATGGTGTCGGTGTGCGGGGTGGGGCCGCTGATGGTGTCCAGTGTCGACACCCCGCCGTTCGGCACCGGGTGGCGGCCGCGGCCGGAGGTCTCCTACCACAGAATGAACCGGTTCGCGCACGAGGTGTTGTTCCGTGACATCCAGGGCCGACTGAATGCGATTCTGGAGTCGGTGGGGGTCGCTCGCGCCCCGGTGTTCCTGACCGACTGGCCGGTGCTGGCCGACCGCATCATTCAGCTCACCGTGCCGAGCTTCGAGTATCGGCGCCGTGATCTACCGCAGAACGTGGTGTTCGCCGGGCCGCTGCCCGTCGAGGAGCGGGTGAACGACGAGGTTGCGCCACCGGTGGCCGGTCGCCCGACTCGAGTGCACGTCACTCAGGGCACCTGGGACAATATCGACCCCACCGAACTCATCGTGCCCACTCTCGAAGCCTTCGCAGATCGTGATGACCTCGAGGTGATCGCCACGACGGGACCGGGTGTGCGACTGCCCGTTCCGCCTCCGAGCAATGCCTGGGTATCCGGTTTCTGCTCGTATTCGGTATTGCTGCCCACGGTCGATGTGATGATCACCAACGGGGGCTACGGAGGCGTGCATGCGGCGCTGTCCCATGGGGTGCCGCTCGTCGTGGCCGGTGGCACCGCCGACAAGCCGGAAGTGGCCGCGCGTGTGGCCCATTTCGGAGTCGGTATCGACCTGCGCACCGCACGGCCGACCGCCTCCGAAATCGCCGCGGCGGTCGATCGGATCCTCGGCACGCAATCCTATCGACGCGCCGCGCAGTGTATCGCCGGTGATATCGCCGGCACCCGCCCCTACGAGGTGATCGATAGAACACTGTCCGAACTCGTCCGTTCCGGACCGCATCCGGTGCGCTCGACCCCGCGTCACGACCCACTGTCTGCTCGACGCGAGGAGAGCCCGTGAGTGTGGGGGAGGAAGTGGATGAAGAAGTGGCATGCGCACGGGTCCGCGCCGGCCCGGCCCCGACTCTCCTCACCGGCCGATAGGAGTCCCATGCCCCGCAGCGCTCCCTTTGCCGAGAACGAATACGTCGACGAACATCTGCGTCGCTCCTATCGGGCATGTCGAGAACTCAACGCCCGCCACGGACGGACGTTCTTTCTGGCCACTCGATTGTTGGCGCCGGACCAACGTCCCGCGATCCACGCGCTCTACGGCTTCGCCCGCCGGGTCGACGATATTCTGGACGAGATCGACCCGACCCGCGATCGTGCCGAACGCGCGGAGCGGTTGGAAATGCTCGCCGAGCGGTTCCGCGCCGGTGATCCGACCGGTGATGTCGTGCTGCCTGCCGTTCTGCATACTGCACGCGCGTACCGAATACCCTCCACCCTGTTCGAGTCGTTCCTGGACTCGATGCGTATGGATCTGACGGTCACCGACTATCCCGATCGACACGCTCTCGATCGCTACGTGTACGGCTCGGCGGAGGTCATCGGGTTGCAGGTGCTGCCGGTGCTGGGGACGGTGGCGCCGATCGAGGAGGCGGCCCCATATGCGGCGGCGCTGGGCAAGGCGTTCCAACTGACGAACTTCCTGCGCGATATCGATGAGGATCTCGTCCGCGACCGGGTATATCTGCCCGCCGACGAGCTCGCCGCCCACGGCGTGGACCGTGATCTGCTGCAATGGTGTCGGGCGCACCGCCGCACCGATCTTCGGGTCCGCCGGGCCCTCATCGCCCAGCATGCGCTGACCCGCGAGATCTATTCCTACGCCCAGGGCGGTATCGCTCTGCTCGAGCCGCGCTCCCGACCGTGTGTCCGCGCGGCGCTCACCCTCTACTCGGAAATCCTGGACCGCATCGAGGCCCTCGACTTCGAGGTTTTCCTACACCGGGCCCGCGTGGGCGTACCGCGCCGGGTGGTGGTGGGAGCCACCGGCCTCGCGCAGGCGTGGCGGGCACGTCGCAACACCCCGGGGCGGGAACGCCCGAAAGTATTTCTCTCGAGGTGGGGGCTGTCGTACCAACGGGAAGACGATCGACGGTGAGTACTGTGGCGTTCGACGACCTCACGGGGATCGGGGCCGATCCCCGCAGGGTGCTGCACCCCGCCGCGCCGGGCGTGCGTGATCTCACCGCGACGGGCATCCCGCCCCGGGTGGCCGTGATCGGCGCGGGTATTGCCGGGCTGGCCGCGGCGAGCGGGTTGGCCGAACGCGGTGTGGCCGTGGAACTCGTCGAGCGGGAAAGGTTTCTCGGCGGGCGGGTCGGTGGCTGGACCGATCGACTCTCCGACGGCACCACGGTCGGCATGAACCGCGGTTTCCACGCCTTCTTTCGCCAGTACTACAACCTGCGCAAGCTGTTGTCGCGTGGTGATCCCGGTCTGAGCCGATTGCGGACGTTGAACGACTATCCGCTGCTCGACGCGCACGGGCACCGGGACAGCTTTCGGCGCCTACCCCGCACACCACCGTGGAACGCCCTCGCCTTCGCGCTGCGCAGCCCCACCTTTCGGCTACGTGATCTGGTTCGTATGGATCCGCGGGCCGCGGCGCCTCTGGCCGCGGTCTCCGTCCCCGAGATCTACTCCGCCCTCGACCATCTCGACGCCGAGTCCTTCCTACACACCATCCGATTCCCGGCGGCGGCGCAACACCTGGCCTTCGAGGTGTTCTCCCGGAGCTTTTTCGCTCTTCCCGGTCGGATGTCGGCCGCGGAATTGGCCGCCATGTTCCACATCTACTTCCTCGGCTCCAGCGAGGGTCTGCTCTTCGACGTGGCCGACGACAACTTCGACATCGCGCTCTGGAATCCGGTGCGCGAGTATCTCACCGCCGCGCCCACCCCCACCCGGCCCGGAACTGTTGCCGTGCACACCGGTGTCCGCATCACCGAGATCCGACGCTGCGGTCCGTCGGGCTTCCGGTTACGGGACGACACCGACGCCACCCTGGACGTCGACGCGGTCGTTCTCGCCACCGATATCAACGGCTTACGCGATATCGTCGCCGCATCCCCGGACCTCGGTGACCGGAGGTGGCGGGAGAACGTCACCGCCTTGGGGACCGCACCGCCGTTTCTGGTGTACCGGTTGTGGCTCGACCGTCCCGTCGCCGCCGACCGACCCGCTTTCCTGGCCACCGGCGGACTGGCTCCGTTGGACAATGTGAGCATTGTCGACCGATACGATCACGGTGCCGCGTGCTGGGCTCGCCGGAACGGTGGAAGCGTCGTCGAACTACACGCGTACGCGGTCCACACCGATACACCCGCTCGACCCCCGAGCGATCTACGGGCGCGATTGCTGGCCTGTTTGCACCGTGTCTATCCCGAGACGACGCAGGCGAGAATCGTCGGTGCGATCACCCTCTGGCGTCAGGACTGTCCGCGTTTCGCACCGGGCGATTTCGGCCGCCGTCCGGGTATCCGCACCCCCGATCCGGGTCTTGTCCTGGCGGGCGACGGTATCCGTATCGACCTGCCGGTCGCCTTGATGGAGCGCGCCGCCACCACCGGGTGGGCCGCGGCCAACACGCTGTTGACCCGCTGGGGCGCGGCCGGTCATGCACTGCAAACCGTACCCACCCGTGGACGCTCACGGCTACTGCGCACCCTTGCGACCCGAAAGGCGCATCCATGAAAGCAATCGCAGCCATTCCTGCGCGCTGGTGGAAATCCTCTCCGCTGCAACCGATTTCCCCACAGATCTGGTCCCGTCAGCGCCCCACCCACGGGCAGGCCCGACCGCACCTGATCGAGTCGGCATTGCGATCGGCCGGCCGACGACCGTCGGGAAATTGGTACGTGCTCGCCGCGAGCCGCGACATCACCGCCGAGCGGCCGTTCGGCGCCACCGTCGCCGGGGTGGAGCTCGTCGCGTGGCGCGATACCCATGGTCGCCTGCACATCGGCCCGGGGGCGTGTCCACACCTCGGAGCCGACCTATCCACCGCCCATATACACGACGGGGCATTGCTGTGTCGCTGGCACGGTCTGCGCATCGACGGTCGCTGCACCCCCCGGTGGGCGCCGTTCCCCGGTTACGACGACGGCATCCTGGTCTGGGTGCGACTCGATGCGGTCGGCGGCGAAAAGCCCACGGACATACCGGTTGTCCCGGACCGCCCCGTCGATACTCGCGTGCACGCGGTGGCCATGCTGACCGGAATCTGCGAACCGTCCGACATCATCGCCAACCGTCTCGATCCGTGGCACGGGTCGTGGTTCCACCCCTATTCGTTCGCCGACCTCGAGGTCGTTCGAACACCGACCCCGGCGGACGATCGCTATCTGGTGACCGTCACCTTTCGGGTCGCCCGCCGCCTCGGCGTCCCCGTCGAGGCCGAATTCACCTGTCCCGATCCCCGCACCGTCGTCATGCGCATCGTGTCCGGCGAAGGCGCCGGCAGCATCGTCGAAACACACGCCACTCCGGCGGGAACCACCGATGACGGGCGCGCCCGCACCACCGTCGTGGAGGCGGTCGTGGCCGACTCGGCGCGCCCGGGATTTCGTCATGTCCATCGAGCGATTCCTCTGCTGCGCCCGGTGCTGCGTCGTGCCGCACTGCGCTTGTGGCACGACGATCTCGCCTACGCCGAACGTCGCTACCGGTTACGCACTCGTAACGCCCGCCCACCCGTGGACCCGAATCCCGTACCGCAGCACGTCTTCGATCATCGTCCGAGGGCGGCGGACTCGCCCGACGAGCCGGTCCGGGACGGTTGTGAGCGGGGTGGGGTGGTCGGGGCGGTCGGTGCGGCGGCTCAGGGGTTGTCGACCGGTGGCGATGCGGGTTCGTTTCGAGTTGTCGAACGCGTAGATGTCGAGGGCGTAGATGTCGAGGGCGTAGATGTCGAGGGCGTAGATGTCGAGGGCGCAGACGGTCGGGGTGCGTCCGGTGCGGATCACTTCGCCACGGGCGAGTAGGTGGTCGCCGAGCCGTTCGCCTGTGCGCTCGTCCTGTCCTGAACAGAGCACACCATGACCCGTCTCGCCGGGGCCGACGACCTCACCGCACTCGATTCGTCTTCGCCCGGCTTGCGGTCGGCGTGGGCCACAACTTCTGGGGCCTGATGAATCCGATCGCAGGAGCAGATGTTCATCTGCCTCACCACCGACCTGCGCCACCCGCATCTGGATTTCCCCTGGACATATATATTCGGATGGCTATATTCGGATGGCGTCGGCTCAGCAGGTCGAATTCGAGGCCATCCGAAGCTCTTTCGTCATGCGGCCCTTGTATGTGGGCCATCCCGTGGCGGTCTCCGCTTTTCGGCGTCCGGCCGAACTCGGTTTCCCCGAGGCCGTGGCCACCGAGCCGGTCGCGTCCGCATCCGAGTGTCCGGGAAGGGGTGCTCGCCTGTCCGGTCGTGGGCATCTTCTATCGGATCTTCGGCGATTCGCTCTACCCGCATGCGGAACCGGCGCGGGCGGATGGCGCCACCGACGACACCTTCCGTGATCCGATCCGCGGCGTGGCCGAATTCGGGATGGTCCGGGCGTGGACCGCCGCGACGATACTCCTCCCCGGGAGGAAAGCGGCCGAGGGCCGGTAGGGGAGCGCACCGGGTGGTCCGATATGTGATCCGCCCCATATGCCGTCACGTCGGACCGGAATCGCTCGTCCGAGAGATACCAGGCTTCTCTGATCCAGAAAGTTGTGCCATGACATCGAAACCGGTATTCGGAAGGTTGGTTGCGATCGCTGCGATCGTGGTCGGCGTGCTCGCGGTTCTCATCGTGCCCCTCGCGTACGGGCAGCCGCCGACCTCGGACTATCGGTCGCGGTATCTGTCGCGGGTGGAATCCCACTACGTGGACACCGAGCTCGCCCGTTTCCACTACATCCGGGCCGGGGCCGGGTCTCCCGTGGTGCTCGTGGCCGGTGGTGGGCTGTGGGGATACTCCTGGCGGGACGTGCTTCCGGCATTGGCCGCCGAACACACCGTCTACGCCGTCGATCTGCCCAGTCAGGGATTCACCGAACTGCGTCACGGTGACTTCGCCTACGACCTGCTCGCGATGTCGCACGCGTTGGCGACCTTCCTCGACGCGGTCGGCCTGCGGCGTGCCTCCCTGGTCGGCCATTCGTGGGGTGGTGCCTGGAGTCTGTACTTCGCCGAACAACACTCCGAGCGCGTCGAGCGACTGGTCCTGCTCGATTCTCCTGGATTGGATGCCGAAAAGTCTGCTTTCACACCGTTGTTCACCACACCGCTGGTGGGTGAGTCGGCCACGAACCTCATCAACCGGTCGTTCTACGCCGACAGTATCCGCGGCACCTTCCAGAACGATCATCTCGTCACCGACGAGGTGATCGACGAGCTCTACGCGCCGTTCTCCCGCCCCGCCAACCGCGCCGGATTCCTGTCGCTGTGGCGCAATCTGGACTACCGACTCACCGATGCCGGTCTGGACCGGGTCACCGCGCCCACCCTTGTCCTGTGGGGCGGTGCGGACACCTGGCTGCCCGCCACGCAGGCCGACCGGTTGGCCGAACGTATACCCGAGGCCGTCGCCACGGTCATCCCGGGCTGCGGCCACACCGTGCACGAGGACTGCCCCGCGCAAACCATCCCACTGCTCACGGCATTCCTGCGCTGAGCCGCAACGACCCACCGACGGTGGCGGCCCGTGGGGCGACGCATATCGCTCTCTACTCGTCGCCCGGGTGGCGAGTTCCCTGTCCGGGGTCACGGGGCACCTATGTCAACATTTGTTGGCCAACAAGTGTTGACATACCGGGAACGCCCTCCTATCGTTGATAACAACAAGCGTTGACCATCAAGGAGTTGTCATGGACAACCACATCGCCGACGTCCTGATCGTCGGAGCCGGCCCGGTCGGTCTCACTGCCGCGGTGGTGCTGAAGCAACTCGGCCACGACGTCGTGATCGTCGACCGTCAGGCCGAAGGGGCGAACACGTCCCGCGCCGCGGTGGTGCACCCGCACACCCTGGAGATCCTGGAGCCCTACGGGGTGGTCCCGGCCCTGGTGAACCGCGGCGTGCACACCCCCACGTTCGCGATCCGCGACCGGGATCGGCTGTTGATGGCGGTGCCGTTCAGCGAACTGCCCACCGCCTACCCGTACACGCTGATGATCTCGCAGGCCGATACCGAGAAGTTCCTGCTGGACCGGCTCACCGAGCTGGGTGGGAAGGTCACCCGCCCGGCCGTGGTCACCGGAATCTCGCAGGAATCGGATTCGGTCACCGTCACCCTCGAGGAGGGGGAGTCCCTGCGGGCGCGCTATCTGCTGGCAGCGGACGGTATGCACAGCCTGGTGCGGGAGCGGTCGGGTATCGGATTCGCCGGCAGCGCCTACGCCGAATCGTTCACCCTCGCGGACGTGCGCCTCTCCGGCGGGGTGCCCACCGACGAGGTCATCCTGTACTTCTCCCCGGCCGGACTCGTGGTGGTCGCGCCATTGCCCGACAATATGTTTCGGATCGTGGCCACCGTGGACGAGGCGCCGCGCGACCCGGACATCGCATTTGTACAGGGGCTGCTCGACGAGCGCGGCCCGCAGGCCCATCCGGCCGTGGTCGAGGAAGTGGTGTGGGGCTCGCGTTTCCGCGTCCACCATCGTATCGCCGATACCTTCCGGCGCGGTCGGGTTCTGCTCGCCGGGGATGCCGGTCATGTGCACTCGCCGGCCGGTGGACAGGGGATGAATCTCGGTATCGAGGACGCGGTGACGGCCGCGACGACTCTGTCTCGCGTACTGGCCGGGGAACCGGAGACCCTGCTCGACGAATACGCCGCCGCCCGGCACCGCACGGCCGAAGCCGTGGTCTCCATCGCGAGTAGGCTCACCGATCTGGCCACCGCGTCGGAACGGGTCCGGCCGATGCGCAACACTGTCATGGCGCTGGCAGGCAAGGCCGCGCCCGTGCGGAACCGACTGGCCTGGCGCCTGTCCGGGCTCGACCGTCGCTGACCCGCTCCCGTGAACGGAACTCGTCATGAAGATCGTCAATGACCGCCTGGCCGTCCCGGCCCGCCTGACCACCCCCACCGACAACGGATTCCTCCTGCTGGCCGCCGAATCGGGTCGCTGGGTCGGGCCGTTTTCCCTTCCCGCTCGATCGCGGCGCCACGTCTCGTCCCGGCTCGGCCTCCTCTGCGCGCGACTGGGCAATCGAGCCGATGTCGTCGAGGCGGCGGCCTTCCGAGCTGCCCTACGGCCTCCCGGCGAAGGTGGTGGTCTGCTGCGTCGGGCCGGAGTTCGTCCGGCCCGCTACGACATCGTCGTCCTCGTGCGCACCCGCACGGTCGCCGATCTGGATGTGGTGCGAGCCGACCCGGCCTGGTCGGAACTGGTGGAGCTGCTGACCGACACCGCCCGACACGTGCACCGGATCGCGGCGAGCAGCCCGGTCCGCATCGCCGATGTGAACCACGATCCGAGCAATTGGTTCCTTTTCAACTACTTCCACTGCGCGGACCGGGATACCGTTCTCGAGGTCTGGCGCTACACGGCGGGATGGTTCCAGCGCAAGACCGCACTGCCCGACTCGGTGCCGATGCGCCCGCTCCCCGGCGAGCCCGACGACCACACCCTCATCAATCACGCATCCTGGCCCACGGTGCGCGCATTCCTGCCGAGTCTGCTGTTTCGTCCGAGTTTTCGTACCTTCGTGCTGGCCAACTTCGCCGCCAACGATATCGCCGCCCAACCGATCATCTATCGGTTGATCGCATTGCCGGCGGGCGCCGGTGACACGGGGCGTTGAGGTGCGCGCAATGCGATGGTGCGGGTTCGGGGCGGGGCAACCGGTGTCCGACCCGAGCTCGCCTCCCGGCCTCGGTATCCCGACCGGCGACCGATGGCGCGGCGCAAACTACCTGTCAACGGTCGTTGGCCTACCCTTGTCGATATGAGGAGGTCCTCGACCGAAACCAAGGCGGCCATCCTGGCCGCGGCCCGGGAGCGATTCGCCGCCGACGGTTACGACCGCGCCACCATTCGGGCGATTGCCGCCGACGCGGCCATCGATCCGGCAATGGTGATGCGCTACTACAGCTCCAAGGAGCGGCTTTTCGCCGCGGCGGTCGAATTCGATCTGGAGCTACCGGAGCTGGCCGCCATCGAGCGTGAGCAGATCGGTGTCGCGGTGGTTTCCCACTTCCTCGAACGGTGGGAGCGCGACGAGGCCCTGCTGATCCTGTTGCGCGCGGGAGTGACCAACGATGCGGTGGCCGAACGGATGCGGTCGATCCTGGCCGCGCAGTTGCAACCGGTGGTCGCCCGGGTGAGCAATGACCCGGCCGAAGGGCCGGTCCGGGCCGCGCTGACGGCATCCCAGATCCTGGGCATGGCACTGTGCCGGTATGTGCTGGCCTTTCCACCGCTGGTCACGATGCCGCGCGAAGAGGTCGTCGCCTGGCTCGCCCCCACCATCCAGACCTACCTCACCGGCGAATACCCGGACCCGAAGCCACGCAGCGGCTCCGCCCGACGGAGCGGGACACGGCACACCTGAACCCGAGCGATTCGGGTCGTGGCGCAGTGAGGGGGATGGCCGGACACGGTCGCGCAGTCTCCGGTGCTCATCGGCCCCATTGCGATATGGACTGTGGTCCATCGAGGTGGGAAACCGCGATCGCATCACGGTCGATCGCGGCGAACAGGTATTTCGGTGGGGCGGAGAACGCTGATCGTGGGGGTGATCTGCTCGCAGGTCATGGCGTGCAGCTCGGCATCTCGGACCAGATCGTCGTGTCCGATCGTGTGCCAGATGTGTTCGGCGGTGAAATCGCGGACCACCCGATCGCCCTCGCGCACCACATAACGCATGGTCCAGTGTTGGGAATCGCTGCCTTCCGGCTCGCCGCCGATGCGGACCTCGGTTTGCCGCGTCCCGATTCGTCGTCGGGCGATGACCATCTCGGGCACGGACGCAGGGGTGGTCAGGGCCATGTACTCGACGACGACCGGGGCGGTGGGAGTGAGTCGGGGACGTAGCTCGGTCCAGAACGCTCGGCGGGTCTCAGGGGCCAGATAGCCGAGAACACCCATCAGGACCGCGGCGCCGATCCGGTCGGGAAGCGGGATGTTCTCCACCCGATCGGCGTGGACGGTGACCCGATCCGTGGCCTCCGGGTGGGTCAGGAGTCGGGAGACGAGTGCCGCCCGCATCGCGGGGGAGGGCTCCACGGCGTGGATGTCGACCTCGGGGACGGTGTCGGCGATGGTGACGGTGGACAGGCCGCTGCCCGCGCCGATATCGAGGACGGGGTCGGTGATCGGAGCCGCATTCCGAAGTGTGGTGACGAGGACATCGCGTTTGGTGTCCCAGTGGGGAGAGGCCATCACATCGTAGAACTCCGCGGACAGGGCGTACGGGTCGAGCGTTTCCGTGGTGGTCATGATTTCTGTGGGGTCGGGGTCGATTGTTCGGTGGGGGCACCGCCGCGCCGGTCGGTCTCGCGAATGAGCACTGCCGCGACGATCGCGGCCACCAGGGCGCCGCAGCCGGCGAGGACGAAGATGAGGCGCAGCGAGTCGGTGAACGCGGTGGTGGCCAGTTCGGTCTGTGCGGCGGTGGGGTAGCGCAGGATACCCGCGATCACCGCGTCGGCGAAACGATCCGCACCCGCTCCGGCCGTCGTCGGGTCGATTTCGGCGCGAACCCGACTCGACAGCACCACGCCGAACAACGCGACACCGGCGGCGGTACCCAGCGGCATGGCGGTGTTCGCCGCACCGGTGGCCATGCCGGCCTTGTGGGGCGGCGCGACATCGACCGCCAGATTCATCAGGTGAGGCATGGCGAGTCCGCAACCGATGCCTGTTACCACGAGACAGGCCAGAATCGTCTGCCAGGGGCCGGTGCCGTGGACCAGGGTGCCCAGGAACAGGCCCACGGCTGTGACGACCATGGCGATGGTCATGGTGCGCGCGACCCCGATGGCCCTGGCCAGTGGGGTTCCCACTCCGGCGGCGATCATCAGCGGTACGGCGAGTGCGGTGAGCACCAGTCCGGTTCGGAACGCGGACATATCGTGGGCGCCGGCCAACCACAGGATGAGGAACGGGAAGATCCCGAATGTCAACAGCCGCACCACGAATCCGAGCACGATGGCCGCGGTGAACGTGGGGATGCGGAACAGTCCGAGGTCGAGCAGGGCGGTATCGCCGCGTCGTAGTTCGAGCCATACGAAACCCAGTCCGGTGATCGCGGCGATGGTGAGGGCGGCGACGACCTTCGGTTGCGCCCATCCACTGTCCGCCCCGGTCAGCAGTCCGTAGTTGGCGGTGAACAAGGGAACCACCACCAGGGCGGCGCCCATGCGGTCCACGGCGCCGCGGACCTCCCCGGTCCGGTCAACGGTCGGGACGCGCAACAGTGTGGCGACGATCAGAGCGATTCCGATGGGAACGTTCACTGCGAAGATCCACTGCCAGGCGCCGATCTGCACCAGTCCGCCGCCGATGAGCGGGCCCAGTGCCGCAGCAGCGGCGCCCGCGGCCATGGCGGTGCCCACCGCTTTGCGGCGTATCTCCTCGGCCACACCGGTATGGGCGTCGGCGACCAGTGCCAGGCAGGTTCCGAACACCAGTGCGCCCCCGACGCCCTGGATGGCGCGGGACGCGATCAGTGTGGTTTCGGAGCGCGCCGTTATGCACAGTGCCGAGGCCACGGTGAAGACCGTCAGTCCGGCCAGGAACAGGGTTCGGCGGCTGTAGCGGTCGGACAGGCTGCCGACGGTCAGCAGCAGGGCGGCGAAGGCCAGGACGTAGGCGTTGACCGTCCACTGGAGGCTGTCGAGCGAGGCATCGAGATCGGATTGGATCTCCGGGAGCGCGACATTGACGACGGTCACGTCGAGGGTCATCAGGAAGCAGGAGAGCGCGGCGACGGCCGTGGTCCAGCGACGGTGAAGACCGTCCGCGGATGGCGCCGATGCCGTTGCTGTGGTGTCGATGTCGTCTCCTCCTTCATAACCGACCGCAGTGCGAAGTGTGATGTTTCACGATCATTTATATAATGAAAATCGTTTGCTTTAATATCTCATATAGCGTCCACTTGCGCGAGTGGTTCAACCGCCGCCGGCGTCGGTTGTCGTGTAGCGCGGCGAAATCCGCCGTGAGGTACCGCCTGTATACGCGGTGCGGCCGAGCATGGAGACAAGAGATTTGAGTACCATCCCCCGTCCACGGTTCGCCGAATCCGCCGCTGTTCAACGGTCCGTCACTCAGGTCTTCGACGATTGCGTGCATCGGTACCCGAACCGAATCGCGCTACGCACCGTCGCTCCCGACAAGACAACGGAGTGGACCTATGCGGAACTGGCCGATCGGGTCGCGACGATCAGCGGTGCGTTCGAGGATCTGACGGTCGGACAACGCGTGGTGCTGGCGCTACCGAGCGGGGTCGAATTCGTGGCCGGTTTCCTGGCCGTACTCCGGTCCGGCGGGCTGCCCGTGCCGATCTATCTGCCGTCATCGAAATCCCCGCAGCGCTATCTCGCCCGCGCCCGTCACATCCTGCGTGACTGTGACCCGAGTGCGGTGTACACCCTCCCGGAACTGGCCGATGAGGTGGCGCGAGAACCCGGTATCGCCGATATCTCGGTACGAACTCCCCTGGATGGGGGCACGGCGGTGGCGCCGGTCTCGCGCCGGCCGGAGGACCCGGCATTTCTCCAGTACTCGTCCGGGTCGACCGGTCACCCGAAAGGTGTGGTCAACACCCACGCCTCCATCCTGCGACAGGTGGAGATAGTTCGCATGGTGTGGAACTATCCCGACCCCGTGCACACGGTGAGTTGGCTGCCGCTCTACCACGATATGGGCATGTTCTGGGGGGTCTTCGGACCGCTGCTCACCGGCGGATGCGCAACCCTCATCGCCCCACACGATTTCGTGCGTAATCCGCGGATCTGGTTGGAGACCGTCTCCGCCGTCCGCGGAAACTGGATCGCCGGACCGGATTTCGGTTACCGCCGTTGTATTCGGGCATTCGACACCGAATCCGTCGCCGCACTCGACTTGAGTTGTCTGCGGCTTGCGACCAATGGCGCCGAACCCATCCGTCCCGATACCGTGCGCGAGTTCACCGAGCACTTCGCCTCGGCCGGACTCGATGAGCAGGTCATGGCACCGCAATACGGTCTCGCCGAGGCGGGCCTGGGGGTCAGCGGTGCTATCGGGCCACGCTGCCCGCGGCAGACGGATTTCGATGCCGCCGAGTTGGAACGGGGCCGGGCAGTGATGGCCACCGGTAAGACCGCCGCCCGGGTCCGCACGCTGGTCGGCTGTGGCGATTCCACCCTTGGCTGGGACCTGCGCATTGTCGATCCCGATACCGGATCGGTTCTGCCGGACGGGTGGGTCGGGGAAATCTGGGTTGGCGGCTTCGGTCTGCCGCAGGGGTATTGGCGGCGGCCGGAGGACACCGAGGCGATATTCCACGCGACGACCGCCGATGGCGAGGGGCCGTTCCTGCGCACCGGTGATGCGGGGGTGCGCTGGTCCGGGGAACTGTATATCTGCGGCCGCTACCGGGATCTGGTGGTGATCGGTGGCAGAAACCATTTCCCGAACGACCTCGAGGCCACCGCCGAGAATGCCGAATGCGGTATCGCCCGCGGTGGTGCGTGCGCGGTGCAGCCGGTCTTCGGCGAACCGTCGTGGACACTCGTCGTCGAAACGGAACGCGATACGGACGAGCTGGACGATGTGGCGCGAATTCTTCACCGCCGAATGCTCGCCGAGCACGAAACCGCACCCGATCGCATCGTATGGGTGCCGTCACGGTCGCTACCGTTGACCACCTCGGGCAAGATCCGCCGTCGCGAGGTGGGCGAGCGGTTGGTGGCGGGAACCCTGCCCCTCGTGCACGAGTCCCGCCCGGCGACCGATACCGAGTCGCCACACGACGATCTGGCCGAATACGTGGCCGGGCTGCTCGGTGTGCATCCGGACCGACTGGACGCCGATGCCGATCTCATGGAATGCGGTTTGACCTCGATGATGACCGCCGACATCATGACCTGGGCCGCGGCCAGAGGAAGCAGACCGACCTTTGCCGATCTCTACCGGACGCCGACCCTGACCGCCTGGCGACGACTGCTCGAACGTACAACCGAACCGGAGGTGATGGCAGAGCCCTCGAGGCCGGATCGTTCGCTACCCACCACCCCTTTGCAGCGGGCGTACTGGATCGGTCGGGATCCGCATCAGCCCCTCGGCGGCGTGGGGTGCCAGACCTATCTCGAATTCGCCGACACGCACCTGGAACCCGATAGGCTACGCGAGGCGCTGACGGCGCTGACGCACCGACACGCCATGTTGCGCAGCAGATTCCCCGATGCCGAGCACTATGTGATCGATCCCGCGCCGGCCCGGGTATCGCTGCCTGTCCACATCGTCACCACCGCCGATACGGACCGACACCTAGAGCAGGTGCGTACCCGGTTACGCAACCGCCGCTTCGACCCTGTCGCGGGAGATGTCTGGGCGGTGGAGTTGACGATCACTCCGCAGACCTCGGTACTGCACATGGCCGTCGATCTGATCATTGCCGACATCACCGGTCTGGGCATCCTGGTGCGCGACCTTGCCGCCCTCTACCGGGGCGCGGAGTTGCCCGAGGCAGAGTTCCGGCTCGCCCCGACCTTTTCCGCGGTGCCGGTGGTCGATGCCACGACCCCGGCGAACATCTCCCTCCCGGAACCGCCGCAACTGCCGCAGGTCACCGAGCGGACGATCGAATTCCGTCGCCGTCACCACACCCTGCCGCCCACCTTGGTCGCGGAACTGGACCGGGCCTGTCGAGCCGCCGGGGTCACCCGGGCCGCGCTGCTGTTGGCCTGCTACGACCTGGTTCTGCAGCGGTGGTCCACCCGCTCCACTTTCCTCGTCACGGTGACCACATTCGGCCGCGACCCGGAAACCGCCCGGACCGTCGGCGATTTCACCGAGGCGCGACTGCACTGCTGCACCGTCGATCCCGGTAAATCGTGGGCCGATGTGATCCGTAATACCCAGCGGGTACTGCGAACGGAGCTGGCCGCCCCCGATGCGGGCACCGTCCTGCGCGCGGAAAATGCACGCGACAGAGGGCATTCGGGACTGTCACCGATCGTTTTCACCTATGCCGCGGATATTCCGCTACTCGACGAGTCGACCACCGCGACTTTCGGCACGTTACGGGAAGTGACATCGATGACGCCGCAGGTGCTGATCGACAACCAGATCTGCACCGTGGGGTCGGAACTGATGGTTTCCTGGGACCACCGGTCCGGTTGTTTCCCATCCGGCGTGGTCGACGATATGTTCGACTCCTATATCGCCGTACTGGAGCAGCTGGCCGGCGGTGCCTGGGACGAACCGGCGGTGGTCGACCTGCCCGACCGCTCACGCCGCGTCCGTGCCCGACGCAATGCCACCGACGCCCCGCTTCCGACGGGCCTGCTCTACGACGGGTTCCGCCGCCGGGCCCTCGCCGACCCCGATCGGATCGCGGTGCGCTGGCAACCGGACGAGTACGACGGTGACGAGGTGGTGGCGGCACTGGTCGGGCCGCGCGCCGCGCTCGATTACGGCACGCTGGACCGTTATGCCCGCGCTGTCGCCGCGACGGTGAGCGCCGACCACGAACCAGGGACGGTGGTGGCCGTTCAGCTACCGAAGGGGCCCGCTCAGATCGTGGCGGTACTGGGCGTTCTCATGGCCGGCTGCACCTATCTGCCGATTTCGGTGGATCAACCGGCCGAGAGATCGGCACGCATCCGGCAACGGTCCGGAATGCGCGCGCTGATTCGGGCCGAGGCCGAAAACGTCGATACGAGCGGCGGTATCGACGGCGTGACCCGATACGCGCTCGTCGATATGCTCGCCCGGGAGCCGGGTGAACCGATTCCCGTGGATCCGGCGCAACCGGCCTATATCGTCTACACCTCCGGCTCCACCGGTGAACCGAAGGGTGTGGTGGTCTCGCACACCGCCGCATTGAACACCGTGGTGGACGTCAACCGCCGCAACGGTATCGACCACACCGATACGGTGCTCGCGGTATCCGCACTCGACTTCGATCTCAGCGTCTACGACATCTTCGGCCTGCTCGAATGTGGCGCGACGATCGTCACCATCTCCGAGGGTTCCCGTCGCGATGCCTTCCGCTGGCGTGACCTGGTGCGCTCCTTCGGGGTCACGGTATGGAACTCGGTCCCGGGACTGATGGAGATGCTGCTCATCGCCGCCCGGTCGGACGGCACGGCCTTGGCGAGCCTGCGACGGGTGCTGCTGTCCGGTGACTGGATTCCACTGGACCTGCCGGGTCGGCTGGCCGAACTCGTGCCGGGGGCGCGACTGGTGGCCATGGGCGGTGCCACCGAGGCGGCGATCTGGTCCAACGAGTACGTGGTGGACTCGGTCGACCCCGACTGGCCGTCGATCCCCTACGGGTTCCCGCTGACCAATCAGAAGTACCGGGTGGTCGGTGCGGACGGGCGTGATCAGCCCGACCATGTGCCGGGCGAACTGTGGATCGGTGGGGCGGGGGTCGCATTGGGCTATCACAATGCCCCCGAACTCAGCGCCGAACGATTCCTCGTCGACGATACCGGCACCCGCTGGTACCGGACCGGCGATCTGGGTTGCTACCGACCCGACGGCACCCTGCAATTCCTCGGCCGAATCGACGCCCAGGTCAAGATCCGTGGCCACCGGGTGGAATGCGGGGAGGTGGAGCACACGCTGCGCTCCCACCCGGCGGTGGCGGACGCGGTGGTGGTGCCCATCGGCGGCAATACCGCCCTGGGTGGGGTCGTCGTGCTCTCCGATGCCACCGACCCGGGTGACGACGAGCTGCGGGCTCATCTGGCCCAACGGTTGCCCGGCTATATGGTGCCGCGCACATTCGTTCGGGCCGAGGCCGTTCCGCGCAGCGCGAACGGCAAAGTGGATCGCCGCACCGCTGCCCGGATGATCGAACAGGAGCGGTCGGCGTCCGATGCGGTGCCGACGCGAGAACTCTCGTCCGTCGAAGAAGTGGTCGCTACGGTGTGGTCCGAGGTACTGGGTGTCGAAGTTCGGGCGATGACACCGAGCACCGACTTCTTCGCCTTCGGCGGTGACAGCCTGCGTGCCACCGAGGTGTGTCGCCGGTTGGAGGAGCGTGGCGTGGTCGGTGCGCGGGTGGAAACACTGTTGGGACGACGGACATTGCGTGATTTCGCTGCCACGTGTGTCCCGGGCCCGAGCGTCGAACCGACCGTGCTGCCCCATCCGGCACCGGCGACACCGTTTCCGCTCACCCGTCTACAACAGGGCTATGTCCTCGGTTCCGCCGGGCTGACCGGAGTGGTGCGTGCGCCGACGGCGTATGCGATCGTGCTCGCCGGTTCCACCCCGATAGATACCGCTCGGCTGGCCCGGGTGATCGGCGACTGCACGGCCGAATTCGCGGTGCTGCGGTGCCGTCTCGACTCGGATGTCGGCCAGCGCGTGTGGGAGGAGAACGAACCCACGCCGGTATGTATCGTCGACGAGCTCGACGACGACCCGGATCGATTGATGCACCACCTCGGGGGGATCGATCTCGACTTGCGCACCGACCCCGTGGTGCAGTGCTTCGCACCCTCCGCGGCGCCGAAGCACATCGGGTTGCTCGTCAACTATCTCGCCTTGGACGCGCGCAGCATTGCCACGGTGGTGCAGACCGTCCTCGCCGACTATGACGGTACGGCGCGACCGCTCACGGTCGACGGCGGTGCCGAGGTGTTCCGCGCCTACGCGGAGACCGGAGCCGGAGTCGAGATCACGGCCTCGACCCCGATGCCCCCACCGGAGCTTCCGCTCGCTCGTAACCGCGCCGACGGATCGGTCGAGGCCGCTCCCGTTCGCTTCGGACGTCGCGCCTTCGTCCTGGAACCCGAGGAATATCGACGGCTGCGGCAGCGGGCCGCCGATGACGGGGTGACCCCGAACGCCCTGATCCTCGAGGCGTTCACCCATGCTCTGCACTCGATCGGCGCGGGGGAACGGTTCGCCGTATCGATTCCCCGTACCCATCGCCCCCCCTATGCGCCGAGGGACCGTGAAGTTCTGGGCAATTTCACCCGACTGTTCCTGTGCGATGTCGATTATGCGACGCACCGACCCGGTTCCGCCGCCGCGGTGGGACACGTCCAGGATCGATTGCGCGTCATCGTGAGCGCCGAGGGGGACGGCACCGGAAGTATCGCGGCCGCGCGAGCACGGCATCGGGACGGGTACCCGGTGGTGTTCACCAGCACACTGGGGCTCGGTGCTCGACAGCGGTATTCGCTGCGCGGAGTGGCGAGTCTGACCAGAACGCCGGGGGTACTGCTGGACTGCCAGGTCGAAGATCACGAAGGCGGGGCCCGCATCGGCTGGGACATTCCCGACGACACCCTGGCACCGACACCGATGGCCGTGGCGTTCGCCGCATTCGAACGGTATGTGCGCGCCTTCCTGGAGCCGGCGCCCGCAGCGCCGATCCCGACCTCCGCCCGGCGGGCCGCCGTCTCGGACATCATGTCCACCACCGGCGTCGAACGGCCCGTGCACGCGGTGCCCCGTCGTACCGGTGCCTCCCTTACCGAGCCCGACGGTTCTCGGGGAGACCTGGTGCGCGATGCCGCTCTCCCCTCGGTCGAAGCCTTCGCCGATAGCCCGGCGATCATCGGGGACGCGGAGTTCGGACAGACCGACGATCACTGGCCGTCGGCCGTGATCACCGCGGCGCTCCGGTACCTGCGGGAGGAAAAGCACTCGGATGTCCTGGAGGAGTACCGGCCGCTGGTCGACCGTTGGCGGACCGTGGCGGGGGTGGGGGAATCCGATGTGTCGGCGCTGCGGTCGGGGCATCGCCTGGCCGCCATCGTCACCGGAAAGCTGTCCGCGCACGCTGTACTCGGCGATCCGGAGCTCTCACCCGAAGAACTGCTGCTGCGGCGACCGGAGGTATCGGCCGGGATCGCCGAACTGACGGACCGGGTCTACACCCACGCACGGGCCCTGGGACGGCGGGTACGGGTGGTGGAACTGGGCTCGCGCACCGGGGTCGTCGCCGCACGGATGTTCGCCGAGCTGGCCCCCGTGCTCGACTCCTATACGGCGGTGGAACCGAACCCGGTTCTGCGGGCCATGGCCGTCGAACATACCGCCTCGACTCCCATCGACCATCGCACTCCCACCGAGGCATGGGCGGGGGAACCGTTCGATATCGTGCTGTGTTTCGGTTCCCTGCATCGGACACCCCAGGCGGGCGGACTGGTCCGGCGTATTCCGACACATCCGCACGGGTGGCTCTGGCTGGCCGAACATCGGCAACTCACCACCGAATCATTGATCAGCGCGGCCGTCATCGATCCCGGGTCGGTGACCGACGAGCCGCTCCCGGCCGATCGGTGGTGGCGTTTCCTCGTCGACCACGGCTGGGCACCGATACGGATGACCGCCGCCGGTCCCGGTGTCACGATCCTCGCCCGACCGGAGAATGCGGCGGTCGCCACCGACCTCGCGACCGGTACCGATACGAGCTCGTTCGCGCAACAGGACACCGTGGGGACGGTGCGGCGGGCCCGGAACGAGCGGTTCGACGACTCGGGGCATCTCGGAGAGCGGGTTCCCGGAGAAGAATCACGAGGGCTTTCCGACGAGCAGGAGGACGACACCGCCATCGCCTTGCTGACCGAACTCTGGCAGCGATACCTCGGGGTGCGGCCCGGAATCGAGGACGATTTCTTCCTGCTCGGCGGGGACAGCCTCGCCGCCACCCGGATCTACACGCATCTGCGGGAAGCCGGATACGAACACCTCGCCATGGTCGACCTGTTCAACCATCCGGTGTTGGGTGATCTGGCGCATCGGCTGGGAACACCGAATACCACGCCGCCGCCGAACAGAGTGTCGCGACACGGCGGGCCGCCGGACGGCGAGGAGCCGACGCACTACGCCCTCACCCCGGTTCAGCGTGCCTATGCCGCGGGCCGCCGCCCCGGATACCTGCTCGGTGGGGTCGCCGCGCACTGCTATTTCGAATTCGCCGCCACCGAGCTCGATCTCCCACGGTTCCGCACTGCGGTAACCGAACTGGCGCGCCGCCATCCGGGACTGCGCACCACCGTGGACGGTACCTCGGCGACCGTACATCCCGAACCGCTCGAACCGATGGTTCGTGTCCTCGACGATGTACGTGCCGAGATGCGCGATCAGGTGATCGACCTGTCCACCCGCCCCGGCATCGATATCGGTGTTCAACTGCCCACGACTCCGGGTGATCCCACGCTGATCGGCATAGGCATGGACAACCTGCTGCTGGACGGCGCCAGTATGATGACCGCGCTCGCCGAGCTCGACCACCTCTACCGCGGCGGGCCCGTCACCGAGCTTCCGCCGATCCCGGTGACATTCGCCCACTATGTGCGCACCCACCCCGTCCTGGACGGTGATGCCGACGAAACGGCGCTGCCGGAGCTCGCCACGGCCCGCGACTACTGGCGGGCCCGGCTGGCGACCCTGCCCCCCGCACCGCGGCTGGTCGCGCCGACCGTCCTGGCCGAGATCGAACGCCCCACGTTCGCCCGCGCCGGCGCCGCCATCGAACCCGCCATGTGGCAGCGGATCACCACGCGTTGTCGGGCCGAAGGGGTGACGGTGGCCGCACTGCTGTTGGCCGCCTACGCCCGCACCCTGGCCCGCTGGTCGGGCACCACGCATTTCTGTGTGAACGTGACCATGTTCGACCGCGACCCGGCGATCCCCGGAGTGGAACACGTGATCGGCGATTTCACCTCGCTCGTCCTACTCGAATGTCGGGTCGAACCGGGAGTCGGCATCCACGGTCAGGCACGCGCCGTCCAGGACCGGCTGATGACGGACCTGACGCATCGCGCCGCCGACGCGGTGTGGTTGCAGCGGGAACTGCTCGCCTATCACGGCACCCCGGGGGCGGCCATGTTCCCGGTGGTCTTCACCAGTGGACTCGGACTGCGCGAGATCGACACCGGCGGCGGACTCGCCTTCGGCGAACAGGTCCACGCCGCCTCGCAGACCCCGCAGACCCTGCTCGACTTCCAGGTATGGGAGGACGGCGGCGGGCTGAACCTGTCGTGGGATTTCGTGACCCAGGCGATCGCACCGGAACTCGCCGAGAAACAGCTGGCGGGCCTGGTCGTCGATATCGTCGCGTCCGCGGACCCGACAGGGGCGGATCACACCGCCGCACGAGCGTCGTATTCCACGGCCGAGGTCGCGAACACCGGGGCGGTACCCGGGCCGCTCGCGGTCTCGGAAGAGAACACCACCGGCGCGCCGTCATCGCGGCTCGCGGAGCCGGAGCAGCAGCTGCGCACCCGCATCATCGAGATCTGCGCCTCCGCGCTGGGTCGCCCGGACCTGGACGCCGGCGCGAACTTCTTCCGAATGGGCGGCGATTCGGTGACCGCAACCGCCGTGGTCGAGCGGATCCAACGCGAGGTCACGCCCACGGCGACGCTGCGGATGCTGCTCGCCCATCCGGTGCTCGCCGATTTCGCCACGGAGATCGCCCGTGCGACGGCCGCCGCCTCCACCACCGAAGACGATGTCGAGGAAGGCATACTGTGAGTCCCGAAGAACTACTCGCTCGGCTGCGCGCCGCGGGCGTCGAGCTCTGGATCGACGGCCCCGGACTGCGGTTTCGCGCCCCGCGCGGCGCTTTGACCCCGGATCTGAAAACCGCTCTGGCCGCGGCCAAGCCCGAAATCATGGCCTTGCTCGCTGCCGAGGACACGCTCATCCGGGAACCGGAGAACCGATACGAGCCGTTCCCACTCACCGAGGTGCAGGCGTCGTACCTGGTGGGGCGGACCCGGGCGTTCCGGTGGGGCGGGGTGGGCTGCCACGGTTACGCCGAATTCGCGGTATGCCCCCCACCGGGAACACCGATCCCGGACGCGCAGCGGTTCCGGGACGCGTGGTGGAAGGTGGTCGCCCGACACGAAATGCTGCGCTGTGTCGTATATCCCGAGGGGTACCAACGCATCGAACCCCTCGGTGACGATCTCACACCCCCGGGGCTGACGGTCCACACCCGCGACACCACCGCCGAGGTGGCCGAACTGCGGGCCGATATCGGCCGGACCCTGGCGCACCGGGTGTACGAGCCCGGTATCGGCCCGATGTTCGACCTGGTGGTGACCATCGGACCCGAGGACACCGTGGTGCACTTCTCCATCGACCTGCTCATCGCCGATTTCGTCGGTATCGCGGTGATCGTGCGCGATCTGGAACGCTGTCTGCTCGACCCCGATATCGAGTTGCCCGCGGTCGAATTCGGTTTCCGCGACTACGTACTCAACATCACCCGCACCGCCCACGGTCCGGCCGAACGCGCCCGCCACGAGCGGGATCGGCAGTACTGGTTCTCCCGCTTGGACACCCTGCCGCCCGCCATCGCTATGCCATTGCTGCCCAACGCGGATTCGGCGCCCGCCCGGTTCACCCGGCGGTCCCTGCGACTGTCGGCCGACGAATGGTCGGTGTTCACCCGCACAGCCGGCGAACACGGTGTCACTCCCACCGCGGCCCTGCTGACGGTGTTCGGCCGCGTCCTCGGCCGCTACGGTGATCGCGATCATTTCCTGTTGACCCTGACCACGATGAACCGGCGCCGGATCACCGAGTCCGTCGACGAACTCGTCGGTGATTTCACCGGTACCGGTTTGCTCGAGCTCGATGTCCGGGGCGAGATACCGTTTGCCGCCATGGCCGCTCGGGTGGGCGAGCGGTTGTTCGAGGACATGGACCACGCCCGGGTGAGCGGGGTGGAGATACTGCGCGAGCTGGCCCGCCGCGATGACAACCGGGGCCAACAGTCGCCGGTGGTCTTCACCTCCACCCTCGGCGCCGTCTCCCGAAACCACGGCGAAGCACTGCTGGCGCCGATCCCCGGACGGGGGCTCAGCCAGACCCCGCAGGTGTTGCTCGACTGTCAGGTCACCGAAACCGTCGCCGGTGTGGACGTGAACTGGGACACCCGAGTGGGGACCATCCCGGATGTGGTGCTCGAGCGTGCCTTCGTCGATTTCGACACCGCTGTGCGCACCCTGTCCACCGATACCACCGCCTGGGAACGACCCCTGTTGCCACCGGTCCCGCCCCCGCCGACTCCGATGGGGCCGCTCTCGATCGATCTGTTGCACAGTGGTTTTCTCCGGCGGGCCGCCGAACGGCCGGAGGCGGTCGCGATCCGGCGCGGCGAGCGCGCGCTCACCTACGCGGAGCTGCTGGGGGCGGCCACGGCCGTCGCCGCGGAACTGACCGCGAGCGGTGTCCAGCCGCGCGATTTGGTGGGAGTGCGGCTGGAAGCCGGGCCGGAACAGATCGCCGTCCTGCTGGCGGTGCTGCTGGCCGGCGCGGCCTATGTGCCGTTGGATGTGCGCTGGCCCGACGCCCGGGTCGAGCAGATCGTGCGGCAGTGCCGTCCCACGGTGTGCATCGAACCCGACGGCGCCCTCACCGCTCTGCTGTCCGATCCCGCCGTCTGGGCCCCGCCCACCCCGGAAACCGTCGCCGAGTGCATGCGTCGGGCGCAGGTCGATCCGACGGACACCGCTTACGTGATCTTCACCTCGGGGACCACGGGTGTCCCCAAGGGCGTGGTGATATCACATGCGGCGGCGGTCAATACGATCGACGACCTCAACGAGCGGTTCGACATCACCGCCACCGACTCGGTGTTGGCGGTTTCCCAACACACCTTCGACCTGTCCGTCTACAACATCTTCGGTCTGCTCGCCGCCGGTGGCTGCATCGTCGTTCCCGAAGGACCGGAACGCGTCGATCCGCAGTCGTGGCTGCGTGCGATGGATACCCACGGTGTCACCGTGTGGAATTCGGTACCCGCGCAGTTGCAGCTGCTGCTGGACCACCTGCGGGATCTGGGGCGGGAGCGTGGACTGTCGGGCCTGCGCCGGATCATGCTCTCCGGTGACTGGATCCCGGTCGGTCAACCGGTGGAGATCGCGGCGGCGGCGCCGAACGCGCGAGCCTACAGTCTGGGAGGCGCCACCGAGGCCGCCATCTGGTCGATCCTGTACCCGCTCGAGGCGAAGACCTACCCGCGGAGCGTGCCGTACGGCACGGCAATGCGGAATCAGAGTGTCCGGGTGCTGACGCATCGCGGTGAGCTCGCCGCGCCCTGGCAGATCGGTGAGATCACCATCGGGGGAGCAGGTCTGGCGGCGGGCTACCTCGGTGACCCGGAACGCACCGCCCGGGCCTTCGTCACCCATCCGGTGAGCGGGGAGCGGTTGTACCACACCGGCGACTACGGCCGCACCGACGAATCCGGTGTCGTCGAACTCCTGGGCCGCCGCGACAACCAGGTCAAGATCCGCGGTCACCGTATCGAACTCGCCGATATCGAATCGGCCCTCGACCGACTCGACGGTGTAGCGGCGGCGGTGGCCTGTGTGGTGGGTGACCGGCATCATCCCACTCTCACCGCGGCCGTGACCCCCGCACCGGCCGATACCGCCGAACTCGCGCGGCGGCGGACGGTCACGGCCGCGGTGACCGATACCGCCGCGGCCACCCATCGCTCGCTCACCGCCGACCTGCCTGCCGATGAACTCGCCGCGTTCGCCGCCGCCGCCAAAACGGCCGCGTTGCACAGTATGGCGGCTGCTCTGGCACCGGCCCTCCCACCGGGGCAGCGGTCGAGTATCGACGAACTGATCCGCGACCTGAAACTCGCGGACGATACGCGACGGTTGCTGCGCCGGTGGATCGCCGTCCTCGTCGACGAAGGGATGGCCCGCCGCGTCGACGACGGGATCGAACTGCTCGAACACCACGACCTGGACCGATGTGTCGACGAGTGGGCACGAGTGCGCGAACTGGCGGCCGCCGTCGACTACGGCGACGAACTCATCGCCTATGTCGGCCGGTGTATCGCGGAACTGCCCGACCTGCTCACCGGCGCCGTCGACCCGCTGGCCCTGCTGTTCCCCGAGGGCAGCACCGACATCGCCACCGCCGCCTATCGCGACAACCTGCTCGGTCGCTACGTCAACGGCATGCTGGTGGCACAGGTCGTCGAATACGCCCGACACCATGTCGCCGATCGGCCGCTGCGCATTCTGGAAGTGGGTGCCGGCGTGGGCGGAACCAGTGCGGAACTGGTGCCCGCGCTGCGGGAATTCCCGGTGCGCTACACCTTCACCGATATCTCGCAGTTCTTCCTGAACTCCGCCCGCGACCTGCTCGATGAATACGATTTCGTCGACTATCGACTGTTCGACCTGAACTCCGATCCCGCCGACCAAGGTCTGCCGGATGCCTCGTTCGACCTTATCGTCTGCGCGAACGTGCTGCACAATGCCGAACACATCGAGGAATGTCTGGCCCGGCTCGACCGGCTGCTGCTGCCCGGCGGGGCACTGGCCTTCATCGACTCCACCGGCATCAACCATCCCCTGATGATCTCCATGGAGTTCAAGGACGGGCTGGACGGCTATCGTGACCTGCGCGTCGACAGTGACTCGCCCTTCCTTGCCTTCCGACAGTGGGAGCGGGTGCTCGAGCGGTCCCCGTTCGATACGGTCACCACCTTCCCGCCGCGTGGACACGATCTGGAACCACTCGGCCAGCACGTGTTCTGGTGCGCGAAACGATCACCGGTGCGGGCCCTGCGCTCGGACGAACTGCTCACGGGTGTTCGACAGCTGCTGCCGTCCTATATGGTGCCGCAGTATCTGCGCGTCGTTCCCACGCTTCCGCTGACCGGCAATGGCAAGGTCGACCGAGCTCGCGTCCGCGAGGATCTGGAACGTTTCGTCACCGCCGTCCGTGCCGATGCCGCGGTATCGGCCGGGGGTGGTGAACTCACCGCGCTACAGACCCGGATCGCCGAGATCTGGGCCTCGGTACTGGGACTCACCGATATCGGTGGTCTGTCGCCTCGCTCCGATTTCTTCGAGCTCGGCGGGGATTCGTTGTTGCTCGCGCAGAGCATCGGGCGAATCCGGCAGGAGATCGAGTTCGCGGCCGAACGCACCTGGGACGAGCTGCTGCGGGCCATGGTCACCGACCCGACCTTGGCCGGGGCCGAACGTGCCGTATCCGACCCGCACGGTTCGGCGACGAGCGCCGAAACCGATACGGCCGCGGCCTCGATATCACCGCTGGTCCGTATCGGTGGCGAGTCGATGGGTGACGGCGCGAACCGTCCCATCGTCGTCCTCGTGCACGACGGCAGCGGCGGTCTGGCGCCGTATGCGGAATTGATCGAGGCATTGGCGCAGGAGCCGACGGTACCCGACCTGTACGGTGTGCGGCGTATCCCCGGCGACGACTACACCCGGATACCGCCACAGGATCTGTTCACCACGCTCGCGGACGGCTACGGGCGGGCTATCGCCGAGATCGCCCCCGCCCGGGTTCATCTCGTCGGTTACTGCATGGGCGCACTGCTGGCCACCGAGATCGCCCGATATCTCGAGGAGACCGGTATCGAGGTGGCCGGGGTGACCGCCATCAGCTCCTACCGGGTTCCCGTCGAAATCGACGACGAGGATGTGCTCGACTACTGCTTCGCCCAGATCATGGGCGTACGAGCCGCCGACCTCGGTCTGGTGTCCGCCGACACCGATTTCGCCGAGGCCTTCGCTCGGGCCCGTGCCGAACATCCGCGGATCATCCCGGCGGGCACACTGCGTCGGATCAGCCCGGCCCTGGCCCGTGACCTGGCCGCCGCCCCGGAACCGGGGGAGCCGCGCCTGCGGTTGCTGGCGGAATCGGGCGCCCTGGGGCGTGACTGGTCGGCGGAGTCGCTGCGAGAACTACGTTCGGTTTTCACCCACAGTATTCGCGCCGTGGCCCGAGGTGCCCGCGAACCGTTCCTCGGCGATGTGCACTTTCTGCGGCAGCGCGGTGATATCCACTTCCTCCCCACGCTCAAGGAGGACATGACCGAGTTCTGGCGCGGGTACTGCCTGGGCGAACTCACCATCACCGATATCGACGGCAACCACTTCGACTGTCTCACCGGCCAGAACGCCGTCGCGGTGGCACGGTTGCTCGCCGGGTCCTGGCGGGAGATGGTGAGCCGATGACCCGGATACTGCTGTTGGGAGCCACCGGAGCAGTCGGCCGGGCCTGTCTGAGCGCGCTCTCCGCCGATCCGCGATCGGAGATCATCGTGGCCGGACGAGCTCCCGGTCGTGTGGCCGAGCTCTGCGCCGGCCCTGCCACACGGCCCGCACCCGAGCCGATCGATCTCGCGGCCCTGACCGACGGACACGATCGCCGTCTGGCCGAGCTCGTCCGGACCGTCGACGTGGTCGTCAACTGCGCCGGCCCCTCTCACCGCTACGGCATCGCCGTCGCCGAGATCGCATTACGTGGCCATAGCGCCTACGTGGATCCCGGTCTGGACGAGTCGCAGCTGCACCGATTACAGCGCATCGCCCCCGCCGACGGGGTCGCGCTGGTCCAGGCCGGGATCCAACCGGGGTTGTCCGGGGTGGCACTGCGACTCGCCGCCGATCGTCTCGGCGGCCGGGCCGATGCCCTCACCGCTTGGTGCGGCGGACTGCAACCGCTCACCCGCGCCGCGGTTCACGAATATCTCGCCGGTCTCACCGCCGGGAACGGGGGAGTGTCCACGGTTCGGCGGGCCGGTATGCGTGTCCGGGTCCGGCCACATGAGGTGGCGCCCGCGCCCGCCCCCTGGTTTCCGCACACGGCGCAACCCCACGTTCATCTGGATACCGAGACCGAAATCGTCTCCGAGGCCGTGCGGGCCCGCGATGTGGAATGGGTCAATGTCACCGATGGCGAGCACACCGTGCGAGCCATCCGGGATCTTCGGTCGGCGGGATCCGCCGCACCGCCATCCGATACCGCCGTCGACACCGTGCTCGCGGCGGCGGAGCTGGACCTGTTCGGCCGCGAACCCTATTTCACCCTGCTCGCCACCGCCCGATCGGCGGAACGGGCGGCAACCTTTCTGCTACGTACCCGAGACAGCTATGCCGTCACCGGCGCCGTCACCGCTTGGGCCGCCCGCACGGTCACCGCCCTGCCCGCCGGTGTCCACCCGCTCCGGTCGATACCGAATCCGCAGGCCCTGATGGCCGAATTGTCCGGGCTCGTGCCGGGAACCGAGGCGCGGGTCATCGATGGGGCCGCCGATATGACCACCGACCACCGAGATCTCGTCGAGGAAGGGGTGCTGTGACGATCGCCGTCCATCTGCCGCATCCGCATCGGACCGCCGCCACGAATCAGGGGTGGGACCGGTGACCACGCTTCGCGCCGACGGTAAACCCACCGCGGTGGTGGTCGGCGGTACCTTCGGCGCCGTCTACGCCGAGGCGTTGACGACCCCCGACTCGCCGGTCGAACTCGTCGGCGTCCTGGGAACCGGTGCGGGGCCCGCACGTGATCTGGCGCATCGGTTGGGTCTGCCGTTGTACACCGACCCGGGGGCCCTGGGACCGGTGGATATCGCCCTGGTCGTCGTCCGCTCCGGTGTGGTGGGCGGTGCGGGGGCGCGGATAAGTGCCGAACTACTCGACCTCGGTATCCATGTCCTGCAGGAACAGCCGGTGCACGCCGACGAGATCGTGGAACTGTTGGGTGTCGCCGCCCGGCGTGGAGTCCGATACGGCGTCAACGATTTCTACGGTGCGCTGACACCCGTGCGCCGGTTCGTCACCGCCGCCCGGGCACTCGCCGCGCGTACCCCGGTGCGCTATGTTCAGGCCCGGTCCGCGATCCAGGTCGCCTACCCGCTGTTCACCGTGCTCGCCGATCTGGTGCCTGCCCTCACACCTGCGAAGGTCGAGGTATTGCCCACCGTTGCGGGCGCATTCGCCACCGGGCGGATAATTCTCGGCGATGTTCCGGTGGATCTGCTGATCGACAATCAGTTGTGCGCGAGCGATCCGGACAACTATGTGCGGCTCATGCACGAGGTGACCGTGGGCACGGATGCCGGGGAACTGGTGCTCACCCACACCCACGGTTGTACCCATTGGCGGCGCCGGCAGATGGGCGTCGGGATCGATCGGCCGATCGTCGAAACCGTCGGTGCCGCGGACGAACCCACGACCTCGGACATCCGTGAGCGCATATGGCCGGATGGGGTGCGTCGTGCGGTCGCCGATTTCCTCGACACGATCGAGGCCGGTCGCAGCCCGGTATCACATCGTTTCATCCGGGCCGTGCGGTTGTGGTCGCAGTTCACTGCGGCCGTCGGCCCGGCTGCCCTGATCGAACCGATCGAAATGCCACAGATCACCGCCGAGGAGCTGCTCACATCATGACCGTTCACCTCGAAACCCTCACCGAACGCGGAGCCCCCGCGCTGGCCGTGGTGTTCCCCCACGCGGGTGGCAGCCCACGGTTCTTCGCATCGTGGTCGTCGTCGCTGTCGGGGAGCTTCGACCTGGCCGGAATGACCTACCCAGGTCGTGACGCCCTTCTCGACGTGCCCCCCGCCACCGGTATTCGCAGCCTCGCCGTGGACTGCGCGGCGGAACTGGAGCCCTCGGTTCGTGCGCGGCCGGTTGTGTTGTTCGGGCATTCCATGGGCGCCTATGTGGCCTTCGAAACGGCGCGGCTGTTGGAGGGCGCCGGGCTGCCGGTCGCCGGTCTGGTCGCCGGCGGTGCCGACGCTCCGTCCCGAGAAACCGACGAGCGGTGGCATCTGGCCTCGGACATCGAATTGGCCGATCATATCGGTGCTCTCGATCCGAAGAGCCGAGCGGTGCTGGCGCAGCCGGCATTGGCGCGGATATTCTTGCCGACCATCCGCGCCGATTACCGCCTGGTGGAAACCTATCGGGCCGATCCGGGGTCGACGGTGTCCTGTTCGACCGTGGTCGTCTGCGGCGACAGCGACCCCGAGGTCACCCCGGACGGTATCGCCCGGTGGACCGCCCACGCTCCGGGTGACTGTCGGTTCCGGTTCGCAAGCGGCGGTCATTTCGACCTGGTCGCCGAGCCCTTCGAGGTGTATCGGTGCCTGGACGAGGTGCTCGGTACCCGGGTGGGGTGAGACCGGGGGCGGGTGGTGAGCCGCCTGCCGAAGGGATGAGCGGTCGATTAGAATTCGGTTGAAAATAGATTTCATTATCTTTACTGCCGGTATGTTCACCAACCGGCCTGCGCTCGAAGGGTTTCCATGTCTGCACCTACCACCGAGGCCGCCCCGTCGACCGAGGTGAAGCGGGCGCCCTCGGTGTTCACCGGTGCCCGTCTCACTCTGACCGGTTGCGCGCTGTTGGCCGCCGTTTGTGCCATCGCCGGAATGGCGCCTCTCATCGCGGTCGTCGAGATCGCTCGCCGTATGCTGCGCGGCGACACCGATGTCTGGCCGATCATCGTCGTCGCCCTCATCGCGCTCGCGGTACGACAGCTCGGGATATTCGGGGCGGGGGTGCTCACTCATCTCGCCGAGATCGAGGTGTCGTTCGGTATCCGTCGGCAGTTGCTCGGCAAACTGAGTCGGGTACCGTTGTCCTGGTTCACCGATCGCAACTCCGGCATCGTCAAGAAGACCGTCGAGGACGATGTCGCCGCCCTGCACCGGCTCATCGCCCATTCCATCGTGGAGATCACCGCCGCGGCGGTGCCACCGGTGGTCGCCGTGGGCTATCTGTTCTTCGTCGATTGGCGCATGGCTCTGCTCACACTGCTGCCCGTGGTGGTGGGCCTGGCCGTCTACCAATGGGCCATGTCGGACGCAGGCACGAAATACCCGGAATACCTGCGTCGACTGGAGCAACTGAACGGCGCTGCCGTGGAATTCGTCAACGGTATCGGGGTGGTGAAGAGCTTCGGCGCCCCCGGCTCCACCACCCTGCGGTTCCGGCAGATATCGCGCGAGTTCGCCCATTTCTTCCACGAATGGGCCAAATCCACCGGTATCGCCGGAGCGATCGCCGAGATCATGGTGTCGCCGCCGAGCATCCTGGTGGTGGTCGCCACCGGTGGTGGGCTGCTCACCCTCGACGGACGACTGCCGTTGCCGGATTTTCTCGCGGTTCTGGTGTTCGCCACGGTCGTCACCGCCGGGATCATGGTCGTGCTGATGTCCGCGAATCAGCTCGCCGCCGCATTGGACGTGGCCCGCGGTATTCGTGATCTGCTGTCCGCCCCGGAACTACCCGTCCCGGACGATCCGATCACGCCGGACCCGAACCACGACGGGCCCGTGGTCCGACTCTCCGGGGTGCGCTTCGGTTACGGCGATACCGTCGCCCTCGACGGAATCGACCTGGAACTGCACGCCGGTACCGTGACCGCCCTGGTCGGCCCCTCCGGGGCGGGGAAATCCACCCTCGCCAAACTGCTGCCGCGCTTCGCCGATCCGGTGGCGGGTTCGGTCGAGCTGTACGGGGTCGACATTCGACGGATGGCCCCTGCGGAGCTCTATCACCATGTCGCCTTCGTCTTCCAGGACGCGACTCTGCTGCGGACGAGCATTCGCGACAATATCCGGCTCGGTCGTCCCGACGCCGATGACGCCGCGGTCCGGGCGGCGGCCCGCAAGGCGCAGATCGCCGACTGGATCGAGGAGCAACCTGGTGGCTACGACGCCGTCGTGGGAACCGACGTGCAGCCGTCCGGGGGGCAACAACAGCGCATCTGTATCGCCCGCGCCATCCTGGCCGACCGTCCCGTCCTGGTCCTGGACGAGGCCACCGCCGCCGCCGACCCGGAGAACGAGGCCCGGATCCAGGATGCCCTGAGCGAGGTGGCACGCGACCGCACCGTGCTGGTGATCGCACACCGGCTCTCCACCATTCGGAGCGCGGATCGCATCGTGGTCCTCGACGGTGGCCGAATCGTCGAACAAGGCACACACGACGAACTACTCGCCCGCGACGGGCTCTACGCCCGCCTGTGGGAGCACGACCGACGCGCACGTGCGGGAGAGACCGTCCGGAGAGGAACCGACCGATGAGCACCATGATTCGCTACCTGCTCGAACTGCTCGACCCCCCGGGCCGTCGGCATCTGCGCACCATGCTGGTGCTGCTGGTCGGTCAGGGCGTACTCCAAGGGCTCGGATTCCTGTTCGTGGTCCCGCTCGTCGCGGCGCTGGCGCAGACACCGCCGGACCGGGACCGGGCGCTGCTGTGGATCGGTGCGCTCGTCGCCGTCGTCGTGGTACACCATGCGCTGCTGGCCTGGAGCGCATCACTGGGTTACCGCCTCGGCACCGATGTGCTCACCGGTTTCCACCGTCGTATCGGCGATCACCTGGCCGTACTGCCGATCGGCTGGTTCCGCGCCGACCGCACCGGCCCCGTCGCGCGTCTGCTGAGCAAGAACACGGTCGATGTCGCCGACCTGCCCGCGCATCTGCTGCGTTATGTGGTGGTCGGTGTCGTCGCGCCGGCCACCATGGTGGCCGGCAGTTATCTGCTCGATTGGCGGATCGGCCTGACGTTCACGGTGGGCGCGCTGCTGTGTGCTCTGGCATTGCGGCTGCTCATGGGCGCCATCTCCCGAAACGACGAGGAGCACGAGCACGATATCGGCGTATCCGCCTCCCGCATCGTGGAATTCGCGCGGCAGCAGCCGGTTCTGCGTGCCTACGGCGCTCTGGGTCGCCCGGATCTGGGTGCCTTGGGCGCCGCACTGGATCGGCAGCGGGAATCGCAGTCCAAGCTCACCATCGGCGGAGCCCGGGGATTGATGGTGTTCTACGGCACCGTGCAACTGGTGATGACCGCGGCGATCGCGCTGACCGTGGCATTCGCGGTGGACGGCAGCCTGGCCGTGCCGTCCATGGTGGGCCTGCTGATCATCACCCTGCGTCTGCTCGATCCCCTGGCCCAGTTGGGTGATCTCGCCGGCCACGTCCAGGTGAACGCCGACGCCATTCGGCGGGTGCGTGCCCTGCTCACCGAACCCCGGTTGCCCGAGCCCGCGCAGCCGGCCGAACCGTCCGGATACGACATCGAACTGCGCGGAGTGCGATTCGGATACGACGACCGTACCGTCCTCGACGGTATCGATGCCCGACTCCCGTCGGGCACACTCACCGCGATCGTCGGCCCGTCCGGCGCCGGGAAGAGCACCGTGCTCAAACTCATCGGACGCTTCTTCGACACCGAGGCCGGCGCGGTCCGTATCGGCGGCCACGACGTCCGCGACCTGGGTAGCGCCGCCGTGGCCCGTATGACCGCCCAGGTCTTCCAAGAGGTGTACCTGTTCGAGGGCACCATTGCCGAGAACCTGCGCATGGCCGATCCCGACGCCACCGACGCGGACCTGGACCGTGTCGCGCGGATCGCCCGCTTGGACGAGGTGATCGAACGGCTGCCCGACGGCTGGAACACCCGGGTCGGCGAGGCCGGATCCACCCTCTCCGGTGGTGAGAAACAACGGGTCTCCATTGCCCGGGCGCTGTTGAAGGACGCGCCGATCGTCCTGTTCGACGAGGCCACCGCGGCATTGGACGCCGTCAACGAGGCCGCCGTGGCCGATGCCATCGCCGAACTGGCCCGCGACCGCACCGTCGTGGTGGTCGCCCATCGTCTGTCCACGGTCGCGGCGGCCGATCAGATCCTGGTGCTCGACGGTGGCCGGATCACCGAGCGCGGAACCCACGATGAACTGCTCACCCGCGACGGAACCTACGCCCGGTTCTGGCGGGAACGCCGCCGTGCCCGCGGCTGGCAGCTACGTTCCGACGTATCGGCGGGTGCCCGGTGAGTCTCGACCGGTCCGGAACCGTTGTCTCCGAGGTCGATCGCCGTATCGACCTCCGGATGAGTGCCCAGGATCTCATCACCATCGGAATCTTCGCCGCGCTCTACGTCGTGATCGTATTCGCGATCAATGCGTTCGGATTCCTCAATCCGGTGGTCATGTTGGTGGCATTGGCGGCCGGTATCGTCGCCGGCGGTGTGCCCTTCATGTTGTTCCTCACCCGGGTGCGCCACACGGGCATGGTGGTGATCTTCGCGGCGATCACCTCCGGATTGATGACACTCATCGGGCATCCGCCGGTGGGTCTTCCGATCACCCTGTTGTGCGCGCTGCTCGCCGAGATCGTGCTGTGGTTCGGTGGTTACCGCTCCCGCCGGATGGGTGTGCTCGCCTACACCGTCTACTCGCTTTGGTACTGCACCCCGCTGTTGCCCATCTTCTACGCCCGCGACGAGTATTTCGCCGATCCGGCCATGCAGCAGATGGGCCAGGCCTACATCGAACAGATGAACGACCTGCTGTCGCCGATCGTTCTGGGCGTATTCAGCGCCTCCACCCTTCTGTTCGGCCTACTCGGTGGGTGGCTGGGATCACGAATGCTGCGGAAACATTTCGAGAAGGCGGGGTTGGCGTGACGGGTTCCGACATCACCGACAAGGTGTCGGACTCCTCGGGCGCCGAGACGGCCCGGGCACCGAAAAAGGCACACCCGGCTCCGCCCGGTGCGAGGCTCGATCCGCGTACGAAGGTCGGTCTCGTCCTCGTCACCTCGGTGACGGTCATGGCTCCGGGCGGTGCGGTCTTCGTTCCGGCCGCCCTCGGCCTGGCGGTGGTGCTCGCCCTCGTCGAACGTGCCTGGACCCGGGGGGCCGGGCTGCTCGCGGTGGCCGCGGTCGCCGCGTCCCTCGCCTATCTGCTACCGCGGGTGGTGGTTCATCCGCTGATCGGGGTCGTCGGCGTATTCGCCTCCTATACCTTGCGTTTTCTCGTGGTCACGGGGGTTGTCGCGCATCTGGTGCGTACCACCACGCCGAGTGAGTTCACCGCCGCGTTACGCGCGGCCCGCATTCCCCGTGGACTTACGGTATCCGGGGCGGTGATGCTGCGTTTCGTCCCGACCGTGATCGCCGAGGCGCGCGCGGTGCGCGATGCCATGCGGTTACGCGGCCTCGGCCTGTTCGGAGATCCCATTCGAGGGATCGAGTACTTCACCATACCGCTCATCGCGTCGAGCCTGCGGGCATCCGAGGATCTTTCGGCCTCGGCGCTGTTGCGCGGCCTGGGTTCTCGCGCCCGGCCCACGAGCATGTATCCGCCCCGGTTCGGGATCGCCGATGCGATGGTCACCTTGTTCGTCGCCCTACTGGCCGGGGGGACTGTGCTGTGGTAGCCGAACCCATGATCGAAATCGCCGAGGTGAGTTGGCGTTACGCCGGTGCTGCCGCGCCGACCCTGAACGGACTGAACCTGCGGATCGAGCGAGGGCAGACCGTGGTGCTGTGTGGGGGGAGCGGTTCGGGAAAGAGCACCGTACTACGACTCGTGAACGGGCTTGTGCCGCACTTTCACCGAGGGGTCCTCGAGGGCACCGTTCGACTCGACGGCGAGCCGATCGTCGAGCTGAGCCCGGATGTCATCGGCCGACGTACCGGGACCGTCCTGCAACATCCCCGCCGCCAGTTCTTCGCCGACACCGTCGCCGCCGAGACGGCCTTCGCCCTGGAGAATTTCGGTGCACCACCCGATCTGATCCGCGATCGGGTCGCCGCCACCCTCGTCGAGCATCATCTGAACGACCTGGCGGGCCGTCGCCTGACAGAGCTCTCCGGCGGCCAACAACAGCAGGTCGCCTGTGCCGCGGCCACCGCCCATCGGCCCGCGGTGGTGCTCCTGGACGAACCCACCGCCAACCTGTCCGCGCACGCCGTCGCGCGATTCCTCACGTGGATCGCCGAACTCCGCGCCGCCGGTGTCACCATGGTGATCGCCGAACATCGGCTTCACGGCCTCGCCGAACTGGCGGACCGTATCGTACTGCTGCGGGACGGCCGTGTCGCGACGGAATGGACGGGCGCCGAGTTCGCTCGTCTACCGCCACGGGTGCGGGCGGCCGAGGGATTGCGGATCGGCAGGCCCGTACCGCCGGCACTGCCGCGGGCGTACGGTCACGGTCCCGGTGTCGAACCGATACATCCGGAAACGAAAGATTCGGAGGCCGAACCCGAGTCGGCTGCTCTCGGCCTGGCCCTGCACGATATTCGCTGTTCTCGCAAGGGCCGTCCGGTGCTCGACATCGCGGCCGCGCATTTCCCGGCCGGTGCCGTCACCGCGATCACCGGACCCAATGGAGCGGGGAAGAGCACACTGGCCCGTGTGCTCACCGGTCTGCAACGCCACAGCGGACGAGTCACTCTGGACGGGCGCCGTGTGGATCGGCGTCGACGGATCGCCCTTTCCGCCCTGGTCATGCAGGATGTGCAACGTCAACTGTTCACCGACAGCGTCGCCGCGGAACTACGTCTCGGGGTGGGTGGATCTGCTGTCGGTCGGTCGAAGCCGGATGATGCCACTGTTGAGAACGACGAGCGCTCACTGCTTCGGGACCTCGGTTTGGTCGGGCTCGACGACCGTCACCCCCTCGCATTGTCCGGCGGGCAGCAACAGCGGCTCATGGTCGCGGTGGCGCGGCTGAGCGGGCGTCGAATCGTGGTGTTCGACGAACCCAGCTCCGGGGTCGACGCGCGTCATCTGACCTCTATCACGGCTGTGCTACGTGAGTCGGCGGCCGACGGAGCCGTCGTGGTGTTGATCAGCCATGACGACGAATTGCTATCCCGCGCAGCCGATCTGGAGTTTCGCTTGCGGCCGCTGTCCGGATCGATTCGATGACGACCATGGCATGCTCGAGGAGTGACCGCTTCGCTTCGATCGACACTCGAGTCGGAACTTATTCGTAGGCAAAGGAATAACGACCGAACGAGCGCGGTTTCTCTCGATGCGAGGTCGAACGTCGCGCTCTGTTCATACCACCATCTCGTTGCTCATGGCCGGCCGTGACGAGAACGGTCCGATGCATGCGCGTCGTGCAGCGGTGCCGAAGCCATGAACTCTGAATATTCGGCTTCGAACGCAAAAGATTTTCTGAGCCTGCCATTCCATCGAGGAATTTTCAAGGCCCAACTGACCTACCGATTGGAGTCGGTTGCCGGAAATATTGCGGTATCCGTGGGCGAGGGGATCTACCGAAGGGCGTCCGAAAGGCTTCGGCTTGTGAGCGGTAACCTCCTCGAAAGCGAGACAACCGGTGCACGGTGGTTTCGTTGGCCGCTGAACGCGGAAGTTGTACCGGCAGGTTCGCCGGGACCGGGCATCGGCCTCCCCACGACCCCGAAACAGTTGCACGAGTACTGGTCCGGGCTTTCCGCAGCGGAAAAGGATGCTTGGTATCGTACGGATCCGTTCATCGGGAATCGGGACGGAATACCGCAACTCGACCGCGACAAGTACAACCGTCGAACTCTCATGATGTTGCGGGACAAGGCCGAGGAGGAGGGAAACCAGGACCATCTGGATCGAATAGAAGAGATACAACAATTCCTCGATTCGGCCGAGGAAGGCCTCCCGTCTCATTATTTGTCGTACATCGACGGTGAACTCCGGTACGTGTACGCACTCGGCAACCCCGATACCGCCCGGAATGTGGGAGTGGCGCTGGTGGGCGCGCTCCGGCGACGCAGCGGTGTCGGCTACGCGCGGCAATCACTGAAACAATTACGGCAGGCCGCCTTGGCGGTCGACCCGACCGCGGAGACGGCAACTATCCTGTGGGGCGCCTACAACAATCCGAATTCTCTGGTCGCGACGCTGTCCTCCGTACCCGCGGAGGAGGGCGCGGCGGCAGTGCGGCGATATCACGAGGGACTGCACGTCACCAATCGGAGCCAGTCCGTGCATATCACCACCATCGCGCATTCCTACGGCGGTGTCCTCGGTGGACATGCGGCCGGACACGGGAACGCACTCGACACCGCCGATTTGGTATTCGTCGGTAGCTGGGGCACCGGCGTGGAAAACGTCGGGGCGCTCCGGCTGACCGGTGTCGATCCCGCGCACACCGGTGACCATGTGTACGCGACCATTGCCCGTTACGACTCCATTCAGCTGATGCCCGCCACCCACGGTCCCGCACCGACCGACCCCGCATACGGCGCCACGGTGTTCGGCACCGACTCCACACCCGGTCGAACGAAGCTGGGTTGGAATCCGGAGGATCACACGGCCCCGAACTACTTCGGTTCCCACAACCAGTCGTACCGGCAGCTGGGGCTGATCATGACCGGCCACGGGTACCTGCTTCGCTGAACGGGCGGCGAACGACCCCGCACCCCTTTTCCGCCGACGAAACGAGGACCGTATGTCACCGACGACCCAGGCCGCGGCCCGCGCGCAACTGCTGCGGCACTTCACCGAAACCCTTCGTGCACTACCCATGGAATCCGCACTGGCACTGCAACATCCGGATTTTCCGATGGCGGGATTCCACCATGGTGTCATCCTCCCCTTCGACGAGGACCCCGACGCCACCCTGGAATTCTTCGATATCTCGTACTGGGTGATCGGAGCAACCCCTGACACCTCCGACCGATATTTCGACCAGGTGATGCACGTCTGGCATGCTCAGGGCCGGACGACGCGAACCGATCGGAACACCCGCCCGCGTACCGGTTACACACGGACCTCCGACGGGTACGGTCTCACCATCACACAGAGTGTGAACGGATATCTCAGCCTGTCCGGGTCGACACCACCCTTCGTGCACGGATCGATCGAGGGGGACCCGCTCCCCGCCCGGATCGACCACCCGGCGAACCGCTGAACTGATCCGGCGAGCCCGGTTGCCGGGGCCGTCCGTTTCCGGTGTACTCCCGCTCGCGTCTCGGGGATCGTGGTGGTTGTCGATCGTGATGGTCCGGCCGCGGTCGATCGGATCGTGTCGATCGTGGGCGCGGGGTGTCAGGACGCGGTGTCGAGGTGTACGTGCTCGGCGCAGTCGACCCGCAGTTCGGAACGGGTCAAGGCGGTGTCGTAGTGCCCGCATCGATAACCGCGACCATCGGGTTCGGCAACGCGCTGTAGATGCCGGCAGGTGGTGCAGGCGCGGCTGACGGTGTTCAGGCCGGCGTGATGGAATTCGGCGAGCACGGCGAGCAGTGAATCGAGGAGTTGTTCACCCGTGGCTTGGTCGAGGTGGGAGAGCGCGATCTCCGCCGGCGCGGTCCATCTGGCGACGGCCGCGGCGGTATCGCGCCCGGCACGGGTGAGGGCCAGAAGCTGTCGGCGGCGGTCGTGCGGATCACGGCGGCGGTCGAGCAGCCCCTTGCGGATCAAGGCGGCGACGGTGTCACTCATGGTCGGCTCGGTGATATCGAGTTCCCGGGCCAGCTCCGAGTTGCGGGCCGCCGGGGGTGTGCCGGTGTAGAGCTTGGTCAGCACCCGCATCTGTGTGGGTGACAACTCGTACGCTTCGGCCTTGCGCCGGGCGAGTACCTGTAGCGCCTCGCCGAAGCGATCCAGGGCGGCCACGATCTTGGCGTCCAAGCCGATGTGGCGTTCGCGTCCGCCGTGCGCCCGCATCGGACTCATGCGCGGGCCGCGGCGGCGCGTCGTCGCGGTGATGAGGGGATGGGCAGCACGTTTCTCCTTGGCGGGCCAATCGGGCAGAGAGCGAAAGCGTATCAATGCGCAGGTCCGGGCCGTGTTCTTGGAATCACCCTGACTCTAATACTTCGGAGTCCTATGTATCAAGGGTGTGATCGATGCCATCACGAATCGTTGACACCGACCGAGGGGATGCGTGATGCCGAAGCTGTCACGAAGCGATTGGTACGACCTGTCGCGCGATATGAACTGGACATTCCGGTACGTCACCGAGGACGAGGTGTTTCCCGAGGAGTTGTCGGGTTCGCACCGGGTTTCGTCGGAGGGGTGGTCGAAGTGGGACGAGCCCTACAAGATCGGGTATCGCGAGTACGTTCACAACCAGGTCACCAAGGACACCACCACCTATTCACTGAAGAACACGATCCGCAAATCCAAACTGTTCGACCAGCTCGACCCCGGGTGGAAGTCGGTGATCGTCGCCCACTACGGGGCCATCACGATGCCGGAATATCTGGCCTCGATCGGCGAGGCGCGGATGGGCCGATTCGGACGGTCGGCGGCGTGGCGCAACACCGCGACGTTCGGCACCCTCGACGAGATTCGGCACGGCCAGATCCAAGCCTTCTTTCCCTACGGGCTGCTCGACAAGGAACCCCGTGGTGACTGGGCGCTCAAGTCGTTCCACACCAACAACTGGATCGTGATCGCGGTTCGGCAGCTGTTCGACGATATGTTCGTCGCCAACGACGCGGTATCGATCGCGCTGCAGCTGACCTTCACCCTCGAAACGGGATTCACCAATCTCCAGTTCCTGGGAATGGCCGCGGATGCCATCGATGTCGGCGACCTCGAATTCGGCTCGTTGATCTCGAGCATCCAAACCGACGAGGCCCGTCACGCCCAGCAGGGTGAGCCCACGATCAAAGTGCTCATCGACAACGGTGAGAAGGAGTGGGGCCAGTTCCTCATCGACCATATGTTCTGGCGGTCGTGGCGGGTGTTCGCCCTGCTGACCGGGCTCTCGATGGACTACTACACCCCGCTCGAGAGTCGGCGGATGTCGTTCAAGGAGTTCATCGAGGACTGGGTGGTCCAGCAGTTCGCCGATCAGTTTCGCGATTTCGGACTCGAATACCCTTGGTACTGGGAGCAGTTCATCGAGGAACTGACCTGGTACCACCACGCGATCCATCTGGGTGTCTGGAACTACCGTCCGACGGTGTGGTGGAACCCCGACGCGGGAGTCTCCCCCGAGGAACGGTTGTGGCTGGAGGAGAAGTATCCCGGCTGGAACCGTCATTTCGGGAAGCACTGGGATGTCATCGGCGAAAACATCCGAAAGGGGGATGTGGCGGCCACATTGCCGCAGACGCTGCCGATCACCTGCAACCTGTGCCAGCTGCCGATTGTGCGCGCGGCCGGGGTCACCGTCGGCGCGCTCACCGATCCGGCGCCGCTGCGGCATACCCACGAGGGTCGTGACTATGTGTTCTGCTCCGAACCATGCCGGTGGATCTTCACTCGACGGCCCGAGCGGTTCGCCGGACACCGATCACTGATCGACCGGGTGCTCTCCGGCGAGATCAGTCCACCGGATCTGGGCACGGTACTCGAGTATTTCGGTCTGTCCGCCGAGGAGCAGGGGCGCGACGCCACCGACTATGCCTGGGCCTTCGACGGTTCGACCCCACAATCCGCATCCCGCCGCTGACGCCCCCAGGAGAACCCCATGGCATTGCTTCCGTTGAGCGCCTTGTTCGAAGGCGACATTCTCGAGTTGTTGGTCCCGGTGGACGATCAGGACACCGTCGACTCCGTCGCGCAGGCGGTCGCGGTGCACGTCGTCGGGCGACGCCTTCCCGGCAAGGACGCGCCGATTCGGTTGCGGCACAACGGGAAGATTCTCGACGGCGACCGTCGGATAGGTGAGGTCGGTGTGGGTCCGCTCGCTCATGTGGAGGCGTTCTTCGATGAGTGAGCCTCAGGTCGCGTGGGAGCAGGCCGGCACCCTGGACGACCTGTGGGAAGGCGAGATCCGGGAAGTCACGATAGGTAAGGAATCGATCCTGCTGGCGCACCTGCACGGTGGGGAGATCCGTGCCTATCAATCGATGTGCCCACATTCCCGCTTTCCGCTCGACGAGGGCGAACTCGACGGATCGGTGCTGACCTGTGCGGCACACGGCTGGGAGTTCGACCTCGAAACCGGCGAGGGTATCAATCCCCGCAATTGTCGCCTGTTCGGTTTCGCCGTCCGCCGCGACGGCGACCGGATCAGCGTAGCCATTCCCCGAGACGATCGACCCCACTACAACACCTGCCGCGGAGACCGCTCATGACCACCGCAGATCCCGAGAAACTGGTCGGCCCCATCGTGCGGGGCTTCGATCCCGAAATCATCGATGCGCTCGATGCAGCCATCCACCAGGACAACCCCGACACCACGATCACAGTGGAGGACCACGCCGGGTACGTCCGCATCCACGCCCCCCGATTCCTACGTGTCACCCGGGCCAGCCTCGAACAGGCCGCCGGCCGGCCGATTCCACTGGCGAGCCTGGAACCGGCCATCGCCGGTTTCGCCGGACGTATGCGCTACATCGGCGACGACGAACTGAACTGGTACCTCACCAAGGAGGACTGACCGACCATGACCACCTCGACCCGCCGTCTGCGCACCTGGAGCATCGCCGGGGATACCCGCCGCAAACCCACCGAATACGAGATCGTCACCGGTAATTTCCACTACCACTTCGGCCGGACTCCCGCCCCGTTCGACCTCGATCCGAACAGCCCCATCAACCAGTGGTACCTGCGCCATCGGGAAGGCTCCCCGCTGCAGGTCCCGGACTGGGAACGTTTCCGCGATCCCGCCGAACTCAATTACCGCAGATATATCGCACTTCAGCACGATCGCGAGGTATACGCCGAAGGCGTGGTCGACCATTTCGAAGCGCTCGACCACGACGCCCACCTCGATCCCGCCTGGGTCGCGGTGTTGGGGCGGTTGTACATCCCGGCCCGCTTCGCGCTGCACGTACTGCAGATCACCAGTCTGTATGTCGGTCAGCTCGCCCCCAGCGCCTACATCACCAACGCCGCGTTCTTCCAGGCGGCCGACGAACTACGCACGCTGCAGTGGATCGCCTACCGCGCCAAATCCCTGTCGCTGTCGCACGGGACACATCTGGCCAACAGCGACGAGACCCGCAATATCTGGGAGAACGACCCCGCCTGGCAGCCCGCGCGCGAAGCTCTCGAGCGGTTGCTGTTGGCCTATGACTGGGGAGAGGCGTTCACCGCACTCAACCTCGTCGTCAAACCTGCCCTCGACGCGGTATTCCAGGAAGCGCTCGTCGAGTCGGCCACCGCGCATCAGGACGGTCTGACCGCGCAATTGCTCCAGGAATCACACGTCGACACCACCCGCAACCAGGCCTGGGCCGCCGCGCTGGCCCGGTATGCCATCATCGAACGACCCGACAACCGTGAGGTGATCGGCCGCTGGGAGGAGCACTGGCGACCGTTCGCCGAACGTGCCGTCGAGGGTCTGTCCACCATTTTCGCCACCGCGCCCACACCGATCGATCCGGCGTGGGTCCGTGCCGCCGTCGACCGCTCCACCGCCGCGTTCCGCGCCGGCTGGGCGCACTGACCATCCCACGATAAAAGGTTGCGCCCATGACCGTCACCGACGACGATTCCGAACACGCCGTCCAGGACGAGGTCGGCATAAAGCCCACTCGGGCTACCGGGTCCTTCACCGACCTGGCCGAAGATGTACACCAACCCATCGCCCGTATCACCGCCGGTCCGTTCATCCCGCACAAGGACGATATCCGTGTCTTCGTCCTCGATGTCGCCACCGGCAAACGCGACGAGGTCATCAGCAACACTTGATCGGTCCTCGGGCCGACGAGACGGCATCTTGCCCCTCGAAGGACGGCTCAACGGTCCGGCCGCGACGGCTGTGTCGTGGCCGGACCGCTCGCGTGGGATGAGCGAGCCGGAAATCCGGTACGGTCACAACGGTGGTCTCGGCGAATAACGAGGCGACCCGGATCCCGGGGGGACGATACGTCGGTCTTCGATGGCAGGATATGGGCATGGGTGATCATTTCGAACGAATCGTCGACCTCGAAGTGACCTCGGCCGACGCCGGTATCCTGGCCGAGCGCATGGTGGACTGGATGGTGTCGCGGCAATGGCTGTTGCGGGAGACCTCGCGGAACGCGGTATACAGCCTCCAGGTCGACGAAGGCTATCTCCCGGGCCCCGCGTGGGGACAGATCACCCAGGAATGGGGCTCCGACTGGATCCCCGGGCCCATCGCCGTCATCGTCGGCCGCCACGACCACCATCCCGGACAGGGCGATATCGAACCGTCCGCCGCGATATGCCCGCACTGCCGGGCCACCACCGTGATCATCGATTACCCGCAACAATGGGAAGCCGACCCCGCGGTATGGCAGCCCTTCTCGGATGCCATCGAATCCTGGAAACGAACCGGCACCGGCACGGTGATCTGCCCCTCCTGCACCACCTCGAGCTCTATCACCACCTGGCAATGGACGGACGGTTTCGCGCTGGGCGCCCTCGCGTTCGACTTCTGGGGGTGGCCGCCCCTCACCGAGGACTTCATCATCGAATTCGCCGCTCGACTCGGGCATCGCATCGAACATCACACCGGTAAATTCTGAACGACACCGACCAGCCGTGAACGTGCTCGTTCTCACCCCTGTGACGGACGGGTCCGATTGCTGACGAACGGGCCGGGAGGCTCTCCGAAGATCCGTGCGAATATGTCCTCGGCGTGGCTGGTGATCTCGGGTGCGCCGGGGGAGAGGCGATAGGTACGGCGTCCGTCGGATGCGAGGGTTTCCCGCAGCCGGCGCAGATGCGCGACGAGCACTCGAGCGGTTGCAGGGCCAATACGAGTTTGCTTCTGGGTTGGGCCCGTCGCCCGATCGTCCATCGACGGACCGTGGTCGCTTCCCGGCTCAGAAGGTAGAGTTCTCGAAGCATCTCCGGGCGGGCACAGAAGTTCGCCAGGACATTCCGGCGGTAACGGATGACCGTGGAATCGGTGAGGCTCTCGGCGACAACAGATTTCACGACATCGCCGATGAGATCGTCGCCCACGGCCATTGCGGTGAACAACTCGTCGAGAACCAGGTCGCGTGACACCGCGTCACCGATGGGGGCCACCTGGACGACCCGATCGGGAGGTTGCAGGAGACCTACCGGAATCATCGGACCCGAGCCCGAATCTCGTCGTAGGTCAATCCGTGCCGCTGTACCATCACCGCGGCGTGCGCCATATCGTCGGGGAGACGTCGTTCGATTCGGAATGTGCGCACGGCATCGTCTTTTTCGACCCCCGCGACCATACCGACCACCTCCGGTCCGACTTCCGCGAGCTCGTCCAGGAATGTGACGTACACACTCACGGAACCACGTTCGACAATGCGATGCAGCACATCACCGCCGACGCGCACGGCGCCGGCCGCCGCCGTGGTACTGAAACTCTCGTTCAGGATGACGACACTGTGTGCGGTGAGGTGATCCAGGATTGCGCGCATGCGCACGAGTTCCTGTCCGAGGGCGCCGTCCTGCTCATCCACCTCGTCTTCCCGAACGAGATGTGTGGCCATTCTGTCCGGCAGCATTATCCCTGCTCGAGACCCGGGAACGGGGCAGCCGAGCGCGGCCGGGTACATCAGCCGGCCGACCATGCGGGCAAATGTGCTCTTGCCGCCCTGATTCGGTCCGGTGACCACGAGAATCCGCTCCGCGCCTTCGAGCCGGAAATCATTGCGAACAACCGTCGATTCGCTGTCATCGAGTAACGCGTGCCAGGGCTGCATCGTAGGCGTCTTCGGCATGGATACCCTCGAAATCGGTGGTGACGTCCGGGTAGCAGAACGGCAGCCCACGGGTCGCCGGTTGTCGCACGAACTCGAGGTAATCGAGATAGAAGCGCAGCTCGACATCGAAGCGGTCGACCACCGGATCGAGAAAATCACGGTATCGAGTGGTATGGATCGTCAGCTGCCCGAAGGCACGCGGATACAATACCGCGACCCGGTCGACGATCTGTTCCTCGACTTCGTTCATATCCCGCCGGGGATCCATGACCTCGGGTCGGCCGGACTCGTCGTCGGGGTGAAATCGGGCGAATGCCGCGGTGATCACGGCACTGTAGTCGGGTTGACCGGCATACCGGTCGACCACGAGTCGGCGTCCGGTCACATGCACGGTGTATCGCATTGCTTCCAGCTCCGCGCGCACTCGAGCGTTCTCCTCTTCCAGGTCGCGGAACGCCGTACCGGATACGTAGTGGTTCAGTCAGGCTCGCCGGGCCCGTAGTCCCCGGGAGCGAAGGGGTAGGCATCGAAGGGTGTTGTCCCGGTCCCGTAGATTTCGGCAATACACTTCTTCTGCATCGAGTTGCCGGCGATCGTGCTGCTGTGGATGGCGAAGACGTCGGGCCCGCGCCATGTGCTCTCGAACCGAGCGCATTCCGGCGACGAATTGTGTGAAGGCAGCGCCGATGGGCTCGTTCTCCAGATCCTGGAACCTCGTGCCGGTAGGTGACCGTCGCGATATCGCGTACCGGACGAGTATGCACTGTTCGATGCGCCTCGCCACCGGCGCCGACGAAGATTCGATCGAGATTCGGGTCGATCAATGTCTCCGACGTGAACGCCATCGCATCGACCTCGCCCGTGCCGTTCCACAGAATGCTGCCGAACTGCTCCAAGCCCCATACCCTCCCCCTATGGTTCTGGGGAACGTAGCACAGGTTGAGGGCCGGGATCTCGGGGTGTGGGGGGCCCGGTTCACCTGAGAAGGGTGACAAATGGGTACCGGACCTCGAGCGCGACCGGGTTCGGTGACCACAGGTGCGCGAGGTCAGTGCTCTGGGTTCGGACCCGATGGTGGGATGGCGAGGGAGAGAGTGCGTAGCTCGTCGAAGGCGCGGCAGAGATACGTGTCCAGGCTTTGCGAGGGATCCGCCATCCAGGTGTGGACCGCGTGCTGGTAGGCGGCCCATCCGGTCCGGGCGGCCAAATCGGCCCGAGCGTTGCCGATGCCGCGGTGGCGAAGTGCCTCCGCGACGGCGTCGGTGAGCCGGGCGTATTTGGCCAGTTCGCGTTCGTGCAGAGCCGGGGTTGCGGCAATGACCTTCCACCGTGGTTCGGAGAACGGTCGGTTGTCCGCCAGCATCTGCGCGGAGGCCCGGAATGCACGCAGCAGTACCTCGAATGGTTCCAGTCCTTCCGGTGCCCGGGTGATCGCTTGCATCAGCGCGATGCGTAGGTCGGCTTCGCCGTCGAAGAGCACCTCTCGCTTGTCGGCGAAGTGCCGAAAGTAGGTGCGCGCGTTCACTCCGGCCCGGGCGGCGATCTCCGCCGTTGTGGTCTGGTCGAACCCTTGCTCCTGAAACAGCTCCAGGGCCGCCTGTTGTAGGCGGCGCCGCGCGTCTGCTCCGCTGCGTGGCATCCTGCGAGATTACCGCAACGTGACGGTTGTCCGTTCACCGTTGCGCCATTAACTGGCATAACGTTTAATGTCAGTTAATGGCGTTAAAAAGCGTCGGTCGATGGCATCACCTTGGAGGTCTTCATGCATGTCTTCGTTACCGGAGGTACCGGACAGACCGGTCCCACCGTCATCGCCGAGCTCATCGCAGCCGGTCACACCGTCACCGGATTGGCGCGTTCGGAGACCGCCGCGGCACGACTGGAGGCGCTGGGAGCCGCACCACTTCGTGGTTCCCTGGACGACCTCGATGTCTTGCGCCAGGGCGCCCGGAGCGCCGATGGTGTTCTGCATATGGCCTTCGGCGGTGACTTCGCCGATCCGGAGGCCCTCATCCGGCGTGACCGCGCCGCGATCGAAGCGCTCGGGCAGGAGCTGGTCGGGTCCGGCAAGCCACTCGTCAGTACGTCGGGCACGCTGGTTATGACGCCCGGTAGGGTCGGCACCGAACAGGACGCGCCGGATCCCCGGTCGGTCGCCGCCTTCCGTCTCCCGGGTGAGCAGGCCTGTCTGGGCTTCGCCGATCGAGGGGTTCGTGCCTGCGTTGTGCGACTTGCGCCGACCGTGCACGGTCCAGGCGACCACGGGTTCGTCCCGGCACTCATCGCGGCCGCGCGCAGAGCGGGTGTCTCCGCCTATATCGGTGACGGCGCCAATCGTTGGCCGGCCGTGCACCGCGCCGATGCCGCCCGCCTCTTTCGAGCGGCATTGGAGAAAGCTCCCGCCGGCAATGTGCTGCACGGCACCGGAGAAAGCGCCGTCACGATCTCGAGCATCGCGGAACGGATTGCGCAGATCCTCGACATCCCCACCGCCTCGCTGTCCCTCGATCAGGCCGTCGAACACCTCGGAAACCCATTTCTGGCCACACTGTTCTCCCTCGATGTGCCCGTATCCAGCGAGCACACCCAGGCGTTGCTGGGCTGGACGCCGACACACGCCACCTTGCTCGAGGACCTGGAGACCGGCGACTACTTCACCCTGGAAGCCGTCGAACGCGCCGAGGAGATCTGGCTGTAGCACCTACTCACTGGAATACGGTCGAGTTCGTATACCACCTCGGGCTGCTCGTAATCGGCAATACCGTGACATCGAGCGCGTTTTGCGGATGTCGCCGACCGACTCCGCCGCGGTGATCTCGTCGAAACACCTGATTACGGCGTAGGGCCGGCGGTACCCGGCAGGGATGGTTCGGTCCGACCGATATCGGGATTCGCACCCATCGCCGATCGCGCGGCGATGATGCAATCCGTATGTGATCACGTCGTTTTCGATCGGTTCTCGAGACGGTGCGGGAATATGGGTCGGCTTCGACGAACCGGTGTTTGCGTTTCGGTGGAACAAGCGGTGTTCACGCCGGAGCGTTCCGGTCTTGCGAAGCCGACCATGGCCTCGGGTGCGGTGTCCGGAATCCTGGGCCGACACACTGCCGGTGCCAACGGGTGCGACGAGTCGCAACGTTGGTTACATCAAAGATGCTGTGATGCAACTGTTCCCGGTAACATGCCCCATCATGCCGATACATAGGATGCCAGGACGTTCCGCAGTGGGACGAAGGGGAGACAACACGGCACCACGCGGAGGGGTCACGCGTTGAGCAGTACAGATCCGGCTTTGCAGAAGGAGTCCTTGGCCCCGCACGGTTCTCCGCCGTCCGCCGACTCGCACATTCGGCTGGACGCCCCTTCGTTCGCGGCCGATCCACATCGTTTCTACGAAGATATGCGACGTCACGGCCCGTTGGTGCCGATCGAGCTTTCTCCGGGAGTGCCGGCGACACTTGTGATCGGTTATCAGGTGGCCATGCAAATCCTCAACGACGAGACCCATTTTCCCGCCGATCCACGCCGATGGGAGAAGAACGCCCCCGCCGACTCCCCGATGCTGCCGATGTTGGGCTACCGGCAGAACGCGATGCGTACTGCGGGGTTGGAACACGAACGTTACCGCCGCACCATCATCGCGGCAGTGAACACCGTCGACCTGCACAAGGTGCACGACACGGTCACCCGGATCGCCAATGCGCTGATCAACGACTTCTGTGAACGTGGTACCGCCGACCTGCGAACCGACTATGCGTTTCCGTTGACCTTTCGGGTGCTGAGTGAGTTGATGGGCTTTCCCGAGGATGCCGCGGCCGAGGCCTACTTCGGGATGGCGGCGATGTTGGAGGGAGTGGACGCCGAAGAAGGACAGCAGCGTTTCACTCAGGCGTTGATCGGTGTTGTCCAACAGAAGGAGGCCGAACCGGGCGACGATCTGACGTCGGCGCTGTTACAGCACCCGGACGGGCTCGATCCCATGGAAATGGTGAACCAATCCGCGCTCCTGTTCTCGATGGGTACGGAGCCGACCTGCAATCTCATCCTCAATGCGCTGCTGCTGTTGATGACCGACGAGCAATACGGAGGAGAGGTCCTCAGCGGTGCCATGGCCACCCGGGATGCCATCGATGCGGTGCTGTTCGAAGACCCGCCGCTGGCGAACTGGTGCGTGAGCTACCCCAGGCAGCCGCAACTCGTCGGCGATACATGGCTACCGGCCGATCAACCGGTGGTCATCAGTTTGGCCGCATGCAACAACGATCCCGCCGTCGCGGCCGGTGACCGCAGGGGTAATCGATCACACCTGGCCTGGGGCGCCGGCCCGCACAGTTGCCCGGCCCAGTCTCTTGCTCGGACGATTGCCTCGCAGGGCATCGACATGCTACTCGACGCCCTGCCGGATATCCGCCCGCAAATGCCCGCGCACCAACTACCTTGGCGGCAGGGGCAGTTCCATCGCGCATTGGCGGCGCTACCGGTTCGGTTTCCGGCGTGCCCACCGATGCGTCTCATCTGACAGAGATCACGTTGCTCGCGACCACGCCACCGGTTTCGAATCCCGGCGCCACCGACGCGCAGTCCGAGTGCGCCCATATCCGTTACCGTGGCTCGATTGTGTAGAACTCGGGTACTTGCCCCTCAGGTGGAGATTTCGGCATCCCGGGGTGGCGCGCCGTGCAGCGTCGACCACCCCGGGGCCTCGGTTACCGAGTCAGGGTGAAACCGGCGTAGTCGTCGGCGGCGACCTGGTCGCATTTCTCACGGTATGCGCCGACGCCGCCGATATAGGCGTACATGACCCTCGGCTTACCGGGCACATTCGACCCCACATACCAGGAGTCCACCTTCGGATAGAGCGTCATATCACCGACTTCGTCGACGTGTCGCGTCCATTCCCGCTCCGCGTCGGGTTCTGCCTCGATGGTCGTAACGCCCTTGGAGCGCATTGCTTCGATTGCGTCCGCGATCCAGTCGACGTGTTGCTCGATGGACACCATCATGTTCGACAGAACCGAGGGGCTGCCCGGGCCGGTGATCGTGAAGAGATTCGGAAAGCCTGCCACGGCGAGACCGAGATAGGTGATCGGGCCGGCGGACCACTTCTCTCGCAACGACACGCCTGCGCGACCGCGAATGTCGACCGCGTCCAGTGCACCGGTCATCGCGTCGAATCCGGTGGCGTAGACGATATCGTCGAACTCGAAATTCTCCTGCGTCGTCGCGAGTCCCGACTCGGTGATCTCGGTGAGCGGGGTCGCGCGAACGTCCACGAGCCGGACATTGGGACGGTTGAAGGTCTCGTAGTAGTTCGTCCCCAGAACCGGGCGTTTGACGCCGAAGTAGCCGGTGGGCTGAAGTAGCGCGGCGACAGCAGGATCCGTCACGATCTCGGCGATTCGGTCGCGGATGAACTGGGCGGCGGTCTCGTTGGCGGCGTCGTTGGAGAGTATGTCCGTGAATCCGACCAGCATGCTGACCAGTTCGCTGTCCTTGTCCGACCATACCCGGTGGTAGAAGGCGTTTCGCTCCTCTTCGCTGACCTCGAGCGCCCCCTTGGTGGCCTCGGGCTGCGCGATGCCGAACGACGATTCCCGGTTGGCCTTGCGTACCTCGCGGTAACGGGACTTGATCCCACGTTGGAACTCGGGATCGATCGCGTGATTGCGAGCGGGCAGAACATAGTTCGCGGTTCGCTGGAACACGGTGAGTTCCTCGGCCGCTTCGGCGATGAGCGGGATGACCTGCACCCCGGAGGAGCCGGTGCCGATCACCGCGACCCGCCGGCCGGTGAAGTCCACCTCCTCCTCGGGCCAGTTACCGGTGTGGAAACTGCGGCCTCGGAACTTCTCGATGCCCGGGATCTCCACCATCTTCGGCACCGACAGGCAGCCCGTCGCCATGATCGCGAACCGCGCCGAGACGACCTCGCCTCGATCGGTCGTGATCTGCCACCGGGCGGTGGACTCGTCGTAGACCGCGGCGGTGACCCTGGTCCGTAATTGCACGTCCTTACGCAGGTCGAAGCGATCCGCGACATGGTTGATGTAGCGGAGCAACTCCGGCTGCGGCGGGTACTTCTCCGTCCACTCCCACTCCTGTTCGAGCTCCGGGTCGAAGGAGTAGTTGTAGTACATGCTTTTCACATCGACGCGTGCGCCGGGATAACGGTTCCAATACCACGTGCCGCCGAGTCCGTCACCCGCTTCGTATACCTGCACCGAGAGACCGAGTCCCCGTAACCTGTGCAGCATGTAGAGGCCGGCGAACCCGGCTCCGACGACGACCGCGTCGATCTCGCGAGCCTCCTGCCCGGTCGGGGATGCGGAATACGCCGAGGTCGTTGTCATCGTGGGACCTGCCTTTCGATGAGTCGCCGTGCCGAAGACACGGCGGTTCGGTTCAACTGGATCAATTCGTGGCGCGCCGGCGGGTACCCGGTCGAGGGAAGATCCGGGGGACGTGATGATCGGGCGTGGTAACGATGACGCCGCGGAAGTCCTTGCCTCCTCCTCATCTCGCTGGTGCCCGGTCGATGTCACGAGTTCGTCGGTGCGCGAACGGGACTCGCCGAGCCTCGGTGTTCCGGACCGGCACGCGTTGCAGATTAGCGGAATATCCTTGCGTGCGTTCGTTTTCCCCCGCAACGATGTCCGAAATCCCTGGCCGAGCAGCGTAAATGGAGTCGGTTGAAGATGCGTCGAAGTCTTTCGACGTTGCGTATCGAGTTCGGTGGGGATTCGGCAACCCCGTGATCGCTGTCGATCGGTCCGGCTCGCCCACGGATGCCGACCGGCCTTCATCCCATCGTGTCTCAGCGGTCCCGGCGGATGATACGGCGAAGATGGTCGAAGCCGGTCCCGCCGGTACCGACCTTGTGGGCGGCCCGATCGTATTCGATACCACAGCGAGGTCGATCTCGACCGCTCGGGAAAATCAAGTGAACGAGGCTTCGCCATCGATGCGTGGATTCGCCCGTTGCACGACATATCGTTACGGTCGTGGAATGCACGAAGAGCCACTTGTCCCGCCTGCCGATGTGATCGCCCTCGTCCACGCTCACATACCGGGTTACCAGGTCGGTTCGGTGACATTTCTCGGCGAGGGGCAGGACAATATCTCCTACGAGGTCGACCACGAGTTGATCGTTCGTTTCGGCAAGGACCCGGACCGGGGTCGTCGGTCCGAATCGGTGCGCAGGGAAAGCCGGCTGCTGACCGTCGTGGCACGGCTGTCGCCGGTACCCGTCCCTCGGCCGCTCTTCGTCGCCGCCGAACATGGGTGCCTGGCCTATCGGCGACTCGCCGGGCAACCCCTGATCGGCCTGTCCGCCGCCATCAGGGCGGGTCACGCCGATTCCGTCGCCGCGGTGCTCGGGGAGCTGCTGTCGGTGCTGCACACGACCGATCGTGAGCAGATCGCCGACCTCGTCGATGAGGATGTTCTGCCGCCACGGCTATGGCTGGATGAGGCCGTCGACAACTACACGGCCGTCGTCGACCATGTTCCGGAGCAACACCGTCCGGCCGTGGAGTCCTTCCTCGCGACCCCACCTCCGAGCGAAGGTGCGGGTCCGGTGTTCTCCCACAACGACCTGGGGGTCGAGCATATCCTGCTCGATCCCCGAACCCATCGTGTTTCCGGCATCATCGACTGGAGCGACGCGGCAATGGTCGATGCGGCCTACGACTTCGGTCTCATCTGCCGTGACCTGGGCCCCACCGCCCTCGACGCGGCGCTCGACAGCTATCGAACCCGATTCGCAGCCGACCCGGCCATCGGTGACCGTGCGCTGTTCTATGCCCGCTGCAGTGTCTTCGAAGACCTCGCCTACGGGCTCCACCCTGAGCACAGGATGTATTTCGACAAGAGTGTTACCGCATTGACCTGGCTTTTCCCCCCACAGAAACGGTGATAACACATTCTTCGGCGGCAATACACGACCCGTCCGTCGAGGATCTTTCCGAGGATGCCGCGGAGATACGTCGATGCCGGAATATGGGCACTCGCCCGAAGGGGCGAGTCACCGTATCGCTTCGAGCACACCGGTGGTGAGTTCGCGGAAACCGAAAGGTGTTTGCGGGGATGGTTCGGGACCCAGTCGGACGGCGATCGTATTCGATTCCGGTAGTACGGCCAGAGTCTGGTTCTGGAAACCCAGGGCCCAGAAGGTATTGGTCGAGGCGCTCGGGACCAGTGGCCCCATCATCGTATTCCGATCATCTCGGCCGGTGGTCGCGAGAGTGGGCGAGACGACGAGTCCCTCGGCATTGACCCACCACAGACGACCGTAGCCGCGGTTGAGGTCGGTGCTCGGGGTCACCGAGGCCCGAGCGTAGTCGGCGTCCACGATCTGCGTGCCGTTCCAGTTTCCCTCGTGGAGCATGAGGAGACCGAGCCGGGCGAGATCGAGGCAGGTGGTGCGCAATCCCATGAAGGTCATCGCTTCGCCTGAACGGTCGCGACCCAGATGAGAGTTCTTCATGCCGAGAGGGCCGAAGATATGCTCTGCGGCATAGTCGGACGGGTGTATCCCGGTCGCTGTATGGAGTACTTTCGCCAGCACCTGTACCGCCGAGTTGTTGTAGACCCATGTCGTACCCGGCGCGGCCTCTTGGCCGAGACCTATGGCGAATGCCGATTTGTCCGTCGCCTGCATGGCCATCTGCCCGTAATCGGTGCCGGCGTCCCATGCTCGACCCGATGTGTTGGTGAGAAGGTGTTCCACCGTCACCGCCTCCGAGGGGGTTCCCCGCCACTGCGGTATGTAATCGGCGACCTTGTCGGACACGGACAACTCGCCACGCCCGACCGCCACACCCACCAGGAGTCCGGTCAGTGACTTGGTCACCGAGAATGCCTCTCGAGGGGGCATATCCGGTCCGGGTCCGTGCTCGTCGATGACGATCTTGCCGTCCCGTACCACGGCCAGGCACGACGAGTCGGCCGCTGCGGCTTTCGACACGAGGGTTTCCAGTTTCGAGGGATCGAGGCCGACGTCCGATGGCGCCACCCGTTCCCATATCGCACCGGGAAAGACCGCTTCCGTGGCAGGTGATTCGTGCAGAGTGTCGGGTGTTGCCACGGTCGCCTCACCGGAGCAGGCGGTTGTCACGAAGGCCATGGCGGTCGCCACGGTTACACGCCGCCATCGTAGGGTCGGCGACACGTCCAGGGGCTCGGTCGGTGGGCCTCCGATCCGGAGAAACCGGAGTCGTAGAAAATCCATCGTCAAGCTTTCGGTCCTTCGTCCGTATCCATCTGCTCGGCATACGCAACGCCTCCGATCGTCGGTGCGATCGGGGCGCGTCGGCCTCGCGACTTTCGAGATCATCCCGACGCCGGCGCGGAGATGCGCTGACGCCCATACTATAGGCAAGAGGCTTGTCTATAGTGGGTTGTCGAATCTCCAGTTGAAGAGAATGGTCCAGGAGTTTGTCCATGGGTATAGGGAAGACATATGTCGAATCGGGAACCGATGTCGCGCCGGATGGGCGGCGTCATGGCGTGCGGACGGCGATCATCGCGATAGCGCTGGGGTGCGCGGTGGTTGCATCGACCACGATGGGGACCGTCCCGGCGGGGGCCACCCCCGATGGTGATGTCGTGGCCAACCTTGCCTGTGGGTGGAGTCCGCGGATAGGCGCCGATACGATCAATTTCGCATTCCCGGACACCTTTGCCAACTACTGGACGACCTTTCTGCCGGCGATTCCCGGAGCGAGTCTGACCATTCACGGGGCCTTTCCGCACGCGCGGTACATGTCGTACACCGCCTACTCCGAGCGGGATGTGGTGGGGTCACTCAACGACCAGGCCATCGCCGCGGATAGCGGCAGTGTGAACCCGTTCGGTGACGGTGCCGACCGTGAAGGTTCGGCGCGTGGATACACCGTCCGGGTCGTGAGGAGTGCGCCGCCACCGAATCCGGAGGTCAATACTCTCTATGTGGGCGATATCACCGGTAATGTCCCGGTCGCCTACCGGATATATCGTCCCGATGCCGGTTTCGACGCCACCGGCGGTGCAGGACTTCCCCGTCTCTCCGTGAATCTGCCCGACGGAACGCACCGGGACCTGCCCGAGTGCATCGCGCCGACCGCGTCCCACGACCCTCATGCCCCGCACTCGTCCGGACAGGTGATGCGGTCGTCCGGGCGAAAGACGCCACCACACGCGCCGGACTGGCAACCGTTCGCCGGTGGTGGCCTCTATTCCAACCCGGACAACAAGTATCTCGCCACCTTGCTCGAACCGGGTCGGGTGGCGGTGATCCAGGCAAGGATGCCGAGCACTCCAGCCACATATCACAAACAGCCGGTCATGGGCTCGGGTCAGGTGCGGTACTGGTCGCTGTGCAGCAACAACCCCGCATCGACCGCCGTGACCGCATGTGTTGTCGACGACGAGACGACCCTGGACTCCGATGGCGGCTATACCATCGTCGCCTCGTCCTCGGGCGATCGTCCGGCGAACGCCACCGGCGAGTGTGGCATCGGATGGCTGCCCACCGACTCCGGATCGGATCTGCTGATCATGCGGAACATGCTCCCGAGCGGTGATTTCCGGCACTCGATCCAGAATGCCGATCCCGCTGACCCGGAATCGAGTATGGGGTCGTACTATCCCCGGGTCCGTTACGTGTCCAAAGCCGATGTCGAGGCCGTGGGATGCCCGGCCCGGTAGGCGGCGTGGCCGCGACGCAGAATGCGTAGGATGACATACACCATGACGGTGAACAGTGGAACGCCCATGAGAATGTGCGCGATCCCCAGGGCGACGACATTGTTCGCGAAGTAGAGCGACACGTGCACCGCCGTACGGATGACGACCACCCCCGCCCAGATGGCGGTGCACTGTCGATAGGCACGCAGCAGAATCCGATCCTTGCGCCAGTCGGGTACCCCGATCGCGGGACCGACGAGTACACCGACGAGGGGGTGGCGACCGAGTAGCGACAGCAAAAGTAGTGCACCCCATGCCGTGCTGCGCAGTATGTGCGGCAGGTAGAAGTCGGTCTCATGGCCGGTTGTGAGGACCAACAGCCCTGATATCGCCACCAGCACCAGGCCGACGGCCGACTGCCGGCGTGGTTGTCGGGTGATCACGCGCGTCAGTACCAGGCCTGCGCTCCAGAGCAGCGCCGAGCACACCGCGAGCGGTACGTCCCGGGTCAGGGAATACACCACGACATACAGCAGATGCGGCGATGCCACGTCCACCAGACCACGCCCACCGCCGACGATATCCCACAGCGATACCTCCGGCGAGGTGATCAATGCGGCGAATGCAGTACGGAGGCGCCTCGAACGAGCAGCTCCCACTGCTCGACGGTTACGGTCGGTATACATCCTGCCGTCCCGGTCGTGTCGTGTACATCGATGCCGCGTTCCCGCGGTGCCGGTGGAACGTGTGACCCTGGGACGTGTTCACGGGCGGATGTCGTGGTCGAGCGATCGGGCCGAGGACGGTTGTCCGTACGCGACAAGAGGGTATCCGCTGAAACGAATCATCGACCATTCCTGTTCTCCGAGGTGTGGCGGGATCGAGGAATGCCACCCGAACGTGGGGGTCCGTTCGACCGTCGGGATCAATTTACGCAAGCCTCTTGTCTAAATGCAAGTGGCAGAATATCTGGGATGAGTGATGTAGCTGCTACTCCTCCATCGGCTGCGCCGCCGGCGTTGGTCTACCGCCTTGCTCGTTCGAGCAGTCTGAGGTTGACCGAGGCGTTCGCCGCCAACGGTATGGCAGACCTGTTGCCGCGTCACGCCCTGCAGCTGTTTCCGCTCCTGTTGGGTGGCGGCCTACGGGCGTCGGACCTGGCAATCCATCTCGGCGTGACACGTCAAGCCGCTGCCCAGGTCATCGGAACACTGGAGCGCGCAGGGTATCTCACTCGTATCGATGATCCCGGCGACCGTCGAGCCAAGCTGGTCTGTCTCACGTCACGTGGTCGCACCGCCACCCGCGTGCTGCGCAACAGTATGCAGGCCCTGGAACGCGACTGGGAGAACACCCTGGGGCCGCAACGTATGGCTCAGCTTCGCGATATTCTGACCGTTCTGGTGAACAAACAGGATTGACCGGTTCTCGGTCACGCTTCACGGGTGATCTCGATGCCCGACCGTCTCATATCCGGAAACCGTACCGGCCGATGCGCGGTCTCCAGGTCGACGAAGACCATATGCCGGGCTCTGCCTGGTTACGGACAACCCAGGAGTGGGGCGCCGATCGGGTACCACGGCCTCGTGACCGTTATCGTCGGTCGACACGATCACTATCCCTGGCAGGGGTGGAATCGAACCGGCCTCCGCGACATGCCCGCGTTATCGGGCAGCCACCGTGGTCATCGACCACCCGCGGCAATGGGCGGATGGCTTCGCCCTGTGCTTTCTCGCCTTCGATCGCCGGTGAGGTGGTCACGGTGACAATCGAGCTGGTGGGTGGCTACGAGATTCCCGACCCGGAGTACAACAATCCCACGATTCGAGCGCTGTCCGAGATGACCGGACTGATAGCGGCATTGGACAACGACCTTCATTCCTTCGCCAAAACCGTTGTCATGGGTGAAACGAATCAATGGAATATCATCGGGGTTGTCGCCGCACAGGACGGTTGTTCGCTCGAGGTTGCTGTCGATCGCGCAATCCCGCTCCGGGGTCGGGATCATGTGTCGATTCCTCGCATTGAGTGCACGAACCGGAAACTTCGGCCTCGATACTCGCCGATACGTCCGAGACCTCGGGCACGTCATCCACGAAAACATCGACTGGGCATCGACCGTGCCACGGTACATGGTCGTCATAGGTGCGGGTCTACCGGTGTCCGGGGGATCGAGCAGCGATCGGCCCGGGATCACGGCGCGTGAGGTCGAACCGGTCGTGGCGCCCGAAGGTTGCACCCCCGAGGAACTCGCACGCGACGAACGGTTCTGGACGCGGGTGGCGAGTCGGTCTCCCACGACTCCCGGCATCGTCAATCTGGAAAACGGCTACTACGGGATCATGCCGGCCCCTGTGCGGCAGGCCTACCTGACCAATATGGACCGGCTCAACGAGTCCAACTCCTACCTGCTCAGAACGTCCTACAAGGCCGAGCTGGAAGATATCGGGCGAAAGCTTGAGCTTGCCGCCATGGCCGGTGCGGCGGTTCTCGACACCTACGCGCGGGCCCTGCATGATCACCCCCGCGTCGGGCTGCTGCTGCTCAGTCATATGAACAATCGCACCGGATTGGTCGTGCCGGTGCGGGAAGTGGTCGCCATGGCCGCACAGCGGGGGAGTGGACGTGATCGTCGATGCCGCGCATTCCTGGGGACAACTCGATTTCACCATTCCCGATCTGGGGGGGCGGATTTCGTCGGCTTCTCCCTGCACAAGTGGATCAATGCGCCGCTCGGCGCCGGTTTTCTCTACATACGTCGGGAACGCTTGGGTGATATCGATCTCGCATTCGGCGACGAGATCTATCCCGCCGACGATATCCGCTCGCGGGTGCACTCCGGCACATCGGACGCAGCCACATTTCTCACCGTGGATACCGCTTTGGACTGTCACGCGGAGCTCGGGGCATCGGTCGAGCAGGCCCGGCTTCGTCGTCTGCGCAACCACTGGGTCGACCGGGTCCGGCACATCGACAATATCGAGATCCTGACACCGGAGGACCCCTCGATGTACGCAGCGATCACCTCGTTTCGTATCTCGGGCCGGGCCTCTCAGGGTGACGATGAGGCCATCGTCCGGTATTTGCTGGAAAAGTACGGCATTTTCACGGTTCGTCGTGGCGGCGTCGACCACGGCGACTGTGTACGGGTCACCCCGGCGCAATTCACGCTCATCGAGCACGTCGATCGGCCGGCCGACGCGCTGCCCGACGTCGCCCGTAGGTTCCGTGCCTGACGGCAATCCGCACGACATCGATCGATGATCGCGCGATGTCGGTCGCGATCGTGCTCGTGTCGGTCGGTGGACGTGCATACGGCGACAGCTGCACCCTGCCCCATCGGTCCCGGGGCCGACGCGGGCTTTCCCGAGCGGCTACCGACACGAATATCACCGGATATTCGCTGCCTTACCATGCGTTCGCCTGTATCGTCAGGTCCCGTATCGGAAGGGAAATGATCGATCCGCTACGTACCATCGGCATGTTGTATCGAGAGATCGATGCGGTCGGCGGGATGAAGATGGCATCCACGCATCTGCGCGCCCACCCCCGAACAGCGTTGGGAGGTGCTGAAACTCGTCGCTGGGTTCGGTCTTCCACTGACCCGAATGGTCGGCCTGAGCAGGGGCCTCGTCTGGAAGACACCGGTGGATCCGCGTCTCGCGCTGGAAAACCTCTCCCCGGACACGGGATCGATCAAGGATCGGGCAGCACAACTGCTGCGTTATCGAGTAGAGGCTCTGCCGGTGGGAACGCGTTGCGTTATCGCCTCATCCGGCAACCACGGCATCGCCTATGTCGAAGCCTGTGGGGAGGTCGAGGTTTCGCTGATGGTGGTGGTGCCTCGTAACACCGCCGTCCTCGCGGTGTCGAAGCTCGTGTACTACGGTGCGGCCGTGATCCGGCACGGCGAAACCTGGGACGAATCCTATGACCACGCCAAACGGCTTGTCCGCGATACCGGTTCACACCTGTTGGATGTCGACGCCCCGGACCCGGTCGCCGTACTGGGAACCGTGGCACACGAAATGTTGACCCAGCGCCCCGATACCGACGCAATCGTATTGTCAGGTGCTGGTGCCTGTCACGCCGACTCGGCCGCGCTCGCGAGTGCCCCCGTCGCGACGTCCGTGTCCACGACGGGCAGGCGCCGGGATGGGTCGGCAGTGGAATCGGGTTACTGCGATTCATGGGCCGCGATGGGAACCGAGGGGCACCTGGGCCGACCGCCGGGCAGCGTGGGCGCCTGGTGACATCGTTGCCGGTTGGTTCGCCTGCCGGTCGGCGTCCTCGTATCGTTGTTCATGTGCCGGGGGATGTCGCTGCTGGAATGCCACGCGGTATGCGGTCGGCGTGGTGCCGACATGCCGGGCGAAGTGATGTCGCATGGTTTCGATCGATCCGAACCCTGAGGCCCGAGCAATACGTTCCACTGCGAGATCGGTGGTCTCGAGTAGCTCGCGCGCGTATTGCAGTCGGCGGTGGACGAGCCACTGCACGGGGGTCGTTCCGGTGTGGGCACGGAACTGCCGGGACAGCGTGCGGGTACTCATCGAGGCTTTCGCGGCGATATCGGCGATCGTCATCGGGGTATCCAGATTGTCCTGCATCCACTGCAAGGCCGGTCCCAGGGGATCGGAGTTGTCGATGGGTTCGTGACGTTCGATGAATTGCGCTTGGCCACCGGCCCGCTGGGGCGCCATCACGATCATTCGTGCCGTATCGGCGGCCACAGCCGCGCCATGGTCACACCGCACCATGTGCAGGCACAGGTCGAGCCCTGCGGCGACACCGGCCGATGTCAGGACCTTTCCGTTGTCGACGAACAGAATGGATGGATCCACGGTGACGGCCGGAAACTCGGTGGCCAGGTGGTCGGCGAGAGCCCAGTGCGTCGTTGCCGTGCGGCCATCCAGCAAACCCGCAGCCGCGAGAACATAGGCCCCTGTGCAGATCGAAGCGACTCGTGCGCCGCGCTCCGCGGCCCGGCGTACCACGGACACGACCCGTGTGGGCAACGGCCGGTCGAGGTCGACGCCGGGGACGATTACGGTATCGGAGTCATCGGCATCGTCGAGGTTGTACTGCGAGGAGATCCGGAAAACCTGCTGTCCGGCGGCGGTCGCCGTCACGCGCGGCTCGGCGCAGACGCGGACTTCGTATCCGGGCGCGAGGGAAAAGACCTGGCACGGGATGCTCAGATCGAATCCCACCACTCCGTCGATGGCAAGTACAGCGACACGATGCATGGCCGGATCTTACGCATAGGTGTCGTTCACGCCACTGTTCGTCCGTGCTGGTCACCGGGATACTCGACTCGCCCGCAATGGATTTCGGGGGAGCGGAACATCTTCACGTACACGATCGTCTACGACGGGGTGGATGGCCGGGACTTCGTCGGTTCGGTGACGAGGGCCTACCGGGAGACGGGGTGAGCACCACCGCGCCCGGGTGGGCCCGCAGAACACGCAGACGAGAAAACCGTCGACGACGAGTAAGGAGGCGAGAAAGTAGAGATGGACAGAAGGCGTGCGCTGCAAGCGATCGCAGCGGCGGGCAGTGCCCCTTTAGTGGCGGCCTGCGCGCCGAGTGCAGGAGAAGATGACACGAGCCCTCCGGTCGAGAACGCTCGAAAAGAGCGACTGCGGGTCCATATCGTGATGTACGACGGTGTCGAGGAGTTGGATTTCATCGCGCCCTTCGAGGTGTTCTGCGCCGCGGGCGTGCTCGCCGACGGCAGTGTCGATGTCGACTTCGTGACAACAGGTCGGACGGGGCTGGTGCGCGCGGCATACGGCACCGAGATCCAGGTCACCAAACCGTGGGCGCCGCACTCTGCGGACATCGTGGTCGTACCCGGAGGCGGCTACACACAACGCGACGAACCAGGGATCTGGTCGGAAATCGACCGCGGCGTCCTTCCACGGGCGCTCGCGGACTGCCCGCGAAACGGCCTCACCATCACATCGGTGTGCACCGGTGCCATTCTGCTGGGCGCAGCGGGACTGGTGAAGGGACGGCCCTGCACCACTCATCACCGCGCCCGAGCCACACTCGAGCAACAGGGCGGTCTGGTCAAGAACGCGCGCGTGGTCGACGACGGAAACTTGGTGACAGCGGGCGGGATCACCTCCGGGCTGGAACTGGCCATCTGGCTGACCCGCCGCGAACTCGGCGCCGACGTGGTGGCCGGATTGGAGGAGATGCTCGAGTACGAGGCACGCGGAACGGTATGGGCTGCATGAACCGCCGGCGAATCCCGGCACGACACCGACCGACCATTTCGCCGGTGGGAGGGCTTCGGCCGTGAAATCGGGCAGCTCTTCTGTTCGATATCGCGGCAGGCGTACCCGAGCACCACGAATACCGTGGTCGCCTCGGAACAGGATTCCGCTTCGAAGGAATCGCCACCCTGCAGCGGTTCCGACCGAAACACTCGAGGAAGATAGGCTCCTATTGAAACCGTGGCCGATCGGCGCAATGCCCGAACGGCGGCGATCGGCCATGGAGCAGCCCCACGCAGGACCGGTGCGGATCCCGGCGGTACCGATCTGTTCCGCCTGCTCGGCCGCGGTGGACGGTATATCGACCCTGGACTATTTAACCCTGGACTATTTAGTTGGACGCCCTATAACCTGCGCTGCATGAATATCGACCCGCGGCAGAGTACCGTCGACGGAATCCTGCGCCGCACCGCGGCGCGCTATCCGAACCGGGTTGCGCTCCGGTTCGGCGACCGGCAGTTCACCTATCGAGAGCTCGACGACTCCGTCACGCGCGCTGCTGCTCATCTGCTGTCCCGTGGCCTGCGCAAAGGCGACCGCGTTGCGGCCTACGGCACCAATTCCGATGCCTACGCCATCGGATATCTCGCGGCCGCGCGTGCCGGGTTGGTGCATGTGCCGATCAACTACGCGCTGCGCGGTGAGGAACTGTCGTACCTGCTCGGTCAGTCGGCGGCGCAGGCCGTCCTGGTCGATCCGGCCCTGACGGACAACCTTCGACAGATACTGGCCGACGTGCCCGCCGAGACCGTCGTGCCCCTTCGCGACGCCGACGGGTCCCTGCTGTCGGTGGCGCGGTCCGGCGATATACCGACGCTCGACGTCCCGGTGGCCGATACCGACCTCGTGCAGCTGCTCTACACCTCGGGTACGACCTCCAGGCCCAAGGGCGCCATGATGACCCACCGCGCCCTGATCTTCGAGTACATGTCGTCGATCGAGGCGCTCGACCTGGCCGCCGACGACGATCCGCTCGTGTGTATGCCGCTGTACCACTCGGCCGCGATGCACGTCTTCCTGCTTCCCTACTTCGCGGTCGGCGCAACCGTTCGGTTGCTGCCCGCTCCCGACGTCGCCGAGATCCTCCGGTTCGTGGAGGAGGAGCGCGTCGGGTCGTTGTTCCTCGCGCCGACCGTGTGGGTGCCGCTCGCCAATCACCCGGATCTCGACACCCGCGACCTGTCGTCTCTGCGTAAGGCACAGTACGGAGCATCGATCATGCCCGTCACCGTCCTCGAACGCCTCCGGAGCCGTTATCCCGAACTCGGCTTCTACAACTGTTTCGGTCAGTCCGAGATCGGCCCGCTCGCCACGGTCCTGCGACCCGAGGAACACGACGCACGTCCCGCATCGTGCGGGCGGCCGGTGCTGTTCGTCGAGACCCGGGTCGTCGACGCCGACGGCAACGATGTTCCCGACGGCGAACCCGGCGAGATCCTCTACCGTTCGCCGCAACTGTGCCTCGGGTACTGGGACAATCAGGACGCGACCGAGGAGGCCTTCCGTGACGGATGGTTCCATTCCGGCGACCTCGTCACCCGGGACGCCGAAGGTTTCATCACCGTCGTCGACCGAATCAAGGACGTCATCAATACCGGTGGCATCCTCGTGGCCTCGCGTGAGGTCGAGGACGCGATCTACACGCACCCGGCCATCGCCGAGGTCGCTGTTATCGGAACCCCCGACGAGAAATGGATCGAGGCCGTGACGGCGGTTGTCGTACTCAAGGACGGACACGAGCTCACCCAGAGCGAGTTGATCGATCACGTCAAACAGCGCTTGGCTCCGTTCAAGGTGCCCAAGGCGGTGCGGTTCGTGGACGCCTTGCCCCGTAACCAGAGCGGCAAGCTGCTCAAGCGCGAGCTACGCGGCTCCTGAACTCCTTGCCTCGGGCCGGTGTGGTGAGCAAGGCGCGCTCCGCTCACGCGCTGTCGGCCCACCCGGCATCGCCGGGTGGGCCGAACGCATTCATCCGTGCCTTTCGAGTGAACCGCTGTCCAGGCCGGTGAGGAGCGGTCCGCCGTCCACGATCAGTGCGGTGGCATTGTCGCTTCCGCCCCTCCGCAGTGCCGTGTCCACCAGGCTGTCTGCGGCGAAGCCGGTCGACCTGTCGTCCGCGAGTATTGCTTTGATCGTGGCGATACCAAGACACCTGTGCACCCCATCGGTGCAGAGCAGTAGCCTGCCGGTGCTCGATCCCGTGGCCGCGTACCCGATGTCGAACGGGCGTGCGGTGCGTATCGATGTGGTGACCATGTGCTCCATCCGGGGTTCGGGCGAGCGCGCGCGAGCCCGCCAGAGCTCGGCGACGGTGTGGTCGGTGGTGGTCTGGTGCAGCACTCGCCCGTTCCACCGGTAGGCGCGGCAGTCGCCGACCCAGGCGATGTCGCATGGTGCGTCGGGTCGACCGGGTGCCGGAAGCACGGCGACGACCAGCACGCTGTCTGCCTCCGGTTGCGGGAATTCTCGTAGCAATTCTTGTTGTGCCGCGAGGATTCCGGCCCGTGCGCCGGTACGGGCACCGACGCGCGCGGCGACCGCGGCACAAGCACGTGCTGCGCGCGCAGCCGTCAGATGGTCGCCGACACCATCGGCCACGACGCAGGCGATGCGGCCCGTCTCCGGGTCGGTCACTGCAGCCACCGCGTCGGCATTGACCGAGCGCGCGCCACGCCTGCTCGACGAACTCCACAAGGTTCCGGTGGGCCGCAGCATCTCGCGGCGGACCGATGCCGAAGTCGTCATCGCATGCATGGCCTGAGCTCCTCGGACCGGATCGTACTCGTGCTGCCGAGCGGCAGCCGTCTTCAGTTGACTCCACCAACCCGTGTACAACCTCAGGAGTTACCTTTGTACATCCTGTGATTTCTCCTCTGGGAACGGTGTACGGAGCCCCCGGGTCCGCCTTGCGATTTCGCCGTCCACGCCGGTATTCACCGATAGGCGGAGTTCGTCATGCCGTCTGCGCGCCGCGAACTGCGGAATCTGCGGTGGGACGTTATCTCACTACATCGCCGAATACATCGCCGAACCGGCCGAGTATTCATCGGTGAGCACACCGGACGGGCAGCTTCTCCATCCACCTGCGGCGGTCTGCCGGCTGCCCGAACGATGGTGGGGAAACAATCGAAAATTTTAATGGACGCATCGTTCATATTGTGCTTATATGGACTTATCGTTCATATAAGCGGACAGGAGTGGATCATGGCCTATGTCGACAGCAGCGCCCGCGTGGCCCTCGTAACCGGTGGTACCGGAGGTATCGGCCGGGCCGTGGTCGATCGGCTCGTCGCCGACGGCTTTGTGGTCGCCGTCCACTACGCCGGCAATGCCCAAAGAGCGCGGCAGATCGTCGAGAAGATCACCACCGGCGGTGGGCGGGCACTCGCGGTCGGTGGTGACGTTGCCGACGAGTCCGCGATGGCCGAGGTCTTCGACGTGGTCGAAGCCGAATTCGGCGGGATCGACGTCATCGTCAACACCGCGGGAATCATGGTGCTCTCGACGGTCGCGACCCTGGATCTGGCCGACCTCGACCGGATGTACCGCACCAATGTCCGCGGCACCTTCGTGGTCTCCCGACTCGCCGCCAACCGGCTTCGAAACGGGGGTGCGTTGATCAACGTCTCGACCAGTCAGACCCGCCTTCAGCACCCGACATACGCCCCGTACGCGGCAACCAAGGCCGCCGTCGAGAATTTGACGCTCATCCTGGCCCGTGAACTGCGTGGAAAGGGCATCACCGTCAACGCGATCGCGCCCGGTCCGACCGCTACCTCGCTGTTTCTCGACGGCAAGGACGAACAGACCATCGAACACCTCGCCGAGCTGGCTCCACTCGAACGTCTCGGCACCCCGGAAGACATCGCCGAGGTTGCTGCTTTCCTCGCCGGCCCGGCCCGTTGGATCAACGGTCAGGTCATCTTCCCCAACGGCGGAATCGTCTGACCGCGTGCCGCCTCCGTGTCGATATGGCGCAAAAACTGAGCGATATCTTCCCCGGGGGGCATACCGTCGACGAGGTCTCCGATGCGATCGTGCGTACCGCCGACCTCCCCGATGGCGAATGCCCCTTCCGGGTGACGATCGACCCGACGAATGATGGCAGCGAGGTCGTATCCGCGGTTTACGACCATATTCGCCACGACTTCTACCACCGGATCGGCATCCAAGAGCTGCTGTCCTCCGGGTCCGGCCGCCGAACCGGTCTCGTCCTGCGAACGCGATAGGAGCTTCCCCATGACCGAACACCAACGACCCCGAACGGGACAATCGAATCGAGAACCCGGAGATCAACTGATGGAAACCCCGATGCGGATTCCGACGAGCCGTGGCCGCGGGCGTCGTCCCGCCGAAGAAGTGCGTGCCGCCGTCCTGCACACCGTCGGGTCGATCCTTCTCGGCGAAGGCAGCGCAGACCTCACCTATGAGCGGGTCTCCCGCGAGGCCGGGGTGAGCAAGACCACCCTTTACAAGTGGTGGCCCTCCATGGGCGCGCTTGCGCTCGACGGCTACTTCCATGCCGTCGAGGAGACTCTCGCATTCCCCGACACCGGTGACATCCGCGCCGATCTTCTCGGTCAGCTCCACTCGTTCCGGAAGCTCATGACCACCACACCCGGCGGTCGGACGCTCCTCGAATTGATCGGCCGGTCCCAGACCGATCCCGAACTGGCAACCGCTTTCCGGCAACTGTATTCGTCCCAACGCCGCCGTCTCGCCGGTGAACGTCTGCAACGCGCCCAGGAGGTCGGGCAGATCCGCACCGACGTCGATGTGCGGATTCTCGTGGACCAACTGTGGGGAGCCGTCTACCACCGACTCCTCATTCCCGACGAACCCGTCACAGAGCAGTTCATCGACGGACTGGTGGCCAATCTCCTCGACGGCATCGCATCATCCGAGTATCGCGACGGTGCCGAGGCCGCAGATGGCTCGTAGCGACCGACCCGCCTCATCCCTGAGCGCCATACCCCGACAAGGAGCGCCATGAGCATTATCGACGGAGTCGCGGCCGTGGAGAATTTCTGGTCGCGCGTATGGCAATCCGGTGATCCCGAAGCCGTCGACGAACTTGTGACCGAGGACTTCGTACTCGTCAACGCGGGTACCGAAATCCACGGGCGAGTCGACTTCAAGGCCTGGGTCCGACGCTTCCTCGATACCGTGCACAACCTCGAGTTCACCGTTCTCGAGACCTTCCAGAACGCCGACGGCACTCTCGGGTCTGCTCGCTATGGGAACTGACCGGACACAACAACGGCGTCGTCGGACTCGAACCCGACGGCAGACCGGTGCATCTCACCGGCACTGCCGTGTGGGACGTCCACACCGACGGTACCCTGCTGCGCAATCGCGTCGAGCGGAACGCCTTCGAACTCCACCAGCGTCTCACCGCCGAGGACCCGGCCCGGATCCACGTACGCCACGATATCGATTCCGGCCGGCATTCGTGAGTTGTGTTCCGCACTGCGGGTAGAGGCCGGTTCGAGTGTTCGGGCCGTGCATCGACACAACAGTTTCTCCAGTGGTCCGGGACGTTCTCGCCCGTGCTCGGCGACAGATCAGTGATCGTGGTGGGTTGCCTGCCGTGCCCGGTCGCCACGGCGGCACCGGCCGGTCCCTGGTCTTGTCGCGGTACGCGGCGTCGACTCCCAACTCCTTCTTCAGCGTCTCGGCGACCCGTTGCGCGGCGAGGGCCAAGCGGTCAGGTCGTCTGCGGGGATGTCGAGCAGATCCCGACTGGGCCGTTTCGGGACAACCAGGAGGTGGCCATCCGAGACCGGGTGGATACCGTGTACGGCTCTCGGCCGTGTCGGTTGCTCGATCGTGACCATTGGCGGGCCCGGGACGGATACGAGGGTGAACGGACCACCGAAACCGTCCCCAGAAGTGCAGGAGGGCAGTAACGGTCGCGACGTCATCAGCGCAATTCCCCCTGGTCGGAGCGAAATCTCAGATCACAGCGTTGAAGAAAGAAGTGTCAGGACAGCGCCCGGACACCGTTTCCGAAGAAGAACCACGTCCACGAGACATTGCCCGACGCTCGAGGGGTAGAGCTCATATGGCAGCCGGTACTGGTGTGGTCCGATGGAAAGGATGGGGACCGTGAGCGATCTTTCTCGCCGTGATCTGCTCAGGACGTCGGCGGCCGGCGTCGGAGCAGTCGTCGTCTCGGGCTTTACGGCCGCGGATACGCGGAATGGCGCGGGGGCGAGCACCCCGGCAATTGTGGCCGCGGGCCACCCGAGTAAAAGCCCGGTATGCCCGCCCGCAATGCTGACCGGACACATCGTCCGCCCCGATGACGCGTCGTATACGGAGGCGCGACTCGGCTGGGACCAGCTCTTTTCGCACTACCCGATGGTCATCGCCTTTGCACAGAACACCCGGGACGTGGTGAACGCCCTGACGTGGGCACGGCAGCACGACGTCGCGTTGCGGGTGCGCAGCGGTCGGCACGCCCTCGAAGGCTGGTCGAACGTCGATAACGGCATCGTGATCGATGTCGGTCGGTTGAAGTCGGTGGAGGTCGACCCCGGTGCTCGTACCGTGACGGTCGGTTCGGGGCTGAACCAACTGGAAGCAGTGACGACACTCGCGAAACAGAACCTTGCGGTCACCACTGGGAGCGAGGGCAGTGTGAGCCTGTGCGGTGCGACGCTCGGCGGTGGCCTCGGGCCTCTCAACCGATGGCTCGGCATGGCCTGCGACAGCCTGATGGCTGCCGAGGTCGTCGTGCCGTCGGGTCATGACTGCGCCGAGGTGATCACCGTGGACCCACAGCATCACTCGGACCTGCTCTGGGCGCTTCGTGGGGCGGGAAACGGCAACTTCGGGATCGTCACACAACTCACCTACAAGGTATATCCGCTCGACCACCTCGCCTGTGTGCAGGCGACATGGGATGGGCTCGGTGACCTGTACGGGGTCTTCGAAGCGTGGCAGCGTACGGTACCGTTCGCCGACAACCGGCTGGGGTCCGAGCTCGAGATCCGCAAGTCCCGGATCCTGCTGTCCGCGTGGCTTGCGGAGGGGGCGGCGGCGCAGGCCGGAGATATGCTCGCTCCGATCCTGTCGATCGGCACACCCGATGTCACGGTGCGGGTCGGCAACTGGGGTGACATCTTTGCGGAGGACCAGATCCCGCTCGAGCAAGAGCCCGCGAACTGGAAGTTCTTCTCGCAGTTCGCCGAAGAGTGGTTCCCGAAGAAGGCGATCGACATCATCGGCGACTTCATGCGAAATGCTCCCACAGAGGAGAGCAACTATTTCGTCGATGCCTTCGGTGGGGCGATCCGGAACGAACCCCCCGGCGGCGCGGCCTTCGCGCATCGCGACGCGCTTTTCTATGGCGAGGTCGGCGCGGCCTGGGGAACCCGTTCGACCCAACCAGGTGTCGGCGACCCGCTGACCTCGCAGGCCCAGGCCTGGACCGCCGAGTTCGGGCAGGCACTGCGGCCCTATGTGAACGGTGCCTACGTCAACGTGCCGAACGTCGGAATGCAGGAGTGGGCGACCGCCTATTGGGGGAGGCAGCGTTTCGAGCGGCTGCGCGAGATCAAGGCGAAGTACGACCCACACAATGTCTTCCAGTACGAACAGAGCATTCCGCCGATGTCCCGGTGATCATCTCGGTCCGCTCGGCGGGTTTTCTGCCGGACCACAGCGATGTTCCGATCGGCAGCTCGGTGAAACGGACACATGGACGGCGCGGGAACCGTCTCTCCGGTGAGTCCGTCGGTTGGCGATCGAAGGTGAACTCCGCCGGTGAGGCAGGCCACGCCATCACCGAACCGCGCAGCAGCAACGCATGATCGAAATTCGGATGGCGAATCTGCCGAAGACCCTCGGCCCAGGTGCTTCCGATAGGCGAGACGTGATCGACACTCGATCTCTGGATGGAATCGAAAGGCGTGATGCGCCATCCGAGGAGCGGACAGCTTGCCGAGCCGGCCGACGATCTCGCCGGTTCTCCCGGAGAGCTCGGTGTGGCCCTTTGGGTCATTGGCCGATCATCGACCCTGATCTTATGAATTGCAGTGCAGCGCAGTATATTCGGATCACATAAACGGTATCGTTCTTCCGTGGCCGTGAGTGCTTCCCGGTGCCGTGCCGACCTCACCGATACCGAATCGAACGATGTGTCCACGCGCAGGTTCTCGGCCGAAACGACCTGAGCCCGGGTTCCTTCCGTCCCAGGAAGGCTCGGCCTACATTTCAAGGGGATGAGTTGCCACACGATGGAATCATGACGCCGGACGCGACCACGATACGAGCGGCGGCGTACCGTGCCGCCGGTTGGTGGCGTCAGGAATTTCTCGACGAGTTCGTCCTACGTGGTCACCCATCGGACTCGCCGGCACTGACCGAAGGACGACTCGGGATCACCCGTGGTGAGCTGGACGACGCTGTAACCGCCTGTGCGGCTGCGCTGCGCAGGATCGGTATCGGCGTGGGCGATACCGCGGTCGTTCAACTTCCCAACAGTATCGGTCTGTTCGTATTGGTTCTCGGCTTGATCCGGATAGGTGCACGTCCCGTTCTCACAGCCCCGACGCTGCGGGAGTACGAGCTCGATCCGGTGTTCGCCGCGGCAGATCCGGCGTTGGTCGCGGTACCGGGCGCGCGGCACGGATTCGACTACCTATCGATGGCACGAAGTCTCGCGAAGAGGCATCCTTCGGTACATACCCTTGTCGTTGCGGGCGATGGGGAACGGACAGACGAAGTCGATCTCGACTCGCTGTGGGCGGACCGGGTCGATGGCGCCACGGCCGGTGTCGAAACCAGGTCTCCCTCCGATGCAGCCCTGTATCTGCTCTCGAGCGGCACCACCGGTGCGCCGAAACTGATTCCACGTACCCACGAAGCGTTCGGACACGTGATACGCCAAGCGGCCGCGGTATCCGAATTGGACGACCGAGCCGTATATCTGGCGGCGCTCCACGCGACGCACAGCTTCACATTCGGTTGTCCGGGCGTGCTCGGAACGCTCGCCACCGGTGGCCGAGTCGTGCTGGCGGACCCTGCGAATCCCGAGGCCGCACTGCGACTCGTGGCAAGAGAACGGGTTACGCATTGCGCTCTTTCCCCGGCTGTTCTGCGGCAATGGTTGCAGATTGCCGAAGGCGGCGAGTACGACACCTCGAGCTTGCGCGTCCTCCAGGTCGGCGGTGCGCGACTCGACGAAACGACCGCCGGACGGGCACAGGCCGTTCTCGGCGGCCGGATACAACAGGTATACGGGATGAGCGAAGGACTGCTCAATTTCACTCGTCTCGACGATCCGCCCGAGGTGATTTTCGGAACACAGGGCAGGCCGTCGTCTCCCGGTGACGAAACTCTGATCGTGGATACGAATGGAAAACCGGTACCGGCGGGCGAAACCGGTGAACTGCTCGCTCGCGGCCCCGGGGTGATCAGCGGCTACCACGCAAGAGTCGCGGCCGAATCGTTCGACACGGCCGGTTTCTATCACACCGGCGACCTGGTGCGTACCGACGCAGCAGGCAATTTCGTGGTGATGGGTCGAGTCAAGGACGTAATCAACCGGGGCGGCAACAAAATTTCGGCCGACGAACTGGAAGCCTTGGTGCTCCGACATCCCGGAATCCGGGAAGCAGCAGCCGTGTCCATGCCGCACGCCGTATTCGGTGAGGTCGTCTGCCTGTACATCGTGTCGTCACGCAATGGTGACGTGGGATTGCACGAAATACGCCGATTCCTCGACGGTCACGGAGTGGCGCGGTTCAAACTGCCGGAACGGGTCGTCGAAGTGGATGCGTTACCCCGTATAGGGGTGGGAAAAGTGAACAAGAAGGCGCTCCGCGCCGACATCATCGCCCGGTTGGACCGCGAGTCCGAACTCGATTATGGCGGTGGCGAGGCCGAATAGACCATCGGTCCTTTGCAATCCGTGCGGTCATGAGTCCGTCACCGATCGTGTGCATCTGTGGATCGCCGAATATCTCGTGGAGCTCCTCGGCGTCGTACTGCCCGCACGGTCGCAGCACCAACTGGGGGTGTCGATCGTCAGGAGCTGCGTCGAGGCCGTCGTCACCGGTCCGGTCGGCGAAGAACTTCGCTGCGAAGTGGCGATAGAGCACATACTCCGACGCACCGGTCCATTTGGTGTGTTCTGTCGTCGTCAGGAACGCCTCCCAGAACGGCCGTTGATGTCGATCCTCCACCCGTCGCATCAGATCCGCGAGGATTTGCCTGTCGAAAACCATGTGGTGCTGCGTTCCACTGTATGGGTCGACCGGACGCCACTCGGCGAGCAGCCGGGTTGCCGCGATGATCGCGGAATGGCGGTCGGGATCGTGTGCCGACGGGTGTCGAGGCGTCATTGCAGCGGGTACCCGAGTGCCGGACAGGATCTACCGTCGTTGTCGACGAACACGACCCCGTCGACGAACGCGTAATCCGCGTCGAGTACAGGATGTGCCGCCCCGCACCGGGCAGGATGCGGAAGTGCCATCGCCTCACCACCTGCGGGTGAAATCTGTGCAGTGTGCGGATGCCGAGTAGTGGTCATCGGTTCTGGCGCCGCCGCGATCCGATGGAGATTCTCACGGCCTTCGCTGTGGTTCGGGTGTCGAGCTGCGTTATGGAACGGTGGTAACCGACTTCACGCCTGTCGATGGGCGGGCCTGGACTCGTGCATCACAACGGGGAAACCACCACGATCACCGATGAGTTGATCATCGTGGCGGATGAAGTGGCGGATGAAATCGAGATGCTCCCATGGTACTCGCCGAAAATTGGGCGGATACCGGAGCAACAGCGGTTGAGGATGCGATCGGTCGTGGCGCCGGTCCGAAGAGGTGTCACCGATTATCCACCGCCCGTGATCACGGTTGACCGGTGGCGAACGCCTGTACAGCGTCGAGGAACTCTGGACCGCCCTGGAGGTACCCGCCGACAATTCCGCCGATCACCATACCCGCGGGAATGGTGATCCAGAATATCAAGGAGGGAACCGCCCCGAGGATGCCGCCCACAATGGCGCCACCGACGACGCCGGGCAGATTCTTGTTGATTTGCTCCTGCAAGCGGTCGTAGGAACTGGTGTCCTGCAGTTGCGCAATATCTTCTGCTGTCGGGGTCGGTGTCGACGTCAGGGTGCGGCCGTCGGCACCGATGTGCTGCGCAATCGCGATCGAACGACTCGCGACGGTGTACCGTTGCGGCACTTCGGCCACCTTCGCTCCACCGTAGGACTCGAGCACCACCGCACCGTTGCGCGCGATCTCGAACTTGCCGTTCTCGACGGTGGTGACAACAGTCCTGTCGACCGGCGAAACGGTGATCTGATAGTTGATTCCATGCTCCACACCGGAAGTTGTGTACCCCATGGCCACCGTAGTCGGCTGCTCGGTTACGGCCGGCTTTGCATGGGCGGTCGCCGCCGGGATACCCACGGCCGCGACGGCCGTGAAAACGGCAGCAGTGATTTTCTCGAACTTCATTATTCGAATCCCTCCACTCGGCTGCCCCTGATGGGCGGACCGAGTCAGACCTTAGGCGTCGAATTCAATGGGGTGTGGTAGCCACACACAGTGCGAAGTCACTGCACCTCTGTTTCCCGTGTGACCGGCCGGAGGGCATGCCGATAATCCGACGAAGTTCGGCATATCCCCGGGGAGGTATCCATTGGTGGCGCCTCTTCGGCTCGGGCGGCACGACTTGTAGCAGGTGACGCCGTGACCGTGTGGGGTCCGGTAGGAGCGGTTGGGTGAATTTCGGTTCGTCGTCCGCTCGAGGCGGAACGAACCGGCGCGGTTCGGCGGCGCTCTCGAACCGGCTTCGCGGCTCGGCCGCCGCAGGGCGCCATGGCGCGGGTCTCGATACGGCCCTGCGCGTCGGCCGTGCGCCGGATCGCCGCGCCACCCGCCCCGGCCGCTGCTGCGGCAACCGGCTACCCGGGTGTGACACTTCCCGACCGGTCGTCGGTGGTATCAAGGCAACTCCGGTCCCGCTGCGCCCATTGGGCGAGCGGGCTCGGACTGCCGAGAGCGATGTGTGCTGTCGCCGGCGGTTGGGGCCGGCCGTTCGGGCTCGGTGGCGAGTTCGGCAAGCCGGCGTTTGCGGAATTCTCGCGGTGTTTCGCCATAGCGGGCCGTGGATGCCCGCGACAACCAGGAAAGTGTGAAACCGCCGCACGCGGCCACTTCCCCGATTGTCAGGGTTTGTCCCTGTTGTTCGAGCATGCTGCGGGCGGTGCCGGTGCTCGGTCCCGGCCGTGGACCTCTTTGGTGGCCGTTCCCACGATCAGCGGGCGAACGATCGGTGGCATGCCTCGCCACGAGGTCTCCTGTACGTCGCCCAACTCCAGTCCGCACGCCCGGATCAGGCCGAGAGTATCCCGGTTGCAGTGGCAACCTTCCGCGAACCGGCGCCAGGGACCGGCGAGATGGTCCTGCCAACGGGACAGTCGCGGCGAGCGGGATCGCACATGTTCCAGGAACAACAGCCGGCCACCGGGCTGCAGTACCCGCTCGACCTCCCGCAAGACCGGGCCGGGGTCGTCCACGGTGCACAACACCAGGGTCGAAACGACGGTGTCCACAGTGGCGTCCGCGAACGGCAGTCGTTCCGCGGGCGCATCGAGGACACGCGCTCGACTTCCTTCGCGCCGCAGCCGCCGAGCCAGCCGGGTGCGCATCGCGGCTTCCGGTTCGGTCAAGGTCAACTCGTCGAGCTCCCCCGGGTAGTGCCGCAGGTTGAGGCCGGTGCCGCTGCCGAGTTCGACTGTCCGCCCCCTGGCGCGGCCGACCAGTTCCTGCCGCCGAGTGGCCATACCCAACCGTTCACCCAGCCAGAGCAGAGGGTCGTAGAGGGCTGCGAATACCCGTGCCCACGGGCTCGAGCCCTTTTCCGCTGCCGTCGGTGCGGCACCACTGCTCACGGTTTCGACCGTACGCCGGTGTTCGTCGCTGTGCACGCGAGGTGCCGGGCGAGTTCCCCCACCAGTGCCTGGACGGTGCTGATTCCTGCGCTCCCGTATCGACCACCATGTCGAGAACCGGTCGTCCTTCGGGGTCCTGTAGTCGTCCGATGGACACGACCAGGGCGCGATCGCGGCGGTCGTCGTTCGCATCTCGCCGATCGGAGTATCCCCGGGGCGCACCGGCCGCAGGAACCTGATGTCTCGATGACCGCAATCGACGAAAACCTCTGTCGGTGTGGAACTCGAGCACATCACACGAACGGTTTCGGTCGAGACCAACCCACCATTTCCGTGTGGCCCGGGCTGGGCGCCGGTCGAGGTTCGGCGAATGGCCGCATCGGTCCACTGGCCGATAGGAGATGAACCTGGGACTGCCCTCGACCGTCCCGGTGCCATACCGGCGACGTGCCGCCGGGAAATTCCGTCGGTCGGCCGTAGCGATGGACCGGCTGTGGTCTCCGGCCCGTTGTACTCGGAGGTCATACCGCAAAAATCCCCATGCCGGCAGCCGTCATCCGTACAGCGTCGTCCGGTGCGGGATGTCGGGTGGGTAGCAGCTTTCCGGTGGATGATGCCGAGTCCATCGCCGCGGAGTCGGTGGGTGTGGTTACCCGACCGGATCGGCCGACCGAGACGATACGGGGCTCTTCGGACCGGAGGCACGCGCCAGTGGGCAGCGGGTGCCGGTGAAGATGCTCGCCGCACAGAGGTTGCAGTGGATGCACAGCGATTCCGTCGACGCCTCCGCCCGGATGCGGTTGATCAGGTCGGGTTCCCGCAGCAGTGCGCGCGCCATCGCGACGAACTCGAACCCGTCGCCCATCGCGGCATTCATACCGGCGAGGTCGGTGATTCCGCCGAGCAGCACCAGTGGGAGGTTCACCGCGTCACGGAACTGGCGAGCATAGTCGCGGAAGTAGAGCGGTTCGTAGGGATAGTGCGAGAACACCAGGCGGCCGAACAGCTTCATGCCCAACTTGACGATGCCGTTTTGGGTTTCGGCCATTTCCCGAATCGGGACGTCGCCGCGGAACAGATACATCGGGTTGAGCAGCGAGGAGCCGCCGGTCAGCACGAGTGCGTCGACATGGCCGTCGCGTTCGAGCATCTGCGCGAAGAGCAGCGATTCGTCGAGCCACAATCCACCGGGCACACCATCGGCCATGTTCATCTTCGCCAGCACCGCGATCCGCCCGTCGGCGGCCTCGCCCACGGCTTGCAGAATGCGCCGGGCGAACTCCGCGCGGCGCTCCAGAGATCCGCCCCACGAGTCCTTGCGGTGGTTGATCTTCGGGCTCAAGAACGAGCTGGCCAGATAGTTGTGCCCCAGATGCACCTCGACCGCGTCGAAACCCACCTCGATCGCGTGCCGCGTCGCCCGAGCGTGGTCGTCGATGATTCGCCGGATATCGGCCTCGGAAGCCGCGCGATCCCAACTCATCGACAGTGGATTGGGCCTGGTCGACGGGGACAGCGACGGCAGGCCGTTCGAGCGCGAGTTGGCGACCGGGCCGGCGTGCCCGATCTGTGCCGAGACAGCGGCACCGGTGTCGTGTACCGCTTCGGTGAGCCGGCGCAGTCCCGGGAGCACTTCGGGCCGCCAGTAGATCTGGTCGCGTTCGGTACGCCCCTCGGGTGATACCGCCAGATAAGCGACGGTCGTCATACCGGCACCGCCGGCGCCGACCGCGACGTGGAAGTCGATCAGTGCGTCGGTGACCAGCGCGTCGGTGGTCACTCCTTCGAATGTCGCGGATTTGATCACGCGGTTGCGCAACCGAATCGGGCCGAGGTCGGCCGGTGCCAGCGGGTCCGGGCGAGTGGTCGGTGAAATGTGGGAGGCGGTCATGGTGGAGCTCCTTGTCAGGCCGACGGGTGGGAGAACATCGGGTTTGCGCAGGTGGGCGACGGGGTGTGGATATCCATCCAGCGCGACATCTCGTCGACCATGTTGTCGTGGTCGCCATGCGCGCCGGTCTCGGCCGCTTCGACGAGAGCGGCGAAGGTTGCCGCGCACACCATTCGAGTTCGGCCGTGCCGGGTGCGCCCGATTCCGTCGCCTGTCCGATCGCGGAGGACGCGAGTTCGGTGAATTCGGCGGAATCCTCGACGTCCTCCCCTTCGGAGAACTCTTCGTTTCCGGCGTAGGTGAGGATGTCGATGTTGTTCGTCCCCATTCGGGCGCCGCCTTCCGGGACCACGCATCAGGTTGTCCGGCGTCACCACGATCACACCGTCGACGTCGTCGATCAGGTGCCGATGGACGGGGAATGAGGTTCTCGCCGCTCCGGGGAATTGGGCGGTGGTCGGTTCCGCCCGTGCTCGGATGGCGTCGTGTTTTCTCAGCACGCCGACCATCTGCTCGTGGTACTCGGCGTCGAGTGTGAACAGATCGACGAATCACGCCGGCCACCTTTGCCGACGGCGGCCCGCGCGGCCGTTGTCTGCCCCGTTCGGAATGCCGCTTCGAGGTCCTCTCCAGGCCATGTGTTACTCATACGCGGACGTTAGCGAGGTGCAGGAACGAGAAGCTCCGGCTTTGCCCGCTCAGTGGAATCTCCGCCCAGGGAGGCTGTCGGTGCGGGCCTGCTCGCGCCGGGCCGTGATCTCGGGAACGAGAGGTCGACAGACGCACCTGGTCTCGGCCGATCACTATTGGGATCGGCTCGGTGCGTTGGTCGAAACCCGTACTCGTGAATTCGCGGAGGCCATGTAAGACCGAGCTCGAACGATCCTGGAGCCCGGGTGTGGTGGTGCCTTTTCGCCGCGGTATGTGAGCACCGGAGCGCCTCCCGTTCATCGGGATTGGCGGGACGGATCCTAACTGCCGCGCCTCTACGATCCGATCGTGACTTTTCGTCCGATTCCGCACGCCATGGGCGGCCGAAATCGGATCGGCCTCTGCCACATGGGTCGTCGTCATCGAGACAACGTTCGTATCGCTCGTATCGCTATTGCTGCCGGCGTGGACTGCCCCTCGTGGATCGGCGACCGAGGGCCGAGCCGGCGGCGACGGCCGCGACCGGCCAGAGGCTCCCACTCGGCGGGAACGTGAGGTTCGCAGCGACGTCCAGGCCCTACCCTTCCGCCTACCGATGTCCGTGTCCGCCCATTCGGGAAGGGATGTGCGTACGGGCAGGACGCCACCCTGTGGATCCGGTGGCGAAATCGAGAAAGGGAACTCGTGTTCGAGCTGGATGGACATATCGCCCTGGTCACCGGGGCGGGCCAGAGTGTGGGCGAAGGAATCGCGACAGTGCTCGCCCGTCAAGGGGCGACAGTGGTGGTGAACGATCTGTACGCCGAGCGTGCGGAGCGGGTCGCCGCAGGAATCGTGGCGGACGGGAACAAAGCCGTCGCCCGGGCGTTCGACGTGACGGACTACCAGGCAACCGTCGATGCCGTGCGGTCGGTCGAAACCGAACTCGGCAGTCATATCGATATCCTGGTGAACAACGCGGGGATCGCCGAGGATCGGGTCATCAAACCCTTCCGGGAACTGACTCCCGACCAGTGGCCGCCTTCCATCGACCTGAATATCTACGGCGCGATGAACTGCATCAAAGCGGTCATCGACGGTATGTGCGACAACGGTTGGGGCCGGGTCGTGCAGATATCGTCGGGGGCGGCGCGCACCGGGCAGAACATCAACTACTCGATGTACGCGACCGGGAAGAGCGGTATCGAGGGATTCATTCGTCATCTGGCCGCCGAAACCGGTCGGTACGGTGTCACCGCCAATATCGTCGCGCTGGGTTTGCAGGCCAACCTGGCACACAAGATGTCACCGGAACGGATCGAGCAATTGGTCGCGGGTATCCCGATCGGGCGGCTCGGTGATCCGCTCGAGGTCGGCGCGTTCTGCGCGTATCTGGCCTCGAACGAGGCCGGCGGAATGACCGGGCAGACATTGGACTTCAACGGCGGCTCGCAGACCAGATGAGTGTGCGCACCGGCGGCGAGGCACCTTCTGTGAGGGTGTCCCGGTGGTGTGATCGGTTGGTCCGACTGGGCGCCGCGGAAACCGGAAACCGTCCTGTGGGCGGTGCGTGGTCTCCGATCGAGGTGACCGTTCCCGCTGAATGGGAGGACGGCGTCGATGCCTCGGATGGGGCCTTATCGTCCTGACAGACCCAGTCCTTGTGATCCAGTTCACGCGAGGCTCCTGCGCTCGCGCAGTCCGGTATTCCGCCGTATGTGGAACCGGCGAGAGTTCGAAGTTCCCTGGAAGGCCCCTACCATGACCAACCCCGTCGAGACCGTCGCAGCCGCCGTCACCGCCGCCGGCGCCACAACTTTCGAGGCCCGCAAAATCTCGAGTGGATACTCCTGGCCGGAGTGTCCGCGATGGCACGACGGCACGTTCTGGTTCTCCGATATGTACACCGGCACACTGAAAACGCTGGATGCCGACGGCAATGCGACGGTGGTGGTGGACGCGACCGCGCGCGCCGCCACCACCGATGCGCCGATCGTGCTGGGTGGATTCGGCCGGCTCCCGGACGGCCGGTTGATCGTGGTATCGATGCACGAGAAGCTCGTGCTGGTGCACGGTGGTGGCGCGCCGGACGATCTGAGCGTGTACGCCGATATCTCGCAGTACTGCCCGGCAGCAGCCAACGACATGGTGGTCGATGCCGATGGCCGGGCCTACATCACCCAGCTCGGCTTCGACATCTTCAAGGGCGACGAGCCGGTGGCCTCGCCGCTGATCGTGGTGGATCCGGACGGTGCGGTCTCGACGCCGGAGAAGGTGGACCCGCTGATGTGCGCGAACGGTATCGCCATCAGCGATGACGGCACCAAGGTCTACACGGCAGAAGTAATGGCTTCCAAGATCACCGTGATGGATCGCGCCGCGGACGGCACGCTGTCGAACGCGCGTGAGTTCGCCACCTGCCCATTCATGCCCGACGGGATCGGTCTCGACGCGGACGGTGGTGTGTGGGCCGCCATGCCCGGCGGCGGCTACGTCGCGCGTTTCACCGACCAGGGGCTCACCCAGGCGGTATCGCTGCCGCTGGAGTACGGTATCGCCTCCGCCTGCCTGCTCGGCGGCCCGGACCGCAAAACCCTTTACATGACAGTCGGATTCGAGGTTTTCGATTTCGCGAAATCGGCTCGGGAAGCGCAGGGGACCATCTGGGTGGCCGATGTCGAACACTCCGGTGGCGCCACCCGCCCCTGACCTGTCCGCACCATACCGAAGCTCTGAGGAAATCATGGCAACACTGGACTTCTCCGACCGCGTCGTCATCGTCACCGGCGCCGGCCGCGGTATCGGCCGCGCTCACGCCCTGCTGCTCGCCTCGCGCGGCGCCTCGGTCGTGGTCGGCGACCTCGGCTCCCGTATCGACGGCTCCGGGCTCGATGGCGACGACCCGGCCGCCGACGTCGTCGCGGAGATCACCGCAGCCGGCGGAAAGGCCGTCGCCTGCACCGGCGACGTGTCCACCGAAGAAGGCGCTCGTGCGTTGGTCGATACGGCGGTCTCCACCTTCGGCGGGCTCACCTCGGTCGTCAACAATGCCGGGATCGTGCGGGCGGCTCCGTTCGCCGAGGTTCCGGACGAGGAGTATCAGCGACATCTCGACGTCCACTACTTCGGGTCCCTGCGGGTCATCCGTGCCGCCTGGCCGCATCTATTGGCGGCGGAGTCGCCGCGGATCGTGAACACCATCTCCCAGGCGATGCTCGGGAATCCCGGGATGGCGCACTACGGGGGTTCCAAAGGTGCGCTGTTCGGGCTCACCCGCAACCTGGCGCTCGAGGGCCTGGAGGCCGGTGTCAAGGTCAATGCGATCGCGCCCGGTGCCGGTACCCGGATGGCCGAGGCCGCCGCGGACACACTGTCGCCGGAGGTCATGGAGTACATGCGCACGGCGTTGCTGCCCGAGCATGTGGCGCCGGTGGTCGCCTACCTGCTGCATCCGTCCTGCGAGGTCACCGGAGAGGTGTTCAACGTGGCGGGGGGAATTGTGAACCGCTTGGCCCTGGTGAACACCGTGGGTATCCACGATCCCGAGCTCACCGTGGAAACCGTGGCAGACCGGTTCGACACGATCATGGCGATTACGCCGGAGGCGATTCCGCAGCTGGTCGCGCCCACACGGTTACCGGCCTCCTGACCCACCCCCGAAGCCCCATTGGAGTGAGCCGATGAGTACAACCGAGACGGCCGGTAACGCCGTGAGCACCGAATATCCCTTCCCGCCGGTGCCGCCGGACGAAGCGGTGGACCGCTACCACGCCATCGCCGCCGACCGGCCGATGACCAAGATGGCGATGCCGTTCGGCGGCGAGGTTTGGGTGATCCACCGCAACGCCGCCGCCCGGGAAATGTTGAGCGACGGCCGGTTCGTCCGCGAACCGTTCCGGACCGGCGAGCGGGTGGTGCCGTACTTCGTCGAGTTCCCGGACTTCCTCAAGACCACCCTGCAATTCGAGGATCCGCCGCATCACACCAAGCTGCGGAAGTTGGTGCAGCGCTCGATTTCCCCTAAGCGGGTCAAGGCGATGCGCGATTCCGCGGTGGAATTCGCCAACCACCTCATCGACGAAATGATCGCCAAGGGCGCTCCGGCCAACCTTGTGCACGACTACGCGGTGGCACTGCCGATCCAGATGCTGGCCAATCTGCTCGGTGTGCCGCCGGAGGACCGGCCGAAGTTCCAGAAGTGGAGTTCCTCGACGCTCGCGGTGGCGAATATGCCCGAGGAAGAGGTCGTGGCGAATATGACCGAACTCGTCGTCTACATGATGGGCCTGATCGAGGAACGACGCAGAGCACCGCGCGAAGACCTGCTCAGCAGTCTGGCCAATGCCCGTGACAAGGACGACAGCCTCACCGACGGTGAGATCCTGCCGATTGCATTGGTGCTGATCATCGGCGGATTCGACAATACCGCGAACTTCATCTGCGCGGGCGTGCACGCACTGCTGAAGAACCCCGATCAGCTCGAGCTCTTCCTCGCCGATCCCGACGGTGTGGCCCCGACCGCGGTGGAGGAAATCCTGCGGCACGGACGGATGGCCGTCGGATCCACCGTCGCCGGCGGTGGTGGACTGGTGCCGTTCGTAGCGACCGAGGACGTGGAGCTGGACGGGCACACCATCGCGAAAGGCGAGGCCGTACTGGTCGATCCGGCCGCGGTCAACCACGACGGTGTGGTGGTGGAGAACGACGGGGTGTTCGATATCCGCCGGGAGAACAACCCGCATCTCACCCTGAGCTACGGGCTGCATCACTGTCTCGGGGCTCCGCTGGCCCGGATGGAGATGCAGGTCGGACTCGCCGAACTGTTCAAACGCCTGCCGAATCTGCGGCTCGAGGGTGAGGCCGTGATCGATATGGACAACCTGACGCAGGCGGTCACCGACCTGCCCGTGTCCTGGTAGGAGCGCCGGATGCCGAAAGTTTTCTATACCCAGCCCGATGGGACGGTGAAGGTGATCGACGGTGCCGTGGGTGATTCCGTGATGTCCACGGCCGTGCGCAACGGTGTGAAAGGCATTGTCGGTCAATGCGGCGGAACGCTGTCGTGCGCGACCTGCCATGTGTATGTCGACCGGGCCGAGCTGGGTAATTTTCCCGATCCCGGTGAGGACGAGGACGACATGCTCGACTGCACCGCCTCCGACCGTGCGGACAATTCCCGCTTGTCCTGTCAGTTGACCTTGGCCGAGGGGGTCGATCTGCACGTAACCGTTCCGGACGAGCAGGTCTGACCGGTGCTCGACTCGGAAACCGCGCCGGGCACCGGGACACCACCGCGCCGCATCGTAGTGGTGGGTGCCTCGCATGCCGCCGTTCATCTCGCGGATCGTCTGCGTGATACGGGCTACGACGGTGCGATCACCCTCGTCTCCCACGAGCCGCGGCTTCCGTATCAACGGCCGCCGTTGTCCAAGGCGTGGTTGAAAGGGAAGGCGACCACCGAATCGCTGCTGCTCCGCGAACCGGCGCACTATGCGGACCAGGAGATCGAACTACTCACCGGTGTACGGGTCGAACGGGTGGCCCGGACATCGGCGGGTGTCCGGATCGATTTCGCCGGCGGGGGCGGTTTACACCCGAGGGAATTCGACCGGTTGGTCTTGGCCACCGGAGCGCGAGCCCGGACTCTGTCTCTGCCCGGATCCGATCATCCCGATGTGGTGCGATTGCGGGATCTCGACCATGCCTCCGTATTGGCCGATCGGGTCGGTAAAGGCCCGATCGCGGTGATCGGTGGTGGCTTCGTCGGCCTCGAGGTGGCCGCCACCGCGCGGACATTGGGTGCGGAAGTGACCGTGATCGAGTCCGGGGCGCGGCTTTTGGGGCGCGTGGTGGGTGAGATCACCGCGACGGAGCTGCTTGCGGCGCATCGGGCGATGCAGACCGAAATCGTTCTGGATGCGCAGCCGACGGAGATCACGGCCACCGATGACGGTGTTCACGGTGTCCGGTTGACCGACGGCCGGGAGATCCGGGCCGCGACGGTCCTGGTTGCGATCGGGGCCGAGCCCCGCATCGAACTGGCTGCCCAACTCGGCCTGCGCTGTGCGGGTGGTGTGGTGGTCGACGACCGGTGTGCGACCTCCGACGGTTGGACGCTGGCCATCGGTGACTGCACCACCCGCGTCTCATCCACCGGTCGCCACTACCGGCTGGAATCGGTGGACAACGCCACCACACAGGCCGAGGTCGCGGCGGCGGTACTGGTGGGGAGTACCGCACCGCCCTCGACCGCGCCGTGGTTCTGGTCCGATCAGGGTGATCAGAAACTTCAGATCGTCGGCCTCAGCGATGATCACACGTCGGTGGTGGTCCGCAGCGATCCCGACAAGCCGCGACGCAAGGTTGCCCTGTACTTCGGCGACGAGGGCCTGGTCGCTGCGGAATGCCTGAATGCGCCGGCGGATTTCGTGGCGTTGCGAGCCGCATTGAGCCGTGGCCACCGGCCTGGGCCGGAAGTGTTGTCCGACAGCAATATTCCACTCGGGAAACTGCTGACACGGGTCCGTGGTTGACCCGGCTGCGTGTCGACGGCCTCCCCGCGCCCGGAGTTTCGATATCGGCGTTGTCGGCGCGTGGGGTACCGGCGCGCCACGTAGGCGAAGCTCTGGGGACCGGTCGGCGCGGTTCCCGCCGCCGGCACCTTCGTGAACCCGGCCGGACAGGAGAGACCGTCTCGACCACGCGCACAGGTCGATACCTGGGAGACACGATCTTCTCGGTGAGCGGGATTTCCCGGAACCGGATCGGTGACGACCGCCGACACTGGATCCACCGGGACGGCAGACACACGACCGAACAGACCTGTCGGCTCCACTCTCTGCCGGTCGGTGCGGCACGACCGACTGCTCCCTCGAATCGGTCCGACCTCATGGAACAGGAGAACCAATGCCGGATGTGGGTGTTCATCCCGAGCGGCTCGCCGAGAGCACCGAATGGGACTATGAAGCCGATGTCGTCATAGTCGGTTACGGGGTCGCGGGTGCGAGTGCGGCGATCGAGGCCGCTCGGGCGGGTGCCGATGTGCTCGTGCTCGAGCGCACCGGGGGCTGGGGCGGCGCGGCCGCGCTTTCCGGTGGATTCATCTATCTCGGCGGCGGCACCGCGCTCCAGAAAGCCCTCGGCTTCGAGGACACGCCCGAGAACATGGAACGCTTCTTGATGGCAGCGCTCGGTCCGGGCGCCGACGAGGCCAAAATCCACGATTACTGCCAGGGCAGTGTGGAGCATTTCGACTGGCTCGTGGCGCAAGGTGTTCCGTTCAAAGAGGAATTCTGGGGTGAACCGGGTTGGGAACCGCCGGCCGATCAAGGCCTGATGTTCTCCGGTGGTGAGAACGCCGCGCCGTACAACATCCTCGCGACTCCGGTGCCGCGTGGTCATCTCCCGCAGATGGTCGACAAACACACAAGCGAGAAGGGTGGCGGGTTCATGTTGATGAAACCCCTCACCGATACCGCGGAGGCGCTGGGCGTCCGCGCCGAATACGATGTGCGGCTGCAACGCTTGATCGTCGACGACTTCGGCCGTGTCGCGGGTGTGGTGGCCAAACGTTACGGCACATACGTGTATGTCCGCGCGCTCCGCGGCGTGGTGCTGGCAACCGGTAGTTTCGCCTTCAACCGGCAGATGGTGGCGGCATATACCCCGTTGCTGATCGATCGGCCCGCGGCCGCCATCGAGGAACACGACGGAATCGGCATCCTGGTGGCCCAGGCTCTGGGCGCCCAACTGGCGCATATGGATGCCATCGAGGTCGCGATCTTCGCCGATCCGCAGATGATCGCGCGCGGAATCCTCGTCAACGGGCGCGGCCAGCGCTACATCCCCGAGGATTCGTACCCCGGTCATATCGGGCAGTCGACGCTGATCCGCCAGAACAACGAAGCCTTCCTCATTCTCGACGAATCCGCTCTCGAGGAGGCGAACAAGAGCGTCTCCAGCAGCGCGGCGATGCGTGGTGAGCCACCCACCTGGGTCGCGGAATCGGTGGCGGAATTGGAGTCGGATATCGGATTTCCCGCCGGGGTCCTGCAGGCCACCGTCGAGGTCTACAACCGGCACGCGAAGGATGGCGCAGATCCCGTGCTGGGCAAGAAAACCGAGTGGGTGAAACCGATCGGCACACCACTGGCAGCCTACGATCTACGCAATCGCACGGGTGGGTTCACGCTCGGCGGCCTGCGCACCGACCTCGACTCCCGGGTGATACATGTCTCCGGCGAACCGATTCCCGGTCTCTTCGCCGCGGGACGCTGTACCTCCGGAATCAGCGCCGGCGGCTATGTCAGTGGCGCATCCCTGGGCGACGGTAGCTTCTACGGCCGCCGCGCCGGGCGGGCCGCCGCCGGATCCTGACGCCCGAAGCGCTACCGGAACCGCGCCGCCGCGAGTGCCCCGACTTCGGATATCGCCGCCCGCGCCCGCGCCACCGATGGCGCCTGCATGGCGAACCCATGGCCCACGCCCGGGTAGCGCAACTGAGCGGTGGGGACGCCGGCCGCGCGGAGCCGGTCGCCATAGGCTTCCACGGCGTCGCGTAGCGGGTCACAGTATCCGACGGCGAGGATCGCCGGGGGGAGACCCTCGAGGGAGTCGGCGAGTGCCGGGACACCGTAGGCGTCATCGGCCGCCGGGTCGTCGCCGAGGTAGAGGTTCTTCATCCAGTCGATATCCTCGGCGGTGAGGAACGGGGAATCACCGAATTCGCGCATGGAGGGGCGGTCGGTGCGGCGTTCGATACCGGGATAGAACAGGATCTGCTGGGCTATGGCCGGACCGTTCTCGTCGCGGCTGCGCAGGGTGGTCGCGGTGGCGAGGCTGCCGCCGGCGCTGTCACCGCCGACGCCGATCCGGGCGGGATCCACACCCCAGTCGGTGGCGTTGTCGGCGAGCCACAGCAGGGCTGCGTAGGCCTCGTCATTGGCGACGGGGTATCGGTGTTCGGGGGCGAGGCGGTAGTCGACATTGCAGACGACGGCGCCGGTGGCGTCGGCGATATCGCGGGCCAGGCGATCGAACGAGCGCAGTGACCCCATGATCATGCCGCCGCCGTGGAACCAGACCAGGGCCGGTGCTTTCTCCGACGGGGCGACGATCGGCCGGTAGATACGGACCGGGATCGGACCGTGTGGGCCGGCGACGGTGGCGTCGTGTACCGACTGCATCTGCGGGCCGGCCGGACGTTCGATCGACTCGAGCGCCCGGCGGGCGGCCTCGACTCCGAGCCGGTGCAGCGGACCGGTCCGGTGTGCCCGCGCCCGCTCGACGATCACGGCCACATCCGGATCCCAGATCGCCTGTGGTGCGGCGGTGTTGTCGGTGGGTGTGGCCATGGTGTTCTCCTAGGGGGCGGCAGGGTCGGGCGGCCTGGTGGCGCGCAGCATCATGCCGGCGCCGGTTTCACCGCCCCGGCGGTGCAGATTCATCAGTTCGTCGAGGCGGTCGTTGTCGTATTCGGCGAGGGCCGCGATCATCTGCTCGTGTTCGGCGAGAACCCGCGCGCGGGCGGCCGGGTCGTACAGGTAGGTCGCGTGATAGGGCATCGCCAGCGTCCACAGACGCCGCACCTCATCGACCACGAGATTCAGCGGGGACTGTTCGAAGACGGCGAAGTGGAAGGCCTGGTTGTGCAGCCGCATCGCCAACAGATCACCGCGGTCGGCGGCCTCGGCCACCAGATCGCCGAGTCGCCGGATCTCGGTCAGCATATCGTCGGTGAACCGGGGCAGCGTGGCGATGATCTCCCGTTCGAGCGCGGCCCGCATCAGATAGATCTGATCGAAATCCGATTGTCGCAGCCGCGCGACGGTGTAACCCACATTGTGTTCGTGGTCGACCAGGCCGGCGGCGGCGAGCTGGCGTAATGCCTCCCGGACGGGGAGGCGGCTGACACCGAGTCGTTCGGCCATCGACACCTGACGGATCGGCTGCCCGGGCAGCAGTTCACCGGTGACGATGAGTCGTTCGAGCTCTTCGACGACCCGTGCCGCCGCTCGTTCGCGGTCACGCCCGCGGTCTGCGGGCGCGGAGTCTGCGCTGGGTCTGCTCACGGGTTTCCGAAGATACCAGCCGCGCGCAGTTCCTCGATGCGATCGGTGCTGTATCCCATCGCGGCGAGGACGGCGGTGGTGTCGGAGCCCAGGGGCCCCGCGGGACGTGGGCGGCGGTGCCCGGATCGGCTCAGGGCGATCGGGACACCGATACCGCGGTAATCGTCGTCCTCGATGAACAGACCGCGGTGTCGCACCTGTGCGGACTGCAATGCTTCGTCGACGGTGTGCACCGGGCTCGCGGGTACGCCGGCCTCTTCGAGGCGGCGCCCCAGGTCCGCGCGCGAATATCGGGCGATACGCTCACCCAGCAGTGCGACGAGTTCTTCCCGGTGGGCGTAGCGATCGCCGTTGGAGACGAACCGCGGATCGTCGGCGAGTCCGGGCAGCCCGAGAATTTCGGTGAGCGAACGAAACTGCCGATTGTTGGCGGCGCTGACGAAGAAATCGCCGTCGGCGGCCCGGAATACCTGGTACGGCGCCACCGTGGGATGAAAATCCCCGGTCCGTTGTGGCACTGTGCCGTCGGTAATCCAGTTCGCCGCGTGCGGGTGCAGGATGGAAATGACAGCGTCGAGCAGCGTGATATCGATCAGCTGGCCCCGACCGCTGCGGCCGCGTTCCAGCATCGCCAGCAGGATGCCGCTCACGGCCATATTGGCGGCGACGATATCGACGATGGGGACCCCGACCCGCAGTGGGTTGCCGTCGGGATGGCCGTTGACGCTCATCAGGCCGCCGAAGGACTGGAGCACGGCGTCGTAGCCGGGCAATCCGCCCATCGGGCCGTCCACGCCGAAACCGGTGATCCGGCAGTAGATCATCGCCGGATGGCGTTCGCCGAGCACGGATTCGTAGTCGAAACCCCAGCGCGCCATGGTGCCCGCCTTGAAGTTCTCTATCACGATATCGGCGCCGGCCAGCAGGTGCGCGAGGATCTCCCGGCCGGTATCGGTGCGCAGATCCAGGCAGATGTTGTCCTTGCTGTGGTTGAGGCCCGCGTAGTAGGCGCTGCTCGCACCGGATTCGAGGAAAGGCGGACCCCAGCTGCGGGTTTCATCACCGGCGGGGGCTTCCACCTTGATGACCTCGGCGCCGTGATCGGCCAGGATCTGAGCGGTATAGGGACCGGCCAGTACGCGGCTCAGGTCCAGCACCCGCACTCCGGTGAGCACACCGTTGTCGGTGGCGGTGTCCGCGGTCCGCCATGCGGCGCGACCGTCGATGACGGGCGTGGTCGGATGGTGTTCGGTCCTGGGGGTGACGGTCATCGATCGTTCCTTTCGGTCGCCGCCCCGCCGGTTCCGTCCTCGAAGCCGGTCACGAGATCCCAGACATCGACGCCGCCTTCGAGGATCCGGCCGGCCAGGACACCTGCCCAGTAGCGCTCCGAGCCGTATCGTTCCCGCCAGGCCAGCAGGGCGGTGGTGGATCGGCCGAGTGGATGTTCTGCGGTGAAGCCGATCGCGCCATGGAGCTGGTGGCCGGCGGAGGCGATCTCCCGTGCCGAGGAGGAAGTCACCGCTTTCGCGGCGGCGATGGCGGTTCGGGCCCTGCCGGTGCTCGTGCCGGCGTTCTCGGCCACGGCGGCTTCGGTGGCCGTTTCCATGAGGCCGGTGAGCGCGGCCATTCCGGCGAGCCGCTGTTGTACGGCCTGGAATTTGCTCAGCGGCCGGCCGAATTGGGTGCGCTGTCCCGCGTATTCGACCGTCCGGTCGCAGACCGCGCGTGCTGCGGCGGCCAGCGCGACCGCGTAGGCAAGCGCGCCTCGTTCTCGGAGTTCGGTTTCGCCGACGGGGGATACGGCATACGCCTCGACCGCGACGGCATCGAAGTCGTAGTCGGTCACGGCGGCGCCGAGGAGATCGGTACCGGGCCGGGCGTTCACACCGGTACCGGTGGGGGAGAGGACCGCGACCGTCGGACCGTGGCTCGCGGCGCCCGGGTCGAGCAGGACGACCAGGCGATCGACGTCGGCTCCGTGCACCACCGCCCGCGCCGAACCGTGCAGAACCCACCCACCGTCTCCGGTTTCGCGTACCTCGGTATCGGGCTCCGCGTAGGCGATCGTCGCGGTCCGGGTGCCGAGGGGGATACCGCAGCGCGCCGCCAGCCGCCCGGCGAGCACCGTGTGTTCGATGAGCATGGTGAGGGCACCGCCGGTGACTGTGGTCGAGACCACGGCCAGCACCTCGGTGAGAGTGCCACCGCTGCCGTCGTGGTCCTCGGGGATACCGATTCCGGTGAACCCGGCCTCGGTGAGTGCCGACCAGACGGCGCTGTCGATACCTGTGGCGGGAGTAGTGGTGTCGACACCCACCCGTTCGATCATCGCCCGGGTCGCCGAACGTAGTTCGGAATTCCTGCCTGTCATCGCAATCCCATTCCGCGAGCGACGATTCCGCGAAGGATCTCGTTCGTCCCGCCCCGTAGTGTGAATGCCGGAACATGCAGCATGCCGTTGGCCAGTAGGCGGGCGAACGGATCGCCGCCGGTGCGCCGGGGATCGGTATCGCAGGCCGCCCGCACCGCTTCCACGAGATCGCCTTCGAACGTCGAGCCGAGGTCTTTCACCATCGCCGCCTGCACATCGGGACGGCGGCCTGCGGCCAGTTCCGCGGCCACCGACAGCGACATCCGGCGCAACGCCCAGGCCCGTGCCGTGAGCGCACCGAGGGTGACCCGCTGTTCCTCGGTCGCACCCGAACGACGCAGTTCGTCGGCCCACGCGCGTAACAGGGGCATCGTGGACAGATAGCGTTCGGGTCCCGAGCGTTCGTACGCGAGTTCGCTCATCACCTGTGCCCAGCCGGCGCCGCGCCGGCCGAGCAGGGCCTCCGGCCCGACATGCGCGTCGTGGAAGATCACCTCGTTGAAATGCGCCGCGCCGTCGATACTGCGCAGTGGCCGCACCTCGATATCGGGGTGGGGTAGGTCCACCAGGAACTGGGAGAGCCCGGTCTGCCGGTCGCCGGCTTCGCCGTCGCTGCGGGCGAGCAGCACCATGGCATGTGCCAGATGTGCACCCGTGGTCCACACCTTGGTGCCACTGATGGTCCAGGAACCGTCGTCGTGGGCCACGGCCCGGGTACGGACGGCGGCGAGATCCGAGCCGGCGTCGGGTTCGCTCATTCCGATCGCGAAGAACAGCGTTCCGGCCGCTATTCCGGGAAGATAGCGCTGCTTCTGTTCCTCGGTTCCGTTGGCGAGGATGCCCGGCGCCATCTGCCGGTCCGAGATCCAGTGCGCGGCAACGGGTGCGCCGTGCGCGAGCAGTTCTTCGGTGACCACGAAACGTTCGACCGGGGACCGGCCGTGGCCACCGTATGCCGTCGGCAGCGTCATCCCCACCCAGCCGCGCTCTCCGAGCCGGGCGCTGAATTCGGGATCGAATCCGCTCATCCAATTGTCCACGGCCGGAACAAAAGTCCCTGCCTCGAGCTGTTCGGCCAGAAAGGCGCGGACCTCGATCCGCAGGGCATGCAGGTCCGCGCTCTCGGTCACCGGCGTACCGGTTTCGCCGGCGGTCGTCGTCATCGGCCCGGGCCTCGCGAGGACCAGGACGCCTGGCCCTTACGCGACATCGACCACATCTGCACGCCACGCTCGATTTCGAGCGCCGACGACCAGCTCACCGCCGGTGGCCCGAGCTCCAGTCGAGCACTGGTCATGATCCGCCGGCCGAGTTCGGGATCGGCGGCAGGAGTCGTGGTCAGCTCGGTGATGAGCGAATCGAGATCGGCTTCTGGGACGGCGGCATAGGCGAGGCCGCAGTCGGCGGCCTCGGCGCCTGTCATGGGGCGTCCGCAGGCGGCGAGTGCCACGGTGCGTGACCAGCCGACAGCGCGACCGAGTAGTGCGAGGTGGCCGCCGCCCGGATGAATATTGCGAGCGAGAAATCCGCTGTCGAGTGTCGACTCCGGGGTCACCACCATGATGTCGGCGGCCAGCGCCAGGTTCATTCCCGCCCCGACGGCGCCGCCGACAACCCTGGCGATGGTGGGCACCGGCAGGGAGCCGAGGCGTACGAAGGCGCCGTAGACCGCCGAGGTCCGTCGCACTGCCTCGGGCGAGGCCGGATCGGCGGAGGAGGCCGCGAGATCTCGGGTATCCGCACCGCTGCAGAAGTAGGCGCCGGCGGAGCGCACGACGACAGCGCCGATACCGGGGTCGCTTTCCACTCGATCACAGAATTCGTCGATGAGCGCGGCCATCTCGAGCGTGATCGCGTTCTTGCGGCGGGGGTTGTTGAGGGTCAGCTGCGCAACACCTCCGGTGAACTCGGTCAGAACCGAGGCTTCCGGCAGAGCGCCGACCGAATCGTCGGGCGTCATGAAGCAGACCGTAGCAGATTGGATCCAAAATAAGATCCAATATTGAATAAGATCCAATACTGATTGCCGATTTGTGGTGGCTCGCCCGGAGATCTTTTCGACCATCCCGATCGACCGGCTCGGCGATCCGATCGAGGTGGGCGCTTTCTGCGCGATAAACGGTGTGACCACTGAGCGGGAGCTGTCCCGCTTGCCGCCACGCCGCTCCTTTAACGTCGCGGCGTCTCACCCGGAACGAATACAGGGAGTGCAGTCGACGATGACCTGGGACAAAACCTATGACGTAGTAGTGGTGGGCTCCGGTGGCGCCGCACTCGCCGGCGCGTTGGCCGCGGCCCACCGCGGTCTGTCGACCTGCGTGCTCGAGAAAACGGACCGCTTCGGCGGGACCTCGGCCTATTCGGGTGGCAGTGTATGGCTGCCGGGAAACCACGTGCTGGCCCGGCAGGGCGTGGACGACTCCGTCGAGAAGGGATTGACCTACTTCCGTGCCGTGGTCGGCGACCGGACGCAGCCACAGGTACAGCAGGCATACCTGGAAACCGGTCCGGCGGTCGCCGAGTTCCTCGAGAACACCGTGGGCATCCCGCTGGAGCACCGGCCGTTCCCGGACTATTTCGACGCCCCGGGGCGTAGTGATAACGGCCGCAGTATTTTCGCCGAGCCCATCGCCGCCGACGAGGTCGGCGGCCGGCTGTCCGATGTGCGGCCGACGGTTGCCGCCGACCAGTTCGGCGCCGCCGTCGATCGGTCCATGCTGGACGGCGGTCAGGCCTGGATCGCGCGGATGGTGCTCGCGCTGGATGCCATCGGCCACGCCGATCTGCTGTTGTCGACCGGTGTCGCCCGCCTGACGCAGAACGAATCCGGTGACGTGACGGGCGTCGTGGCCATCGCACCCGACGGCACGGAAACGCGGATCCGGGCGCGCGCGGGGGTTCTGCTCGCCGCGGGCGGGTTCGAACGTTCGGCACAGTTGCGCAAACGCTGGCAGAACATGCCGACCGCCGACTGGTCGTCGTCGCATCCCGGCACCGGGTCCGGGGACGCGATCGCGATGCTGGAAACTGTCGGTGCCGCACTCGATCTGCTGGATCAGTCGTGGTGGTGCCCCGCGACCTTGTTCCCCAACGGGCACGCTGTCTTCACCCTCGGCATTCGCTCCGGGATCATCGTCGACGGGACCGGCCGCCGATTCGCCAACGAGATGCTGCCCTACGACCAATTGGGGCGTGCGATGCGCGCGCAGATGGAAACCGGTAGCGAGGAATTCTGGTTCGTCTTCGACGACAGCTCCGACGGCCGGTTTCCGGCCATCTGCGTGCCCGGACCCGACCGCGCGGAGATGACGGCAGCCGGCCTGTGGCATACCGCCGAGACCGTCGCGGATCTCGCCCGGTCGTTGGCTGTCGAGCCGGCCGCATTGGCGGCGACTGTCGGCCGATTCAACGAACTGGCCGAGCGTGGTGCGGACGAGGATTTCCACCGTGGTGCGGATCCGTTCGGCCGGTTCTTCGTCGGCGCGAGCGAGCCGGCGCAATGTCTGCGACCGCTCAATGGTGCTCGGCTGCACGCGGTGCGGCTGGTTCTCGGCGATCTCGGCACGAAAGGCGGTGCGGTGATCGATCGCGACGGTGTGGTGCAGCGACCGGACGGGTCGGCGATCACCGGTCTGTATGCGGCCGGTAACTCTTCCGCCTCGATCTCCGGTGAGGTCTACCCCGGCCCTGGCGTACCGCTGGGTTCCGGGATGGTGATGGCCTACCGAGCGGTGGCCGATATGGCAGCGCGTCTCGGTGAGACGAAGACTGTAGCGACCTCCTGACCCGGAGAATTCGACTGTGGGCAGCGGTGTCGGATCGGTGCCGCTGCCCAGGCCCCGCCGCAGCGGCGGGTGGTGCCGGGGTCAATGGGAGGCGAGGTCCGCCGCCACGCATCGATCCCAGATCTCGCGGGCCGCCACCCGCACCTGGCCTACCATCGTGCGGTAGTCGAGCGAGGTCACCGGCGCGCACACGGAGATCCCGGCCAGATTTCCGTAGATGTGGTCGGGCGGCCCCAGGGAGACACCCACACAACCGAGGCCGGTGAATGCCTCGCCACGATCGAACGCCGCGCCCCGATCGCGGACCGCCGCCAGATCGTCTGCCAGCTGGACTTCGCTTGTCATGCTCTGCGGAGTCCGCCGTACCAGCGCGCCGTCGGCGGTTCGCCGGAGTTCGGCGAAGACCGATTGCCGGCCCGACAGGTCGGCGAATGCCAGCTGTGCCTTACCCACCGCGGTGAGGTGTCCGGGTACCCGCTGCCCGACAGCGGTCGGGGTGGGTCCGGACGAGCGACCGTTGACCTTGGCCAGGTAGACGGTATCGCCGCGGCTGAGGACGGCGAGCTGGATGGTGAAGCCGGTTCGATGCGCGAACGCCTGCATGATCGGCCGCGCGCCGCGTAACAGGCGGTTCTGATTCAGTGCGGCCTGGCCCATCTCGTAGGCCTTGACTCCCAGTTCGTAGGTCTGATCGGGAGATCGTGCGAGCCAGCCCGTATTCGTGAGCTGCTCCAGCAGCCGATGGACCGACGAGCGGGGCAGGCCGGTGCGGGCGGTGACGTGAGCGAGGGTGAGAGGCCCGGACCCGTTGAAAGTCTCCAGAACGAGAGTTATCCGCTCGACCACCGATACCGGCACCCCGGCGGGGCTTGACGTTCTCATTCGGCCTCCCAGCACGCATCACAACTCTGTGACAGGAATCACGGTACTACCCGTGTGGGTGCATCCCATAGGACCGTGTCCGGCGTCTTCACCGACGATGACATCCAACCCCCCGCGCTGCCGAGCGAATCTCCCGATCAGCGAGACGTCGGCCCGAACTTCCGGGATTCGGGCCGTATCCTGCCGGACACCCGATCTCGACCGGAAAAGATCCCACTCAGCAGGAGATCCGCGTCACACCGGGTCTTCGGCTGCGAAGGTGGACATACTGCGACGAGTTTCGCGGTCGCACTCATCCGACCAGGAGGTATCGTGAGCCCCACGACCGACACCGGCAAAGAAGTCCGTGTCATCGACACCGGCGCGCCGCCCACGCGCTACGCGCGGGGCTGGCACTGCCTGGGGCTGACCCGTGATTTCGCCGACGGCCGGCCCCATCAGATCGCCGCGTTCGGAACCGAACTCGTCGTCTTCCGCGGCGAAGACGGAAACATCAACGTTCTCAACGCGTTCTGTCCGCATATGGGCGGTAACCTCGCCCACGGCACCGTGAAGGGCAACGATATCGCCTGCCCCTTCCACGACTGGCGGTGGCGTGGGGACGGCAAATGCGCCGCCATTCCGTATGCCCGACGGGTTCCCCCGCTCGCCCGGACCAAGTCCTGGCCGACCATGGAAGTCAGCGGGCAGCTGTTCGTCTGGAACGATCCGCAGGGGAGTAAACCGCCCGCCGAACTGGCCATCCCGGAGATTCCCGCCTACGGCGATCCCGGGTGGACGGACTGGGTGTGGAATTCGATCGACGTCGAGGGCTCGCACTGCCGCGAGATCGTGGACAACGTCGTCGATATGGCGCATTTCTTCTACGTCCACTACGGCATGCCGACCTATTTCCGGAATGTCTTCGAGGGGCACACCGCCACCCAGATCATGCGGTCCCGCCCGCGTGCCGATGCGGTCGGAGTCAGTACCAGTACGAACTACAGCGTCGAAAGCCAGTCCGATGCCACGTATTTCGGACCTTCCTACATGGTGGACAAACTCTGGAGCGGCGGACGTGCCGGGGCGGGGGAGCCGAATATCTACCTGATCAACTGCCATTATCCGATCACCCCGACCTCGTTCCGGCTGCAGTACGGCGTGATGGTGGAAAAGCCCACCGGCCTGGACGATGCCGCGGCCGAGCAGGTCGCCGCCGCCGTGGCGAAGGGCGTTGCGATCGGCTTCGAACAAGACGTCGAGATCTGGAAGAACAAATCGCGGATCGACAATCCGCTGTTGTGCGAGGAAGACGGTCCGGTGTACCAGCTGCGCCGTTGGTACGAACAGTTCTATGTCGATGTCGAGGACATCAAGCCGGAAATGGTCAACCGGTTCGAGTTCGAGATCGATACCGAACGTGCCCTGCAGAACTGGCAGGCCGAGGTCGACGCGAACCTGGCGGCCGGGCGCAGCGCCATTCCGGCACACCGTCAGGCCGCGTCCGCGACCTCCTGACCACTCCTTCATCCCTTCGGCAACCCGGACCAGGAGTCCCGATGTCCTACGAAGTACTCGACAAGATCGTCGCACTCGCCGACGACCTCCGGGCCGGCGCCGAGGAGGGAGAAACCCTCGGTCGCCTGCCCGATGATATGGCCAAAGGTCTCCGGGATGCCGGGATCATCCGACTGTTGCAACGCAAGAAGTACAACGGTTACGAAGCGCATCCGCGGGAATTCGCCGAAACCGTCATGAAGACCGCGAGTATCTACGGGTCCGCCGGTTGGGTCGGCGGCATCGTAGGGGTGCATCCGTGGCAGCTCGCCTTCGCCGACCCCAGGGTGCAGGAAGAGATCCTCGGTGAGGACAGCGATACCTGGCAGGCCTCACCGTACATGCCCGGCGGGGTTGCGGTGCCGACCGACGGCGGCTATGCGATGAACGGTCGCTGGCAGTTCTCCTCCGGTACCGACCACTGCGATTGGATCTTCCTCGGCGCGATGGTGGGCGGCGCGGACGGCAAACCGCTGATGCCGCCGCGGGGGCTGCACGTGATCCTGCCCCGCTCCGATTACCGGATCGTGGCGGACTCCTGGGACGTCGTGGGTCTGCGTGGAACCGGAAGCAAGGACATCATCGTCGAGAACGCCTTCATTCCCGAGTACCGGGTGATGGATTCGGCGAAGGTGATGGACGGGACGGCCGCCAAGGAATACGGCGTGACCGAAACCCTGTACAAGATGCCCTGGTCCACCATGTTCCCGCTGGGCATCACCGCCGCGACCATCGGCATCTGCGAAGGTGTGCTCGCGGCCGGTATCGACTATCAGCGCAACCGCGTGGGCGCCACCGGCACCCTTGTCAAGGACGATCCGTATGTGCTGCACGCGCTCGGGGAGGCGGCATCGGAGATCGACTCGGCGCGCCGGCAGTTGCTGGCCAATGTCGACCGCATCTTCGACCTGGTCGACCGGGGCGAGGAGATCGACTTCGAAATGCGTGCCGCGGTTCGCCGGGATCAGGCCCGCGCCGCATGGCGGGCGGTGCGCGCCGCCGACGAGATCTTCGACCGCGCCGGTGGCAATGCGCTGCGGATGGACAAGCCGTTACAGCGGTTCTGGCGCGACGCGCACGCCGGTCTGCACCACGCCATCCACGTCACCGGCACCACCTATCACGCGGCCGCCATGGCCTCTCTGGGTGTCGAGGTCCCACAGGGACCGTTGCGCGTGATGATCTGACGGCTCGGAAGGAAGACCCACAACGATGACGGAAATCAAAGCGCTCGGCTATGTACGAGTGCAGGCTACGGATATGAACCGTTGGCGCGAGCTCGGTTTCGACGTGCTGGGTTTCGCGCCGGGTTTCGGTGACGAAACCGACGCCCTGCACTTTCGAATGGACGAGCGACCGTCGCGTATCACCGTCGAACACGGTGACGCCGACCGGGTGACCGCGGTCGGCTGGGAGGTCCGGGACGCGCCCGCTCTGCGGCGACTGACCGCCACGTTGGACGAGGCCGGTGTCGCGTACACGCCGATGCCCCAGGACCTGGCCGACCGACGCAAGGTGGAGGCCGGTATCTGCCTGAAGGATCCCGGCGGCACCCCCCTGGAAGTCTTCTACGGGCCGGTGCTCGAGCACAGCCCGGTGATCACCAAGTACGGCCAGAAGTTCGTCACGGGCGATCAGGGCCTGGGACATGTGGTGATGCCGACGACCAACTTCGACGAATCGTTCGCCTTCTACACCGGGACGCTGGGCTTCCTGTCCCGGGGCGCCTTCCGGATGCCGGCCCCACCGGAAGCGGGACCGCTGAGGATCCGGTTCATGGGCGTCAATCGACGTCACCATAGTTTGGCGATCATGCCCGACATGGAAGGCCGCGATCCGGGACTGATCCACGTGATGGTCGAAGTGGATGAGCTCGACGCGGTGGGCCGCGCCTACGACCAGGTGATGGCGCGGGACTTCCCTGTGTCCTCGACACTGGGCCGGCATACGAACGACAAGATGATCTCGTTCTATGTTCGGGTGCCCGGCGGCTGGGATATCGAATACGGCACCGGCGGTGTGCCGGTCGACGAGACGTATTACACGGCGGAAGAGATAACCGCCGACAGTTACTGGGGTCACGAATGGATGTGGGCACGGCAGATGAAGGAAGCGCAGCGGGCCGCGGAAGCGGGTAACGGGGAGCCGGCCTGAAAACCAGCGGTGCCACACCGGCCGCAGGAGTTGGCGGTGACCGCAGCAGTGCACAGCCGCACCACAGGTGCCCGGACATGGTCGGTCACCGGATCTCGGCGAGGCGGTCTCACAGTGTGGCAGAAGGCGACCCGGCCCATCGGGTCGCGACCGTCGAATGTCGACGCCTGGTTGCACGGCTGTCACAGCCCTGATGCGGGCCACGCGGGGAATACGACCGGCGGGTACCCCGCCACGGCAGGACTCGAATTGGTGGACCGCTGGGTGGGAACACGCGCTCGACTCATGCCGCCGGCCCCTTAGTTTGACTTCGAGCACAGGCACCTCAGCGAGGGAAGTGAATGTTGTGACAACCCAGGACAGCGATTTCGACGCCGTTGTCGTCGGTGCCGGGATCTCCGGCCTGTATGCGGTGTACAAGTTCCGTAAGCGCGGGATGCGAGTACACGGCTTCGAATCGGCCGAGGGCGTCGGTGGCACCTGGTATCACAACCGGTACCCCGGAGCCCGGTGTGATGTCGAGAGCATCGACTACTCCTACTCGTTCGACGAAGAGTTGCAGCAGGAATGGACCTGGACCGAACGGTTCGCCACCCAAGCCGAGATTCTGCGCTACCTCGAGCATGTGGCGGATCGTCACGATCTGCGGTCGGCCTACGATTTCCTGACCCGGGTGACCGCGGCCGTCTACGACGAAGCGGCGGGCCGGTGGTCCGTCACCACCGATACCGGGAAATCCGTCACGGCCCGTTTCTGCATTATGGCGACGGGCGTGCTGTCGGCCACCAACAAACCGGATATCCCCGGCCGCGACACTTTCGCGGGCGAGACCTATCACACCGGTGAGTGGCCGCATGATCCGGTGGATTTCACCGGTAAACGCGTAGGCGTCATAGGCACCGGATCTTCCGGTATCCAAGCCATTCCGATCATCGCGGAAGAAGCCGATCGGCTCGTCGTCTTCCAACGCAGCCCCAATTATTCGATCCCCGCGGGCAACCGGCGGTTGACCGACGAGTTCCTGGCCGAGGTGAAGGCCAATTACGCCGAGCGGCGCCGGTTGTCCCGGATCAGCGGCGGCGGTACACCGAACCGCCCGCACCCCAAAGGCGCCATGGAGGTCGACGAGGCCGAGCGCACCCGGGTCTACGACGAATGGTGGCAGCGCGGCGGATATCTGTTCACCAAGGCGTTCCCGGACCAGATGGTGAGCAAGGCGGCCAACGACACGGCGCGGAAATACGTCGAAGCCAAGATCCGGGAGATGGTCGACGATCCGGAGGTCGCGGATCAGTTGATCCCCACCGACCATCCCATCGGAACCAAGCGCATCGTCACCGATACCGGATACTTCCAGACCTACAACCGTGACAACGTGACCCTGGTGAATTTGCGGCGTACGCCGATCACGGAGATCACCGCCTCCGGTGTGCGGACCGACAAAGCGTTCTACGACCTGGACATTATCGTTTTCGCCACCGGTTTCGATGCGATGACCGGTTCGCTCGCGCGAATCGATATTCGCGGGCGGGCCGGCCGTGATCTGGCAACCGAGTGGTCGGCGGGGCCGCGGACCTATCTCGGACTGGCCGTCGACGGCTTTCCGAACATGTTCATCCTCGCCGGGCCGGGTAGTCCCAGTGTGCTCGCGAACATGGTGTTGATGGCCGAGCAACACGTCGACTGGATCGCGGACTGCTTGGATCACCTGGATTCGCACGATATCGCCACGATCGAAGCGACCCGGGAAGCGGCCGACGAATGGGTGGCCGAATGTAACGCCAAAGCCGCGGGAACCTTGTTTCCGTCCGCGAACTCCTGGTATATGGGCGCGAACATCCCCGGTAAACCACGCGTATTCATGCCCTATATCGGGGGCTTCGGACATTACAACACCATTTGCGCCGAGGTGGCGGCGGCCGGATACAAGGGTTTCGCGCTCGACGGCCGGGTGGCGGCGGACAACTGAGCGATCCGCACCGAATTCTGCGGCGCGCGAGCGCGCCTTTCGGGATACGACGAAGTGAGGACGTGGTCGAGATGGGCGGACAACGAAGGTCCGACCTGCATCCGGATGTCGAAGCGATGCTGGCGGCATTGGAATCGTTTCCGGATGTCACCCGGCACACGGCGGCGGAGCTACGCGAGATCATCGCGTCGCGGCGCGCACCGTTGACCCGCGAGCCGCAGATGCGGGTCGCGCGGGACCGAACGATCGACGGACCGGGTGGCGACCTGACCGTTCGGATCTACGTACCGCACGGCAGCAACGGTCCCCGACCGGTGGTGGTATTCGCCCACGGCGGTGGCTTCGTCTTCTGTGATCTCGACAGTCACGACGAGTTCTGCCGGTCGATGGCCGCGGCGGTCGATGTTGTGGTCGTTTCGGTCGATTACCGGCGGGCGCCCGAGCATCCCGGACCGGCGGCACTGGAGGATATGTACGCCGCGGTGCGCTGGACGGCCGAACACGCTGTGGAGTTCGGCGGCGACCCGGCCCGGCTGGTGGTGGCCGGTGACAGTGCCGGCGGCAATCTCGCGGCGACGGTGAGCCTGGCCGCCCGCGATCGGGGTGGCCCGGCGATCACGGCGCAGGTGTTGCTCTACCCGGTGATCGACGACGATTTCACCACCGAGTCCTATCGGCTCTACGGTGAGAACTACTACAACACCGCCAAGGCGATGCGGTGGTACTGGCAGCAGTACGCGCCGGAGGGAACCGACAGCCCGTATCTGGTCCCGACCCGCGCCGAATCATTGGCCGGACTGCCCCGCGCGATTGTCGCGACCGCCGAACTCGATCCGCCGTGCTCGGCCGGTGACGACTACGCCCGGCGGCTCGCGGATGCCGGGGTTCCGGTCACCGCGCACCGATTCGATGGTCTGTTCCACGGTTTTCTGACTTTCCCTTCCTTGTCGCTCACCGGACAGGCGCGGCAAGAGCTGTGGCAGATGATGCGGGATGCGTTGGTGGAGCCCGAGAACTCGCCGTCCGCCGATCCGATCGACGCGGCCGGGTGATGACCACCGGTCGGCGGTTACCGAAGTGGACGCGGAACCAGTGAGCACGGAGAGGGATATGACGCAGCGATTGGTGGGCCGGACAGCCCTGGTGACCGGCAGCAGCCGTGGAATAGGCCGCGCGATTGCGCAGCGATTGGCGGCAGAGGGTGCGACGGTCGTGGTCACCGCCCGGTCGGCCGAGGCGCCCACACCGTCGATCCGGAACGGCCGGACCCATCTGCTGTCCGGTTCGCTGAGCGAAACGGTACAGGTGATCGAGAGCATCGGCGGTGAAGCGATCGCCATTCCCGCCGACCTCGAGGACGCCGAGCAGCGTGCCGGGCTGATCGGCAAGGTCGTCGAGGCGGCCGGCGGTATCGATATCCTGGTCAACAACGCGGGATTCGCCGACTACAGCGCGATCGCCGAGATGAGCGATGAGACCTTCGATCGCACGATCGAACACTATCTGAAGGTTCCGTTCGTACTCGGCCGCGCGGCGATCCCGCATATGCGCCGGCGGGGTGCGGGCTGGATCGTCAATATCGGATCCTCGACCGGTCTCGACCCGATCCGGCCGTTCCGGGAGTACAACAAGACCTCCGGCGATGTCGTCTACGCGTCCGCGAAAGCCGGTCTGCACCGGCTGACCCAGGGGCTGGCCGCGGAAGTGCTCGACGACGGTATCGCGGTCAACGCGGTGGGGCCGTCGACGGCGATCATGACACCGGGCGCGGCGGCACTGCTGCCGGATGGTTACGAAACGGAACCTGTCGAGTACCTCGCGCAGACGGTGTTGGAAATGTGCACGGTATCGGCGGCCGAACGCACCGGGCTGGTCGCGTTCAGCCTGCACTACCCGTACGCGACGAATACCCCGGTCATGTCGTTGGACGGACGTACCGAACTGCCGCGGCGGGAGCCACCGGCGTGGGCGAACCCGAACATCAGGCCGGAGGGCATCTGATGACCACCGCGAAGGAACGATTTGCGGCAGGGACCGCCGTGGTCACCGGTGCCGCGGCGGGGATCGGAAAAGGGCTGGTGCAGCGGCTCGGCGAGTACGGGATGTCGGTTGTCGTCGCCGATATCGACACCGGACGCGCCGCGGAGGTTGCGACGGAGATCATCGAAAAGGGCGGCCGTGCGGAAGGATTCGGCGTCGATGTCGCCGACGCAGCCCAGGTCGAGGCACTGGCGGCGACCGTCTTCGAGCGTTACGGCAGCGTGCAGCTGCTGATCAACAATGCCGGTATCGAATCACCCGGTCTGCTGTGGGAAATCGACCCACGGCGGTGGCAACGAGTGATGCAGGTCAATGTGGACGGTGTCTTCTACTGCCTGAAATCGTTCGTGCCGCGGATGATCGACGTCGGTACGCCGGCCTGCATCGCCAACCTCTCCTCGGTCGGCGGGCTCAACACCGTCGCGGTGCAATCGCCCTATATCGTCAGCAAATTCGCGGTACAGGCGATGACCGAATGCCTGCACCAGGATCTGACCATCGTGAATGCGCCGATCCAGGTCAGCGTGGTCGTACCACATTCCATCCGCAGTGAGATCTTCCTCGCCGCCCAGCGCGAGGCACCCACGACCAACCCCATCGCCAACGCCGTTTTCGCGGCCATGCAACGCGATAACGTCGAGAAGGGGCTGGACCCGCTCGATGCGGCCGCTCATATGCTCGAACAGATTGCCCGCGGGGATTTCTGGGTCTTCTCCGACGACGAGATGTGCACCGCGGCGACAACCCGGCGCGGCCGGCAGCTCATCGATCGGAACCCGCCCGCGAACCCACGCGATATGCTCGCCCGGATGGGCGTGCCGTTTCCGGAAGGCAGCTCATGACAGACATCATCGATGCCGGTATCGACGCCACCGTCGATCCGGAAACACTGCTGCACAACGCAATAGCGGTAGCCGACCCCGCGCCGTTGTTGATGTCGCTGGTGCACGCGACCGGTGATACCGGTCTGCTCGAGGAATTCGGTGCGCGGCTGACGATCACCGAACCCGGTAACCATTACCGCACCGGCACCCGCCCGACCACGCCGCCCGGGACCTACCCCGAAGACGTTGTGGCCGACATCCGGGCCCGCGCCCGCGAACTCCTCACTCCCGGGCTCGAACCGAAGCTGGGGGTGCCGGACGAGGAACTGTTCGGCCGGATGGCCACCGTGTGCACCTCGGAACGAGTGGACGCCGAGTTCCTCCCGCTACTGCTGGAACAGGCGGGCTTCGTGAAGGACCGGCGCCATGTGCCGGTGACCACCGCACCGCCCGCCGATTTCGAGGTCATCGTGATCGGTGCCGGAATGGTCGGTATCAACGCCGGAATCAAACTGGGCGAAGCCGGGTTCGGGTTCACCATCTTCGAGGAACGCGACGATATCGGCGGGACCTGGCACCGCAATACCTATCCCGGCGCGGCCGTCGATACTCCCAGCCACTACTACTCGTACTCGTTCGAACTGAATCCGCACTGGTCGAAGTACTATCCGACCGGTGTCGAATACCAGAATTATCTGCTCGACGTGGTCGAGAAGTACCGGTTGCGGGAGAACATCCGGTTCGGCACGCGAGTGCGGTCGGCCACATGGTCGAACGAGGAGAACCGGTGGGAGGTGGTGACCGAGGACCGAGCCGGCACGGTGCGTCACCATCGGGCCTGTGCGGTCGTCACCGCGCTCGGCATGCTCAACGCCCCGAATATCCCCGATGTACCCGGTATGGACACGTTCGCCGGCACGATCACCCACACCGCCGAATGGGATACCGATCTCGATCTGAGTGGCAAGCGTGTTGTCGTCCTGGGAACCGGCTGCACCGCGGTGCAGGTGGTGGCCGGTATCGTGGATCAGGTCGAATCGCTGGACGTGGTCGTCCGTAGCCCGCATTGGCTCGTCCCGGAGAAGACCGTCGGCGGGGAGGTGCCCGAGGGCGAGAAGTGGGCGATGGCCAACCTGCCCTTCTACGACCGGTGGTTCCGGCTCCGCACCTATTGGTTCGCCTCGGACAACCTGTACATGCTGCCCCGTATCGACAAAGAATGGGCCGCCACTCACGTATCGGCCTCACCTGCCAACGATATGGTGCTGAACACGGCACTGGAATACTTGCAGAAGAGTTTTCCGGATCGCCCCGACCTGATAGAGAAGCTCACCCCGGATTTCCGGCCGTACTCGAAACGGATCGTGAAAGACCCCGGGTTCTTCGCGGCACTGAACCGGGAGCATGTGAATCTGCACCGGGCCGCATTCCGGGAGATCACCCCGGACGGTGTGGTCACGACGGACGCAACGTTCATCCCCGCGGATGTGATCGTGCTCGCCACCGGGTTTCGGCTCCAGTTCACCACCGCGATCGATATCACCGGTCGGGACGGACGTACCCTGGCCGAGCTCTGGAAGGGCGGCGAGGACCCGAGGGCCTATCGAGGCGTGCAGGTATCGGGTTTCCCGAATCTGTTCATCACCGCCGGACCCAACTCGGCTCCGAACCACGGGGCCGGCCATAACATCACCGGTGAGGAACAGGTCCACTACATCATCGAATGCCTGCAGTACCTACTGGAGAACGAGTACGCCGCCATGGACGTGACCCAGTCGGCGCAAGACGAATACAACCGGCGAGTCGACGAAGCACTCGACGAGACCGTATGGGTGCATCCCGGCGCGGAGACCAACGGGTACTACCGCAACAGCGCCGGCCGAGCCGTCGTGCCCTGCCCGTGGCGCCTGGTCGACTACTGGACCCTGATGCGGGAACCGAATCCGGAAGACCTGACATTCATCTCGAACGGCAGCGCCGGAGAATGAACATGTGGAAGGTCGCCGGCCTGCTCCGGAGATCCTTCTCAGCGGATCGGAACATATTCGTCCGGGGACCCGGTCCGCGACGAGCTCGTCGCGTTCCCGCCCAACGGGCTTCGGCCGTCTCGGGCCGGCGGTTCTTGCCCGCGGCTCGGTGGCTCCCCTCGCCGCGGCTTCGCCGGTGTAATCGAATCGGCCGTTCCGGCCATCGGGAGGTACACGCCTTACCGGCGGGGGAGCCGATACGGTCGCATGCGAGAGCATGCCGAGTGGCAGGAGCGCTCATATGACAGGTGAACCCGGTGAACAGGGGTGGAAGCGATGACCATGCGACCGCTTGCCTGCGACAGGTGTGGCAACCGAGTGCTGGCGGAAAAGTTCAGCCCCGCCCATACCGCGGTGCAATGGATTTCCGATCCCCGGGAATGCCCGGTGATCACGGCCCGCGGCATGGGTATCGGCGACCGGGAACGTGGATGCGAGGACCTGCATCGCAGTATCGATCGCGCCGTGCGCGAGCACGTACTGCCCGAATCGCGGCTCGAGCTGCCACACGGTGAAGCAATTCCCAGACTGCACTGACCTGCCCCGACCTGCCCCGACCTGCACTGTCGCGAACTCCTGGCCCTGTGGTTCGTCGCCGCGGTAGTACCGAGAACATCGTGGCCGACCGGGACTTGCTGTGCCGCTCATCGGGAGTCTGCGCCGACCCGGCCCCACGCCGGTGGCAGGCTCGGTAGCCATGAGTACCCCAGCCGATACCCGAACTGTTCCCGACTTGCGCGAGCTGCCCACCGAGCGTGGCGTCCTACGCTATCGCGAGGCCGGTGACGGCCCGCCCCTGCTGCTGTTGCACGGGTCCGGACCCGGTGTCACCGGGTGGCGCAATTTCGGTGGTAACTTCGCCACCTTCGCCGAGCACTATCGGACATTGGTGCTGGAACTGCCGGGATTCGGTGTCAGCGATGATTTCGGGGCGCTGCATCCGATGATGTCGGCCCGGCAGGCGGTCGCCGCATTCCTCGACGGGCTCGGGCTCGACCGGGTTCGCATCATCGGTAACTCGATGGGTGGTTTCGTGGCCACCGAGTTCGCGCTCGCCTCTCCGGATCGGGTGGAGCGGCTGGTCACGGTCGGTGGGATCGGCACACCGGTGCTCGGTCCACAGCCGGGGGAGGGGATCATTCGGCTCAGCGAGTTCGTCGACAACCCCACCCGTGAAGCGTTGGTGGCATGGTTGCGTTCGATGGTGTTCGACCAGGCACTGGTAACCGAGGAACTGATCGAGGAACGCTGGAAACAGGCCACCGATCCCGCGACGCTGGAGAACTCGCGCCGGATGTACAGCAGCGCGGCGCTGGCGCGGATGGCCGCGGCCGCCCGCAATGTGGATACCACACCGACCTGGGCCAAACTGGGCGGACTCTCGGTGCCGACCCTGGTCACGTGGGGACGTGACGATCGGGTCAGCCCTGTCGATATGGCGTTGCTACCGATGCGCACCCTCCGCAACGGCGAGGTGCACATCTTTCCCAACTGCGGCCATTGGGTGATGATCGAGCAGAAGGAAGCCTGGGAGGCCACCGTCCTAGCCTTCCTCCGCCGCTGACGCGGGATCGCCGGCCACTGACGACGCCGATTCCGGTGCCGGTGCTATCACCGGCTCCGGAATCGCGCAGAAGCTGTGACAGATACGATCTTTGACGATTTGATCGGGGCTTTCAGGGTCGAACCACCGGTCCACCAGAGCCCAGTGCACGGGATGGTTCATATAGGGGCCGAGCAGGCCCTCCACATCGGCGAATTCCTGCTCCCAGACATGCGTCCATCGGGAGGTGCCCGCGGCGCGCTCGACGCGGCTGAGTTGCCACGCCTGGATGGCCGGTACATGGTGCGGCATTTGCAGGGTCGCGTGTTCGAACCGGGCGATTTCCGCCGGTGTGGCCGCGTCGTCCACACGCAATAACAAGGTCCGGTAGACCGTCGACGGGTTCGCGTCGCGGCGGCGGCCGGTGCGGCCGTCGCCGACACGGCCACCGGGGTATTCGACGGAGTCGATGTGGTCGATGGCCGGGCAGACCATGGTCTCGTGTACCGCCTCGCGACCGGACAGCCAGTCGGCTTTCGAGGTGAACCGGAAATGCGCCAGCAGGTCGCCGCCGTTGCGTACTCCCGGCAGCGTCCGGGCGACCAGCGGACGCTGCGCTCCCACCGCTTCCGCCGCCGCGGTGATGCGTTTGACGATCATCTCCGTGGTCATGGTGTCGGCGGGGTCCGCAAGACGTAGCAGACAGGTCACCTTATACATCGCACAGTCCTTCCACATCCTCGGCGCGGCTCGCCATTGACCGGGTTCGTTCGACGATCATCGGTGCCATCGATTCCCACCACCGGGCCGGTTCGGGGTCGTGACGAGCGCCGACCGCTGCCACCCACCAGGCTCTCGGGCCCGGGACCGTCCAGGTGGCGGTGACGGTGTTGCATTCACCGTCTATCCAGGCCGGTGGGCTTACCAGAATCCGATCGAGCGTCAGCCCCCGTTCGCGGGCTCGCGGTACATAGCCGCTGAGATAGGCGTCGATGAAGGCGCGTGCGCTACCGGGCGTGAGCACGATCCGATCGATGATGAAGATGGTGCGGTCGTCCATGTTCCGAACCTAAGCGCTACCGTCCGGGCCGGTGCCGGTGTCTCCCGGTGGTCGGGAGTTCCGCCGCGGGATGCCTTGTAGGCTGCACGATCATGGCCGCCGACCCCGATTCCTACCCCAATCTGCCCGCGACCAGTTGGGCCGTCCTGGGCATGTTGTCCTTCGGCGAGGAGCTGACCGGCAACGATCTGAAGAAATGGGCGGATTGGAGTATCGGATTCTTCTATTGGAGCCCGTCGGTGAGCCAGGTGTACGGCGCGTTGGAAAAACTCGAGGAGCTCGAGTTGGTGCAGTCCCATGTGGTCGCCGATGAGGGAGCGCGCGGCCGGCGGCTCTACCGGATCACCGACCGCGGCCTGCGCGCATTGCGGAACTGGTCGCGTGATGCCGAGGTCGATATGCCGGTGCTCAAACACGGTGTGATGCTTCGGCTTTGGATGGGCCATCTGCACGACCCCGACCAGTTGAAGTCGATCGTGCGCAGGCATATCGAGAATCTGCGCGAGCGGGCCCAGCGGGCGCAGGTACACGCCGACCACTCCGAGCCGGAACCCGGCTGGGCCTTTACCCAGATGAGCCTGCGCTGGTCGGAGCGGTACTTCGCGGCAGAAATACAACTGGCCGAGCAGCTGCTGGCCGAGATCGATGAGGTGGCCGCCCGGTATCGCGAATCGGCGGTGCGCGACGAGAACGATATGCCGATACCGCGGCAACCGGGTAGATGGCGCACGGTCGGCGAGGGTTCTTCCACCGACTCGTGACGACCGTGCGACGGTTCATCCCTCGGCGAGGACGCTCGGCGCGGTGGGTAATGCCCGCAGCATGTTGCGGCGCTGAAGTGTCGGAGTGACGCGTACCCCGGAGGAGGCGCTGCGCCAGATCGCGTTGGCGGCAAGTTGGACGGGGCTGGTCATTCGGCTGTCGAAGGTCAGCTTCGTCAAAGGCCCGCAGATCGACACCGCGGTCGTCGCTTCGCCGATCGGGCCGATAGGCGAAGCGATGCACCCGAAGCCGGGTACGACGGCGGTGCGATCGGTGGCGTAGCCGAGCTCGCGGATACGCGCATGTTCCGGACCGCTGCCGCCGTTGCAGGCCAGTAGCGCCTTGCCGAGCGCTGTGCGCGCGGCCGGCAGCCGGCCGCCCACCCGCGTCGGCACATGCGCGGCGAGCCTGCCCCCGATCTTGTCGAGGTACACGACATCGTTTCCATCGAGGACGGCGAGATGCACAACCATGCCGGTGGCTCGGTAGAGGTGGTGGAGGTGTTCGGCGGACGCGGCATGAATTCGGTCCTGGTGCACGGCGAGTGAACCGAGCTCGACCAGTCGGATGCCGAGACTGTAGCTGCGGCCTTCGCGACGTAACCAGCGCAACTGGACGAGTCGATCCAGCATTCGATGGGCGGAGGACCGGGGCAGGCCGGTGCGGAGGACCACTTCCGCCAGTCCGAGGCTCCCTTGGCCGTCGAAGGCGTCCAGTACGAGTGAGATGCGGTCGAGGATGGCGCTGGGGGTCGCGGCCGTACCGGTGTGCGTCTCCTGGGCGGTGATTGTCATGCTGGCTCCCTTGCCTACCTGCGCCATAGCTCTGACATGGCTATTTCTATTAGGAATGGTGCCATGGACCCGGTGGTATGTGAAGCAGATCACGAAGATTCGAGGTCGGGCGAGCTTCCCGCTCAATGGAAAGCCCGGCCGAGGCCCAGGGTTGGGCGGCTTACGTTTACCTGCACTTGTCGTCTCGATCGCACTGTGGAGCCCGGACCAGATGGTGAAGAGAATGCCCCCGCCAGTACCTGCCCACGACACGATCGTCGACCTTCTCGTCATCGGTTCGGGCACCGGTATGTCGGCCGCGCTCGCCGCGCACGAACTGGGATTGTCGGTGGTGATCGCCGAGAAGACGGCCTATGTCGGTGGGTCGACCGCGCGGTCGGGCGGGGCCTTCTGGATTCCGGGAAATTCGATCCTGCCGGAGCCGCGGGAACAAGGCGTGGCGGACGCCGGAACCTACTTGCGCGCTGTTGTCGGAGAGTCGGCCCCGGCCGAACGCGGCACCGCCTTCCTCGCACACGGCGCCGACACAGTGGCGATGCTGGAGCGGACCACGCCGATGCGGTTCTTCTGGGCCGAAGGCTATTCCGACTACCACCCCGAGAAACCCGGTGGCCGGGCCGAAGGCCGCACCTGTGAATGCCGCCCGTTCAACGCCTCGATACTCGGTGATCAGCGCCCGCGGCTGCGGCCGGGCGTGATGGAGGCGCCGATGCCGATACCCGTGACGGGCGCGGACTACAAATGGATGAATCTCGTGGCACGCAAACCGCTGAAGGCCCTGCCGCGCATTCTGCGCCGGGCCGCGGTCGGTATAGGCGGCATGCTCATCGGACGGGAATATCTGGCCGGCGGGCAGGCACTGGCGGCGGGTCTGTTCGCGGGTGTCCTGCGCGCGGGGGTGCCGATATGGACCGAGACGAGCCTGATGCGGCTGCTACGCGACGGGAGTCGGGTCGTGGGCGCCGTACTACGACAGGGCGAACGTGAGGTCGCGGTGTGGGCCCGTCGCGGTGTCGTACTGGCCGCCGGCGGTTTCGACCACGATATCGACGCCCGACACAAGTACCAGTCCCCGGCGCTCATCCCGCACGCGAGCCTCGGCTCCGAAGGCAATACCGGTGACGCCATCGACGCGGCGCAGGAACTCGGCGCCGGGACCGTCTCCATGGACCAGGCCTGGTGGTTCCCCGCATTCGCACCTCTGCCCGGCGGGGCGCCGGCCGTGATGCTCGCAGAACGCTCACTACCGGGTTCGTTCATCGTGGATCAGACCGGCCGGCGGTTCATCGACGAAGCCACCGACTACATGACCTTCGGACAGCAAGTCCTGGCCCGCGAACGGTCCGGGAATCCGGTGACGGAGATGTGGCTGGTCTTCGACCAGCGCTACCGCAACAGCTACATCATGGCCGGCGGTATCTTTCCCCGGCAGCCGATCCCGACGTCCTGGTTCGAGGCGGGGATCGCCCACCGCGCCGACGACCCGGCCGCACTCGCCCGAGCCATCGGTGTGCCGGTCGATACGTTCACCGCCACATTCACTCGGTTCAACGACTGTTCCGAGACCGGGTCCGACCCCGACTTCCAGCGTGGCGCAAGTGCTTACGACCGCTATTACGGTGATCCCACGGTGCGGCCGAACCCGAACCTGTCCGCCCTGCGAAAGCCACCGTACTACGCGGTGAAGATGGTTCTCAGCGACCTCGGGACCTGCGGCGGTGTCATCGCCGACGAGCATGCTCGGGTACTCCGGGAGGACAACAGCCCCATCGATGGTCTGTACGCCATCGGTAACACGGCGGGCAACGCCTTCGGTGCGACCTATCCCGGTGCCGGAGCCACCATCGGACAAGGTCTGGTCTACGGCTACATCGCCGCCCGGCATGCCGCGGCACGTGCCGCCGCGTGCGCCGGAACATCCACACCCGACAAGTAGTCGGCCGTTGCAGGACCGAGGGCGTGCTGCTCCGATCCGCCCGCGCCCAGTGCGGAGACGCGCCGGGTGACCACGTCGGGCACATCGACGGCCGGCGTGCCCGACGGTGTGGTCAGGCCGGGGTGTGCCCCACGACCGGCAGAGCGCCGGAGATGGTGGCATCCCGGATCGTCTCCTGCAACTGTGAGCACCCCGCCAGGGCCGGCCCCGACCTCGGCGCCGCGCCCAACTCCCGGCAGGTCGCCAGCGCCTCGGCATTCCACTGCACGCTGGTCTGGTGCCAACTGCTTTTGCGAACCAGCAGTTCGGCAGCGCACGCCCGGCACCGCAATGGCTGCATGGGGGTATCGAGCAGACGGTTGTCGATGCGGGCGGCGGTCATGATGCCGAACTCGTCGCATCGGCCTGCCGCGCGAGATTCTCCTCGATCTCCCGATTCCATGCCTCCAGTGGACGGGTGGTGTCGAGTTCGAACTCGAAACGGTCCACCATTTCGGGCCGGATATCGGCAACATCGACGTAGAACTGTTCGTACCAGCGCCGAAGCTGATACACGGGACCGTCCTCCTCGCACAGCAACGGATTGTCGATACGCGTCTTGTTCTTCCAGATCTCGACATCCTGCTCGAAACCGATCTTCACCCAATCGCCGAGTGCCACGGCGGCGCGCATCGCCTCCTCGTCGGGCAGCCCCGCGGATTTCTCGACGATGATGCCGTACTGCAGCACGAACGATTCGGAGTCGATCGGGTAGTGGCAGTTGAGTAGAACGGTCCGCTGGTCACCCTGTTCGTAGTGGTAGGTGAGATCGTCGATCATGAACGAGGGGCCGTAATAGGAGGCCACCGACGAGGTGCCGAGTATCTTCGGCTGTCCCTCGGGTGCCGGGAAGTCCGCCCGCGAGCCGCTCTTGAAGTACTGCGTGGCGATCGGACCTTCGAAAACGTTCTTGAAATACGTCGGCAGCGACCCGTGAATATAGAAGAAATGGGCCATATCGACGACATTATCGATGATCTCGCGGCAGTTCGTGTTCACCACCGTGGTGTACCAATGCCAGTCGGTCCACCCGTCGCTGCCCGCGCCCTCGATACGTGGAATGGCGGCGTCTTCGGTCGGCGGTTTGCCCTCCGGGTCGTTCCAGACGAACAGCATGCCGTCCTGTTCGAGCGTGGTCCACGCCCGGGTACGAGCCAACGGCGGGACCCGGCGGGCATAGGGAATCCGCTTACAGCGGCCGTCCCCGCCCCAGCGCCAATCGTGGAACGGGCACGCGATCTCGTCGCCCTTGACCTCGCCCTGGCCGAGATCACCGCCCATATGCCGGCAGTACGCATCGAGGACGTTGAGTGTGCCGTCGGTGCCGCGGAAGATGACGAGCTTGGTCCCGAAGGCCTGGAGAGTGTGCGGTTTTCCGGCAGTGAAGTCACGAAGCAGACCCAGACAGTGCCAGCCGCGGGCGAACCGCGTGGGCACGGCCCCGGCTTCGATTTGTCGAACGTCTCGATCCGGTTGTGTCGTTGTCATATCGGACTCTCCTCGAGCAATTGTGAAAGCGGGCTGGGGCACGGCGGAACGGCGGCTTTCACTACTTCTCGGTTGTATCAACTGCCGAAGCGGTGAACAGGGTCGCATTTCACTGACCGGACACTTCTTTCTGCGCAGGTGTCTCGGGAACGGGACGGTGGCCCGCCATCGCGACGCCGGTCACGCGGATGAGCAGTGCCCATTCCACGGCGGCATTGCGCTGCCGGCGCATCATCCTGCCATCGCCCGCCGCGGTATCGACGACTCCACCCGCCTGGGCGGCATCGTTGAAAGATCGAACGCGCCTTCGTCCGGCTCACCGGCTACCAGCACCTGGCCATCCGCCACGAACACCTGTTCGCGCTCTTTGCCGACCTTGCTGCCGCGCATCTGCTACGAGAGGCTCGCCGCATGAGAGATCGCCCAAATGCCGACCCGCCGTAGTGGATGCAGTGTCGACCGAACGCTCGGACGGGCGGGAGTTTCCGTGATACTCATGTCGCCACCCATCCGAAGCAGACGGAATTCGTCCTGTCCGGCCCCCAATCACGGATACCTTTGAGCACCTTCGTATCTCCGTGTAAGACCACTTCGACCGCCGTGCCTGGCGAAACAGGGGGTTTCCTCGAACCCGTACGCCCGTTGGGCATGCGCTGGATATGGCTCGTGCCACCGGGGTCGGTGATCTTCTTGTTGCTCGTGCTGTTGTGAGCCTCTTCCCGGATCGGGGATCACCAGAACTCATGGGCTCGCCCAAACAGATCGAGTGGGCCATCACGGTGCGTGCGGACAAGATCCGTGAAATGGAGAACAGCGCCATGCGGAGTATCGACCATGACTGGTGCCGCGAGATGATGCTGCGCGAGACCTCCGCCGGCACCTGGATCGACAGCCTCCGCCGGCCCCGGCGGGCCCGGTTCATCGGCAGCCTCACTCACGAGGAGCTGGAAGCGCTGAAAGCCACAGCCGTGCAGGACGCCGCCTTGGCGGAGTGAGCCGGCCGGGGCGATCCCTCTCCCCACACTCGATCGCCGAAGGTATCGGCCCGACCCGCGGCCCGTACGCGAACGCGCCGAACAAAAAGCTCGCGCGGTGCCGGAGAGACCGACTCTGTTCGACTTCGCGGTCTGAACGGACCGGTTCGGCGGCGGTCGGTGCTGCGCGCATGGCTCGATACCCGAAAAGCGTTGTGGCGGGAGTTCGGGATTCCGGTCACCAAGGAACTTCACACCACCGAGTACGTGAACGGGCGTGGCCGGATATCGAAGAATATCCCCGAGCGGCATATCCATGATGGCCACTAGTACTGGAAGGACTTCGGCCGGGAGGTGGCCCACAATTTTCTGGAGAAGCTGCGATGCACTGAAGGCCGGTCGTCGGCTCGGTGTACCGCAAGGGAAAACCGAAGCAACCGACATCAACCTTTGCAGAGCGTGGGTGGAAGGTGAAGCACTGCCATCCCGAGAAGGTGTGGAAGAAGTGACGGAGAGGTCTGTACGTGGACGACGATGACCGCCAGGTCTGGCAGATCACCGTGGGGCTCGGTGTTCCCGACGCGACGGAGAGAGAAAGCGAGGGAATCCATCCCGTGGCGCTGGCCCTCGAGGAGAGCGTCCACCGGATCCGGGGCGTGAACCGAATCCCCTGCTACACCGAGTTCGGGCCGGTCATGGATGTGATGATGTTCGCGCAGCGAGCGTTGGGCGACGACTACGACCCGGCCACAGCGCCGGTGGAGTGTTCGGTTGCGGTCTATGCGACCGATGAAGAACTCGACGAACTGGTCCGAGCGGTGGTGCAAGACCTCGGCGTCGACAAGGAGGGGTACTCCTCAACCGCAGGCCGGGCGGTGAGGTTGGGGCTGCGTCCTATCTCGCTGGAAGATCCGGCCAACAGCTTCTATCGGCATCTTGTCGACCAGTACGAGGATCAGGCTCGAGGAAGCCGGGGCTGAGCAAGGCCGGTTCGACATGCGGCGAACAATCCCGGCCGCAGAAAGGCCCCGGCGAGTAACCGTCGCCGGGGTCTTTTCGTATTCTTGTGCGAGTCTTGCCGGCTCTCGTTCTCGTTTCGCCGGCGGTTCTTGTGCCCTGCTCATGCCTCACCGGTCGAGAGGTGTGTTGCCTCCGCTCTTCTGAGTGAGCTCAGGGACGTACTTGTACGGCGTGGTTCGCGAGACCCCCAACAGTCGTGCGACCGAGGACACCGACTCATCGGGACGAGTCGGCAGCGTGCGGGCCTGTCGGATCTGCTCGGTGGACATGGTCGGTGGCCTGCCCAGCCGTTGTCCGCGGGCGCGTGCGGCGGCCAGGTCCTCGTAGGTGCCGTCGACGATCAGTTTCCGGATGAACTCGGCCAAGGCGACGAAGACCGGCCACGATCGTGATCAGGTCTTGCAGGCTGCGGCCGAGCCGGTCCGGGGAGGTGACCATGAGGGTGTCGCCGGCGCGTATGTAGTTCAGGCAGGCGGCGAGTTCTTCGCGTTCGGCGTTCTTCCCGGATTTCTTGTCGGCGAAGGTTTTCTTGTATCCGGCTGTCTTCAGGGCGTGAGGCCGGCGGTCGAGGTTCTGGTCCCGGGTCGATATGCGGGCGTATCCGATCAGTGCTCCTCCCCGGTCGATCGGGTCCAGGGCATCGCCGTCGAGGGAGAGCGGTTCGAGTGCATCGGTGTCCGTCACCCGCTCATCGTGCAGAAAAGAGTGTTTCGTTATTAGGGTGAACCTGCGCGAAGACGTCGTCACCAATCGCATCGATGCCTGGTTGGTCGGTTTGTTCGACCATAAGCATTGCAAGACCGCCATTGCCACGGTGCTCGACGCCACAACGATGAGGACACCGATTCCGGCAGCAGATGCCGAGCCGTCGTGTCCGACCGTCGTGTCCTCGATGTCGAGGCTCGCCTGTCCCGGCACCTGTCCGTCGTCGAGGTGCGGCCGGTCTGCAAGCGCTGGTGGCGCGATGAATGATGAATATCGCCCAGGCCGACAAGGTTGCCGCCGAAGCCGAACTCGATCGACTACCCAAGGCCCACCGATTCACCGAAACTGAGATCCGCAAACTCGTCGACGCCCTCGGTGACATCAGAGCGGCCCTCGCCGCGGGCCATCCAACAGATAAGGCCCAGCTCTATCAGAGTCTGGGCCTTCGGGCGCGCTACCAACGCTCACGCAATCGTTCGCTCACGCAATCGTTGGTGCCAACCCCTGTGGGGTTAGCGCTGGTGTCCGGAGGGGGACCAGAACACTGGAATTGAGGCAGTTTTGCACACATTTGGTGTGCATGTCGTCACCATACACGATCCAGCGGCTACTCCTTGTCTCCAATGCCAATACTCCTGTCCTTGGGTTCGGTGCGAGCGAGGGGGTGTGGTTGCCCGGTGACTGCTACCAGCGCGTCGGCGCATTCGACCAGGGACGCCTTGGTATAGATCGGTGTGGCGGTCGTCCCGGGATCTCGGTGCGCCGCGTATCGACGCGCGACCGCTTCGCCGTAGAGGCGTTCGACGAAGGTCAGGGTCGTGTGCCGCAGCCAGTGCACGGTCACCCCTTTCGCCTCGGCCCAGGCGAGGTGACGGTGGAAGCGATTGTGCAGGTTGTCGTAGCGCCGATCGGTGATCGGGTTACCGGAGCGGGTCCGCAGAACCCGGTGCCCGGCCGCGCTTTCGGCACCGCCTCGGTTCCTCACGTGTTCGATCAACCGCTGCATGAGCAGGGGAGTGATCGGATGCCAGGTCTGCACCCCACCCTTGTGATGCAGCAGAACCGTGCAGTCCTCGGGACTGAGATCGTCCACCCGCAGCCGGATCGCCGCCTGTCGCCGGCACGCGGTCTCGATGTGCAATCGCACGATGAGCGCATCCAGCTCGACGTCATTACCCGTTTGAGAGGCGACGCGACCCAGCTCGGAGACCTGTTCGGCAGTCAGCGCGTGACGGGTGCTTTCCAGCTTGCGGGGCATGGGGACCTTGAGCGCGGGGTTTGCCGACGGGGCGATCAAATCGTCCATCTCGGCCAACCGATACAAACGCCTCACCCCGTGCAGGAAGTTCCGCGCCGCGGCGCTGCCCCCGCGCCAGTTCGACCTGACCACGGCCCCGGCCTGGTAGCGGTTCATCAGCTGGAGAATCTCTGTCGGGGTCGGCTCGTCCACACGGCGAGCACCCCACTCCTGAGCGATAACCTGCCAGTACCTGCTATAGCTTTCTCGCTGCAGAGGTGACACGGTGGCCAGCACACGCGGGACGAACTCACCGAACGTGGGCGTTGCGTCGAGTGATGCCGAATTACTGGGAGTGATAGTCAACCCCAACCTGGAGATGGTCCGGAGTAGCTCGGCGACTTCCTCGTCCTTCATCGCCGTATCCGCCAGACTTCTGGGCGGTAGGACCACAACGCCGCAGCCAACGCTCGTGGCGGATACATCACCAGGAGCTCGTCGTCGACAGAGGCGGCGAGGAACACCCGGTCGCCCGCATACAGCCGGCACCGGTTCCGGATGTCGGCCGCCAGGAAGAGGAAACCGTGTTGCTGCAAGGGTCGGCCTTCGCGTGATCGTCGAACTGTGACCACATCGCCTTCCACAGTTGTCGAAAGCGGTAGCCCTACTGTCCATCCCAGTGCCCGGATCACGGATCTGGCGGCAAGACGTCCGCGACCATCGATGGTGGTGGCTGCAAAGCGCAGGTTCCCTGCCGCTCCTACCTCGGTCGTGGCGGGGAAGGCGAAGCCGGACGCCGGCACCTCTGCGGCGGATGGATGCAAGTCCGCAGGCCGGTACAAGCCTTCGAACAGCTGCACGGAGGACATAGGCATGAACGGGCATTGCGGCATTCCGGGTTCATCAGTGGCCGATGGACCCTCATTTCCCGGAGCTTGGCCGGTCACCAGGGGGCTCCAGAAGGGATCGCAACAGCCGGATACGAGACGGTGCGCCTCTCGCTGACCCGATAATTCCGTCGTATCGGCCCGTATGCAGCCGCCGATAGGGTGGTGCGTTGACGGCGCCTGATACTTGAGGTCTCATGCTCTGGCCGAGCTGAGCTTACTGCCAGAGCGTCGGGGCTAAACCGATGATCGAGGAGATGGGGCATAGGACACCGCCTTCAGGTCCTGCCTGCTGATTCTCCCTATAACCATGAAACCGCAACACCGGTCCACGCGCCACCTTTGATGGGTCTATCTCGGTAACGAATCCTCTCTGTATCAATCCTGTGTATAAAACTGACGGAGATGCTTGGCACTCGGAACCATTGAACCGTAGGGAGATTCGGGTGAGCGAGCCGATGAGGACCCCGGACTCGGGTCCGAAGGTCCGGACTGTTGCCAACCCTCGTAGGGCCGATGAGGACCGCAGCAGTTCGTCGCGGATGCGAGTGAGCACTCCGGTCGTTGCCAACCCTCGTAGGGCCGATGAGGACCCCACCGCCATCGGTGCCCGGGTCCGGCTGACCATCCTGTTGCCAACCCTCGTAGGGCCGATGAGGACGGGTCTCCACATGGAACGCGCGCTGGTGCGCCTGGTGTTGCCAACCCTCGTAGGGCCGATGAGGACCCGTCACAAACGAAAGAGGTACAGCAGATGAGCACCAGGTTGCCAACCCTCGTAGGGCCGATGAGGACCAATCCCCGGACTGCCCCAACCACACGGCAAAGCCAGGTTGC
>NZ_BAGE01000041.1 GCF_000308675.1 Nocardia paucivorans NBRC 100373 | reverse complement strand
GTGGCTACCGCGGCGGTGGTGGCGGCGCACCCGCGGGTGCCGGCGCCCCGGCCGGTGGCGGTTTCCGCGGTCGTCCCGGCGGTGGTGGCCGTCCGGGTGGTCCCGGTGGCCGCGGTGGTGCGGCCGGCGCGTTCGGACGCCCCGGTGGTGCCCCGCGCCGTGGCCGCAAGTCGAAGCGGCAGAAGCGCCAGGAATACGACTCGATGCAGGCGCCCTCCGTGGGCGGCGTGCGGCTGCCCCGTGGCAACGGCGAGGTCATCCGGCTCGCCCGCGGCGCGTCGCTGTCCGATTTCGCCGAGAAGATCGACGCGAACCCGGCCGCGCTGGTGCAGGCGCTGTTCAACCTCGGTGAAATGGTCACCGCGACCCAGTCGGTGAACGACGAGACGCTCGAGCTGCTCGGCAGCGAGATGAACTACGTCGTCCACGTGGTCAGCCCCGAGGACGAGGACCGCGAACTGCTGGAGTCGTTCGACATCACCTATGGTCAGGACGAGGGCGGCGAGGAAGACCTCGAGGTCCGTCCGCCGGTGGTGACCGTCATGGGTCACGTCGACCACGGTAAGACCCGACTGCTGGACACCATCCGCAAGGCCAACGTCCGGGAGGGCGAGGCCGGTGGTATCACCCAGCACATCGGCGCCTACCAGGTGATGACCCACCTCGGCGGCGAGGACCGGCCCATCACCTTCATCGACACCCCCGGTCACGAGGCGTTCACCGCCATGCGTGCCCGTGGTGCGAAGGCCACCGATATCGCGATCCTGGTGGTCGCCGCCGACGACGGCGTCATGCCGCAGACGGTGGAGGCCATCAACCACGCCCAGGCGGCCGACGTGCCGATCGTGGTGGCGGTCAACAAGATCGATAAAGAGGGTGCCAACCCGCAGAAGATCCGTCAGCAGCTCACCGAGTACGGCCTGGTCTCCGAGGAGTACGGCGGCGACACCATGTTCGTCGACATCTCCGCCAAACAAGGCACCAATATCGACCAGCTGCTCGAGGCGGTGCTGCTCACCGCCGACGCCGCCCTCGACCTGCGGGCCAACCCCGATCAGGACGCCCAGGGTGTCGCCATCGAGGCCCACCTCGACCGCGGTCGCGGTCCGGTCGCCACGGTGCTGATCCAGCGCGGCACGCTGCGCGTGGGTGATTCGATCGTGGCGGGCGACGCCTACGGTCGTGTCCGCCGGATGGTCGACGAGTACGGCGAGGACGTGGAGGCGGCCCTGCCGTCACGTCCGGTGCAGGTCATCGGTTTCACATCGGTGCCCGGCGCGGGTGACAACCTGATCGTCGTGGACGAGGACCGGATCGCCCGGCAGATCGCCGACCGGCGCAATGCGCGCAAGCGCAATGCCCTGGCCGCGCGCAGCCGCAAGCGGATCAGCCTCGAGGATCTGGATGCCGCGCTGAAGGAGACCAGCGAGCTGAACCTCATCCTCAAGGGTGACAACGCCGGTACCGTCGAGGCCCTGGAAGAGGCACTGCTCGCCATCAAGGTCGACGACGAGGTCCGGCTGCGGGTTATCGACCGCGGTGTCGGTGGTGTCACCGAAACCAACGTCAACCTGGCATCGGCATCGAACGCGATCATCATCGGGTTCAATGTCCGGGCCGAGGGCAAGGCCACCGAACTGGCCACCCGCGAAGGCGTGGATATCCGGTACTACTCGGTGATCTACCAGGCCATCGACGAGATCGAGAGCGCGCTCAAGGGCATGCTCAAGCCGATCTACGAAGAGGTCGAACTGGGTCGCGCCGAGATCCGGGCCATCTTCCGCTCGTCGAAGATCGGCAATATCGCCGGTTGTATGGTCACCTCGGGCACGGTCAAGCGCAACGCCAAGGCGCGCCTGCTTCGCGACAATGTGGTGATCGCGGATTCGACGACGATCAACTCGCTGCGGCGGGAGAAGGACGATGTCACCGAGGTCCGCGAAGGCTTCGAATGCGGTATGACGCTGACCTACTCCGATATCAAGGAGGGCGACATCATCGAGGTCTACGAATTGCGCGAGAAGCCGCGCGACTGAATCGTGGTACGACGGGGCCGGGTGGTGCGATGACGCATCGCCCGGCCGCGCCGTGCCCTCCGACCACGGTGTGCGGGGCGGATGAGGTGTTCCGCGCGCCCGGCGACCGGGAGGTTGTGTGTACCTCGGTGCACTCGAGTTCGACATTCTGCTCGGCGATGTGCACTCGCTGAAGGAGAAACGCTCGGTGATCCGGCCGGTATTGGCCGAGCTCCAGCGTTTCGGCGTGAGCACCGCGGAGGCGGGTGAACACGACCGCTATCGCCGCACCCTGCTGGCGGTGGCCATGGTCAGCGCCGGAATGGATCACCTGACCGCGGTGCTGGACAAATGTGAGCGGCATGTCGCCGCCCGCCCGGAGTTGGAGTTGCTGGCGGTCCGCCGCCGTGTCTTCGGCCCCGAGGACTGAGATGCGGTGATCCGGTGCCCGCGCCGGGGATCCCGTGACGGATCGTTCACTCGGGTGAACCCGTCGCATGAACGAGAAACTGAGGAAGGAGCGGCCATGGTCGACCAAGCCAGGGCACGCCGACTCGCCAAGCGGATCGCGTCCATCGTGGCGACCGCCATCGAGTACGAGGTGAAGGACCCGCGGCTGCGTTTCGTGACCGTCACCGATGCGAAGGTGACCGGTGATCTCCGCGAGGCCACCGTGTACTACACGGTAATGGGGGAAACCATCGACGCCGAGCCCGATTACGAGGGCGCCGCGGCCGGACTGGCCAAGGCCAGAGGTGTCCTGCGGTCGAAGGTCGGCGCCGGTACCGGCGTCAAGTTCACCCCCACCCTGACCTTCGTACTCGACACCGTTCCCGACGCCGCGCGCCAGATGGAGGACCTGCTGGCCAAGGCCCGCGCCGCCGATGACGCCGTCGCGCAGGTCGCGGCCAATGCGCGGTATGCGGGGGACGCCGACCCGTACAAGAGCGACCGCGAAGAGGAATAGCGTCGATGACACCGGTCGGCGCACGATAGCGCCGAATTCGGGGTCGGCCGTACTTTCCGTACCGGCGTATACGAGCTCATGCTCGGCGCATTCCGGTTCGGCGGTCGGTCTCGGCCAGGGTTCGTAGGGGAGCGTGAGTCGGCCATTCGTGCGAGGGTGCCGTGTGGTCGCGTTCGACGCCGGTCACCGGACGAGTGCGGTGTGGATGGAGGTTCGGTGAGCGAATGCAGGGTCGGCGAGCAGTCCGACGACGCCGACTATGACGATATGGCGACGGAGATCGCGCAGGACACGCCCACCGAAGACGCGCCGATGATCGCCGCCGGCCCGCGACGGATCCTCGGCCTGGCCCTGCCGACCCTGGGTGTGTTGGTGGCGGAGCCGATCTATCTGCTGTTCGATCTCGCGGTGGTCGGCCGGCTGGGCGCCCTCCCCCTGGCCGGACTCGCCGTCGGTGGGTTGATCCTGGCCCAGGTGAGTACGCAGCTGACCTTTTTGAGTTACGGCACCGCCGCCCGTTCGGCGCGTCGGCACGGGGCCGGTGACCGCCCCGGTGCGGTGGGGGAGGGGGTGCAGGCGACGTGGCTCGCGGTGGGAATCGGATCGGCGATCCTGTTGGTGACGCAAATCGCCGCGGTACCGCTGACCGCGTCCATCGCCGGTGGGGAAGATATCGCGGCCGAGGCCTTGACCTGGGTGCGGATCGCGCTGTTCGGGGTGCCGCCGATCCTGGTGTCGATGGCGGGTAACGGCTGGATGCGCGGTGTGCAGGAAACCCGTCGCCCACTGCGGTACGTGGTGGCGGGTCTGCTGTTGTCGGCGCTGCTGTGCCCGGTACTGGTGCACGGATGGTTCGGGGTGCCCGCCGTGGGGCTGCCGGGTTCGGCGGTGGCCAACCTCATCGGTCAAGTGGTGACGGCCGCGCTGTTCTCGGCGGCATTGGCCCGCGAGGGGGTGTCGTTCGCACCGCGTCCGTCGGTAATGCGCGCGCAGGTGGTGCTCGGCCGTGACCTGATCGCACGCAGCCTCGCCTTTCAGGCCTGTTTCGTCTCCGCGGCGGCGGTCGCCGCGCGTTTCGGCGCCGCCTCGGTGGCGGCGCATCAGCTGGTGTTGCAGTTGTGGAATTTCCTCGCCCTGACCCTCGACTCGCTGGCGATCGCAGCGCAAACCCTGGTCGGAGCCGCCCTGGGCGCACGCGATACCGCCGTTGCTCGGCGGGTTGCCCGCCGGGTGACCGAGTGGTCCCTGGCGTTCGCCCTGGTCTTGGCGGTGGTGTTCGCGGCGGGTGCGACGGTGGTACCGCCGCTGTTCACCGGTGACGCGGCGGTGCTGGACCGTACCGCGGTGGTGTGGTGGTTCTTCGTGATCATGATCCCGGTGGCCGGGGTGGTCTTCGCCTTGGACGGGGTCCTGCTCGGCGCCGGTGACGCGGCCTATCTGCGCACCACCACCCTGGGGGCGGCGCTGATCGGATTCCTGCCCGCCATCTGGCTGTCGCTGGTGTTCGAGTGGGGTATCGGAGGGATCTGGTGCGGGCTCATCGCCTTCATGCTGTTACGGCTGGTGGCGGTCTCCGGACGGGCGTTGTCGGGGCGGTGGGCTCGGGTCGGCGCCGAGGTTCCGGCATGATGACTGTCGTGTACTGCCGAGTAGATCTACCGAGGTGGCCGTGGTGACTCCCAAATTGATGGCGGTGAGCGATATCCACGTCGGGCACCAGGGAAACAAGCCGGTGGTGGAGGAGATCCGACCGGATTCTCCGGAGGACTGGCTGATCGTGGCCGGTGATGTGGGTGAACGCAGCGACGATATCCGCTGGGCGCTGGAACTGCTGCGCAGCCGGTTCGCCACCGTGATCTGGGTGCCCGGTAACCACGAATTGTGGACCACCTCCAAGGATCCGGTGCAGATGCGCGGCGCCGCCCGCTACGACTATCTGGTGGCGATGTGCCGGGATCTGGATGTGCTCACCCCAGAGGATCCGTTCCCGGTATGGCGGGGCGCGGGTGCCGAACGATACGGCGGCGCCGTCACCTTGGCCCCGATGTTTCTGCTCTACGACTACACCTTCCGGCCCGACGGCACCCGGACCAAGGCCGAGGCCCTGGCATTGGCCCGGGAGCGCAATGTGGTGGCCACCGACGAATTCCTGCTCTCGCCCGACCCGTACCTCACCCGCGACGCCTGGTGCGATGTGCGACTGCAAGTGACCAAGCGCAGACTCGACGCGCTGGGCCCACAGACACCGGTGGTGCTGATCAATCATTTCCCGCTGGTTCGCACACCCACCGATATGCTCTGGTACCCCGAGTTCGCGCTGTGGTGTGGGACGGAACGCACCGCCGACTGGCACACCCGCTACAACGTGGTCTGCGCGGTCTACGGTCATCTGCACATTCCGCGCACCACCTATTACGATGGTGTTCGCTTCGAAGAGGTCTCGCTCGGCTATCCCCGGGAATGGCAGCGTCGTGGCCTACCCGACAAGCTGTTGCGCCAGATCCTGCCCGATCCCGACTACCGGCCCGGGGACCTCAACGATTGGGGTGGGCATTTCAAGGTGACCCCGGAAATGGCGGCCGAGGCGGCCGAGATGCGTGCCAAGGCTCAGCGCAGACGCGGTGTGCTGTGAGAGACAGCGCAGTGCGGGACAGATAGGCTCGACGACGATGATCGAGACAATCCTGCCCTCCGGTGTGGCCTCGGCCGAACTGCTCGACTACCCGGAGGACCTGAAGCCGCATCCCGCCGAGGAGCATCTGATCGCGAACTCGGTGGAGAAACGCCGCCGTGATTTCATCGGCGCCCGGTACTGTGCCCGGCAGGCGCTGGAACAACTGGGAGAGCCGCAGGTCGCGATCGGTAAGGGAGAGCGCGGGGCGCCGATTTGGCCACGCGGTGTGGTCGGCAGCCTCACCCACTGCGACGGGTACCGGGCCGCGGCGCTGGCGCACCGGTTGCGCTATCGGTCGATCGGAATAGACGCCGAACCGCACGCCGAACTGCCCGACGGTGTGCTCGACTCGGTGAGCCTACCCGCGGAACGGGAATGGTTGCGCGGCGCCGCGTCGCCCGATCTGCACCTGGACCGGCTGCTGTTCTGTGCCAAGGAGGCCACCTACAAGGCGTGGTTCCCGCTCACCGGACGCTGGCTCGGCTTCGAGGACGCACACATCACCTTCACCGTGGACACCGAACCATTCGGTGTGGGTGCCGCCGGCAGTGGCACCTTCCATTCGGAGCTGTTGGTGCCCGGACAGGTCACCGATGGGGGAGCGCCACTGACCTCGTTCGACGGCCGTTGGCTGATCACCGACGGGCTCATCCTCACCGCGATCGTGCACGGCTGATGGAAAAGCCGTCGGTATCGCCCACGGGAGCGTCGACCGGGTCGGCGCGGTCGCGCCCCCTCGGCCCGGATGGTTTGGGTGGTTTGCTCATCATCGACAAACCCGGTGGTATGACCAGCCACGATGTCGTTTCCCGGACGCGGAAACTATTGCGCACCAAGAAGGTGGGTCATGCGGGAACCCTGGATCCCATGGCCACCGGGGTCCTGGTGTTGGGGGTCGAACGCGCTACCAAGCTGCTCGGCCTGCTCACCCTCACCACCAAGGCCTATACCGCCACCATCCGGCTGGGACAGGCCACCACCACCGACGACGCCGAGGGCGAAATCCTCACCGAGGTGTCGGCGGGGTCGGTGACCGACGCCGATATCGCCACCGCGGTCGCGGCGCTCACCGGTGATATCCGGCAGGTGCCCGCCACCGTCAGTGCGATCAAGGTGGCCGGGGAACGCGCCTATGCCCGGCACCGCGCGGGGGAGGAGGTGCGCCTGGAGGCGCGCCCGGTGACGGTGTCCCGGTTCGATGTGCTCGCCCGACGCGATCTGCCCGGTAACGCATTGGTGGATCTGGACGTCGTGGTCGAATGCTCCTCCGGCACCTATGTGCGGGCCCTGGCCCGTGACCTCGGCGCCGCGCTGGGGGTCGGTGGCCATCTCACCGCCCTGCGTCGCACCCGGGTCGGGCCGTTCACCCTGGACCATGCCCGCACCCTGGACGAGCTCGCCGAGGACCCGGCGTTGAGCCTGGATATCGATACCGCGATTCGCACGGCCTTCCCCCATCGGGTGATCGATGCCGCGGAAACCGAGTCGTTGCGCGACGGTCGATGGTTGGTGCCGAACGGAACGGCGGGCGTTCATGCGGCGATCACCGCCGATGGGCGGGCCATCGCGCTGCTGGAGGAGAAGGGCTCCCGAGCCGCGCCGGTACTGGTGGTGCGCCCGCGGGGACTGGTCGACTGAGCCGGGCGGTCCGGTCCCGCCTCCGAGCGGTATCCGCCCTGGTCGGCCCTAATCGGCGTGGGCCTCGGCATGACGAGCGCCGAGCCGCCGCACCGCATCGTCCATATGTTCTCGGAGCAGGGTGTGCGCCAGTTCGGCCTCGCCCGTGCCGATCGCTTCGCGTAACCGGACATGCTCCTGGGCCTGTTCGCCCAGGTCGTGATAGGTGGTCTGGAGGGCGCCCAGACACATGCGGGTTTCGATCAGCAGAGTGCGGGCCGCGCGCACGAGACGCGAGCTGCCCGCGCTCTGCACCAGCACCTCGTGGAACTGTTGATCGGCATCGGATACCCCGGTTGCGTCGCCTGTCTCGGCGCGGGCGAGCATCTCGGCGACGCTGGGGGCCAGCGCCCGATAGGCGATTTCGCGGCGGCCGTCCAGAATCAGGGCCAGGGCGCCGCCTTCGATGGCGGTTCGGGCCCGGTAGATGTCGACGATATCGTCGGGGGTGAGGTCGATGACGAAGATGCCGCGATTACGAATGGCATATAGCAGGCCCTCGGAGACCAACCGTTGCATGGCCTCGCGAACCGGCCCCCGTGAGACACCGAAACGGGCCGCCAGATCCGCCTCGCCCAGCTGCGCGCCGGGGGCGAGTGCGCCCCGCATGATCGCCTCACGCAGCCGGTCCGCGATCATCTCGGCGGTCGACTGCTGATTGACCGGTTCGAAATCAACGACCGACATGGACATACCTTTCCGCGAACAACGCGCCCAATGCCGGCGCGGTTCGTGCGATACCGGCCAGGCGCAACCCTTCCCAGATGGTTACCTGGTTGGCGGTGAGTACGGGTTTACCCAACGCCTCCTCCAGCTCCGGGAGCACCGCGAGGGTGCGCATCGCAGTATCCGGGATCAGCAGTGCCTCCGCGTCGGGGTGGTCGGCCGCGGCCGCCAGGTCCAGCACCCGTTCCGGAGACAGGGTGCCGACCTCGGCCGCGGTCGGGATACCCGAACTCGACATCGAGACCACGGTGATCTCGGCGGCGGCGAGGAAATCGACGAACAGGCGTGCCACGTCGTCGGGATAGCTGGCGGCCACGGCGACGCGGTGGACCCCGAGCGCATGGGCCGCCGCCACGAACGCCCAGGAGGTACTGGACGCCGGTACCCCGGCCGCCTCGGCCAGGCCGCGAACCTGGGTACGCGCGCCATCCGGGCCGTAGACGAAACTGCCCGAGGTGCATGCCCACATCACGGCGGCGGGCGCGTGTGGAGCCAAGAGTTCGGCCCCGCGTCGCAGTTTCTCGGGGCTGCCCAGATCGAGCAGTTCCGCGACGGCGTGCAGATCGGTTCCGTAGATGTGCGCCACCGGCAGTCGGACGCCGAGTATCGCCTCCGCCCGTGGATAGTCGTCCTCGGCGGCATGATCGGGGTAGACGAATCCGACGGTGTTCGCTTGCTCCATCGGAGGGGCTCCTTCCTCGGACCGGCGGTTCAGAACACGTTGAGCAACCATTTGCCGGGCCCCATCATGGGTAGCTTCATCCGGCCGAGGCAGGCCCACATGGTGAGTTGGTTGGCGGTGAGCACCGGTTTGCCCAGTGCTCGTTCGAGCGGTTCGATGATGTCGTAGGTGGGCAGATTGGTGCAGCTGACGAAGATGGCCTCGGCAGTGGGGTCGTCGGCGGCGACGATGCGTTCGGCGATGGTTCGGTAGTTCACCTTCCAGATGCCCCCGCCCAGGCCCAGATGGTTGGAGCGCGCCACCGTGCATCCGGCCTCGGCGAGGAAATCGTGCAGTTTTCCGGTGAGGATCTCGTCGTAGGGGGTGATCACCGAGATACGGGTGAGATTCAGGTGCCGGACCGCCTCGAGGAGGGCGCCGGAGGTGGTCACCGCGTCCTGGGCGCCGGCCCGGCAGATCGTCTCGCGGAGGGATCGTTCGTGGTCGATGCCCTTGATGAAACTGCCCGATGTGCACAGGTAGGCCACGACCTCGGGCTCGACGTGCAGCACATTGCGGGTGGCGGCGGTCAGGTGGTCCGGGTCCGAGACCAGCTCGGCCATGGCCAATGAAACCGGCACCGGTTCGTACGGGGTGCGGGCCAGGTGCAGGCTCACCTCCAGCGGCGCCCACCGCCAGAGCTCACGCTCCAGCGCCAGGTCGAAGGGAGCGATGATGCCGATGCCCCGCTGCGCCACGGGACCGTCTATATCGAAAACGCTGGCATCCACTGCGGCCCCTCTCGCGCTCAGCCGGGAGACCTCCGAGTCGGTCGAGGCAGACGATCGGATTGTTGACAATCATACGATGTGATCTTACTGTGTCAATGTGCAAATGTCCGGACACGGTCACCCGCGAAGCGGACACCGGTGGAAACATGTACGCAGCCGGACGTCACTACGGAAACGAGCAATACTGTGAAATCGGGCCCCATCGTCACCGTCGTATACCGTGACCCGCCCGACCCCGCCCTGATGAGCTCGGTGGCGGAACGGGCCACGGTTCGTTACACCGAGGAGTCCGGCCTCGCCGCTGCGCTGCGCGGCGCGGATGTGTTGTTCGTGCACGACTTCCAGATCGACACCATTGCCGATGCCTGGCCGTCGGCCGATCGGTTGCGGTGGGTGCATATGGCCGCCACCGGTGTCGATACGGTGATGTTCCCACAGCTGCGGGACAGTGATGTGGTGGTCACCAACACCCGCGGTGTCTTCGACGGGCCCATCGCCGAATACGTGCTCGGGCAGATTCTCGTCTTCGCCAAGGATCTGGACGGATCGTTGCGACTACAGCAGCGACACCTCTGGCGGCACCGGGAGTCCGAACGGGTCGCCGGCGCGACCGCATTGATCGTCGGCACCGGATCCATCGGCCGCGCCATCGCCCGACTACTCCGCGCCGTCGGTATGCGGATCCGGGCCGTCGGACGCCGCCCCCGGGACGACGATCCCGATTTCGGCGCGGTGAGTGCGGACCTGCACGCCGAACTGCCCGCCGCCGACTATGTGATCGCCATCGCCCCGCTCACCGACACGACCCGGCACATGTTCGACGCGCGAGCGTTCGCGGCGATGAAACCCCACGCCCGGTTCGTCAATGTCGGTCGTGGAGAGCTCGTGGTCACCGACGATCTGGTCGCCGCCCTGCGCGACGGAACGATCGCCGGCGCGGCGCTCGATGTGGTGGAACCGGAACCGCTGCCGGCCGAACATCCCCTGTGGGACCTGCCGAACGTGCGCATCACCCCCCATAATTCGGGCGATGCCGTGGGGTGGCGCACCGAGATCGTCACCGCGTTCACCGCGAACTTCGACCGCTGGATGGCCGGTCTGCCGCTGGACAATGTCGTCGACAAGACGCTGGGGTATGTACCCGGCTGAAGGAGGGCCCAGCCATGAGCCACCCCGTCCACAACAGTCCCACCGACCCCGTCGCCATGACCGCGGTCGAACTGGTCTCGGCATATGCGGCCGGTGCGCTCTCGCCCGTCGAGGCGACCGAAGCAGTGCTGTCGACCATCGCCGAGCGTGATCCGGAACTCAACGCCTACTGTCTGGTCGACAACGAGCGGGCCCTGGTGCAGGCCAAGGAATCCGAGGCCCGGTGGCAGTCCGGACACGCCCGCGGCCTGCTCGACGGGGTGCCGATCTCCATCAAGGATGTCTTCCTCACCGAGGGGTGGCCCACCCGACGCGGCTCCACCTGTATCGACCCGAGCGGCCCCTGGCAGGTGGACAGCCCCGTCGCGGCCCGGTTGCGGGAGGACGGAATGGTTCTGGTCGGCAAGACCACGACCCCCGAGATCGCCTGGAAGGCGGTCACCGACAGCCCGCTCACCGGCATCACCCGCAACCCCGCCGACCCGACCACCACCGCGGGTGGCTCCTCCGGCGGTAGCGCCGCGGCGGTCGCCGCCGGGATGGGACCGGTATCGGTGGGCACCGATGGCGGCGGCAGCATCCGTATCCCGGCCGCGTTCTGCGGAATCGTGGGATTCAAGCCCACCCACGGCCGCATCCCGTTGTGGCCGGCCGGGCCGTTCGGCCCCCTCGCCCACGGTGGACCGCTGACCCGTACGGTCGAGGACGCCGCTCTGCTGATGGATATCCTCGCGCTGCCCGATCCGCGCGACCCCACCGCGCTCGCCCCCACCGTGACCACCTTCCGAAGCCAGATCCAACGCGATGTGCGGGGTGTCACCGTCGCCTACTCACCGACCCTCGGTTATGCCGAGGTCGATCCCGAGGTGGCCGAGATCGTGGATCGGGCGGTGCGGGCCCTGGCCGACGCCGGCCTGCGGATCGATACCGCCGATCCCGGGTTCGCCGACCCGCGGGCGGCCTTCGAACTGCTGTGGGCGGCCGGAGCTGCGACCATGCTGGCGAAGTTTCCGCCCAACTCTCGCGACCGGGTCGATCCCGGGCTACGACGGATCTGGGAGTACGGCGAAACCGTCGGCGCCGTCGACTATCTCGACGCCCGCGCCGTCGCGACCGATCTCGGTATCACCATGGGGGCCTTCCATCTGGCGTTCGACCTGCTGATAACCCCCACCGTGCCGATTCCGGCCTTCGCCGCCGGCCACGATGTGCCCCCCGGTAGCGGCCTGAGCGGGTGGCCGGAGTGGACCCCGTTCACCTACCCCTTCAACCTCACCCAACAACCCGCCCTCAGCATCCCCGCCGGACGTACCGCCACCGGGATGCCGGTCGGCCTCCAGATCGTCGGCCCTCGCCACTCCGACGACCTGGTCCTGGCCGTGGGTCGCTACGCCCAAGCGGTTCTGGGCGCGGACGCCGGCGAGTAGAGGGGCGGTGCGCCCCTCGGCGCACCGCCCGAAACCCCACACTGCTCCGAAACCCTCAGGGCCGCGGCCCCACGTCGTCGGAGTCGGCGGACACGGCGAGCGTCTCGCCTGCCACCCCGTGCAACCACAGGGCGTTGCACGCCGCCGCCATATCCTCGAGTCCCTCCTCGATGGTGGCGAAGACGCTGCCGGGAACCCATCCCAGATCGCCGTTGATCAGCAGGTTGTTGCGGCCGTAGAAGATCGCCAGGTCCGTGGCGCCCTGCGCGTGGTGGGCGGCGGAACCCGGTTCGTAGCCATAGGCCGGGTTGCCGATCTCCCAGGGCTCGAAGTCGAACAGGCAGACGTCCCCCGGGATCGGGGTGACGGTCGGGTTCTCCCGATGGGGAGCGGACTCGATGCGGGGAAGGAGTGTGTACACCTCGTTGCGCGCGTATTTGGCGTGGAAAGCGTCCCCTTCCAGGGGAAGTGCGTTCCACACCGCCTCGCAGGTGCGCGGCGCCTCGTCGTCGAGCAGCCGGGCCCGGCAGCGCACACCGGCCTTGGTGAGGGCGATCGTTATATAGCGGGCCATACTCCCTGCTTTCCGTTCGTGGTTTCCCGTTCGTGGTTTCCCGTTCGTGGTTTCCCGTTCGTATTCGGCAGGACACACCGGTCGGTGACCGACTCGGACCGGGGTCAGATATCGGCCAGGACGTCTCGCCAGATGCCCAGGGCATCATCGATCTGCGCTTCGGACACGATCAGCGGCGGGATCATGCGGACCACGTTCATGTGCGCGCCGCAGGTCAACAGCAGCAGCCCGTGTTCGGCCGCGCGCTGTTGCACGGCCGTGGCGGTCTCCCGGTCGGGTCCTCCGTCGGGCGTGATGAACTCGGCGCCGACCATCAGGCCGAGTCCGCGGATATCGCCGATGGCTTTGTGCTCGCTTTCGCGCAGGCCGGTGAGCAACTGGTCGCCGCGCGCGGCGGCGTTTTCCACCAGCCGCTCCGATTCGATGACCTCGAGGGTGGCGATCGCCGCGGCGCAGGCCACCGCGTTCCCCCCATAGGTGCCACCCTGCGATCCGGGCCAGGCCTTGGCCATCAACTCGCGCGGCGCGGCGATACCGGATAGGGGGAATCCACTGGCCAGTCCCTTGGCGATGGTGACGATATCGGGGCGGACGTCGAAATGCTGGTGGCCGAAGTACCTTCCGGTGCGACCGAATCCGGTTTGGATCTCATCGATCACCAGCAGGATGCCGTGCCGGTCGGCCCGTTCCCGCAGGCCTTGGAAAAACGTCCGGTTACCCGGAATGTAGCCGCCCTCGCCGAGTACCGGTTCGACGATGAAGGCGGCCGTTTCCGCCGGGGAGGTGAGGGTGGCGAAGAGGTAGTCCAGCTCGCGGAGGGCGAAGGCGGTGGCCTCCTCCTCGGTCCAGCCGTAGCGATAAGCGGTGGGGAAAGGGGCTACGTGCACCCCGGCCATGAGCGGGGAGAAACCGGCGGAGAACCGCGTCCCGGAGGTGGTCATACTGGCGGCCGCGACGGTGCGGCCGTGGAAGCCGCCGTGGAAGACGATGACATTGGGGCGGCCGGTGGCCTGGCGGGCGAGTCGCAATGCCGCCTCCACCGCCTCGCTGCCCGAGTTGGCGAAGAACAGCGAGTCCAGGCCGGCCGGGAGCACCGTGCCCAACCGCTCGGTGAGTTCGAGCAGCGGTCGGTGTACGACCGTGGTGTATTGCCCGTGGATCAGGGTGGCGACCTGCGCTTGGGCGGCGGCCACCACATGCGGGTGGCAGTGGCCGGTGCCGGTGACCCCGATACCCGCGGTGAAATCCAGGTATCGGCGTCCGTCGGTGTCGTACAGATAACAACCGGAGCCGTGGTCGACGGTCACCGGGGTGGCCTGTTTCAGAACCGGGGAAAGTTGGGTCATGGTGTCCGCCTCTCGACGCTTCGGGCGGGTATCGGCCGGGAATGACGCCGATAAAGAACCGGGCATTGTTTACTGTCGGATTGTTGACAATATGCATAACACGGGGAGGCCGTCCCGGGCAATGGTGGCGCCCGGGTCTCGGATGAACCCCGAACTCAGGCCGCCGGCGGAGCCGACGCCGTTACACGCAGAGCCAGATGGCCTCGGCGGCGATACTGCCCAGATCGGTGGGCGCCTTGTCACGTCCGATACGCACGGCGATGGTGCCCGCGAAATCCCGGCGTTCCACCACCTCGATCGGGGTGTCCAGGGCAATTCCCACCGAATCGAAGTAGCGCAACATATCCGGGTCGGCATCGGAGATCCGGGCCACCCGTCCCGATTCCCCCGCGGTGAAATCGCTGAGCCGGCGGGCCGGTGGAGTGGGTACGGCGCCGTCGACGGAGGGAATGGGATCGCCGTGCGGGTCGCGATCGGGAAAACCGAGTTTGGCGTCGATCCGGGCCATCAGCAATTCGGAGACGGCGTGTTCCAGGATCTCCGCCTCGTCGTGCACCTCGTCCCAGCCGTAGCCGAGCTCGTTGACCAGAAACGTCTCCAGCAACCGATGGCGGCGCACCATGGCAACGGCGGCCCGGCGGCCTGCCTCGGTGAGCGTGATCGACCCGTATCGGGCATGTTCCACCAGATCCTGATCGGCCAGTTTGCGCACCGCCTCGGAGACGGTGGACGCCGAGACCCCCATCCGCTCGGCCAACAGTTTGGTCGACACCTTCTCCTGGGACCATTCCTGGGCCGTCCAGATGATCTTCAGATAGTCCTGGGCCACCGATGACAGTGGTGCGACCGCATTGGTGCCCGCCGCGAGTTCTCCGGCATCGGCAAGTTCTCGTCGGGTGGCGATGTCTCGTTTACCGGGCACACTACGAGCTTAGGCAACCCGTACCCGTTTCACACATCCCGCTCTCACGGCCTGGCCATCCGCTCCGAGGCGGGAAATCCGGTGTTCGACTTCATCGTGGCGCCCGAGGCCCGAATATTGTTCGAGCTCAGGTTTGCGTAGGCTTCGGTCCGTGCAGAGATGGCGAAGTCTCGACGATATGCCCGCGGACTGGGGTCGGTGTGTGCTCACGATCGGGGTGTTCGACGGTGTCCATCGGGGCCATGCCCAACTGATCAGCCGAGCGGTGAAGTCCGCCGCCGCCCGCGGGGTTCCGGCGGTGCTGATGACCTTCGATCCGCATCCGATGGAGATGATCCGTCCCGGTTCGCATCCGGCGCAGCTGACCACCCTCGCCCGGCGCGCGGAACTGGCCGAGGAACTCGGCATCGACGTGTTCTGCGTTATGCCGTTCACCCAGGAGTTCATGAAACTCACCCCCGCCAGTTATGTCCACGACCTGCTGGTGGAACGGCTACACGTGGTGGAAGTGGTGGTGGGCGACAACTTCACCTTCGGCAAGAAGGCCGCCGGGACGGTGCAGACCATGCGAGAGCTCGGCGCCCGCTTCGGTTTCGAGGTCGACTCGGTCACCCTGCTCGGTGAGCACGCCGTCACGTTCTCCTCCACCTACATCCGCGCCTGTGTGGACGCCGGCGACATGCACGCGGCCGCCGAGGCGCTCGGCCGTCCGCACCGGGTCGAAGGGGTGGTGGTGCGCGGGGACGGCCGCGGCCGAACCCTCGGCTACCCCACCGCCAATATCGCTCCGCCGATGCATGCCGCTGTCCCCGCCGACGGGGTGTACGCGGGCTGGTTCACCGTGCTCGATCCCGGTCCCGTCATCGGCACCGTCACCCCGGGAGAACCCGCTATGGCCGCCATCTCGGTGGGCACCAACCCGACCTTCTCCGGGCGGGCCCGAACGGTGGAGGCCTATGTCCTCGACGGGGAGGCCGATCTCTACGGACAGCATGTCGCCGTGGATTTCGTGGAACGACTGCGCGGGATGGAGAAGTTCGACTCGTTGGACGAGCTCATCCGGGCCATGGATCGGGATGTGGCCGCGACACGCCGAGTCCTGGGCTCGTCCTGACCGACGCGGTGGGTGCCGTTCGGTTTCCCGGCGTCGATCCGGTAGGGTGATCCGCCGGGTTTGCTGCGGTCCGCGGCGGCGGCCCACGAAGCGACGGTGCGGGTGCCATCACTCGCCGCATCGCTTCGCCCCTGGAGCGCGGAACTGAAAAACAGGAGTGGATGCCCCATGGCGCTGACCACCGAGCAGAAGAAGGCGATCCTCGCCGAGTACGGTCTGCACGAGACGGACACCGGGTCCCCGGAGGCGCAGATCGCGCTGCTGTCCAAGCGGATCGCCGATATCACCGAACACCTCAAGAAGCACAAGCACGACCACCACACCCGCCATGGTCTGATGGCGCTGATCGGTCGTCGCAAGCGGCTGTCGAAGTACCTGCAGCAGAAGGACATCGAGCGCTACCGTTCCCTGATCGAGCGTCTCGGGCTGCGTCGATAATTTCGGCTCCCGCTTCGTGCGGGCGTGTTCACGCCCCGATATCTCGTATTTCGGCCCTCGAGCCGTGCGTCTTCGGCGCATGCGCTTCGGGGGCCGAAATGCGCGACGGGCCATGCCTGCGCGCATCGTGGGACGCAAGGTCGACCGCTCGGTCGGGCGGTGATTCCGTCCGGGCCGGTAGCGATTTCGGCGGCCACAGGGTCGCGGCGGGGTGGTTCGGGGTGCCAGGTTTGTCGGGGAGGGGTCGACGCCTACAATCGAGGCCGTCGACATTTTCGTGTGCGGGGGACGAGACCCCGTATTCGTGAGATGTGACGATACAGCCGTAGACACCCGCGCTCGTGGCGTCGGTCTTCGGTAGTGGCTTTTCGGCGAGATGGGATGGGCCGGAGAGCTTCGATCGATGACCGCCTCCGCGTCGCCGTATCCAAGGGGATGCGGCCGGGTGTGCGTATCGCGGCCGGACGGATATTCCGATGGCGCTACTCGCGATCTTCGAAGGTTTTCGCAGGATCGCGCGTTTTTCCCGGATCCGTTGCCATGGCCGCGATACGTCCGTACCGGGTACGGCCGACGCAGTCGGATCGCGCCTGTGGGCGCGGGGTCCGGCGAGACGAGAGGTTGAGAAAAAGACATGTCAGAGATCACTGAACGCCCGAAGACATCGGCCGTGGAGGTCGAGCCCGGTGTGTTCGAATCCGTCGCGCTGATCGACAACGGCAACTTCGGAACCCGTACCGTTCGCTTCGAGACGGGCCGCTTGGCCCGACAGGCCGCCGGGTCGGTCGTGGCCTATCTGGACGACGAGACCATGCTGTTGTCGGCGACCACCGCCGGTAAGCACCCCAAGGACCAGTTCGACTTCTTCCCGTTGACGGTCGACGTGGAGGAGCGGATGTATGCCGCGGGCCGGATCCCCGGCTCGTTCTTCCGCCGTGAGGGCCGTCCCTCCACCGACGCCATCCTCACCTGTCGGCTGATCGACCGCCCGCTGCGGCCGTCGTTCGTCGATGGGCTGCGCAACGAGGTCCAGGTCGTGGTGACCGTGCTGAGCCTGGACCCGAAGGACCTGTACGACGTGGTCGCGATCAACGCGGCCTCGGCGTCCACCCAGATCGCGGGCCTGCCGTTCTCCGGCCCGGTCGGCGGTGTGCGGGTCGCGTTGATCCACGATCCGGATGTCGCGAGCGGTAACCAGTGGGTCGCCTTCCCGACCAGTGACCAGCTCGAGCGGGCCGTCTTCGACATGGTGGTGGCCGGTCGCGTGGTCGACAACGGCGATGTCGCCATCATGATGGTCGAGGCCGAGGCCACCGAGAACGTCATCGAACTGATCTCCGGTGGTGCCCAGGCGCCGACCGAGGCCGTGGTCGCCGAGGGGCTGGAGGCCGCCAAACCGTTCATCGCCCGGTTGTGCAAGGCCCAGCAGGATCTGGCCGAACTGGCCGCCAAGCCGACCGAGGAGTTCCCGCTCTTCCCGCCCTACGGTGACGACGTCTACCAGGCGGTGGAGGCCGCGGCCAAGGCCGAGCTGAGCGAGGCGCTGAGCATTGCCGGCAAGCAGGAACGCGAGGAGAAGATCGACGAGGTCAAGCTCGCGGTGCTGGAGAAGCTGGCCGAGGAGTTCGAGGGTCGGGAGAAGGAACTCGGGGCGGCGTTCCGGTCGGTGACCAAGAAACTGGTGCGGCAGCGCATTCTCACCGACGGGTTCCGGATCGACGGCCGTGGTCTGGCCGATATCCGCGCGCTGTCGGCCGAGGTGGCGGTGGTGCCGCGGGCACACGGTTCGGCGCTGTTCGAACGTGGGGAAACCCAGATCCTGGGTGTGACCACCCTCGATATGGTCAAGATGGCCCAGCAGGTCGACTCGCTGAGCCCGGAGACCACCAAGCGTTATATGCACCACTACAACTTCCCGCCGTTCTCCACCGGCGAGACCGGTCGCGTCGGTTCGCCGAAGCGGCGCGAGATCGGGCACGGTGCGCTGGCCGAGCGGGCCCTGATCCCGGTGCTGCCCAGCCAGGAGGAATTCCCGTACGCCATCCGGCAGGTCTCGGAAGCGCTCGGCTCCAACGGTTCCACCTCGATGGGGTCGGTCTGCGCCTCCACCCTGGCGCTGCTGAACGCCGGTGTGCCGCTGAAGGCGCCGGTCGCCGGTATCGCCATGGGCCTGGTGTCGGACACCGTCACCAATGCCGACGGTGTGGAGGAGGTCCGCTATGTGGCGCTGACCGATATCCTCGGCGCCGAGGACGCCTTCGGTGACATGGACTTCAAGGTGGCCGGTACCCGCGACTTCGTCACCGCTCTACAGCTGGACACCAAACTCGACGGTATCCCCTCGAAGGTGCTGGCCGGTGCGCTGAGCCAGGCGCACGACGCCCGGACCACCATCCTGGACGTGATGGCCGAGGCCATCGCCTCCCCGGACGAGATGAGCCCGTACGCCCCGCGGGTCACCGCCATCAAGATCCCGGTCGACAAGATCGGTGAGGTGATCGGCCCCAAGGGCAAGGTGATCAACCAGATCACCGAGGAGACCGGTGCCAATATCTCCATCGAGGACGACGGCACCGTCTACATCGGCGCCACCGACGGTCCGTCCGCGCAGGCCGCGATCGACCAGGTCAACGCCATCGCCAACCCGCAGCTGCCCAAGGTGGGCGAGCGTTTCCTCGGCACGGTCGTCAAGACCACCGCCTTCGGTGCGTTCGTCTCGCTGCTGCCGGGCCGTGACGGTCTGGTGCACATCTCCAAGCTGGGTAACGGCAAGCGTGTGGCCAAGGTCGAGGACGTGGTGAACGTCGGCGACAAGCTGCGCGTGGAGATCGCCGATATCGACAACCGCGGCAAGATCTCGCTGGTGCCGATCGACGAGAGCGCCGATGAGCCGGCCGCCGATGCGGACACGGCCGGAACCGAGTAGTACTTGTTCGTGTGACCGAGCAGAACACGGCGACCCCCCTGCGCCCCAGTGGTCAGGGGGGTTCGTCTTCCAAATGGCGGATCAGCGAAACCGTCGGTATCGACACCGGGGTGCGGCGCACCGTCCTACCCGGCGGTCTGCGGGTGGTGACCGAGCATCTGCCGGGTGTGCGATCGGCCTCCATCGGCGTCTGGGTCGGTGTCGGTTCCCGGGACGAAGGCCCGACCGTCGCGGGAGCGGCGCATTTCCTGGAACATCTGCTGTTCAAGGCCACCCCCACCCGTTCGGCCTTGGATATCGCCGAGACGATGGACGCTGTCGGCGGTGAACTGAACGCTTTCACCGCCAAGGAGCAGACCTGCTACTACGCGCATGTCCTGGACGAGGATCTGCCGTTGGCGGTGGACCTGGTCAGCGATGTGGTGCTCAACGGTCTGTGCCGGCCCTCCGATGTGGATGTGGAGCGGCAGGTGGTGCTGGAAGAGATCGCCATGCGCGACGACGATCCGGAAGATCTGGTCGGCGATTCGTTCTTGACGGCGCTGTTCGGCGACCACCCGATCGGACGCCCGATCATCGGCTCCGTCGAATCCATCGAGGCGATGCGCGCCGCCCAGTTGCGCTCGTTCCACCAGCGCCGGTACACCCCGGAACGGATGGTGGTGGCGGTGGCCGGGAATGTGGAACACGAGCACACCGTGGAACTGGTGCACCGCAGTTTCGCCGATCGACTCGACCCGGCGGCCGTTCCCGCCCCGCGTAGGGAGGGACGATTCCGGCCGCGCACCCCACCGCAGTTGACGTGGAGCCACCGCGACAGCGAGCAGGCGCATCTGGTGTTCGGGGTGCGGGCGTTCGGCCGGCACGAGGGTGATCGCCGCTGGCCGCTGTCGGTGCTCAACACCGTGGTCGGTGGGGGACTCAGCTCACGTCTGTTCCAGCGGGTGCGGGAAGAGCGCGGTCTCGCCTATTCGGTGTATTCCAGTGTGGACACCTTCGCCGATACCGGGGCGTTCTCGGTGTACATCGGTTGCCAGCCCGAGAATCTGGGAGAGGTTGCGGCACTGGCCCGCGGGGTGTTGGAAGAAGTGGCCGCCGACGGTATCACCGACGCCGAGTGCGCCCGCGCCAAGGGCTCGTTGCGCGGCGGTCTGGTGTTGGGATTGGAGGATTCGGCATCCCGGATGAACCGTATCGGCCGCAGCGAACTCAGCTACGGCAACCATCGCAGTGTTTCTGAGACCTTGGCCCGTATCGATGCGGTGAGTACCGAGGAGGTCGCCACGATCGCCCGCACCCTGCTGTCCCGACCGTTCGCCGCCTCGGTGGCCGGGCCCTACCGCCGCACCCGTGACCTGCCCGCGTCGGTGCGGCGGTTGGTGAGCTGACCGGACCGTTCGGTGATCAGCTCGCGGATGGCGTGGAACGCGGGTTTGTGCGTGTAGTCGTCGCGTAGCAGTCCGAAGCGGGCGGTCCAGTCGGCGTCGCTGCGTTCGTCACGCAGACCGAAGAACTCGTAGGCCGCCACGCCGACGTCGGAGTCGAGGACCGCTCGGGTCACCGTCTCCAGGACCGCGCGCTGCGTTGCCTCGTCCCGCTCGGGGCCGGTCGGCCAGCCGGTTTCGGTGATGTGTACGGGCGTGCTCTCGGGAACACCGGCCGTCGCGGTGACCGTGCGGAAACGCTGCAGGAGGAAGGTCGCCGAATCGGCCAACCGTTCGTGGGGGATGCGGTGGAATACGTCGGGGAAGGCGTCCATACCGATGTAGTCGAGGGCCGAGAGGAGTTCGGTGCCCAAGGTGTGGGCCATTCGCTCCCAGAAGGCCGGGTCGGCCATTCCGGCCGAATTCACCCCGATGTGGACCTCCACACCGAGTCGTTCGCGCTCGTCCAGCGCGGCGGCGACGCCTGCGGCAATGGCCTCGAGACATCCCGGGCTGCCGCCGTCCTGCGGTGCCGGAACATCGGGTTCCTCGCCCACCTGGACCTTGCCACCACCCCAGGCGGCGACGTCGCGTACTGCCTGTCGAACGAAATCGGCGAAACCGTGCGGATCGGGTTCGGGGCTCTGATAGCAGGCCACCAGGTCGATCAGGCGTCCTGGTCCCGCATACAGTTCGGGGCGGGCGGGGGTGGGTGTGAGCTCCGAGTGTTCCCGCAGGCCCGGCCCGAAGTGCCGATAGCACCGCACGTAGAACCGGGGCGCGTCGCCTTGGAGTTCTCGTAGGGCGGCCGATGTGGCGGCGGGGTCTTCCGGGGGACAGTCGAGGGGCCGCAGGTCGACGAGGTCGGCGCCGGCGACACCGGGCCAAATTCCGAAGATCATGAACACCTTTCTGAATGGCCGTATACGGCTACCCTATCTCGATCAGCCGTATACGGCTAGTCGGGATAGGGTTGGGTGTGCCCACGAACGCGCTCGACAATCCCTTGGTGCTGCCCATCCTCGGCCTGCTGGTAGAGCGGCCACGGCACGCGTACGCCGTATTCGCCGAACTTCGCCGTCGTTACGACTACCTGCGAGTGCGCAATGCGACCGTTTACACACTCCTCGATCGTTTGCGAAGTGAAGGGTGGCTCGTCGCGGACGGCGATGACGAGCGGGCCACGCTCACGGTGACCGATGCGGGGATGGCTGCATTGGCCGAGCGGGTGCGATCACAGCTGTGCGACGCCGATCCGACGGGCGGGCCGGTATTCGTCACCGCGTTCGCGTATCTCGGTGTCCTGCGGCCTGTGGAAGCGGTCGAGGTCCTCACGCGGCGGATTGCCCGTATCCGGGAGGAGATCGGTCGACTCGAGGCCGCCGTCGACGCGGCGGCCGGTCCCGAAATTCGGATGATCGAGGCCCATTATCTGCTGTCCCGTCTCCGGCACGATGTCTGTTGGCTCGAGGGTGCGGTTCGTCGGATCGAGGCGGGGGAGCTCGTCTGGGTCCGATGATCGGGTGATTCGATCGCCTCGGCGAAAGCGGGGTGACGGGATGTGGGTGGTCCGGTGCGGTAGGGCGTGACGTTCTCGATGGCTGCGTATCCGGGTATTCGGGTATCCGGGTATCCGGCGATATCACTCGTCGGGGTCGGAGGGGTCCGGTCGGCCGTTGTGGGCCCGGTTGGCCGCGGCGATCACAGCGGTCAGAACGCCGGGTAGTGCTCGTTCGACATCGTCGATGCGCAGTCGCTGGCAGGTGTGGCCTTCGACGACGAGCCGTTCGATCACGCCCGCCTCGCGCAGGATCTTGAAGTGGTGGGTGGCCGTCGATTTGTTGACCGAATCGTAGAGGGCGCTGCAACGCACCGCATCGCCCGCATTGCCCAGTCGGCGCACGATTTCCAGGCGCACCGGATCCTGGAGTGCGGCGAGTACGACCGGGAGGGTGGCCACCGGGTGCTCGACGTCCGGGGGTGTTGTGACCTTCGCCATGATCAGCCTCACTTGAGGTTTGATGGTTATCAAACTTCCGTTATGGTCGGTTCAGTTCGATCGCTATCAAACCTACCTGATCGGAGCTTCGATGACAGCCACGACGCGTATTGCGGAACCCAAAACCCAGCCATGGGCATACGCGCTGGTACTGGGAGCGACCGGCGTTGCGCTCGGAGTCTCCGGGGTGCCGGCCCCGCTGTACGGCCTCTACGAACAGGAATGGCATCTGTCGCCACTGACCACCACGGTAGTCTTCGCGGTCTACGCCGTGGCCGCGCTCGGCGCGGTGCTGGTATCCGGCCGCATCTCCGATGTCATCGGCCGCAAACCGGTGCTGTTGGCCGCCTTCGGACTGATGATCGTCGGACTGGGTGTATTCGTCCTGGCCGATACCGTGCCCATGCTGCTGACCGCGCGGGCACTACACGGTATGGCGGTGGGAGCCATCGTCGTCGCGGGAGCGGCGGCATTGCTCGATCTGCGCCCCGACGGCGGGGCGCGTTCGGGCCAGCTCAGTGGTGTGGCCTTCAATGTCGGAATGGCGGTGGCCATCCTGGGATCGGCGCTGTTGGCCCAGTACGCCCCGCATCCGCTGCGCACCCCCTACGTAGTGATCAGCCTCGTCTGCGTACTGGTCACGGCCGGAATGCTGGCGCTGCGCGAACCCCACGCGGCCCGCGTCGCCGGACGCATCCGGATTGCCAAACCGGCGATTCCGCAGGAAATTCGAGCCGATTTCTGGTTCTCCGCCATCGGTGTGATGGCCGCCTGGTCGGTGCTCGGGGTTCTACTCTCGCTCTACCCCTCGCTGGCCGCCCGGCAGACCGGTATCCACAACCTGGTGTTCGGCGGGGTGGTCGTCGCGACAACCGCATTGTCGGCGGCCTTGGCGCAGCTGTTCGCGACCGGGATCCCGGCCCGGCGGGCCGCGGTCGGCGGCGATATCGGGATGGCGCTCGCCCTGGTGTTGACCGTTCCCGCGCTGGCCACCCACCACTGGCCTGCGGTCCTGTTCGTCGGGGTGCTGCTCGGCACCACCTTCGGTCTCGGTTTCGGTGGTTCGCTACGCCACCTGTCGGATGTCGTCCCGCAGGGGCAGCGCGGTGAGACCATGTCGGCCTACTACCTGCTCGCCTACAGCTCGATGGCGCTGCCCACCGTCCTGGCCGGCTGGGCCGCGACGACCTGGGGGCTCGGGACGGTATTCCCCTGGTTCGTCGGTATCGTCGCCGTTGCCTGCCTTGTCGCCGCCGCCCTCGGACTGCGTCGCGGGTGACCCTGTCACCCGGCACGAACACGGTTACCGTGTGGACATGAGAATTCGTGGAGCAGTGTTGGAACGGATCGCGGCGCCCGCGCCGTTCGCGGATTCGGAACCCATCGCCGTCGGCGAGCTCGAACTCGCCGAACCCGGTCCCGGGGAACTGCTCGTCCGAATCGAGGCGGCGGGAGTGTGTCATTCCGACCTGTCGGTGGTCGATGGCAACCGCGTCCGACCGCTGCCCATGCTGCTCGGCCACGAGGCCGCCGGGCGAGTGGAACAGGTCGGGCCCGGCGTCGACCTGGCGGTCGGACAGCGAGTGGTGATGACCTTCCTCCCGCGCTGCGGCGACTGCGCGGGCTGCGCCTCCGACGGACGCATGCCGTGTATCCCCGGTAGCGCCGCCAACAACGCCGGTGAGCTGTTGGGTGGCGGGCGGCGGCTGCGCCGCGACGGTGCCGACGTACACCACCATCTCGGGGTATCCGCCTTCGCCACCCATGCGGTGGTGGACCGCCGCTCGGTGGTGCCGGTGGACGACGATGTGCCTCCGGAGGTCGCCGCCGTGCTCGGCTGCGCCGTGCTCACCGGCGGCGGAGCCCTGCTGAACTCGGCACGGCCCACCGCAACCGACCGCGTCATGGTGGTCGGCCTGGGTGGGGTCGGGATGGCGGCGGTACTGGTCGCGGTCGCGCTCGGTGTGCAAGAGGTGATTGCCGTGGACACAGTGGCCGATAAAACGGCCCTCGCCCGGGAATTCGGCGCCGACGCCGCCTACACCCCCGCCGAACTCGCCGAACGGAATGTTCAGGCGGAGATCGTGGTCGAGGCGGCGGGCGCGGTGCGCGCCTTCGAGACGGCGGTCGCCGCCACTGCTCCAGGCGGTACCACCGTCACCGTGGGGCTGCCGTCTCCCGATGCGCGGGCGAGTATTTCCCCTCTCGGACTGGTGGCCCAGGGACGTTCCATCGTCGGTAGCTATCTGGGCTCGGCGGTCCCGTCGCGCGATATCCCCGAATACGTGCGAATGTGGCGCGCCGGCACCCTCCCGGTCGAACGGCTGATCTCGGCACGGATCGGATTGGACGGGATCAACAAGGCAATGGACGACCTCGCCGCCGGCCATGCCCTCCGTCAAGTGTTGTGCTTCTGACCGGCGGGGTGAGTGCGGCGAGATGGGGGTGTTCGGTCGGGTGGGAGTCGGTGGGGCGTGCGGCGCGGGGCGGGCAGTAGGCTCGGGGCGGTTGTCCGACGACGAGTAGGGAGTGGTGGGCCAGGTGACGGGGCCGATTCGGGTTGGTGTGTTGGGGGCGCGGGGGAAGGTCGGGACGGCGATCTGCTCGGCCGTCGACGCGGCCGACGATCTGGAGTTGGCCGCTGCCGTGGACAAGGGTGACCCGTTGAGCCGGTTCATCGACACCGATACGCGGGTCGTGGTCGACTTCACCCATCCCGATGTGGTGATGGACAATCTGAAATTCCTGGTGGAACACGGTATTCACGCCGTGGTCGGCACCACCGGCTTCGACGACGCCCGCCTCGACGAGGTACGCGGGTGGCTGGCGGACAAACCCGAGGTCGGGGTGCTCATCGCACCGAACTTCGCCATCGGTGCAGTGCTGTCCATGCGGTTCGCCGAGCAGGCGGCGCGGTTCTTCGATTCGGTCGAGGTGGTCGAGCTGCACCATCCGAACAAGGCCGACGCCCCCTCGGGCACCGCCTACCGCACCGCCGGGCTCATCGCCCGGGCCCGGGAGCAGGCCGGTGTGGGGCGCAGTCCCGATGCCACCACCAGTGAACTGGACGGCGCCCGCGGTGCGGAGGTGGACGGGGTGCACGTACATTCCGTGCGGTTGGCCGGTCTGGTCGCGCACCAGGAGATCCTGTTCGGCACCCAGGGGGAGACCCTCACCATCCGACACGATTCCCTCGACCGCTCCTCCTTCGCGCCCGGGGTGCTGCTGGGGGTGCGGAATATCGCGCAGCGGCCCGGTCTGACCGTCGGGCTCGATCCTTTCCTGGACCTGTGAGCGATTCCGTTTCCGGGGCCGACCGGCGGGCCCTTCGGACCGTCGCCGTGATCGCGACGCTGGTGCTGGTGCTGGTCTTCTACTTCCTGCTGCTCGGGCGTATCGCGATCGGTCTGCTCATCTCCGGCGACGCGGCCGCGGCCGCCATCGGTGTCGGTGTGCTGATCCTGCCGCTGCTCGGGATATGGATGGTGGTGGCCACCGTCCGCGCCGCTCTGGCCCATCAGCATCTGGCTCGGCGGATCCACGCCGAAGGGCTGGAACTGGATGTGTCGGGGCTGCCGCGCCGTCCGTCCGGACGTATCGACCGCGCCGCCGCCGACGCGTTGTTCCTCGAGGTGAAACGGGAATGGGAGGCCGACCCCGACAATTGGCGGGTTTCCTACCGGCTGGCCCGCGCCTACGACTACGCAGGCGACCGCACCCGCGCCCGCGCGACCATGCGCAGAGCGGTGGAACTGGAGAAACGCGAGCGAGAAGGCAACGCGTCCTGACGGACCTCGGTCCCACCCGGTTGCCGAATCCGTTCCGCGGCCGGACCATCCACCGTGGCCTGTCGCACAGGCTCTACAGTGATGCGCTATGACCGATTCGTTCACCGAAGCGCAGCTCATGCGGTTCGTCCGGGCCACCCGCGAGATCACCGCCACGGCCCGGGAATACGACTCGCAGTTCGAGGCGGCAGCGCACGATTCGGACCGGCTGCGTCGAGTCGGTGACGAATTCGCCGCCAGATCCGAGGAGATCATCCGGGCGTCCGGCCTCGACCGGCGAACCTACGACGAGATCGATGCCGAAACCCAACGGGACGAAGCGCTCTGGCAACGTCTGCGCGATCTGGTTACCGCCCCGGAAGAGCCCGTCGTCCCGGGCGAGGACTGACCGGCGGCTCGGATACGGCGCCGCCGCGATTCGCCGACGCCACTGCGGTGGTTCTGCGGGTTACGCTCGTCGACGTGCCGCGACTGCTGATCGTCCATCACACGCCCTCTCCGCATATGCAGGAGATGTTCGAGGCGGTCGTCGCCGGCGCCACCGATCCCGAGATCGAGGGCGTCGAGGTGATCCGCCGCGCCGCATTGGCCGTCACTCCGAGCGATATGCTCGCCGCCGACGGCTATCTGCTCGGTACCCCGGCCAACCTCGGCTATATGTCCGGTGCCCTCAAGCACGCGTTCGACCTCTGCTACTACCCGTGCCTGGATTCCACCCGCGGTCGGCCGTACGGCCTGTACATCCACGGTAACCAGGGCACCGAGGGCGCCGAGCGCGGTGTGGAATCGGTGACCACCGGACTGGGCTGGGTCAAGGCCGCCGCACCGGTGATCGTTTCGGGAGCCCCGGCGAAAACCGACCTGGAACACTGCTGGGAGTTGGGGGCCACCGTCGCGGCGCAATTGACGATCTGAGCGGTGGGCCCCGATTTTTGGTGGGTGACCGTGATCTCGACAACCAGGCATACTGCTACGCGGACGCGGGTGTGCATGGAAGGGTGTCGACGTGACGGATTCCGACGAGAACGTGGACAGGCCACGGAGGATCGGCCTGATCGAGGACCACGAATCGGTGGCGATCGGATTGGCCACCATGTTGGAGCCGCATTCGGATCTGAAACTGGTGGCGACTGCGGGGACCGTTGCCGATCTGCTCGCCGATCCCGCCTGCCGCGGTGCCGACGGCAAACCGGAACTCGACCTGGTCGTGCTCGATCTGCGGCTGTCCGACGGGTCCTCGCCCGAGGACAATGTGCGCACGCTGCGGGACAACGGTATCGAGGTTCTGGTCTTCACCGGGGCGGAGAACGCCTTCCTGGTGCGGTCCGCCGCGCGGGCGGGGGTGCTCGGGGTGGTCCGCAAATCCGAGGACGTGCCCACGGTGGTGGCCGCGGTACGGCGGGCCGCCTTCGGCGAACAGGTGGTCACCACCGACTGGGCGGCCGCCATCGACGGTGATCCGCAACTGTCCAGCGTCGGACTGAGCCCGCGGCAGGAGGAGGTCCTCACCCTGTACGCCTCCGGGGAGAAGGCGTCGCGAGTGGCCCGGCTGACGGGCCTGTCCGAGCAGACCGTCAACGACTACCTGGGCCGGATTCGGCAGAAATACGCCGATGCCGGGCGACCCGCGCCCACCAAGACCGATCTGTACAAACGGGCGGTGGAGGACGGGTGGCTTCCGGTTCCGGAACACCGTCCGGAATGAGCGCGTTCCCCGCCCCCGCCGTCGCGGCGGGATCCGTGCCGGGCCCGGTGGATCGTTCGGGTGCGCGGCGCCGGTGGTTCGGGTCTTTCGCATTGTCCGGGCCGCCCGAGTACGAAAGCGCCGTCGACCGTATTCAACGTCGTTTCGGCCTGGCCATCGGGGTGGGCGGATCGATCGCCGCGTTATTGGAACTGCCCGAGATCCTGGCGCAGAGCAGTCGGTCGACCGTCTCCTGGTCCCTCGCCGTCATGGTCTTGGCATTCGGCCTGTTTCCCGTCCTCGCCGGGGTATCGGTGTTGGCGGGTCCCCGGGTGATCCGGATGGTCTCGGGTATCGCGGCGATCGGCTATCTGGCGTCCATGTGCCTGATCCTGCTGACCTATGCGCAGCCGTTGGCGGATCCCTCGGCGGTATGGGTGTATCGGCTGCTCGCCATCGGTGTGTCGGCCGCGGGTCTGGCCTGGCGAACCGTGCCCGCCACGATCTACCTCGCCGCCGGCTCGGTCCTGGCCGCCATCGCGAATGTTCTCCTCCTGGATCGGTCGTCGATACCGCTCGTCCTCGAAGGGTTCGCCCGGGCCGCCGGGCTGTGCGCGCTGTTTCTGTGGTGTTTGGTCTACGCCAAAGCGGCAGCGGTCCGGGTGGATCGGGAGTCGGAGGCCGCGAGTGCCCGCGCGGCCGCGGTGGCCGGGGCGGCGGCACGTGATCGCGAGCGGGCCCGATTCGCGGCCCTGATCCATGACGGTGTGCTGTCGACACTGTTGGACGCCTCCCGATCGGGCACCGAATCGCCGATCCTGCGACGGCAGGCCCAACGCACCCTCGACCAGCTCAACGCCTGTCGGGATACCGAATCCGCGCCCGACCGACTGGATACCGATGCGGTTGTGGGATTTCTGCGCTCGGCGGTGCACGAGGTGAACGACGATATCGGTTTCGTCGCCCATCGGTCCGCCGGAAGCGACGAGCTGCGGATGCCGGTGCGAGCGGCGAGCACCCTGGCGGCCGCGCTGGCCGAGGCGGCCCGTAACAGCATGCGGCATGCCGATGTGCCGGGGCGCCCGGTGTGTCGGGCGGTGATCGTCACCGTCGGCGCGGGCGGTATCCGAGTGGTACTGCGCGACGACGGGGCGGGTTTCGACCAGAACCGGGTGCCGCCCGACCGGCTCGGTATCTCGGTGAGCATTCTCGGCCGGATGCGTCAGTTGCCCGGCGGCGCCGGTTTCGTGGAATCCACACCGGGGCAGGGCACTTCGGTCACCTTGGTCTGGGGCAGCGATGGTTGATCGGGGAGAGGTCGCCGAGTCGCGGTCCGCCGATCACACCGAGTTACGGGATCTGCTGGGGCTGCGGGGGCGGGCCGGATGGTTGTTCCTGGCGGTGTTGGAGCTGACCATCCTGCTGTACATGATCCGCAATTTCTCGGTCGGCGAGCCGATTCCGTCGGCAATCGGCCTGGTGTTGCTGATGGCGGCCGGAATTGTCGTCCTGCTGATACCGGGCGATCCGCTACCGTGGCCCGCGACCGGTTATATCGTCGTTGCCGGTCCGGTGGCGATAGCGTTGACCACCCCGGAGGAGGTGACCGGCGAGTCCGGGCAGACCTGGACGGTGTTCGCGGCCTCGTATGTGCTCGCGGTGCTGGTGTTGCGCAACCGGATGGGCGCCGCCTGGCTCGGGGTGGGTGGTGCCGCCACGGTGCTCGGGTTGCTTGCGACGTTCTCCACCGTGGCGGTTCGATCGCTGGTCGCATCCATTGTCCCGGTGGCCACGGTGGCCGGTGTCTCGATGTGCGTGGTGATTCTGCGGCCCACCCAGCGTTCGCTGCGCCTGTTACAGGAGGAGGCCGCGCTGCGGGCCGCCGCCGAGGCCGCCCTGGCGGCCGAGAGCGGGGAGCGCCTGCGTCAGCTGGCCCGACTGGACAAGGTCGCTCGACCGATGCTCGAACGGATAGCTCGCGGCGCGGAGTTGACCGCCGCCGACCGCGAGCAGTGTCGCCTGCTGGAGGCCGAGCTGCGGGACGGGCTGCGCGCACCGCAACTGGCCACCAACGAGCTCGCCGCTGCCGCCCGAGAGGCGCGGGCCCGCGGTGTGGAGGTGGTACTGCTCGACGACGGGGGTTTCGCGGCCGTGTCGGATCAGGTGCGCCGACAGGTGATAGAGGTGGCCGTTCGGGAGCTGGACGCGGCCGAGTCGGGTTCGGTGACCGTTCGGGTGCTGCCGGTGGGTCGGCGCATTGTGGCGACGGTATTGGCCGATACCGTCGCCACGAGCCGACGCACCGAGATCGATGCCGGAGGGACCGTGGTTGTCACCACCTGAGCGCCGCCCCGGTGCGGGCTACTCCTCTTCGTCGCCGCGGGAGTTGTCCCGGGGAGAGGCCGGACGGCTCTTGGGGGCGCCGTAGCCGCGCATCTGGTCGCGCAGGGCACCCGAGACCACCCCGGAGAGCCAGGAGTTCAAGGATTGGCCGCTTTGGGCGGCGGCCTCTTCGGCGCGGGATTTCAGTTGTTCGACCAGTCGTAGTGTCACCCGGCTGATATCCCCGGTCATCTCCTCGAAGCCGATCGGCTCCTCCGCCGCGGGTGGGTTCTTGTGCACATCGACGGTCGCCTCGGAGCCGGTGAGCGAGATCCGTACCGTTCGGTCGCCGAGCTGTTCGGAAACCGTATCGGCCAGGTCCGAGAGCGCTGACAGCAGGACCAGCCGGGCGGAGCTCTCCACCGCCGTGGCCAGCGCGGCCGCGGTCGCCTGGGTTTTCTCGTCGCCCAGTGCGGCCGCCGCGATCAGGTCTTCGCGGAGGCGGGCGGTGTAAGGGGTCAAATCCATGACTTCATTGTGATGTCACAAATGACGTCACACAAGGATCGATTTGATGTCGTAGTGATGTCAAAACTGTGATTATGCGCAGTCATCACGACCCTTCGGCGGGTTTCGGGACGAGGATCACCGGTCTCGGCGCGCAGAACCCGGATGAGGGTGTCGATGGGGTGTCCCCGACCGGGTAGCCTTTTTGACCATGACGAACGGTGAATCGACGCCTCCGGTGTTGAGCGCGTCCGGCACGGTGGGTGTCGCGATGGTGACTCCTTTCGGAGTCGATGGGAAGCTCGACATCGATGCCGGCGTCGCCTTGGCGAATCGTTTGGTCGATCGTGGTGTCGACCTGCTCGTGGTGTCCGGAACCACGGGTGAATCGCCGACCACCACCGAATCGGAGAAGTCCGATCTGCTGCGTGCCGTGGTCTCTTCGGTAGGTACTCGGGCGACCGTGATCGCGGGCGCGGGTACATACGACACCGCGCACTCCATCGAACTCGCGCGCAATGCCCAGCGCGCCGGCGCGCACGGTCTGTTGGTGGTGACGCCCTACTATTCGCGGCCGACCCAGGAAGGTCTGTACGCGCATTTCACCGCGATCGCCGATGCCACCGATCTGCCGGTGACCCTCTACGACATTCCGCCGCGCTCGGTGGTGCCGATCGCCTTCGACACCATTCGTCGACTCGCCGAACATCCGCGGATCGTCGCGGTGAAGGACGCCAAAGGAGATCTGAATGCCGGTGCCGAGCTGATCGAAAGCACCGGCCTGGCCTTCTATTCGGGTGACGATATGTTGAACCTGCCCTGGCTCTCGGTCGGCGCGGTCGGGTTCATCAGCGTGATCGGACACCTGGTGCCGGAGCGGCTGCGGGAAATGCTCGACGCCTACAACGCCGGTGAGGTGGTACGCGCCCGCAAGATCAATGCCGGGCTGCTGCGGCTCAATGCCGCCATGGCCCGATTGGGGGGTGTGGCGATGACCAAGGGCGCCCTGCGTCTGCTCGGTGTCGAGGTCGGTGAGCCGCGTCTTCCGCAGCTCATGCCGAGCGCCGACCAGCTCGAGGAACTGGCCGCGGATCTGAGAGCGGCCGAGGTGCTCGTATGACGGAACCGACCGGCCGTCGTTCCCGTCGCGCCGCCCGCCGGGCGGCGGGGCCCGCCGCTCCCGCCCCGCAGTCACCTGTCACCGCGGAACGGACGGCGGTCGAGGCCGAACCGACGGCACCCACCGGTGCGACGGAGTCGCCCGCGGCGCAGTCGGTGTCCGCGGGCCCGGAACAGGCCGAACCCCGGCGCGCACCGGAACGCACCACCAAACAGGAGAGCGCCCGAACGCAATCGGATCGGGGTCGGCGCGGTCGTTCCCGAGGTTCCGGGCGAGGCCGGTCCGAACCGGTGGTTGCGGAGAGCCCGGAGGTGGTCGCGCAGGATCGGCTCGGGGTGCCGCCGAAGGCGCCGCGGGGCGGTCTGCGGGTTTTCGCGCTGGGCGGTATCGGGGAAATCGGTCGTAATATGACCGTTTTCGAGTACGGCGGCAAACTGCTCATCGTCGACTGCGGGGTGCTCTTCCCGGAGGACCAGCAGCCCGGGGTGGACCTGATCCTGCCCGATTTTCGGCCCATCGAGGACCGGATGGACGATGTCGTCGCGGTGGTGCTCACCCACGGACACGAGGACCATATCGGCGCCGTGCCCTTCCTGCTGCGGCTGCGACCGGATATCCCGGTGGTCGGCTCCAAGTTCACCCTCGCCCTGGTGGCCGCGAAATGCCGGGAACACCGCCAGCATCCGAAGCTGATCCAGGTGACCGAGGGACAACGCACCGAGCACGGGCCGTTCGAGTGCGAATACTTCGCCGTCAACCATTCGATTCCCGACGCCCTCGCGGTTGCCATTCGCACCCCGGCCGGGCTGGTGCTGCACACCGGAGACATCAAACTCGATCAGCTTCCGCTGGATGGCCGGCTCACCGACCTGGCCGGTTTCTCCCGGCTCGGTGACGAGGGTGTCGATCTGTTCCTGGTCGATTCCACCAATGCCGAGGTGCCCGGATTCGTCATGCCGGAACGGGAGATCGGCGGGGTGCTCGACAGTGTGATCGGCAAGGCCCGCAGCCGGGTGATCGTCGCGTCGTTCGCCAGCCATGTGCACCGTATCCAGCAGGTCGTGGACGTGGCCATGCGATACGGGCGGCGGGTGTGTTTCGTCGGCCGGTCGATGGTGCGGAATATGCAGATCGCGCAGGATCTGGGATATCTGACCGTGCCGGACGGTCTGGTCGTGGATCTGGACGTGGCCGCCACCCTGCCCGGGAACAAGTTGGTGCTCATCTCCACCGGCTCCCAGGGGGAACCGCTGTCGGCGCTGTCGCGGATGTCGCGCGGCGACCACCGCCAGATCAACATTCGTTCCGACGATCTGGTGATCCTGGCCTCCTCGCTGATCCCGGGCAACGAGAACTCGGTGTTCACGGTGGTCAACGGTCTGGCCCGGTTGGGCGCCACGGTGATCACCCAGCAGAACGCCAAAGTGCATGTCTCCGGTCACGCCTCGGCCGGTGAACTGTTGTACCTGTACAACGCGGTACGGCCCACCAATGCCATGCCCATCCACGGGGAATGGCGTCATCTGCGCGCCAATGCGGCGCTCGCGGTGGCCACCGGGGTGCCGGAGGAGCGAGTGGTGCTCGCCGAGGACGGCGTGGTGGTCGATCTGGTGGATGGGATCGCCACCATTGTGGGCCGGGTGCCGGTCGGACATGTGTACGTCGACGGACTGTCGGTCGGTGATGTGGGCGAGTCGACGCTGTCGGACCGACTGGTGTTGGGAGAGGGAGGTTTCATCGCCATCACCGTCGCCGTGGACGAGACCACCGGCAAGGCGGTGAGCGTCCCGGAGGTGAGCGGACGCGGTTTCTCCGATGACCCCACCGCATTGGCCGAGGCCGCCGAACTGGTGGAGGCCGAACTGTTGCGGTTGGCCGGCGAGGGCGTCACCGAGATCCATCGCATCGCCCAGGGAGTGCGTCGGGTGGTGGGGCGGTGGGTCGCAGAAACCTACCGGCGCCGCCCGATGATCGTTCCGACCGTTATCGGCGTGTAGATCGTCTCGGGGTCGGTGGACCGGCCCCGAGCTCTCGCCGTGGTCTCGTGACGGCCCTGTGAAACGACGAAACCGCCGAAGGGCTGCTGCCCCGCGGCGGTTTCGTATCGGCTGTCGTGGTGCCCGCGGTATTACTCGTCGGGCTGGCAGGCGGCCGAGTCGAGCTGGGCGGACTTGACGATATTGCACGCGAACTTGTTCGCGATCTTCCACTGATCGCCCTCGGCGATGAAGTCGACGGAGGCGTTCTCCACCGGCTGACCGTCGATGGTGACCTCGGCGTCGGCCTTCAGCTTGCCGTCGGCGGGCTCGCCCACCTTGGTGATCTTCACCGTGACCTTGTTCTTCTTGGCTGCGTCGACCAGTTTGTCGACCAGCTGCGGATCCCGCTCGGCATCCTCGATCCAGGCCAGCTTCTCCTGTTCGCTGACCGACCCGTCGAGCGCACGGTTGATCTTGTCGTTGAGCTCTTCCGGGGTGGGCTTGGGCAGGTTGGGCGGCGTGGTGGTGGCCGGGGCGGCACCCTCTTCGGTGCCCTCACTGCTCTTGCCCGACTCGAAGTCGCCGGCGGCCTGGGTTTCGGACGAGCCCACATCGGACGACTCCTCCGAGGACGTGCACGCGGTGAAGGTGAGGGCGGCGGCGGCCATGGTGATGGCGGCCACGACCCGGAAAGGACGAATTTTCACGATTGGTTCCCCTACGGAAATAGTCACGGACCCGGCGTCGGCCGGTCTGGTTGTCGGAGCTTCTTACAGCGAGTAACCGGAGGTGCAGTTCCAGTGCTCGATGTAGGCGCCGCTGCTCGGGTTGTTCGCCAGTGCCTTGGCCCGTGCCGAGGAGCGGGTGGGGCCCGCGCCGTAGCTGTAGTAACGAGAGGACACCGCCAGGGCGCCGCAGCCGTTGCGCCAGGAGATCTTGGCGACGCAGTCGGCGACACCACATTCCGACACCGCGCGATCCTCGGCCGAGGAGTAACTGGGATAGTCGTAGGAGTAACCGTAACGCCCGGTGGACAGGGAGACGGCGATGGCGCCGTAGTAACTACTCCGCTGCGCGTGCGCCGGTGTCACGGAGACCGCCAGCATCGAACCGATGGTAGCCACCAACACGGCGGCCACGGTGAGAATTTTCTTCAATGGTGTTCCCATCTCTACTTTTTCGATCCACGACCCTATGGATCGCCTGACAAACTACAGAGCCGGCCATCGGAGGGCAACCGAGCGAATGCCCCGAAAGCCATGGGCTGCGCCCCGTGGAACGGTTCTTCCACTACATTTGGAGTGGTGAACATGGCCCAGCGGGAACGTCGCGCACTCGTCGAGACGATGGAGATCGCCGGACCGGACGCGCCGACTCTATGCGGTGAGTGGACGGTGCGCGACCTCGCCGCGCATCTGGTGGTGCGGGAGCGCCGCCCCGACGCCGCCCCGGGGATCCTGTTGCGTCCATTCGCCGGATATCTGCGACGGGTGCAGGACAAGGCCGCGCGTCGGCCGTTTCCCGACCTGCTCGACCGGGTGCGCAATGGCCCACCCTGGTGGTCGCCGCTGCGTCCGGTGGACGCCGTCGCGAATCTGAGCGAGATGTTCGTCCATCATGAGGATGTGCGTCGCGCCCGGCCGGGGTGGGAGCCGCGGGAGCTGTCCGCCGAGGATCAGCAACGGCTGTGGTCGATGGTGCGCCGGGTGGCGTCGATGACCTACCGTAGATCCCCGGTGCCGGTGGATCTGGTGACACCCGAGGGTGCGCGGACCCGGGTCGGTGCCAAGGTCGGAGACCCGGTGACCGTGACGGGGACACCCGCCGAACTACTGTTGCACGCCTTCGGCCGCGACCAGGTCCGGATCGAGACAGCGGGTGATCCGGAGGCCGTGCGAACGGTGTTGGGCCTGGACCGATCGGTGTGATCGCCGCGGGCGGTTCCTTTTCCTACGACGGAGCTCCGGGGCCGGATGGCGCCGGTATGCGGTGCGGTACGTCGGATGTTCTTCGTCGGGTGCGACGGGCGATACCAGTGTTGCGGATGGTCTCGCCGCGGCGAATGCGGCTAGCCTGAGCCCATGGCAGGTAAGTCCCGCAGCACGACCACGACGGGTGCGCGGGCGGGATCGGCTCGGGGGCGCTCGACCACGGCACGTTCTCGTTCGGGCAGCGCGCGCTCGACCACTGCACGTTCGGATACTCCCCGTGCGAAGACCTCTCGTGCAAAAACCGCTCGTTCGGGCGCCACGAGCCGGGCCGCCGCCCCGCGCGGACGGGCCGCCGCCCCGCGAAAACCGGCCCGTCGGCAGTCCGATACGGCGCCGGTGGCGGTATTCGGTCGGGCCCTCGGCAGCGGCTGGACCATGACGGCGCGGGGACTCGGCGCCACCGTTCGCGCCGTCGGGCGGGCGGGCGAGATCGAACACGGCCACCGGCGGGACGGTATCGCGTTGGCACTCATCGCGGTCGGCACCGTTATCGCGGCCGCGGTTTGGTTCTCGGCCGGTGGGCCGGTCGGGGGCCTGGTGGAGACCACCGTCCGCGCTATCACGGGCTCTGCCTCCGGGATGTTGCCGTTCGTGCTGTGCGGGATCGCCGTGGTGCTCATGCGCACCGAGCCCCGGCCGGAGATCCGCCCCCGACTGGTGTTGGGTGGGGCGCTGGTGGGGCTGCCGCTGCTCGGGCTGTGGCATATCGCCGATGGCGCGCCCAGCGACGCGGCGGGCCGCGCCCACGCCGCGGGCTTCGTGGGATTCGTCATGGGTGGTCCGATCACCCAGGGGTTCACCGCCTGGTTGTCCACCCCGATCCTGTTGATGGCCCTCGTTTTCGGCGCGCTGCTGCTCACCGGGACAACGGTCCGGGAGGTGCCTCAGCGGCTACGCGAGTACTTCGGCACCGGTGGCGCGGAGCCGGCGGACGACGAATATGGCGATTACCGGTCCGAATACGGGCCTGCCGAGTACGGTACGGATGGTTTCCCCGCGCCTCGGCCCCGTTCGCGTCGGCGCGGACGCGGTTCCGCCGAGAGTTACCCGACCGACGAATACGAGGATGCCGATACCGCGGGTGAGCCGCCGCTGCGCGATGCGAAACCGATTGCTGCCGAATCCGCGTCGATCGCCGAGCCGCCCGCCGAACGGCCGAAGCGGAGAAAACGCGCGGCCGAACCCGTCGACCAGACCCCGCTGCCCCTGCCGGAACCGGAGTTCGTCACCGAGCGGGTCACCGAGGGCGGGTACACACTGCCGCCGATGAAACTGCTCATCGATGGCGACCCGCCCAAGAAACGCAGCGCCGCGAACGAATCGATGATCGAGGCGATCACCGAGGTGCTGGTGCAGTTCAGGATCGATGCCGCGGTGACCGGATTCGTCCGGGGGCCGACGGTCACCCGATACGAGGTCGAACTCGGCCCCGGGGTGAAGGTGGAGAAGATCACCGCGCTGGCCCGCAATATCGCCTATGCCGTCGCCACCGAGAACGTGCGACTGCTGGCCCCCATTCCGGGTAAGTCCGCGGTGGGTATCGAGGTGCCCAATTCCGATCGAGAACTGGTGCGTCTGGCGGATGTGTTGAAGGCGCCCGCGACCCGTAACGATCACCATCCGCTGGTGATCGGACTCGGCAAGAACATCGAAGGCGAATTCGTCGCGGCCAATCTGGCGAAGATGCCGCATCTTCTGGTGGCCGGTTCCACCGGGTCCGGTAAGTCGAGTTTCGTGAACTCGATGCTGGTCTCGCTGCTGCAGCGGGCCACCCCGGACGAGGTCCGGATGATCCTGATCGATCCGAAGATGGTGGAACTGACCCCCTACGAGGGCATTCCGCATCTGATCACTCCCATCATCACCCAGCCGAAGAAGGCCGCGGCCGCGCTGGCCTGGCTGGTGGAGGAGATGGAGCAGCGTTATCAGGACATGCAGGCCAGCCGGGTCCGGCATATCGACGACTTCAATCGGAAGGTCAAATCGGGGGCCATCACCACCCCGTTGGGCAGCGAACGGGTGTACCGCCCCTATCCGTACATTCTCGCCATCGTCGACGAGCTGGCCGATTTGATGATGACCGCGCCGCGCGATGTCGAGGACGCCATCGTGCGAATCACCCAGAAGGCGCGGGCCGCGGGTATCCATCTGGTGCTGGCCACCCAGCGTCCGTCGGTGGATGTGGTCACCGGTCTGATCAAGACGAACGTGCCGTCCCGGTTGGCGTTCGCCACCTCCTCGCTCACCGATTCCCGGGTGATCCTGGACCAACCCGGGGCCGAGAAACTCATCGGTATGGGTGACGGGCTCTTCCTGCCCATGGGAGCGGGAAAACCGATCCGATTGCAGGGCGCGTTCATCAGCGACGAGGAGATCCAGGCCGTCGTCGAGTTCACCAAGAAACAGGCCGAGCCCGAATACACCGAAGGGGTCACCAGCGCCAAGGCGGGGGAGAAGAAGGATGTCGACCCCGATATCGGCGACGATCTGGACCTGTTCTTGCAGGCGGTGGAGCTGGTGGTCACCTCCCAGTTCGGGTCGACCTCGATGCTGCAACGCAAATTGCGGGTCGGTTTCGCCAAGGCCGGTCGGTTGATGGATCTGATGGAGACCCGCGGGGTGGTGGGTCCCAGCGAGGGGTCGAAGGCGCGGGAGGTCCTGGTCAAACCGGACGAACTCGACGGACTGCTCTGGTCGATTCGCGGCGGCGGGGACGATGCCCCGGAGTCGTCCGAGGACTGAACGGTTTCCCATGCCGCCGGGAGGACCGGATCACATCGGCCTCTCGGCGGGTATGAAATGCGACCGGGGCACCCCGCAATCCGAGAAAATCGGACAAATCAGGCATAATGGCGGCATGGGTCGCACCGTCGAACGGATCGCCGCATGCAGGTAACGACATTGGTATGGGGGATCACCATCCTGGTGATTCTCGGTCTGTTCGTCTTCGATTTCTTCGCCCATGTGCGCACACCGCACGAACCGACCTTCCGGGAATCCGCGTTCTGGTCGGCGTTCTATATCGGCCTCGCCCTCGCCTTCGGCGGTCTGGTCGTCGCGAAATGGGGCGCCGGCCATGCGGGGGAGTACTACGCGGGTTTCATCACCGAGAAGGCGCTCTCGGTGGACAACCTGTTCGTATTCCTCATCATCATGTCCACCTTCGCGGTGCCGCGGGCATACCAGCAGAAGGTTCTGCTGATCGGCATCGTGGTCGCGCTGATGATGCGTGGGGTGTTCATCGCCGTCGGCGCTGCCGCGATCGGCGCCTTCAGCTGGGTTTTCTATCTGTTCGGCATCTTCTTGATCTATACCGCCGCCAAACTCCTGAAAGAGAGCGGGCACGAGATCGAACAGGAGCGTAAACGCGACAGCCGAATCGTCGCGCTGGTCCGACGCCTGGTACCGACCACCGACCGCTTCCACGGCGACTCTCTCACCGCCCGGGTCGACGGCAAGCGCGTGGTCACCCCCATGCTGTTGGCCCTGCTGGCGATCGGATTCGCCGATCTGTTGTTCGCGTTGGACTCCATACCGGCCATCTACGGCCTCACCGAACAGCCCTACCTGGTGTTCACCGCCAACGCTTTCGCGCTCATGGGTCTGCGGCAGCTGTATTTCCTCATCGGAGGCCTACTGGACCGGCTGGTCTACCTGTCCTACGGTTTGGCCGCGATCCTGGCGTTCATCGGGGTGAAACTGGTGCTGCACGCGCTCCACGAGAACAGCCTGCCGTTCGTCAACGGCGGCGAGCAGGTGCCGGTGCCGGAGATCTCCACGGTCGCCTCGCTGTCGGTGATCATCGGAATCCTGGTGCTCGCCACGGGGGCCAGTCTGTGGCGGACCGGTGGCGGAGCTCGGCCGCCCGAGCCCTCGGACTCGGGGATCGTATCGCGCGAGCGGTGACCGTCCGTTCCGGTCGGTGGGCCGTCGCGGCGGATATTCCTATCCGGCGTCGGCGAAGGTGCCGAGCACCGGCTGCCATTCGACCACGCGGACCTCGTCGATCAGTTCCCGACGTGCGAACGGGTCCCGGGTCAACAGCTCCTTCATCGCGGCCTCGTCGTCCGCGCGCATCAGCAGCAACGCGCCGGAACCATCCGGGTACGGGCCGCTGCTGAGCAGGGTGCCGTCGGCCAGCAGATCGGCCAACCAGCCGCGGTGGTCGGGACGATGGGTGTCGCGATCGGCGAGGGTGGCGGCGGAATAGGTGTAGTGGACTGCGAAGATCGGCACGCGCCGAAGCTTAACGATGCCGCCGCTGCCCTGCCATTCCCCTACAGGGTCAGCAGCATGCGGGTATTGCCGAGAGTGTTCGGTTTCACATAACTCAGGTCCAGGAATTCGGCGACACCGGTGTCGTAGGAGCGACACATCTCGGCATAGACCTCGGCGGTCACCGGGGTGCCATCGATCTCCACGAAACCGTGTCGGCCGAAGAACTCCACCTCGAAGGTGAGCACGAACAGCCGTTGCAGTTCCAGCTCTCGAGCCACCTCGATCAATCGCCGCACAATGAGTTTTCCCACACCGTGCCCCTTGACATCCGGATGGACCGCCACGGTGCGGACCTCCCCCAGATCGGCCCACAACACATGGAGGGCGCCGCAGCCGACCACTCGACCACCCTGTTCGGCGACCCAGAACTCCTGAACCGCCTCATACAGGTTGACCAGGTTCTTCTCCAACAGAATCCGGCCCGCGTAGATATCGACCAGCGCCTTGATGGAGGGAACGTCGGAGGTGCGCGCGCGCCGCACCGTCACTTCGTCGGCCGATATTTCGGGCGCATCGCCGGTCGAACCACCCCGTGGTCCCAGTGAGGTCATGGGGTGCACAGTAGTCGGCTCCCCTACCGATAGGCTTGGGGTGTGCCGCACCCCCAGTCGTACCGCCCCCTCTTCCGCGCCGGGCAGCGCGACTGGCCCTTCGAGAGGCGGCCATGAGCGTGTACCCCGAGGAGATGGACCGCCGGCCGACCCTTCCCGTATCACCGCGTCCGGCGCGGACCGAGACCGCCGTTCCGCTGTGGAATATCGCGAATGTGCTCACCATGGTGCGGATCGGCCTGGTTCCACTGTTCGTTGTCGCCCTGTTCGCCGGCGGGGGACACCAGACCGGTTGGCGGATCACCGCCACCGCGCTGTTCGGGCTCGCCGCCATCACCGACCGTTTCGATGGGCAACTGGCTCGCAAATACGGGTTGATCACCGATTTCGGCAAACTCGCCGACCCGATCGCGGACAAGGCATTGATCGGGTCGGCGCTGATCGGGCTGTCACTGCTGGGGGAGCTCGCCTGGTGGATGACCGTGGTGATCTGTTTCCGTGAGATCGCGGTGACGCTGCTGCGGTTGGCGGTGGCCCGCTACGGTGTGATCCCGGCCGGACATGGCGGAAAACTGAAAACCCTGGTGCAGTCATTGGCCATCGGGGTGTTGCTGCTTCCGCTGTCGGGCGGGTTCGCGACGGCGGGGATGACATTGATGTGGGTCGCGTTGGTGCTCACGGTGGTCACCGGGCTGGACTATCTGGGACAGGCGGTGCGGCTGTGGTTCGCCGGCTCCCGACGGTCGCGCGGCGCATGAGCGGGACCGGTGCTCGGGTGGCCACGACCGATCCGTTGGTGGCGGATACCGACGCCGCCGCATTGGTGCGGGCGTTGCGCGCGACCAACCGAACCGTCGCCACCGCGGAATCGCTGACCGCCGGTCTGGTGGCCGCGACCATCGCGGGTGTGCCGGGCGCCAGCGCCGTGCTCCGCGGTGGACTGGTGGTGTACGCCACGGATATGAAGCACGAACTGGCCGGGGTGAGCGAGGAGATACTCGCCACCGAGGGGCCGGTCGCGGTCACCACCGCCGAACAACTGGCGGTCGGGGCTCGAACCCGCTGCGCCGCGGACTGGGGGATCGGGCTGACCGGAGTGGCCGGACCGGATCCGCAGAACGGTATCGGCGCCGGCACGGTGTTCCTCGGACTGGCCGGTCCGGGGCATACCGAGGTTATGCGGTTGAAACTGTCGGGCGACCGGTGGAATATCAGGTTCGACGCGACACGGACGGCGATACGGGAACTGTTGCGGTGTATACGCGGTGGCGCGGCCACCGGATGAATTTCCGGTGACCACTCGGCCGTGCTTCCACCGCGTGCGGGAACCAATTCGCCCGATTCCACGTTGTGCCAGAAAGGACGGCGCGTGCCACGGCACGCTCCGCCGTACGGGCCGAGCGCCTACCGGGAGAAGGAGAACGCGATGACGCTGCTGCGAGAGGCCATCGGGGACAGTCTGCGGCGTGCTCGCCTCGCCCAGAGCCGGACCCTGCGGGAAGTGTCCACCTCGGCCCGAGTGAGTCTGGGATACCTGTCGGAAGTGGAACGGGGCCGTAAAGAGGCCTCCAGTGAACTGCTGGCGGCGATCTGCGAGGCATTGGACGTCCCGCTGTCCCGGGTGCTGTGGGATGTGAGCACGATCATCGCCGACAGCGATATGAACGCGGTGGGCGCCGAGCAGGCCGCGTCGGCCGGCGATACCGCCACGGTCGAACCCGAGACCGTTTCGGTCCCGGCTGCGGAACCCGCCACCGTGGTCGATGCCGATCGTCCCGCACCGGCCGAGGTCGAGACCGCATCCGTCGGAACCGATACGGCCGTGGCTCGGCCGCAGATCGATGAGGACACCCGAATCGTCATCCCGGCGCCGAAGAACGAAACCCTGGTGCTGGTCAAGGTCGCCTAGTCGTGCCCGCCGGGATATGGGGGAAAGACCGGGGTCCATGCCGATGCGCGCCGGGTGGGGGACCGGATAGATTCGTAGGGGGCGTCGGTTACGGGTTCACGATCCGGACGCGGTAACGCTCGGTCACCGGTATCGGGCGTCGAAATGGTGGAGGATAGGCATATACCGGGTGCGTGACGGTCGCGCACCGCACGTCGCGCAGGCGGCACAGCAGATGGAGGCGGGATCAACCGATGGCTAATCCGTTCGTCAAGGCCTGGAAGTACCTGATGGCCCTTTTCGACGCCAAGGTCGAGGAACACGCGGATCCGAAGGTGCAGATTCAGCAGGCGATCGAGGAGGCCCAACGCCAGCACCAGGCTCTGTCGCAACAGGCGGCCTCGGTGATCGGCAATCAGCGGCAGCTGGAGATGAAGCTGAATCGCCAGCTCGACGAGGTCGAGAAGCTCAACGCCAATGCCCGGCAGGCGGTGTTGCTGGCCGATCAGGCCAATGCCGCGGGCGATACCGAGAAGGCTATCCAGTACACCAACGCCGCCGAGGCGTTCGCCGCCCAGCTGGTCACGGCCGAGCAGGCCGTCGAAGACCTGAAGGTGCTCCACGATCAGTCGCTGCAGGCGGCGGCGCAGGCCAAGAAGGCGGTCGAGCAGAACGCCATGCTGCTGCAGCAGAAGGTCGCCGAACGCACCAAACTGCTCAGCCAGCTGGAGCAGGCCAAGATGCAGGAGCAGGTCAGCGCCTCGTTGCAGCAGATGGACAGCACCCTGTCGGCCCCGGGCAACGTGCCGAGCCTGGACGCGGTGCGCGACAAGATCGAGCGTCGCTACGCCAATGCGCTCGGCGCCGCCGAACTGGCGCAGAACTCGGTGCAGGGGCGGATGCTGGAGGTGCAGCAGGCCAGCGTCCAGATGGCCGGGCACAACCGGTTGGAGCAGATTCGGGCGTCGATGCGGGGTGAGTCGTTGCCCACCGGAAGCAGCGGTTCCGCCCTCGACGCCGCCAAGCCTCAGGCCGAGCCGGCGCAACCGCAACTGAACACGCAACTGAACAAGGGGCAGACCGCTCAGCAGTAGCGGTTCGGGGTTTCGGCAGGGAGTGCAGTCATGAGCGGTTCACGATCCCGCCTCTCCGGGTCCGGGCCCCGCTATCCGATTCGATCGTGGCACGCGGCGCCGCCCCGACAGACCGCCGCCCTACCGGACACCTTGCGTGAAGTGGGTGAGCACGCGCTGGTCGCGGTCCGTCGGTGGGCCGATCCGCGGGAACGAGAGATGCGGCGGCGGCGCCGGCTGCGGCGGCGCAGTGTGCGGCTCGGCACCGCCTCGGGTATCACCACGCTCGGGGTGGTGGGGTTGACCGTGGCCTCCGCTCCCGCCTGGGTGGTCGTTGTCCTCGGTGGTGGGGCCGTCGCGCTGGTCACCGGGGCGGCATTGAGCACCCGGCGCTATCTGCGGACGCGCAGTGTTCCCCTGCCTCCCGCCAGATATCTGCCGCGTAAACTGCCTCCGCCCCGGTCGGCCGCCCGCGCGCCGATGGAGCGTCTCGCGCGCGCCGAACGCGCGCTCCACGAGCTGGGCGGCCGTATCGCGCACTCTCGGCGGCTGCCACCGGACGAACTCGACGATATGTTGGCCACCGCGGACTCCGGCGCTGCCGCGCTCCACGCGCTGGCCGCCGATATCGCGGCCATGGAACGGGCGGGAACCACCCTGGGTGCGGTGGACACGGAAACGGTCGGAATGTTCGCCGAGCAGTTGCGCCACGTTCTGTCCCGGTTGGAGACCGGGGTCGCCGAATACGAGCAGATCGTGGCCGCGGCCGGGCGAATACTCGCGGTTCCGGAGACGACGGCGGTGGCCCACGAGTTCGAGGTCGTGGTCGCCGATCTGCGTCATGCCGCCGACCGCATGGACGGTTGGGCCCAGGCGCTGACCGAGCTCGCCGACCAACCGTCGTATGCGCCGACTGTTCCCCGGTCCGTGCCGCTGTCGGAGAATTCCGCACGGTACGGATGGCACGGCCGAGCGTAGTGGTCGTTCGGGGACAACCCTGATATTCACCCCGATATCGACGGCCATCCGGTGATTTCTCGGGTCGGGACTGCGATGCTACGAGGGGTAGCGCCACTTCTGGGAGGTACGAAATGCTGTGGAAGATCATCGGCGTGGTCGTCGTCGTGTGGATCGCGCTGGCCGTTATCGGCGCATTGATCAAGGCACTGGTCCCGATCCTGGTGATCGGGGCGGTGGTGTTCGGCCTGTACCTGCTGTACAAGGCATTGTCCGGTTCGGGCAGTGGCAGCCCCGTGAGCAAACTCTGACCGTCCCACGTCCCGATATGGGCATCGAAACGGAGTCGTTCGCAGGTACGGGGGCGAATGGTGATTCCGGTTCCGCGATCGGGCGTCGGGGCGGATGTGGCAGGCTGGGCGAATGCGAGTAGCCGTTGTCGCCGGTCCGGATCCGGGCCATGCGTTTCCCGCTATCGCGTTGTGCCTGCGACTGCTGGCGGCGGGTGACGAGCCCGTACTGTTCACCGGACCCCGCTGGTTCGACGCCGCCCGCGCGGCCGGTATCGGGGTGCGTCGCCTCAAGGGGCTGGCGCCTCGGGCCATTGATGACGACACCGATGCCGGGCAGCGCATTCACGAGCGCGCCGCCCATATCTCGACCGAGATCCTGCCCGAGTTGAGCGCCATGCTCCCGGAACTGGTGGTCTCGGATGTGCTCACCGCGGGTGGGGGGATGGCGGCCGAACGGTTGGGCGTGCCCTGGGTGGAATTGTCCCCCCATCCGCTGTATCTGCCGTCGAAGGGGCTGCCGCCCATCGGAAGCGGTCTCGCACCGGGGGACGGGCCGTACGGCCGGTTGCGTGACGGGGTGCTGCGCGCTCTGACCGCTCGCGATATCCGTCGGGGCGCCCGACAGCGCGAACAGGCCCGGCAGAGCGTGGGCCTGCCACCCGTGGATCCCGGACCGGCCGCGCGGTTGGTCGCCACCCTGCCCGCCCTGGAGGTTCCGCGTCCGGACTGGCCGCGGGAGGCGCATGTGGTGGGACCGCTGTTCTGGGAGCCCACCGACCGAATCCTGGAGCCGCCGCCCGGTGATGAGCCACTGATCATGGTCGCTCCGTCCACCGCGCATACAGGGGTGCACGGCATGGTGGACACGGTGCTGCAAGCCCTCGACGGGGCCGGGGTGCGAGTGGTGATATCCATACTGGACGAGCCGCCCGCCGATCTGCCGCCGTGGGCGACGGCCGGGCTGGGCCGGCAGGACGAGCTGCTCACCCGGGCCCGTGTGGTGGTCGGTGGGGGTGGGCATGGGCTGTTGGCGAAGGCGCTGTCGGCGGGGGTGCCGGTGGTGACCGTGCCCGGGGGCGGCGACCAATGGGAACTGGCCAACCGTGCGATGCGTCAGGGGAGTTCGCTGCTGGTACGACCGCTCGAGGCCGAGGCGTTGCGCGCCGCGGTATTACGGGTGCTGACGGAACCGGGCTTCACCGAGGCGGCGCGGCGAGCGGCGGCGGGCGCGGGAGAGGTCGCCGATCCCGTCGAGATCTGCCATCGGGTCCGTGCGGCGGTGCGTGCGCGCTGAGGCAGGGCCAGGGACCGCTTCGGCCGCGCGGTTCGGGCATTCCGGCGTGCGGGACGTCCGGGCGGGCGGGGTGGCGAGTATCGTGGCACGGTGCGCTTGACCGAGTTCCAGGAGTTGTTGCACACTGAGTTCGGAGTCGCTCGCGGCGATTCCCTGCTCACCGACCATGTCATCCAATCGCTCGGTGGTAGAACCGGTGCCGCGGCGATCGAGGCGGGAGTGGATCCCCGCGAGGTCTGGCGTGCGTTGTGCGCCGAATTCGACGTTCCGCGTTCGCGGTGGTGAGTATCGGCCGGCCGTCGTGGTCGGTCTCTCATTCTCTTTTCGTGTAGTGGCGCGCGACCTTGGTGCGGTTACCGCAGGTCGCCATCGAGTGCCGGCGGCGGGCGCCGTTCTTTGATGTGTCGTGGAAGAACAGCACACGGTCCGGGTGGGCGCATTGGTGGATGCGGTGCGGGCCCGTCGCGAGCATATCCAGGAGTGCGGCGGCCGGCCGGGTAGTCGGGCCGGAGCCGGTACCTCCGGGGTGTCGGTGGTGCCGGAGTCGGCGCGGCTGCGGCGGATTCGGCCGTGGCCCAGGACGGTGTCGAGCGCATCGTGCGATCCGTGGACGACGGTGTCGTAGATGATGTCGCGGGTGGTGCGCACGGCCGCGAGGGTTGCTTCGTTCGCCGGCGCTCGGTCGGCGAGTTCCACGGTGTTCGGCCGGATACGTAGACCGGCCACATCGGTGAGCAGGTCGCGAGGGCCGTCGGCGTTCCAGCGCGTGTTGAGCAGGTCGAGGGGCGGTTTGCCGAGGTGGGAGTTCGCGCCCGACGGCCGCATGGCGCGGCGCGAGGCCGGTATCAACTATGTCCGGGTGATGTCCGGGTGATGTCCGGGTGATGTCCGGGTGATGTCCGGATCGAGGCCTCGCAACGCCGTATTCTCGGGGCGCGCGGCGCCGCCGATACGACGGTGCTGCCGTAGTGGTAGCGAGGCCCGGCGCGTCACTTGACTCGAACACCTGTTCGTTTAGGCTTGGGCCGGAACTTGTCGGTGCCGCCCTCTAGTGTGGGCGCCAACCACCGCAGAGATGGACCACCCGGCGAAAAGGGAGCAAACATGGCACCACAGGCCTACGACCGCGACAAGGCGCTCGAACTCGCACTTGCCCAGGTCGAAAAGAGTTTCGGCAAGGGCGCGGTAATGCGTCTGGGCGAGGAGGCCCGCCAGCCCGTCTCGGTCATTCCGACCGGTTCCATCGCGCTCGACGTGGCGTTGGGTATCGGCGGTCTGCCGCGTGGGCGGATCGTGGAGATCTACGGTCCGGAATCCTCCGGTAAGACGACGGTCGCCCTGCACGCGGTGGCCAATGCCCAGGCCGCCGGCGGGGTGGCCGCCTTCATCGACGCCGAACACGCGCTCGATCCGGATTACGCCCGCAAGCTCGGTGTCGACACCGACTCCCTGCTGGTCTCCCAGCCCGACACCGGCGAACAGGCACTGGAGATCGCGGATATGCTGGTCCGCTCCGGTGCCATCGACATCATCGTCATCGACTCCGTCGCCGCCCTGGTGCCCCGTGCCGAGATCGAGGGCGAGATGGGTGACAGCCATGTCGGTCTGCAGGCCCGCCTGATGAGCCAGGCCCTGCGCAAGATGACCAGCGCATTGAACAACTCCGGCACCACCGCCATCTTCATCAACCAGCTGCGCGAGAAGATCGGTGTCATGTTCGGCTCGCCCGAGACCACCACCGGCGGTAAGGCGCTGAAGTTCTACGCCTCCGTCCGGCTGGATGTGCGGCGGATCGAGACACTGAAGGACGGTAGCGACGCGGTGGGTAACCGTACCCGCGTCAAGGTGGTGAAGAACAAGGTCAGCCCGCCGTTCAAGCAGGCCGAGTTCGACATTCTCTACGGCCACGGAATCTCCAAGGAGGGCTCGCTCATCGATATGGGTGTCGAACACGGTTTCATCCGGAAATCCGGTTCCTGGTACACCTACGAGGGCGACCAGCTGGGGCAGGGTAAGGAGAACGCGCGCAAGTTCCTGCTGGAGAACGTCGATATCCGCGACGAAATCGAGAAGAAGATCAAGGAGAAGTTGGGTATCGGCGCCGATGTGACCGCGACGGACGAGGTTCCCGCCGATTTCTGATCCGGTGCACGAGCGTTCCGTATCTCGGCCAGACCGGTCCGAGGCCGTGGCCGAGCTGCGGCGTCGAACGGCGGAAATCCTGGCGAGTACCCCCACCGACTCCCGGTCGGACGAGTTCGATCCGCAGCGGACCCGTCCGGCCGGGGTTTCTTCCTCGTTCGGGCCCGGGGGTGGGACCGTGGAACAGGCCAAGGAGGTCTGTCTGCGATTGCTCGCCGTTCGCGCCCGCAGCCGCGCCGAGCTGGCCCGCCGGCTGGCGGACAAAGGGTTCGCGGCCGAGGTGAGTGAACGGGCCCTCGATCGGCTCGGTGAGGTCGGACTCGTCGACGATGCCGCGTTCGCCCGGCAGTGGGTGCGTTCCCGACACGCCCACTCCGGCCGAGGGCGTCAGGCGCTCGCCCACGAGCTGCGGCGCAAGGGGATATCCGCGGACGACGCGGCCCCCGCCCTCGATACCGTCACCACCGAGGACGAACGGGCCCGAGCCACCGAACTGGTCCGCCGCAAACTGCGCACCATGGCGCCGAAGCTGGATCGGGACAAGAAGATACGTCGTCTGGTCGGTATGCTCGCTCGTCGCGGTTACGGACAGTCGGTGGCCTATGCGGTTGTCACCGCCGAACTCGCCGCTGATTCTGCCGACCCCGTCCCGGAGGACACCGACCCACTCGACCGACCGTCTCGTGCCGTGGATTAGGCCTCAGGATTTGATGGTGATATCCACTCCGGGAGCGGCGTCGGTGATCACCGAGTCCGCGGCCACCACCCCGGTGCCCTTGCGGCGTCCGGCCCGCAGCCGGCGCTCCACCCGGGTGGCCACTCCGGACAGGGTGACGTTAAGGGTGATCACGAGGGCTGCGGCGACCAGCAGCGCGGGAATGATATTGGGTTCACCGCCCACGCCGAGGCCACCCAGTTGTAGGGCGTTGCGGACCACCTCCTCATAGGTGATCACGTAGCCGAGTGCCGAGTCCTTGAGGGCGACGACCATCTGTGAGATGAGGGCCGGGAGCATGGCGGTGATTGCCTGCGGCAGCAGGATCAGCTGCATGATCCGGCCTTTACGCATCCCCAGCGCGGCCGCGGCCTCGGTCTGTCCCTTGGGCAGGGACAGGATCCCGGCCCGGACGATCTCCGCGATCACCGAGCCGTTGTAGATCGTCAGTGCGGTCACCACCGCGCTCAACGCCAGATACTCCGATCGGAACACGTTGTATCGGGAGTACAGCGCGAAGAGGAAGAACATCAGGATCAGCACGGGGATGGCGCGGGCCGTCTCCACGATCGCCCCGGCGAGCAGCCGCACCCACCGATGATCCGACAATCGCGCGATACCGAAGATCATGCCCAGCGCCATGGCCAGCACGATGGACAATGCCGCCGCCACAACGGTGCCGCGCAGACCCGGCAGCAGAAAGGTCGTCCACACCCCACCGTCGAGGAAGGGTTCCCATTTGGCGCGGACGAACTGCCTCTGGTCGGCGAACCCCCGCACGACGTACCAGGCCGCGGCCACGACCACCACGACGACGATCAGCGAGTAGCCGATATTGCGTATTCGGGCCCTCGGACCCGGCGCATCGTAGAGAACCGGCGCCCCACCGCTCATCGGGCCACCTCGAATCGTTTGGCGAGATATCCGAACAACAGGCCGGTCGGTAGTGTCAACACCACGAAGCCGAGCGCGAAGACAGCGCCGATGAGCAGGAGCGCGGCTTGGTTCTCCAGCATCTCGTTCATCAACAACGAGGCCTCGACGACCCCGATCGCCGAGGCAACGGTGGAGTTCTTCGTCAAGGCGATGAGTACGCTGCCCAATGGCGCGATCACCGATCGGAAGGCCTGGGGCAGCACGATCAACCGCAGATTCTGGAAGAAATTCAACCCCAGGGAACGGCCGGCCTCGGATTGCCCCAGCGGCACGGTATTGATGCCCGCCCGCAGCGACTCGCACACGAACGCCGCCGTGTACACGCTCAGTCCCACCGTGGCCCAGCGGAAGTTGTTGGCCGCCAGCGAGTCCGGACCTTCCGCCGCCAGGTTCAGGCGCAGGATGGAATACAGGCCCAGGGAACAGAACACCAGGATGAGCGTGAGCGGGGTATTGCGGAACACCATGACATAGGCGGCGCCCACCCAGCGTGCCACCGGAACCGGAGACACTCGCATACCGGCGACCACGGTTCCGATCACCAGGGCGCCGATCGCCGACAGCACGGTCAGTTGAATGGTCACCCAGAATGCCTCGAGCAGTCGGGTGTCGTACTCGGAGATCAGATCGAACACGGTGGATACGCCCTTCCGTTCGGGACGGTGGCCGGTGCTGCGCTTCGGGCGGTGACCGCACGGCACGGCCGCCACCCGGAGCGCGGAATCAGTACCGATCCACTGTCGGGGCCGGTGGGGTGGGGTAGTTCGCGGCTCGTCCGACCGAGTCCTGGAACGCCTTGTCCCAGGCGCCTTCGGCGATCATCGCCTCGATCGCGTCGTTGATGCGGTCGCGGGTTTCCCGATCGCCCTTCATCAGGCCGATCCCGTAGTTCTCGGTGGAGAAACCGTCGCCGACCACCTTGTACCTGCCCGGTGATTGGGATGCATAACCGGCGAGGATGATGTCGTCGGTGGTCACCGCGTCGATCGCGCCGCTGTTGAGCCCTTCCAGGCACAGCGAGTAAGTGTCGTAGGCCTGAAGTTGGGTGTCGGGGAACTCCTTTTCGATCCGCTGCGCCGGAGTGGATCCCTTTACCGAGCAGACCGTTTTACCGGCGAGGGTGTTCGGTCCGGTGATATCGGTGTTGTCCGCCCGCACCAGCAGCTTCTGGCCCGCCACATAGTAGGGGCCGGCGAAGTCGACCTTCTCCTTGCGCTGATCGGTGATCGAATAGGTGGCGACGATGAAATCCACCTGACCGTTCTGGATCAGCGACTCGCGTTGGGCCGACGGCGCCTCCTTGAAGGTGATGTCGTCCGGCCGGACGCCGAGCTCGGCCGCCACGTACTTGGCCACCTCGACGTCGAAGCCGCTGTAGGAGCCATCGGTGTTGCGTTGCCCGAGGCCGGGTTGATCGAATTTGATGCCGATGGTGAGTCGGCCATCCTGGGCGTGCTCGAGGGCGGACCGGTCGTCCCCACCACCACAGGCCGTGGTGGTGGCGACGATACCCAGAGCGAGCACCCCGACAGCGAGACGGAGCGCGCGGTCGATCCTCATCGTGTTCCTTCCCTCATCCGTGATGGTCCTACGTCATCGGCGGTGCCGTCAGTGGGCGAGTATCTTGCCGAGGAAGTCCTTGGCCCGTTCCGATGTCGGCGCGGTGAAGAACGTCTCCGGGTCGGTGTCCTCGACCACTCGGCCGTCGGCCATGAACAGCACCCGATCCCCCGCGCGCCGGGCGAAACCCATCTCGTGGGTGACCACCAGCATCGTCATCCCCTCCTTGGCCAGTGAGACCATGACGTCGAGCACTTCGTTGACCATCTCCGGGTCCAGCGCCGAAGTCGGCTCGTCGAACAGCATCACCTTCGGATTCATCGCCAGCGCCCGCGCGATGGCGACGCGTTGCTGCTGACCGCCGGACAACTGCGCCGGATATTTGTCCGCCTGATCGGCGATGCCGACGCGTTCCAGTAATTCCATCCCCCGCCGGCGGGCGATGTCCTTTTTCGTCCTACGCACCTTGATGGGGGCCAAGGTGACATTGTCGATGATCGTTTTGTGCGCGAAGAGATTGAACGATTGGAAAACCATGCCCACATCGGCGCGCAGCGCGGCCAGCGCCCGGCCCTCGGCCGGTAGCGGTACCCCGTCGACGCTGATCCGCCCGGAATCGATCGGTTCCAGTCGATTGATGGTCCGGCACAGTGTCGACTTACCGGAACCGGATGGGCCGAGTACGATCACCACCTGACCACGCGGCACCGTGAGGTCGATATCGCGTAGAACGTGCAGCCGTCCGAAGTGTTTGTTCACACCGCGCATTTCGATCATGGGCGGTGGGGCGGCGCCGGGTGCGGTGCCTGCTTCGATGGCCTCGGTCATAAATGAGACCTTAAGCGGAAATCGCGGATTTTCCCGTTATTCCGATACATGCCGAGGCGCCACGCCGAAACGATATATGCGTGTTACTCGACGATAGTTTTCGTGTTACGCGAGCGCTGTTTTCTCGGGGGTGTCCCCATCGGGTGGGTGGGTGTCCGACGTCGCCGCCGCGCTCGTGGGAGCGGATCGAACGTTGCCCCGATCACGCGGAGGAGAACGCGCCGGAAAACGGTTCGAGGGCGGCCCGTACCCTGGATGAGTGGATTCGATCGGACAGGTAACTCCCCCCACTGTCACCGCAGGTGCCGGAGCGCGTAGTTACGAGGTCCGCACCTTCGGCTGCCAGATGAACGTGCACGATTCCGAACGCTTGTCCGGCCTGCTCGAGGACGCGGGCTATGTGAAGGCCGCGCCGGGCACGACGGCCGATCTTGTGGTGTTCAACACCTGCGCGGTGCGGGAGAACGCCGACAACAAGCTCTACGGCACCCTCGGGCATCTCGCGCCGATCAAGGCGGCGAAACCCGGTATGCAGATCGCGGTGGGCGGGTGCCTGGCCCAGAAGGACCGGGATGTGGTGGTCCGCAAGGCGCCGTGGGTCGATGTGGTGTTCGGCACGCACAACATCGGGTCGCTGCCGGTATTGCTGGAACGCGCTCGTCACAACAACGAGGCGCAGGTCGAGATCCTGGAATCGCTGGAAGCCTTCCCGTCGACGCTGCCCGCCAAACGGGAGTCGGCCTACGCGGGCTGGGTGTCCATCTCCGTCGGCTGCAACAACACCTGCACCTTCTGCATCGTGCCGTCGCTGCGCGGCAAAGAGGTGGACCGCCGCCCCGGCGATGTGCTCGCCGAGGTGCAGGCCCTGGTCGATCAGGGCGTACTGGAGGTGACCCTGCTCGGGCAGAACGTCAACTCCTATGGCGCCTCGTTCGCCGATCCGGATCAGCCACGTGACCGCGGCGCCTTCGCCAAACTGCTGTGCGCGTGCGGAAAAATCGAAGGACTGGAACGGGTGCGGTTCACCTCCCCGCATCCGGCGGAGTTCACCGACGATGTGATCGAGGCGATGGCCCAGACCCCGAATGTCTGCCCGCAGCTGCACATGCCGTTGCAGTCCGGCTCCGACCGGGTGCTCAAGGCCATGCGCCGCTCGTACCGCCAGGCCCGCTACCTGGGAATCATCGAGAAGGTGCGGGCGGCGATGCCGCATGCGGCCATCACCACCGATATCATCGTCGGCTTCCCGGGGGAGACCGAAGAGGATTTCCAGCAGACCCTGGAGGTGGTGCGGCAGGCCCGGTTCACCAGCGCGTTCACCTTCCAGTACTCCAAGCGTCCGGGCACCCCGGCCGCCGAGATGCCCGATCAGCTGCCCAAAGAAGTGGTGCAGGAGCGTTTCGACCGGCTCATCGCGCTGCAGGAGGAGATCTCCCTCGAGGCCAATCGCGCTCTGGTGGGCACCGAGGTGGAGTTGTTGGTCACCGAGGGCGGTGGCCGTAAGAACACCGCCACCGCGCGGATGAGCGGTCGGGCCCGGGACGGCCGACTGGTGCATTTCCGTCCCGAGGGAACCGAGCGGCCGATCCGTCCCGGTGATGTGGTGACCGTCGATGTCACCGGGGCCGCCCCGCATCACCTCATCGCCGACGCGCCGATCCGTACTCATCGCCGGACCCGGGCGGGTGACGCGCACGAACAGGGCGTCACCCCCAAAACCGCGCCGATCGGCGTCGGCCTCGGACTGCCTCGAATCGGCCCCCCGACTCCCGAACCCACCGCTTCGGGATGTGCTTCCGGATGTGGCGTATGAGCGACCCGAACGATGGATCGGAGCCCGTCGACCGCGGTCCCGGGGCCGCCGATGGGGGACGTGGGACCGGTGATGACGGCTCCCGACGGATCGGACCGGAAGACGAGTCGGCCGAGAGCCGCGAAACCGGTGCCGATCCGGAGCCGCCCGCACCCGACAACGACTCAGCGGAAGGGAACGACGACACCGTGAACCCCGTCGAGGCCACCGACGAATTCGAGCAGTTCCGCGACGATATCGAGGCCGTCGAACGCCGGATCGCGGGGGAGATCGACCCGGGAGCCCGCGCGCTGGTCGTGGCGGTGGCGGTCTTCGTCCTGCTGGTGTCGCTGGTGCTACCGCATTCGGGTGGTGCCCGCGGATTCGATGTGCTGCTCGGTTCCCCCGTCGCCGCGGACGAACACATCGGTTTGCCGTCCCGGATCTTCGTCTGGTTCGTGGTGGTGTTCGGTATCGGTTTCTCGCTGCTGGCCCTGATGACCCGGCGGTGGGTACTGGCCTGGTTGGCGGTCGCCGGATCGGCGATCGCCGCCGCGTTCGGGGTTTTCTCGATCTGGCACCGCCAGACACCGGGCCTGAACAACTATGTGGGTTCGGGGCCCGGTATCGGGCTGGTGCTCGGCACCCTCGCAGTGATGCTGTTGACGTTCCATTGGGTGCGGGTCGTCTGGAGTCGCACCGCTCTCCAGCTCGCCGCCGAAGAGCAGCGGCGGATCGCCGCTGCCGAGGAAGAGGAACGGCAACGGCGGCGCCGGCTGGGCGAGGACTGAACCCCGACCGCTAGCGGTTACTGACCGCGCCCTCGGCGGCCTCGGCCCATTCCCGCCACTGCCGGGCCTGTTCCCATGCCTTCTCCGCGTCGCGAGTCCGGCCGGCGGCCTCTGCCTTGGCGGCCTGTTCCTCGAACTGGGTGACACGTTCGCGGAACTGCGCTGCGCGGGCCAGTGCCTCCGGGTCGGTGCGCCGCCACTGCGCGTCCACCGCCTCCCGCACCCGCTTCTCGATGGCGCGCAGCCTGCCCTCCAGCTCGTGCATCCGCTCCCGTGGGACCTTGCCGATGGACTCCCACTGTTCCTGGAGTTCCCGTAGCAGGGTGCGGGCGCCGTCCAGATCGGTATCGGGGTTGATATGCGGTGCGTACCGGTCCAGCAACTCCTCCTTGGCGGCCGCGTTCTCCTCGAACTCGGCCTCGCGTTCCGATGCCGCGGCATTACGGGCGGCGAAGAACACGTCCTGGGCGCTCTTGAACCGCCGCCACAGCGCCTCATCGGCCTCGCGGGGGGCGCGTCCGGCGTTCTTCCATTCGGTGAGCAGCTCGCGGAAGGTCGCGGCGGTGCCCACCCAGTCGGTGGAATCGGACAGTTCTTCGGCGCGCCGGCACAGCTCTTCCTTGCGGGCCTTGGCCGCGGCGCGTTCCCGGTCGAGTTCGGCGAAATGGGCGCCGCGACGTCGGTTGAACGCCTCCCGCGCCTTCGAGTAGCGCCGCCACAGAGCATCGTCGACCTTGCGGTCCACCCCGCGGATGGTCTTCCACTCCTCGAGGATCTCCCGCAGTCGGTCGCCCGCGGCCTTCCACTGGGTGGATTCGGCGGCAATCCGCTCGGCCTCGGCCGCGAGTGCTTCCTTACGCTCGGTGTTCTCGTGGCGGGCGCGCTCCTTTTCCTCACGCGCTTGGGCGGCGGCCTCGTCGGAGTGTTCGGCGATGGCGCGCAGGCGGGCGGCCAGGCTCTCCACATCGCCGACCACGGCGGCGGTGGGTAGTGATTCGGCGAGCGCGAGCGCGGCCGTCTTGGTCTTGCGCGCATCGGTGCCCGCGGCCAGCCGCGCCTCGAGCAGAGCGACCTCGGTGGCCAGGTCGTCGAAGCGCCGGCCGAAATGGGCCAGGCCCTCGGCAGCGTCCCCGGCCTGCCAGGAGCCGACGATCCGCTCTCCCTCGGACGTCTTCAACCACACCGTGCCGTCCTCGTCGACCCGGCCCCATTTACTGGGATCGGTGACATTGGGTACGACCACGGCGTGGGGGTGTCGGTCGGCCTGACCGGGGTTCACCGCATGGGGTTTGGGGTGCGCGGCGGCCCCCTTCTTCGCGCTACCGCGTTTCGTGGACCTCCCGGGTTCGACGCGGGGGGTTTCACCGACCGGTTCGGTTCCGGACGATCGCGGGGTGATGCCGGGGCCGGGTTTCGCGGTTCCGTTTCTGTCGCTCATTGCTCCTCGTCCCTGCCGCGCGTCACGGCTGCCTGGCTGCGCTGTAGCCCATTCCATTCAACCTGGTCCGGGCCCTGGAAACCACATTGTGCGCCCTGCTGCCGCGGGACCGTTGCCCGCGGACCCGGACCTCCGATGACCTGGTCCGGATACTTCGAACACTAGCAATTGGGGCGCGGATTCCGGCAGAGACACTCGAAGGCCCAGGTACCGGCGTGATACCGAGCGGGCCGATACAGCGGTTACCGTTGACCTCGTGTTCTGTCTAGCGGCCCTGGTCCCCTCGCCGCCGATCCTGGTCTCCCAGCTGTGTGGCGGCTCCGCACGTGCCCGTGGTGCAGATCCCCGATCGGAGCCGGACCCACGCGACACCCATCTGGCGGAGTTGCGGACCGCGGTCCTGGAGGTCGGGCGGATACTGGCGGCCGCGTCGTCGCGCTGGACGGTTGTCGGGGTCGGGGATACGACCCGGATCATCGGTAGCGACGCGGTGGGCACATTCCGCGGATTCGGTGTGGATGTCCCCGTGGCGCTATCGGGTCCGCCACCCGTGCCCGGTGCGTCGAGTGCCGCCGGCGCGACCCCACCGGATCCCTGCCTGCCATTGCCCGCGTTGATAGCCGGTTGGCTGCGCGGTGCGGTGGCTCCGGAGGCCGTCGCGCGGGTCCACCTGGTCGCGGCGGACACCCCCGCGGACCGATGTGCCGAACTCGGCGCCGATCTCCGGGCCGAACTGGACTCCGCCGCCGAGCCGGACGTCGTGCTGGTGGTCGCCGACGGTGCCGCGACCCTGTCGACCGCGGCCCCCGGCTACTTCGATCCCGACGCGGGTCCGCTGCAGGATCGTCTCGACACCGCCCTGGCCACCGGGGACCGTGCCGCGCTGATGGCACTGGACCCGCGGTTGTGTGCTCGCCTCGTCCTGTCCGGTCGTGCCGCCTACCAAGTGTTGGCCGGACTGGTTGCCGCCGACCCGACACCACCGGCGGTGGAGGGCCGCTATCGAGGGGCGCCGTTCGGGGTCGGTTACCACGTGGGTGTGTGGCGGCCCGCGATCGCCGGCGAGGTGGTTCGGTGAACGCCCCGGTGCGTCCGGTCGCCGTTATCGGTCCCACCGCCACCGGGAAGTCGGAGCTGGCGTTGGACCTCGCCGAACGGCTCGGCGCGGAGATCGTGAACATCGACGCCATGCAGCTGTACCGCGGTATGGACATCGGCACCGCCAAGCTGAGTCCGGCGCAGCGGCGCGGTATCCCCCATCATCAGTTGGATGTGCTGGAGGTCACCGATACGGCCACGGTGGCCGCCTACCAGGCCGCCGCAGCGGTGGATGTGGAGGCGATCATGGCCCGCGGTCGTATTCCGGTGATCGTCGGCGGCTCGATGATGTATATCCAGGCATTGCTCGACCAGTGGGAATTCCCCGCCACCGATCCCCGGGTGCGGGCCCGTTGGGAGGCGGTTCTGGCCGAACAGGGTGTCGCGGCGGTGCACGAGGCGCTGCGTCGGGTCGATCCTGCTGCCGCGGCGACCATCCTGCCCACCGACGGCCGGCGGATGGTGCGCGCGCTGGAAGTGGTGGAACTCACCGGGCGTCCGTTCGCGGCCTCGGCGCCGGTGATCGGTGAACCGCGCTGGGGAACCGTCATCCTCGGTGTGGACCGGGAGACCACCGAATTGGACGCCCGCATCGAGCGGCGGACCGCGGCCATGTTCGACGGAGGTCTGGTGGAGGAGGTGCGCGGCCTGGTCGACCGGGGTCTGCGGGAGGGGCAGACCGCGCGACGCGCCATCGGCTACGCCCATGTCCTCGCCTACCTCGACGGTGCATACGATCTGGCCGAGGCCCGGGAGCGCACCCTGATCGGCACCCGCCGCTATGTTCGGCGGCAGCGTTCGTGGTTCCGCCGGGATCGTCGAGTGCATTGGCTCGACGGCGCCGACCCTGCGCTCGTCGAATCGGCGCTCGCCGTCCTCGACGACCCCGACCGTGACCGGACGGGGTCCACCACCGGATAGGTGCATTCCGAGGGACGACCGAACTCCCGGTGACCCGACGGATATGTTCCTGTCGGTGGTGGTGTTCGATCGTTCCTATTCGCCGGGCGCCTCGACACCGGAATCCGGACCGGGGATGCTTTCGGGAACGGTCGCAGTGGATCCGGCGCCGACCGCTGCGCCCGGTGGATGGCCCCGGCCTGTCGCCGGTCGACCGGGCCGCCGGTGACAGGAACGATGGGACCGCCGCGGGTCGGCGAATTCCGCGATCGGCGGGTGCGACATGGTGGCCGACCCGCATTGTCGGCACCGATGAGCGCGATGTCCGGGCGAGCGTCGATCACGATCCGGCCGCCGTACCCGGTGCCGGGCGGGCGGGAGGAATCTCGCTCGGTCGGCGACGTGCGACGATATCGTCCGCATCCCGATGGGCGGTTCGGCCGGCTCGCCGGGTGTGCTGTCGCCCGGTGGGAAATTTCCCGACGGCGCCGGATGTTCACCCGTTGACGGACTCAGAGAGAGCGAGGGACGTGTCCCACCCCGAGACGACCATCGAATTCACCAAGGGCCATGGCACCCAGAACGACTTCGTGGTGCTTCCCGACCCCGAGGTGCGGTTGGAGTTGACCCCGGCGCGGATCGCCGCCCTCTGCGACCGACGTCGCGGGCTCGGCGCCGACGGGGTGTTGCGGGTCGCGCGTGCCGGTGCGCTGCATCGGGCGGGGGTGCTCACCGAGTACCCCGACGGGGTGGAAGCCGACGACTGGTTCATGGACTACCGCAATGCCGACGGTTCGATCGCCGAAATGTGCGGTAACGGTGTGCGGGTATTCGCGCACTATCTGGCGGTGAGCGGAATGGAGACCCGGGACCACTACCGGGTGGGGAGCCGGGCCGGTGCCCGCCCGGTCACCGTGCACGCGGGTGGTCCGGTACACGGGGAGGTGACCGTGGATATGGGCCGGGTGCGGGTACTCGGCGAGTCGACGGCCACGATCGCCGGCGGCAGCTATCCCGGTCTCGGTGTCGATGTCGGCAATCCCCATCTGGCCTGCGTCGATGCCGGTCTCACCGCCGAGTCGCTGGGGAAACTCGACCTCACGCGGCCTCCGGGTTATGACCCCGCCCTGTTTCCGCGGGGGGTGAACGTGGAGATCGTCACCGCGCTCGACGACACCGGCGCGGTCGATATGCGGGTATTCGAGCGCGGCGTCGGGGAAACCCGGTCCTGCGGCACCGGGACCGTCGCCGCCGCGACGGCGGTGCTGTCCGCCGCCGGTCTCGATCCCGCGGCGGACTCCGGCGAGGTCACGGTGCGGGTGCCCGGTGGGCGGGTGCGGGTTGGGTTGGTCTGCGGCGCCGCCTGGTTGCGCGGGCCGTCCGAGTTGGTGGCGACCGGTCGGATCGCCGACGACTGGTGGTATTCGCACTGATGGGGCCCGCGGAAAACTCGGGTGCGGTGGGGGTGGCCGCGTGGCAGCATGGATGGGGTATGAGTAGATCCCAGACCTTTACCTCCGCCGGTTGGTCCGCCGAACCGGTCGAGAGGACATACGGCGTCGACGAGACGACCGAATTCGACGATACCGGGGCCGAGTCCCAGGACCATCCCGGTATCCGCGACGATCGTTCGCCCACCACGGGTGAACTGCAATTGGAGGACCGGAGCGCATTGCGCCGCGTGGCCGGCCTCTCCACCGAACTCACCGACATCACCGAGGTCGAATACCGACAGCTCCGCCTGGAACGTGTGGTCCTGGTGGGGGTGTGGACCGAGGGCAACGCCGCCCGTGCGGAGGCCAGTATGGCCGAGCTCGCGCGGCTGGCCGAAACCGCGGGCTCGGAGGTGCTCGAGGCGCTGATCCAGCGTCGGGACCGTCCGGACCCGGCCACCTATATCGGTTCCGGTAAGGCCGACGAACTGCGGGCGGTGGTACTGGCCACCGGTGCGGACACCGTGATCTGTGACGGTGAACTCACGCCCGCCCAGCTCACCGCGCTGGAGAAGGTTGTCAAGGTGAAGGTGATCGACCGGACCGCGTTGATCTTGGACATCTTCGCCCAGCACGCCACCTCGCGAGAGGGCAAGGCACAGGTCGCGTTGGCGCAGATGGAATACATGCTGCCGCGATTGCGCGGTTGGGGTGAGTCCATGTCCCGGCAGGCCGGTGGTCGGGCCGGCAGTAATGGTGGCGTGGGTCTGCGTGGCCCCGGTGAGACGAAGATCGAGACCGACCGTCGTCGTATTCGTGAGCGCATGGCCAAACTGCGCCGCGAGATCCGGGAGATGAAAACCGCCCGTGACACCATGCGGTCGCGCCGAACCTCGAGCGGTATGCCCTCGGTCGCGATCGTGGGGTACACCAATGCGGGCAAATCGAGTCTCATGAACGCGCTCACCGGTTCCGGTGTGCTGGTGCAGGACGCCTTGTTCGCCACCCTGGACCCCACCACCCGGCGGGCCCGGCTCGAGGCCGGCCGTGAGGTCGTGTTCACCGATACGGTCGGTTTCGTCCGGCATCTGCCCACCCAGCTGGTCGAGGCGTTCCGGTCCACCCTCGAGGAGGTCACCGACGCCGATCTGCTGCTGCATGTGGTCGACGGTTCCGATGCGTTGCCCACCGAGCAGATCAAGGCGGTGCGCGAGGTGATCACCGAGGTGATCCGGGAAGCGGGGGTGCCCGCACCGCCGGAACTGCTGGTGGTCAACAAGATCGATGAGGTCGACCCGATGGAGCTGACCCGGTTGCGGGCCCTGCTGCCCGACGCGGCCTTCGTCTCCGCACGCAAGTCCCTCGGTATCGATGAGCTGCGCCGGAGGTTGAACGAGACTCTCGGCAAACTGGATGTCGAGGTCGGTGTGCTGCTGCCCTACACTCGGGGCGATCTGTTGGCCCGGATACATGCCGAGGGGCGGATTCTGGGTTCCGAACACGAGGAGAACGGAACGCGGGTACGGGCTCGGGTGCCGCGTGCGCTGGCAGCGGTTCTGGCGGAGTACGCGGGCGCGGGCGCGGGCGCGGCGACATTGTAGCGTCAACACAATGCGCTGCGCGTTGTAGCTCCTATCACATTGATTCGTCCTGTGTATCACTGTCGATTTTCATTCATTTTTTCATTCATTATGGACATGAATCGACAGCAGGAGGGATCAGTACATGCCGCACGACCGTCGCGATACGGCCGATGCAGAGGTGCGACAACTCGAGGATGTACCGACAATCGGCGTCGGGATCCGCACCGAGGAAATCGATGCAGTGCTCAGCGATGGTGCGCCGCTGGACGTGCGGCTCGATGAGGCGGATCTGCGGATTCTGGAGACGGTGCTGGCGCCGATCCGCGCCTGGACCAGCCCACGTTTCTACGGGTTGGACAATATTCCCGACAGCGGCCCGGTGCTGCTGGTGGCGAACCACAACCTGTTGGGCGGTATTGACGCTCCACTGTTGTTGCCGGAGGTGTACCGGCGCCGCGGCAGGGTGATCCGCGGGTTGGCCGAACACGTGCTCATCGCCGTGCCGGGGGTGCGGCACGCACTGCACCATTACGGCGCGGTGCGCGGCACCCGCGACAACTGCCGCGCGCTGTTGCGGCGCGGTGAGGCCGTGATCGTCTTTCCCGGCGGCGGTCGCGAGGCGGTGCGCCGTAAAGGGGAGAAGTATCTGCTGCGCTGGGAGGGGCGCACCGGTTTCGCGCAGATGGCGTTGGAGACCGGCGCCCCCATCCTGCCGGTGGCCATGATCGGCGTCGACGACGCCTACGACATCGTGCTGGACAAGGACGATATGGCCTGGCGTCCGTTGCGGCTGCTGGTGGAGGCGCTGGGAATCCATCGCGAACTCACGCCCCCACTCGTGCGCGGTCTCGGGCCGACACCCATTCCACGCCCGGAGCGGTTCTACTTCTCCGTGGGACGGCCGATCGACCCCGAGCCATGGCGGGACGGTGATATCGCGGAGGGGGCGGTCCAGCTCGCCGCGGTGGTGCGTAAATCGGTGGAGGAGGAGTTGCGGTTCCTGTTCGCCGAGCGGGATCGCGACCGCGGTCGGACCCTATCGGGACGGCTGCGGGAACTGCTGTCTTTCCGATGAGCCCATCCGATCGATCGGTGAATTGGAACGGGTGCACTTCGTAATGCGGTTATTCCCGGAGAGCCTGCGGATTCCAGGAGTGAAGTAAACACCGATTCTCCTTCCGGGTACGGTGGATCACAACGACGGGCCGGTGTGGGCCGGTTCGTGTGGTCACTAGGAGGTTGGTGTGGAGCGCACACTGTTCGAGCCCGAGCACGAGCTGTTCCGGGAGTCGTTCCGCAAATTTCTCGATACGCACGTGGCGCCGAACCACGACCAGTGGGCCGAGCAGGGCATTGTCGATCGGTCGGCCTGGATCGAGGCCGGTAAACAGGGCTTCCTCGGCATGGCCGTACCCGAACAGTACGGCGGCGGCGGGGTGAAGGACTTCCGCTACAACGCGATCATCACCGAGGAATGCGTGCGCGGCCAGTACTCCGGTCTCGGGTTCTCCCTGCACAACGATGTCATCGCTCCCTACCTGCTGGAACTGGCGAACGAGGAGCAGAAACAGCGCTGGCTGCCCAAGTTCTGTTCCGGTGAGCTCATCACCGCCATCGCCATGACCGAACCCGGAACCGGTTCGGACCTGCAGGGCATCAAGACCCGCGCGGTCCGCGACGGTGACGAGTGGGTGCTCAACGGTGCCAAGACCTTCATCACCAACGGCATCAACTCCGATATCGTCATCGTGGTCGCCCAGACCGATCCCGACGCCGGTGCGTTGGGCTTCAGCCTGCTCGTCGTGGAACGTGGGATGCCCGGTTTCGAGCGTGGCCGCAACCTGGACAAGATCGGTCTCAAGGCGCAGGACACCGCCGAACTCAGCTTCACCGATGTGCGGGTTCCCGCTGCCAACCTTCTGGGCGAGGAGGGCAAGGGCTTCATTCACCTGATGCAGAACCTGCCGCAGGAACGTCTGTCCATCGCGGTCATGGCCGCCGCGGCCATGGAGAGCTGCCTGGATATGACCATCCAGTACGTGCGGGATCGCAAGGCCTTCGGCAAGCCGATCGGTGCCCAGCAGAACACTCGGTTCGTGCTGGCCGAACTGGCCACCAAGGCCACCGCGGTGCGGGTTTTCGTCGACCGCTGCATCGGCGAACTGAACGCCGGCACCCTCTCCGCCGAGGACGCCGCCATGGCCAAGTGGTGGAGCACCGAGGAACAGCTCGAGCTGATCAACCGCTGCCTGCAGCTGCACGGCGGCTACGGCTACATGCGCGAGTACCCGATCGCCCAGGCCTACCTGGATGCCCGAGTGCAGACCATCTACGGTGGCACCACCGAGATCATGAAGGAGATCATAGGGCGCAGCCTGAAACTGTCCTGATCATCGGGGTGGGGCCCGACGTACGGGCCTCGCCCGTTCGGGTCCGTTTCGGGGGGCGGCCGGTGAGTCGGAAATACCCGTGTCTTCAGGGGCGCGGGTATTTCATTTTCCGCCGACGGTGATGTGGCACGGCTCGGAGCTCGATCGCTGTCTCGATGGAAGTCGAGCGTTCGTTCGACACGGATATCCGGCATTCGGAATTCGACTGTCCGATAATCGAGTTCACGGTGTCCGGGAAGGGTGCCCGCGGCTGTCGATACGACGGTCATCGCACCGTTCGTGGGGGTGACCTCGATGTATCGCCGTCAGTGGGTCGGTACATCGCCTCGGACGAACAGCGGTCCGGGATCGAGGCATGCCGTACGGTCGGAATGATAAGGGAACAAACATGTCTCGGGACGGCCGATATGCGACACTGGCGCTGTGCAGCCCAAGCGTAGGATTCACTTCGTGGGCAGTTTGCCCGCACAGTTGGACAGTCCGGAGAAGGCAATGGCCTTCGCCGTCGATACGGCCGGTGAATTCCTGGACGGTCTGGTTCCGGGCGGTGAAGCGGATCCCTATCGCGCCCAGTGGTATGTAAGGCCCATTATCGATCGGCTCGGTGAACTCCCGGTGCTGGAGTCCGTGCGAAGCGGTGATTGGTCCACCCTGCGTTCCCGCGACGTCTTTCGGCTTCGCCCGGGTCGATCGCTGGGCGAGGTCGATATCGACGCCGCGCTCGGTTATGCGGCGGAGGCCGAGCGGGTCAGGGACGCGCTGGCCGATATACGCCGAACCAACCCCGGACTTCGTCTGCAGGTGGGTATACCGACGCCCTTCGTCATCGCGTTCATCGCCTTCGAGGCGCGGATGCTGCTGTGGCGTCGGGGCTCGGTCGGTCGCGGTGACCGAGGCCGTCCCTACTACCGTCCGCTCGTCGATGCCACGGTCCGCGAGATCGTCCGTATCCGTGAGGCCTGGGGGGACGATGTGGTATTCCAACTCGAACTGCCGGCGGAGACGCTCCTGTGTGCGCGGTTACCCGCGGGTCTGCGACGGATCCCGGCCGCCCTGGCGGGGCGAGCGATCGCACGTCTCGTCGCGCGGGCGCCCCATGATTCCCGTTTCGGTGTGCACCTGTGCTATGGGAGCCTGGACGGCAAACCGGCCGTGGCGCCGAGCTCGACGGCCCCGATCGTCGCGTTGGCCAATGCGATAGCGCGATACTGGCCTGCGGGTCGGCATCTCGATTTCGTCCACTTCCCCATCGGCGACGGTGAACAGGCGCCGGTGCGGCCGCGGTACTACGCGCCCCTGGCACGCCTCGAACTGCCCGCCGATACGCGTCTCGTTGCCGGACTGGCGCTTCCGACGCAGCCGCTCGAACAGGCACGACAGGGGCTGGCGGCGGCGGAGGCGGCCTACGGCGGTGTATTGGACGTCGCATCCCCGTGCGGTCTGGGGCGCTATACAACCGTGGAGGCCGCGCGGTCCGCGGTGACGCACGCGGTCGCCCTGGCCGAAACGGAGGCGGTTCCGGTCGGAGACGGTAGTCGAGGATGAGCGCTGGTGGTCATACCGTGGATCTTGTTGCGTCGGAAAATGGTTCGTCGATGATCCAACTATCCGGTTCGGTCGTCGGAGCGGAGCATCGTTCGGGCAACGTATCCACCCACCACATCCGAGCGACGGATCCGCGGAGGAGCGCGCGTCCGCGGTGACGATCGGCTACGGTTGTATCTGTGGTCGAAGGAACTGAAGGGCCTGGGCCGGAAAACAATCGAACACCGCAACCGTTCGACCTGGACCTGATGAACTCTGCCCGGGTGTACGACTACCTATTGGGCGGAAAGGACAATCGCGAGGCCGACCGTGACCTCGCCGATCGAATGCTGTCCCATGCCCCCGAAATAAAAGCTCTGGCCGGGTTCACCCGGGGTTTCCTGTTCAAAGCGGTGGAGATGGCCGCGGAGGCCGGGGTTCGCCAGTTCATCGATCTCGGCTCCGGTATCCCGACCTCGCCCAATGTGCACGAGGTGGCCCGGAAGGTCGATCCGTCCGCGCGGGTGGTGTATGTCGACTACGACCCGGTCGTGTACGCCCATTGCAACGCGCTACTGGTCGATCCACCGGATGTCACGGCATTGCTGGGTGATATCCGTCGTCCGAACGAGATCTTCGATCAGTTGAAGGACCGCGCCCTGATCGATTTCGACGAGCCGGTGGCCGTCATGCTCGTCAGTGTGTTGCACTACGTGCTGGACGACGAAAACCCCGCCGAGATCGTCGCCGCCTTCCGTGATCGGTTGGCGCCGGGCAGTTATCTGGCGATCGCTCACGGCTCCACTGATTCCGCCCCGGAAGTGCTCCAGGTACTCACCGCCACCGAGGGCACGTCGGCCCAGGTCGCTTTTCGGTCCACGGCACAGACGCGGGCATTCCTCGACGGTCTCGAGGTGCTCGAACCCGGTGTGGTGCCGGTACAGCGGTGGCTCGCCTCCGATCTGCCGGAGACCCGAATGGTCATGCTCGGTGCCATCGGTCGCAAACCCTGAGGATCGGCCGGGACAGGAGTAGTCTCTGTCACGCCGAATTGTTTTGGTCGCCTGCACATTCGAGCGTGCGTCGAATACCGTCCCGCTCGATCGGAGGATGAAATGATGAAGACCCGCAAAATTGTCGCCGGTATCGTGTCGACGATCATGACGGCTGCCGTGGTCACGATCGGCGCCCCGCTCGTCACCGCCCCCGCCGCCTCCGCCGCCCCCGATGAGTTCCTCATCACCCGCGAGGTTCCCACCCTGGAAGATCTCGACGCCCAGGTCGCGTTCCTGATCGAAACACCCGCCTCCGACGATGCCAAGGCCGCCAATCTGGAAGGCGGTCACAAAGCGGTCGTGGTTGCGCGCACCCTCTACAACCTCGGTCTGTTCCGGGCACCGTTGGGGTCGAACGAGATCACCGGTCCCGAGACCCACGAAGGCAATGTGCACACCGCCATGCTGCGCAGCAAGACGGTCGGACGGCCTGATCTGGTCGCCCGCGTGGTCTGGAAGCGCATCGATGGTGTCTGGAAGCTGTCCAACAGCTCCGTGTGCGAGGGCGTCAAGGCCGTGGGACTGGCGATGAGCTGTGATTTCTGATCGGCTCCGAGCTTCGTGATCGATATTCGTGATCTCGCCCTGAGCTACTCGGGCGCGACCGTGCTCGAAGTCCCCGAGTTGACCGTGGCGGATGGGACGCTCACCTATCTGCTCGGTCTCAACGGCACCGGAAAAACCACGTTGCTGCGGTGTATTTGCGGCATCATCGCTCCTTCCGCGGGCACCGTTCGGGTCGACGGCACCCGCATCCGGGCCCACCACACCACACCGGCAACACTCGGAATGCATTTGGACCATCGGGCCTTCGACCCACGCCATACCGCACGTCGGCATCTCCGCTGGATCGCGCGGGCCCGCGGACTACCCACCGGACGGGTCGACGACGTTCTCGAACTCGTCGACCTCGCCCGGGTGGCCGATCGCCGGTTGGGGCACTATTCGCTCGGTATGCTCCAGCGGGTCGGTATCGCCGCCGCATTGCTCTCCGAGCCGCGCACCCTATTGCTCGACGAGCCGCTCAACGGCCTCGATATCGCGGGTATCCGCTGGATACGTGAACTGCTGCGGCGCCTCGCCGATGCCGGGACCTGTGTCCTGGTCGCCTCGCATCTGCTCGACGAAGTCGAACGCAACGCCGACCACATCGTCATCCTCGGGAACCGGCGTGTTCTGGTCGACCGGCCGTACACCGATCTCATGAGCACCCTGGCCCCCGGTGAGACCGGACTCGAGGACATCTACCTGCGAATCGCCGGTCTGCCCACCCAGCTCTCGTCGGATATGGCGTCATGAACAACCCCGGTCCGCTCACCTGGATCCGTCGCGGTATCGCCGCCGAATGGACCCGCACCACCGGACGCAGTTTCCTGTGGACAGTGGCCGTCCCTCTCACCTTCGTGCTACCGCTGGGCATCACCTTCGGTATCGCCGCCGTCGCGGAGCGACTCGCCGATCTGCCCGGACAGAGTTATGTGGCCACGGTCACCACCACCAACTCCGTGTACTGGGTGATCACTTTGTCCGTATCGGTCATGATGGTCACCACCGCCTACGCCCACGCCACCCAATGGCGCGGTCCGACAAGAGATCTCCATGCCTTTCTGTTTCCCCGGCCCTGGACGGTCGCACTGGCCCGGTGGATCTACTACGGCGCCATCACGGCGATCTCGACGGTTGCTCTGCTCGTCGTCGTCATGGTCACGCTGCCACACTGGTTTCCCCGGATCTACGGGGCGGTGGACATCAGCGATTCCGCCGGTATCCGGTTCCTCTGGACCATTCCGATCTACGCGTTCGCCGCATGCGGGGTGGGCGTGGCGGTCGGATCGCTGATTCGCACTCCGTCCGCCGCTGTGGCCGTTCTTCTGTTCTGGGTCCATGTGGCCGAGAACGCCATCAATCTGCTGCCCAACGGATATACCCTGCAGGCCTACGCTCCTTTCCTCAACGCCGTCGCCGCGACCGGCCAGGAAGTCGCATTCCTGCCTCGTTTCGGCCGCAACGGATCGCTGCTCTACTTCGTCCTCGTGGCCGTCACCTTGTTCGTCGTCACCGCGGTCCTACCGGTCTTCGTTCGCCGGATATCCGAATACCGGAGAACGAAGACCACCGAATCGGAGTCGTCACGGCTTTCGAGCGCGTGATCACACCGAGACCGGATGAACCTCGAGCGGAAGCTTTTTCAGTCCGGGGATCGGGCCGAGGGCCCGGGGAGGCCTCTTGGTCGTGGCCGGCCGGAACTCCCACTTCGACAGTAGACCGTGGAGAGTCGTCTGTAGGGCCACCCACGCGAAGTTGTTACCCATACACATCTGGTTGCCCATACTGAACGGAACGAAGTTCCGGCGTTTCGACCCGGAGTCCGACGGTGTCCATCGATCGGGGTCGAAAGTGTCCGGATCGGGGAAAATGTGCGGGTTGCGGTGAATGGCCGCGATGCTGCAGCCGATATCGGTCCCAGCGGGAAATGTGAAGCCGTCGAGTTCGACCGTGGTGACGCTGCGTCTGGTCTGTAGTAGTGGCGAGTGGATCCGCGTGAGCTCGTTCAGGAACCGATTCAGATAGTCGAGTCGATCGAGATCGCGGGGGTCGATATCTCCCGCGTCGGAGATCTCGTGCTTCAGTTTCGAAGCCACCTCGGGATGGTGTGCCAACTCGTACAGAGCCCAGGTCAGCGTGGCGGTCAAGGTGTCGATTCCGCCGAAGAGAACGGTAACGGCCTGTTCCGCCAGGAATGTGTCACCCCGGCGTTTCTCACCCGCCGAATCCAGCAGGATATCGATCAGGTCGTTTCGGCGGTCACCGCTGCCTCGACGCGCGACGATCAGCTGTCGGCAATAGTCTCGCAGTTGTGTGCCGGCCGACAGGAATCTGCGGTTCACCGGCAACGGCAGGTTCGCCAGCCGTGGCGGTAGCACACTGCCCACCAGTGCACCGCCGCCGATATCCGCGATCAGACCCGAGATGAGTCGCACCTCCTCGGTGTCGGGTTCGTGCGAGAACAGAGACCCGAGGAGATCGGTGATGGCCAATTCCATGACCGTGGAAACGATCTCGACGACCTGGCCCTGTCGCCACGAATCCGCCAACGCGTCCGCATGGCGCTTCATGATGTGCGCGTAGCTTTCCAGCTCCGTCCGATGGAACGCCGGCTGCATCAGGCGACGAAGATCCAGGTGTTGCTCACCGTCCGCGACGATCAGCGATTCTTCGAATATGAGACGGATGCGTTCGAAGAGACGCCCCCGCTCGTAGGCATCGGAGCTCTCCACCAATACCTTGTGGAGTAGTTCGAAATCGGTGATGACATAGACGACGAGATTGCCGATGTCGACACGTACTATCTTCCCCACATCGGCCAGATCCGCCATGAACCGGACCGGATCACGCCACAATTTCCAACCGTGCCCGACCACCGGCAAGCGGCCGGGACCACACGGGACATTACGAAGATCCACTGTATGTTGCTTTTCCTTCGGCAAGTTCGAGATCGGCGACCTCGGCGAATCGGTGCGCAACTCGGACGGTATCGATCCGCTCTTCCCGATGCTCCTCGGTGAGGGCGACGAACCGTGGGTTCGCGTCGTCGAGCGACGCGAGGCCGGCGATTGCCCGGCCGATGCGGGCGGCCGGGTACGGCCGACTTCCGGATCGGCTTGTCGGGCAACGATTTACTCGCAGATCTCGACGGATCTGCCTCGATCCCGGGCTTTTTCGATTCGTTGCGCGGGAATGTCCGCGTGAATGGGTGATGATCGAGCCGAATGGCCGAAGTTTGCTGTCCATCAGCACGTTACATTAGTCGATCTCGAGCCGGCCCCGACCTTTCTTTACGAAAAGAACGACCCGGTCTCGGTTATTCGTGGACACGGTCACGGAACGGTGCGTACCGATCCCGAGGGTGTCCCTGGATCCGCCGAATCGTCCCCATCGTGTCGTTGACGATCGCGAAACTGGTGAAGGTGAACGGATAGTAGACCGCCGACATCGCGTATTCGCGGGTCAGCACTCGTAGTTCCCCGCTGGTTCGCCGTGCGTCTCCAGGATTGCCCGGAAGCCGAGATCCCTGTTCTCGTGAACCGGAATCGAACGGCCCGGCATCGGCATGGCGAAATCCGATTACCGAACGAGTCGGGAGCGAATATGGTCTCGTCCGGCACTCCGTACTCGATCGGGCGCACGATGACCAGTCCAGCCGGGCGTCGGGTATAGCCGTTGCGGAGGATTCGCACGTGGGTGCCCGGCTCGACTCCGGTGGTGCCGACGACCTGCCGAATCACGTGGCCCGCAGCGGAATGGGCACGGGCGATGACGACATCACCGATCCGCCAACCGGAGAACCGGTCGATTCGGTCGTGCCCGAAGTCGATACGAGGATCGCCGGTGTGCATGGGGGTGACCCGGCCGGTCGGGTCGTGCTGTCAGGCGGTCACCGCGCCGCGCGGCCGGGCCCATTCCTCACCACGGTGTGAATCGGACTCGGGTTGGTTTATGTGGGTCGGCCATTCGCTCATTCCGGTGATTCCGGCTCCCGGATCTCGTCCGATATGGACCCGCCGGCGATATCCGCCTCGATTCCCAACTCCTCTTCGTACTCGTCGGGCGCGGGCGGGATCTCCCCCGGACCACCGGTGACCGATACGGCGTCGGACTCGGCGGCCCGGTGCTCCACCGCGGGGTCCGGGATATCGGGTTGCTCTTCTTCGAGGCGTTCGCTCAGCGGGCGAGGGTTGCGTTCCTCGCGTGGGGTCATACCGTACTTGTCCACACCGGACCAGTGCTCCGGCGGATCCATACCTTCCTCGAGTGGATCGGCGCGCAACCGGTCCTCGTCCAGGTCCTCGGCGCTGTCGAGGGCCGCCGCATCGGTTTCGACGGCATCCGGTGCGCCGGTATCCTGCGGCGGATCCCATGTGTCCTGGGGCTCGGTCATGGTGCTGCCTCCCTTCGCAGGGGGCGTTTTCCCAGGACGAACCGGTCCAAACAAGTCGAATACCGGCTGGGTGGCCGTATCGCCGTCTCCTTCGACCAGCCGCGTGGGCGATCACAGATCGGGGATGGGGATGTCGAGGTTCGGGGCGATGAGACCACCGTCGGTTTCGATCACCTTGCCGGTGAGGTAGCCGCCCGCCGGTGCGGCGAGGAACAGCGCGGTCGCGGCGATATCCTCCGGGTCGCCGAGCCGGCGTAGCGGTGTGGCGCGTTCCAGGGCGTGGCGCATGGTGTCGTCGGCGGCCACCGCTTCCAGTGCGGAGGTGCGGATGGAACCCGGTGCGATGGCGTTCACCCGGATCCGCGGGCACAGATCCATGGCGGCCAACCGGGTGTAGTGGGCAAGTGCGGCCTTGGCCGTTCCGTAGGCGGCGAAAGCGCGTCCGGGCAGGCGGCCCATTGCCGAGGTCACATTGATGACCGAGCCGCCGCCCGCGGTTTCCAGGATCGTGGGGACGGCCGCTCGGACCAGGGCATGCGCATTGGCGACATTGAATGCGAAGGCCTGCGCCAAATCATCCGGGGTGGTGTCCGGTAGGGGTTTGGGTAGAGCGCCGCCGACATTGTTGACCACGATGTCCAATCGGCCGAATCGTTCGGCCGCCGCCGCGGCCAGAGCGGCGGTGGCCTCGGTATCGGCGAGGTCCGCGACGACGATATGGGCGCGGCGGCCTACTTCCTGGACCCGGTCGGCCACCTTTTGTAGATCCGCCTCCGTCCGGGCCGCGATGACCACATCGGCTCCCGCTTCGGCGAAGCCCGTGGCGATGGCCGCGCCGAGACCGCGGCCGGCGCCCGTCACGATCGCGACCCGGCCATCGAGCCGGAATCGGTCCAGAATCATGCGCACTCCTGCCGTTGGGACGACACGGTCGGCGCGAATGTCCCGTCGACCCTGCCATCGGTGTCGATTATTCGACTACTCTGCGACGAATAGTCGATGCAGTGTAGGACCGTCCCGGTCCGTCTTCAAGGGATGAGGGCAGATGACGTCTACCTGGTCACCGCCCACCCGAAGAGTGGTGGCGGTGGTCGAGCTGATCGCGGAATCGGAGCGCCCCCTGAGCGTTTCGGCAATATCCGAACGGCTCTCCTTGGCCCGCGCGACGGTAACGGCCGTGCTCAACGAACTTCGTGCGGCGCAGTGGGTGACCCGTGACGAGCGTTTGTGCTACCGCCCAGGCCCCGCATTGCTCCGGCTTTCCGGTCCGGAGGCGGCCGGTCTCGGGGCCGCGGTGCGCGCCGAACTGGCCGCCCTGGCGGAGGCCGCCGGCTGCGGGGCCACGCTGAGTCGAATCGACCGGGGCCGATTGACCGTCGTCGCCAAACACTATGCGGGTGAACGGGTGGTGCCCGGGCTGGCGGTAGGACAGACGATTCCCCTGGCCTATCCGGCGGGTGCCGCCGTTATGCCGTGGCGTGGGCCCGAGGAACGAACACGATGGCCGGCCTCGGCGGATGGGGACCGCGGCGCCGAGGAACTGCTGCGATTCGTCACCGACCACGGGTTCGCCATATTCCGTCCGGACACCGACGACGCCGGACTCGTCGAGTTGCTGACCGACCTGCTCGGCGCGGTGGGCGCCGACCTGCTACGGCCCGAACTCCGGGCAAGAGCGCTGCGGCAGTTGGCCCGGCTCACCGCGCGGCCGTACACCGAGGCCGAGTTGGACACGGAGTCCTCGCTGCCCATCAGCTATATCTCCGCCCCGGTCCTCGTCGAGGGCAATGCGCCCTATGAGGTACAGCTCGGGCTGCTGCGTTCGGCAGTCGGACCCGCGGAACGTGCGCGGTACATCGAGACGGTACGCGCGGGGGCGCGGGCGCTTTCGGTGGCCTTACGGACCTCGATCAACGGTCGCGAAGGAGCCGGGTGACCGTGTCCGGGGTCCAGCGCCGGTCGGCGCCGGGTCGGGTGGCCAGATAACCGGTGATCTCGGGAATCGACCAGTGATGGGTATCGAGCAGACCGGTCGCGATATGACGCAGATAGGCGGGCGCCGGTGGGTTGCCCGGGAGGTCGCGCCGGCGCCAGGGGGCGGTGAAGGTGAGTACCGGCAGTCCGTTGTGAATGGTGGGACAGACCAGAGTTTCGTAGCGTCCGGGGCCGATTCGGGATCGGCCGGTGCGGATCGCTTCGGCGGGATCGAGGTCGACGCCGGGTGGCCGGTACATTTCCTGGGCTGCGATATCGCTGAACTGGGACAGGGTCAGCAGATAGGCCCGAACCCAGATGGTGGCGGGGACATCGGGATCGTAGAAGGCCCGCCCGCCGGTCCACACCGCGGATTCGGTGGCGAAATACAGCAGCCCGGGCAGGGTGAGGGGAATCGATCGCGGTGGGGCGGTGCCGTCTCGGCATCCGGACGGCGGTTCCGGTCTTCGATCGACGGTGGGATTCGTCCCGCCGGCCGGCGCGCCGCCGAGCAGATAGCAGCGCAGCCGGTCCGGGTTCATATTCGAGCCGTAGGCGGCGTACCAGACGTACTCGGTGGCGGCCACCGGTCGGGACGAAATCGCCATCGACCACCCACCGCTCAGATCTTGCGAATAACCGTGACAACCTTGCCGAGGATTCGCGCATCGTTGCCGGGAATCGGTTCGAACAGCGGATTGTGCGGCATCAGCCAGATGTTCTTCCCGCTGCGTTTGAACGTCTTCACGGTGGCCTCGCCGTCGAGCATGGCGGCGACGATATCGCCGTTGTCGGCGACGTTCTGCTGTCGGACCACAACCCAGTCACCATCGCAGATGGCGGCATCCACCATGGATTCACCGACGACCTTGAGCAGGAACAGCGACCCGTCGCCGACCAGTGCCCGAGGTAGCGGGAACACGTCTTCCACGGCCTGTTCGGCCAGGATGGGACCACCGGCGGCAATTCGTCCCAGAACCGGGACGAAGGTGGGGGCGGGATGGGAGCCGTCGGTTTCGGCGGTCCGCGCCTTGCCGTTCCGCTCCTCGGCGGTTGCCGCCGTCAGGGTGGTCACGGAGCGAACCGCCTCGTCCAGGCCGCGGACGTCGACCGCTCGGGGCCGATTGGGGTCACGGCGTAGATAGCCCTTGCGTTCGAGGGTGCGCAGCTGGTGGGCGACCGAGGAGGTGGATGTCAGACCCACGGCGTCGCCGATTTCCCGGATACTCGGTGGATAGCCCCGCACGTTCACGGAGGTGCGGATCACCTCGAGTACCTTGCGCTGACGCACGGTGAGATCGGTTTCGGAACCCGATCCGCTCTCGTCGCCCGTGTCGCCCGTTCGGCTCACCACAACCGCCTTTCTCATCGGTCTTCGGCTCGATAACGCCGTGCCGCAGTGGATATCGTGCACCGAATCTAGCCGCCCGATGTCCAACTATCAAACACCTGTTCGAGGTTTGCTCGGCGTTTCTCCTGACATTGTCGCGCGTGCGTGGTAGAAATCGAACACCAGTTCGTCGAACATGTGATCGAATCCCGGTCGGTCGAATCCCGGTCGGTCGAATCTCGGTGAAGGGGGCTCGTCGGCAGGAGGAGGCGGTGGATGGGCGGCCGCGGGAGGCGCATGTCGGCGGGCGGGGACGGTAGTGGACGGTCGGTGCGGGACAACCACGGAGGTCTATCCGAATGAGCACGGCGATCAACAACGACAACACCGGTACATGGGAAGTCGCATCCGGATCCGGGCGACTCGCCGTGGTGCCGCCGGCGGATGTGGGTATCGGTTGTCGGTTGTCGTCCCCGGCGTGCGATGCGGTCCCCGGACGTGGGGTCTACCACGGCCTCCACCGCTCGGGCCCGGCGGACCGAACGGATACCGGTCCGAGGCTTCTCGGCGCGGGGGCGGTGCGGCGCACCGAATGCCGGCACGGCGGTATACCACCGCGCACGGCGGGCAGGCGTCGCGGCTCGGCACCCGCCTCCGCGGCGGGGTGGGCCTTCACCCGGTGCGGCACCGGGGCATTGCGGGTGCGGGGCGCGGTTTCCCGGCCACCGCATCCGGTCGAGTACGTCGAGCGGGCGCAACTCGGGTTCGCGGCGCTGACACTGGCGGCGGTGTCCACCGCGCTGGTGGTGATCGCATTGCTGGTCCTCGCGCATCTGCGCGCGGGATCCGTTGTCCCGTCGGCCCCGGAAACCGTGCCCACGGTGAGCGAGTCGTATTCGGAACCGCCGGGCGGCGCGCAGCACTGGTCCAGGTAGCCGGTCTCCCGGCGTATCGGATTCGTGCGGTCGGCGGCCGTCGAGCCCCGACGCGGTCGGCGGAGTCGGGGTGAGTGTCCCCCTCGATAGGGACGCACCGGTATCCTCGAAGTACTGACCACAGTGGCCGGTGATCCCACCGGCCGACCCGGTACCGGGGTAGCAACCGGTACCCGCGCTCGCCGGACCCGCACGACCGGCATCGGTCCGGCCGCGAGCGTTCGCATCGACGAAGGACCCCGGATGCACTGCCCGTACTGCCGACACCCCGACTCCCGGGTCGTCGACTCGCGTGAGGCCGATGAGGGAGCGGCCATCCGTCGCAGACGCGCTTGCCCGGAATGCGGTCGTCGTTTCACCACGGTGGAGACCGCGATCCTCTCGGTGGTCAAACGCAGCGGGGTCACCGAGCCGTTCAGCCGGGAAAAGGTCATCCGGGGGGTGCGCCGCGCCTGCCAAGGGCGGGAGGTCGACGACGATGCCCTGAACCTGCTCGCCCAGCAGGTCGAGGACACGGTGCGGGCGAAAGGGTCGCCGGAGGTGCCCAGCCACGAGGTCGGGCTGGCCATTCTCGGCCCCCTGCGCGCCCTCGACGAGGTCGCCTACCTGCGTTTCGCCTCGGTGTACCGCTCGTTCACCTCGGCCGAGGATTTCGAACGCGAGATCCGGGATATGCGACGGGCCCGCGCCGCCGTGAGCGCCGGCGACTGATACCGATATCGAGCCGACGGTGCGTCCAACCGTTCGGGTTCGGACCCGGTCCGCGCCCTAGCGGCGGATGGCGCCGATCGCCTTCTGGATCCGCTTGAGCGATACCGGATACGGGGTGCCGAGTTGTTGGGCGAACAGGCTGACGCGCAACTCTTCGATCATCCACCAGATCTCGGCCACCTCGGGGGCCTCGCGCCGCTGCTCGGGCAGCCGGGACAACAACTGTTCGTAGGCGGCGAAGGCGGCATCCACGTCGGCCATACCCCGACGGTCCCGGTCCGCCGATCCCGGCAACGACTCCAGTCGAACCACGGCGGCTCGCAGATAGCGGGGCAGTTCCCGTAGTCGCACGGCGCCCCATTCCGAGATGAAACCCGGGAACACCAGCTCGGCCAGTTGCGCGCGGACATCCTCGGCGATATCCCGTTCCCGGGTATTCGCCAATGCGGAAGTGACCCGATGCGCTTCGGCAAGGACCGGGACCACCGTGCGCACCAGCCGGGCAACCGCGGGGGTGAGTTTCGGGCGCAGCGATTCGATCAGTGCCGCGAACCGTTGCGGGCTGCGCACCGGTCCGCCCGCCGCGGCGACGAGTTCGTCGACGGCACCGGCTCGGCAATCCTCCACCAATGCCTCGAGGGACCCATACGGGTTCTGGCTCAGGACCAGTCGATCCGCCGGTGACAACCCGGCCGTCGCCGCCCGCACCGAGGTGGGAATCGCCCGCAATACCAAGGCTCGGGTCCCGGCGCGCATGGCGCGCGCCTGTTCGGCCGGGGAGCTGAGCACCCGCACCGCCACCCCGCCGGCCTCCGGTACCAGTGCCGGATACCCGGTGACGGTCTGGTTGCCGACCCGACTGCGTACGGTCGGTTCCAGGGTGCCCAGCGATTCGCTGGTCCACACCGTTGCGGGTGGACGTTCGGCACTCGCCGTCGCCCGCGATACCGACCGCGCGACCTCGTCGGACAGTCGGGTCCGCAATCGGGTCAGATCCTTGTCGGTGGCCAGGACTCGCCCGTCGGCATCGGTGGCGGCGAAGGTCATCCGCAGATGGTCGGGGAGAGCGGCGGGATCGAGATCACCGGGGGAGATCGGCGCGGCGCCCAATCGGGTCAGCTCCCGGGCCAGCCCGATCCGTAGCGGTTCGGCGCGGGGAGTGAGCGCGGCCAATGCCGCGGCCGCAAAATCCGGGGCCGGGACCACGGTGCGACGCAACTGTTTGGGCAGTGTTTTGATGAGCGCGGTCACCAACTCGTTGCGCATACCGGGCACCAGCCAGTCGAATCCGACCGCCCGAACATGCGGAAGCTGTGCCACCGGGATATGCACCGTCACACCGTCGTCGGCCTGTCCCGGTTCGAACTGGTAGGTCAACGGGAAGGACAGTTCCCCCTGCCGCCAGGTGTCCGGGAAATCCGCCGGGTTCAGTCGATCGGCGCCCGCGTTCACCACCGTCTCGGTGGTGAAGTCGAGCAGGGTGGGATCGGCTTGTTTCGCGGTCCGCCACCAGCTGTCGAAATGCCGGACGGAAACGATATCGGCGGGGATACGGCGGTCGTAGAACTCGAACAGGGCTTCGTCATCGACCAGGATGTCCCGTCGCCGGGCCCGGTGTTCCAGGTCGGCGATATCGTCGAGCAGCGCTCGATTGCGGTGGAAGAACTCGTGGCGGGTGCGCCATTCGCCCTGGACCAGGGCATGCCGCAGGAACAGCTCTCGTGCGGTCTGCGGGTCGATGCGCCCGTAGTCGACGAGCCGTCCGGTCACCAGCGGAATGCCGTAGAGGGTGACCCGCTCATAGGCCTGCGCGGCGCCGCGTTTGGCCGACCAGCGGGGTTCGGAGTAGGTGCGCTTCACCAGATCACCGGCGAGCCGTTCGGCCCATTCCGGTTCCACCCGGGCCGCGATCCGACCCCACAGCCGGGAGGTTTCGACCAGTTCGGCCGCCATCACCCACCGGGGCGGTTTCTTCGCCAATGCCGATCCGGGGAAGATCATGAACTTGGCATTGCGGGCCCCCAGGAATTCCCGGGATTCCGCTTCCCGCACACCGATATGCGACAGCATCCCGGCCAGTAGCGAGCGGTGGATGGCGGTGGCGTCCCACGGATCGGTCTCGGTACTCATCTCCTCGAGCGGGCGTGGTACCGCGCGCCGGGGTCGGGCCCGTCCGTCGGTCGCACCCACTCGTTCGGGTCGGCCGTTGCGGTTGCGGCGGGATTTCTTCCCGGAATCCGCGGTATCGGTGACCTGTCCGCGGGTCGGTTCGTCACGATCGGGCTCATCGTGGACCGACCAGCCCATCCCCTTGGCTATGGTGCGCAATTGGCCGTGCAGATCCTGCCACTCCCGGATTCTCAGGTAGTGCAGGAATTCCTCGCGGCACATCCGTCGGAATCGATTGGCCGACAGGGTGCGGCGCTGCCCGTTCAGGTATTCCCACAGCCGCAGATAGGCCAGGAAATCGGAGTTCTCGACCGCGAACCGGGCGTGGGCGGCGTCGGCGGCCTGCTGTCGGTCGGCGGGGCGTTCGCGCACATCCTGGATCGAGAGCGCGGCCACGATGACCAGCACATCGGCCAGGCATCCGTTGCGGTGCGCCTCCACCAGCATCCGGGCCATCCGTGGGTCGACCGGCAGTCGGGCCATCTCGCGGCCGGTGGGGGTGAGTACGAGTCCGCGATCGGTGTCGTGGCGCCGACGCCGGGAGCCGGGCGCCGAGCCGGTGGGGGATGCGTCGGCCGGTGTGTCGGTGCCGGGGTCGGACGCACTTTCCGCGGTGGCGGATGCGCGCGTGTCGCGAGGGGATGCGGCGGGTCGTTCGGCTGTTCGTCGGGCCAGCGCCCCGAGTTCCTCCAGCAGGGCGATACCGTCGCGAATCGCGCGTCGGTCGGGAGCCTCGACGAAGGGGAAACTCTCGATATCGCCCAGGCCGAGCGCGGTCATCTGCAGGATGACCGCGGCCAGATTGGTGCGCAGGATCTCCGGGTCGGTGAACAGCGGCCGTGATTCGAAATCGTCCTCCGAATACAGCCGGATACAGATACCGTCCGCGACACGCCCGCAGCGTCCGGCCCGTTGCCGGGCCGAGGCCTGGGAAATCGGTTCGATGGGCAACCGCTGCACCTTGGTGCGCATCGAGTAGCGGGAGATCCGGGCGGTGCCGGGGTCGATCACATAGCGGATACCCGGCACGGTGAGCGAGGTCTCGGCCACATTGGTGGCCAGCACCACCCGGCGGCCGGTGTGCGGGGTGAACACCCGGTGCTGTTCGGCCGCCGACAATCGCGCGTACAGCGGCAGGATCTCGGTGCGCGGCAATTTCAGATCGGCGAGCGCGTCGGCGGTGTCCCGGATCTCACGTTCCCCGGACAGGAACACCAGCACATCCCCATCGCCCTCGGCGAACAGTTCGACCACGGCGTCGCAGATGGCGTCCACCGGATCCCGGTCGATCACCCGATCCTCGTCGTCCGTTTCGTCGTCGGAGTCGGCGGCCGGCGGCGGTAGCGCCAACGGGCGGTAACGGATCTCCACCGGATACGACCGGCCGGACACTTCGACGATCGGGGCCGGTGTGCCGGAGGCATCGGCGAAATGGCGGGCGAACAGCTCCGGGTCGATGGTGGCCGAGGTGATGATCACCTTCAGATCCGGGCGGCGCGGCAGCAGCTGTTTCAGATAGCCGAGCAGGAAATCGATATTGAGGCTGCGCTCGTGGGCCTCGTCGATGATGATCGTGTCGTAGGCGCGCAGCATCCGGTCGCGCTGGATCTCGGCGAGCAGGATGCCGTCGGTCATCAGTTTGATCAGGGTGTGATCGGCCGCCCGGTCGGTGAACCGTACGGTGTAGCCGACGGCGTCACCCAGTTCGGTGCCGAGTTCCTCGGCGATCCGCTCGGCCACGGTCCGGGCCGCGAGCCGGCGTGGCTGGGTATGGCCGATCATGCCGCGAATGCCACGGCCCAGTTCCAGACAGATCTTCGGGATCTGGGTGGTTTTGCCCGATCCGGTCTCGCCGGCCACGATCACCACCTGATGGGCGGCGATGGCCTCGGCGATATCGGCGCGGCGGGCGGTGACCGGCAGCTGTTCGGGATAGTCGATCTTCGGTACGGCCGCGCGCCGATCGGCGATCCGCTGTTCGGCGGCCGCGATCTCACGGTCGAGGCGTTCGTGGTCGCCGTCGCGGACCCGGTCCAGTTGCCGGCGCAGCCGGTGTTCGTCGCGGAGGGTGAGCGAGGCCAGTCGGGTGCGGAGCTCGCGCGAGCCGGCTGCTGTCCTGGTCATTGCGTCGACCAGCCTAGCGAAAGCACCCGCTCGGCCGGCGTGGCGGTAGGCGAGGTCACACCGGAATACCTCCGGTTTCCACATCCGACACGGACCGGTGGGGAGTGCCACCCGTGGAGTTTCGGAATCGAGGATATCGGTCCCGGCCGAATGCGAACATGAAGAGCGGATCGCGGTGTGGTGGCGAGAGGCATTGGGGCATGGTGGAATTCGCGATGGGACATGCGGTGTTGCGGTGGCTGGTCGTGGGGGCCTTCGTGGGCGCGGTGGGGGTCGTGCTGGTCGGGCTGTCGAGCTCGCGTCCGGCGCCGGTCGACGCCGGTGGGCGGGACGGACTCGCGACCGGGGCGATCGGGTCCGCCGTGGCGGATCACGAATCCGATGCCGCCCACCTGCTCATGTGTGCCGTCATGCTCGCCATGCTGCTGTTCCCGTCCCGACTGAGCCCGCATGCGCTGCACGGTGTCCTGCTCGCCATGGCTGTGGTGTTCGGGCTGCTGTTCGTGGACCGGACACTGCGGTGGTACGGCGAGGGCCGCGCGCGGTCCGTGGGCCGGCCCGCGGTATTCGGTCGTCACTTCGTAGGTGCGGTGGTCATGTGTTACACGATGTCCGGACATTCCGCGACGGGACATACCGGGGGATCACCTGCCGGTGTGCTGCTCGGGCTCGCAGTGCTGTTCCTGGTCGATGCCGTCGTGGTTGCGGTGCCGCTTCCCCGTGGCGCCGCCCGGTGGCAGTTGTGCGCGCACGGGGCGCACGCGGCTCGGCTACCTCATGCGGTGATGGGCCTGGGCATGGCGTACATGCTGGTCGAGGCCGCATACGGGTGAATGCCGCGACCGGATCGACCCCGGTCGGTGTCCGGTGTTCACACGGTGACAGGTGGTTCGGCCACCACGCGCCCGGCGAGGCAGACCCAGCCGTCGGAGTTCCATTCGGTGAAGATCTGCGATCCCTTTCCCTGGGTGATCACCAGCCCTTGGCGCAGTCGGGCGGTGAGCGCCACGGCGGCCGCGCCGGTTGCCTCGTCCTCGGCGACCCCCACGGCGGGAGCGAACATGCGAGAGCGCAACGCACCGCGGTGTTCGTCGGTCCAGGTCCACACGTAGTGTTCGCCCCCGTCGAAATCGGTTGGGGTGAACGCGGCCAACTCCTCGGTATTCGCGACCTGGTGAAAGGTGAAGTCGGTGGTCCAGGACGCCTGGACATTGATGCTGACGAGTCCGTGGGTGCTCTGCACCCGGACGAGTCCGGCGGGCAGATCCAGGATCTGGGCCGGTGTTCCGCGTTGGGCCAGCCACCATGCCGTCCCCACGGCGGGATGACCGGCGAACGGTAGTTCGACCGCGGGAGTGTAGATCCGTACCCGGGCGACTCCGTCGACGGGATCGTCCACGAAAATCGTTTCGCTGAAACCGAGCCGGGTCGCCACGGCCTGTCGGTCGGGCGTGGCCACCTCCTCGGCTCGAACGACTCCCAACTCATTGCCGAACCGGCCCGTGGCATCGGTGAAAACACGCAACACTTCGGCCTGTGTGCCCATACCTGCCGAGAGTACCGGGCGGTGGTGTCGGGCCAGGGCGCTCAGGGCCTGTCGCGTTGGTCCCATCCGGGTACGGGTTGGGCCCATCTCAAAAGCAAAAGTGATATATATCACTATAGTAATAGGCGTGCCCGATCCGAACTACCAGCCCACTCTCTCGCAGTTACGGGCTTTCGTCGCCATCGCCGAATACCGTCATTTCGGTACGGCCGCGGCTCGGCTGGGTGTGAGCCAGCCCACTCTCTCGCAGGCGCTCGCGGCACTGGAGAACGGTCTGGGACTCCAGCTGATCGAGCGCAGTACCCGCCGGGTTCTGGTCACCGTCACCGGCCGGCGATTGCTACCCCAGGCGGTTGCCACCCTCGAGGCGGCCGATCGATTTCTGGCCTCGGCCGGCGGGGACGGGCTCGGGGGCGCCCTGCGGATGGGCATCATCCCGACCGTGGCACCCTATGTATTGCCGACGCTGCTGCCCGTCCTGCGCCGGCAGGCGCCCACACTGATTCCTCAGATCGTCGAGGACCGCACCGCTCGCCTGGTCGATGCCCTACGCACCGGCCTTCTGGACGTCGCGGTGGCGGCACTGCCCATCGAAACCACCGGACTGATCGAAATTCCGCTCTATACCGAGGAATTCGTCCTGGTCACCCCTGTCGACCACGAGCTGGCCGGACGCGGCGACATCAAACCCGCCGATCTGGATTCGATACCGTTGCTGCTCCTGGACGAGGGGCACTGCCTGCGTGATCAGACCCTGGACATGTGCCGCGCAGCCGAGATACACCCCGCGCCGGTCGGTGATACCCGAGCCGCCACCCTGACCACGGTTGTGCAGTGTGTGGCCGGCGGCCTGGGGGTCACACTGCTGCCGCAAATGGCCGTCGCGGTGGAGACCGAGCGGGCCGGTCTGGCCACCGCGCGATTCGCCGACCCGGCACCGGGTCGCACCATCGGTCTGATCTTTCGTGCCTCCACCGCGCGGGGTGACGACTATCGCCACCTGGCGGAGCTCATCCGCGCCCAGCAGCCGCGCTAAGCCGACACCTGGGCTTCGGCGCGCAATGCGTGGGGTTCGATCGCGCCCCGACGCAGCGCGGGCCCGTCGATGGTCTCCGGTCGATAGGGAAGGGTGGCGAGCCGATCGACCATACCGGTCACCGGATCATCGATCCGCTCGGTGAGGCCGAACAGGAACGACCATTCGTGCTCGTCGCTGCCGTAGTGGACCACGGTCTCGAACTGTTCGTGGAAACGCCGCCAGGATCGCCGCAGCGTCTCGTTGCGCCACATGGTGGCACAACCGGCCTGTGCGGCCAGTACGCCGCCCGGGGCCAGCAGATCTCGACACCGCTGCAGGAACTCGGTTTCGTAGAGGCGATTGTGTTGGGCCTGCTCGGGGCGTTCGTCGGGCAGGTCGATCACGATGACGTCGTAGCGGTCGCCATTGGCCGCGGCCCGGGCCAGGAAATCCCACCCATCGGCGAAATGCACCCGGATCTGCCCTTTACCGGCGCTCGCCTCGGCGAGTTCGGCGGGGGTGTAACCGTAGGGCAGGTGCTCGGCGCACAGCTCGACCGCGGTGCGGTCGATATCGACGTGGTCGACCCGGTTGGCGCCCGCGGCGACCGACATCTGGCTCGCCACTCCCTCACCGGAGCCGATGATGAGCACATTGTCCAGCTTCTCGGTCAGAAGGAACGCCGGAACCATCAAGGCCTCGTGATAGGTGAGCTGGGAGAACTCGGTGGACTGGCGATCGTCGTCGGAGAACAGGGAAATGCCCTGTTCGGTGCGACCTATCAGCAGATGTTGGTAGTCGGTGTGGGTGTCGACCAGTACCTCGGAGAGCTCCCAGGTACGGGTCAGACCCGGCCCGACCGGCTCCACTACCCGATGCCCGGCCTTGCCGCGGCGCACGGTGGAGATACGGACCCGCTGCGGCGCCAGGGCCGCGCGCAGGTATTCCGCCGCCTTCTCGGCGCTTTCACCCTTGGTACCGCAGGTGAACACGTCGACGAAGATGTCCCCGCTCTCGGGGTAGGTGTGGATCGAGGCATGTGATTCCGACAGCAGCGCGAGAATGGTCACGCCCTGGGGCTCGAATTGTTTGTGCACCATATCGCAGATCGTGACCCCGGCTGCGTCCAGTGACTCACGCAACGCGGTCTCGAGACGGGTGACATCATTGCAGAGATCTGCGTCGACACCACCGAATTCGGCCAGTACATGCCGGCCGGTGAATTCCGCCGTCACTTCGCATACCTCCTCTCGCTCAGTGCCCCAGGACATGGACGGCCAGGGGCGGGAAACCGTTGAAGGACACCGACGAATAACTCGCCGTATACGCGCCGGTGTCGAGAATGCGGATCCGGTCACCGGCCCGCAGAGTGGTGGGCAGCAGAATGCGGGTGCGCTGGTAGAGCACATCGTCGCCGTCGCAGGTCGGACCGGCCAGCACCACCTCGCCGACCGGGTCGCCGTCGCGGTCGGTGGCGAAACGGTAGGCGATGTATTCGTTCTCGGTTTCGGCCAGCCCGTTGTAGCGGCCGATATCGAGGTACACCCAGCGGCGGCCGTCCGGCGCCGTCCGCACCCCGACGACCTCGGCGTGGATGGTGCCCGCGGTGGCGACCAACGCCCGCCCCGGTTCCACCACCAGACCGGTTGTCGCGGGTAGGAATTCGGCCGCCGCGGCGGAGATCACCGCGGTGATCCGTTCCAACTCCGGCGCCGGGTCGGCGTAACCGATCGGCAGGCCACCGCCGATATTGACGTATTCGACGCCGATTCCCTTGTCACTCAAGGCCGCGACGATCCGACCGGCCTGTTCGATCCCGGCTCGCCAGGCCTGCGGATCCAGCTGTTGCGAACCGACGTGGAAATACGGTCCCACCACGGCCAGACCCAGATCCGCGGCCCGGGCCAGCAGTCGAAGCGCCTCCTCGGGGGCACAGCCGAACTTGCTGCCGAACGGTGTCTGCGACTGCGGTGCGTCGGCCAGGAACCGGCACTCCACCCGGGCGCCGGGGGCGTGCTCGGCAATCCGCAGCAGATCGGCTTCGGTGTCGAACGCGAAACGGCGTACCCCCAGGGCGGCGGCGCGGGCGATATCGCCGGCCTTCTTGATCGGGTTGCCATAGCAGAGCCGATGGGCGGATACCCCCGCTGCCAGGCACAGCTCGATCTCTCCGACGGAGGCGATATCGAACTCCGCGCCTTCGGCGTCCAGGACGGTGACGACCTGGGGCAGCGGGCACGCCTTGACCGCGTATCGGATGATTGCCGGACGAGGCGTCGACATCAGGCCGGACGCGAGGTCGCGGTAGTTCGCGCGGACGCGCTCCGGGTCGATGACCAGGTGGGGTGAATCGAGCATGGGCAGGTCTTTCCGTCGGGCAGCGGGGGAGAGAGTATCAGCGGCTCGAACCCGAAACCGAATCCGTGCCGGACACGCGGGACCACCTCGCGCTCCATTCACCGCACCATCACCGGTGCTTCACCCGGCCACAATCGTGACCTCGTCGAATACGACCTCACCGGCCGCATCGGAGGCCGCGAGGTCGACGGTCGCCAGTAATGCCCAGCCGCGATCGCCCGCGGGATCCTCCAGTGTTTGCCGCACTTCCCAGAAACCGGGTCGGGTTCGCACCTGGAACAGGTGGGGCCCCGGGCATCCGGACCGGTGCCGATACTGCCGTACTCGGCGAAGTAGGGGGCCAGTTCACGCTCCCAATCCGGTCCCGGCCCCAGCTCGGCGAGCGCGTCCCACTGCCGTCGCGCGGCCAGTTCGACCCGGCGGAACATGGCGTTGCGCACCAACACTCGGAAGGCACGTTCATTGGCCGTGATCGGACGGACGGTCTCCGCTCCGAAGGCGACCTGCTCGGCATCGGTTTCCGCGCCGGCCCCGGTCAACTGCTCCCATTCGTCCAACAGACTCGAATCCACCTGACGGACCAGTTCCCCCAGCCATTCGGTGATGTCGTCGAGTTCTTCGGTGCGCGCCGACTCCGGCACGGTGCGTTTCAAGGCGCGATAGGCGTCGGCCAGGTAGCGCAGCACGATACCTTCCGAGCGGGCCAGCTCGTAATGGGAGATGAGCTCCGTGAACGTCATCGAACGCTCGATCATGTCGCGGACCACCGCTTTCGGGGACGGGGTGAACTCCGACAGCCACGGATGACCGGCACGGTAGGTCTCGTAGGCGCTATCGATGAGTTCCGCCAGCGGTTTCGGCCAGGTGATCTCCTCCAGCAACTCCATGCGTTCGTCGTACTCGATGCCCTCGGCCTTCATCTCCGCCACGGCCTCGCCGCGTGCCTTGTGCTGTTGGGCCAGCAGCAGCTGTCGGGGGTCCTCCAGTGTCGATTCGATGAGCGACACCACGTCCAGGGCATAGGTGGGGGATTCGCGGTCGAGCAGCTCCAAGGCGGCCAGGGCGAACGGCGACAAGGGCTGGTCCAGCGCGAAATCCCGCTGCAGGTCCACGGTGAGCCGGGCCCAGCGGCCCTGGGCGTCCGGTTCCGGCAGCTGCTGTACCACCCCGGAATCGCGTAACGCGCGGTAGAGCCGGATGGCGCGGAGGATGTGCCGGCGCTGCGCGGGGCGCGGTTCGTGATTGTCCTCGAGCAGATGCCGCATGGCATCGAAACAGTTGCCGGGGCGGGCGATCACATTGAGCAGCATCGAATTGGTCACCCGGAACCGGGACACCATCGGCTCCGGTGGCGCCGCCACCAGTCGTTGAAAGGTCTCCTCGCTCCAGGACACGAAGCCCTCGGGTGGTTTGCGTCGCTGGACCTTCTTGCGTTTCTTCGGGTCGTCGCCGGCCTTGGCCAACAGTCGAGTGTTCTCCACCTCGTGTTCGGGGGCCTGGACCACCACCGTGCCCATGGTGTCGAAACCGGCCCGTCCGGCCCGGCCGGCGATCTGGTGGAATTCCCGCGCCTTGAGCCGGCGGGTGCGTACCCCGTCGAACTTGGTCAGACCGGTCAGCAACACCGTGCGGATGGGGACGTTGATCCCGACGCCGAGGGTGTCGGTTCCGCAGACCACCTTCAGCAGACCTTCCTGGGCGAGCCGTTCCACCAGTCGCCGATACTTCGGCAGCATGCCCGCGTGGTGCACCCCGATACCGTGCCGGATCAGCCGGGACAGGGTTTTGCCGAACCCGGAGGAGAAACGGAACTCGCCCAGGGCCTCGGCAATGGCCGCTTTCTCGGTGCGGCCGGCGAAATTGAGACTGGTCAACGCCTGCGCTCGTTCCAGAGCCGCGGCCTGGGTGAAATGCACGACATAGACCGGAGCCTGATGGGTGGTCACCAGTTCTTCGATGGTTTCGGTGATCGGGGTGCGGGCGTAGGAGAAACTCAGCGGCACCGGACGCTGGGCGCCCGAGACCACCGCGGTGGCGCGGCCGGTGCGGCGGCGTAGATCCTCGGCGAAGAAATCGACCTCACCGAGGGTGGCCGACATGAGCAGGAACTGGGCGCGCGGCAACTCCAACAGCGGCACCTGCCAGGCCCACCCCCGGTCCGGGTCGGCGTAGAAGTGGAATTCGTCCATCACCACCTGGCCCACATCGGCGTTCGCGCCCTCGCGCAGCGCCACATTGGCCAGAATCTCGGCGGTGGCACAGATGATGGGGGCCTCCGGGTTGACGGCCGCATCGCCGGTCACCATCCCCACACGTTCGGCGCCGAACAGTTCGCACAGGGCGAAGAACTTCTCGCTCACCAGGGCCTTGATCGGCGCGGTGTAGTAACTGCGCAGCCCTCGGGTCAGTGCGAACAGGTGTGCGCCCACGGCGACCAACGATTTTCCGGACCCGGTCGGGGTGGCGAGGATGACATTGGAATCGGACGCCAGCTCCAAGAGCGCCTCGTCCTGCGCGGGGTACAGCGGCGTGCCCTGATCGGCAGCCCATACCCCGAACGACTCGTACAGGGCCTCGGCGTCGGTTCCCGGTATTTCGAGCAGCTCGGTCAGATCCACTCGACTCACCCTACGTCCTGGCCTCGGCGGCTCGCGGGCACCTCGGCACCTGTCCGAGATCGCGTCGTCGGCCCGTCCATGACGCGGCCCCGGTCGGTGAGAACGCCCGGGGCCGAAGTCCGCGTCGATCAGCGCGGGTCGTCGTCACCCCGGAATCCGCCGGAACGGTCGTCGTCCCGGTAACCGCTCTGCTCGGCCAGGAAGCGTTCGAATTCCGCCCCCAGTTCCTCGCCCGTGGGCAGCTCGGATTCGCCGACCAGCAGGCCGACCCGACGTTCCTGCGCCGAGACGAATGTGTCGTACTGGCGTTCCAACGCCTGCACCACCATCTCCACCTCGGGGTTGCCCGCGATATGTTCGTTGACCTGTTCGCGTACCCGGGCCGCGGCCTCACCGAGCGCGGCGAGCGGCAGCTCCAACCCGGCGTTCTCGCCGACGTGCTCGAGCAGTGTCTGCGCCGCCTCCGGATACGAGGTCTGGGCCAGATAGTGCGGAACGTGCACGGAGAACCCGACGGATTCGTGTCCGTGTTGGGCCATCCGGAATTCCAGCAGCATGGACGCGCTGCCCGGCACCTGCAACTCGCCCGGCCAGGTCTGGCCGGACGGGATCAGCTCCCGGTTGGAGGAGTGGGCGGTCACCCCCAGTGGACGGGTATGCGGGATCGCCATCGGGATGGCACTGAGGCCGATACTGCGCCGCACCCCCAGCTGCTCGGCCAGCAAGCGCACCGCGGTGGTGAACTTCTCCCAGCGCAGATCCGGTTCGATACCGGCCAGCAGCAGGAAGGGAGTACCCGCGGTATCGCGCAGGGCCCACAGGTTCAGCTCGGGGTCGGCGTAATCGGAGAAATGATCGGTTTTGAACGTCATCAGCGGACGCCGTGAGCGGTAGTCGAGCAGCTCGTCGACGTCGAACGAGGCGACCAGCTCGCTTTCCAGGCTCTCGCGCAGGTGAGTGGTCGCCAGCCGGACGGCGTGACCGGCATCGGTATAGCCCTCGAGCCCGTGCACCAGGACCGGACCCGAGCCATCGGCGGACGACAGCTTCGGAGCGGGGAACTCCAGTTCGTACATTCGCGACTCGTAGTCCATCGCGTACTCCTTCCTACGCGGTTCGTCGGTCCGTCGGTAGCGGTCGGGTGGTGTGGGTCGCCCGCGGCCGCGCCGGAGCACGACGAACCAGAGTCCATTGTCCCCTATGCCGATGAACGGCCGGGGTATGGTACGGACATCGGCCTTGTGTATTGGCAACAGCCGTCGGGGTTCCCGAATTCCCCAAGCGTAACCGGATGGTTGCCGAGATGGTTGCGCGGTTTCCCGATGCCGGCGGTCGGTGCGTGTTCTGCGCCGCCACCGGGCAGGTGGAGGTCGGCGTCCGGCGCGGCGACGGAACGTGTTCCGAGACTTCGGTGCGCCGGCGGGACGAGAGCGATGGGTTTCCGGCGGATATCGCCGCGGGCGCGATTCGGGTCGGCGATCCCGGTGGTCTCGGAGCGATTCGGTTGTTGTCGGGATACCCGGGTCCGCTCGACGTGCCCGGAATCACCGTGGTCCATCGGCAGGTATTCACAGGCGGAAGTTCTCCACAGGTTTTCTTTTCTCCCAGGTCGCGTCGGTTCGATTCGCATCCTTCGCCTCCACGCTGGGAGCATGACTTCTTCGACGCATCGAGCTCGCTTCCCCGAGCCGCACATTCGTCCCGGGGTTTGCGGGACCGTCCCGCCCACCCGTCGATCGACCGGGATCATCCGGTGCGCGGAAGGCGGGGGCGGCCTTCCCGACCTGTGGGCCATTCGGGAGGGGTCGACGCGGCTCGGGGAACCGGGAGAACTCATCGCCGCGATCCCGGCCATGCTGGGATTCCGGCCGGAACGGTCCATGGTGCTCGCGGTGCTCGGTGCGGAGGCGGGGAATCCCGGCGGCGCGGTGATCGATCTCGTGGTCCGGTTCGATCTGGCGGAGCAACCGGCCGTACCGTCCACCGATACGGCGCCCACCGCCGCGGCGGCAGCCCGGGTATGCGCCCATCCCGGTGTGGTGGGTGTGCTGGTGGTGGTCGTCGACGACCGCCCGCCTCCCGCCGAACCGTCGGGTGGGGCGTCATATCCGGAGCTCGCCGAGTTGGCCCGGTTACTGGCGACCCACGGTGTGCCGATACGTGGCGCCTGGGCGGTCCCGGCCATCGAACCCGGTCGGACCTGGCGCAGTATGTGCGGCCCCCGACGGTGCGGACCGGTCCAGGATCCGGCGGCCTCACCGGTGGCGCTGAGCCATGTGCTCGATGGTCGGCCGATCCGCCGGGGCCGTACCGAATTGACCGCCCTGGTGGCCGTGGACACCGAACTGCGGGAGCGGATGGCCGTGGAAATCCCCGGAGCCACGGACCGGGCACACGAGCACTATGCCGCCGCGGCCCGCGCGGGCAACCCCCTCGGGTACAGTCGGCGCGCCCTGGAACAGGTGCTCTGGCAGATCTCGAATGTGGACTCGGGAGCGCGGTTGCCGCCTCGGGAACTGGCGGATATCGCGGTGGCGCTACGGGACCGGCGGGTACGCGACACCATGTTCGCAGTGGCCGCCACCGTGCACGCCGATGCCGCGGAACAGCTGTGGATCCGGCTGACCCGGGCCGCATCCGCGGGTGATCGAGCCGAATCGGCGGCCTTGCTCGGCTATTTCGCCTATGTCCGTGGTGACGGTCCGTTCGCGGGTATCGCCTTGGACATCGCCCTGGAGGCGGACCCGGACCATTCGATGGCGGTACTCCTGCATACCGCGCTGATATCGGGTATGCGCCCGGAACGACTACGAGAATTGGTCCGCTGCGGCCGGGAGACCGCAGCGGACCTGGGAATCGACCTGGGGCCCGAACAATGATCGTTCGGGCCCGGCGGTGTGAGGCGGCGATACTAGCGGGCGCTGTGGGCGCGCGCGCCGAGACCCGTCAGGTATTTCCAGGCGTCGGCGACGATCTCGTCGAGATCGTTGTGTTTCGGTTGCCAGCCGAGCTCGGCGATGGCGCGGTCGCTCGACGCGATGAGTACCGCCGGATCGCCGGCTCGCCGCGGAGCGTCCACGGCATTGATGGGACGGCCGGTCACTCGAGCGCAGGCCGAGATCACCTCGCGCACCGAGAAACCCGTACCGCTACCGAGATTGAATATGCGATGGACACCCGGTTCGGCACTGTCCAGGGCCAACAGATGCGCCTGGGCCAGATCCAGGATGTGGATGTAGTCGCGGATCGCCGTGCCGTCCGGGGTCGGCCAATCGGTGCCGAAAACCGAGATGGAGTCCCGATGTCCGGCGGCCACCTGCAATACCAGCGGTATGAGATGGGTTTCCACCACCCGGTTCTCGCCGAGGCCCGCGTAGGCGCCGGCCACATTGAAATAGCGCAGACTGGTTCCCGCCACACCGTGGGCGATCGCATACGAGGTGATCGCATGGTCGATCGCCAACTTCGAGGCGCCGTACGGATTGGTCGGTCGGGTCGGCGCATCCTCGGTGATGGGAACCTGTTCGGGTTCGCCGTATACCGCCGCGGTCGAGGAGAACACCAGGCGGCGGGTATCCGTTTCTCGCATGGCGTCCAGCAGCGCGAGAGTTTTCACCACATTGCCGTGCCAGTACTTCTCCGGCTGCTGCACCGATTCGCCGACCAGCGACTGCGCCGCGAAATGCAGTACTCCGTCGAAACGCTCGGCGCGCAGCAGCGCGGCCCCCTCCCGCGCTACATCTCCCTCGACGAATCGCGCCCCCTGCGGCACACCATCGGCATTGCCCGTCGACAGGTCGTCGACGACCACCACCTCGTGTCCCTGTTCCAACAGCACATACGCGCAGACCCCGCCGACATACCCGGCTCCGCCGGTAACCAGAAGCTTCATTCGTCAGGCCATCTTCACCTGGACGGCGTGGGCCATCTCCACGGGCAGTTCGAAGCCCTCGTGGCCGGGGACCGTGATCACCACCGTCCCCGGTTTGCTCTCCACCGTGACCCGGGCATCGGGAACCACACCTGCCTCGCGCAACCGGCCGATAACCGCCGGATCGGTCTGGATGTGCTCCGCCAATCGGCGCACCACCACCGCGTTCGGTTGTCCCTGCGGCAGCTCGGACAGGCGGACCAGCTTCTCCTCCTGCGACTCGGGCGGCATGATGCCCAATTCGTCCAGGCCGGGGATGGGGTTGCCATAGGGGGAGGTGGTGGGATGGTTGAGCACCTCGACGAGCCGGCGCTCGACCTCCTCGCTCATCACATGCTCCCAGCGACACGCCTCGGCATGGACGTTCTGCCAGTCCAGCCCGATGATGTCGACGAGCAGGCGCTCGGCGAGCCGATGCTTGCGCATCACGGCCACCGCCATGCTGCGCCCTTTCTCGGTCAGTTCGAGATGCCGGTCACCGGCGACCAGCAGCAATCCGTCCCGTTCCATCCGTGCCACTGTCTGGCTCACGGTCGGCCCGCTCTGCTCGAGGCGCTCCGCGATTCGGGCGCGCAGGGGCACCACGCCCTCTTCTTCGAGGTCGTAGATGGTTCGGAGATACATCTCCGTGGTATCGACCAGGTCCTTCACTGTTACCCCTTCGTCGGCCCGAATTCTACCCACGCGGCACCCTCTCCGATTCTCGGAGCGTGTCGCGTTGCCCGTGGGAAATCTTGTCGGCGCGCGGCCTGCCGCCGCGTTAGCACATACCAGTATTTCTACTGCATGACAACGTGGGACGGGTCCTCTACCTTCCCGCTAGCGTTGCGAGCATGGCCACCGCAGCATCCGAGGCGATCGATGCCTCCGAATCCGGGAGCACCGTCGTATGGACCGATCGCTTCCTGTCCTATACGTGGACGCTGGAGCATCCGATGAAACCGGCCCGGCTGCGGTACACCATGGAGCTGGCCCGCACCTTGGGTGTGCTCGACGGTGTCGAGCTGCTGTCGCCCGACCCGGCCGGCGCCGCCGACCTGTTGCGCATCCACAGCGCCGACTACATCGATGCGGTCCGGCAGGTGACCGATACACCCGATACGGAGCTCGCCGAGGTCTCGCGATACGGGCTCGGCTCGGTGGACAACCCGGTCTTCCCCGGTATGCACGAGGCGGCCTCGGTGATCGTCGGCGGCACGCTCGCAGCGGCCGAGGCGATCGCCACCGGACGCAGCCGACGAGCGGTGAGCATCGGCGGCGGTATGCATCACGCCATGCCGGCCGCCGCGGCGGGGTTCTGCGTGTACAACGATGTGGCGGTGGCCATATCGTGGTTGCTCGAGCAGGGGTTCGACCGGATCGCCTATATCGATATCGACGTGCACCACGGTGACGGTGTACAGCACGCCTTCTACGGTGATCCACGGGTGTTGACGCTCTCGATTCACCAGCATCCGGCGACCCTGTGGCCCAACACCGGTTGGCCGGAGGAGACCGGCAGCGGTGCGGGGGAGGGGACGGCGATCAATCTACCGGTGCTGCCCGGTACCCGAGATGCCCAGTGGCTCCGAGGTTTTCACGCGGTTGTGCCGAGTGCGGTCGCGGCCTTCCGGCCCCAGATCGTGATCAGCCAGTGCGGTGTGGACACTCATCGGGAGGACCCGCTGGCGGACCTGGAACTCAGTGTCGATTGTCAGCGGGCGGCGTTCGCGGCCATGCGGGATCTCGCCGACCGCTATGCCGAAGGACGGTGGCTGGCGGTCGGGGGCGGTGGTTACGGCCTGGTCCGGGTGGTGCCCCGGGCCTGGACCCATCTGCTGGCCACCGCTCTGGACCGTACGGTGGACCCGGCGACACCGATACCGCAGGACTGGATCGATCTGGTGACCGCGGAGGTCCCTCGGGTGCGTCCGCCGGAGACGATGGGAGACGGTGCCGATATCTCGTTTCGTCGGTGGGACGGTCCCGGGGGCGCCGTCGACACCGGCAACCCACATTTCGATCGAGCCCAGCACGCCATGGACCGAGCGGTGCTGGCCACCCGCCGGGCGTGTTTCGGCGCGCTCGGCCTGGACCCGGAGGATCCCCGTGACTGATCTCGAGGATTCGGACGCCGTCCCGCCGCCGCAGCACTGGTTCGCCGATGTGCTGGCCTCCGATGGTGGTGTGGTGCGGTTGCGGCCGATAACCCCGGACGACGCCGAGGAACTGCAACGATTCCACACCTCGCTCTCCGAACGTTCCCGCTACCTGCGCTACTTCGGGCCGTATCCGCGGATCTCGCCCAAGGAGCTGTATCGCTCCACCCATGTCGATCATCGCGACCGGGTGGGGTTGGTGATCGTATTGGGCGGGTCGATCATCGCCGTCGGCCGGTACGAATTGCTCGATCGTCCCGGACCCCGGGCCGCCGAGGTGGCGTTCGTGGTGGCCGACGAGCATCAGGGACGGGGACTGGGATCGATTCTGCTCGAACATCTGGCCGGCGCCGCCGCAGAGAACCGGATCGAGAAATTCGTCGCCGAGGTGTTGGCGGAGAACACCGTTATGGTCACCGTCTTCCGGGATGCCGGCTACCAGGTCGAACGCAGCCGGGACGGGTCGGTCCTGCATCTGGAGTTCGCCATCGACCCCACCGAGGCCCTGCTGTCGGTGCGGGACGCGCGGGAACGCGCCTCGGAGGCGCGCAGCGTCGGGAATCTGCTCGCGCCCGGTTCGGTGGCGGTGATCGGGGCGACACCCGATACGAGTCGAGTGGGTGGAGCGGTATTGGCCAATCTGCTGTCCGGGACATACCAGGGGCCGGTGTTCCCGGTGAATCCGAATCGCCGCTCGGTGCGCGGTGTGCGTGCCTACGCAACGGTTCGCGAGATACCGGACGAGGTGGATCTGGCCGTGGTCGCGGTTCCCGCCGAGGCCATCGGTTCGGTCCTCGACGATTGCATGGCCAAAGGGGTCAAGGGGCTGGTCGTGTTGACGGCCGGATTCGCCGAATCCGGGGTGACGGGCCGAGCGGCCGAGACCGAGCTGGTGGCCGCCGCCCGAGGCCACGGAATGCGGGTGGTGGGGCCCAGCGCGCTGGGGATAGCGAATACCGATCCGACGGTGGGATTGAACGCGACATTGGCGCCCGTCCTACCGGGACGGGGTCGGATCGGATTCTTCTGCCAGTCCGGACCACTGGGAGTGGCGATTCTCGCCGAGGCGGCCGCGCGGAACCTGGGGCTGTCGACCTTCGTCTCCGCCGGAAACCGTGCCGATGTCTCCGGTAACGATCTGTTGCAGTACTGGGATACCGACCCCGATACGGATGTGATCCTGCTGTATCTGGAAAGTTTCGGTAATCCCCGCAAGTTCTCCCGGATAGCGCGCCGGGTGGCCCGGTCCAAACCCATTGTGGCGGTGAGCACCGGGCGACTCACCACACGTGGTCGCCCGGACGGCGACCTGAACCGCTCGGTTGTGCGGGATCTGTTCGCCCAGGCGGGAATCGTGCAGGTGGACACGATCTCCGAGATGTTCGACTGCGCCGCTCTTCTGGGTTACCAACCGTTACCGCGCGGGCCTCGGGTGGCGGTGGTGGGCAATAGTGCGGCATTGAACTGGTTGGCGGTCGACGCCGCCCGGAGCGAGGGGCTGGTCGCTCGGGAGCCGGTGGATCTGGGGCCGGAGGCCACCCCATCGGCCTATCGTGAGGCGGTGGCCACGGCCCTGCGCGCCGACGAGGTGGATGCGCTGATCGTGGTGTTCGCGCCGCCGGTGCCGGTTCCGTCGACCGAATTCGCCGAGGCCATCCAGGCCGCGGAGGCGTTGGATCTCGCCGCGGAGAAACCGATATTGACGACGTTCGTCGCCGAGGAAGGTATCCCCGACCTGCTGACCATGCGGAAGGAGCGGGATTCCGCGGGCCGCGGGTCGATCCCCTCCTATCCCGATCCGGAACGGGCGGCGCGGGCTCTGGGCCGGGTGTACCGCTACGCCGAATGGCGGAAGAAACCGATGTCGCCCGTGGCCACGGCCCGCCCGGACGGTATCGATGCCGAGCACGCCCGAGAACTGGTGTCGCGGTGGATGGCCGGCACGCCGGAAGGCCGGCGGTTGACGGATACGGAGACCGTGATCCTGCTCGACTGCTATGGCATATCGGTGGTGGAATTCCGGGCGGTGCGCGATGCCGAGGAGGCGGTGCAGGCCGCCGAGGAGCTCGGATACCCGGTCGCGGCCAAAGCGGCCAGCGACAACTGGCGACGCCGGCCGGACCTGAGCTGGGTGCGGCTGGATCTGTGGCGACCGGAGGCGGTCCGGCAGGCCTATCACGATCTGACCGAACTCTGCGGGGATCCGCTGCTGCACATCCAGCGGATGGCGCCCAGGGGGGTCGGCTGTGTGGTGAAGGTGCAAGACGACCCGGCCTTCGGTTCGGTGATCGAATTCGGTCTGTCCGGATTGATCATCGAGCTACTGGGCGACCGCGCCTACCGCGCGCTTCCGCTGTCCCCGGACGAGGCCGCCGCCCTGATCGATGCGCCCCGTGCCGCGCCGTTGCTCAACGGAACACCGGCCAGTCCGCGGGTGGACAAGAACGCTCTCATCGAGTTGGCGCAGCGGATATCGGCCATGTTCGACGATTTGCCGGAATTACGGGAGCTGGCCTGCGAACCGGTTCTGGCCGCCCCGGACACCGCGGCGATTCTGTATGCCCGGGCTCGCATCGGCCCACAGCCGAGCCGGTTCGACAATGGTCCGCGTCGTCTCGGCTAGCGGTGCTCGGTCGTCGGGTCGGGAAAACGTCGACCGGAACCGTGCGCGATGAGGGAACCGCACGGTTCCGGTCGGAGTGCGGTGACCCGATGGCCACCGTGGCAGTGTGTGCCGATCAGCTGGCGTAGGCGCGCAGACGATCGGCGCGCTCGCCCTTGCGGAGCTTGGCCATGACCTCGCGCTCGATCTGACGCACCCGCTCCCGGGATAGACCGAAGAGTTTGCCGATCTGGTCGAGGGTGCGCGGCTGACCGTCGTCGAGGCCATAGCGCAATCGGATGACCTGCTGTTCCCGCTCGTCGAGGGTATTGAGCACATTGCGCACATCGCGGTGCAGCAGACCGGCGATCACGGCGCTCTCGGCCGAGGTGGCCTCGGAGTCCTCGATGAAATCGCCCAGCGGTGCCTCTTCGTCGTTACCGACCGGCATATCCAGGCTCACCGGATCGCGACTGTGGTCGAGCAGATCGGCGATCTTCTCCACCGGAATCCCCGATTCGGCGGCCAGTTCCTCGTCGGTGGCCTCGCGGCCGAGCTGCTGATGCAGTTCACGCTTGATCCGCGCCAGCTTGTTGACCTGCTCCACCAGGTGTACCGGGAGCCGGATGGTGCGGCTCTGATCGGCCATACCGCGGGTAATGGCCTGGCGGATCCACCAGGTGGCATAGGTGGAGAACTTGAAGCCCTTGGTGTAGTCGAACTTCTCCATCGCGCGGATGAGGCCGAGATTGCCCTCCTGGATCAGGTCCAGCAGCGGCATACCGCGTCCGGTGTAACGCTTGGCCAGCGAGACGACCAGACGCAGATTGGCCTCCAGGAGATGCGAGCGGGCGATCTGCCCATCGCGGACGACGGCGGCGAGATCGCGCTTACGTGCTGCCGACAGGCGCTTGCCGGTCTCCAACAGGTGTTGCGCGTAGAGGCCCGCCTCGATGCGCTTGGCCAGCTCCACCTCGTCGGCGGCCGTGAGCAGCGCGGTACGGCCGATACCATTGAGGTACACGCGTACCAGGTCGGCTGCGGGGCTCTGGGCGTCGAGGTCCGAATCGCTGGGGCGCACACGAGTTGTGGCGGGGCTTGTCATGACTTGCCTCCTGTCGGTGGTGTCTCACTCCGAACAACGGACCCGACATAGGGAAAGTTCCCTCGGCGGGTGGGAGTAAACCGCTCTGAACTGCGGTTTTCTCCGACCGGTTCTGAGAAGTTCCTGAGAACGACGCTGGACGGAGCCGGCGTTACCCGAACGTGACACCCGAGGGTCGGTGACCCGGCCCCGAATCGGGTGGAGAGGAGGTCATACGGGCCGGATCAACCCGTGTCGTACCAATCCTGTGACCACCGCGAGCACATCGGTCGCGAGATCCTGCGGCACACCGTCCGATCCGTGGGCGAGCGTCAGCAATTCGAGTAGTTCGTACAACGTCAGCCCGTCCGGACGCATTCCGGCCAACAGTGAGACCGTTGTCTCATCCACCTCGTGCTGCCAGCGTGGACCATCCCCACGATGGAGCCGCGTGACCTGCCGCGCCCACCCGTCGGATCCGGGCAGGTACACCCGCTCCAGAGCGGTCGCCGGTTCGACGCGATACCGGGACGACCAGGCCAGACCGGGGTCGGCGGCGACGGTCCGCAACCAGGCGGACCGTTCGAAATAGGCGATCGCCTCGTCGCCGAGCGGATCGTCGAACCCGTGGGTGAGGTCCTCGGCCAACAGCTCGGTGGGTCCCTCGATGGCGCGTAGATAGACGAACCCGAACCCCACCCCGTCGACCCCGGCCTGTTCGAAGGCCGTCAGCCACTCGTCGGCCCGTCGGCCGGCGTCCTCGGTGCGCGGGTCCATGCCGGCATCGCGCAGCCAGGTGCCCACATAGAGTGCCGGATCGGCGATATCGCGCTGCACCACCCATGCGTCGATACCGTGAGCGGGCAGCCAGCGGGACACCCGCGCGCGCCAGTCCTCGCCGTCCCGATGCACCCAGGACGCCAATAGGGCCGCGGTCCCGCCGGGCGCGAGAAACTCGGGCGCCCGAGAGATCACCAGTTCACTCGCTCCGTCGAGCGCCAGACCCGAATCCCGATAGGTGTGCTCCACCCGGGCCGGACCGACGACGAACGGCGGATTGGCCACCACCTGGTCGAAACGCCGTCCGGCGACCGGCTCGAACCAGGGGCCCTGCGCCGGCTCCACATCGATCTCGTTGAGGGCGGCGGTCGCCTCCGCCAGCCACAGCGCGCGGGGATTGATATCGGTTGCCGTGATCCGATCGGCATAGGAGGCGGCGTGCACCGCCTGGACACCGCAGCCGGTGCCCAGATCGAGAACCGAGCCCACCGGCCGCGTCGGGGTTGCGCGCAACAGCGACAGCGAGGCGTGCCCGACACCGAGGACGTGCTCGGTGGCCAGGGTGCGCGGGCGCATCGAGTCGTCGAGATCGGACAGGATCCAGCGGGTGCCCGCCCCGACGTCGAGCGGCCGCAGATCCAGTGCCGCGCGAATATCCGATCCGTCCCGCTCCAACAGACCCGCCGCGATCGCCGATTCGAGGTCGACCGGGGCCAGAGCCGGCGCGACCTGATGGTCGGGCAGCGCGTCGCCGAGCAGGAACAATCGGATCAGGGTGCCCAGTTCACCCGCGGCCCGTGCGGCCCGGCGAACCGGTACGGGTTCCGATCGTCCCAGGGCGGCGTGGATCTCCGGTCCCAATGCCTCCAGCAGGGTATCGGCCTCGTATCCCACTCGGATGAGCGCGGCCCGCAGATCCGGGCACAGGGCGGTGAGCAGGGAGCCGGTCGTGGTTCGGTTCGTGGGCACACGGTTACTCTGCCACCGTGACCGAGATGGTCGGGATTCGGCTCCCGCGGCGATTCCCGCCGGTCGGGCGGGTTTCGGCGCGGTCGAATTCTCGGCTTCGCCCCGTTCACTTGATGTCCGTGCGCGCTGGAACGCCTATTCGGACCCGTCCTTCGCGCTCCCCTCGACGATATTGCGCGGGGTCGCTTCGACGGCTCGATGCGGTCGATCCCAGCGGCTGGGTTCGTCCTTGCGCCGTGGTGGGCGGTCGTTGGCGATCAGGACCGCGATCCAGGGCAGGGGAACGGAGGCGAGGATGATCAGGATGGCCAGCAGGCCGCTGCCGAAGGTGCTGTAGGCGATCGCGGCCAGGACCAGGCACGGGATGCGGAAGGCCATGATGATGGTGTAGCGGCGTACCCGGGCGCGGCGTTGGTCGTCCAGCGACGGTGCCGCCTCGGTGATCAACACCGGGTGTTTGGCGTCGTTACCGGGGAAGTAACCACGGGATCGGTGCGGTCGGGAGGTCTCTGTCACATCCGGGCGTACCTGGTCGGCCCTGTTGTCGGCGTCCGGAGCGTCGCCGTGCTGTTGCATACCCCGAGTCTTCCACTCCCGGCGTGCGCGTGCCATATAGGGGGTCGGCGGCCGAGCGTCGATACGGCATCATGGAAGGGTGAGCACTGATACCCTTGTTCGCCCGGATACGACCACCGACGAGACGACAGGCGATGACACCCCGAAGTTCTTCCACTATGTGAAGAAGGACAAGATCGCCGAGAGTGCCGTCATGGGTACCCACGTGGTGGCGCTGTGCGGTGAGGTGTTCCCGGTGACACGTTCACCGAAGCCGGGTTCGCCGGTCTGCCCCGAGTGTAAGAAGGTTTACGACCAGCTCCGTAGGGACTGAGGTCGTCCACCCGTCGAGCCACTGCCTCACCCACGTCCGCTTTCGCGGAGGATGGGATGGGTGCCCATCACTGCGGTTCCGTGGTCTTCGGGAGCGTCCGGTCCTGCCTCGGACCGGATTCGCCCCGAACCGACCGCTCGGGACGACTGTCCACTCTCATCTCGCCTGTCGGTCTCGTCGGTGGCTCGAGGGGCCGGTGGCGTCCGGCTCTCGTCGTCGCCTGTATCGGTACCGGCGGTCGTACCGTGCTTCCGGGCCTGCCGCTCGGCCCACCAGGCCTTGAGCTGTTCCATCCTGGTGGCCCGGGCAGGCCAGAACTCCTGGACGGCGGCATTGAACTCCGCGCCGAGAATCACGGCGAACCCCAGGAAGAACGTGAACAGCAGGAAGGCTATCGGGGTCGCGAGCGCGCCGTAGCTGATACCGGTGCGGGTGACCCAGCCGAGATAGCGCCGCAGCCCCTCACTGGCCGCCAGGAAGAACACCGCCGCCAGCAATGCGCCACCGAACAGGCGGTGATAGGGCAGTGACCGGTGCAGCGCCAGTTTGTACAACGCGGTCAGGCCCACGATCAGCAGCAGCCCCACCCCCGGGTAGTAGAACGCGTCGATCAGCCGCAACCCCGGTTCCCGCCAGCTGTCCGGTAGTACGTGGCCCACGAGCACCGGTCCCAGCGCGATGATCGGCAGGAGGAACACCGCGGCCACTACGAATTGCACGTACAGCAGCAGCGCGAAGATGCGCTGCCAGACCGGGTGCCGGGCATCCTGCTGGCCGTGCGCCGCCACGATGGCGTCGACGAAGGTGGCCATGGCCGACGATCCGGCCCACAGCGACATGACGAAACCGACCGAGACGAAGGCGGCCCGCCCCTGACCCAGCACATCGCGCACGGTCGGTTCGATGAGATCGGTGACCACGCTCCGACTGAACAGACCACGGCTGAAGGTGATGATCTTCGACTCCACGATCTCCACCGTGTCCGGTCCGAACAATCCACCCACGTAACCGAGGCTGCCGAGGACACCGAGCAGCAGCGGCGCCAGCGACATCGTCTGCCAGAACGCGGCCGCTGCGGACTGGGCGAAAATCGAATCGTCCCAGCATTTGACGGCAACACGAGCGATGAGTCGAGTGCTTTGGGTATAGATACGCGCACCCCGCGAGAGACCCGGCGGGGCCGTATCGATATCGGGCCGTTTGCTGCACATGGTGCCTCAAGCATTGCGCACTCGGGTGGCCTATGTGAGACGGCCTCGGCATCGGCGTCGGAATCACAGGTCGTTGCCGGTTGTGACGCAGATCGCGCGCCACGCGTCGATGTGGCACCACACCGAAGTCGGCGGCTAGTGTTCTCTTCCGTGACTGTGTCGGACGGTGCCACTGCGAGAGAGGGAGTTCCGGGGGGAGCGGCAGCGGGAGCGTCGGGCGCACCATTGCGCGCCTGGCAGCGACGAGCGCTCACCAAATATCTGGCCACCAAACCGCGCGATTTCCTGGCCGTGGCCACCCCGGGAGCGGGTAAGACCACCTTCGCGTTGCGGGTCGCCGCGGAATTGCTCGCCGACCGCACGGTGGACCAGATCACCGTGGTCGCCCCCACCGAACACCTCAAACACCAGTGGGCGCAGTCCGCGGCCCGGCTGGGGATCGCTCTCGACTCCCGGTTCTCCAACAGCACCGGTGGTACCTCGGGCGACTATCACGGGGTCGCGGTCACCTACGCGCAGGTCGCCGCTCACCCGTTCCGACACCGGGTGCGCACCGAGAACCGACGCACCCTGGTGATCCTGGACGAGATCCACCATGCCGGCGACGCCAAGAGCTGGGGTGACGCCGTGGCCGAGGCCTTCGGCGACGCCACCCGCCGGCTGGCGTTGACCGGTACCCCGTTCCGCAGCGACGACAGCCAGATCCCGTTCGTCACCTACGAGCCGGACGAGGCGGGTCTGCCCCGATCCCGCGCCGATCACACATACGGTTACGCCGAGGCCCTCGCCGACGGCGTGGTGCGGCCGGTGGTGTTCCTCGCCTACTCCGGTGAGGCGCATTGGCGCGACAGCGCGGGTGAGGAATATTCGGCCCGGCTGGGCGAGCCCTTGAATGCGGAACAGACCGCGCGGGCCTGGCGAACGGCACTCGACCCGAACGGCGACTGGATGTCGGCGGTGCTGCGGGCCGCCGATACCCGGCTGGGGCAGTTACGCGCCGGCGGTATGCCCGATGCGGGTGGTCTGGTGATCGCCACCGATCAGGAACGCGCCCGTGCCTATGCCGAACTGCTGGAACACCTCACCGGCACCCCGCCCGTGCTGGTGCTGTCCGACGATCCGACCTCGTCGAACCGGATCGCCGAGTTCAGTGCCGGGACCCAGCCGTGGATGGTCGCGGTGCGTATGGTGTCCGAGGGTGTCGACGTGCCGCGCCTGGCGGTCGGGGTCTATGCCACCAGCGCCGCCACCCCGCTGTATTTCGCCCAGGCCATCGGGCGTTTCGTTCGCGCCCGCCGACCGGGGGAGACCGCGAGCGTCTTCCTGCCGTCGGTGCCGGTGCTCCTCGATCTGGCCGCCCAGCTCGAGGTGCAGCGCGACCATGTGATCGGCAAACCGCACCGGGAGAAGAACGGCCTCGACGACGAGCTGATCACCCAGGCGAACAAACAGCAGGACGAACCGGGCCAGGACGAGAAGCCGTTCGTGGCGTTGGCTGCCGACGCCGAGCTCGATCGGGTGATCTACGACGGCTCCTCTTTCGGCACCGCGACCTTCGCGGGCAGTGAGGAAGAAGCCGACTACCTCGGTATCCCGGGTCTGCTCGACGCCGAACAGATGCGCGCGCTGCTGCGTGAACGCCAGGCCCGTCAGCTCGCCGAACGATCCAAGGCCGGCGCCGAGAGCGCGCCCTCGCCCGACCCCGGCTCGCGGGTGGCGTCATCGGCCGAACGCGTCGCCGCGGCGGACCGACTGGGAGAGCTGCGGCGTGAACTCAACAGCCTCGTCGCCATGCATCACCATCGCACCGGGAAACCGCACGGTGTGATCCACGGCGAACTGCGGCGCCAGTGTGGTGGTCCACCGACCGCTCTGGCCACGGCCGAGCAGTTGGGGGAGCGGATCGCCGCATTGCGGCGGATGTAGCGGTGGACAGCGGCGGGGACAGCCCTGCGGAAGCCGCTGCGCCCGGTGCCGACAAGTGTTCACCAGACGTGGTGATGCGGCATGCTCACGATGGCGGCGGATCGAAGAAACTCGCCGGGTCGAGGGTGTTGATGGGCAACCGGCGGACGATGTCACCGGCGCCGGTCTCGTCGACCACCTCGGCCGGGGTGGTCCCATAGCCCTGGATCTCCAGGGAGAGGCGCGGGTTCTCGTCGACGTGTCGTGCCATCGCGTAGCAGGTGGCCAGGACGTGCACACAGCGTGGGGTGCGCGCCGAACAGGAGCAGTCGGTGGCCACGAGGACCGGTGCCGGATGCGCTCCCGCGGTGACGGCCGCGCGGTGCATATCGTCGGTGAGCACGATAGGCGTGGGTGGGATGATCGTGGCCAGCGCGGTGAGTGCCGTATGCGACAGTGGGGCGAACTCGAGATGGGCGATCGAGGCCTGTCCGCCGCGATGGATGTGCGCGCGTACGATACGGCCCTCGATATCCGTCCGGACACCGTTGTGGCGGGCGATGCTGCGCGCCCGCGGCAGCAGCGGGTCGGGTCGGGTCTGTCGTAGCGGTTCGGCCAGCCGCACCCAGTCCATACCCCACGGCGTATAGCCGAATTCGTTGTCGGTCATCGGTCTTCCCGTTTACGGCGCAGGATTGCGAGGAGTTGGTCGTCGTCGAGCCGGGCCAGTTCGGCGATACCGCCGGTATCGCCGAGATCGGTGAGCGCCGATTTGCGCCGCTGCATGGTCGCGATGTGCTCTTCGACCGTGGTGGCGGAGGTGAGCGTGGTGACGGTGACCGTGCGGGTCTGCCCGATCCGGTGTGCCCGGTCGGTGGCCTGTGCTTCCACGGCGGGGTTCCACCAGCGGTCGAAGTGGACGACATCGGCCGCGCGGGTGAGGGTGAGCCCGGTGCCGCCGGCTCGCAGGCTCAGGATCAGCACCGGCGGCCCGTCGGGTGCCTGGAATTCCCGGACGATCTCGGCGCGTTCGGCCGAGGAGAGTCCACCGTGGAAGAACGGCGCGGTAATGCCGAACCGTTCGGCCAGGAGGCGGGTCAGCAGCTCGCCGGTGCCACGATATTGGGTGAACACGAGTGTCGGCGCGCCGGTTTCCAGATTGTTCGCGAGGATATCGGCGCACAGATCGAATTTGCCCGATCGGCCGGCCAGATCCGTCAGGTCGCCGGTGACCAGCCCGGGATGGTTGCACACCTGTTTGAGTGCGGTGAGCGCCGCCAGCACCCGGGACTGTCGTTGCACCCCCGCGCCGAAGCCCTCGTCGGCGGCCCGTTCGAGCAATTCGTCGTAGAGCCGCTCCTGTTCCGGAGTCAGATCGCAGAGCAGGTCGGTGTGAATCTTCGGTGGCAGCGAGGCGGCCACCTGTGCCTTGCGCCGCGCCAACACCACCGGTTCGATGGCATCGCGCAGCCGCGCGGCCGCGGCGGCGGATCCCTCCTGGATGGGTCGGGCGTAGCGGCGACGGAACTGGGCGCGGTGGCCGAACAGGCGCGGGGCGACCAGGTTCAGCAGCGCCCAAAGTTCTTCGAGATGGTTCTCCACGGGGGTTCCGGTGAGGGCCACGGTCGCCGTGGCCCGGAGCGCTCGGGCCGCCTTGGACACCTGGGTGCGCGGATTCTTCAGGGCCTGTGCCTCGTCGAAGACGGCCGTGGCCCAGTCGACCGCGGCGAGGTCCGCACCGTGCAGCCGCAGCGTCGGATAGCCGGTGACGATCACGGTTGTCCGCTCCGCGGCGAGATCGCCGCCGCGCCAGGCGTGCGGCCGCAACCCCGGAGCGAATCGTTCGATTTCGTACACCCAGTTACCGACCAATGAAGTGGGACACACCACCAGCTGTGGTCCGGTCTGCGCGCGGCCCAGCAGGAATCCGATGGTCTGGACGGTTTTCCCCAGGCCCATCTCGTCGGCGAGGATCGCGCCGCCGTGGCGGGCGGTGGTCTCGCGCAGCCAGCCGATACCGCGTGCCTGATAGGGGCGCAGTTCGGCGATCAGACCAGCGCGGAGTTCAGCGGCGACGGCCGCGGTGTCGTGCAGGACCGCCAGCGCGTGCGGACCCGCGAGTATCGAGGTTCCGGTGGCGTCGGGCACGGCGTGGGCGGCCGGTGGTAGCGATATCCGCTCGCCGTCGAGTGCGCGGCGCCAGGCGTGGACCGAGGGGCCGGGGTCGTCGAGGGGGGCGCCGGCGAAGTCGGCGGGTTCCAGCAGGGCGCATTCGATATCGGCGACGGCGACGGTGGAGCCCTTCCCGATGACGTGGCGTGGAATTGCCAGTTCGATGGTGGTGCCGAGCCCGACCGTGCGTGGTGGACGCCCGGGTGCGTGACCGGTCCATGTCCATATCGCGAACATGTGCCGGTCCGGGAGGTAGGTGGCCTGAGTGGTGGGCAGTGTGCACCCCTAGAATCGTCGTATGGCGTACGGAGTATCGGAACAACGTACACCGTACCGACTTTGTTCCCCCGGTGCCGGTATACGCCGGACGGGTCCTCGTGCAGCCGAAGGAGTCCGATGACCGATCCGACCGCCGAACGGGCGCGCATCCTGTTGCACCTACTGTGGCGACACGAACTACCGCCCCGCGTCGGTGGACGCGGACCCAAACAGACGGTCAGCGTGGACGAGGTGGTGGCTGCCGCGATCCGGTTGGCCGATCGGGACGGCTACGACAAGGTCTCGGTGCGTGCCGTCGCAGCGGAGCTCGGCCTGCGGCCGATGAGCCTGTACACCTATGTGCCGAGCAAGGACGCCCTCGCCGTGCTCATGGTCGATGCCGTTACCGACGAGGACGAACCGATCCCGCCCGAACTGCCCGCCCGGGACCGACTGGCCGCGATCGCGCGACAGATCAGGAACGAACTGCTCACCCACCCCTGGCTGCTCGACATATCGCCGTGGCGACTGGTGCTCGGGCCGGGGCGTATGCGGCGCTACGAACGTCATCTGGCGGCCGTGGACGGGCTGGGGCTCGACGATGTGCACATGGACCGGGTGATTGCGGTGCTGTCGGAATTTGCCACCGGTAATGCCCGGATGGCGCTCGCGGCGAGGCGCGAGACCCGCCAGGTATCGGATGCCCACTGGTGGGCGGCGCACGGGCCGCTGCTGAGTCGGCTCATGCCCGCCGAGGAGTTCCCCCTGGCGGCCCGCGTCGGTGCCGCGGTCGGCGAGTTGTATCGGGCTCCCGGCGATCCGGATGGTGATTTCGAGTACGGCCTGGAACGCCTGTTGGACGGCATCCTGGCCGAATGAGGCCCGCGGCGGACGACCTGGGGGTCGTCCGCCGCGGGAGGCGTATTCAACTGTCTGTTCTGTTGTTCGATGTTTCTGTTGTTCGATGTTGTTGTGTCGGACGCGAGGACGGGTCAGATCGCGGGAGCGGATTCCGTGTCGATCACGGCATCGAGCTCACGGAGCCGATCCATATGTTCGTTCGCGTGGTGCTGGCAGAAGAGCAACTCGCCACCTGCGGGCAGAACGGCACGCACACGAGCAGCCGCGCCGCAACGATCACAACGATCAACCGCGGTCAGTGGGGTGCTGGTCAGGGTTCCTGGCATGACTCCTCCGTCCTGGCTCCCGGCACACAAACCGTTCACCTGGTGTGGGGCCCGTGGTCACTCCGCGGGCTCGCTTCCGCTGCTTCCCAGCAGGGGTATGACTACTCTGTCAGACGTTCGGGACGGGGGCTTTGTTCCCCTTTGGGAAACAATGTGTTTTCCCTAACACGACCAGCGGTTTTCGCTCTCGGCGAAAACTTCTCGTCGGCTCTGGAAAACGGCTTGCAACACCCTTTCGAACAGACCGATCCAAGTTGTCTATCGGGAGATTACCCGTGTCCACCGACACTCACACCCTGGTTCATCTGTGTTCGGCCGCGGAATGGCGAATCGCACAGGAGACCGGCGCACACCGGCCCCCGTCGCTGACCACCGAGGGCTTCGTCCACCTGTCCGCGCCTCGGCAGGTTCATCTGCCCGCCAACCGGTTGTTCCGTGGTCGTCGTGATCTGGTGCTGCTGCGGCTGGATCCCACCCGCCTGGACGCCGTGGTGCGTTGGGAGCCGGGCGTTCCGGGTGACGATCCGCACATGCGTTTCCCCCATCTGTACGGACCGCTGCCGGCTGCCGCCGTGATCGCGGTCGAGGACTACCGTCCCGGCCCGGACGGCACATTCGCGCCCCTGTCCGGTTGAGCGGAGGGCGGGCCGGCGTCACCGTCGACGGCTCCGGCGCGGCCGAACCCGGACCGTGTGCTCGCGCTCGGTGAAACCCCCTGTCCACCACGGGAAAATTGCCGGTAGGCGGGGCGGCGAAGGTAATTGCCGACGGTTACGCTGGGAGTGTGCACATCGACGTCACAGCGCTACCCGGCATCGGGGTGCGGAAAGATTTCGAGATCCGATCGGGTCGCCGAATCGGGGTCGTCGCCCACCGGGACGGCGATATCGACCTGATCGTATCCAAAACCGACGACCAGGATGCCTGTGTCGCGCAAATCCCTCTGGACGATGACGAGGCCTCGGTGCTGGCGAGCCTGTTGGGCACGCCACGGCCGGTTATCGATCCCGAGGGCGACCGGAACGAGTTGCCCGGTATCGTCACCCGCCAACTACCGCTCACCGAGACCTCGCCCTACCGTGGCCGCACGCTGGGCGAGACCGCCATGCGGACACGAACCTCGACCTCCATCGTCGCAGTCCTGCGGGCCGATCAGGTGTATCCGTCGCCGGGTCCCGATTTCACCCTCGAGGCCGGTGATCTGCTCGTGGCGATCGGCACACCCGACGGCCTGGACGCCGCGGAGAAGATTCTCACGCACGGCTGATCCGGTGGCGGCGATCGCGCTCTTCACTCGGGGGATCGGACGCGATCTCGTTCGTATCGGTTCTCGCGCACACTCGCTCCGGTGAGTCGGCGGCCGCCTCATGGATGACATCTGCGGTCACAAATAGGAAATATTCCCTCTTCAAAATGGGGCATCGGCGGAGACGCCGAGGATGAGGGAGTAAATGGCATGGCAATCGAGGTGGCCGACGACTATCTGGCCAAACGAACTCTGCGATCGGGAACCGCCGGATGGGTGCTGCTGGCCGGGCTCGGCGTCAGCTATGTGATCTCCGGGGACTACTCGGGATGGAATTTCGGGCTCGCGGAAGGGGGATTCGGCGGCCTGCTCATCGCAACGGTACTGATCGCCGGGATGTACTTCGCGATGGTGTTGGGTATGGCCGAGCTCTCGGCGGCGTTGCCCACCGCCGGCGGCGGGTACGCCTTCGCGCGGCGGGCGCTGGGGCCGTGGGGCGGATTCGCCACCGGCACCGCCATTCTCTTGGAATATTCCATCGCGCCCGCGGCGATCGCCACCTTCATCGGCGGCTATGTGGAGTCGCTGAACCTGTTCGGCATCGCCGACGGTTGGTGGGTGTATCTGGTGGTGTACGCGGTGTTCATCGGGATCCACCTGGCCGGTGTGGGAGAAGCGCTCAAGGCGATGTTCGTGATCACCGCCATCGCGCTGGTGGGTCTGGTGGTGTTCGCGAGCGTGGCCTGGGGCCGGTTCGAGGTGGCCAACCTGACCGATATCGCGGTCGATCCCGACGCGGCCGGTTCCTCGTCGTGGCTACCGTTCGGGGTGCTCGGCATCTGGTCGGCCGTCCCGTTCGCCATCTGGTTCTTCCTCGCCGTGGAGGGAGTGCCGCTGGCCGCGGAAGAAGCTCGCGAACCGGAGAAGAACGTGCCGCGGGGCATTGTCGTCAGCATGATGGTGCTGGTCGTCACCGGCCTGTCGGTCCTGCTGCTGTCCACCGGCGCACTCGGCGCCGAGGCCTTGTCGGAATCGGCGAACCCGCTGGTCGAGGCCTTGGGGTCCGGTAGCGCGGCCACCGTGGTCAATTACATCGGCCTGGCCGGTCTGGTGGCGTCGTTCTTCTCCATCGTGTACGCCTACTCGCGGCAGACCTTCGCCCTGTCCCGGGCCGGATACCTGCCCACCCGCCTGTCGGTGACCAATACGCGTAAAGCGCCCGTTCTGGCCCTGGTGGTGCCGGGAATCATCGGATTCGTCCTCTCCCTGACCGGTGAGGGTGCCATGCTGTTGAACATGGCGGTATTCGGCGCCGCGCTGAGCTACGTGCTGATGATGATCGGCCATATCGTGCTGCGGGTGCGGGAACCGGAGATGCCGCGGCCGTATCGAACCCCCGGCGGTATTGCGACCACCGGGTTCGCCCTGCTGGTGGCCTGTGCCGCGGTCATCGCCACCTTCCTGGTCGACCCGGTGGCCGCGGGATGGACCCTGGCGGTGTTCTGCGCCTTCATGGCTTACTTCGGTCTCTACAGCCGGACCCGTCTGGTGGCCGGGTCGCCGGACGAGGAGTCCGCGATCCTCGCCCGAGCGGAAAAGGAGCTGGAATGAGGAGTTACACCCAGCGGCTGGGCGGTACCTCCTATCGATTCGACGGACTGGTCGATCTCCTGGCCAAGGCGAGCCCACGGCGTAGCGGTGACGAACTCGCCGGCTGCGCGGCGGCCACCGACGCGCAGCGGGCCGTCGCGCAATGGGCGTTGGCCGATGTGCCGCTGACGGAGTTCCTGGACGACCCCGTGGTGCCGTACGAAACCGACGAGGTCACCCGCCTGATCATCGACACCCACGACCGAACCGCTTTCGCGCCGATCGCCCATCTCACGGTGGGCGGGTTGCGGGACTGGCTGCTCTCGGTCGCCGCGGGTGAGGGCGGCATCGATCCCGCCGATACGCTCGGTGCCGTGGCCGGCGGGCTCACCCCGGAAATGGTCGCCGCCGTCAGCAAGATCATGCGTAATCAGGATCTCGTCGCCGTCGCCCGGGCCGCGCGGGTACATGCCGCGTTTCGCACCACCATCGGCACCCCGGGAACACTCGCCACTCGACTGCAACCCAACCATCCGACCGACGATCCGCGGGGAATCGCCGCGGCGGTCCTGGACGGGTTGCTGTTGGGCTGTGGTGACGCGGTGATCGGTATCAACCCGGCGACCGATTCCCCGCGGGCCGGAGCCGACCTACTCGAGCTGCTCGACGAGGTACGTACCCGCTTCGACATCCCCGCGCAGTCATGTGTGCTGTCCCATGTGACCACCACCCTCGGTCTCATCGAGGCGGGCGCTCCGGTGGATCTGGTCTTCCAGTCCGTCGCGGGGACCGAGGGTGCGAACGCGGCGTTCGGGGTGAATCTGGCGCTGCTGCGGGAAGCGAACGACGCGGGCCGGTCGCTGCGGCGCGGCACGGTGGGCGACAATGTGATGTACCTGGAGACCGGGCAGGGGTCGGCGCTGTCGGCGCACGCCCACCTGGGCACCGGCGGCGCACCGGTGGATCAGCAGACCCTGGAGGCCCGTGCCTACGCGGTGGCCCGGGAACTGGAACCGCTGCTGGTGAATACGGTGGTCGGATTCATCGGCCCGGAATACCTGTACGACGGCAAACAGATCATCCGGGCCGGGCTGGAGGACCACTTCTGCGGCAAACTGCTCGGCCTGCCCATGGGGGTGGACGTCTGCTACACCAATCACGCCGAGGCCGACCAGGACGATATGGACACATTGCTGACGCTGCTCGGTGCGGCCGGTTGCGCGTTCGTCATCACCGTGCCGGGAGCCGACGATGTGATGCTCGGCTACCAGAGTCTGAGTTTCCACGACGCGTTGTACGCGCGTCGGGTGTTGGGGCTGCGTCCGGCGCCCGAATTCGCGGCCTGGTTGGAACGGCTCGGCATGCTCGACACCACCGGCCGGGTACTGCCGGTACCGCCGGTGAGCTCCCCGCTGCGCGCCCTGACGGGGGCGGTATGAGCGGCGATGCGCGTCCGCCCGAAACCACCGATACCGAACAGTTCTGGGCTCGACTGCGGACCGCCACCCGGGCCCGGATCGGTCTGGGACGGGCCGGGGACGCGCTGCCCACCGCGCGGGTGCTGGAGTTCCGGGCCGCGCATGCCGCGGCCCGCGACGCGGTACACGCTCCCTTGGAGGTCGACGCGCTGTCCGAACGGGTCGCCGCGCTGGGGATCGGGGTGCCGATCGTGGTCCGCAGTCGGGCGCGGGACCGCGCCGAATATCTGCGGCGCCCGGACCTGGGACGGATACCCGAATCGGCGTGGTCGAGCGAACCCGGGCGGTCGGAGGCGATACCGGGCCTGTCGCATATCGGTGCGGATATCGGTTTCGTTCTCGCCGACGGCCTGTCGGCCCGGGCGGTGGCCGAGCACGCGCCGGGGATGCTGGCCGCGTTGATAGATGTTCTGCGCCCGCGGTACACCATGGCACCGCCGGTGATCGCCACCCAGGCGCGGGTGGCGCTGGGCGATCATGTCGGCGCCGCGCTGGGAGTTTCGACAGCGCTGGTATTGATCGGGGAACGTCCGGGTCTGTCGGTCGCCGACAGTCTGGGGATCTATCTCACCCATCATCCCCGGCCGGGACGTACCGACGCCGAACGCAACTGCGTGTCCAATATCCATCCGCCCGACGGACTCGGCTATGCGCATGCCGCGGCGGTGGTGGCGGGCCTGGTCGACGGTGCCCGCCGGCTCGGGCGTTCCGGAGTGGACCTGAAGGACACCTCCCGTGACGCGGCCCTGGAAGCCGAGGCTCGGTCGAAGCCCGTATCCGGTGATACGGAACGGGAAGCGGTCCGGCGGGCGGTCGAATCGAACCGGATATAGGCGAAACCGCCGTCTCGAACATCTCGGCCCCCGGACCGTGTCCGGGGGCCGAGATGGTGTCGACAGGTCGGGTGACCGTCAGTCCAGGTAGTCGCGGAGCACCTGCGAGCGGCTGGGGTGGCGCAGCTTGCTCATGGTCTTGGACTCGATCTGCCGGATACGTTCGCGGGTGACGCCGTAGACCTGACCGATCTCGTCGAGGGTGCGCGGCTGGCCGTCGGTGAGACCGAACCGCAGCCGCACCACACCCGCCTCACGCTCGGACAGGGTCTCCAACACCGATTGCAGTTGATCCTGCAGCAGGGTGAAGCTCACCGCGTCGACCGCGACCACGGCCTCCGAGTCCTCGATGAAATCACCGAGCTGGCTGTCGCCCTCGTCGCCGATGGTCTGATCGAGGGAGATCGGCTCACGCGCGTACTGCTGGATCTCGAGGACCTTCTCCGGCGTGATGTCCATTTCCTTGGCCAGTTCCTCCGGGGTGGGCTCGCGGCCCAGATCCTGGAGCAGCTCACGCTGGATACGACCGAGCTTGTTGATCACCTCGACCATGTGCACCGGAATACGGATGGTGCGGGCCTGGTCGGCCATGGCGCGGGTGATGGCCTGCCGGATCCACCAGGTGGCGTAGGTGGAGAACTTGTAGCCCTTGGTGTAGTCGAACTTCTCCACAGCGCGGATCAGACCCAGATTGCCCTCTTGGATGAGATCCAGGAATGCCATTCCGCGGCCGGTATAACGCTTGGCGAGGGAGACCACCAGACGGAGGTTCGCCTCGAGGAGGTGGTTCTTGGCACGGTTGCCGTCGCGGATGATCCAGTTGTAGTCGCGGCGTACCGACACCGGCAGCTTCTCACCGGATTCGGCGAACTCGCGCATCTTCTCCGCCGCGTAGAGACCGGCCTCGATCCGCTTGGCGAGTTCGACCTCCTCCTCGGCATTGAGCAGCGCGACCTTGCCGATCTGCTTGAGGTAGGCGCGTACCGAGTCGGCCGAGGCGGTGAGTTCGGCGTCCTTACGCGCCTGACGCAGCGCCTCGGACTCCTCCTCGTCCCAGACGAAATCACCGGAGGCCTTGTCCGCCGCGCTGGGTTCCTCGTCGGCTTCCTCCTCGGCGACATCCTCGACGAGGTCATCGCCCTCTGCGGTGAGGTCGTCCTCGGACACCTCCAGATCGCCGAGATCCTCGAGATCCAGCGATTCGTCGTCGAGCGGCTCGTCGGTGGGTTCGCTGCCCGCCGCCTTCTTGGTGGTCGCCTTCTTGGCCGCGGTCTTCTTGGCCGGGGCCTTCTTGGCGGCAGCCTTCTTGGCCGTCGCCTTCTTCGCCGTGGCCTTCTTGGCCGGGGCCTTCTTGGCGGCGGTCTTGCGGGCCGGACGCGCGGGGACTTCGGGGGTGTCGGCGTCGGCCGAATCGGCTGTCTGACGGGTATTCGTGGCTACCACGTACGCCCTTTCGTGACGGTCTCGTGCGGCGTCACGCCAGAGTAGGTTTCCGGCGGAGCGGTCTGTCGGGTTACACCGGCCCTGCGCCGGTCGGGGGTCTCCGGCTCACCGCCGGGCAGTTCCATTGTAACGATCCAATCAGTGTGCCCTTGTCCGCGTGGCGTGCAACTTCAGGGTGCGATTCCGGCATCGATGGCCATGGCCGCGCCCACGATACCCGCGGTGTTCCGTAGAACGGCCGGGATAACCGGTGTTCGGTTGGTCAGCAGAGGTATCCACCGATCCGCTTCCCGGCTGATCCCACCGCCCGCGACGAAGACCGCCGGCCAGAACAGGTTTTCCAGGCTGATCAGCACGGTACTCACCCGTTGCGCCCATTCCGGGTAGGACAGGCCGTCACGATCCTTGATCGAGGCCGCGGCCTGGTGCTCGGCCTCCATCCCACCCACTTCCAGGTGGCCGAGTTCGCTGTTGGGGACCAGCGCGCCGTTGTGCAGCAGCGCCGAACCGATCCCGGTCCCGAAGGTCAACAACAGCACCAGACCCTCGAACTCTCGGGCCGCGCCGTAGTGGTCTTCGGCCAACCCTGCGGCGTCGGCGTCGTTGAGCACGGTCACCCGACGGCCGTCGAGGGCCTTGGAGAACAGGGTGCGGGCATCGGTGCCGACCCAGGCCGGGTCCACATTGGCCGCGGTCTGCGCGATTCCGTCGAGTACGACACACGGCAGGGTGATTCCGACCGGTCCGTCCCACCCCGCCCGGGCCACCAGCTGCGCCACCGTATCGGCCACGGCATCGGGGGTCGCGGGTTGCGGGGTGGCGATCTTGATGCGTTCGTGTAAGAGTTCGCCGGTGGCCAGGTCCACCGCGGCGCCCTTGACGCCGCTGCCTCCGATGTCGATCCCGAATGCGTGCCCCCGACCGGACATGACGATTCCCTCGTTCCCTGTGCAGGCTGATCTGGCTGGTATCCACACGGCGTACCGGGCTTCACGACGGCCGCCGGGCGCGAGAGAAATACCCCGTCACGGCCGTACCCGAACCGTGGCCTCGCTGCCCTGCATCGACCTGCCGTGACGCCGCCTTCGAGTGGCGAGCGGTCGGCCGCTGTGTGTCGTGCACGACAAGACTAATGCGCGTCGGCTGTGGCCCGGCTCGCAGGATCTGTGCTGCGATGGGCCCTGTGTCGGAATCGATGACCCGCTCCAGTGCCCATGCCTCCATCGCGGACCCCACCCCCGCCGACGCGGCCGAACTCCGTCGGCTCGCGGTGTATTTGGCCGAAACCGCCGCCGCCCATGTGCGGGCCCGCCGTCCCGAGGTGTTCGGCGCGTCGGGTTCCGCCGACGGGGCGGTCCGCGTCAAGAGCACCCCGACCGATCCGGTGACCGTCGTGGACACCGAGACCGAGCAGCTCATCCGCGACGAACTGGCCCGTCTGCGTCCGGACGACCACATCCTCGGCGAGGAAGGCGGCGGGGATCCGGACGCGGCCGGCGACGACACGGTGGTCTGGGTGGTGGACCCGATCGACGGGACGGTGAACTTCCTCTACGGCATTCCCGCCTACGCGGTATCGGTTGCCGCGCTGCGTGGGGGACGGTCCGTGGCGGGCGCGGTCGTCGATGTCGCCGCGGCCGTGACCTATCGCGCGGCGCTCGGGATGGGTGCGCAACGAATCGAACCGGACGGGACCGTCGTCCCACTGCGCTGTACCTCGGTGCGATCGGTGCGAATGGCCTTGATCGCCACCGGTTTCGGCTATGACGCCGCACGTCGGACCCGGCAGGCGGCGCTGGTCGCGGAACTGATGCCGCATATCCGCGATATCCGCCGGATCGGGGCGGCGGCGCTGGATCTGTGCATGGTCGCCGAGGGCCGGGTCGACGCCCACTACGAGCACGGTCTGAACCCGTGGGACTGGGCGGCGGGGGCATTGATCGCCACGGAGGCAGGGGCGATAGTACACCTGCCGGCGGCCGATACTTCCGGTTCGACCGGGGCGTTGGTGGTGGCCGCGGCGCCGGGGATCGGCGCCGAACTGCTCGAGCTGTTCGACCGTCTGGGGGTGAGCGAGCCGATCCCGCAGTCCTGAGACCGGTCCCGGCGGGCGTTTCGGGGCCCGCCGGGACCGGTCGCTTCGCTCGGTGCGGTCAGCAGCGCGCGTGTCGCGCTGCGGCGAGCAGGTCGGGATCGATGGCCGGGCTATTGCCGGTGACCGGGTTCTTCAACGACCGCAGCACCTCCGCGGCATCGTTGTTGGGCCGGACATCACCGCCGAACAGGGACCCGAGCACGAGATCCACCGAGGTGTCCTCGCGCTTGTCCTCGATCAGTTCCGCGCACGGAACGGCCAGCTGAACGGCTGCGGCGGCCGGCCGGCCGTTCACTCCGTACCGGATCTGACCGGTGCATTCCAGATCGCCGTTGGCGTATATCGGATCGTTGCCGTACGGGTCTCCGGGCACACTGCCGAAACCGAGGTCGCCGAGCTGGGCCGCGACATGGGCGGCCTGACCGCGCTGATTGTTGGCGTTGAGGACACGCACTTTCGTTTCGGCCAACGGTGCGGGTTCCACGTCCTGGAGCCGGTTTGTGCCCACGCGCTGACCGAGCTCGGGCTGGGGTTGAGCGTCCGGATCGGTCGCCGGGCTGGGTGAATTGCAACTCATCGGAGCATAACCGTCGTCCGCGGTGGTGAGCGCCTTGATCCAGACGAGGGCGCAGACCAGGGCGAGCACCGCGATCAAGATCAACCACGGCCGCATTCGTCGGCGGATGAAGGGACGGCCCTGCTCGTCCGTCGCACTGCCTTCGGTGATCAGTGAAACCACTCGCTCACTCTACGTAAATGTGTCCATTGCGATGCGATGGACACCCGCTGTATCGAAGCGTGTCGATATCGGTGTCGATTGACCGTCGGTTACGACACATCTGAGTTTCGGTTGCCCTTTTTGTCCTTTCGTCCGCTATTGTCTGGCCGCCCAGATCGAAACATCGGCGAGTAATGCGGTGCTCGGTCGCGGGAACAAGCAGGGCATGTCGTGCGTTGACCGAACGCTATCGGGTACGGGAAAGGTGGATCCGTGCTGATAGACGACCGGTACTCGTGTGATGTGCACCACCGGCGGGGTGGTACGCGCAGTCGATGTCGACGGCGCGGCCGATCCGGGATATACGGAGTAAGAACGAGGGGAATACGACATGGCAACCGACTATGACGCACCACGGCGGACCGACACCGACGATGTCTCGGAGGATTCGCTCGAGGAGCTGAAGGCCCGACGCAACGAGGCCCAGTCCGCCGTCGTGGACATCGACGAATCCGATACCGCGGAGTCGTTCGAGCTCCCCGGCGCGGACCTGTCCGAAGAGGTGCTGACGGTTCGAGTGATCCCGAAGCAGGCGGACGAGTTCACCTGTTCCAGCTGCTTCCTCGTGCACCACCGCAGCAGGCTGGCCAGCGACAAGGGCGGGCAGATGATCTGCATGGACTGTGCGGCCTGAGCGGCCCACAGATCATTCCGCGCTCGGCAGACCGAGCGCGGCCAGGACTCGTTCGGGTCGACGCGTACTGATCAACCAGTACGGCGTCGGGTCGTCCGGGTCGTCCAGGACCAGCAGCACCATGGCGCCGACCCACGGCCGATGCTGCACATACGCGGCGGGATCGAGCTGGCGACCCAATGCCGCACTCTTGGCCGTCGGCGCCACCGTGGTCGCGCGGGATACGAAGGTAACCGGCAGATGGGCCCGGTCCACCCGCAATTCCGGCGTACCGGACGCATCCGGCGCGACTTCGATCCGGTGTCGGCTCAACCACAACAGCACCCAGACCGGGATCGGGAACAACAGGACATACGGCAACCAGGCCCGTAGACCCGGCGCCCCCATATGGATCTCGGCAGCGAGCAGAGCGGTGACCGCGAAGGCCGGTGGCCACCACCACCACGGCACCCACAGCCGTTCGCTGTAGTAGGGCTTTTCCGGCTGGGTGCGGTGTTCGGCATCGGTGGGTCGAGGCTGGTCGGACACGACTCAACACTAGGCGACGAACGCCCGGTCGCTGCGCGTAGGCTGATCGGACGTGAGCGCACTTTCACCCATTCCCCTGTTGCGGTTGGATCCCGGCATACCGATGCCGACGCGTGCCCATGACGGCGACGCGGGTGTGGATCTGTGCACCACCGAAGACGTCATCCTGGAACCGGGGGAGCGGGTGCTGGTCGGCACCGGTATCGCCGTAGCCCTGCCGGTGGGCACCGTCGGACTGGTGCACCCGCGTTCGGGTCTGGCGGCCAAGACCGGTCTGTCGGTGGTGAACACGCCGGGAACCATCGATGCGGGGTATCGCGGTGAGATCAAGGTGTGCCTGATCAATCACGATCCGCGCACGCCGATCGAGTTGCGGCGCGGCGACCGTATCGCGCAACTGCTGGTGCAGCGGGTGGAGTTGGTGGACTTCGTGGAGGTCGACCGGCTCGACGAGTCCGACCGCGGCACCGGCGGATACGGCTCCAGCGGAGGTCACGCGAGTCTGACTCGCGGCGGCGCGGCAGGCCCGCGCGGCAAGGAGGTATGACGGGGATGTTCGGGCGACGCAAATCCCGCGGTAGACGCGGACCCGAGGCCGACTCCCGGTACGGGGCGGACGAGTACGCCGAATACGAGGCGGACTACGACGAGTACGACACCGGCGGCTATCACCGACAGGACTACGACACGGGGGAGTGCGCCGAGGAGTACGACGACACCGGGTACGCCGAGGGCGACTACGGCGACCCCGACGAGCCGCTGTACGACTACGACGATATCGATATCGACGAGGCCGATGTCTACGATCCCGACACCGAACCGCAGCGGCGTGGGCCCTACGACTACGACGATGTGGCCGATGTCCTCGAGAAGATCGTCGATCAGCGCCTGGATCTGGGTTCGGTGATCATTCCGGTGCCGCCGGGCGGCCAGTTGCAGGTCGAGATGACCCCCCAGGGCACCCCGCAGGCGGTGCATCTCGCCACCGAACACGGCCGGATCACCGTGGCCGCGTATGCCGCGCCGAAATCCGGCGGGCAATGGCGGACGGTGGCCGCCGACCTGGCGGAATCCCTGCGCAAGGAGGGGGCGCGGGTATCCGTCGAGAAGGGGCCGTGGGGTCGGGAACTGTTCGCGAACACCGCTGACGCCGATCTGCGGTTCATCGGCGTCGACGGTCCGCGGTGGATGCTGCGCCTGGTGGCCGCCGGGCCGGCCGGCGCCGTCGACGCGGACAGCCCGTTGGTCGTGGCGGCGCGTGCGGTCCTGAACGAAACCGTCGTCCGGCGCGGCACCGAGGCGCTCCCGGTCCGCGAACCGCTACCGGTGGTGTTGCCACAGGAGCTCGCCGACCAGTTGGCCGCTGCCCATCAGCAGCAGATACTGGCGGCGCAACAGGCCGCGGCGGCGCAGGCCGCGGTACAACAGGCCGCGGCGGCCCGCACCGCGTCCCCCGGATCGGTGCTCACACCCCCGCAGCCCCGGCAACCACGTCGCGGTGCCGAGGGCTCGGCGATGCAGCAGCTGCGTCGGAGCTGAGCCGGCGGCCGCGAGGCACCGGCGATCAGGCGCCGCCGGGCTCGCGGTCCCGCCGATCGAAAACTCGCAGTCCGGTGTGGCCCAATACGGCCGGATCGGCGCCCAGCTCGTCGAGCGTGATCTCGATCAGGGTCGCGCGCGGCGCGCGGTGGGCCCATTCCCGGGCCACCGCGACCGGGTGCACCGGATCGTCGACGGCGGTGATCACCGCCATGGGAACGGGCAATGTCTCCAGTTGTCCGGCGTCCGGCCACTTGTACTGCGCCGCCTCCTCCAACGCGTCGGGCAGCAGTGGCCCGTGCGCGCGCCACGACCGGGTGAGCGCCTCGGCCAACCAGGGCGGGCTGCCGACCCGCATCCGCTCGAGCACCGGTTCCAGCCCCTCGGCGCGCAGTTGGGCCGCGGTGGTCGCGGCGCTGAGCGCGGCGGGACAGTCGGCGGTATTCGCTCCCGTCCACGCCGGTAGGGCGGCGACGACCCCCACGGCGGCGTCGGGTCGCCGATGCGCCCAGTCCAAGGCCACCGCGGCGCCCAGGGAAATACCCGCCACCAGGACCGGTCCCCGGGAGGCGGCATCGTCGAGAGCTGCCCGATAACCGGCGACGACGGCGGTCGGATCGGGCTCGACGGCGATGAATTCGATTCCGCGCGCGATACAGGCCGCGGCGAAGGACTGTCGGACGAAATACGCGTCGGAGCCGCTGCCGGGCAGGGCGACGAGAACCGCCGGGAGTGGGGAATCGAACACCGGAGTGAGCGTAGCGGTGTGGGTCGTGCCCATCTACAGTGGCGGGTGCGGTCACAGCCGGGCCGTGGCAGGAAACCAGATGACGTGCGCTCCACGCCATCGCTCACAGGAGAGCTAGCTATGTCTTCCTCGGCAGGAAGAAAAGCGGGCGGCGGTACCGCCTCCGGATATTTTCGCAGGCTCGGTCGCCGACTGACCGAGGATATCGATCAGCTCGACGCCGAGGAGCTGGCGGAGAAGGCCGAGGCCTCGGGAGCATGCCGGGCCTCGGAGTGCCGACGGGGTGAGGAGGCGACGATGCTGGGCAGGTTGCGCAGCGTCGAGGCCTGTTCCCGGTCCACCGGCGCGAGTGTGCAGGCCGAGTTCTTCGACGGCACCGATGCCATCACCCTGGTGTGGATCGGTCGCAAACGTATCCCCGGTATCGAATCGGGGCGACGCATTCTGGTGCGTGGACGCGTGGGCGACCGGGACGGCCACAAGGTGATCTACAACCCCTACTACGAACTGCGCGGGAACATCTGACATATGCCGGCGACCGATGAGAACGCCCCTACCCGCCCCCGCCACCGCAGGGCCGCTAACACACCCTATTCCGTCCCGGTGCCTGTGCGCGGCGCCGACGACGGGACCGCCCCGGGCGGGGCACCCACCCTGCTGGAACAGCTGGGTGGTTTCGCCGGCCTGATCTATTCGACGCTCCCGGTGGTGGTGTTCGTCCCGGTGAACGCCCTGGTCGGTCTCACCGTGGCGCTCTGGGCCGCCTTGGGGGTGGCCGCCGCGATCCTGGTGTGGCGATTGGTGCGTAGGGAACCGGTACAGCCGGCGATATCCGGTTTCTTCGGAGTCGGTATCTGCGCGTTCATCGCCTGGCGGGTGGGAGAGGCCAAGGGTTTCTTCCTCTTCGGCATCTACACCAGTCTCGTCTACGCTGCCGTCTTCGCGATCTCGATTCTGGTGCGGTGGCCGCTGGTGGGGGTGATATGGGGTGTGCTCAACGGCCACGGCACCGAATGGCGGGTCGAGCGGCGCGCGGTGCGGCTCTACGATGTCGCGACCCTGACCTGGGTGCTCGTCTTCGGTGCGCGTTATCTGGTGCAGAACCATCTCTACGATGCCGACAACACCGGTCTGTTGGCCGTGGCCCGAATCGCCATGGGTTGGCCGCTCACCGCGATCGCGCTGCTGGTGACGGTATGGGCGGTGCGTCGCGTGGGCCATCACCCCGTTCGTTCCGGGCGTACGAAGGCCGAGATCTCCTGACCGCCTCCGCTGCTGCCGCGGCAGGGTGTGGACGAACCCACCCCTGAGGTGTCTATCACCCGCCCCGTGTCCATCGGACGATCGTTGGTGACGACGATCCGCCGAGAGGACGAGGGCCCTGTGATTACCGAACGCCGACCCGCCCGGTACCAGCTCGCGGCCCCGGGTGCCCGTCGAGGATACGAGGACACGACCCGATCGGAGAGTCGGCGCATCGCGGTCGAACTGGAATCCCGGATCGATGCGGCCGCTGCGGGCGATATGACCGTGACCGGGGAGATTCTGCGCCTGATCAATCCGCTGGTGCAGCGGTACTGCCGAGCCCGGATGGGTAATACCGCCCATCTGCAGGTAACCGTCGACGATGTGGTGCAGGAGATTCTGCTGGCCACCGTGCAGGCCATTCCGCGCTACCGGGACCAGGGCAAATCATTTCTGGCCTTCGTCTACGGGATCTCGGCCAACAAGGTCGCCGACGCTTTCCGCCACTCCCAGCAGAATCGGGTGTACCCCACCGCGAACGTGCCCGATATACCGTCTCCGGCCGCGGGGCCGGAGGAATGGGCCCTGGCCGCCGAACGCAGTAGTACCGCCGCGGAGCTACTGCGCACACTGGCTCCGGTGCACCGCGAAGTGCTGGTGATGCGGCTCATCCTGGGCTGGACGGCGGCGCAGACCGCCGAGGCGATCGGCACCACCCCGGGGGTGGTGCGGGTGATGCAACACCGGGCCCTGAACAAACTGCGCGCCCGGATGCGGGAGATCTCCTGACGGAGTCCCATATCGTTCGGCCGCCGCGTCGCTCAAGGAGTAGTGAGGCCGTGCGGCGCGAGTATCGACCGCAACTCCTCCTCGGCCTCGGCCGAGGCCACGAACAGCAGTTCGTCGTCGCCCTCGAACGGATCATCGGGCTGCGGCACGATCACCCGTCCGCCGCGCAGAATGGTCACCAGCGCGGTATCGCGGGGCAACCGCAGGCTGCGTACCGGTTTACCCGCCAGCATGGTGTCCGGTGGGAGCGTGAGCTCCACCAGATTCGCCTGCCCTTGGCGCAGGGTCATCAACCGGACCAGATCGCCCACCGAGACCGCTTCCTCGACCAGCGAGGCCAACAGCCGCGGTGTGGACACGGCGACATCCACCCCCCAGGCGGAGTCGAACAGCCACTCGTTGCGCGGATCGTTGACCCGAGCCACCACCCGCCGCACCCCGAATTCGGTCTTCGCCAGCAGGCTGTGCACCAGATTGGCCTTGTCGTCACCGGTCGCCGCGATGACCACCTCATAGTCCTGGAGGCCCGCGGCCTCGAGCAGCTCCAGTTCGCAGGCGTCGGCGTGTACCCAAACCGCTTCCGGGGCGGCCCCGGTGTCGATGTGGTCGAGTCGTCGCTCCAGCAACATCACGCTGTGCCCCGAGCGCAGTAGTTCCCGGGCGATGGAGCGGCCGACCGCTCCGGCGCCGGCAATGGCCACCTTCATGTTCAGTCCTTGTCCGCAGGGGGATTCCCGGCCAATGCCACCGCTTCACCGACCGTGCCGGAGGCCGCGGCCACGTAGACGGTGTCGTCGGCCTGGACGATGGTCTTGGCGTCGGGCAGCACGCCTTGGCCGAATCGGATGATGAACGCCACCCGGGCACCGATGCCGCGTTCGAGGTCCTGCACGGTGCGCCCATACCACTCCTCGTGCAGCACCAGTTGGGCGACCGCGACGGTCCCGGTGGGATCGCGCCAGGTGGTGATGCCCGCGTCGCCGAGCAGGGTGTGCAGGAAACGGTCGGTGGTCCAGGGCACGGTGGCGATGGTGGGGATACCGAGACGTTCGTAGACCGCAGCGCGTTTGGGGTCGTAGATCCGCGCCACCACCCGCTGCACCCCGAACATTTCCCGCGCGACCCGGGCGGAGATGATGTTGGAGTTGTCCCCGGACGACACCGCCGCGAACGCGTCCGCTCGTTCGATACCGGCCCGGATCAACACGTCCCGGTCGAAGCCCACACCCAGCACCCGGGCACCGGAGAAATTCGCGCCCAGGCGGCGGAAGGCCTCCTCGTCCCGGTCGATCACGGCCACATCGTGGTCCAGTCGGATCAGTGTGCGGGCCAGCGACGCCCCCACCCGCCCGCACCCCATGATCACTACGTGCACCGCGAACCTCGCTCCTTCGAACTCCGGGCGACCGCCCGGTTCGTCCATCCGGGATCGAACCGTACTCGCAAACTCGCCCACCCCGGCGTTCCCCCTGTGGTATAGGGGCAAACCCAAAAACCGGAGATGTCGCCGAACGAACGAAACCGATCCCGCCTATGCTCCCTCCAGTGTCGAAGTTGACGACCGCCACCAAGCGCCTGCTCTTGGGACGGCCATTCCGCAGCGATTCCCTGGGCCACACCCTCTTGCCCAAGCGGATCGCGCTGCCGGTTTTCGCCTCCGATCCCATGTCGTCGGTCGCGTACGCCCCGGAGCAGATCTTTCTCGTCCTGTCGGTGGCGGGTCTGGCCGGATACTCCTACTCGCCGTGGATCGGTCTGATGGTGGCCGTGGTGCTCGCCGTCGTGGTGGCCAGCTACCGACAGAATGTGCACGCCTACCCGTCCGGCGGCGGTGACTTCGAGGTGGTCACCACCAATCTCGGCGCGAACGCCGGACTGGTGGTGGGCAGCGCTCTCCTGGTGGACTACGCGCTGACCGTCGCGGTGTCCCTTTCCTCGGCGGCCTCCACCGCCGGCTCGGCGATACCCTTCGTCGCCGAGCACAAAGCGTTGTTCGCCGTGCTCGCCATCGGGGTGCTCACCGCCGTGAACCTGCGCGGCGTCCGAGAATCGGGCCGGACATTCGCCCTGCTGGCCTATGCGTTCCTCATCGGCATGTTCGGTATGCTGATCTGGGGTTTGATCCGGATCTTCGTGCTGGATCACGAGGTCCGTGCCGAATCCGCGGAATTCGAACTCCGGGCCGAGGAAGAGCATCTGGCCGGTCTGGCCCTGCTCTTCCTGCTGGCGCGGGCGTTCTCCTCGGGATGTGCGGCGCTCACCGGCGTGGAGGCGATCAGCAATGGTGTACCGGCGTTCCGCAAACCCAAATCGCGTAATGCCGCGACCACCCTGCTGATGCTCGGCCTCATCGCCATCACGCTGTTTCTCGGCATGATCGTGCTGGCGCGGGAAATTCACGTCGTGATCGCCGAACATCCGCGCACCCAACTGGTGGGCGCCCCGGAGGGGTATCAGCAGAAAACCCTGATCGCGCAGATCGCGCACGCGGTGTTCAGTGATTTCTCGATCGGCTTCTATTTCGTGGCCGCGGTGACCGTGTTGATCCTGGCATTGGCCGCGAACACCGCGTTCAACGGTTTTCCGGTGCTCGGTTCGGTGCTGGCGCAGAGCCGGTTCCTGCCGCGGCAGCTGCACACCCGCGGCGATCGGCTCGCCTTCAGCAATGGCATCCTCCTTCTGGCGGCCGCCGCGATGGGGTTCGTGGTGGCCTTCGACGCCGAGGTCACCCGGCTGATCCAGCTCTACATCATCGGCGTATTCGTCTCGTTCACCCTCAGCCAGACCGGCATGCTGCGGCACTGGTCCCGGTTGTTGCGCACCGAGAGCGATCCCGCGCAGCGCATACGCATGCTGCGGTCACGGATCATCAACGCGATCGGTCTTTTGGCCACCGGAACCGTATTGGTGATAGTGCTCGCGACGAAATTCTTCGCAGGTGCCTGGATCGCGATTCTCACCATGGCGGTGATTTTCGTGATGATGAAAATGATCCACCACCACTACGATTCGGTGACCCGAGAACTGGATGAATACGAATGGGACGGGGTGCTACCCAGTCGTACCCATTCGATAGTGCTGGTATCGCGGTTGCATCTACCCACCCGGCGCGCTCTCGCCTACGCCCGGGCCACCCGTCCGGATACGCTCGAGGCGATTACGGTGAATGTCGACGAGGACGACACCAGGAAGCTGGTACGCGAATGGGAACGCAGCGATATCACCGTGCCGCTGAAAGTTGTCGAATCACCATACCGGGAGATCACCAAACCGGTACTGGACTATGTGAAACGGGTGCGCAAGAACGCCCCACGCGATGTGGTGACCGTCTTCATTCCCGAATATGTGGTCGGCCATTGGTGGGAGCAGTTGCTGCACAACCAGAGTGCTCTGCGGCTCAAGGGCAGGTTGCTGTTCGAGCCCGGGGTCATGGTGACCAGTGTGCCCTGGCAGCTGAGCTCCTCGCTTCGGGCCCGGTCCTCCGGCGAAGGCGAACACAGCGCGCCCGGCGCTGTGCGTCGCGGATACGGGGGTGGGGCATGACACCGCACCGGAACGGATACGAGCGATGAGCGATTGGCGTGGCCGGCTCCTGCCCGTGCGACTCGGATCACCCGGACACGGGGGGTTCTGCGTCGCTCGACACGAGGGCCGAGTGGTGTTCGTGCGACACGGGTTACCCGGCGAACGGGTAGTGGCGCGGGTCACCGAGGACACCGGGGGCGCGTTCTGCCGCGCCGACGCCGTCGACATCCTCGACCCGTCCCCCGACCGGGTGCCCGCCACCTGCCCCGTCTCGGGGCCGGGTGGCGCCGGTTGTTGTGATTTCTCCCATGCCACCGCCACGGCCCAGCGCGCGCTGAAGGCATCGGTGGTGACCGAGCAGTTGCGCCGGATCGCCGGTATCGACCGAGAGGTCGAGGTGGAGCCGATCACCGGCTTCGGCGACCGGACCGGCGGCTGGCGCACACGTATCCGACTACCGGTGGATGCCGCCGGTCGCGCCGGGATACATCGTTATCGCAGCACCGAGGTGATAGCCGATCTACGCTGCCCGCAACCGGTGCCCGGTGCGCTGGACGGCATCGCCGAGCGGCGGTGGACCCCCGGTGCCGATCTGGTGGTGGCGGTGGACGCCGACGGCATCCGCCATATCGTCGAACTCGCCCCACCACACCAGGAGATCGACATCCGAGGGGGCCGACGCGGTCGTCGTGGGGACGACCCGGCCGCCGGTCGCCGCCCGGGCGGCCGGGCCCTGTCGAGCTCCCGAGCCGATACTTCCCGGGTCCGGACGGCCGATGAGCGCCCGACCGGGCCCGGTGTCGAGCCCCGGTTCGCGGACGACCCGGAATCCGATCGGCGCGGTGCGCAGCGCCGCCGGGCCGCGGCCCGGCGCGCCGCCGCCCATGGTCATCGGGAGGAATGGGTGCTCGGCGGTAGCGGGCGGGCCGTCGAATACGTGGCGGGGCGCCGGTGGGAGATCTCGGCCACCGGTTTCTGGCAGGCGCATCGCGGTGCGGCGCAATGCTATTCGGATGTGGTGGCCCAGTGGTCCGATCTCGCCCCCGGGGATACGGCCTGGGATCTCTACAGCGGCGCCGGTGTGTTCGCCGCCCGCCTGGCCGAACGGACGGGACCGACCGGGTCGGTGCTGGCGGTCGAATCGGCGCGTTCGGCCGTCGCCGACGGCGTCGCGGCACTGCGCGATCTGCCCTGGCTGGACCTGCGCGCCCAGCGCGTCGAACGTTGGGTGGCCGAGCACGCCGGCGGCCCGGCACCTCGGGTGGTCGTCCTGGACCCGCCCCGGGCAGGCGCCGGTAAAACGGTTGTCGGCCCGCTCACCGGCGTCGGACCCGATCGCATCGTCCACATCGGATGCGATCCCGCCGCCTTCGCTCGGGATCTGGGCCTCTATCGCGCCGCGGGATATCACTTGAGCGAGCTGCGTGCTTTCGACGCCTTCCCGGCCACCCATCACGTGGAATGCCTGGCGCTGCTGGAGCGGTGACGCCGCGGACCGGGTGAACGTCAGTCCAGTTGCCAGGTGACACGAATCGTGGCGGACAGCTCTCCCTCCCCGGACTCCACCGGAACCGCTTCCGGTCCGGCCGGCGCCGCGAGGGTCCGGGCGACCGGGGTCACGGTCGGTGGGGCGGAAGCGGTGTTCTCGGTGATCTCCAGGACGGGACCGAGTCGGCGACCCGCGCGGTGGGCGTACTGCTCGGCCTTGGCCCGGGCGCTGTCCCAGGCCGCGTCGCGGGCGCGGGCCAACAGCGCCTCCTCGTCGGCGAAGGTGAAGGTGAGGCCGCCGAGCCGGACGTCGTCGCCACCCGCCTCGACGCAGTGGGCGATGATCGCGGCCGGATCGGGTCGGGCGGCGCCCCCGCTCGACTCGCGCAGGGTGACGGTGAGCGCCGAACTCGCCACATATCCGGTGATTCTCGTCCCACCGTCCTGCGACCACACCGTCTCCGTACGCACCGACAGTCCGGTGGTGCCGATATCGGCATCGGAGACGCCGTCGGAGCGCAGGGCCGCGAGCACCGCCGCCATGCGCTGCCCGGCCCGCTCGTAGGCGAGTGCGACCTTGCTCGCCCGGGTCTCCACCGTGACGACGAACCGCAGCAGATCGGGGGTCTGTCGGGCGTGGCCGTGCCCGACGACGGTGACGGTGCCGACCCGGGCGGCAGTTGTATCCGGGTGGTATTCGCTCACGGTGTCTCCTCGTTGTCGGCCGCCCAGGCGGGGGCGCCCGCCTGCGGTGTCGGTCTATTCGCTCTCGGTATCCCCTCGGGCCCGGGGCAGGTGCTGTCGGTCACTCTAGGCGTCCCGGGGCCCGGTACGGGGATCGGAAAGGTGGGGTGGGCATCCGCGTTCCACTGGCCTCCGGAGCCCGTGGACGGGCTCGGGGCCGGGGGCGTCCATTAGGCTGGGCGAATATGTCGCGGCCCGATATCGCCGGCCGCGACGGGCCGTTGTCGAGATCGGGCCGGTGAGCGTGGCTTCTAGACTGGTCGGATCAGATGCGCTATCCGGAGGGAGCGAGTTCAGGTGGGAGTGCTTTCCCGGGTCGACACGCCCGAAGACGTGCGTCGGCTGACCGTATCGCAACTCGAGGAGCTCGCGACCGAGATCCGTGAGTTTCTCGTGCAGAAGGTCGCCGTCACCGGTGGACATCTCGGTCCCAATCTCGGTGTGGTCGAACTCACCATAGCGTTGCATCGGGTATTCGACTCTCCCGCCGATCCGCTGATCTTCGACACCGGCCATCAGGCGTACGTGCACAAGATCCTCACCGGCCGTAAGGGCGGGTTCGACACCCTTCGGCGCAGCGGCGGGCTGTCCGGTTATCCGTCCCGCGCGGAGAGTGAACACGACTGGGTGGAGTCCTCGCACGCCTCCGCGTCGCTGTCGTACGCCGACGGGTTGGCCAAGGCATTCGCGCTGAGCGGCCGGCGGCGGCATGTGGTGGCGGTGGTCGGGGACGGCGCCCTCACCGGCGGCATGTGCTGGGAGGCGCTCAACAATATCGCCGCGGCCCGGGACCGGCCGGTGGTCGTGGTGGTCAACGACAACGGACGCTCCTATGCCCCGACCATCGGCGGATTGGCCGAACGGTTGACCGCACTGCGTACCCAGCCCGTCTACGAACATATGCTCGACACCGGCAAACGCCTGCTCAAGAGCATCCCGCGGGTCGGGGATTCGGCGTATTCGATGGTGCATGCGGTGAAGGCCGGTATCAAGGACGCGGTGAGCCCGCAGGAGCTGTTCAGCGATCTCGGGATCAAGTACATCGGGCCGGTGGACGGCCACGATGTGGTGGCCCTGGAGGCCGCGTTGCGGCATGCCAAGGATTTCGGCGGTCCGGTGGTGGTGCACGCGGTCACCCAGAAGGGCCATGGGTACGAACCGGCCGTGAACCACGAGGCCGACCAGATGCACGCCTGCGGTCCGATCGACCCGCTCACCGGGAGCCCGGTGAACAAGGGCAAATCGGAGAGCTGGACCTCGGTGTTCTCCGCGGAGCTGATCGAGCACGCGCGGCGGCGCGACGATATCGTCGCCATCACCGCCGCCATGCCCGGGCCCACCGGTCTGGCGGCGTTCGGGGAACGGTTCCCGGACCGTCTTTTCGACGTCGGTATCGCCGAACAGCACGCGGTGGCGTCGGCGGCCGGACTCGCGCTCGGCGGGATGCATCCGGTGGTGGCCGTCTATTCGACCTTCCTCAACCGCGCCTTCGACCAGCTGCTGATGGATGTGGCACTGCTGAAACAGCCGGTTACTCTCGTACTCGATCGGGCCGGTATCACCGGTGAGGACGGCGCCAGCCACAACGGTATGTGGGATCTGTCGCTGCTCGGCATCGTGCCCGGTATGCGGGTCGCGGCTCCGCGTGACGCCGCGACCCTGCGAGAAGAGCTGGCGGAGGCACTGGCGGTGAGCGACGGCCCCACGGCATTGCGTTTTCCCAAGGGCAGCGTGGTCACCGATATCCCGGCCGTGGAACGGCTCGACGGGGTCGATGTGTTGTGGGCGCCGGATCGGGAGGGCACCTCCGCGCGGGCCCAGCGCGGTGATGTGCTGCTCGTCGCCATCGGCTCGCTGGTACCTGCTGCCCTGCAGGCCGCCGAACTGTTGGAGCCGGAGGGGGTCACCGTCACCGTGGTCGACCCGCGTTGGGTGCTGCCGGTTTCCGACACCATTGTCAAACTCGCCGAGAACCACCGTTTGGTGGTGACTCTCGAGGACGGCGGTCTGCACGGCGGTATCGGTTCCGGTATCTCCGCGCGGCTGCGTGCGGCCGGGCTCGACGTGCCTACTCGCGATCTCGGTATTCCCCAGCGTTTCCTGGACCACGGCAGCGTCTCGCAGGTGCGGCAGGAACTGGGGCTCACCGCCCCGGATATCGCTCGCCGGATCAGCGGCTGGCTGGACGCGCGCTGACCACCGGTCCGGACGGTGCGCCGGGACGCGGTACGAAGAGCTATCGGGAAGGTTGGCCGATCAGGGCGGCGGCGAGCCGGTCGACTGTGAGTTCGCGCTGCCACGGGCGGGCGCCGTGGGCCTTCAGGAAGCCCTCGATACCGGCCACCAGGTCGGGCAGCGAATCCGGACCGCGGTCGTAGTCGGGCAACCCGTTCCAGCACAGGCGGCGGAGCAGATCCGGGGCGAGCAGATTCTCCACCGGCACCGACACCTCCTCCGAGAGGGTGGCCATGGCCGCGCGGGCGCGCGCCAGTCGGGCCGCGGCAGCCGGGTCGCGTCGTTCCCAGCGATTCACCGGGGGTGGGCCGTCATAGGGCTGGCTCATGGGCGGCAGCTCGGCGTCCGGTAGGGCGCGGGCCCGTTCCACCGCGGCCAGCCATTCCCGGGAGTACCGGCGTTGGCGGGGGCCGCCGAATACCGGTAGCGCCCGCAACTGGGTGATGGTTTTCGGATCGGCACTCGCCGCGGCGATGATGGCCGCGTCGGGCAGGACGCGGGAAGGCGCCACATCGCGAGTGCGCGCCAGGGTGTCCCGGGTGATCCACAGTTCCCGGACGATGGCCAGTTGTCGTGCCCGGCGCAGGGCGTGGATGCCGGAGGTGCGGCGCCAGCGGTCCGGTTTCGGAGCCGGTGGTTCGGCCAGCCGAATATGCTCGAATTCCTGTTCGGCCCATACCGTTTTGCCCTGCTCGGCCAGTACCGCGGCGACCGCGTCGCGCAACTCCAGCAGCAGTTCGACATCCAGCGCGGCATAGTTGAGCCATTCCGCCGGCAGCGGGCGGCTGGACCAGTCGGCCGCGCCGTGCCCCTTGCGCAGCGCCCGCCCGAGCAGCCGTTCCACCATGGCCGCCAGCCCCACCCGTTCGAAGCCGGCCAGTCGGCCGCCGAGCTCGGTATCGAAGAGCCGGGCCGGCCGCAGGCCCAGCTCGGCCAGACCGGGCAGATCCTGGTCGGCCGAATGTAGTACCCATTCCAGGTCGTTGATCGCGGCGGCCAAGGGCCCGAACGCATCGGCGACCGGAATCGGATCGATCAGCACCGTGCCCGCTCCGGCCCGCCGCAACTGGATCAAATACGCCCGCGCCGAATACCGGAACCCGGACGCGCGTTCGGCGTCCACCGCCAAGGGGCCGGTACCGGCCGCCAATCGATCGGCGGCGACGGCGATCGCTTCCGCGGTGGACAGCACCGGGGGTACCCCATCGGCCGGGGCGAGCAGCGGAACCGCCGCGGACGCGGCTTCCTTCGCTCCCGCGGAATCTGCTGTCCCGCCCGAGGGGTCACCACCGGAAGGGTGACGGGCGGGCTCCTCTGCTACCGGCATAGAGCAAGACTTTACGTCCCCTCACCGCCGGTCGATATCGGTGTGTGACTGGGGCCGCAAATCGGTGATACCGGCCGGGGGCAGGCCGGCCGCGTAGGCGAGCACTTCGCCGAAGGCCTCCACATGCGGTCGCATCTCGGTCGTGCGCGCGGTCCACGACGCCCGCAACTCCAGTTGATGTGCCCGCGGTGGCCCCGCGATATCGCCATAGCGGACCGAACTCGTGGAGGTCACCGTGCCGCCGAGTGCGGTGAACGGTCCGTCGCGCGATTCCAGGGCGTCGACCAACCAACTCCAGGCGACTTCGGGCAGCAGCGGGTCGGCGGCCAGCGCGGCATCGATATCGGCCTGGATGTAGGCGACGAGCCGAAAGGTCCCGTGCCAGGCCTCGGCGCCGTTCGGGTCGTGGAGCAGGATGAGCCTGCCGAAGGCATCGCCCTCGGAGTCGACCGGCACCGCCGATGTCTCGTCGTGGCGGACCTCGGCCCCGAGGGCGTAGGAATACGGTGCGAGGCGCTGCGGAGGGCGGATCGGAGCCAGCTCGATCCGGGGATGCACGGTTGCGGTACCCATGGCCGCGGTCGCGGCGCGAAATGAAGCGGGTTCGTCGTCGGGGCCCTCGGTCGGTGCAGCGCCGTCGCGGAAGTCGAGCGGTGTCACGCTGAACGACGGTAGACCCCGAGTACCCGGCGCGGTCGGAGGCGCGCCGGGCCATCCGGTGCCGACATGGACCGAGCGCATCCCATCGTAAACGCACCTCGTCGCGTTCCGGTGTTGCCGCCGGTTCTCCGTCCTCGTCGTGTCGGGTGCGATCCGCACGAAATGTTCCCGACCGGTGATCCCGCTTTCCTCGCGCGAATCCGCCACCGCGCCGCTACCGGCCTACGATGAGCGGTGATGAACACTCATACCCGACGCCGGTTGACCGATTCCCCCTTCCTGGCCGCCGCCACCGGCGCCGTACCGAGTCATCGGCCGGTGTGGTTCATGCGCCAGGCTGGCCGGTCACTGCCCGAATACCGTGAGGTCCGCGCCGGTATAGGCATGCTCGAATCCTGTTTCGACCCCGATCTGGTCTGCGAGATCACCATGCAGCCGATCCGTCGGCACGGAGTCGATGCGGCCATCCTGTTCTCCGATATCGTGGTCCCGCTCAAAGCGGCCGGTATCGAGCTCGATATCGCCCCCGGAGTGGGCCCGGTGGTCGCCTCACCCGTCCGCACCGCCGCGGATGTGCGCGCGCTACCGCGGCTGCGGCCCGAAGAGGTCGGTGCGGTCTCCGACGCGGTGGGCCTCCTGACCGACGCGCTCGGCGACACCCCGTTGATCGGATTCGCGGGCGCGCCGTTCACCCTCGCCTCCTATCTGGTCGAAGGCGGCCCGAGCAAACACCATGAGCGCACCAAGGCGATGATGTACGCCGATCCGGAGGCCTGGCACGAACTGCTCGGCGTTCTCACCGATATCACCATCGTGTTCCTGCAGGCGCAGCTGGCGGCCGGGGTGGACGCGATCCAGCTGTTCGACTCCTGGGTCGGGGCGCTGTCGCAGGCCGACTACCGCGCGCATGTGCTGCCGCATTCGGAACGGGTCTTCGCCGAGATCGCCGATGCCGGGGTGCCGCGCATCCACTTCGGGGTGGGCACCGGGGAACTGCTCGGCGCGATGGGGGAGGCGGGCGCCGATGTGGTCGGTGTGGACTGGCGGGTCCCGTTGACCGAGGCGGTACGTCGGGTCGGCCCCGGAAAGGCCTTGCAGGGCAATCTCGATCCCGCGGTGCTGTTCGCCGGTTGGCCCGTGGTGGAGGCGCAAGTACGCCGGATCGTCGCCGAGGCCGATGCCGCGGTGACGATGGGTGCCGCCGGCCATATCTTCAATCTGGGTCACGGGGTGCTGCCGGACACCGATCCCGGTGTGCTGACCGCTTTGGTGCAGTTGGTCCACGAACTCTGATCCGCCGTCGCGGGCCGGCGCCCCGGGGCGTAGGCCGTGGCGGGGACACCGATACGGTTCGAGGTATGAGAATCGCGGTGGTCGGTGGGGGAATCAGCGGGCTCGTCGTGGCCTACCGGTTGCGGGGGTCGTTGGGCGAGTCGGCCGAGATCATGGTGGTGGAAGGCCGGGATCGGGTCGGTGGGGTGCTTCGTACCGGCGAACTCGCGGGTGAACCGTTCGACCTGGGGGCCGAGGCCTTTGTGGGTCGGCGGCCCGAGGTGGGTGACCTCCTGCGTGAACTGGGGTTGGAATCGCAGCTGGTGACACCCGCCGGACTCCGCCCGCTGATCTGGGCCGGAGGGGAGACACATCCGCTTCCGGAACGCACACTGATGGGTATCCCGGCCGGTCCGGAATCGGTTCGGGGATTGGTCGACGCGGAAACCCTGGCGCGTATAGCCGCGGAACCCGACCGTCCCCTCGACTGGCGCCCCGGCGGCGATATCGATGTCTTCGGTCTGGTCGCCGACCGGTTCGGTGCCCAGACCGTCGAACGCAGTGTCGATCCGCTGCTCGGCGGGGTGTACGCGGGAATCTCGTCCTCGATCGGTGTCCGGGCGGCCCTGCCCACCCTGGCCGCCGCGTTGGACCGGGGCGCACCCAGCCTCACCGCGGCGGTGACCGAGGTATTGCCGCCGCCCTCGACGGCCCCCGTGTTCGGGGGTATCCGCGACGGTTACCGCGTACTGCTGGACGCGCTGGCCGAGCGGGCGGCGGCCACGATCGTTCGGTCGACGGCCGTCACCGAATTGACCCGAGCGGGCCGGGGCTGGCAGTTGGATCCGGTCGGCGCGGTGGATGCAGTGGTGCTCGCCACTCCCGCCCCCGTAACCGCCCGACTGCTCCGCGATATCGTTCCCGCCGCCGCCGAGGCCGCCGCCGGGATCGAGTTGTCCTCTTCGGTGGTCGTGGCGTTGGCTCTGCCCCGGGACACCCCGCTTCCGCAGAATTCCGGCATCCTGGTGGCCACCGGAGAAGCCTTGCGGGCCAAGGCGTTCACCCTGTCCAGTCGCAAATGGTCGCATCTGGCGGCCCGGGACACCGCCCTGGTGCGGGCCTCGTTCGGCAAGTTCGGCGACGACGCCCCGTTGTCCTGGTCCGATACCGACCTCGTCGACGCCGCCGCCGCGGATCTGGCGACGGTCACCGGGATCCCGATCACCGTGCTGTCGGCTATCGTGCAACGGTGGCCGGGGGGTCTCGCCCAGTACGCGCCGGGACATACCGAGCGGGTGGCCGATATCGAGTCGGCGGTCGCGGATATCGACGGGCTCGCCGTCACCGGGGCCTATCTGCACGGTGTCGGGGTACCGGCCTGTGTCGCCGCGGCGACCGCGGCGGCCCGGCGGATAGCGACGGCGCTCGTCGGCTGAATCGGCGGATATCCGGTGGTGGATCGCCGGCCGGAGTGGGTCGGCGGAGACGACCGCCGACGAAAGCTCGCGGACCCGCAGTGGCACGATGGGGGTATGGCGCGACTCGATTACCAGGCTCTCAACTCCACCATTCGTTACCTGATGTTCTCGGTGTACCAGGTGCGACCCGGCGTGCTGGGCGACGACCGGGAAGCGGCGACCAAGGAGGCCCGCGCGTTCTTCGACGGTCTCGCCGACCGGGAGGTGGTGGTACGCGGTATCTACGATGTCGCCGGTATGCGGGCCGATGCCGATTTCATGGTGTGGACCCACGCCGAGCGGGTCGAGGACCTGCAGGCGGCGTACGCCGATTTCCGGCGCACCACCGAACTGGGCCGGGCCGCCACCCCGGTGTGGAGCAATACCGCCCTGCACCGGCCCGCCGAGTTCAACAAGAGTCATATCCCCGCCTTCCTCGCGGGTGAGGACCCCGGCGCCTACATCTGTGTCTACCCGTTCGTCCGGTCCTACGAGTGGTACCTGCTGCCCGACGAAGAACGGCGCAAGATGCTCGCCGACCACGGCAAGGCGGCTCGCGGTTACCCGGATGTGCGAGCCAATACGGTGAGTGCGTTCGCGCTCGGCGACTACGAGTGGATCCTCGCCTTCGAGGCGCCGGAACTGCATCGGATCGTCGATCTCATGCGTGATCTGCGGGCCACCGAGGCCCGGTTGCACGTGCGCAAGGAGATCCCGTTCTTCACCGGTCCGCGGGTCGAGATCGAACAGCTCATGGCCGCACTGCCCTGATCCGCCCCACGCCTCCGTGCCGCGCCGACCCCCCGAATTTCGGGGCCGGCGCGACGGGCTCGGCGCATCGTACGGTTTCGCTGCGCGCTACGGCGGAACCGATTATTGCGCCGCGCTGTTCGAGGGGTGCAGTCGCAGTGCGATCGAGTTGATGCAGTAGCGCTTGTCCGTGGGTGTCGGGTACCCCTCACCTTCGAAGACGTGGCCGAGGTGGCTGTGGCAATTCGCGCACAGCACTTCGACCCGGTGCATGCCCAGGGAATTGTCCGGGCGCAGCAGCACCGCGTCGGAATCGGCCGGGTCGAAGAAGGAGGGCCAGCCACAGTGCGAGGCGAACTTCTCCGTACTGCGGAAGAGTTCTGCACCGCACGCTCGGCAGACGTAGATGCCTTCGGTGGTGGTGTCGGTGTATTCGCCGGTGAACGGCCGCTCGGTGGCGGCCTCGCGCAACACCGCGTATTCCATCGGATCCAGCTTCGCCCGCCACTGCTGGGGGGTCAGCCGGATCCGCGGTTCGGGCAGGGAGGTATCGGTCGCGTCCTGGTCGGAGCTCATCCCTCCACGCTAATACGATTCCCGTCGACCGTCGTGGTTCCATAGCGCACCGCATCGGTGCGAGGCGATTGTTCCGACACCCGGGCGGATTCCGGCTTCCCTGTCTCCGGCTCGCCGTCGGGCCGCCGAGCCGATGTGTCGGTCTCGACCCCCGCAACGCGGGAATCCGGCGCCGTGACCATCCAGGGTTGGTCGAGCTGCGGCAGCCGGCCGCTGCGGCGAGCGGCCAGATAACGATCGCCCAGGACGCAGAACACCACGATCAGCATCAGACCCCAACCGAAGGTGATCCGCAGATACTCCAGGTTGCGGCCGACATCCGGCCATCGGTCCGACAGCCATTTGTCATAGGACATGAAACCGAAGACCGCCAGCCAGGCCGGCCAGTTGCGCAGTACCGAATTGCGCAGCACAACCGACATGAGGAACGGGAACAGCAGCATCGAGTAGTACATCTGGCCCAGCGACGACAGCAACCAGGACGCGATGAGCAGCACCCCGGAGGACGTGGTCACGAAGAACAGTTCGTCGTGTCGGTAGTAGCGGTAGAGCAGCCACAGTGTGACCGCGACCATGGCGGCCATACTCAGACGGATACCCCAGGTGAGCCAGGACGGCAGACCATAGTACTCGGCGTTGCCGACGATGGCGCTGTTGAAGTAGTCCCGCGATTCGAGCAGATACGGCAACGTATGGATGAAGAACTGTTCCGGGTCCTTAGACAGTGGCCAGGCGACCGCGGTCAGGACGAGCGGCACCGCGATCGCCGTGACGAACACTCCCCACTGTTTACGCACCGCCACGATCAGCAGCAGCGGCGCGAGGGTGGGTTTCACCGCGATGGTCAATCCGAGCACCGCTCCCGCCCACAGATCACGCCGACGTAGCAGCAACAGCAAGAAGATCATCTCGGCCAGCAGCAGGCAGCCGTTGACATTGGTGAACACCAATGTGTTGATGACCGTCTCGGACATGAACATCGCCAACAGCAGCGCGGGCGCGGCGACCGAGCGCATCGTGTAGTCGAACAACCGCAGCAGCAGATACCACGCGATCAGGATCGCGATCGCATTGAGCAGAATGAACAACCACCGCGACTTCTCGTAATCGATCACGGCGATCGGCGCGATCAGCAGGGTGCCGCTCGGGGGGTACAGGTAGTGCGGATCGACGGAGTCGAAATTCGCAGTGTACACCGGACGACCGTTGAGGAACTCGAATGAGGCCGCGTAGACGGGCTTGTAGTCGTCGGTGATGAAACCGTTGACAGCCTTGATGAAAACACGGTTCAGCACGGTCATGACCGCCAGCGGCCATAGTGCGAACTTGAGCACGTCAGCGGTGGTACGAGCTGTCCGGGGCTCGAGCTGTCTTAGGAGCACTGGGGCACGGTACACCGAACGTGCTCCGGTGTTGCCGTGGCCCCACCCGATTTGCGCTCCGAGCGGGGGGTTCGCCGCCGCTCGGAGCGCAAACTCGTCCAAGTGTTCCGGTCAGGCGGGGCAGGCGGTTCCGTCGCCGGGGAGCCGGGCCTCGTTCAGGTAGTCGACGACGGCCCGCTGGGCGCATCCGGAATGTGTGCTGACCGGATGCCCCCACCCCTGCCAGACCATGGTGGCATGGCGGGCGCCGGCGGTGCCGAGCCGACCGGTCACCGAGGCCTGTCCGGCGCCGCTCACCGGATCGGCGACACCGGCCAACACCAGAACGGGCAGGTCCAGCTTCTCCGGGGCGGGGGGCGGTTCGCTGGCCGGCCAGGCCGAGCAGGTCAGCAATGCCAGCGCGGTGGCGCGGCCGAACGCCGGATACTTTTCTCCCCAGGTCTCGGCCAGTTGGCCGGCCTGGGTGGGGGTTGGCGGTCGGAAGGTGTCGGTGCATCGGTTGACGAACTGGCCGTCGGAGGCGCGGGCGGCGTTCTCCCGCTCGATCAGGGCGGTGAGCGGACCGAGGTCCTCGCGGTCGGCCGCCGACAGGGCATCGGCCAGCGTGGTGGTTCGGGTCGCCTGATCGGCTCGGGGGTCGCCGAGGAATCCGGTCACCGCGGTCACTACCGCATTGGCCGAGATATCGCCGAGTTGCCCGGCCTCCGCCTTGCGGATCAGCGCGATCACCGCCCCACGCGGATCGGGGCCGAGGGAACAGCCCACGCCCACGCATCGTTGTGCGAAGGCGGTCAGTGCGGCCTCCGCCCCCTGAACCTGCTGTTCGGCCTGTGTCACCGCATCGGCGCCGACCGCGGCGGGGGAGTCGAGAATCAGCCGGGTCAGATGCTCACCGTATTTACGCGCGTACTCGAGCGCGACGCGGCCGCCGTCGCCGGTGCCGAGCAGCGCGATGTGCTCGACCTCCCACTGCTTGCGCAGTTGATCGATATCGTCGGCTGCGTGGGCGGCGTCGAAGGTGCCGTCGTAGGGCTGCAGGAAGTCCCGGCAGGCGATGGTGGCGTCCTGGCCGAGTTCGGTCAGTGCGCCGGCCGGGTTGCCGCCGGGCGCGAACTGAGCGTTGTCCTGCATTCCGCGGCGGATATCCGCCGTCAGACAATCGATGGCCTGGGAACTGCCGATGCCCCGGCGGTCCACGGCGACGATGGGCCGCTCGGTCAGGAGCTGGTTCGTCTGCGCCCCGGCCGTCGCGACCAGCCCGGCCAGGGTGGCCGTGGAGGACAGATCGCTCCCGGAGGTCAGGATCAGCGGCGCGGTATCGGGCGGGGTCTGCGGGAGCCGGGCGCGGACCGCGCCGGTGCGGAAGGAACCGAGCACGGTGCCGGCGGTATCGATGGGGGTTTGGTACTCCGCGCAGTCCAGCACCACGCCCTGCGGCGCCGGGCCGAGCCCGAGCCGATCGAAGGTCGGCTGGGTGCATTCCTGCCAGGCGAGGTCTTTCTTCGGCACTTCCGGCGCGGGCGGCGGAGCCTGTTCCGTACGGGCGGGACCGCCGGGGGCCGGCGGCCGTTCGACGGCGACATGGGGCCGGTCGGAGGGACCGGCGCCACATCCGGCGATGACGATCGACAGTGCCAGGGCGAGTACCGACGGCGGCACCACGGTCCGAGTCCAGCGCATGCGCTACAGCCTGCCAGGTCCGCGTTCGTCTTTCACGAACGGACCCAACGGGTGAGCACCGTTCCGTCGCTGTCGTAGATCAGATCGTCGAGTCGCATCGGCATGCGGAACTCCACCTGCGAGACCGAAATTCGCATCGAGGTACCGCCCGTCAACACCGGTGCGGTGGTCAGACACAGTTCGTCCACCAGATCGGCGGTGAGCAGTTGGCCGAACAGCCGCGGCCCACCTTCGCACAGCACCCGCCGCAGTCCACGCGCCGCGAGCAGATCGATGACCGCGTGCGGGGTGATCTCCCGTTCGCCGGCGATGATCACCTCGGCGCCGGCGGCGGTGAATTCCTTGCGCCGTTCCTCGGAGGCCGCGGCGGTGGTCAGGATCAGCGGTGGGGTCGTCGCCTCGGCGAACAGCCGGCCGGTGGGGTCCAGGGCACCGAATGCGGTCACCACCGCGATCGGCGGCGCAGTGCCCGTGGGATGTCCCCCGAAACCCTGCTCGAACAGCCACCGGCGGAAGACCTCGTCGGTCCGCGCGCCGCCGTAGTTCTCCGCTCGAACGGTACCTGCGCCCACCAGCACCACATCGGCCAGTTCACGCAACAACCCGAACACCCGTTTGTCCGCCGGGGTGCCGAATCCACCCGTGCGGCCCGCGCTGGTGGCGGCACCATCGATGCTGGAGACGAAATTGACCCGCACCCAGGGTTGCCCGAGACGGGCGGGATAGGCGTAACGCGCGGCGAGTTCCTCGTCGTCGAGGTCTGTGAGCTGAATCGCATTGGGCATACGCTGCATGGGGACAGCACACACCACGTCTTTAGGCTACGTCCATGCTGCAACGTCTCGTCGATCGTCATCCCGAGGTGCCGGCCGATCGGTTGGTCGCCCAGATGGTGCCGCCACCCATGTTCGACGAGGTCAGTTTCGACTCCTACATCCCCGATCCGAAGGAACCGAGCCAAGCCGCCGCCGTGGCCGCCGGGCGCGCGTTCTCCGCGAAGGTGGCCGCCATCCACAAGGCCGCGCACAAGAAGACCTTCTTCGGTAAGAAGAAGCAGGTCACCGGAGCCGGTCTGTACCTGGACGGCGGGTTCGGCGTGGGCAAGACACACCTGCTGGCATCGATCTTCCACAGCGCTCCCGCCCCGAAATCCTTCGGTACCTTCGGCGAGCTCACCAACCTCGTCGGCGCCCTCGGGTTCGGTAATGCGGTGCAGCGGTTGTCCGCCAACAGTGTGCTGTGCATCGACGAGTTCGAACTGGACGATCCGGGCGACACCATGCTGGTGTCGCGGCTGCTGACCGAGCTGTCCGCGAGCGGTGTCTCCATCGCCGCCACCTCCAACACCTTGCCGGGGCAGTTGGGGGAGGGTCGGTTCGCCGCCCAGGACTTCATGCGCGAGATCAAGAAACTGGGGTCGATCTTCGAAACCGTCCGTGTGGACGGTCCCGACTACCGGCACCGCGACCTGCCTCCCGCTCCCGAACCGAGCCTCCCGGAGCAGCTCGCCGAACGTGCCGAGACCACCCCCGGGGCCACCCTGGACGATTTCGACGAACTGCTGCGTCATCTGAGCACCCTGCATCCGTCCAAGTACGGCGCTCTGATCGAGGGGGTCTCGGCGGTTTTCGTCTCCGGCGTGCATCCGGTGGTCGACCAGGCGGTGGCGCTGCGGATCGTGGTGCTGGCCGACCGGCTCTACGACGCGGGGGTGCCGGTGACGGTCTCCGGCGCCAAGCTCGACGAGATCTTCTCCCAGGAGATGCTCGACGGCGGCTATCGGAAGAAGTACCTGCGCGCCATCTCCCGGTTGCTGGCCCTGTCGCGTTTCGAGGTCGCGGCCTGATCGTCGCGGGGCCGCGTGTGGCGGCACGGCCGGCGGAGCACCGACGATCCGCGGTACGACATCGAACGACGCGCCGTATTCGAGTTGACCGCGCCGCCTGCCCTTGATTTGCTGAGTCCGGAGTTCATGGGTGCCGGCCGGTCTTGTCGAGGGGAGCTTCCGCCATGGTCCGTCGTTCGACACGTATCCCGCTCGCCGTGCTCACCGGGACGATGCTCGTCTTCGGCCCGGTGGTCGTTCCGGGGCAGGCCGAGCCGACCGCGGCGTCGAGTCCGCTCGCGTTCGAACGGTCGCTGCGATTGGCGGGCGCGGTCAATGCCCGAGATATCGGCGGCTATCGCACCATCGACGGGCGCACCGTTCGCACCGGAGTGGTGTACCGGGCCGATCAACTGAACAAACTCACCCCCGCCGACCTGGCCGAACTATCCCGCCGACAGGTGCGTGAGATCGATGATCTGCGCACCGTCTACGAGCGCGCGCTCGCCCCGGATCGGGTTCCCACCGGTGCGCACGACAACTGGTACGACGTGGTCGGGGAGACCCCGTTACCGCAACTGATGTCCAGTCTGGCCGGTGGTCCGGAGATGTATCGCGCCTTCATCACCGCCCCTGGCGCCAATCGAGCGGTGGCGGCGGTGTTGCGTGATGTCATCGACAACGGCCGAAACGGTGACGCGGTGCTGTTCCACTGCACGGCGGGTAAGGACCGCACGGGCTGGGTGGCCGCGGTATTGCTGACCCTGCTCGGGGTCGACCGGGACACGGTGGTCGAGGACTATCTGCTGTCCAACCATTATCGCGGCGCCGATCCGGGCGATCTGCTGGGCGGGGTCGACAAGTCCTGGCTGGAGGCCGCGTTCGACCAGGCCACCGCGACCTATGGTGGTTTCGAGCGCTATGTGCGCGACGGTCTAAGGCTGTCGGCCGCCGATATCGCGGCGCTGCGCGAGGTCATGCTGGTCTGAACGGCTCGGATCGGTCGCTCGGAACACCAACCGCAGCACGTGGTCGTGGTGCACCTGCCGGCCGACCGTGAAGGTTCGGGTGCCCACCCGTTCGAACCCGTGTTTGGCGTAGAAACGCTGGGCGCGCAGATTCGATTGGTTCACCCCCAGCCAGGCAGCCGCGTACCCGGCCGCGCGCGCCTGCTCCAGTGCGGCGTGCATGAGCGCGGTGGAGACCCCGGTGCCGTGATGTCCGGGTAACACGTACATCTTGTTGATCTCCACGACCGGGTCCACGTTCACGGCGGCGGCCAGTTCCGGGTCGTCGGGCGGGCCGTCGTGCAACATGGCGTAACCGACGATCTCCCCGTCGTCGATCGCCTTGAGCACGGTCCACGCCGGATCGGACAGGTAGTCGCCGAACCGCTCGGCCGACAGCGCCTCCGTGACGTAGAGCCCGATATCGTCCGAGGTCGCCTCGGGCGGGCAGGCCAGCGGGAAGGTGGTGGTGGCGATATCGCTGAGCTCCTCGGCATCCCAGAGCCCGGCGCGATCGACGGTGACGGTCGCCATACGACCATGAGAACACACCCCCGCCGGCGGGGCACGTACGGTTCGGCCGCGGTCCCATCGGCGTCGATCGGATCATCCGATGCGATGACCGCTTCGAGACGCCGGCTTTGCCGACGGGCCCGAGGCCCGTAATCTCTCGTCGCATGAGGAGCGGGAACCGCGTCGTTGTCGTCGGTGCGGGTATCGCAGGTCTGGCCTGCGCGAAAGTCCTGAGTGAGGACGGGTTTGCGGTCGAGGTGTTCGAACGGGCACCCGATATCGGCGGCGTGTGGAGCGAGACCCGCCGTTACCCGGGCCTACGGGCACAGAGCAGCAAGCACACCTACCACTTCTCCGACCATCCGATGCCCGCCGATTACCCGGTGGTGCCGGACGGTCGGCAGATGCGGGAATACCTGCGCGACTACGCGCACCGGTTCGGGATCGCCGACCGGGTGCGGTTGCGCACCGAGGTGGTGGCCGCCGACCCGGTGGACGGCGGGTGGTTGCTCGAGATCCGCGACGCCACCGGTGTGCACCGCGCCTCCTGCGACCACCTGGTGATCGCCAATGGCGTGTTCAGCGATCCGGCGATGCCCGATTTCGAGGGTGCGACGGAGTACCTGCGTGCCGGGGGCCAGTTGGGGCATTCCTCGCAGTTCCTGGATCTCGAGGCGGTGCGCGGTCGATCGGTGGTGGTGGTCGGCTACGGCGCGGCGGCCTGCGAAGTGGCCGAGGCCATCGGCCCCGTCGCGGCCGCCACCACCGTGGTGGCCCGGCGACTGCGGTGGAAGGTGCCGCGCCGACCGGCCCGCGGCTTCGATTTCGAGCGGTTGCTGCTGACCAGGCTGGGCGAGGCGCATTTCCGGCACCCCGAACCCGGTCGTTTCCAGCGGTTCCTGCACGGGCCGGGCAACTCGTTCCGCGTGAGCAACCTCGACCTGGTCGAGGCACTGGTGGCCGAGCGCTCCGGCGCGGCGCGGCTGGGCCTGGTTCCGGCGCAGCGATTCGAGGAAGCCGCCGCCGAGGCCGGTTTCGGTTTGTCCTCCGCGGGTTTTGTCGAGCAGGTCGCGGCGGGGCGGATCCGGGTGCTCGGTGATACCACCGTCACCGCTCTGGGTGCGGGCCCCGACGGACCGGTCGCCCGGTTGTCGACCGGGGAGCGGATACCCGCCGATATCGTCGCCTGCGCCACCGGGTTCCGGCAGCGAGTGCCGTTCCTGACCCCGTATGTGCAGCGGCAGCTGACCGACGAGCACGGCAACTTTCGCTTGTACCGCCAGATCCTGCCCCTGGATGTGCCGCATCTGACCTTCGCGGGCTACAGCTCCTCCCTGTTGAGCACCGTGGCCGCGGAGGTCGGCGCGCACTGGACCTCGGCTCTGCTCACCGGTGATCTGCGGTTGCCGCCCATGGACGCCATGCGTGAGCAGGTCGACCGGCGACTGCAATGGATGGAGGAGTTCACCGGCGGCCGGCATGCCCACGGCACCTCGGTGGCGCCGTACTCCATCCGGGATATCGACGAGCTGATGGCCGATCTGGGGGTCCGGCTGCCGTTCTCCGCCCGTTTCGCCCAATGGTTCCGCCCGGTTCGCCCTGCTGCCTATCAGATCGTCGCCGGACGCCGCCGTACCCGGGTGGGGTCGGCCTCGCCGGTGGATTCGGTGACCGGGCCCGCACCGCATATGTGATACCGGCGTGCCCGATCCCGATCTGAACCTCTTGGTGGCGCTGCATGCTCTGTTGGAGACCAACAGCGTCACCCGTGCCGCCGAACGGTTGGGCACCTCACCACCAGCCATGAGCCGCACCCTGGCCCGGTTGCGCCGGGTGTACGGCGACCCGCTGCTGGTGCGGGCGGGTAGACAGCTGGTGCCGACCCCACGCGCCCTGGAACTGCGCACCGAGGTGAGCGCTCTGGTCGAGCAGGGACGTGCCCTGCTCGCACCTCCGGATACCGTCGACCCCAGGGCGCTCACCCGGGGGTTCACGCTGTATGTGGAGGACACGGTGCTGCCCGAACTGGTCGCACCGTTGTTGGCCGCGGTGCAGGAGCGGGCGCCCGGGGTGACACTGCGATTCGTCCCGGCCGATGCGGTCGGTCCGGGAGCGCTCCGGGACGGTCGTATCGATGTGGAGGTCGGGGTGATCGAACGAGCCGATCCGCAGACCCGGATCGAACGCGTGCGTGGAGACCGGTGGATCGGTGTGGCCACCCCCGACCATCCGCTGGTCACCGGGCGGGTTACGGTGGCCGCGTACGCGGCCACCGCGCATATCAGTGTGTCCCGGCGCGGAGTCGCCCGCGGACCCATCGACGATCGGCTGGCCCTGCACGGCCGCACCCGTCGGGTGGTGGCCACGGTGCCCGATCTGACCACGGCCCTGTTCGCGGTCCGCTCGGGGGCGGTCGTCTGCCCGGCCCCCGCCTCGGTGGTCGGCAGCACGCTGCCCGCATTCGGCCTGTGCCCCTTCGAGATTCCGCTGCCGCTGCCGGAGATCACCATTTCCCTGGCCTGGCATCCCCGCAATACTCCCGATCCGGCACATGCCTGGCTGCGTACGCTGATTCGCTCGATTCTCGTCTCCGGTGCGAAAACAGCCGAATCGTGACCCAATATGGGTTCCTGGTACATCCCATATGGGTAACTCCCTGGCGGGAAGGGTAGCGAGTTCCCGGTGGTTTGACGCACTCTGGGAGTGCGGGCTGTGGCAGGTCGTTCGGCAGTAGGTATGGGTTAGGTGGGTGGTCGCGTGCAGACGACGCAGCGGACAGAGGTTTTTTGCGGACGTCAGAGCCTGCCGGCCGATCTGGGAATCGCCGAACGCCCGGAATATGCGAGACCGACCGAGGACACGGGATCCGGTTACGGCTGCCGCTGTTCCCGATGTGTTGCCGCGCAATGGGATGTACAGCGGCTCAAGTACTGGCTGGTGGGTCGGTTGCTCGACTTCGGCGCCGACGAGGCGGTGGTGGATCGGGGCATCGATGCGATGACCGTCGACGTCTACTGGCGAAAAGGTGAGCGCGAGTACGCGATCGAGGTTCGTAGTGGGCCCTTGGCCCAGCAGGCGTCGGCCGAGCACACCGCTCGATTGCGGGCCCTCGGCTTCAGCGGGGTGCTGTGGTTGTGCGCCCCGGGATTCTGGGTGACCCGGCTACCGGCACTCGGCCTCGCCGATCTGGCGCCGATCTCCGGTGACTATCGCGTGGTGAGCGGAATGCTCGAGCTCGGTGTCGCCGGGGTGGTGGTGCCTCGGACGGAACCTTATGAACTGCGCGAGTTTCTGCGCGGGTGGGTGACCGGTTCGATCGCGTGGGGATATTGCGACGAGTCGAGAAAAGGATGGGCAAGCGTGACCGACTGGGAGCAGCACACCGGCACCCAGGCGCGGATGTTGGCGCAACAGCATCAGGAACTGCTGAACCAGCGGATGGCCTTGGCCGTGGTCCGAAAGACGTTGCGGGAGCGGACGAAACAGGTGTCAACGCTGCAGGCCCGACTGGAGAGCACGCGACAGTTCGCTCAGGAGCAGGCGGACAAACTGGCTTTGGTGAATCGGAAACTCGCCGATCACTATCGGGTCGACAATGCGTATCGGGCGACCATCCAGCGGTTGCATCGCACGATCGACAACTGGCAGCTGATCACGGTGTGTGCCCTGCTGCTGTTGCTGGTGTTCATTACGGCGGCGGTGGTGCTGCAGCGCTGAATCCGAGGGCCGTGCCGTCGGTTCGATCCGCGGTCGCGCTCAGGCGGAACGGCCCCCGATCCCACCGCCATTGGTGCCGCAGGACGAGCGTGGCCAAATCGAGTAGTTCGAGCCCGGTTTCCTCGCGCACCCGTCGCAGTGCCGACCAGCGCAACGGCCCCTCGGCGAGCAGCTCGATCAATCGGGATTCGATATCGGCGGCGACGGGACGAGCGCACAGTTCGGTGACGCCGAGGGCGCTGCCGGTCCAGATCAGCCAGCCCCAGCCGTTGTCGTGGGCATAGGCGCGGGCCGCCGCGGAACGGGCCCGATTCAGCTGGAAAGCGATATGGCCGAGCGGCTGGACATCGATCAGCACCCGCCGACCGTCGTGGAGTTCGGCGACGAGGGTGGGGAAGTGGATTCGCTCGACGCCGTCGAGACGGTAGAGGACCGCCTCGGGATATTCCTGAAAGGTGCGCACCCGTTCGTCGCTGTTGAGTATCCGCAACAGTCGGGCCTCCAGACCCGAGTCGAAACCGACATCGCGGCCGAGTTTGGCCAGATAGAAGTGGCCGCGGCCATCGTCGTCGAGGTCGAGGGTGCGGGCGGGGCCGGTGGGTAGCGGGGCGGGCGCGGCGGCATCGTCGGGCCAGTCGACGCGCTGCGGCCACGGGTTCGGTGGTCCGGCGGGTTCCGGAAGCTCGTGCAACCGGGTCAGCCTATGGTTGGTTTTCCGCCGCCACGCCGCGATGCGCTGGGTGACGTAACCGGCCACCCGCTTCGCATCGGCGGCCGTATGCCCGGCCAAGCGCAGTTTCAGATACGAGAGGTCGTTGACCGCGATATCGGTGTCGGTGGCATAGGTTTCGGCGAGCAGGGCCCGGGTCAGTTGGGAATCCCGGGCGGTGACCGGATAGCGTCGCGCGTACTCCGGCACCGGCAATCTGCCCGTGTGGGCGGCATACCGAAGAAGTTCCCCGACGGCCTTGGTGTGCAGCTGGCGGGCCCGGTCGCGGGAGAAATCGAAGCGGGCGCCGATTCGGGTGAGGGTTTCCGGACGGTCGCCGGAGATACCGAGCCGTAGATCGAGGATGATGGCGGCGCGTTCGCGTTCCGTGCCGTATTCGGCGACGAGTTCGGCCAGGCGTTCCACGCAGTCCTCCGGGCCGAACGAGACATCCGTACGTAGATCGTCCACCAGGCCCGCGGCCGAATCCTCCGCCGCCTCGTCGGGCGTTTCGGCGCGAGGGCCGATCGTTTCCGCCACCACCACAGACTTCCTGTCGGGACCGAGCGCCCCCGGTCGGCTCCACCACTGTCCGGAGTCAGCCTAATCGGCATGACCGACCATCGGCCCGTCGACAAACCGCGCGGCCGGGTAAGGGTGGTGGCCATCCGGGCCCGAGAGCGATTTCCGATTGTCGGCCCGGTGGGAAAAACAAGAGGCCCCGGAATTGTCCGGGACCTCTTGTAATGGTTTGGTGCGCGATACTGGGATTGAACCAGTTCAACCAGGGGATGTATCGCGGTCTCGGCACCTGCACAAATAGTGCTTTTACCTGTGTAAATGCCAGAAGTTTGGGCAGGACACTTGCGAACACGATAGGACACGAGAGTACCCTGATGTGGTGCATATGTGGTGCAAGCGGCGGTCCCAGTGACACGCCGGGCGAAGGCCCCGCGAAGCACTCGACGCAGCTTCGGGCGACTCCGTCAGTTCCGGTCGGGCCGGTGGAAGGCGAGTTATACCGGACCGGATGGGCGGCTGTACGAAGCCCCATCGACGTTCGCGCTGAAGCTCGACGCCGAAGCGTGGTTGACGGATCGTCGCCGGGAGATCGACCGCGAGCTGTGGTCGCCGCCCGGGGCCGTCAAGCTCGCCAAGTCGGTCACCTTCCGTGAGTATGCAGAGACATGGCTTGAGCATCGCCAGATCAAACCCCGTACACGCGAGCACTACCGCAAGCTATTGGACGGCCAGATACTGCCGGGTATCGGCGCGCTGCCGCTGGCGTCCATCACGCCCGACGACATTCGCGATTGGTATGCGCAGCTAGATATGGGTACACCGACCCTGCGGAGCCACGCCTACGGCTTGGTGCGCACCATTTTGGGGACTGCCGCCAGTGAGGGCAAGATCAATTCCAATCCCTGCCACATTCGAGGTGCGGGCAGCGCGAAGCGGGTCCACAAGATCCGACCCGCGACCCTGTCCGAGTTGGCGGTACTGACCGAGGCCATGCTGGAGCGGTATCGGGCCATGATCCTGCTGGCGTCGTGGTGCGCGCTGCGCTTCGGCGAATTGACCGAATTGCGTCGGAAGGACATCGAGCTGGGATCGGAGACCGTGAACGGTGAGGCCGTGCGGTTCGGCGTGATCCATGTTCGCCGTGCGGTGGTGCGGGTCGATGGCAAGTTTGTGGTCGGCGACCCGAAATCCGAGGCAGGTACCCGTGATGTCGCGATACCGCCGCACCTGGTGCCGCTGATCGAAGAGCACCTGAAACAGCATGTTGCCCCGCAACAGAACGCCCTGCTGTTTCCGGCAGCCCATGGGGGACACCTGGCATCGGCCACGCTCTACCGGCAGTTCTACAAGGCGCGCGCTGCGGCCGGGCGCGACGACCTCCGCTTCCATGACCTGCGGCACAGTGGCGCCGTGCTGGCCGCCGCGACGGGGGCGACGTTGGCCGAGTTGATGAACCGCCTAGGCCACAGCACACCAGCGGCGGCCATGCGGTATCAACACGCGGCAGAGGGCAGGGACAAGGCCATTGCGGCGTTGTTGTCGAAGCTGGCGGAAGAATAATTGTAACGATCTGGTCCGGGCGCTCGGACCCGCCGATATCGAATATCCGTCGATAACGCACAGCCGCCTCGGCTCGGTTTTCTTGTCTCGGCACCGATTCAAGTCGACAAACCACACGCGGGATTCCCGTGAATTGACACGTATCTGTCAAAAAGGTAACGGACACAGCGTATTTCGTGAATTCGGTGCATTGCCGAATAGCCGTGTGCGCATTTAGGGTCGCCTCCACACGCATCGACACAGCAGGAGGCCCGAGAATGGCACAACAGAACGCACCCACCCGACGCTTGGTAGGAATCGCCGAAGCCGCCGCATATACGGGAGTTTGCACCCACACGATTCGTCGCTACATCGCCTCGGGCATTCTCACCGGATATCGGTTGGGGCCGAGGGTTCTCCGCGTCGATTTGAACGAACTGGAGACGCAAGTCCTACGCCCCCTCAATGGCGGCGGCGCCGCGTGAGGACAGAAAAAACCCCCGGCCGGGCAACCGGGGGCACCAATAAAACCACTGCGGTCGAGCCTACCCGTCGGTGCCGTCGCGGCTGCCGGGGTGGCGCGCGACGTGACCGAATCGCCTCGGATTCGTTGTGGTTTCGGAAGCAATCCCCTCGCCGTACGCCGATGCCGTCCGCTGCTGCCGGAGGAGCGGTCGCAGGTGGCCGCTGCACTGGGCAGCTCGGCGACGGCGGTCGTCGGCGTGGTGGAGGTCCAGCGCGACGGACACCGGATATTCGTCGGCTGCGCGCCGTTGCCCTGGGTGAGAGGTGGTCGGTGATGAGTGAGGCGTTCGAGCGGATCGTCGACGCGCTGGCGGACTGGAACGTCACGATCGTCGGCCGTGATCAGGCCCGCGCCAAGTGCCCAGCGCACGACGGTCGGAGTAATGACTCTCTTGCCGTGCGGGCGGTCGAGGGGCACGTGCTGGTCTTCTGCCATGGGGGATGCCCCACCGACGACGTGCTCACCGCGCTGGATATGCCGATGTCTGCCCTGTTCGACGACGCAGCCGGAGCGACGTATGTCTACGGCGACGGCCGGAGGGTGCATCGTTCGCCGACAAAGCGGTTCCGGCAGTCCGGGAACACGAAAGGAAACGCCCTCTATCGTGCGGAACGAGCCGCCGAGGCCGTCGCCGCCGGGCAAACGATCTTCGTGGTCGAGGGGGAGAAGGATTGCCACGCGATCGAGGCTTTGGGCGGGATAGCGGTGTGCTCGGCGATGGGGGCGGGGAAGGCGCACCTCGCCGACTGGTCGCCGTTGCGGGGCGCGGACGTGGTGATCGTTCAGGACAGGGACGACCCGGGCCGCCGGCACGCCCGGCAGGTCAGTGGGCTGCTCGTCGGGGTCGCCGGATGCGTGAAGATCGTCGAGGCTTCCCTCGGGAAGGACGCCGCCGACCATATCGCGGGCGGCCACGGTATCGACGAGTTCACCGTGGTCGAAGCGCCGAAGTCGCTCGCCGAGGCGCACGCGGCATTCCGGAAGTGGCTCGGCGCCGGCTTCGACACCGATGCACTCGACGTGGCGCTGGCGGCGGCGGCGGTCGAACGGCTCGACGGCGACCCGCTGTGGCTGTTGCTGATCAGTGGTTCCGGCAACGCGAAAACCGAGATCGTCCAGGCGCTCGGTGGCGCCGGGGCGACCGTTACCAGCACCATCTCGTCGGCAGGTGCGCTGTTGAGTGCCACATCGAAGCGGGAGAAGACGAAAGACGCGACGGGGGGACTGTTGCGAAAGATCGGTGGTCGCGGGGTGCTGGTCGTCAAGGACGTGACCTCGATCCTGTCGATGTCTCGCGATTCCAGGGGTGAGGTGCTGGCCGCGCTTCGGGAGGTCTACGACGGTCGTTGGGAGCGCAACGTCGGCACCGATGGTGGCAAGTCGCTCGACTGGACCGGCAGGTTGGCGGTGGTCGGTGCGGTCACGACGGCCTGGGACCGGGCGCACGATGTCATCGCGTCGATGGGTGACCGGTTCGTGCTGCTGCGGATGGATTCGACGGCGGAAAGGGTCGCCGCCGGGCGGCAGGCGATTGGCAACACCGGCTCCGAGGAGGGGATGCGTGCGGAGCTGGCGGGCGTGGTCGGTGGTGTGCTGGCCGGGATGTGCCACGATGCCGTCACGCTCACCGAGTCGGAGAGCGATGTCCTGCTCGCCGCCGCCGATCTGGTGACGCTGGCACGCACGGGCGTCGATTACGACTATCGAGGTTATGTGATCGACGCCCACGCGCCGGAGATGCCGACCCGCTTTGCGAAGCAACTGGCGCAGGTCGTGCGCGGTGGCGTGGCGTTGGGAATGGACCGGGCCGAGGCGTTGCGGTTGGCGATTCGCTGCGCACGGGATTCGATGCCGCCGTTACGGCTGGCGATTGTCGATGATCTGGCGAAGTATCCGCACAGTTCTACCACCGAGGTTCGGAAGCGGCTCGGAAAGCCCAGAACGACCGTGGACCGTCAGCTACAAGCGCTGCACATTCTCGGTGTCGTCGTGGTCGACGAGGTGCCGACGGCCAGAGCGGGAAAAGAGACCTCCGACTGGCACTACTCATTGGCGTCGGGCATCGATCCAGCGACTTTGCGCTCCGCGCCCGATACCAGATTTGGCAATAGGCCCCTAGGTCTACAAAAAAGAGAGACAGGGGTACATCCCCCTACTGCCAAATCTGGTATCGGGAAACCCATCGATTGCTCGGTCTGTGGTTGGCCCCTCACCTCCTCCGAACAGACCGAGGGAATGCACCCGGATTGCGCAAACAAGGTCAGGGGACACCCGGAAAGGTGAATCCCGAAATCCGAGAATGGCCCGACTCGTATACCGAAAAGGAACGCTCATGTCCGATCCCAACTCCGACCGCGACAGCCTAGACGAGGGGCTCGATCGCATCGCCCAAGTCCTGACCGATTTGTCCCGCGCGCTGGTCACCCTCTCGGTCGACCTCGCCGACTTCACCCGACGGCGAGCCAAACGTGCCCCGATATGGATGCTGCTGCGCACCGGGAAACATCTCCGCAAACCCGATAGCCCGACCCGAAAGGAATGATCATGAACCAGACCCCCGACCCTGACGCCCGCGCCCGAGTTCGTTTACGGAAAATCTTGGAGGAATCCCTTCTCCGGCTCCATCCGGACGACCTCGCCGAGGTGATGGCAAACCCCGGTATCGCCGCGCACCGACTCCCCGATGGTATGTGGGACTATCGGGGCGCCCACGGAAGGATTCGGGTGGCTATAGTCAACCCGGCCATTCTGTACGCCGACGAGGAACCCGATCTGCCCGAAATGGTTCGCGGATGCCCCGACGACGCCTCCGAATTGTTCGACGACGACGACGAAAACGACCCCCGGAATCCACGCTGAGCCACTTTTATGCCTCGGGATAGGGGATTCCCCTGGGAACGGCAGAATGGCGAATGCCTGGCAGAATGGCGAATGCCGGCTACCTGTAACGGTGGTGGGCATTTCGCCGACAAAACGCCGCGTTGTCCGCCGATAAAGCCGCCCAGCGCCACGGAGACGCCCGAAACCGCCGGGCAAGGGCAGGGCTCTCCGTGGCGCTGTTTTCCGAGCGGCTGGGCAAACCCTTACCCTGGTAGGGTATGCTGTCCACAACAGCTCGGCATCCAGCGCCGCGCCGGACCCCCACAGCGGGGCAACCCCGGACAGTCGCAGTCGCCATGCGCCGGCCCAAAGGCCGATCGTTGATTCAGCGCGCGTACGAAATGGATGCTCTATGAGCGAGATTCTTCACCGCTACGCCACCGTCGGTGGAACCACGGGCAGGACTGTCCATGGCCTGGCAGTCCCGTTCGGCGAGGTTGCCGAGGTCCGCGACGGCTACGGCCCGGCCTACCGCGAGCGATTCGTCAAGGGCGCCTTCGCGCGGACCATTGCCGAGCGCAGCCACAAGGTCAGGTTGATGGCGATGCACAATTCCCGTGCCCTGCCGATCGGTCGAGCCACTGAACTCGTCGAAACCACCGAGGGGCTCCGGGTGGCGTTCGCGGTGAGCGAAACCACAGCGGGCAACGACGCGCTCGCGCTGGTCCGCGACGGCACCGTGAGCGCTTTCTCCATCGGTTTCGTCCCGGTGCGGCATCGAACAGTCGACGGTGTGCTCGAACGGCTGGAGGTATCGCTGCGGGAGGTCTCGCTCGTGACCGAACCGGCCTATGCCGGGGCCGCCATCGCTGGTGTGCGCAGCGGACAGCCTGCGCGGATCGTCACGGTCGACCACGCGCGTCGTATCCATTTCAACCTCTTCGAACTCTGACAGGACAAGACCAATGTTGACACTCCGCGAAGCGCGAGCCGAACTCGCCGAACTCAGAACCGAATCCGAGGAGCTGCTCCGCCGGGGTGAGGACCTCCTCGACGACGACGCGCGGCGATTCGATGAGATTGTCACTCGGGCAGCCGAACTCAAGGACTTCATCAGCCGGACGGAAGCCCGCATCGAAACCGCCAAGCGCGTTGCCGTCACCGACCCTTCCCGCCTGGTTCCCGGTGACGACCGCTCTCGCCCCTTCGACGACCACCGCCCCGCTCCGGCGCTGCGTGGGGCGCAGACCCTCGGCCGCGACCAGTCGATGTCGCAGTGGGTCCGCGACAACGGACACGCCGAACCCGGCAGCGAAACCGTCAGCTTCGACCGCTATGTCCGGGGGTTGGTCACCGGAGACTGGCGACACGCCCCGTACGAACGCGCACTGGCCGAAGGCACGATGTCGGCCGGTGGCTACACGGTGCCGATGACCTCCCAGACGCTGCGCATCCCGCGACTCGAGGGGGAGGGCGCCCCGGCTTGGCGCAACGAGAACGCCGCCGTCGCGGAGGGGGACCTGGTATTCGGGCAGGTGACGTTGACCGCCCGGAGCCTGACACGTCTGGTGAAGATCAGCCGTGAGCTGTTCGAGGACTCCGACCCCAGCGTCTCCCAAGTGGTGTCGAATGCCTTCGCCGCACAGATCGCTCTCGAACTCGACAGGGTCGCCTTGCGCGGCAGCGGAACCGCGCCCGAACCCCGAGGGGTGCTGAACACTGCTGGTGTCGCACTGACCGGCCACGGTGCGAACGGGACGGTGATCAATACCTACGACTGGTTGCTGGATTCGGTCGGGGCGGTGCGGAGCAACAACTTCGAGCCCTCCGCGGTCATCACGGCACCGCGTACCTTGACGACGCTGAGCAAGCTGAAAGACGCCCAGAACGCCTACCTCGCACCGCCTTCGGGTCTGCCACCGTTGTTGCCCACCAAACAGGTACCGACGAACCTCACGGTCGGGACCAGCACCGATGCCTCGGAGATCTATACGGGGCAGTGGAATCAGCTGGCGATCGGTATCCGTACCGGCTTCACCCTGGAGGTGCTGACCGAGCGATACGCCGACAACATGCAGCTGGGCTTCCTCGCGCACATCCGGGCCGATGTCGCAGTACTCCAGCCGGGCGCGTTCGTGGTGGACACGGGAGTGCGCTGATGCGAGGCGGCCTAGAGATGGTGGTGGAGTGTCACCGGCACAACCGCGAACAAGCCGAGAAGGAATACGAAGAGCAGGCACAGCGACCACGCAGAGAAGGTATCGACGTGGACCTGTGGCGCGCTCTGCCCGATTCACCGCCATGACCCGAAAGCCTGCATAGGAACCACCGCAGCGCCGGTTCCTTTCCGGGGTCTCCCTCGGCCCCTGCTCCCCCGGCGCTGCGGTCACGGCGGCGGATGGTCTCGCCCACCCCTACGGCCGGGGCCATCCGCCTGCCACGAACGAAGGAGCAACCATGGTCGAACTACGACGGTTGCCGCTGCGACGGTTGCTCTGGCTTCGCGAGCAGGCGCAGTGCTCGGACAACACAGCGGCGGTGCGAATTCTCGACCGATTACTTGCCGAACGGCGGGCGGAGAAAGAAGCGCATACCTCGGGGACCGGGCCACGATAGGACAGGGGCTCTCGTGATCGGGTGGGGGTTACTGCTCGGCGGTGGGGTGGCTATTCGGGCTGGGGCATCACGACCGGGTGGGGTGGTCAATAAGTACCGGGGCATTCGAGCCGGTAGGGGCATTCGATCGGGCTGGGGTTTCGATAGGTGATATCCCACGGCGTGAGGGCAGCGCGTGGACAGCGCCACGCCCAGCCGAAGGCCCGGTGCCTACCGTGTGCCGATGCCACATCTCGATCCTGCTGCCCCTGCCCTGCGTCCCACCTACCGCCCCCGTGGCACGCCTACCGACGATCCATGCCTGCGTCCTGCTATCTGTCACCGACGGCCTGCGCCTGCCGAGTGCCGACGCCAGCACACAGCCACCGACCGACCGTGACCCGACCGCCGGCACAGCCACCGACCGACCGATACCGATAGCGCATGAGGTCACGACCACGACGACCGAAGCACAGCGATGTCGACCGATGCACAGCGGTGTGACACCGACAGCACACAGCAGCATGACCGATGTCGACAGCACCGACCGAAGCCGAAGCCGACGGCAACCGCCGGCCGATGGGCAGCGCACCCCGACAGCCCACCAGGTGCAAGACGCAGCACAACCGATCCACGGAGAATCCGACACCAACGGCGACAACGACCACCGCGACCGTCGCTCCCCCTGACGGCCATCCCCGACCGACGCCTACCTGGCCCACGTGGGCACCCACAGCCGTGCCCCCGACCTCTACCCGAACGACGACAGCCGACACCGACAACCATCAGCAGTGACACCGACCGACAGCCCGGCGAGGACGAACATCGAACGACGGCGACACCTCGCGGACGGGGGACGATCGGCGGAGCTTCTACCCCCGGGGGGTAGATCACAGCCGAGGAAGCTCCGATCAAGATCACAAGACCGCCCGGTCGACTTTTCCCTCTCTGTTAATAAAATTGTGACCAGCAAAACCGCAGATCAGATGGTGTTTTTACGATCTAGAAAGCTTCTGAAGATCAATTGTTACCCGAAAAAGGGACCATTTGGGGGCCAAAACAGCGCGTCGGCGGCAGTACCCCTAGGGGGTAGGTCGGGAAATCGCGAGAAAAGCTCCAGGCAAGATCGACGGCTGCGACAACCGACCGGGAAACCGCCACACGGTTCGAGCGGCAATCGGCGAGGGCGGACTGTATCGTGATGTGCGCGCCGGAAACACGGGGAAGGGGCGGGATGCGACGGGCATTGCTCAGCAGCGGGCTGTTGATGGCGGTGGTGGCGGCCGGATGTTCATCGGAGGTCGCGGGGACACCGGAAGGTACGGAACAAACCACAGAAGAGTCGGTCGCGTTCAACCCGTGCTCCGAACTTCCCGACGAGGCATTACGAGCGGCAGACTTGGACCCCGCCAGCAAGAGCACCTCGATCGATCCACCGTCCGGTCCGTCGACATGGCGCATCTGTCGGTGGGATCCGATCGACGGCCAGCCCTACATGGTCGGCATCGCCTCCACCACCCACACCCAGGATGAAGTACTGAACAACCCGACCGTTACCGGATTCAAGGACGTCCAGATCGGCGACAGGGCGGGCAAGACCTACCACCAGGCAGGCCGGGGGACAGACGATCTACTTCGCTGCTACGTCTCACTCCCCGCCGAACACGGGATGCACAACGTCATCCTCAGCTGGCGCTACAGTCAGCGCGAATCGGCACCCGAGACGCCGCCGTGCACCTTGGCCGTCGAGCGGGCCCGCGCACTGGAACCATTTCTGCCGAAATAGGAACAAGAAGGGGGTCGGCAGTGGCCGAGGAAGAGGGCCAGCTCAAATACTGGCAGAATCTGCGCACCCAGGCCGAGAACGGTGAGCTGCGGATGGACAAGGACCTCGGCGAAGCCCTGGCGAGGGAGTGCCACACCCTCATAGGCAAGCTGGAGCTGATGCTCGAACAGGCGGGCGACCTCCAGTACGTGTCAGGGTTCGGCGGCCTCGCGTCGGCCCAGGCCCTGGCCGGCAAGTTCTCCAGGAAAGCTTTCGGTGACGAGGACTCGGCCGTCAAGCGACTGGAAGAAAGCATCGAGATCGTCAAGACGATGAAGGCGACCTACGAATTGGCGATCCGCCAGTTGGACACCACCGACCAGGAAATTGCCACTCAACTCGGCCGGACAGCGCCGCAGTAGCTGGATCGTTCCGGTCAAGGGCAACACCTCCCCGCGTTTGCGTGAGATCTACCGCAGCACTCGGGCGCTGCTCGCTCCGTGGTCGAAGGGTCGTGCCGTCCGCGAGTTGGATGCCCTCGTACCACAGGGGCGATGTGTAGCCGGAGGATTAAGCGGGAGGCTCGAAACCTGTGGTCAAATCTTCGCCAAGCGTGAGTGAGAGCAGAAAGAAGGGAATCTTCTGCCCTTCATGCTCAACGATCGGGTGCCTCTCGAATCTCTGAGGTGGTTGGCCTGGTGTGCTCACAAGGACGGTCGCAAGCCAATACGGTCGATAGATGAGCGGATCCCCGTTTTGCCGGTCAATCTTCAGCGGGCGGTCCCTCTCCGGACCGAGAGGCTCGAGAACTTGGATGTGGAAGGGTTCGCTCAGGTCGATGTCCATGACGCGGGCTTTACCCGTTCGTCAGACGGTTACGCCCTGTCTGTGCATCTCTTGGGCGGCCGTTTCGATGTGGTGCGCATGTGGTGCAGATGCAAGAAAACCCCGGCGGAAACCGGGGCTGACCTGGTTAAACTGTGGTGCGCGATACTGGGATTGAACCAGTGACCTCTTCCGTGTCAGGGAAGCGCTCTCCCGCTGAGCTAATCGCGCGAGGTGGAGACGGGAATCGAACCCGTGTGCACGGCTTTGCAGGCCGTTGCCTCACCACTCGGCCACTCCACCGCGCAAGGGGGAAAGGCTATCAAGCGCCTGGCCCTACCTCTCGAGCGGATGACGGGATTCGAACCCGCGACCCTCACCTTGGCAAGGTGATGCGCTACCAGCTGCGCTACATCCGCATTCGCTCCGGCGGCTTCGGTGTGCCTTCCCGGTGCGAGATAGAACATTAGCCGACGTTCGGCGTAACCTACAAATCGGCTGGTAGAAGCGGTAAATGACGTCGTTGTGATTCGTTCGGGCGTGGACGTGACGCGGTGGCTCCGTGTTATCGCCTCCTGCGATATTGCCTTCTTCGTTATCGCCTTCTTCGGTCTGTCGCCGGCGGCTCCCGGGGGTCATGGGCTCGCATGGAGATCGGAAGCGCGCCCGAGTCGGGTGGCCACCCGACGATTTGGTGGCGAACGGGTGGGGCATGTTAAGGTTCGTACTCGTTCGGGCGGTTCGATACGACACCGACGAACAACAGCTCGAAAGAGGTTTTCGGTCTCATAGCTCAGCGGGAGAGCGTCCGCCTCACACGCGGAAGGTCGCTGGTTCGATCCCAGCTGGGACCACCCACAACCCCTCGGCGCAATCTGCCGGGGGGTTCTCGGTTTCTGCCCCCTTCGTTGCATCCGATGAGTTGCATCCGATGAGCGGCATCCGATGAGTGCTGTTGCCGCATCCGACGGGCGGTGTTCGTCCCGGTTTACGCAATTGTCACAGCGTTGGTGCCGATTGTCATTATCGAGTCTGCATACTTTCTCTATACTTTAGTAAGTCTTTACCCTTGATCTCGGGTGGTCGCAGTCGGCCGGACGGTGCGGCATCTCTCGATTCGGAGGCCCGGCGCATGCCGCCGACCTCTTCGATCGTTACCCGGAGTCGAGGTGAAATCAGCTGCACTGCAGAGCCTTTGCCGGTAGAGGGTCGGCGGAGAGGAGGGATGGCCCATTGCGCCGGGGTGCTGCTGCGTGCGGCCTCGCCGCTCATCGGTCCATGTTTCCACGCACGAGAACATCACATTCTCAGGCTTTGCTTAGTCTTTACTAATACCCTGTATTGGGTTTACTTCTCGGCCCGTTGCCGTGCCGGGAGCTGCTTCACCGCGAGATGCCGGTTCGCGGTCTGTGCCCGATTGGACATGTCGATCGTCAACCGACGTCGGTGCCTGCCGACTCGGCGAAGGAGAAGAAATGGCAACCAAGACGCGCCCTGCCCCCCATCTGTCGCCGCCGCCTGGATCGGACCCGGCCGCGGAACCGGCGGCCGGGTCCGTAGCAACCACCCGTCTGACCTCGATCCTGCGCCACGACCTACCCGCCTCGATCGTCGTCTTCCTCGTGGCGCTACCGCTGTCGCTCGGTATCGCCATCGCCTCCGGTGCTCCGGTCGCCGCAGGCCTCATCGCCGCCGTGGTCGGCGGTATCGTCGCCGGTGCGCTCGGTGGCTCGATCCTTCAGGTGAGCGGCCCCGCCGCGGGCCTCACCGTCGTCGTTGCCGAATCCATCCATCAATTCGGTTGGCGGACAACCTGTTTCATGGTCGCAGCGGCGGGTGTCCTGCAGATTTTGTTCGGCCTGAGTCGAATCGCGCGTGCGGCCTTGGCCGTGGCGCCGGTGGTGGTGCACGCCATGCTCGCCGGTATCGGCGTCACCATTGCGCTCCAACAGATCCATGTGCTGCTCGGCGGCGACTCGAACAGCTCCGCCTGGGCCAATATCACCCAATTGCCGGCCGGACTCGCCTCGATGGACCCCGCGGGCGTCTTCATCGGCGTTCTCGTCATCGCCGTCATGCTGGGCTGGAAGTACGTCCCCGAACGCATTCGGGTGGTGCCCGGCCCGCTGGTTGCCGTGGTTCTCGCCACGGTGCTCTCCCTGATCCTTCCGCTCGATATCGAGCGGATCGCCCTGAACGGCTCACTGTTCGACGCCATCGGCCTGCCCGAGATCCCCAGTGGTGACTGGAGCGCCGTTGCCGTCACCGTCCTGACGTTCGCGCTCATCGCCAGCGTGGAAAGTCTGCTGTCGGCCGTCGCCGTCGACAAACTGCACACCGGCCCCCGTGCCGACTTCGACCGCGAGATGATCGGTCAGGGCTCGGCCAATGTGCTGTCCGGACTGCTCGGCGGCCTGCCGGTCACCGGTGTCATCGTGCGCAGCTCCACCAACGCGGCCGCCGGCGCGCGCAGCCGCGCCTCCGCGGTGCTGCACGGTTTCTGGGTATTGGTGTTCTCGGTGGCGCTGGCCGGGGTGGTCCAGCAGATCCCGTTGGCCGCGCTGGCCGGTCTGCTGATCGTGATCGGCGTGCAGCTGGTCAAGCTCGCGCACATCCGAATGGCTCATCTCACCGGTGATCTGCTGATCTACGCAGCCACCATTGCGGGTGTGGTGTTCCTGAACCTCCTTGAAGGAGTGCTGATCGGTTTGGCACTGGCCTTCGCGCTGTTGATCTGGCGGGTCGTTCGGGTCCACGTGGAGGCCAAACCGATCGTCGGCGCCGACCGTTGGCTGGTCACCATCGACGGCTCGTGCACCTTCCTGGCCCTGCCGAAACTGTCATCCGTCTTCGCCACGGTGCCCGAAGGTGTGGACGTCACCGTGGAGATGACCGTCGACTTCCTCGACCACGCCGCCTACGAGGCCATCGCGGACTGGGCGCGTCAACACGAGGCCGGCGGCGCGACGGTGACCTTCGCGGAGATCGGTACGGCCCGAATGGCGGATGCCACCAAGGCCCCGCCGTCGCGCAGTCTCGGCCGGGTCGTCCTCAACGACATCCTCGCTCCATGGCGGGCCGGTCGGGGGAAGAAGGACACCGACGCGATCGATGACCCGCTGGTCGCCGGTATCGCCGCCTACCACCGCAGCCACCTCCATCTGGTGCGGCCGCACCTGGACGAATTGCGCGATCGGCAGGAGCCCGATTCGTTCTTCCTGGCCTGCTCGGACTCGCGGATCGTGCCCAATCTCATCACCAACAGCGGTCCCGGCGACCTGTTCACCGTGCGCAATGTGGGCAACCTGGTACCCGAGCAGGGTGATGTCTCGGTGGAAGCGGCGCTGGTATTCGCCGTCGAGCAGCTCGAGATCCGTTCGGTAGTGGTGTGCGGGCACTCCTCGTGTGGCGCCATGCAGTCGCTGCACTCGGGGGAACCGGCCGGGCCGGGCATCGATGAGTGGTTGCAGAACGCACACGACAGCCTCGAACGGTTCCGGGCCGGTCATCCGGTCCGCCAGGCGGCCGAAGAAGCCGGTTTCGGTGCGGTCGACCAGTTGAGCATGGTGAATATCGCGGTGCAGCTCGAGCGGCTGCGCCGGCATCCGGTGGTGAGCCGGGCCATCGCCGAGCGTGGGCTCACGGTTTCCGGGCTCTTCTTCGATATCGCCAGTGGACGCGTCATCGAGGTCGGCGCGGAAGGACTGGCCCACATCGACGAAACCGGCAAGCGGGTGTCGGCGCTGCCCGCCTGATCGTTGCCCGGGGGCGAACACCGTATGGGGCTCGTATGGACCGCACGGTCCGTACGAGCCCCTCATGGTGTCCGGGGCGGTCCGATCGCGGTCTCGTAGGCTTGGGTGCGTGGATGCCGAGTCCGAGAAATCCTCGCCGACAACAGAGCCCGCGGCCGAGACGATCCGTACGAGCCCCGACGAGGAACGAGATCCACGACGGGAGAAGAACACCTGGCACGCTTTTCGCGATCGGATCGCCGCGCGACCTGTGCTCGATCTCTGCTATCGCGTCGGGGTGGCGATCGTCGGCACCGTGGTGCTCGCCGTGGGAATTCTGGCCATCCCCTATCCCGGGCCGGGATGGGCGATGGTCTTCGCCGGACTGGGTATTCTCGCCACCGAATTCGCCGCCGCGCGCCGGGTGCTGACCTGGGTGCGGGACAAGTACCGGCGCGGTATGGCCTGGTATATCGCGCGCGGACCGCTCACGCAGGCGGTTGCCCTGCTGGCCACCTGCGTGGTGGTCGTCGCGACACTGTGGATACTGGGAACGTTCGGATTGATCGGCGGGTGGATCGGAATCGAATGGGCATGGCTGCGCAGTCCCCTGATGTCGTGAACACCGTTCCGGGCCGGCTGCTCACCGACGAGCGATGGTTGGCCGAGCGGATCGCGGAGATGGGGGCTTCCTGGGGGACGGATTCGGCCCGGGTGGGCGGCACCCTGTGGTGGTGTATGGCGGCCTCGGCGCTGGTCGAGGGCATTGTCGCCGCCCGCGTCCGCGGTATGTCCGGGCCGGTTCCCACGCTGGACGGAATCACCTGTGCGATGCGCCGCGACGGCGGTGTCGAACAGATCCGGATCACCGATGCCGAGACCGCCCGTCCGAGCCCGACCGGAGCCGATCCGGGCGCCGCGGCATTGGCGACGGTCCTGACCGCCGTGATCGCCCGGGTATCCGCGGTGACCGGGGTGCGGCCACCCGCCCTGTGGGCTGTGACCGCCGACGCGATCGCCAACCGGGCGATCGATACCGGTGCCCCGGAGGTCGGGGCGCGGTTGGTCGCCGAACTCGGAGACCCTCTGCCGACCCCGCGCTACGTCGAGATCGGCGGCCGTACCTTCGTCCGTCGCGCCTCCTGTTGCCTGGTCTACGAGGTGCCCGACTGTTCGAAGTGCATCAGCTGCCCGAAACGACCGGCCCGCGAACGTGAGGCGCTGCTCGCCGAATACGCGGCGCAGAACTGAACGCCTCCGCTGCTCGAGCTTCGGTCGGCGTGGTGCCGGTTTCGACGCCGAATGCGGTCCGGTGTGGCCGTGCGTCGTAGCCCCGGTCCATCGACACACGGTTGTTCGTCTGCCGATAGCATGGTCCGCGGTCGGAGCGGATATCGCTCGGCCGTGACCGGGGGACACCCCGGCACCGGAGACAACCTCGAGGAGAGCCACCGTGACCACCACAGTCCCCCGCAGCCCAGCCGCCCTCGTCCGGGTGCCGGCCGGGACCACGGCGGGTGCCGCGGTGCGTGAGGCGGGGCTGCCCACCAAGGGACCGCAGACCATCGTCGTCGTCCGGGATGCCGCCGGCGAGCTGAAGGACCTGTCCTGGGCGCCGGAGGTCGATACCGAGGTCGTCCCCATCGCCGCCGATACCGAGGAGGGACGCAGCGTTATCCGGCATTCGGCGGCCCATGTGCTGGCGCAGGCCGTGCAACAGGAATTCCCCGAGGCCAAACTCGGCATAGGCCCGCCGATCAAGGACGGCTTCTACTACGACTTCCAGGTGGACCGCCCCTTCACCCCGGAGGATCTGGCCAAGCTGGAATCCCGGATGAAGAAGATCATCAAGGGCGCCCAGCGGTTCTCCCGCCGGGTGGTCGATGTGGCCGAGGCCCGCACCGAACTGGCCGCCGAGCCGTTCAAGCTGGAGCTCATCTCCGACAAGTCGGGTATCGACGATCCGGAGGTCATGGAGGTCGGCGGTAAGGAGCTGACCATCTACGACAACCTGGACCCGCGCACCGGTGAACGGGTCTGGGGCGATCTGTGCCGCGGGCCGCATATCCCGACCACCAAATACATTCCGGCGTTCAAACTGACCCGTTCCTCGGCCGCCTACTGGCGCGGTGACCAGAACCGCGAGGATCTACAGCGCATCTACGGCACCGCCTGGGAGTCGACCGAGGCACTGGAAGCGCACCTGACCATGCTCGCCGAGGCCGAGCGCCGCGACCATCGCAAGCTCGGCGCGGAACTGGACCTGTTCTCCTTCCCCGACGAACTGGGTTCCGGTCTGCCGGTGTTCCATCCCAAGGGCGGCATCATCCGCATGGAGATGGAGGACTATTCGCGGCGCAAGCACGTGGCGGCGGGCTACGAGTTCGTCAACACCCCGCATCTGACCAAGGCGCACCTGTTCGAGACCTCCAAACACCTGGAGTGGTATGCCGACGGCATGTTCCCGCCCATGCATCTGGACGCGGAATACAACGCCGACGGCACCGTCCGCAAACCCGGACAGGACTACTACGTCAAACCGATGAACTGCCCCATGCACAACCTGATCTACCGGTCCCGCGGCCGGTCGTATCGGGAACTGCCGCTGCGGTTGTTCGAATTCGGTTCGGTGTATCGCTACGAGAAGTCCGGTGTGGTCCACGGGCTGACCCGGGCCCGCGGTTTCACCCAGGACGACGCGCATATCTACTGCACTCAGGAGCAGGTCACCGAGGAGCTCACCACCACCCTCCGGTTCGTGCTCGATCTGCTGAAGGACTACGGGCTGGAGGACTTCTATCTGGAGCTGTCCACCAAGGACCCGCAGAAGTACGTCGGTTCGGACGAGGTGTGGGAGGAGGCCACCGAAACCCTGCGCAAGGTCGGGGAGGCTTCCGGACTGGAGCTCGTCCCGGATCCGGGCGGCGCCGCCTTCTACGGACCGAAGATCTCCGTGCAGACCAAGGACGCGCTCGGCCGCACCTGGCAGATGTCCACCATTCAGCTGGACTTCTTCGAACCGGATCTGTTCGAGCTGGAATACACGGCATCCGACGGCACCAAGAAGCGGCCGGTCATGATCCACCGCGCCCTGTTCGGTTCCATCGAGCGCTTCTTCGGGGTCCTCACCGAGCACTACGCGGGCGCCTTCCCCGTATGGCTGGCGCCGGTGCAGGTGGTCGGTATCCCGGTCGCGGATACCTTTGTGCCGCATCTGGACGAGGTGGTCGGCCGGCTGCGGGCGGTCGGGGTGCGCGCCGAGGTGGATCGCAGCGACGATCGCATGCAGAAGAAGATCTTCAACCACACCGCCCAGAAGGTGCCGTTCATGCTGCTGGCCGGTGAGCGGGATGTGAACGCGGGCGCGGTGAGTTTCCGGTTCCGCGACGGCACCCAGGTCAACGGGGTGCCGGTCGCCACGGCGGTGCGGGTGATCGCGGACTGGATCTCCCGTCGCGACAACACCTCCCCGACCGCGGACACGGTCCGAACGGCCGTCGAGGCGGGCGAAAGCGCCTGATCATGCGGGAAGTACATACCATGAGCGGTCCGTCCGGAGGAGGTAACCCACGTGGTCACGTGGGGCGTCCGCTCATGCGCGGAAAGGATGCGGCATGAGTGAGCGTACGGTGCCGGAGGGTTTGGCCGGTCACGACGACACCGAGCCCGAGCAGACCCAACCGGCCGATATCGTGGACCGCGGGGCCGGCGAACCCGATCGGCTGCAACGACTGTGGACTCCGTACCGGATGTCCTATATCGCCGAGGCGGCCACCTCGGCGCCCAAGGACGCCACCGGACATCCCTTCACGGATATTCCCAAGATGTCCGACGAGGAGGGGTTGGTGATCGCCCGCGGGGAGCTGGTGTACGCGGTCCTCAACCTGTACCCGTACAACCCCGGGCACATGATGGTGGTGCCGTATCGCCGGGTCGCCAACCTGGAGGACCTCACCGAGGCCGAGAGCATCGAGTTGATGGCCTTCACCCAGCGCGCCATCCGGGTGATGAAGAAGGTGTCGCGCCCGCACGGTTTCAATGTGGGGCTCAACCTCGGCGGAGTGGCGGGCGGATCGTTGGCCGACCACCTGCACCAGCACATCGTGCCGCGCTGGGGCGGTGACGCGAACTTCATCACCGTCGTGGGCGGGGTGAAGGTCATGCCGCAACTGCTCCGGGAGACCAGAGCCCTGTTGGCGGCGGCCTGGCAGGAGGCATAGCGGGTGCTCAGCTTTTTCGGTCGCGACACGTTCGCCAAGGCAACCGCCCCGTTGGGGCGCGCCCTGGTCCGTACCGGGCTCACCCCCGACGCGGTGACTCTGATCGGCACCGTGGCATCGATCGCGGCCGCGGTCACCCTGTTCCCCACCGGGCATCTGTTCTGGGGGACGATGGTGATCTGGCTGTTCGTCATGTTCGACATGCTCGACGGCGCCATGGCCCGGGCCCGCGGCGGCGGAACCCGTTACGGGGCCGTCCTCGACGCCACCTGTGACCGGGTCGCCGACGGTGCCGTTTTCGGTGGTCTGGCCTGGTGGGCGGTGTACCACGAGAACAGCAAACCGCTATTGGGTGCGACACTGGTGGTATTGGTGACCTCGCAGGTGATCTCATATGCCAAGGCGCGGGCGGAGGCCAGCGGACTGTCCGCCGACGGCGGCCTGATCGAACGCCCGGACCGGCTGGTGATCGTGCTGGTGGGCGCCGGGCTGACCGGTGTGGGCGGTTACTGGGGGATCGAGTGGCTGACCTGGGCCGTACATATCGCCATGTGGGTGTTGGCGGTGCTCAGTGTGGTGACGGTTTTCCAACGCGTGCTGGCGGTCCGCAATTCGGCGGGCGCCCGCGATATCCTCCCGCGGCCCGCGCCGCGTCCGACCACCGATACGGGGCTGTCGTGACCGCATCGCCACGGGAGGGTTTCACGGCACGAATCAAGGCGGGGCTGAGTGATCGCGCCTATGCCGCGGGATGGCGGCTGGTGCGGGCACTACCGGAGAACACCGCGCGTCGACTGTTCGACCGCGGCGGCACCTGGGCAGCCCGTAAGGGGGGACCGGCGCAGTTGCGCCGCAATCTGGCCCGAGTGCTCGGCACCGAACCGGAGCAGGTGCCCGACGAGCTGGTGCGCGCGAGTATGCGCTCCTACGCCCGCTACTGGCGGGAGACGTTTCGGCTGCCGGCCATGGACCACGCCGAACTGGCCACGTCGGGACGGGTTGTGGTGGAGGGGCGGGAACATCTCGACGCCGCCTTGGCCCGTGGTCGCGGAGTGGTCCTGGTCCTGCCGCATTCGGGCAACTGGGATATCGCCGGCACCTGGCTGGTCCAGCACTACGGATCGTTTTCCACCGTCGCCGAACGACTGAAACCGGAGTCGCTGTTCGAGCGGTTCGTCGCCTATCGGGAAAGTCTCGGGTTCGAGGTGTTCCCGCTGACCGGTGGCCAACGTCCGCCGTACGAGGTGCTGGCGCGGCGGCTGCGCGACAACAGGATCGTCTGCCTGATGGGGGAGCGCGATCTGACCGGGCGCGGTGTGCCGGTGATGTTCTTCGGAGAGCGCACGTGGATGCCGGCCGGCGCGGCCAAGCTGGCGATCGATACCGGCGCGGCGCTGCTGCCCGTCCATGTGTGGTTCACCGAGGACGCCGATGGCCGCGAGGGGTGGGTATTGAAAACCACGGCGCCGCTGGATGTCTCCGGTGGGGTCGAGTCGGTCACCCAACAGGTGGCCGACTGGTTCGCTGCGCATATCGCCGAGCATCCGGCCGACTGGCATATGCTGCAGCCGCTGTGGGAGACCGATCTGTCCGAGCGGCAGTTGGATCGGATCGCCGCCGCCCGGGCCCGGCGTGGGGGGCGGGCGGCCACCGCGGCCGGGGGCGCCCGGGCCGAGCACGCGCCGAGATCCGCGACCGAGGTCGAGGGGGAGCCGACACCATGAGGATCGGCATGGTCTGCCCCTATTCGTTCGATGTTCCCGGCGGTGTGCAGGCCCATGTGGTCGATCTGGCGCGGGTGTTGATCGAACGCGGACACAAGGTGAGTGTGCTCGCACCCGCCTCCGACAGCACCCCGCTCCCGGATTTCGTGGTCTCCGCGGGCCGCGCCGTAGCCATTCCGTACAACGGTTCGGTGGCCCGGTTGTCGTTCGGGCCGACGGCCTACACCCGGATTCGGCGCTGGATCGACGGCAACGATTTCGACGTCCTGCACATCCACGAGCCGAATGCGCCCAGCCTGTCCATGCTGGCGTTGAAGATCGCCGAAGGGCCGATAGTGGCCACTTTTCACACCTCCACCACCCGGTCACTGGTGCTCAGCACCTTCCAGGGGGTACTGCGGCCGTACCACGAGAAGATCAGCGGCCGAATCGCGGTATCGGAGCTGGCACGGCGCTGGCAGGTGGAAGCGCTGGGGTCGGACGCGGTGGAAATTCCCAACGGGGTCGACGTTTCCGCGTTCGCCCGTGCACCCCTGCTGCCCGGCTATCCCCGGGAGGGCGGCACCGTCCTGTTCGTGGGTCGGTACGACGAACCGCGTAAAGGGATGGAGGTGCTGCTGGGTGCGCTACCGGCGCTGGCGGAGCGGCATCCGCGGGTGGAAATCCTCATCGTAGGTCGCGGCGACGAGGACCGGTTGCGCCGTCTGGCCGGACCGCACGCCGGCCATCTGCGATTCCTGGGACAGACCTCCGATGCGGAGAAGGCATCGGCGATGCGCAGCGCGGATGTGTACGTGGCGCCGAACCTGGGTGGGGAGAGCTTCGGCATCATCCTGATCGAGGCCATGGCCGCGGGCACCGCCGTAGTGGCGAGCGAGCTCGACGCCTTCCGACGGGTCCTGCGTGATGGCACCGCCGGTGTGCTGGTACCGGTCGGTGATTCGGCGGCCCTGGCGCAGGCGCTGGACACGGTGCTCACCGACGAGGTACGACGCGAATCGCTGGTGCGGGCGGCCGGTCAGGTGGTCGGCGACTACGACTGGCCGGTGGTGGCCGAACAGATCCTGCGGGTGTACGAAACGGTCACCGTGGGTGACCTTCGGGTGCGTGCGGCCGGATGATCACCTTCTCGGCGACCACCGTTCTGGTTCTCGCCCTGGTCGTGGCGATCGTGTTGGCCCTGGGGGTGTGGACCTATTCGACGGCCAACCGGCTCGATCGGCTGCACGTGCGGACCGATCTGTCCTGGCAGGCCCTCGAAGCGGCCCTGGCACGTCGCGCGGTCGTGGCCAGATCGGTGGCCATGTCCCTCACCGGTCCGAGCTCGGAGCCGGGACGCGAAGAACAGGCGAAACGACTGGTCGCGCTGGCCGATCGCTCCGAACGGGTCGACCGGCAGGAACGGGAAGCGGTCGAGAACCAACTGGCGGCGGCATTGTCGGCGGTGGATGTCTCGCTGTTGCGTCCGCAGTTGGCGGCCGAACTGGCCGATGCCGAGGCCCGGGTGCTCATCGCCCGTCGGTTCCACAACGACGCCGTGCGCGATACCCTCGCGCTGCGCACCCGGCGTCCCGTGCGGTTGCTGCACCTGGGCGGCACCGCACCCATGCCGACGTATTTCGAGATCGCCGAGCGCGCCGGCCCGGCCGCGGCGATCGGACTGGATGTGGACAGTATGCGTACCTCGGCGCGGGTCGTATTGCTCGACGAACATGACCGGGTGCTGCTGTTGCGCGGGCACGATCCGATGGTCCCGGAGGTGTCCTTCTGGTTCACCGTCGGCGGCGGTGTGGAAGCCGGGGAGAGTCTGCGCGCCGCCGCGGTGCGGGAATTGCGCGAGGAGACGGGGTATATCGCCGACCCGGCGGATCTGCGTGGGCCGATCTGGCGGCGGGTGGCGGTGTTTCCGTTCAACGGGGATCTGATCCGCTCCGAGGAGTTGTTCTTCGTACTGCGGGTGCCCGTGTTCGAACCACGTCCCACCGATCTGACCGCGGTGGAACGGCGCTCCCTCACCGATCACCGTTGGTGCACACCGACCGATATCGCAGCGCTGGACGCCTCCGGGGAAACCGTATATCCCGCTCGTCTCGACGAACTGTTGGCCGAGGCGGCGCGAGCGGCGGACTCGGCGACCGATCCCGAGGTGCGCTCCATCTTCTGATCGAGCTCGCCCCGCTGCTCGAATGCTGATGTGACCGGTATCACTTCGTGATACCCTCCACTTCGGTTTGGCGCACCGGCATTTATGTCTATTCGGTGTGCGGAGGTGAGCCCGTGTCCTATCTTCTCTACGATTTTCTCCTGCCGCTCCTCGGCCCGAGTGCCGCGGAATACTGGGCGACTCTGCTCGTGGTGGATCCCCTCTGAGCGCATTCCGAATCGTGCTCACGTCATCGCCGGACCGGTACCCGTACCGGTCCGGCGATGGTCGTTTCGAGGGGTCGGAAACCGGTCGGATGCCGAGATATTCGTCATAATCCCAGGTCGCGACCAGGCCAGTGGCCGTCGACTGGCTATGAATCCGGTATGGAGCCGCACCTAGAATCGTGGTGTTTCCAACGAAGATCCCACTGGCGCAGACCACAGGAGTATGCCGTGACGACGTCCGAGACCACCCAGACCACCGAGGCGCCCCGTGAGGCCGGTACGGCCCGGGTGAAGCGCGGTATGGCCGAGATGCTCAAGGGTGGCGTGATCATGGACGTGGTCACTCCGGAGCAGGCCAAGATCGCCGAGGACGCCGGCGCCGTCGCCGTGATGGCCCTGGAACGGGTGCCCGCCGATATTCGCGCCCAGGGCGGGGTCGCCCGGATGAGCGACCCGGACATGATCGAGGGCATCATCTCCGCGGTATCGATTCCGGTGATGGCCAAGGCCCGGATCGGGCACTTCGTGGAGGCGCAGATCCTGCAGAGCCTCGGCGTCGACTACATCGATGAATCCGAGGTGCTCACCCCCGCCGACTACGCCAACCACATCGACAAGTGGAACTTCACGGTGCCGTTCGTCTGCGGTGCCACCAACCTCGGTGAGGCACTGCGCCGGATCGCCGAGGGCGCGGCCATGATCCGCTCCAAGGGTGAGGCCGGCACCGGCGACGTCTCCAACGCCACCACCCATATGCGCAAGATTCGGCAGGAGATCGCCCGGCTCTCCGCACTGCCCGCCGATGAGCTTTACGTGGCCGCCAAGGAACTGCAGGCGCCGTACGAGCTGGTGCGTGAGGTCGCCGAAACCGGCAAACTGCCGGTGGTGCTGTTCACCGCGGGCGGTATCGCCACTCCGGCCGACGCGGCCATGATGATGCAGCTCGGCGCCGAGGGTGTGTTCGTCGGTTCCGGCATCTTCAAGTCCGGCAACCCGGCGCAGCGCGCCGCCGCCATCGTCAAGGCCACCACCTTCTACGACGACCCGGATGTTCTGGCCAAGGTGTCGCGCGGTCTGGGTGAGGCAATGGTGGGGATCAACGTCGACGAGATCCCGCAGCCGCATCGGTTGGCCGAACGCGGTTGGTGAGACCCGAGGTGGGCGCTACTGCCACCAGGTCGTAGCGTCCACCCACGGGCGGCGCCGAGCCGGATCGGCCGGATGTCAGGGAGCTTCGACCCGCAAGGCGGGACGGTCGGGGTGGTCCCAGCGCACGAAATACGTGGGCCTTTCGCCGCTGTCGCGCGCATGCGCCAGTAGTGCGGGTATGGTCCAGGCCGTCTCGTCCGGGGTGCCGCGGGCCAGCGCCGCCGGGCTCAGATCGAGCCGGACACTCAGGTCGAAGGACAGGGCGCGGCCCAGCAGCATCGGACCCGCCACGAACAACACTGTTTCCGGAAGCGCCATCCGACGGTGGGCGCGTGCGGAGCGGTCGGTGGTCTCATCCCAGAGTGCGGGCAGCCAGGTGCCCGTCGAACGGAGCGGGTCGAGTACTTCGCGACGTAATGCCGCGTAGTCGAACCAGCCGTTGCGGTAGGAGGCCTCGTCCCGCCCGAACTCCAATCGCACCGAGGCGGGGCGCACGAAGTCGTGGAGGCGAACCGGTTCGGCCGGACGGCCGTCGGCGCGGACCCGCTCGGCGAGGCGCAGGGCGAAATCGACCGGGTATGCCGCGTCGGCGCCGTCCACGGCAACCACCCGGCGACCGTTCAGGGCGCGCAGCCGCCGGGCCAGGAGGTCGGCGAGAGCGTCCGGAGTGATCGGGGTGAAACTCGGCATCGCACCATCACAGCAGGTCCGGCATTCCGATCGGTGGCGAGGATTACTCGCTGCCGATCACGGCGTAATCGGCCGTTCGGGATACTCTCGGCGCATGGCGACTATCGAAGAGGCACTGGAGATCGAGCGTCTCGAACGGGATATCTTTCGCGGCGCGTCCACCAAGACCCAGCTGCCTCGTACATTCGGCGGTCAGGTCGCGGGCCAGGCTCTGGTTTCGGCGGTGCGCACCGTGGAGCCGCGCTTCCAGGTGCATTCGCTGCACGGTTACTTCCTGCGGCCCGGCAACCCCTCGGAGCGGACGGTCTACCTGGTCGACCGTATTCGCGATGGGCGTTCGTTCTGCACCCGACGGGTCACCGGTGTACAGGACGGCGCCGCGATATTCACCATGTCGGCCTCCTTCCACATGGGTGACGAGGGCCCCACACATCAGGACGAGATGCCGGAGGTGCTGCCGCCCGAGGTGCTGCCCGACGCCAAAACCAGCATGAGCCCCGAACGGTTGTGGGCCATGCGGGAATGGGAGCACTGGGATATCCGTCCGGTGCCCCAGGAGTCGGTGACGCAGCGGCCCGGGGTGGTATCACCGCAACAGGTGTGGTTCCGGTATCGGCACCCGTTGCCCGACGACCCGTTGTTCCACGTGTGCACGCTGGCCTATATGAGCGATATGACGCTGCTCGGCTCGTCCAAGGTCACCCACCCCGACGAGCCCACCCAGAACGCCTCGCTCGACCACGCCATGTGGTTCCTGCGTCCCTTTCGCACCGATGAATGGCTGCTCTACGACCAGTCCTCGCCGTCGGCCGGGTTCGGTCGGGCGCTCACCGGCGGCAAGATCTTCGATCGCGAGGGCAGGCTGGTCGCCGCGGTGGTGCAGGAGGGGCTGATCCGTACCCTACGGGCAGACCGATGACGTCCGACGACGCTGTGAGCCCGCCCACACACGGTCCACTCGTAAGCTCGCTGTCGTGAACGAAGCAGCGGTATCCTCCCTCGCCGCCGGTGCCGAGAGCACGGCGGTCGTCCCCGTCCCGACGCAGGTCGCCGCCGCCCGGCCCACCATCGGTGTGCTGGCCTTGCAGGGCGATGTGCGGGAACACGTCGCAGCGCTGGGCGAGTGCGGGGCCGACCCGGTGCTGGTGCGTCGTCCGGACGAGCTGGCGGCCGTGGACGCGCTGGTGCTGCCGGGTGGGGAGTCCACCGCCATCAGCAAGCTGCTGCAGGTGTTCGATCTACTGGAGCCCCTACGGGCCAGGTTGCGGGAGGGGATGCCGGCCTACGGCTCCTGCGCCGGGATGATTCTGCTGGCCGACGAGGTGCTCGATACCCGTCCCGATGCGCAGCATCTGTCCGGAATCGATATGACGGTGCGACGTAACGCCTTCGGTCGCCAGGTGGATTCCTTCGAGACCGACCTGGATTTCGCCGGGCTCGAGGGCGGGCCGGTTCGGGCGGTGTTCATTCGGGCGCCGTGGGTGGAACGGGTCGGCGACGGGGTCCAGGTATTGGCGCGGGTGCCGAGCGGTCCGGCCGCGGGTCGTATCGTGGCCGTGCGGCAGGGGCGGGTACTGGCCACTGCCTTCCACCCCGAGGTCACCGGCGACCACCGGGTACACCGGATGTTCGTCGACCTGGTGCGTGAGGGTCCCGACGCCTGCCGGTAATTTGGAACACCACAGATGCCCTCGACCTGAAGGAAGTAGTGAATGAGCGGCCACTCCAAATGGGCCACCACCAAGCACAAGAAGGCTGTGATCGATGCGAAGCGCGGCAAGCTGTTCGCCAAGCTGATCAAGAATATCGAGGTGGCGGCCCGCACCGGTGGCGGCGATCCGGATGGAAACCCGACGCTCTACGACGCCATCCAGAAGGCGAAGAAATCGTCGGTCCCCAACGACAATATCGAGCGTGCCCGTAAGCGTGGCGCCGGTGAGGAAGCCGGCGGCGCCGACTGGCAGACCATCATGTACGAGGGGTACGGACCCAACGGTGTCGCCGTCCTCATCGAATGTCTGACCGACAACCGCAACCGCGCCGCGGGTGAGGTGCGGGTCGCGATGACCCGCAATGGCGGGTCCATGGCCGACCCCGGCTCGGTGGCCTACCTGTTCCACCGCAAGGGCATCGTCACCCTGGAGAAGAACGGCCTGACCGAGGACGATGTGCTCGCCGCGGTTCTCGACGCCGGCGCCGAGGAGGTCAACGACCTCGGAGAATCGTTCGAGATCATCAGCGAGCCCGGCGATCTGGTCGCGGTGCGGTCGGCGCTGCAGGCCGCGGGCATCGACTACGACTCCGCCGAATCCGGCTTCCAGCCCTCGGTGAACGTGCCGGTCGACGTGGAGGGCGCCCGTAAGGTGTTCAAACTGGTCGACGCGCTCGAGGACAGCGACGACGTGCAGAACGTCTACACCAATGTCGACGTCTCCGACGAGGTGCTCGCCGAGCTCGAGGCCTGATCGGAGACCGGCCGATCAGGGACGAAGCGGAGCAGGCGGCCGGTTCGTCGAGATGCGGATCGGCCATCCGCGTCGGGGTCGCTTCGTTCAGGATTCGAGTCCCTCATAGTGGGCCTTCACAGCGGGAAGGTAGTCGTCGAAATTCGGGCGGAGTGCTCCTGTCCGGAAAGCGTCCAGCGCGTCCAGGTAGTACTCCCAGCCCGGGCCGACCTCGGCGATATTCGCCTCTGCCGGCAGGTGATGGGTGAACACCAGTTCGGTGATTCCGTCGTGTTCGGACAGCACCACCTCCAGACGCCAGGCGCCGTGATCGTCGAGGGTTCGGAGGGCGAGGTGCCGTGGTGGTTCGCAGATATCGATGGTGGTGTCGAACCACGGTCGTTCGTCTTCGAAGGCCATCTGTAGGCGGATGGTCTTTCCGGGGCCGGCCTCGCCTTCCCAGGCTCCGATCCAGCGGGCGGTGCGCTCGGGCTCGGTGATACTCGCCCACACATCCTCGATCGGGGCCCGGTAGGTGCGGGTGAGTATCAGATCGCGGCCGGCGGGTGCGCGTCGCAGTTGTCCATTCGGGCCGGTGGTGGTCATGCGGTGCCCTTTCGGGTGTGGTCGGAACGTTGGGCGTGATCGTTTCGTGGGATGGCTGTCGTACCGGGTCGGTTGTGGGCGGTCTCGGTACGGCGTTCACGCCGAGTGCGGTAAACCTCGGTTTCCAGGGCGTCGAGGCTGTTCTCCCAACCGGTGGGGGTGTTGATTCGGGTGATCCAGGCCGTCAGGGCGTTCAGCGGTTCGGTGTCGAGCGTGTAGTAACGCTCTCGGCCTATGGGTTCGTCGTGGACCAGTCCGGCGGCGCGTAAGACCCGTAGATGCCGGCTGATGGCGGGGCGGCTGACCGAGAACCGTTCGGCGATGGCGCCTGCCGTGAGGCGGGTTTCGTGCAGTATCTCCAGGATTTCGCGGCGTATCGGGTCGGAGATGGCCGCGGCCACTTCGTCCATACAAAAAGTGTAACTGATTGGTTACTCTTTCGCTCGGCGATTGCCCCCGACCCGCCGTGGTCGACCGAGGGAAGCGCGCAGCCCTCACCCGTCGGCCGGCGCGACGGCGTCACCCTGGATAGGGCATGCGGATCATTCCGCGATATCGGTGTGGTAGCTCCACTCGTATACGGGTAGATCCCCCTCCGGGGTGTGCTTGTGTCGAGGGGTGGGGGTGAAATGTTCGTAGCCGCCTCGGAACGGAATCCTGACGTCCGAATCCGGAGACTCCACGGAAACGATGCGGTCGAGCAGGTCCCTGGGCCCGCCCTCGAGGACAGCCATACCTGCGGTGCTCATATGTCCGATGGTAGGAGTGTGTCCGGGGTGGGTGAAAGAATCCGGGCATGGTCTCGTTGACGCTGGTGCGCGGTGATATCACCGAACAAGAAGTGGACGCGGTGGTCAATGCCGCCAATTCCTCCCTGCTGGGCGGTGGGGGAGTGGACGGGGCCATTCATCGCCGGGGCGGTCCGGAGATCCTCGCCGAATGTCGGCGCCTGCGCGAAACTCGGTATCCCGATGGGCTGCCGACCGGACAGGCGGTGGCCACAACGGCCGGTGCGTTACCCGCCCGCTGGGTCGTGCACACCGTCGGGCCGGTCTGGTCCACCCGTGAGGATCGTTCGGCGCTGTTGGCGTCCTGTTATCGCGAATCCCTGCGGGTGGCCGACGAACTGGGCGCGCGGACGGTGGCGTTTCCTGCTATATCCACCGGTATCTACGGGTGGCCCATGGACGACGGCGCGCGGATTGCCGTGGAGACCGTGCGCGCGACGCCGACCGAGGCGGACGAGGTGCGGTTCGTGCTCTTCGACGCCGCCGCCCACGCCGTGTTCACCGCGGCCCTTACCGGCTGAGCTCGGCCCCGGTTGTATGTCGTCGCCGACGACATACCGAGGGCTGCACTAGACTTCGAACAACTGTTCGTGTTTCGGAAGGGGTGTCCGTGCGGGTGATGGGTGTCGATCCCGGGCTCACCCGGTGCGGTCTGAGCATGGTCGAGGGCGGGGCGGGTCGTGCGGTTCGGGCCCGGGACGTGACCGTGGTCCGCACTCCCACGGAGCTGGAGCTCGCGCAACGCCTCCTGCGCATCGCCGACGCCGCCGAACAGTGGATGGACACCCATCGGCCCGACGTGGTGGCGATCGAGCGGGTCTTCTCCCAGCACAATGTGCGCACCGCCATGGGAACCGCGCAGGCCGGCGGGGTCGTCGCCCTGGCGGCCGCGCGGCGCGGTATCCCCGTGGCCTTCCACACCCCCAGCGAGGTGAAGGCCGCCGTCACCGGATCGGGTTCGGCGGACAAGGCTCAGGTGACCGCCATGGTGACCCGTATCCTCGGGCTCGCGGCGGCGCCGAAACCGGCCGATGCCGCCGATGCGCTCGCGCTCGCCATCTGTCACTGCTGGCGGGCGCCGCTGATGGCCCGAATGGCCGAGGCCGAGGCCCGGGCCGAACGGGCGCGTAAACAGTACATCGACAGGCTCGACCGACAACGAAAGGCGGTGCGCGAGTGATCGCGTCGGTCCGCGGAGAGGTACTCGAGCTCGCACTCGACCACGTGGTACTCGAGGCGGCGGGAGTCGGCTATCGGCTCAACGCCACCCCCGCGACCCTGGCCGGGCTCACCCGGGGCGAGCAGGCCCGCCTGTACACCGCGCTGGTGGTGCGGGAGGATTCGATGACCCTGTACGGGTTCGCCGATACCGAGGCCAGGGACCTGTTCGGGTTGTTGCAGACGGTATCCGGTGTGGGGCCGCGATCGGCCATGGCGGTGCTGGCCGTCCTGGAGCCGGAAGCGCTGCGCAAGGCCCTGGCGGCGGGTGATATCGCCGCCCTCACCAGGGTTCCCGGCATCGGTAAACGCGGTGCCGAGCGCATGGTGGTGGAGTTGCGCGACAAGGTGAACCAGGTGCCGGTGCCCGGGAGCCCGGCGGGTACCGCCGCGGCGTCGGTGCTCACCCCGGTGCGCGATCAGGTCACCGAGGCGCTCACCGGGCTCGGGTTCCCGCTCAAACAGGCCGAGAAGGCCGTCGACATGGTCCTCGCCGATCGCCCGGACGCGGACAACTCCACCGTGCTGCGCACCGCGCTCGGTCTGTTGGGAAAGAACCGGTAGTACGCCATGGATTACGACGAGTCCCCCACCCCTGATATCACCGGTGACCGCGCGGAGTCCCCGGTCCGCCCCGACTATCTGCACTCCGACGGTGATATCGAAACCGGTCTGCGCCCCACCTCGCTGGACGATTTCATCGGCCAGTCCCGGGTCCGGGAACAGCTCGCGCTGGTATTGCGCGGCGCTCGCGGCCGCGGCGGCACCCCCGACCACATCCTGTTGTCCGGCCCGCCCGGTCTCGGGAAGACCAGCCTGGCCATGATCATCGCCACCGAACTCGGTACCTCGCTGCGCATCACCTCCGGTCCCGCGCTGGAACGCGCCGGTGACCTGGCGGCCATGCTCAGCAATCTGGTCGAGGGCGATGTGCTGTTCATCGACGAGATCCACCGGATGGCCCGGCCCGCCGAAGAAATGCTGTATCTGGCGATGGAGGATTTCCGGGTGGATGTGGTGGTCGGCAAGGGACCGGGCGCCACATCCATCCCGCTGGATATCGCCCCGTTCACGCTCGTCGGTGCCACCACCAGATCCGGGGCGCTCACCGGCCCGCTACGTGACCGGTTCGGCTTCACCGGGCATATGGATTTCTACGAGCCCGAGGAGTTGCTGCGCATTCTGCAGCGTTCGGCGCGGATCCTCGGCCTCGCCATCGACGACGACGCCGCCGCCGAGATCGCCGGCCGTTCCCGCGGCACCCCGCGCATCGCCAACCGGCTGTTGCGCCGGGTCCGCGACTATGCCGAGGTGCGCGCCGACGGTCGGATCACCGTTCCGGTCGCTCGCGCCGCGCTGGAAGTCTACGATGTGGACCCCCTCGGTCTGGACCGTCTCGACCGGGCCGTGCTCGGCGCGCTGGTGCGCGGTTTCGGCGGTGGTCCGGTGGGGGTGTCCACCCTCGCGGTAGCGGTGGGGGAGGAGGCGGCGACCGTCGAGGAGGTCTGCGAGCCGTTCCTGGTCCGGGCCGGAATGGTGGCCCGCACCCCGCGCGGTCGGGTCGCCACCGCCGCCGCCTGGGAGCACCTCGGTATGGTTCCGCCCCCGGACCTGGTCTTCGGGTCGATCGAGGTGCGTGGCCGGGAACCGCAACCCACCCTGGACCTGTTCGACTGATCGATCTGCTCGACCGATCGGGCGGTGGTTCGGCGGGCGCGGTGCGCCGGCTCGATGCGCTGCCGTCCCCGGAATCAGGCTCGGGACCCGAACTCGGCCCGTACCCGCTGGATGAAGGCGTCGACCTGTTCGGCGCGATAACCGCGGGTCCACCACCTCGCCTCACCGAACGCAACCCGATCCAGATCGGCCACCGTCAGGGCGGCCCGGCCGGTGAGGGCCGCCGCGATGTGATCGAGGAAATCGTCCACGTCGGCGATCCGGTAACCCCGTTGCCAGGGCAGAGCCGTGGCAAAAGTGGTTCGGTGCACATCTTCGGGGGTCATGGATCGGATTATGCCGGCGGGCATGACCCGGCCGGCGGGCTTTCCGCGGCGCCTCGGTCGAGCGCGACTCGTGGTGGTTCCGGGTGTGCGGATGTAGCGCGCCTCGGCGGAGCCGGCAGACTATGGGGGTACCCGTGCCCACACCACTCGGATCAGGAACTGACTTCGACCATGGACGTGTTGTTCCCGCTACTGCTGGTAGCCCTGCTCGTGCCGATGTTCCTCGGTATCCGCCGTCAGAAGCGGGAGGCCGAGAAGATCACCGATATGCAGGACAACCTGAAGGTCGGCGACCGGGTCACCACCACCTCGGGGCTGTACGGCACCGTGGTCGAGGTCGACGAGACCACCGTCGATCTGGAGATCGCCGAGGACGTGGTAACCACCTGGTTGCGCCAGGCGATCCGCGAGGTACGCACCGACGACGAGATCCCGACCGACGAGGCCGATACCGGCGAGGAGACCGGGGCGACCGACACCGACCCCGTCGAGGAAACCGCCGAGCAGACCGACATCCGGTTGTCCAAGGACTGAGTTCGTGTCGTTCGGCGCGTGGGCGGGCACCCCGCGTGGTTACACTGCGCTGCCGCCTCCGGGCACAGACCGCTCACCTGTGCGGTTCGCCCATCGGATACCACCGGTATCCGATGTGGATCGGCGCGCAACCCGACTGTTCCACCCGACTTCCGCCTAGGAGATGACGACCCGTGCCACCGTCTCAGGGATCGGCGCACCACCTCCGCTGGCTCGCTCTGTTCGGCGTGCTGGTGGCCGCGATCTACGCACTGGTGTTCTTCACCGGTGACAAGTCCCCGACGCCCAAACTCGGCATCGATCTGCAGGGCGGCACCCGCGTCACCCTGACCGCTCGTACCCCGGACGGTAGCCGGCCGAGCCAGGACAGCCTGCGGAAAGCGCAGGAAATCATCGAGAACCGGGTCAACGGGCTCGGTGTGGGTGGTTCCGAGGTCATCATCGACGGGGACAACCTGGTGATCACCGTGCCCGGGGACGACAGCCAGCAGGCGCGCACCTTGGCCACTACCGCCAAGCTGTACATCCGCCCGGTCCTGGATGCTCGGCCTCCCGGTCAGGCCCCGACGGCTCCGGTCGCGCCGGAGGCCCCTCCCGCCCCCGCTCCCGCCGAGGGCGACGCGACCCCGTCCCAGGACACACCTGGTGCGGAGGACGCGTCCGGAACGGTCGACGAGACCGGTTCCACCGAGGAGAACACCGATTCTGCCGAGGACACCACCGGTTCCGCCGAGGACGGCACCGATTCTGCCGAGAACGGCACGACGAGCGAATCGGAGACGCAGGGCTCCACCCCGCAGCAGCGGGTATTCCCGGCCCAAGCGCCCACCACCCCCGCGCCCGAACCGTCGGCGCCCCCGGCCCCCGCTCCGGCCGAGCAGCCCGACGACGCCTCGCTGAGCCCTCAGCAGCGGGCACAACGCGACATCGCTGCGGCCAAGGCCTTGCGCCAGAGCACCGACCCGGCCGTCCAGCAGACCGCCATGGCCACCCTGGATTGCAGCGGCGCCGACCCGCTGGCGGGTAACGACGATCCGAATCTGCCGTTGGTCACCTGCTCCGCCGATGGCACGGAGGTGTTCCTGCTCGACAAGAGCCGCATCGATGGTCAGGAGATCGCCGACGCCACCTCGGGATTCAACCCTCAGCAGGCGCGACACGAGGTCAACCTGGAGTTCAAGGGCGGCGGTAGCGACGCCTGGGCCACCCTCACCGGCGAATACCTCTACAAGCGGGTCGCCTTCGTGCTCGATTCGGAGGTGGTGAGCGCACCGGTCGTGCAGCAGGGCCCGCAACACGGCGGTCGCACCCAGATCTCCGGAAACTTCACCGCCACCAGCGCCAAGGAACTGGCCAATACCCTCAAATACGGTTCTCTGCCGCTGTCGTTCCAGACATCGGAGGCCGAAACCGTCTCGGCGACGCTCGGCCTGTCGTCGCTGAAGGCCGGTCTGATCGCCGGCGCCGTCGGCCTGGCCGTGGTGCTGTTGTACTGCCTGATCTACTACCGGATGCTCGGCTTCCTCACCGCGCTGTCGCTACTGGGTTCCGGTATCGCCGTCTACGGGATCATGGTGCTGCTCGGCCGGTGGATCGGGTTCACCCTGGATCTGGCCGGTATCGCCGGTCTCATCATCGGTATCGGTATGACCGCCGACTCGTTCGTGGTGTTCTTCGAACGCATCAAGGACGAAATGCGCGAAGGACGTAGTTTCCGTTCGGCCGTGCCCCGTGGATGGGAGCGGGCGCGCCGCACCATCCTGTCGGGTAATGCGGTGAGTTTCATCGCCGCGGCCGTACTGTACGTACTGGCCGTCGGGCAGGTGCGTGGTTTCGCCTTCACCCTCGGACTCACCACCATCCTCGACGTGGTGGTGGTGTTCCTGGTGACGGCCCCGCTGGTGCAACTGGCCGCCCGTTCCCCCTTCTGGGCGAAACCGTCGGTGAACGGCCTCGGCGCGATCCAGCAGTTGGCCCGTGAGCGCAAGGCGGCCGAGGCCGCGGTCGGGAAGGCGTGAGGACGATGAACAGCCCCACAACGCACGCAATGGAGCACCGGGCTCTCGAGGACGACGGTTCGACCCTGCCCAGGCACAGTTGGATGAATCGTCTCTACACCGGGACCGGTGTGCTCGATGTCGTCGGCAAACGCCGGATGTGGTACGCGATCACCGCGCTGATCGTGCTCGTCTGTCTGGCCGGCATCCTGCTGCGCGGATTCACTCTCGGGATCGATTTCGTCGGCGGTACGCGGGTCCAGTTCCCGGCCGGCTCGGCTGATACCACCGCGGTCGAACAGGTGTACCACGAGGTCATCGGCGATGATCCCGAGTCGGTGCAGACCGTGGGAAGTGGTGATACGAAGACCATTCTCATCCGGTCGTCCACCCTGGAATCCGAACAGGCCGAGGCCCTCCAGGCCGCGCTGTTCGACCGGTTCCAACCCACCGATGACGCGGGTAACCCGAGCCGTAACGCGATCAGTGTCTCCGATGTCAGCGAGACCTGGGGCGGCCAGATCACCCGGCAGGCGCTGATCGCGCTGGTGGTGTTTTTGGTGCTGGTCACCGCGTACATCACCATTCGCTACGAACGCGATATGGCGCTCGCCGCCCTCGCCGCGCTCGGTTTCGACATGCTGGTCACGGCGGGGGTGTACGCGCTCGTCGGCTTCGAGGTCACACCGGCGACCGTTATCGGCATGCTGACCATCCTGGGCTTCTCGCTGTACGACTCGGTGGTCGTCTTCGACAAGGTCGAGGAGAACACCCGCGGCATCCTGCATCTCAACCGGCGCACCTACGCCGAACAGGCCAATCTGGCCGTCAACCAGACATTGATGCGGTCGATCAACACCGCGGTCATCGGCGCGCTACCGATCATCGGGCTCATGGTGATCGCGGTGTGGATGCTCGGCGTCGGCACCCTGCAGGATCTGGCGCTGATCCAGCTGGTGGGGCTGGTGGTCGGCGCCTACTCGTCGATCTTTTTCGCCACGCCGATGCTGGTCTCGTTGAAGGAACGCTGGGGCCCGGTCGCCGCGCACACCAAGAAGGTGCTGGCGAAACGAGCCAATGCCGCCGGCGTATCGGACGATCGCACCGGCCCCCGTGGCGAGCGGCGGGCGGCCCCGGGGAGAGCCTCCTCCGACATACCGCGTCGGGCCGCGGCGGGCGCTCCCCGTCCCGGCGCCAGACCGACTGGAAAACGGCAGAAGAAGCGGTACTGACCAGCTAGGGGGTTCCTCGATGCGGCAATCCGTGCGCCGGGTGATCGCGATACTGGGCACCACCGTGGTGGTCGCCGCTCTCGCGGCCGGTTGCTCCGGCGGCAAGGATCAGGTGCCGTCGATCGGTTACGCCGTCGATGTCGCGGTCACCAGTTACAACGCCGGCAGCACCGCCGGTGCGGCGGGTGGCGCGGCGGCCGTATTCGGTCGGGTGCTGACCGGCTTCTTCTACACCGGCCCGGACGGGCAGCAGGTCGCCGATACGGATGTGGGCACCGCCAAGGAGGTACCCGGCGAAGCCCAGACCATCCAGTACCGGCTCAATCCCGAGGGAGTCTATTCCGACGGAGTACCCACCTCCTGCGACGATCTGGTGCTCACCTGGGCCGCGCGCAGCGGACGGTTCACCAAGCCCGGGCCGGGTGGTCAGGTTCCGTTGTTCGACACCGCGAGCACGGCCGGTTACTCGGCCATCGAACGAGTGGACTGCCAATCGGGATCCAAGGACGCGACCGTGGTGTTCCGTCCGGGCCGGCACTATCTGCCTTGGCGCACCCTCTTCGCCGCGGGGGAGCTGATGCCCGCGCATGTGGCCGCGCAGGCGGCGGGGGTGCCGGATGTGGTGTCCGCGGTCCAGTCCGGTGATATGGCGGCGCTGGGAAAGCTGGCCGATTTCTGGAACACCGGGTGGAATATGACCCCCGGCGAGCTCGATCCGACCCGTTTCCCGTCCTCCGGCCCGTATCGGATCGAATCGTTCACCGCCGAGGACGGCCTGGTCCTGGTCGCCAACGAACAGTGGTGGGGGGATCGGCCCGCGACCGGGCGGATCGTCATCTGGCCGAAACCGGCCGATCTCGCTGCCAAGATCTCCGACGGGTCGGTGGCCGTGGTCGATATCGGCGCGGGGTCGATTCCGGAACTGGACCTGGACGGGTTCGACGTGCACCAGGTGGCGAGTCGGGGCACCGAGCAATTGATCCTGGGCACCGACGGCGTCTTCCGTTCCGGTGATGTCCGGCGGGCACTGGCCTTGTGCATACCGCGTCGTGCGCTGTTCGACGAACTCGGCCGGGTCGAGGACGCCCCAGAGGCCGGTGTCGGTTCGTCGCCGGTCAATGCCCATATCGTGCAACAGGATTCGGTTTTCTATTCCGCGGTCGCCGGGGCGGGGGCGCCGTTCGACGGTTCAGATGTGAAACGTGCCACCGCCGCCTTGACCGCCGCCGGTGTGGACCATCCCACCGTGCGGATCGGTTATCTGGCTCCCGATGCCCGGCGTGCTCGCACGGTGCAGGCGATCGCCGAGGCCTGCAAACCGGCAGGTATCACGGTGGAGGACGCCGGTACCCCCGACTTCACTCCCGACCGACTCGCACAGGCACAGGTGGACGCCGTACTGGCCGGCCCCGCGGCCGCGCCCGGTCCGGCCGGTTCGCTGACCGGGGTGACCGCTACCGGCGCATTGCGCACCGGTAGCGGATTGAATTTCGGGCACTTCCGTAACGGCCGCTACGATGCGATAACGGATCAGCTTGCCGCCGATGACAATTCGGGAGTGCAGCTGGGTCTGCTCGCCGAAGCGGAAAATCTTCTGTGGGCGGAATTGCCGAGCATTCCGTTGTTCGCCACTCCGCGCACCATCGCCTTCGGCGGCGGTTTGCAGAACGGCATCGCGGGACCCACCCGGGCCGGGACCGGATGGAATATGGACCGGTGGGTGCTCCAGCGATGAGCGGTGTTGTGGGTTGTGGAGAATGGAGTGGTGTCGATGAGCAAGCATGCGGCGATCGAGTCGGACAATACGATCGCCGAGCGTACGGCCAAGGCGGCCGAACTGGTCCATCGGCATACTCGTTGGGTCGACGACTTCCCTTCGCCCGGTATTCGGTTCGCCGATCTCACTCCCGTTTTCGCTGATTCCGAGGGGTTCCGCACCGTTATCGATTGTCTGGCCGCCCTGGCCCCCGATGTGGACCTGGTCGCCGGGGTCGACGCCCGTGGTTTCCTGCTCGGCGCCGGTGTGGCCACCGCGTTGGGTACCGGGGTGCTGGCCGTGCGTAAACGCGGCAAGCTGCCGCCGCCGGTCGTCACCCGGGAATACGATCTCGAATACGGTTCTGCCGCGCTGGAAATTCCCGGCGAGGGCGTGGATCTGCCGGGCCGTCGGGTGCTCCTGCTCGATGATGTGCTGGCCACGGGCGGCACCCTCGCCGCGGCCGCGGATCTCTTCGTCTCCGCCGGCGCCCATGTGGTCGCGGCGGCGGTCGTACTGGAACTCGGGTTCCTGGACGGACGTGCCCGGCAGGGGGACTATCCGCTCACCTCCATCGTCACCGTGTGATACGAGGGACACCCCGGTCGGAACCCCTCGGTCGAAAAGCCGGTCGAGAAAACACTGGCACGGGATGATCGGTGTGGCTACTCTGGTCGAGTCCTGTTCCCGTTGATCGGAGTTCGCCGTTGCTCTCCTGAGGTAGTCGTTCGGGCGGCCCGCACCCCGCGCGCCGCGTTCGGTTCGAAACCTCTGTGAGGCAGGCATGGCCAATATCGTCCTTTCCGATCTCTCTTTCTCCTGGCCCGACGGCACCCCGGTGTTCGCGGGACTCGACGCCGTCATCGGTCCCGGGCACGTGGGGCTGGTCGGGAGCAACGGGGCCGGTAAATCCACCCTGCTCCGACTCGTGGCCGGTGAACTGACCCCCGCACGCGGTTCGATCACCGTCACCGGTCTGCTCGGATACCTGCGACAGGACCTCGGTCTCGCGGTGGGGGAGCGGGTCGACGCGGTGCTCGGGATAGCCGAGATACGGCGGGCGCTGCATCGGATCGAAGCCGGGACCGGCGACGAGGCCGACTTCGACCTCGTCGGCGGACAATGGGATGTCGAGGAACGCGCCATCGCGCTGCTCGGGCGGCTCGGTCTCGACCATCTCGCGGATTCGGTGGACCGACTCGACCGACGGCTGGAAACCCTGTCCGGCGGGGAAACCGTACTGCTCGGGCTGGTCGCCGAACTGCTACGTGAACCCGATGTGCTGTTGCTGGACGAACCCACCAACAATCTGGACCGGGTGGCGCGGGCAAGGTTGTACGAGGTCGTCGAGCAGTTCTCCGGCACCGTGTTGGTGGTCGGCCACGATCGGGAACTCCTGGAACGTATGGCGACCATCGCCGAACTGCGGACCGGTGAGCTGCGGTTGTTCGGCGGCAACTACAGCGAATACGAGCGCATTGTCGAGGCAGAGCAACAGGTGGCCCGGGCCGCGATCCGGGATGCCCGCAGTGATGTGCGCAAACAGGCGAAGGAGCTGGCGGAGGCCCGCATCAAACTGGATCGCCGGCAGCGCTACGGCCGCAAGATGTACGAGAACAAGCGGGAGCCGAAGATCGTCATGGGGATGCGTAAACGTCAGGCTCAGGTCGCGGCCGGGAAGTTGCGCAACAACCACATCGAGAAACTGGATGCCGCCAAGGAGCAGTTGCAGCAGGCCGAGGAGTTGTTGCGCGACGATCGGGAGATCCGGGTCGACCTACCGCACACCCGGTTGTATCCCGGGCAGGAGGTGATCGCGCTCGACGAGGTGCGGTTGGCCAATGGCCCGGTTGTGAGTCTCGGGATGTCCGGACCCGAGCGCCTGGCGATCACCGGCCGTAACGGGGCGGGCAAGACGACGTTGCTGCGTCGGATCGCCGCCGAGCCGCCGAAGGTGCCCTGGCGCATGCTTCCGCAACGACTGGACATCTTCGACGAGGAACGTTCGGTTTTCGAGAATGTGGCGGCCGCGGCCCCGCATGCCGATGCCGAACGTATCCGCGCTCGATTGGCCCGTTTTCTGTTCCGCGGCGCCGAGGCCGATATCCCGGTTTCGGCCCTGTCCGGCGGGGAGCGGTTGCGCGCCGCGCTGGCGATGCTGCTGTCGTCCGAACCGGCGCCGCGGCTCCTGCTGCTCGACGAGCCCACCAACAATCTCGATCTGTCCGGTCTCGGCCACCTCACCCAGGCCTTGGCGGCATACCAGGGCGCCCTGATCGTGGTGAGTCACGATCCGCGGTTCCTGGACGAGATCGGGGTGACCCGGCGCCTCGTGCTCACCCCGGCGGGATTGACGGACGAGTCCGAGCTGTCGGCGCAGGTCGATCCTGTACCCGGCGGGTCTCCGGAGGCGACCGGATGATCCGGTCCGGCGCTCAGGCGTGGGTTGGTGGGGCGGTCGTGGCGGGTGGGTTCAGGCCGACCGAGAGCCGCTTCGGTGCGACCTTCCGGTAGGCGTCGTGGATGATCGCGCGGATCTCGTCCCAGTCGGGATCGATGTCGAGATGCACCCCGATCCATCCGCCGCGACCCACATACGGGGGGACGAAGAACCGTTCGGGTTCGGCGGCCACGACCTCGGCCTGCACCCCTTCGGGGGCGGGGCACCAGAGATCCGATCCGGGGCCGTGGCGACCGGCCGCGAGGAATATCGCGAACGATTTCGACCGCACCACGAACGCCGGTGAGCCGTGATTACGGCGTTCGCTCGTCTCCGGCAGGTTCAGGCAGATGGCCCGCAGCCGCTCCAACGGATCCATGGTCGCAGTGTAAGGGCCCGGTCCCACCCGGATGTGGTCTGCGCCGGGTCGACGAATACCGCCGTTTCGGGGCCGGTCGGCGCTGCGGTCGGTAAAGGGTGTCCGGGCGGTCTCATCGCAGGTACTCGGGAAGGTTCGGCGGGTGGTCGGCGTTGTGTTGAACGCCGACGTTTCGAATAGTCGAGTTATCGTGGCCGGCGCATTCGGCATCGGTGGGGGGTATGCGATACCGGTGCGGCGGCTAGAGTTGGTATTCCGGGAGGAAGTTGCGGGTTCGGAGCCGGTCCGGACCGCGGCATGGAGAGGTGGTGGCATGGCTCAGCATCTGGGCGAAGCGAATGTCGAGCAACCGACGTCCGCCCAGCGATCCGGCGATGTCCCGGCCATTCCTCCTGGTGCGGCCCCCACGCCCCGGTCCCGCACCGATTCCGATCGGACCCGCCAGGGCGGGACGGCCGCGGTGCCGACCTCTGCCTCCCGGCGGGTGCGTGCCCGGCTGGCCCGGCGAATGACCGGACAGCGTGGGATCGCGGCGGTCAAGCCGGTTCTGGAACCCTTGGCCACGGTGCACCGGGAGCTGTATCCGAAGGCCAACCTCGCCCTGTTGCAGCGCGCCTTCGATGTGGCCGACGAACGGCACAAACACCAGTTCCGCAAATCGGGTGATCCCTATATCACCCATCCGTTGGCAGTCGCCAATATCCTCGCCGAGCTGGGCATGGACACCACCACCCTGGTCGCCGCGCTATTGCACGACACCGTCGAGGACACCGGTTACTCGGTGGAGCAGCTCACCGCCGATTTCGGACCCGAGGTCGCGCATCTGGTCGACGGCGTCACGAAATTGGACAAGGTCAATCTCGGTTCGGCGGCCGAGGCCGAGACCATCCGCAAGATGATCATCGCCATGGCCCGTGACCCGCGTGTCCTGGTGATCAAGGTGGCCGACCGGTTGCACAATATGCGCACCATGCGCTTCCTGCCCCCGGAGAAGCAGGCGAAGAAGGCTCGCGAAACCCTCGAGGTGATCGCGCCGCTGGCACACCGGCTGGGCATGGCCACCGTCAAATGGGAGTTGGAGGACCTGGCCTTCGCCATCCTTCATCCCAAGAAGTACGACGAGATCGTGCGACTGGTCGCCGACCGCGCGCCATCGCGCGACACCTATCTGGCGAAGGTGCGCGCCGAGATCGTCAATACTCTCGCCGCCTCCCGGATCAATGCCATCGTAGAGGGCCGCCCCAAGCACTACTGGTCGATCTACCAGAAGATGATCGTCAAGGGTAAGGACTTCGACGATATCCACGACCTGGTGGGTATCCGCATCCTGTGCGACGAGGTGCGCGACTGCTACGCCGCGGTCGGGGTGGTGCATTCGTTGTGGCAGCCGATGGCCGGCCGCTTCAAGGATTACATCGCCCAGCCCCGATACGGCGTCTACCAGTCGCTGCACACCACCGTCGTCGGCCCCGACGGCAAACCGCTGGAAGTGCAGATCCGCACCCACGATATGCATCGGACCGCCGAGTTCGGTATCGCGGCGCACTGGCGCTACAAGGAGACCCGCGGTAAGCATTCCGGCGATACCGCCGAGGTCGACGATATGGCCTGGATGCGCCAGCTGCTGGATTGGCAGCGGGAGGCCGCCGACCCGGCCGAGTTCCTGGAGTCGCTGCGTTTCGATCTGAAGGCGCCGGAGATCTTCGTCTTCACCCCCAAGGGCGACGTGATCACCCTGCCGCAGAAGTCCACGCCCGTCGACTTCGCCTATGCGGTGCACACCGAGGTCGGACACCGCTGTATCGGTGCCCGGGTGAACGGCCGATTGGTCGCCCTGGAACGGCAGCTGGAAAACGGCGAGGTCGTGGAGGTCTTCACCTCGAAGGCGCAGAACGCCGGCCCCAGCCGCGACTGGCAGAACTTCGTGGTCTCCCCCAGGGCGAAGGCCAAGATCCGGCAGTGGTTCGCCAAGGAACGCCGGGAAGAGGCGTTGGAGAACGGCAAGGAGCAGATCAACAAGGAGGTCCGCCGGGTCGGACTACCGCTGCAGCGGCTGATGAGTGTCGACGCCATGACGGCCGTCGCGCACGAACTGCACTACAGCGATATCTCCATGCTCTACACCGCCGTCGGCGAGAACCAGGTGTCGGCGCACCATGTGGTGCAGCGGCTGATGGCCCAGCTCGGCGGTATCGGCGATGTGGAGAACGAGCTCGCCGAACGTTCCACCCCGTCGACGACGCCGTCCCGGCAACGACTCACCGGCGATGCCGGGGTGTTGATCCCCGGCGCCCCGGGCACCGTGGCCAAACTGGCCAAATGCTGTACCCCTGTCCCCGGTGACGAGATCATGGGCTTCGTCACCCGCGGTGGTGCGGTGAGCGTGCATCGCGTCGACTGCACCAATGCCGATTCCCTGCGCGCGCAGCCCGAACGCATCATCGAGGTGGAGTGGGCGCCGTCGCCGTCATCGGTGTTCCTGGTCGCCATCCAGATCGAGGCGTTGGACCGCACCCGATTGTTGTCCGATGTCACCAAGGTGCTGGCCGACGAGAAGGTCAATATCCTCTCGGCCTCGGTGACCACCCACGGCGACCGGGTGGCGATCAGCAAGTTCACCTTCGAGATGGGCGATCCCAAGCATCTGGGGCACCTGCTGAACGTCGTCCGCAATGTCGAGGGCGTATACGACGTCTACCGGGTGACCTCCGCCGCCTGAGCGGCACCGCCCTGTCACGGGGGCTTGTCGGAGGGGGGCGACAAGATCGGAAACTTATAACGTTTGGGCCTCGGATCGCCGTGCTGCGTCCTGAAGTCACCAACGGGTCACGTAAACTTTCCGCCGCTTCAGCGGTGATAGCCGAAATCTGTTACGGTCAATTGCGTTTCATTGCGCTCGGATAACTGTGACAAGACGGATTGCGGGTCGCTATGGCTGGATGCACGGCAAGAATCTCGGGGATGCTGACCGCACTCACCGTGACTGTGGCGACCGCGACGGCGGGTACCGTCGCCCTCGCGCCTTCGGTCCATGCGCAGGCACCGAATCCGGCGGGTCCGTCCACCGCGCTATCGATCCAGACCTGTCCGGCGTTGTACGCGTTGGGAATTCAGGGCACCGGTGAGTCCTCGCCGGATGCCGCGCCGACCACCGACACCGGCATGCTGTCCACGGTCTTCCGACCCCTGATGGCCAATGCCCACGAACCCGGTCTCGTCGAACGTGCCTATGTCCCTTACGAAGCCGGTTTCGGCGGTATCGATGGCCGCAGCGCCACACCGTATTCCGAATCGGTCACCGGTGGGCTGGCCCGTCTGCGTTCGATGGCGAATTCGGTGGCCAAACGCTGCCCCAACACCCGGTTCGCGATCATCGGTTATTCCCAGGGCGCGCATGTGGCCTCGGTGTTCGCCCAGGAGATCGGTCGGGGCGAGGGTGTCATACCGGCGGAGAAGATCGCCGCCGTGGCCCTCATCGGCGACCCCACCCGCACCCCGGGCGCACCGCTGTTCCCCGGTGCGCCGGGGAAGGCGACCCCCGACCCCGCGCCGGGCACCGAGGGCACGCAGGTGGCGCAGATCGCCGCACTGCCACAGACTCCCGCGGCCGGTGGCGGTATCGCTCCGGATCGCGATACCGCCAAGAACTTCGGCGCTCTCACCGGCCGGGTGGCCAGTTTCTGTGCCGCCGGGGATCTGGCCTGCGACGCCCCCGAGGGGGCGCCGATCCTCAAGGCGGTGGCCAGTATCGTCGGCCAGGCCAAGCTCAGCGGCGGCGATCCGATCGCCTCGCTGACCTCGATCGCGCAGGCGCTGGCGTTCACCTCCATCAAGACCGTGACCAAAGTGGTCAACGAGGACATCCAGGGCACCTCGCTGGCGAATCTGTCGATCTCGCCGAAGAAGTCGATCTCCGAGCGATTGGCCGACGCCGCCGATCCGCGGACCCCGCTCGATATCCCGGCCGCCATGCGGGCCCTGCTGAAGGTCGGTCTGATCGGTTTGAACGCGGTGGTTACCGTGGTGCGCACCGTGTTGAACCCGGCCGCGATCGCCGAACTCGCCACCGCGGGACTGGCGAATCCTCCGGCCGCGCTGTTGCTGTTGGGCACCAAACTGCTCGGCGCCATACCGCAGCTCATCCCACCGACCACCGGTATCCGATTGGTGAGCCAGGCATTCGACGCGGTGGTGGACAACATCACCGACAACAGCGAACTGCTCAACACCACCACCTGGGTGCGCTACTGGGATACCATCCAGCGGCATCAGGCCTACGGCAATGCCGCCATCTCGGCCACCGGTGAGGCGCCCACCAAGTTCATCGCGGACTGGATCGCCGCGGCCGCTCGCGATATCGATGCGGCCGTCGGTAGCGGCGAGGCCCCACGGACGGTCGACGCGCCGTCGGTCGGACTACCGCGGGCCGGGAAGCCGGAATCCACGCCCGGATTCTTCGAGTCCGACTCCGGCGCGTCGCCGGCTCCGACCTCACCCGGTACGGGACAATTCCCATTTGGGACAGGAGTCGACGGTGCCTCCTTCGGCGGAGCCGCGGTGACTTCACCTGTCGCACGACCCGGTGCCCCCGAGACCGACCCGTTCTCCACCCACTGATCGCCGAGAGGGTTCGACGATGCGATACCACGTGCCCCGGCCTGCGGGAATGGGGGAATGTTGAAGTCGTACAAAAAGCTCGACCGCTGGTACGACCCGCTCGAGCCACAGGATGCGGACTCCGCGCCCGAGCGGACGAACAACAGCGTGACGAGCGATACGGTATCGGCGGACGACGGTGGGCCCGCTCGCTATCCGGACTACATCTCCGCCGACGAGATAGCTCCCGAAGACATGGTGCCCACGCGGGTTCGCACCCGGTCGGCGGAATCGGTCGTCGAACCCACCGAACTCTCCGAACGCCGAAGTGGATTCACCGGTGGTTGGTCGGACTGGGTCACCGACCCTGAGCCGGGTGCCGCAGACGACGGTGACCTGGTGCAGTTCCCCTGGGCCGACTCCGATGCGCAACCCGCCCGAATCGGTCGTGCCGCCGGACGTTCGGACGATGCGGAGGCGAAGGCCCGGCGGCGGCGCACGATCGGTGTTCTGGCGGCCGCCGTGCTGTTGCTCGCCGCCGCGGCCGCGGTGGTGTTGTATCTGCTCGCCCCGGGCGCGTCCCGTGGCTCGGGCCCGGACGATGGTGCTGCACTGCGGTTCATCGCCGAGGGGGATCGGGCGAATGCCGGCGCGAATCGCTGTGTCACCGAGCGATCCGACACCGTGGTGCGCGGCGCCGAACGAGGTGACACCACCTCGGGGCCCGATGTGATCATGCGCTTCCAATACGCCTACTACGTGGAGCGCTCCGGTGCCGCGGCCCGATCGGTGGTCGCACCCGATGCGCGGGTATCGCCCGCCGAACGAATTCAGGCCGGGATCGACAGCGTCGCACCCGGTACCGAGTACTGCCTGCGTATCGTGACCGTCGCGGACGGTCGCTATTCGGTCGAGATCACCGAATACGGACCGAACGATGCCCCGGCCACCTACAGCAAGCAGACGGTCACCACCGCGGTGATCGACGGCCGCACCCTGATCACGGGTATAACGGCCGGATAGAGGAGAGTGCAGGGATGGGAGACGACTGGAGCAGCTGGCTCGACGACGCACCCGCCGTCGCCGAGGAAGACGATCCGCCCGCCGAATCGACGGACGCGGAGGCTCCGGTGGTGCGGTTGCGGCGGTCGAAGGATGTTTCGGACTCCGTGCGCAGACCCCGACCGATTCTGGTGGTCGGTGGATGCGGCGGCGCCGGAACCACCACGACGGCACTGGGACTGGCCGGTGAGCTCGGTATGTCCGGCACCCCGACCATTGCCGTGGACGCCACCCTGGCCGGTGGGGATCTGGCCTTGCGCGGCGCCGACGAGCACCTGCATCCGATCAGTCTGCAATCGTGGCTCTACGGACGGGGTGATGACGAGCCCGCGCCCTTGAAGGAATGTATGTCCCGCGCGACCTCGGGGATAGGTCTGCTCTGGCGGGATGCCGCGCCACTGCGTCGGCGTGCGAGTTATCTCACGGTGGCGCGCGCCGTGGATCAGGCCGGCTATACCGCGATCTACGACGGCGGCAGCCCGATTGCCGGGCGTCAGCTGCGTCCACTGCTCGACGACGCGGATGTGGCGCTGGTCCTGACGATCCCGGCGCGCACCGATGCCGCGAATCGCCTGCGAGTCACCCTGGAATGGCTGGACGACGAGTTCGGTGAGGCCGCCGACGGTATGGGTGGTGGCATTGTCGGAGACACCACCATCGTCATCTCGCATCAACATCCCGGCGACGATTCCCGAGTTGCCGAGCATTTGCGTGAGCACCTGTCCGGCTGGGTTCGCGATATCGCCGAGGTCCCCTACGACCCACATCTGGCCCGCGGTGAACTCGTTCGGCATATCGCATTGGCCGATGAGACCCGTCGCGCCTATGGGCAGCTACTCGCCGGGGTGGCATCATGACCGCCGCCATGAATCTTCCCTCTCGACCCGAACACCCCAAGGCCGGTGTGGTTCCCCCACCGGAATCCCGCCGCGCCGGCATCTGGGACCGTCCCATCCCCGGAGCCGGTCGGGCGCCGCTGGTCTGGCTGCTGGGGGTGCACGGCGGCGCCGGAGTCAGTACCCTCGCGCATGTGCTTGCGCCAGCGGCGGATTCGGGCCGCCGCTGGCCCGGCGTCTTCGACCGCGAATCCCCCTTTGTCGTTCTGGTGGCCCGGGAAACCATCACGGGATTGACCCGTGCGCACGATCTGCTGCGCCAGCACCATTCCGGTTTCGCCGGGCCCTCCCAGGTACTCGGTCTGATCACGGTGGCGGCGCGCCCCGGCCGGATGGCTCCCGAGATCCGCCGCTACCGGGATGTGGTCGGCGCATTGGCGGGCCAGATCTGGCAGGTGCCGTGGTACGAGGAGTGGACGTTGGTCGAACCGGAGAAGCTGCCGGTGTGGACACCGGGCGTTGCGGTGATACCGCAGCGGCGGCGCCGGATCGATCCGCTCGACGAGGTGCCGCAAGGGATTCGGGAAATCGGCTGGGAGATCGTCTCCGCGGCCCGGGCCGCCCTGGCGGAGTCTCGTCGTCCCGAACAGGCCAGATCGAGACCGCCCGAGGAGTGATGCCGTGACCGTCGCCGAGCACCTACCCTTAGCACAGTTCATTCGGCACGATCGGGCGCCCTCCGCGGCCACGCACGGCTACCTTTTCCGGGCCTCGACCGTTCCCACCGGGTTCCCCGCAGTGGCGGGGGCCGAACGTCCCTCATCCCTTTTCGAGAAAGGCACCCGATGAGCACCGTCCTCCTCGCCGTGCACGAGAGTTATGGCACTCTTCTCGCCCAGGTGGGCAACCCGACTCCGGAGGCCCCTCCCGGTTCGGAGAAGATCTTGCAACTGGTGCGGTACCTCACCTGGTTCGTCCTGTTGTCGGGTGTCTGCGGAATCATCTACGCCGGTGGAAAATTCGCCTGGGAGAAGTGGACCGGTGGTGGGCTGGAGTCACCGAAGATGGTGGCCGGTGCCATGATCGGCGGTGTGGTCGCCACCAGTGCGGGCACCATCATGAACGCCGTCATCGGAACGTAAGCCGTCATCGGAACGTGAGGCCGTGATGTCTGGAGTACGGGTGGTCGAGGTGTTCGCCTACAAACAAATGCCGGCCGAGGTGCTGGAACCGCTCACGCAACTGTTGAACTGGTTGTTGTGGTTCGCGTTGCTGGTGTGTCTGGCGTGGATGATCGTCTCGGCGGGCAAGCTGTGGTTGGTGTTCCGCAGCGACCTGGCGATGAACGACGCCTCGCACGGTGTGCTCATGAGCCTGCTCGGCGCCGCGGTCGCCAGCACGGCTTCGGGTATCGCGCTGGCGTTTCTGCCGGCATGAGCGCAGGAGTGACCGTGTGTGACCACGGAGGCGGACCGTTCACGGCGGGAATATGCGGGGCGAGCGTGCGGCGCAGGGTGGGAACGGCCTGCGCATGAATTCCATAGTGAAAACGGCCACCGGACCCGGTGGCCGGGGACGGATGCTGTGCGCGTCGGTGGCCGTGGTTCTGGCCGCCGTCGCGGGTTGCGGTGGCGGGTCGGACACGTCCGGACCGGATCTGTCCGCGCCGCCCACCGGGGTGCGTTGGCAGCCGTTCCAGGGAGTGCCCCTGCCGTATACCGATCAGGGTCCCGCTTCGGATTCCGAGGGTGCGGCAACGGGATTCGAGCATTCCCCACCGGGCGCGGCGGTGGCCGCGATAACCCATACGGTGCGATTGTCGGTGGCCGCCGACAGCCAGTGGTCGAATGTGGTGGCCCGGGAGCTGGTGCCGGGCGCCGCGCGTGACGAATGGTCGGTGAATCGAGTGCAGCTGTCCATCACCGGCGCGGCTTCCCCCGAATACCTACCGCGGGTGCTCGGCTACCGGATCACCGATTACACCGACGAACGCGCTCGCGTCGACATCTACACCGAGTATTCGGACAGTTCGAAAGCGGTGAATCACACCACCGTGGAGTGGTTCGCCGAGGATTGGAGGTTACGGCTACCGGACCCGGGGTCGACCGAGCGGCCCATCGATGCGATCAGTGAACTACCCGGCGATATCGTCCCCTTGGAGGCACCGAAGTGAGCGAGAAGGAGCCGTACGCGCGCGACCGCGTCTCCTTCGGCGTGGTGGCGTCCGCGGCGGTATTGACGCTGATCGTGATCGTCGGCGTGTTCGTGTACGTGGGGCGTGACGATCCGCCGGTCGCCGAGGGGCCGTCGGTGGTGGACGGACCGGTCGCCGAGGGGTTCGCGGCCCCGGAGATCGACCTGTTCGGGCGGCGGGTCGACATTCCGAACAATCCGGCCGGGCAGCCGCTTCCGCAGGATCCCTCGGGGCAGCGCAAACCATCCGATCCGGATTGGCTGACCGCCGCGCCCAAGGGCACCGACGGGCCGCGGGGGTGGCAGCGGGTCTACGGCGCCTCGGTGCCGTTCTCGACCTCCGACGGTCCGAGTCGGATCGAGGACGGTCTGGCAGTCGGTTATTCGCATACCCCGCAGGGTGCTGCGTTGGCGGCGGCGCAGATCACCTATCGGCTCAATGCCCGTCCCGCGCATCGTGATCTGTATGTGCGGCAGGTGCGGGTGACGGCCCAACAGATCGCCGCATACGACCGGGCGTTGGCGGCGGATCGGCTGCCCGAGCAGCAACCGGAATCGATCACCCGTTATCTGGTGGCCCCGGATGCGTTCAAGATCGATGACTACGCCGATGACATGGCGATCGTCCGCTTGGCGACTCGCGGACCCCAGGTCGACGGAAAACGGCTGTGGGTGGCACTACGGCTGATCATGGTGTGGGACGCGGGTGACTGGCGGCTCAAGCCGACCACCTCGGCCTCCACTCGGACCGAATATGTCGAATCGCTGGAGGGGTGGACCTCGTGGTGATCGGAGATGTGGGGCGGAAAGTGCAAGCGCAAACTGTTGACGACAGTGACCGGCACTCGACGGGTCGGGAGCGGGCCCCCGCGCGGGGCCGGGGCTCGGATCTGATGAGAAAACTGGTCACCATTCTCGCGGTGGTCTTCACCGTGATGGTCGCGACCCCGACGGTGGCCTATGGTCAGACCTACGGTTTCGACGAGACCTGCGACGAGATCCACGATGCGCTCGACGGTCTCGGCATCCCGGGGATCTCGTTGGGTGATGCGGCCTCGGCGGTGTGCAAGGCGGGTAATGCCGTCTCGCATCCGGGGGAGGCGGCCACCGCGGTCAAGGACAAGGCGTGGGACTCCACCTTCGGCAAGGTGGTGGATTCGTTGATGAACGGTCTCGGTGAGGCCATCATCCTGGCGTTGACGTTCTGGATGAAGGTGCCCAACGAGGCGGTCAGCGATTCGGGCGCGCTGTTCACCAAGATCAACGACTACACCTATCAGGCGCAGATATTGTTGTTGATCGCGTCGGTGATTCTGTCCGGCGCCAGATTGGCCGAGGCCAGACGCGGGGCCGCGATGAACGAGGCGGCCGAATCCTTCCGCATGTTCACCCGGGTCGTGTTCAGTTCCTGGATGCTGGGTGCGGTGATCGTGGCCGGTACGCAGGCTTCGGATCGGTTTGCCGAGTGGATCATCAACGATTCCACCGATGGAAATGCCCGGAGTATGGCCGAGCTCATGGTGAAAACCAGTAAGTTGCAGGCGTTCTCGCCCGGTCTGGTGTTGATCATCGCCATTGTCGGGCTGCTCGGCGCTCTGGCGCAGATCGTTTTGGCCATCGTCCGGCAGGGGCTGTTGGTGATCGCGGCCGGGGTGCTTCCGTTGGCGGCGGCGTCGTCCGGGATGAATATCGGCAAGCAGTCGTATCAGAAGCTGGTCGGTTGGATCATCGCGTTCATGCTGTGGAAGCCGGTGGCCGCGATCGTGTACATGATCGCCTTCACCACGGCGGGTCATGTGAACGAGCTGACCGCCACATCGGGATTGCCCGAAGGCGAGGAGGCCCAGCGCATGCTGGTGGCCATCGTGCTGCTGTGCAGCGTGGCCTTCGTCCTGCCCGCCCTGATGCGTCTGGTGACCCCGGCGGTGGCCATCGTGGGTAGTGGCGGTTCCGGTCTCACCGCCACGGGCGGCACCCTGATCGCGGCGGCCGGCCTGGGTGCCGTGGGCACCAAGGCGGTCGGTGTGAAGGGCGCGGCCGCGCCGGGCGCGGCCGGTTATGTCACCGGTACGGGTCGTACTCCGCCGCCTTCCGGTAGCGGACGCGCCGGATCTCCCCGACCCACCCCGCCGCCGCGCGGCGGCGGAGGAGGGGGTGGGGCATCCGCCGATCGGGCGGCCGCGCCGTCGGGTTCGGGTGGAGTCCCCTCCGGAGCGTCCCGTGCGGCGAGCAGAATAAGCGCGGCACGTGCCGCGACATCCGGTATGAGCCGGGCCGATGCGGCCATGGGCGATGTCGCGGGTGACCGCTGGGCCAACCGTTCCCCTGATCTCGGCAGGAGCACCATTCCGCGATGACGACGCCCGACACCTACGAACGCCGTTCCTACGGACTGTGGCAGAAGCCGCGCAGCGCCGGTCTGTTCGGCCTGCGGTGGGAAGAGACGGTGCTCGGCTTCGTCGTGGTGATCACCGCCCTGGTCACCGCGATGTTCGGCGGTTTCCAATGGGGCTTCGTCGTGGGTGGGGTCGGCGTGGTGATCATGGTTCCACTGGTGTGGCGGACGGGGGGCCGCTCCGGCTACGAGACGGGATTGATGATGTTCAACTGGATGCGCTCACGCAGTCGCGGTGAGCACGTGTACCGGGGTGGCCGGTTCTCCCGTATCCCGGGAGGGTTCACCCGGCTGCCCGGACTGCTCGCCCCGTCGAGGCTCTACGAGGGAATCGACGCCGGTGGATACAGCTTCGGGATGATTCATCTACCGCAGTTCGCGCAGTACACCGTGGTGTTGCGGGCCTGGCCGCAGGGGCACGAGGCGGTGGACCAACCGGTGATCGACCGGTGGGTGTCGGCATGGGGCACATTCCTGGCGTCGCTGGGCCAGACCAGCGATATCGTGGCGGTGGTCCCGGTCATCGATACCGTGCCCGAGACCGGAAACCGGCTGCTCAACGAGGTTTCCACGATTACCAGGCCGGATGCGCCGGAACTGGCGCAGCAGGTGATGTACGAACTCGCCACCGAACTGCCACAGGAACGGGTGCAGCTCCTGCCCCGGGTGGCCATCACCTTCAAGGCCACCACGGTGGAACGGCGGAAGAACCCCGCCGAGGAAGCGGTCGAGATCGGCCGCCGGCTGCCCGGCATCTGCGCCGCGCTCGCCGAGGCCGGGGTGCGGGCCCAGCCGATGTCGGCCGATGAGATCATCGCCTTCATCCGGCGCAGTTACGACCCCGCTTCCCAGGCGGATCTCGAAGTCGCCGCAGGGGAACCGGAGGGGCACGGGCTGGATTGGGCCGACGCCGGGCCGGTGTCCTGTGACGAGAAATGGGACCACCTGGTGCACGATGGCGGGCGATCGGTGTCCTGGGAGATGGACACCGCGCCGGAGGGCGCCGTCGACGAGCGAGTGCTGCAGCGGCTGCTGGCCCCCAACCCCGAGGTGCCGCGTAAGCGGATCGCCATCGTGTACCGCCCGCATTCGGCCGCCGATGCCGCCGAGATCGTCGACGACGATTTCAAGAACGCGCTGGTGGCCCAGCAGAGCGAGCGAGGCGTGGTCTCCGCCGCGGCGACCCTGCGGGTGGGCGCCACCCAGCAGGCCCGGGAGGAACAGGCCCGCGGACACGGGGTCACCCGTTTCGGCGTGCTGGTCACCATCACCGAGCCGCTGCGTGGGGATCTGCCTCGGATCGAGGCCATCACCCGAGACCTGTCCACCCAGGCCCGGTTGAAGATCCGGCGCTGCTACCGCTATCAGGCGGCTGCTTTCGCGGCCTCGCTCGGTTGCGGCGTGATCCTGCCCGAACACGCGACAATTCCGAAAGCACTGGCGGGGTGAGTGAGTAATGGTACGTGAGCACGAGCCATCCGTACGGGAACGGCAGCAGTCCCCGACCGGTCGACCTCGGCGCGGCGAAGTCGTCGAACGCTCACGTGCCGACCATCGGAGTCGCCGCGCGGCAACACCGCACGCCGGCGCCGATCCGTTCGATACCGGTGGGAGCCGGGCCCGTACGCACGTGCGGCCCGTCAAGTTCGACAAGGCCGCCGACCGGGCCATGGGCACCGGGGAATTCGATCGGGCGGCGCGGCGGGCGAAGGCCCGCGCGGACAAACGCCGCCAGTCCGGTCCACCTCTGCTCGACGATGCCACCCGGGCCCGCTACGAGACGATCAGCCGGGAGGGTTCCGGGCTGCGCGCGGCCTGGGCGACCTTCCGCATACACACCGACGATCTCCGCCGCCGCAATTACGCGGCGCGGGCCGAACAGGCCATCGAGGACGGTTTCGATCGTCAGGTCGCCCAACTGACCCCGCGCGGTTATCTGGGTCCCGGCGGTGGTCGGATGAACGTGATCGGTCGGACGGTCGAATACCGTGCCACCACCGCACAGGTGGCGGGACTGTGGCCGTGGTCGGTGGGCGCGGGCGCGCCGTTGATCGGCACCCCGCTCGGTTCCCATCTGCACACCGGCGCGCCGGTGTGCTTCGATCCGATGAACTGGTTCATGCGTGGGAGTTTCATCACCGCGCCCAGCCTGTTCGTCCTGGGGCTGAACGGGTTCGGTAAATCCTCGCTGGTGCGTCGGATCGTGCTCGGCGGTATCGCGCAGAGCATCACGCCCTTGATCCTCGCCGATGTCAAACCCGATTACCGCAAGCTGGTGGAGCTGGTCGGCGGACAGGTGATCGACCTCGGGTACGGACACGGCAAACTGAACCCGCTGGCCGCGGGTGTGCTCGGCACTATCGTGCCGCGCCTGGATCACCGGCCCGATCTGCAACTACAGGTGCTGCAGGATCTGCGGGCCCGGCAGGTGACGCTCATTGCGGGTCTGGTGGAACTGGTACGCGGTGAGCGGGTGCGCGACTACGAGGAAACACTCATCTCCACCGCACTGCGCATCCTCTACGAGCCGGGTAGCGGCTACACGCCGGACAAGCCGCCCATCATGGAGAACCTGCTGGAGGTGATCGTGGACGGCGGGCAGCAGTTGATGCTCGACGCGGGCGCCGACGATCCGATCGAATACCAGGACGCGATTCGGGGACTGCGTCGGTCGCTGCGCGCTCTCACCCAGGGGCCGTTCGGGGCGGTGTTCAACGGCCAGACCTCGGTGCCGATCGACACCGACGCGGTCGCGGTCTGCATCGATGTCTCCCATATCCCGCAAGGCGACAAGAAACTCAAGGCCGCGGTTATGTTGGCCTGCTGGGCCGATGGTTTCGCCGCCGTCGAGGCGGCCCATACGCTCACCGATGCCGGGCTGGCGCCGCAGCGGTACTTCCAGGTGGTGATGGACGAGCTGTGGCAGGTGCTCGGCCTGGGCGATTTCATGGTCGACCGGGTGGACGAGCTGACCCGATTGCAGCGCGGTATCGCCACGGCGCTGATCATGATCAGCCACACCATCAAGGACCTACAAGCACTGGGCTCGGAAGCGGCGATCGCCAAGGCGCTCGGCTTCCTCGAACGGGCACGCGCCAAGATTTTCGGTGCGCTACCGGCGGAGGAGATCAAACGCCTGGACAGCACGGTTCCGTTCACATCCGCCGAGGAGGAGATGGTGACCGGATGGTCCGCCCCACAAGCGCTCACCGGTGAGGCGCTCAAACCCGGACAACAGCGGCCCTCACCACCGGGCACCGGCAAGTTCCTGCTGAAGATCGGTGAGGATCGTCGCCCGGGTATCCCGTTCCACATGGAGTTCACGGCCGCGGAACGGGAAAGCGGAATCCACGACACCAACCAGCGGTTCGAGGAGTTCACCGCGTATCCGGGCCGCAACGCGATGGTTTCGGATGAAAGAGATACGACGGGTGGGACAGCGTTGTGATGCCGCACCGGTCGTATCGGAGAGTATCGCCGGAGGTCCGTGCTGCCGCGGTGGAGCAGGTACTCGCGCTCACCGGGAAGCTGCGCAGCGAATCGGAAGCGTGTCGGGTGGTCGCCGAACAGATCGGTGTGCACACCAATTCGGTTCGCAACTGGGTCCGGGCCGCCGAGGGGCCGGGCCTGGAACGTCTGGACGCGGCCGCTCTGCGGCGCAAGGTCGCGCTACTGCAGCAGCAGTTGGCCGCGGCGGCGGAGATGAATCGCGCGCTGGCCGAGACCCTCAACGAAACGCGGCGTCGCACGTGAGTTTCCCGGAGGAGCCGTGAACGCCCGCTCGATGCTGTGGACGGCATTGGGCGTGGTCCTCGGTCTGATGACGGTGGTGCTGGTGATCGTGCTGCCCGCGGTGGACGATCCGTGTGAGGGCGGGACGGTGCTCGGCCCGCAAGGGGAGTTGCCGCCGTTGGGGGGTTATCCGCCGGGTGATCCGCGCGCGGACGGGGGGTCGTTGGGGGATTCGGACGTTTTGGGGTCGCATACTCCCAAGCCCACCGTGACCGACACGCCGTCCTTGGCGGCGGGTGCCGAGCAATTGGGTCGGGTCTGGCCGATGGCGGCGGGAACCTACAGCATCTCCGATGTTTTCGGCTCCCGCGACGGCGGGCACAAGGGCATCGACCTGGCCGCCCCCGACGGCACACCGATCTTCTCGGTCGCCGACGGGGTGGTCGTGGCCGCGGGTCCCGCCTCGGGTTTCGGGAACTGGATCGTCATCGACTCCGTGGACCCCGGCAACGGCCGGTCCTTTTCGGCCGTGTACGGCCATATGTGGGACAGCGGGGTGCTGGTGCGGGTCGGTGATGTGGTGCGGGCGGGCCAACATATCGGGGAGGTGGGCTCGGCGGGCGAATCCACCGGACCCCACCTGCATTTCGAGATCGTGCCGGGCGGGCGGTTCACCGGGGGCCGGCAGATCGACCCCGTCCCCTGGTTGGACGGCGCGCCCACTCCGGATATCGGTGGAGCGCGGGCGCATTCGACCGATCCGCGCTGTGTGCGCGGGTTCGGCACACCGGGTGGGGCGCTGGCCGATGGGAAGGTGCCGCCGGAGCTCGAACTGTGGTATCGGCGTGCGGGGTCGCTGTGCCCGGAGATCACCCCGTCGCTGCTGGCCGCCCAGGGGCGACAGGAGTCCGGTTTCCGTCGTGGCGCCACCTCGCCCGCGGGGGCGCAGGGGTTGGCGCAGTTCTTGCCGGGCACGGCCACCAGTATCGATCCGGAAGACGGGCAGCCGTATGTGATCGATGCCGACGGCAACGGTATCGCCAGCGTATGGGACGACGGGGACGCCATCGTCGGTCAGGGACGCTATATGTGCGCGCTCGCGAAGAAGGTGTCGGGGTGGATCGCCGAAGGGCGGGTCCGCGGTGATGTGGTGGCCTTGACCCTGGCCGCCTACAACGCCGGTGAGGGCGCGGTCCTCGCCTCCGGCGGTATGCCGAATCAGGTGGCCGCGCACTATTCGGAAACCCAGCCGTATGTGGCCGCCATCCTCGCCATGGAGCCGCAGTATCGGACACCGGGTGCGCAGGGCCGTTTCGTACCGGAGGAAGGTGAGGCGGGCGAGCAGATCGTGCGGGCCGCACGCGACTGGCTCGGCACCCCCTATGTCTGGGGTGGTGGTGGTCCCCAGGGACCCAGTGGCGGTGGGCTCGACGCCCCGGGCCTGACCTCGGCCGCGGTATTCGCCGCCTCGTCCGGCACGGTTTCGTTGCCTCGGACGGCCGAACAGCAGTGGGAGGTGGGCACCGAGGTGTCACTCGGCGCCATGCGGCCCGGTGATCTGGTGTTCAGTGATTTCGGACTGCGCGGTCCCGCGCATGTCGGCATCTACATCGGAAACGGGCGGATGATCCACGCCGCACCGGAGGCCGACGCGAATTCCCCGGGTGGTGTGGGGGAAACCGCAGTTCCCGGCGATGCGCGCGCGAGGAGGGTGCTGTGAACACGCGAAAATCGGCGCCGTTTCGCCGATTCGGGCGGTTAGCCTGGATGTATCGGGTGTCGGCGGATGCGGGGCTGATGGTGACGCTGGTATCGGGTATCGCAATACTGAGTGCGTGCGGCGCCGTCGACGACACCACGGGTTCGGAGGCAGGGCCGGCGGTATCGACGGCGCGTCGGCTCGAGGCCGTTCCCGCACCCGACCCGAGTACGCCCGACGGTGTCGCGGTGGCGGCGTTGCGGGAGATCTTCACCTGGCGACCGGCCGCCGAGGACCAGAACGCATCACTGGCACGGGCTCGAAAATGGCTGGGTCCCAGCCTGCTTCGCGTGCTGGACGCTTCCTCCCGCGCGGAGGGGCCACGCACCACACTGCGTTGGGGTGAATGGGCCGCCGCGGGTGCGCGGGTGGATGCGTTCACCTTCGCATCGGGGGAGCGTCCGCCCACCGCCGCCGACCCGAATGTCGCGCAGTTCAAGATCGGTATCGAGCAGACCGTCGTCTACCCGGACGGGCGTGCGGAAGCGCTCCCCCCGACCACCGTTATCGCCACCGTGGTGCGCACTCCCGGCGGCTGGCGGCTCGACGGCTTCCGCTGACAGGGCTTTTGCGTACGGATTGTTCAGGAGGCAGGTATGGCGAAGAAGAAACCGGTGAAGGACCCGGCCGTCCCCGGGCCCGACGGCACCCTTGTCCTGCTCGCGATCGGCGGCACGGCGATCGCCGTTCTGTGGGTGTCACTGCAACTGGGCAATCTGTTCGCGGTCCGTCCGCAGAACATGCCGCTCAATCCGATCGCCATCCTGATCGGATTGCTGCGGGGCACCATTCGCTGGCCGGCCGGGGCGACCGCGGTCCTGCTGTTGATCATCATCGGTGGGGTGGTGGGCGTCTGGATGCGGCGCCGGATCAAGGCGCGGCAGAGCCAGGGACGGCTCTCCGTCGACGACAAGGCCGATGTGATGGGCAACGGTGGCGCCATCGCCTCGCTCACCGAGGCCGGGGTGCGGGAGAAGGCGAACCAGCTGGGGGTGAAACTCGGCTACGACGACGCGCCGGGCGTGCCGATCGGTATCGGCGTCGCCGACGGTGTGATGCTCTACGGTTCCTACGAGGATCTGCACTTGGACATCTGGGGTCCGCGGCAGGGTAAGTCCACCTCCCGGGTCATTCCGGCCATTCTCGCCGCGATCGGCCCGGTGCTGGCCACCTCGAACAAACGCGATGTGGTGGACGCGACCCGGGATGTGCGCGAATCCAAAGGCAGCCCCACCTTCGTCTTCGACCCGCAGGGCGTCGCGGGTGAGGAACCCGGCTGGTACTGGAATCCCCTGGACTGGGTGGATGTGCGCCGTGAGGGTTGCGAAATGCGGGCGGCCCGGTTGGCCGGCCATTTCGCCGACGGTGACGACGGTTCGGATGCCAAGACCGACGCCTTCTTCGACCCGGAAGCCGAGGACCTGTTGGCCGGGCTCTTCCTCGCCGCCGCCATCGGCAATCGGGATATCACCCAGGTGTGGGAGTGGGTGACCGATCCGCAGAACATCGAGCCGATCCAGTTGCTGCGCAATGCCGGCCACGACTACACCGCGTCCGGTCTGTCCTCGCAGTACAACGCCGACCCGCGGACACGAAGCGGTATCTTCGGCACGGCCAAGAAGATGTGTCGCTGCCTGAAACTGCGGAACGTGCACCCGTGGATCACACCCGGTGAGAACCGGCGCCAGTTCGACGAACTGGAATTCATCGAACGCAACGGCACCCTCTACAGTCTTTCCCTCGAGGGGCGCGGCTCGGCGTCCCCGTTGGTGAGCGCGCTCACCGAGGCCGTGATCGACGTGGCCATGCGCAAGGCCTCGCATTCGGCGGGCGGTCGATTGCCGATCCCGTTGTTGGCCGTGCTCGACGAGGCGGCGAACGTGGTTCGCTGGAAGGACCTGCCCAAGCAGTACAGCCACTTCGGTTCGCGGGGGATCGTGGTCATGACGGTCCTGCAGTCCTGGGCCCAGGGAGCGCGCTGCTGGGGTGACGACGGGATGAACGCATTGTGGTCGGCCGCCAATGTCAAGGTGCTCGGCAGTGGGGTGGACGACACCAATTTCCTGCGCGAACGTTCCGAGGCCATTGGTGAGCACTCGTCGATCTCGGCCTCGGTGTCGGAGTCCAAGGGTGGTAAGAGCTATTCCCGGTCGCTGGGGTCCTCGAAGACCTTCACCGTGCAGGCATTGGCGACACTACCGCGTGGCCGGGCCATCGTTTTCTCGTCCGGTGCGCCGCCGGTGCTCGTGCGCACCGTGCCCTGGTGGGAGGGCCCGTACCGCGATGCGGTGAAGAAGTCCATCGAACAGCACGATCCGCAACGGAAGACGTTGATCACCGATGTGATCGGCTCTCCGGCGCTGGTCAAATCGACGCCGGCGCCGGAAGCGAAGCCGGAGGGACCGATCGAGGAGCGTCCACTGTGACCGAAACGCATGCGCCGGAAGCGCAGAACGTAAGGCGGGCTCCGGAAGTGGGGCACGCGCCGCAACCACCGGGTGTGGAGAGAGCGACGATCTACAGCGATGTGGTGGAGTTCGTCGAGAACTATCTGAGTGTCCTGTACCGCAGGCAGGTCAGCGATCTCAGCGATACCGTCTGGTGCCGGGAGTGGTGGAAGCATCCCGAGGCCCTGGTTCGGTTGGATGCCCTGTGGCGGGCCTGGGAGCATTTGCGTCAGGACAGCGCCACCGGGATGAGTGTCTGGTTGCTCGACCACGCCGATCCGCATATGAAGGTCCTGTTGGACCCGCGTGGGCCGTTCAAATACTGCAGTGTCCGTAACGGACACAAGGACATGCTGGGTCCGCTGCCGTTGACGGCACCGCCCGAGGGATTGTTCAGCGATCCGGACTACAGCGAGTTGCCATTGCACGGGTGAGTCGAGGTCCGGCCGATTCGATCTCGATGGGGTGTGGGAGCCGGGAACGGCGAACGGCCCGAGCGCCCGCGGAGGGCGGGTGCGGTCGGGCCGTTCGTGAACCGTTGTCAGCGCGTGCGTTCGAGACCGCGCCCCAGCTCCTGCTCTCGCGCCCGCTGCACAGCGGGTGCGTATTCGGGGCGGGTGCGCGCCGCCTCGGATGCCGGTTTGGCCTGACCGACCTCGACGAGCATGCGTGCCGCCGCGAGCTCGGGTTCGACGCCGATCCGTGCCAGATGCGCGGCCAGAGCGGTCCGGCGTTCCACGGAGTCGTAGTTGATGCCGGGCTGTTCGTCCTTCCCTCCCGACGCCGCCTCGGCGAAGGCCTCGACGGTCTGGGAGAGGGAGAACCGGTCCTTCTCCAGCGACACCCCGCGATAGGCCCCTTCCTCCCGATGCGGGGCGATTCGGGCGGCCGTATCCGGTAGTGGCCGCGAAAGCATTTGGGCCAGTTCCTGATTGCGCGGATCTCTGGCCTTGGCCTCCCGGGCCTCGCGGATCTGCAACTCCCGGGCCTCCTTGAGCCGGGCCTCGGTGAGTTTGACGCGCGCCTCGGCCTCACGCTGACCGCGTTCCCGGGTTTTGAGAGCGACCAGGGTCGCGATCTGCAACATTGTCCTCAGCATGGCCGCGGTTTCCCGGCCGACGTCGTCGATTTCCTCGGACATGTCTGCTCCCCGATGCTGCGGTGATCACTATGGATGATGTGGCGCCTCGTCGCGACCCGCACGCTGTCGGCGACAATCCGAACAAGGTGATTTCGCCACGCGCACTCCGTGTTCCGAGATTACCCGACACGCCCGACCGTAATCGGCCGTAATGCCGCTCCATCAGCATAAACCGCACAATTCCGGCCCGCGAGTGCGACGGCCGAACCTTCTGCGGTGTAAGGGTCACCTAACCGGATGGTCGGCGGCGGGCGAACCGGTGTCGGCACGTCCGCCGCCGGTGGGGGTCAGTCGATGCGTACCGTCTGGATGGTTACCGGCTGCCGGGGCCTACCGTCGCCGGGGCCGTTGGATTCGTCCTGGCCGAGTGCGGCGATCTTGTCCAGTGTCTGCAGACCGGTCTCGTCCACGGTGCCGAAGATCGTGTAGTTCGGCGGCAGGATCGAATCGCCGTAGACGATGAAGAACTGGCTGCCATTGGTGCCCGGACCGGCATTGGCCATGGCGAGCACGCCGCGCTGGTAGCCGATCGGCTGCTGCAGCGCCGGATCGCCGGGCGCGTACTGGTCGGTGGGGTACTCGTTGTCGAACTCGTAGCCGGGGCCGCCGGTGCCGCTCCCGGTCGGATCGCCGCACTGCAATACCTTCAGCCCTTCACCTTCGGTGAGTCGGTGGCAGTCGGTGCCGTCGAAATAGCCTTGACCGGCCAGGCTGGCGAAGCTGTTCACCGTGCACGGCGACTGCGCGTTGTTCAGCGTCAGTCCGAGCGGCCCCTGATTCGTCTCGACGCTGATACTGAGCGTGGCATTGCCGTCGGCGGTCGGGATCCCCTCGGTGCGCGGTGGGTCCACCGGTTTGGCTGCGGGACCGGTGGGACGGTAGGTGCAGTTCACCGTGGCGGGCTTGGCCACCGGAGCCGGTGGCGGCGCCGCCAGGGGGGTGTTCGACAGCGAGGCCTCCGGGGTGGTGGATGCGGCGGCCGTATCGGCGTCGTCGTCGCCCCGGGTGAGGAAGTACACGCCCGTTATCGCGGCCGCCACCACTATGACGCCGAGCACCGATCCGGCGACGGTGAGTTGTTTGCGCTTGCGCTCCCGTGCGGCACGGTTGGCCAACTGACGCTCCAGCTTGCGTTTCGCCGCCGCTCGGCGCTGTTCGTTGCTCGGCACTACCACGTTCCTCCCGTGCGGCGACCGGATATCGGGTCCGGTCGGACGCTCCTGGTCTGATACATCGGCTACAGCGTGTCCCCGGGTCTGCTCGGTGTCGCAACCGTGACCTACGGGACGTGCCCCAGAGTCTGCCATCTCCGCTCGGGCGCATCCCATCAGTTCCGCCGGGGCGGTCCGTGTCCGCCGCGCCCCCGCTTCGCGGTAACCGGTTGGACTTGATCGGGCACGGTGGGGGAAACTGGATCATCGTGACCAAGACCAGCAGCTTCTCCGCCCCGAAAGGCGTCCCGGACTACGTGCCGCCGGGCTCGGCCGAATTCGTCGCGGTTCGCGACGGACTGATCCGCGCCGCCCGACTCGCCGGGTACGGGCATATCGAGCTGCCGGTCTTCGAGGACACCGAACTGTTCGCCCGCGGTGTCGGTGAATCCACCGATGTGGTGAGCAAGGAGATGTTCACCTTCTCCGACCGTAGCGACCGCAGTGTCACCCTCCGTCCGGAGGGCACGGCCGGGGTGATGCGCGCGGTGATCGAACACGGACTCGATCGCGGACAGCTGCCGGTGAAACTTTGCTATGCCGGTCCGTTCTTCCGGTACGAACGCCCCCAGGCCGGGCGTTACCGCCAGTTGCAGCAGGTCGGCGTGGAGGCCATCGGTATCGACGACCCGGCGCTGGACGCCGAGGTCATCGCGGTCGCCGACGCCGGGTTCCGCGGCCTCGGTCTCACCGGTTTCCGGCTGGAGATCACCTCGCTCGGCGACGAGACCTGCCGTCCGCAGTACCGGGAACGACTCCAGGAATTCCTGTTCGGGCTACCACTCGACGCGGAGACCCGCCGACGGGCGCAGATCAATCCATTGCGGGTGCTCGACGACAAACGACCCGAGGTGCGGGAGATGACGGCCGAGGCGCCGCTCATGATCGACCACCTCTCCGATTCCGCCAAGGCCCACTTCGAGCAGGTACTGGCCCACCTCGATGCACTGGGCGTGCCGTATGCGGTGAACCCGCGGATGGTGCGGGGTCTGGACTACTACACCAAGACCACATTCGAATTCGTGCACGACGGCCTCGGTGCCCAGTCCGGTATCGGCGGCGGCGGCCGCTACGACGGTCTGATGGCCGAACTGGGTGGCCAGGCGCTGTCCGGTATCGGTTTCGGTCTCGGGGTGGACCGCACCGTTCTGGCATTGGCGGCCGAGGGTGTGACGGCGGGCGATTCGGCGCGTTGCGAGGTGTACGGGGTTCCGCTCGGTGATACCGCCAAACAGCGCCTGGTGGTGCTGGCTGCACAGTTGCGGGCGGCGGGTATCCGGGTGGACCTGGCCTATGGCGGACGCGGGGTGAAGGGCGCGATGAAGGCGGCCGACCGGTCGGGCGCCCGGTTCACGCTGGTCCTCGGCGATCGGGACCTGGCCGAGCACAGCATCGGCCTCAAGGACATGCGCACCGGACAGCAGCGTCAGATCCCGATCGACAGTACGGTCGGCACGATTGTCGCGGCGCTGGCGGACGACGAATAGTACGGTTCGGGGAAACCGTTCCCCGAACCGAATGCACCGTCGTGACAGCACCCACCCCAGGGTCTGAACCGGAACACCGGATCGGACTGGACCTGGTCGCCCCCGAGCTGTACGCCCCGGCGCTGCGCCGGCTGGCGCTGGCGGGCCTGGGAGTGGGTATCGGCGCGGCGCTGCTCGTGGGCATCGTGTCGGGATGGAGCCTCGGCATCCCGGTCGGCGTGGCGGTTGGGGCGCCGACGGCGGTCTACGCCCTGGCCCTGCGCCGGCGGCGGATCTGGCTGTCCGGAACCACCCTGCACGCCCGGACCTTGTTGCGGGAACGGGTGATCCCGATCGCCGAGGCCACCGGGGCGGAGATACTGGTCTACCCGGCGCGATTGAGCCGGATCGCGCTGCGGATCACCGCCGGCCCCGACAGCCAGATCGTTCCGCTGGCCATGTACACCGACGCGGGCAGCGGACGGGAACTGCATCTGCTCGGCCTACGCGCCCTGGCCGATGCGCTGACGGCGAGCCCGCTCGCCGCCGCGCTCGCGGTCGCCGAGATGCTGGTGGGTCAACTCCGCGCCGAGGCCCGGGACGCGGGGCTCGCCGAGCGACCGCTGTATCGGGCCGTCGTCCTGGTCCGTGACCGGGACTACATCTCTCCGGTTGTGCTGACCGACGCGGAGGTGGCCCGGCTGTCCTGAGCCGGGCCGGTGTGCGAGCACCGACCCGGTTACGGCCATACGTCGATGTCGGGGCGGTCGCTACCCGGTGACGGTCCAGGTTTCCGGCCCGGTGAGCAGCTGTTGCAGGGACCCCTCGGTGACGGGTTTCGTCTCGCGCGCGCTCGTGAGCTGAGCGCGAACGCCGTCGTCGTAGGTCGGGCGGTTCACCGCGCGGAATATGCCCGTGACCACGTGTGCGAGGTCCTGGTCGGAGAGCCGGGACAGCGCGTAGGCGTACTCCGGGTCGTCGGAGTGCGCGTCGTGCACGATGATCTCGTCCGCGGACACCTCGTCGGTGCGGGCGACGGTCAGTCCGAAGCCCTTGCGCACCACGGCGAACTCTCCGTCCGCGCCGAACCGCAGCGGTTCGCCGTGTCGCAGCCGGATCAGTCGCGATTCGCTGTCGCCGCGGCGCAGCACATCGAAGGAGCCGTCGTTGAAGATCGGGCAGTCCTGCAGAATCTCCACGAAGGAGGTGCCGCGGTGCTCGGCAGCCTCGCGCAGCACCTCGGTGAGGCCCTTGCGATCGGAGTCCAGGGCCCGGGCGGCGAAGGTCGCCTCGGCGCCCAATGCCACCGACAGGGTGTTGAACGGGTGATCCACCGACCCCATGGGCGTCGATTTGGTGACCTTGCCCGTTTCCGAGGTGGGGGAGTACTGGCCTTTGGTGAGCCCGTAGATCCGGTTGTTGAACAACAGGATCGTCATGTTCACATTGCGGCGCAGCGCGTGGATGAGATGGTTGCCGCCGATGGACAATGCGTCGCCGTCGCCGGTGACGACCCATACCGACAGGTCGGGGCGGGTGACCGCGAGTCCGGTGGCAATTGCCGGAGCGCGGCCGTGGATCGAATGGATCCCATAGGCGTCCAGGTAGTACGGGAAACGGCTCGAGCAGCCGATCCCGGACACGAACATGAGGTTTTCCCGGCGTAGTCCCAGGTCGGCCAGGAAACCGCGCACCGTGGCCAGGATGACGTAATCACCGCAGCCGGGGCACCAGCGCACCTCTTGGTCGGAGGTGAAGTCCTTGGCCTTCTGCGGCTCGTCCGCGGCCGGTACGCCCGAGGTCCCGGATACCGGCGTTATGCCCAGCTCGGTCCCGAGCAGCGAGGTTTCGATAATCGTCATCGGGAGCCCCCGTCCGTGCGATAGGTCGCCCGCGCCCTGGCGGCGAAGGCCTTGTCCTGTTCCAGTTCGGCGATCGAACCGTCCAGCGCCGCGTCGATCACGCCGACGAGCTCCTGGGCGGAGAACGCCGTACCCGCGACCTTCGTCCATGGCCGGACATCGACCAGGTACTTTGCGCGCAGCAGCATGGCCAGCTGACCGCCGTTCATCTCCGGCGCCACCACAGTGCGGTAGCGCCGCAGCACCTCGCCGAGATTCGGTGGTAGTGGATTCAGATGCCGCAGATGCAGCTGGGCGACCGGCACCCCGCGTCTGCGCACCCGGCGGCAGGCCTCGCCGATCGGTCCGTAGGAGCTGCCCCAGCCGATCAGCAGCACTTCGGCGGTGCCGTCCGGATCGTCGACCTCGGTCTCGGGCACCTCGATCGAGTCGATCTTGGCCTGGCGCAGGCGCACCATCAGATCGTGGTTGGCCGGGTCGTAGGAGATATCACCGCTGCCGTCGGCCTTCTCCAGCCCGCCGATCCGATGCGCGCGGCCCTTGGTGCCCGGAACGGCCAGTGGGCGGGCCAGGGTTTCCGGATCGCGGGCGTAGGGGCGGAACGAGCCGTCGTCGTCCTCGTCGGCGGGCGGTTCGAATCCGGGGTCGATCGGTTCCAGGTCCTCGACGCGAGGGATCGACCAGGGTTCCGATCCATTGGCTATGGCGCCGTCGGACAGCAGCAGCACCGGGGTGCGGTAGGTGAGCGCGATCCGGGCGGCCTCCACCGCGGTCGCGAAACAGTCGGCGGGCGAGCGCGGGGCGAGCACCGCCACCGGGCTCTCGCCATTGCGGCCGTACAGCGCCTGCAACAGGTCCGCCTGTTCGGTCTTGGTCGGGAGACCGGTGGACGGTCCACCGCGCTGCACATCGATGATCACCAGCGGCAGTTCGGTCATCACCGCCAACCCGATGGTCTCGCTCTTGAGGGCCAGGCCCGGCCCGGAGGTGCTGGTGACGCCCAGCGCTCCGCCGAGCGAGGCGCCCAGGGCGGCGCCGATACCGGCGATCTCGTCCTCGGCCTGGAAGGTGGTGACGCCGAAATTCTTGTGCTTGCTCAGCTCGTGCAGGATGTCGGAGGCCGGGGTGATGGGATAGGTGCCGAGGAACAACGGCAGCCCGGACAACGAGCTCGCGGTGATCAGGCCGTAGGCGAGCGCGGTATTGCCGGTGATCTGACGGTAGGTGCCCGGTGGCAGCGCGGCCGGGGCGATCGCGTAGGTGGTGGCGAAGCTCTCGGTGGTCTCGCCGTAGTTCCAACCCGCCCGGAAGGCGAGCACATTGGCCTCGGCGACCTCCGGGGTGGCGGCGAACTTCTCCCGCAGGAACCGCTCGGTGCCACCGATCGGCCGCCCGTACATCCAGGACAGCAGCCCGAGCGCGAACATGTTCTTGGCGCGCTGACCCGACTTCTTCCCGACACCGGTGGCCTCGGTGGCGGCGAGGGTCAGCGAGGTCATCGGCACTCGATGGACGACGAAATCGGCGAGGCTCTCGTCGGCGAGCGGATCGGAGGAATAGCCCACCTTGGTGAGGTTGCGGCCGGTGAACTCGTCGGTGTTGACGATGATCGTGCCGCCGCGCGGCAGATCGTCGATATTGGCCTTCAGCGCGGCCGGGTTCATCGCCACCAGCACATCGGGCTGGTCGCCGGCGGTGAGGATGTCGTGATCGGCGATCTGGATCTGGAACGAGGACACGCCGGGCAGCGTGCCTTGCGGGGCCCGGATCTCGGCCGGGAAGTTGGGTTGGGTGGCGAGATCGTTGCCGAAGGCCGCCGCCTCGTGGGTGAAGCGATCCCCGGTGAGCTGCATACCGTCACCCGAATCGCCCGCGAAGCGGATGACCACACGGTCCAGAGCCGCTGCGCCGCCGTCATTTCGAACAGCGGCGGCAGTGGTGCCGTCGGCGTGGTCGATATCGTTGTGCTGCGAAACCATACGCGTGCTTCACTTCCTCGTTGAAGAGCGCTGCCAGTGGCCAAAGTACTCCCCCGATGGGGCGGTGTGCCGGGTATGCGCGTGTCGGCATACGAGTTGCCGCTCACCTGCCCGTGCGCGCCGGATGACCGGGTGATTCGGTGGGTCTTCGGTGGGCCGGGGCCGGTCCGTGGAGCCGTCCGGGATCGAGGTCAGGAGAACAAGGGTAGTTGCGCTTCGGCCTGCGGTGCCGGTTCCGGCCTCGGCGGTTCCTCGTCCGGTTCCTCCCGGCACAGGCCGTGCTCGGCCAGTAGCGGATCGACCCGTTTCCGCAGCCAGGTCGCGTACTCCGGTGCGACCTGCCCTCCGGTGCGGTAGAGCTGTCGGTAGCGGCGCAGTAGTGCGGGGTGGGTTTCGCCCAGCCAGCCCAGGAACCAATCGCGGGTGCTGCCGCGCAGGTGCATCGGTAACACGATTGCCGACACCGCACCGGCCGCGGCGATCTCGTGGAACAGTGCGTCGAGTTGGTCGCGGCCGTCGGTGAGATAGGGGATGACCGGCGCCACCATCACGTTCACCGCGAAGCCCGCATCGGTGAGGGCGCGCACCAGGTCCAGTCGGGACCGGGGTGTGGGCGCGCCGGGTTCGAGGCCACGATGCGATTCCGCGTCGAGCATGGCCAGCGAGATGCCGATGTGTACCGGCACTTCTCGTGCCGCCAGGGTGAGTAGCGGTAGATCCCGTTGTAGCAGAGCGCCTTTGGTGAGGATCGAGAACGGAGTGCCGGAATCGGTGAGAGCTCGGATGATTCCGGGCATCAGCCGATACCGGCCCTCGGCCTGCTGGTAGGGATCGGTATCGGTGCCGAGCACCACCGGTTCCCGGTGCCAGGACCGTCGGGAGAGTTCGCGGCGCAGCACCGCGACGATATTGGTCTTCACCACGATCCGGCTGTCGAAATCCGTTCCGGCGTCGAGGTCCAGGGATTCGTGTGAGTCGCGGGCGAAACAGTAGCGGCAGGCATGGGAACAACCGCGCATCGGGTCGATCGTCCACCGAAACGGCGAATTCGCCTTCTCCGGAAGCCTGTTCAGCGCGCTCGTGCACAGCACTTCGTGAAAGGTGATGCCGGCGAATTCCGGTGTGCGTACGGTTCGGGTGAACATCGCCCGGTCGAGGCCGGGCAAAGCGCCGTCGTCGCCGTCCGGGGTCTGGCTCTGCCACCGCACTCGATCAGTCGAACACGCGTTCTATGGGCTGTCAACCCGCCGTGGCGGTATCGCTACGCGGTGTCGGCGATCCGGCGAAGAAGGCGACGAGATCGCGCAGTGTCTCGTCGAGCGGGCGCGGCCGGTAACCGAGTTCGCGAGTGGCCTTGCCGTGGTCGACCAAAGGGGCGGAGATCAGGGCGCCGAGCGTGGCCCGGGAGAACACATCGGTGCCCAGTCGGGCGCCGATCGGTTCCAGTACCGGCATGAGGCCGGAGATCAGGCGCGGTGGAATGGAGAATCGCGGACCCTTCTTCCCGGCGTGGGCGGCGGTGCGGCGGCACAGTTCCATCATCGAGATCATCTCGCCGCCGAGGAGGTAGTTCTCGCCGGTGCGGCCGTGTTCCCCGGCCAGGACGAGCCCGTGGGCGATATCGCGCACATCGACGAGGTCGAAACCGCCATCGATCATGGCGGGGATCCGGCCGCGGGCGGCATCGCGCAGATAGCGGTTGATCCGTGACAGCGGGGTGCCGTTGTCACGAGGGCCGAAGACGCCGGTGGGATTGCAGATCACCGCGTCCAGGCCGCGATCGATCACCGCGCGCAGTTCCTTTTCCCCGGCCCATTTGGAGCGGTCGTAGACCGGGAGGGTGGGATCGGTCGAGCGGCTCGACTCTTCATCGATTCGCCCACCGCAGCCGTACTGGTCGAAGGCGTGGATGGAACTGGCGTGGACGAGGCGGCGCACGCCTACCGCATGGGCGGCCTCGGCCACCACCCGGACTCCTTCGGTATTGATCCGCCAGGCCAGGTCGTTGCGTTCGGCCAGAGTGATCACGGCGACGAGGTGGTAGACGATTTCCGCGCCGTCCAGGGCCGAACGCATGGCGGTGGGGTCGAGGACATCGGCGGATACCCAGGTCACATTCGGTTTCGCGGGTCGGTGCGGGGTCAGGCGATCGATTGCCACCACCTCGTGACCGTGCTCGACCAGCAACGGGAGCAGGTTCGTACCGAGGTAGCCGGCTGCGCCGGTCACTGCGACCTTCATGAGGACGAGAATATAGAACCTGTTCTAAATTGCAACACGTTCTAGTTGATGGGCGGGCGATCGCTCGTGAACGGTCGTGCCGGTGGGCTATATTCGGGTCGCAGCCGTAAAGATGCGGCAGGGCAGGCGGTATGGCACAACGGCAACCGCTCCTGCGTGCGGAGACACACAGTTCACGACGACCGTTGGGGGGAGCTCGATGAGTGATCTCTCGGTAGAGACCGAGGCGCTGCGTGCGTTCGGCGCCACCAATGCCGGGATCGCCGGTGATATCGCGGGGGCGGGCAATTTCGACGCGGTGGCCAATGTCGCCGCGTTGACACCGGTGTTCGGACTGATCGGCGCCGACTATCTGGCCATGTTCGCCGCGGCGCAGGTGCTCCAGGCCCGCGATATCAACGATCTGTCGGCCAAGTATCAACAGCTGTCGCAGGCGGCGTTCGGCTCCGCCGCCAACTACGACGGCACCGATCTGGGCAATGCCGGCTCGCTCGGAGCCGCGGTCGCCGATATCGCCGGCGGGATCGGCGGTGCCCTATGAGACCGCTGGATTCCGCCGCGACCTCCGGGGTCATCGAATCCCGGCTCGAACGGATCACCGGCTCTTCGATGGGCGAGGGCGCGGTGGCTCCGGCCGGTGATCACACGGCCGCCGCCCAGGCGATGATGCCCGATCCGGCACTGGCGATACAGAATCTCGCGCTACCGCAGCTTCCCGAAGACCTGCCGCCGATCGAGCCGCCGGAATTCCTGCTGTCCCGCAAGATCGTCGAGGACACACCCGCGGCGACCGGTTCCCCGCTCGGCGGTCTGCCCGGTCTGTCCGGATCCGCCGGGTCCGAGACGCCGGACGCGCAGGACATCCTGTCCGGTGCGGTGGAGCAGGCCGCGGAGCTCGCCGGGGACGCGACCGCCGTGATCGGCCAGATCTCGGCACCCGCCGGTGAAATCGCCGAGGGCGTGCTCGGCCAGGCGCAGGGTCTGCTCGGCAACGCTCCGGCCGCCGCCGCGGCAGCGGCATCTGCCGCATCCGGCGCGACCACGGCGCCCGCCGCGCTTCCGGCGCTGCCGGAAGATCCGGTGGGGGCGCTGCTCGGCGGCGCGGCGCTGTCCGGGCTGCCGGGGGTGGATGTGCTGTTCAAACCGATTCTCGATCTGCTGAACAGCTTCGGCACCGGGGTTATCGGCGCTCTGGATCCGACCGCGATCCTGAACCAATCGTCCCAGATCATCGAAATGGCCATGAGCGTCGGCAAGAGCAGTCTGGCCGCTCTCGGCCAGGTGTGGGAGAGCGAGGCCGCGAATACCGCGCAGACCGCCGGACAGGAGGCCCACGCCGCCGGTCTGGAGACCAGCCAGCGCGGAATCGATATCTCCGCGCTCACCCAGAGCGCGGCCGCGGTGGTGCAGCAGGGCAATGCGCAGCTGACCGCCATCGCATCGTCGTTCGCCACCCAGGCCGTGGCGCTGTCACCGGTGATCCTGACCCCGCCCGCGCAGACCGCATTGATCGCCTCGGCCACCGAACATCTCGGCCAGGCCGTGGGGGTGGTCAATCTCACTCGTGGTGATCTGGCCGGTAAGACGGCGGAACTGAACGGGCTGGTGAGTCAGTTGCTCGGCCCCCAGGCTCCGCAGGCCGCGGAGGCCGCCCAAGCCGTCGCGCAGAACATCGGCGAACCGATCCTGTCGCAGGCCAAGGAGGTCATGACCTCGGCGGCCGGGCTGGAATCCCCGCTCACCTCCTCCCTCGGAACTCCCTCGACCACCACGGCCGGACTGAGTACCGGCACACCGGGCTCGCCCGGCGGTCCGGGCTCACTGGGGGCGCTGGGCGTTCCCGGTAGTCCGGGGCGCGTCGGTGGTATTCCGAGCGTGCCCGGTACGCCGTCCACCCCCGGCACATCCGGGAACCCGATGGCGCCGGGTGTGTTGCGCCCGGGAATGACCGCCGGGCTGCCCGGTACGCCCTCGACCACCCCGGCGTCGAGTTCGTTCATGGGCGGCCCGGGTGCCGCGGCGGCCGGGCAGCGCTCCAACGACGAGGAACATTCACGCACCGTCGAGGCGTATCGGAGCCGCACCGGCGACGACGATCTCACCGGACCGCTCGGAGAATCCACACCGCAGGTCATCGGCGGTATGGACCTCGATGCGGACGACGATTACACCCAGGACCAATTCCAGTACTAGCGCGGACGCGGCCCGAGGGTGCCGAAACGAATCGCGGCCCGCTCCGAGATCGGAGAGCGGGCCGCGTTCGGTGTCGGGTCGGTCACATGTCTTCAGCGCAGTGCGGGGGGATTGTTCAGGTCCCGGGCGGAGTAGGTATCGCACGCGGCCACCCGGCCACTCCGGTATCCGGCGAGGAACCAGCGTTGGCGCTGCTGAGACGAGCCGTGCGTCCAGGCCTCCGGGTTGACCCGGCCCTGTGCTGCGCGTTGGATGCGGTCGTCGCCGACCGCCGAGGCGGCCGAGAGGGCATCCTGGATATCGGTATCGCTCAGCGGCTGCAGGAACGGCTGGGCCCCGCCCGGCGCCGGGGTTTTGTCGGCATAGTGGGCCCAGATGCCCGCATAACAGTCGGCCTGTAGTTCGGTGCGCACGGCGCCGGATTCCGCGCCTCGTGGATCGCGCTGCGCCCGGCCGATATCGCCGAGTTGGGTCTGTAGATGATGACCGACCTCGTGCGCGACCACGTATTCCTGCGCCAGCGGTCCGCCACTGGAACCGAATCGATCCACCAGTTCCTGGAAGAAACTCACATCGAAATAGGCGGTGCTGTCGGCCGGGCAGTAGAACGGGCCGACATCGCTGGTGGCGTTTCCACAACCGGTGGCGACGGCACCGGAGAACAGCCGCAGCTTCGGCGGGACGTAGTTCACTCTCGTCTGCTTCGGTAGCTCTTCCGCCCAGACGGCATCCAGACTCTGTGCGGTGAGCACCACCCGGCAGTCCACGTATCGGTTGGCGTCCGCACCGGTCCGGCAGTGTTCCGGGGTGCCCTGCGTCCCGGACTCGATCTGCTGGTCCTGGGTGCCGGTGAACTGGCCGAGCACCGACGCGGGATCTCCGCCCATCAACAGTGTGATCACCAGGAGGATCAGACCACCCGCGCCGCCACCCAATGCCAGTTTGCCGCCCATACCCGGTCCGCCGGACGAGGCGCGGTTCGGGTCGATCTGCAAACCCTCGTTGAAGGTCATGCCGAAACTCTATCCATGACGTGTCCGGCGAGCCACGACCCGTCCGGGGGCGCCTCGGCACGGTCGGTATGGTCCGAACGGATATCGGTTTCCGCCCGGACGGCGCGTCTCACTACGATGGCATCCGACCCGGAAGGCCGTTCCGGTGCCACATCCGTCGAAAGGAATCCCGTGCTGCGCACCCACTTGGCCGGTTCGCTGCGAAGCGAACACGTCGGTCAGACCGTCACCCTTTCCGGTTGGGTGGCTCGGCGGCGTGACCACGGTGGCGTGATCTTCATCGATCTGCGCGATGCCTCGGGCGTGGCGCAGGCCGTATTCCGGGAGGGCGCGGCCGCCGAACAGGCGCATCGGCTGCGCGCGGAATACTGTGTGCGCGTCGTCGGGGTGGTCGAGCAGCGTCCCGCGGGCAACGAGAACCCGGAGCTGCCGACCGGCGCCGTCGAGGTGAACGTGCAGGAACTGGAGGTGCTCAACGAGAGCGCGCCGCTGCCGTTCCAGCTCGACGACGAGCCCGGTGAAGAGGCCCGTCTCAAACACCGCTACCTGGATCTGCGTCGAGAAGGACCCGCGCATGCGATCCGGCTGCGCTCGAAGGTGAACGCCGCCGCCCGCGCCGTGTTGGCCCGACACGAGTTCGTCGAGGTGGAGACCCCGACGCTCACCCGGTCCACCCCGGAGGGCGCCCGCGACTTCCTGGTTCCGGCGCGTTTGCAGCCGGGGAATTTCTATGCGCTGCCGCAGAGCCCGCAGCTGTTCAAACAGCTACTGATGGTCGGTGGTATCGAGCGCTACTTCCAGATCGCGCGGTGCTACCGCGACGAGGACTTCCGCGCCGACCGGCAGCCGGAGTTCACCCAGCTCGACATCGAGATGAGTTTCGTTCGCCAGGAGGATGTGATCCTGCTGGCCGAGGAGATCCTCGTCGCGCTGTGGGAACTCATCGGATACCAAATCCCCACTCCGATTCCGCATATGACCTACGCCGAGGCCATGCGGCGTTTCGGCACCGACAAGCCGGATCTGCGTTTCGGGTTGGAGATCACCGAATGCACCGAATTCTTCGCCAACACCCCGTTCCGGGTGTTCCAGGCCCCCTATGTGGGCGCGGTCGTCATGCCCGGTGGTGCGAGCCAGCCGCGGCGGCAACTCGATGCCTGGCAGGAATGGGCGAAACAACGCGGCGCCAAGGGGCTGGCCTATGTACTGGTCGGTGAGGACGGGACCCTGAGCGGCCCGGTCGCCAAGAACATCAACGACGCCGAACGCGACGGGCTGGCCGCGCATGTCGGGGCGAAGCCGGGTGACTGCGTGTTCTTCGCCGCCGGTGCGCCCAAGGCGCAGCGCGCGCTGTTGGGTGCGGCGCGGGTGGAGATCGCCCGGCGGGTGGGACTGATCGACGAGAAGGCGTGGTCGTTCGTGTGGATCGTGGACGCGCCGTTGTTCGAACCGGCCGAGGACGCCACCGCGAGCGGCGATGTGGCCCTGGGGTATTCGGCGTGGACCGCGGTGCACCACGCCTTCACCTCACCGAAACCGGAGTCCATGGACACCTTCGACACCGATCCCGGTTCGGCGCTCGCCTACGCCTACGACATCGTCTGTAACGGCAACGAAATCGGTGGCGGCAGTATCCGCATCCACCGCCGTGATGTGCAGGAACGCGTTTTCAAGGTGATGGGTATCAGCCCCGAGGAGGCGCAGGAACAGTTCGGTTTCCTGTTGGACGCCTTCGCCTTCGGCGCACCTCCGCACGGCGGTATCGCCTTCGGCTGGGACCGTATCACCGCCCTGCTCGCCGGAATGGATTCGATCCGAGAGGTGATCGCGTTCCCGAAGACGGGCGGTGGTGTCGACCCGCTCACCGACGCGCCGGCGCCGATCACCGAGCAACAGCGTAAGGAATCGGGTTTGGATGCCAAACCCCAGTCCAATGGTGTGGCCGCCAAGGCCGTGGCCCATGGTGCCGCTTCCGGTGGCGCCGGGGTGCGGCCCTGACCGATCCCGTGTTTCGGCGCCCGAAACTCATGCCCTCGCCGCAGGCGTTTCGGGCGCCGAATCAGATCTCCGCGACCGCGCCACCGGTGATCTCGCGGTAGGCGTAGGTCACCGCGACCGCCGAAACCGGGCCGGCGATCAACAGTCCGAAACCGCACAACAGGGTGCCGAGGAGGGTCACCACGACCACCGCCAGCACCAGAAGCAGGACCGGCCCGATATTTCCCAGTACCAGCATGACGCTCGATTTGATCGCCGCGAACGGACCGTGGCCCTGATCTATGGCGAAATGCAGGGAGAACATACAGCCGATTCCGACGGCGATACCGGGTAGCAGACAAACCGCCGAGGCGAGCAGGGTCGCCATGAACGCCAGCAGCGCCGTCAACAGAATGGGTACGAGCGAACCCAGATAGAAGTAGGAGCCGAAAGTCGGTCGATACCCGTCGGTTTCGTACAGCGCGCCGCGAACCAGTGCCGCCTGCACCACCCACAGGGCACCCATCACGGCGAAGAACAACAGCAGCAGCGCCATCATCGACGTGGGTTCGAAGATCTGTACGAAGACCAGGAACACCAGGTAGATGAGCACCCCCAGCGAGGTCACCGCGAGCCATGGTCCCGGATTGCGGCGGAATGTCTCCCAGCCGTAGCTCAGGGCGTGACCGACATCCAGCGGACGCGGGATACCGCTGCCCATCGGATACCCGTAGGCGGGCTGCGGGGTCGTCGGACCTGCGGTATCGGCGGGCCCGTAGGTCGGCCCGCCGGGAAACGCACCGGTCGGTTGCTGTCCGACGGCCTCGGCCGGCCCGTACGGTCGGGTGCCGGGCGCGTCCGGCGGGAAATGGCCGCCCCCCTGCGGGTTTCCGGGCGGTGGGTTGTGCGGGTACGCGCCGGGATCGGATTTCCGGAGGTCCGGAGCTCCCTCCGGTACGGTAGGCGGCATAGATGCGGCCCCGGGGGGAGGCGCGTTGTGTCCGGGGTGCGCGGGGTTCGCACCGGCCTCGGGTCCGGTGCCGCCCATAGGGCTGCTGCCCGACTTCGGTGATCCGGCGCTGTCCGGTGCGGAATGCGGTGAGTCGGTCACGGCGGCAGACCCTTCCCTCAACTGGTATGCGGTGCGGCACACCGCAGTTGGCGACGAGAAAACCCGACAGGATGCAATCGTGTCAAGGCGAGTAGCATCATGTTCGCATGACACACGGGCGCCGGACGACACGGAAAGGTTGTGCAACTGCTCGCTAGAAGTGACCTGATGCGAGTAGCTTGAGAGGCGATGACTGCACTATTGGCTGAACGCGCCACAGAAGTCGTGTCCGCGGCACAACAGTTGCTCACAAAGCGCATGGGTGCCTCGGTGAAGTTGAGTGAGCCGACCGAGCTCAGCGGCAGTGGGAGGACGACGGTTCTACGCGTCCGTGTTGCCGAGAACTCTTTCTCGCTACCCCGCACCCTGATCGTCAAGCAGGTTCGCGGCGCCGTCACCGATCCCAAGAACGTGACCATCACCCCGGGTGTCGCCGGTGTGGACTCGGCGTTTCTCCGCGAAACCGTCTCCTACCAATTCACCACCGCCCTCGGGCGTGACCAGAGACCCGGTCCCTACCTCATCGCCCACAGCCTGCCCGATCGGCTACTGGTGCTCAGCGATCTCGGTGAGAACACCAAACTGACCCATGTCCTGCGTTCGGGCGCCGAGCCGGCCACCCGCAACGCGCTCATGGCATTCGCTCAGGCCCTCGGCCGGATGCATGCGGCGACGGTGGGCCGGGAACCGGATTTCGTCGCCCTGCTGCGTCGGGCATCGGTCACCCATCGGGTCGACGGGGTCGCGCAACAGGCCGAGATGGCGGTCGCCGAGGTGCCCGGCCTGTTGCGTCGGGAACTCGAGATCGAGGTTCCGGACGAGGTGACCGCCCAGGTCACCCAGGCCGCCCGGCTGTTCACCGGTGGCCGGTTCCGGGCCTTCAGCTCCTCGGATCTGTGCCCCGACAACGTCATCCTCAACGAGGAGGGCGCCCGCATCCTGGACTACGAGTGGGGCGGCTTCCGTGACGCCACCCTCGATATCGCCTACGCGCTGGTGTCCTTCCCCGGCTGCCTGTGCGATCTGGAACTGTCGCGGGAGCGGGCCGCGCAGATGGTGGAGGCGTGGCGCGCCGAGGTCGTCGGTGTCTGGCCCGCCCTGGCCGACGACGATCTGCTCGCCGAGAAGATCCTGGAAGCCCGGTTGATCTGGGTGTGGTTGACCACATACTGGTTCCTGCCCGCCGATCACGCGCGCATTGCCGCGGCCCGGGAACACGGGCTGTCGGTACCGCGTTCGGAAGCACTGCTCAATCGGTGGGTCGCGCTCGCCGAGGACGCGCGGTGCAACGGTAATGACGCCATCGGTGATTTCGCCGAGAGCGTGGCCGCGGTATTGGACGAACGCTGCGTGTGATCACGGTGTGATGGCACCCGTTTCGGCTCCGCGTAAGGCCGTGACATATCGGCTCGAGGCGGCGGGGCGGTAAGGCGGGTGGGTCGTGACGACCGGACCGGAAGCCGTCGGGGATGAGCGGTACGGTCACTGATATGAGCGACGGATTGTTCGATGTGCCCGATGACCCGGGCGCCTCGTCGGACACCTCCGCCGGTGACGCCGCATTTCGCGGGGTGGGTGCCACGGCGCCGCTCGCGGTGCGGATGCGGCCGGCGACGCTGGACGAAGTCGTGGGACAGCGGCATCTGCTCGGACCGGGATCACCACTGCGCCGGCTGATCGAAGGCTCGGGGGCGGCGTCGGTCCTGCTCTACGGACCGCCGGGCACCGGGAAGACCACTTTGGCGTCGTTGATATCGCAGGCGACCGGGCGTCGGTTCGAGGCCCTGTCGGCCCTGTCGGCGGGGGTCAAGGAGGTCCGGGGGGTTATCGATGTGGCGCGGCGTCGGCTGCTCGCCGGGGAACAGACGGTGCTGTTCATCGACGAGGTGCACCGGTTCTCCAAAACCCAGCAGGACGCCCTGCTTGCCGCGGTGGAGAACCGGATCGTGCTCCTGGTCGGCGCGACCACCGAGAATCCGTCGTTCTCGGTGGTGTCGCCGCTGCTGTCGCGGTCGCTGGTACTGCAACTGCGCTCGCTCACCGAAGCCGATATCCTCACGGTGCTCACCCGCGCTCTCGTCGATCCGCGTGGTCTGAACGGCCGCTACACCGTGACCGAGGCGGCGCTGGACCATATCGTGCGCATCGCCGGCGGTGACGCGCGGCGGGCACTCACCGCATTGGAGGCCTCGGCGGAATCCGCGCCGGACGGCACCGTCGACGTCGATCTGGTGGCCGCAAGTGTCGACCGGGCCGCGGTGCGCTACGACCGGGCCGGTGATCAGCACTACGACGTGATCAGCGCTTTCATCAAATCCATCCGCGGCTCCGATGTCGACGCCGCGTTGCACTACCTGGCGCGGATGATCGCGGCCGGCGAGGACCCGCGGTTCATCGCCCGCCGGCTGATGATCCACGCCAGCGAGGACATCGGGATGGCCGATCCCACCGCCCTGCAAACCGCCACCGCCGCCGCGCAGGTGGTGCAGCTGGTCGGTATGCCGGAGGCTCGGCTGGCGCTGGCCCAGGCCACCATCCATCTGGCCACCGCGCCGAAATCGGGTGCGGTGGTCGCGGCCATCGATGCGGCCATGGCGGATATCGCCGCCGGGAAGGTGAGCGCGGTGCCGCCACATCTGCGCGACGGTCACTACGCGGGCGCGGAGCGGTTGGGGAATGCTCGGGGTTACCGGTATCCGCACGACCACCCCGATGGTGTGCTCACCCAGCAGTACCCGCCCGACGAACTGGTCGGCGTGGACTACTACCACCCCACCGACCACGGTCACGAACGCACCGTCGCCCCGCGGGTGGCCAAACTGCGCCGTATCGTGCGCGGGCGGTAGCGTCGACTCCGGCGGGCCGGGCCGCCGGAGGCCGCGGATGACAATGCGCATCCGCGGGATCCACCGGGCTCGCGACCCCGCCCCGGCACCATCACACAGCTCGGTGAAATATTCCGGTGCGGGCACCGGTAGGCTGGGTATTTGTGCAGACCCACGAGATCAGACGGCGATTCCTGGATCATTTCGTTCGTGCCGGGCATACGGAGGTGCCCAGCGCATCGCTGATTCTCGACGACCCCAACCTGCTGTTCGTCAACGCGGGCATGGTGCAGTTCAAGCCGTACTTCCTCGGCCAGCAGACGCCGCCGTACTCGCGTGCCACCAGCGTGCAGAAATGTGTGCGCACCGGTGATATCGAAGAGGTCGGTGTCACCACTCGGCACAATACGTTCTTCCAGATGGCGGGCAACTTCTCCTTCGGCGACTACTTCAAGGAGGAGGCGATCCGCTTCGCGTGGGAGCTGATCACCACACCGCAAACCGAGGGCGGATACGGGTTCGATCCCGATCGGATCTGGGTGACCGCCTACAAGGACGATCCGGAGGCCGCCGAGATCTGGCGACGCGTGGCCGGTATTCCGGAGGAGCGGATCCAGTTCCGGGACGGTAAGGACAACTACTGGGATATGGGCGTGCCCGGTCCCGGCGGCCCCTGCTCGGAGATCTACTACGACCGTGGACCCGAATACGGTCGCGAGGGCGGTCCGGTGGCCGACGAGGACCGCTACCTGGAGATCTGGAACCTGGTGTTCATGCAGGACATCCGCGGTGAGGACAGCCCGAAGCAGGGGCACCCGCCGATCGGGACCCTGCCGAAGAAGAACATCGACACCGGTATGGGTATCGAACGCATCGCGCTGCTGCTACAGGGCGTGGACAATGTCTACGAAACCGATCTGCTACGCCCGATCATCGATAAGGCAGAGGAACTGACCGGCCGCTCCTATGGGGTCGAACACGCCGACGATGTGCGCTTCCGAGTGATTGCCGACCACGCCCGCACCTCCGCGATGCTCATTGCCGACGGTGTCAATCCCGGCAACGACGGCCGCGGCTATGTGCTGCGTCGACTGTTGCGTCGGATCGTGCGCTCGGCCCGACTGCTCGGAGCCGAACAACCGGTGATGGCCGAGTTCATGAAGGTTGTCAGCGAGCTCATGTCGCCCTCGTATCCGGAGCTGGCCACCGACTACCGGCGGATCGAAACCGTGGCGGTGGGGGAGGAGACGGCCTTCCGCAAGACGCTGGCCACGGGTTCTCGATTGTTCGACGAAACCGTCGAGGAGGTGAAGGCCGCCACCCCCGCCGGTCGGACCGGCACGATCTCCGGTTCGGCGGCGTTCACGTTGCACGACACCTATGGTTTCCCGATCGATCTGACGTTGGAGATGGCCGCGGAGGCGGGTCTGACGGTGGACGAGGAGGGTTTCCGTTCGCTGATGGCCGAGCAGCGGCGGCGGGCGAAGGAGGATGCGCATGCGCGTAAGCATGCGCATGCGGATTTGTCGGTGTATCGGGAGTGGGTGGATCGGGGGGAGACCGAGTTCACCGGGTTCGAGGAGTTGACCTCCGAGGCGCGGGTGTTGGCGTTGATCGCCGGCGGGGTGCGGGTGCCGACCGCTACCGCGGGTCAGGAGGTGGAGGTGATCTTGGACCGTAGCCCGTTGTATGCCGAGGCCGGTGGTCAGATTGCCGATCGGGGCACGATCACCGCGGCGGGGACGCGGTTGCGGGTCGATGATGTGCAGAAGATCGCCAAGAAGGTGTGGGTGCACAAGACGGTGGTGGAGCAGGGCCAGATCACCGAGGGTGATGTGGTGTTGGCGCAGGTGGACCCGCAGTGGCGGCGTGGGGCGACGCAGGGGCATTCGGGCACGCATATGGTGCATGCGGCGTTGCGGCAGGTGTTGGGGCCGAATGCGGTGCAGGCGGGGTCGTTGAACAAGCCGGGGTATCTGCGGTTCGATTTCAACTGGTCGGGGCAGTTGTCGGAGCGGCAGCGGTCCGAGATCGAGGTGGTGGCCAATGAGGGGGTGGGTGCGGATTTCCCGGTGAACACGTTTGTCACCGATTTGCCGAAGGCCAAGGAGATGGGGGCACTGGCGTTGTTCGGGGAGAACTACGGGGATCGGGTGCGGGTGGTGGAGATCGGGGGTCCGTTCTCGATGGAGTTGTGTGGTGGCACCCATGTGGCGCGTTCGTCGCAGATCGGGCCGATCACGGTGTTGGGGGAGTCGTCGGTGGGGTCGGGGGTGCGTCGGGTGGAGGCGTTCGTCGGGCTGGATTCGTATCGGTATCTGGCCAAGGAGCGGGCGTTGTTGGCGGGGGTGGCGTCGGCGTTGAAGGTGCCGTCGGAGGAGGTGCCGGCGCGGGTGGAGCAGTTGGTGGAGCGGCTCAAGGCCGCCGAGAAGGAGCTCGAGCGCACCAAGAGGGCGGCGGTGTTGGCTTCGGCCGCAGAGTTGGCCGAGTCGGCCCAGCGGGTGGGCAAGGTGTTGTTGGTGGCCGCCGCCGCGCCGGAGGGCGTCGGTGCAGGTGATCTGCGCACATTGGCCACCGATATCCGGGGTCGATTGGGTAGTGAGCCGGCGGTGGTGGTGTTGTTGGGGCATGTCGAGGGCAAGGTGCCGTTCGTGGTGACGGCGAACAAGGCCGCCCAGGAGTTGGGGATCACCTCCGGGGATCTGGTGGCCGGTTTCGGTCCGAGCATCTCCGGACGCGGCGGCGGCAAACCGGAGATGGCGCAGGGCGCCGGTTCGGATCCCTCGGGTATCGCCGCCGGTCTGGCCGCCGTTCGCGATCGAGTTGCCGAACTAGCCGGCTGATGGTTCAGGGCCCCGAGGGGGATCGTCCGGTCGATCGGCCCGATCCCCGCACCGATCCGGGCCGGGGCCGGCGGATCGGTATCGATGTCGGCAGCGTTCGGATCGGGGTCGCGGCGAGTGACCCCGACGGTATTCTCGCCACTCCCGTCGAAACGGTCGCGCGAGTGGAGCGGCCGCGGCGCGGCATGATATCCCCGGACATCGAACGAATAGCCGAAATTGTTCGAGAGTACGAGGCAGTCGAAATAGTTGTCGGATTACCGCGCACCTTACGTGGGAAAAGGGGAACCGCGGCTACGCTGGCCAGTGCATTCGCCGACCGTTTGCGGGAGGCGGTGCCAGGAGTGCCGATCAGGCTTTCCGACGAACGTTTGACTACGGTGTCTGCAGCACGCGCTTTGCGGGACAGCGGTATCCGCGCGCGTGGGCAGCGGCAGGTGATCGATCAGGTGGCAGCCGTGGAGATCCTGCAGGGTTGGTTGGACGAACGGAGTGCGGTGATGAGGTCGGTCGACGAGGCGATTCGCCCCGCGACATCCGGAGACGAGGAATGACGGATCGGTGGGCCCAGGTCGAGGCACGTCTTCGACAGAGCAAGGCCGAGCGTCGGTACAAGCGTGACGAGACGGCGTGGGCGCGAGCTGCGGCCGATCGGACCGAGCCGGAGGCCGAGAACCTCGACGACGAATGGGCCGAGTGGGATGCCTACGAGGACGATGACACCACTGTCATCCCTCGCTATGTGGACGACGAGGACCCGCCCGAGCCCGAGCCGGAACCGCGCCCGCGTCCCCGCCGTGCCCGACCGCAGCCCCGACAACGGACGAGAACCCGCACCGAGTCGGGTCGACGGCGGGCGACGCCACGCCGTTCCTCCGGAGGGCGGGCCGCGTCCCGGAAGACCGCCGCGAAACAACGCGGTCGCCGAAAGCGACGCCTGGTCCTCGGTGCGTTCGCCATGCTGCTCGTCCTCGCGGCGATGGCCGTGGGGTGGAAGTGGATGAACCGCTATATACCGCCCGAGGATTTCGCCGGTCCGTCCGGACCGCCGGTGGTGGTGCAGGTGCGCGAGGGGGAGACCGCGCTGGAGATCGCCGAGGCCATGCATGCCGCCGGTGTGGTCGCCAGTCCGGAAGCGTTCTATGAAGCGGCGGTGCAGAACCCCGACATGAATACGATTCAGCCGGGTTACTACGCGGTGCCGCAACACAGCCCGGCCACCGAGGCGGTCACCGCTCTGGTTGCCCCGGAATCCCGGGTGGGGCACCTGGTGATCTCGGAGGGTCGGCAATTGCACGACCAACACGATGTGAACACCGGTGCCCGTAAGGAGGGCATCTACACCAAGATCGCCGCCGCCAGCTGTATCGGTACGGAACCGGAACGCCGCTGCGTCACCTACGAGCAGTTGGCCGCGGCGGGGGCGGGAACCGATCTGGCCGCGCTGGGGGTGCCGGAATGGGCCATGGACCGGGTCCGTACGGTGCCCGATCGCACCCGGCAACTCGAGGGTCTGATCGCCGCCGGCAGCTGGAATTTCGATCCCACCGGCACGCCCGAACAGATCCTGCGGCAACTGGTCAGTGAGAGCGCCCGCAACTACGAGGCCACCGGACTGTTGCAGGAAAACCAATCCGGGTTGAGCCCGTACGAAACGCTGATCGCCGCCTCCCTGGTGGAGCGGGAAGCGCTACCGCAGGATATGGGCAAGGTGGCCCGGGTGATCACGAATCGGTTGGAGATCGATCAGCCGTTGCAGTTCGACTCCACGGTCAACTACGCCCTGGACACCACCGAAGTGGCCACCACCGACGCCGACCGGGAACAGCAGACGCCATGGAACACCTACGCCATGGCCGGATTACCCGCCACGCCGATCTCGTCGCCGTCATTGGCAGCCCTGCGCGCCATGGAGAAACCCGAGCCCGGGCCGTGGCTGTATTTCGTGACCATCGATAAGCAGGGGACGACATTGTTCACCGAGTCCTATTCCGAACATCTGCGCAATATCGATAAAGCGTTGGAGAGTGGGATTCTCGACAGTGGCCGCTGACCGGACCGTATCCACCGAGCACCCCGGCTCGGGCGAATCGACCGATATACCGCGGCGGGCCGCGGTGCTGGGTAGCCCGATCGCGCATTCCCGTTCACCGCAACTGCACCTGGCCGCCTATCGCGCGCTCGGACTGAACTGGACCTATGAGCGGATCGAGTGCACCGCCGACCGTTTGCCCGCATTGGTCGACGGTCTCGGTCCGGAATGGGTGGGGCTGTCGGTCACCATGCCCGGTAAGGAGGCGGCTCTCGCCTACGCCGACGAGCGCACCGAACGCGCGGTTCTGGTGGGATCGGCCAATACCCTGCTGCGGATCGACGATGGGTGGCGAGCCGACTGCACCGATGTGGACGGGGTGCTGGGCGCCCTGCGCGGCGGTGGTGTCACCGATATCGACTCCGGCGTGGTGTTGGGCGCCGGGGGGACCGCGCGACCGGCGTTGTTGGCCCTATCCGAGTTGGGCGCCGGAAAGGTCACCATTGTCGCCCGGAATTCCGGGCGTGCCCGACCGGCGGTGGAACTCGCCGAACGGCTCGGCATGCGCGTGACGGTCATCGGATTCGAGCCGACGGCCCTCACCGCGGTGTGCGCGCGGGCCGGCGCCGTGGTCAGCACCGTTCCTGCGGAGGCCGCCGCGGCGGTCGCCGCCGCGGTGGCCGCGGCCCCGGTGGTGCTCGACGCCATCTACAACCCGTGGCCGACGCCGCTGGCCGAGGCCGTCACCGTGGCCGGTCATAGTGTGATCGGGGGTCTGGATATGTTGTTGAACCAGGCTTACGGGCAGGTGGAACAGTTCACCGGGATGCCCGCCCCGCGTGCGGCCATGGCCGCCGCGCTCGAGCGGTAGCCGGCGGTGGGTGAGTCGCGAGGACCCCACTTTCTGTAACGAGTTCTAGTTTGTTGTTCGGACTCGGGTTATGGTGGTCGGCATGACTGCGTGGGTTATGCGGGCCATAGCGCTCGGGGCGCTGACCGTGGCGCTGCGGACGGCACTCGGTTTCGCGATGACATATTGGCCGACGCATGGTGTGTGGTTCCGGCTGCTGTGCCTCGTCGTGCTGATCGGCTCGGCATTCGCGTGGGGTGCGGCGGACGGCCGCCGCGACCGCCGTATCCACCCCGATCCGGAACACGGTTCGGATCTGACCATCCTGTGGTTGCAAGCGGCGGTCGCCGGTGGACTCGGCAGTGGCCTGCTGGCCTGGGTGCTCGACTTCCTCCCCGCATTCGCCCTCGGCGACAGTGGTCTGCTGTTCGAAGCGACCGCCGCGGCCGCGTTCATCGTGCTGCTGATCTTCATTCCCGCCCTGATCGGGGTCGCCGTGGGCCGGCGGCTCGTCGATCGGCACCACGGCAGGGCGGGACACGACGCCTCGGGGCAGCCCGCGGGCTCCGCTGCCTAGACGGGCCCGCGGGTCGGTATCGGCACGGCTCAGAGCAATACGGCGCCGCCGCCGGATCCGCCCTCCCGAGCGACCGCCGAATACGCGGCGGCGAGCAGCGACGGATCCGGGCCCTCCAGACGGCCGGGCTTGGCGAGGCCGTCGAGGACCACGAAACGCAGAACGCCGGAACGAGTTTTCTTATCGGTTTGCATGGCGTCCAACAGCTGCGGCAGGGCATCGGGATCGTAGGTGGTGGGCAGGCCGACGCTCTCCAGGACCGAGCGGTGTCGGTCGGCGGTGGCATCGTCGAGGCGGCCGGCCAGTCGACCCAGTTCCGCGGCGAACACCAGACCCACCGCGACCGCGGCGCCGTGCCGCCAGCGGTAGCGTTCCCGACGTTCGATGGCGTGACCGAGAGTGTGCCCGTAGTTGAGGATCTCGCGCAGCGCGGCCTCTTTCAGATCGGCGGCGACAACCTCGGCCTTGACCGCGATGGACCGGCGGATCAACTCCGGCAGCACCGTACCGCCGGGCTCGAGGGCGGCCTGTGGATCGCGTTCGATGAGATCCAGGATCACCGGGTCGGCGATGAAACCGGCCTTGATGATCTCGGCCATACCGGCGACGATCTCGTTGCGCGGCACGGTTTCCAAGGTCGCCAGATCCACCAGCACCGCCGACGGTTCGTGGAAGCAGCCGACCAGATTCTTCCCGGCCTCGGTATTGATCCCCGTCTTACCGCCCACGGCAGCGTCCACCATGGCGAGCAAAGTGGTGGGCACATGCACGATCCGAACCCCGCGCATCCAGGTGGCGGCCACGAAACCCGCCAGATCGGTGGCCGCGCCACCGCCGAGGCTCACCACCATGTCCTTGCGGGTGAGTCCGATCCGGCCGAGCACCTCCCAACAGAACCCGGCCACCGGCAGATCCTTGCCGGCCTCGGCATCGGGGATCTCGATGCGGTGGGCGTCGATTCCGGTCTCGGCCAATGCGCCGCGGATCACCTCGGCCGTTTCGGCCAGCGGTGGTTGATGGAAGATCGCGACCGTGCGCACCCCGCCGTCGGCGGTGACCGTCTCGACGAGATCACCGAGCAGTCCACGACCGATGATCACCGGATAGGGGTCGGCGGTGCGGACCTCGATACGAGTCGGTTCTGCTGTCACGTGCGGTGCTCCGATTCTGTCCGTTCCGATTTCATGCGTTCCCGCCGTCGCACTCGTGCCCGGGCCCGGTGGGTACGGGCCCGGCGGGAGCGACTCGGGGAGTTCTTTCCGGCCGGTCGATCGTCCGCGGCGGTATCGGTCGGGGCGGGTTGCCCCGCGGCCCCGCCGGGGGCTTTCTGATCGGTGGTATTCGTCTGCGCCCGGTCCGGGGTCGGGGTGGTGCCGTTTCGCGTGGGGGCACGGCGAGCGCGACGTGACCGCCGCGATGGAGCGGGACCGCCCACGCCGTTTCGGGTCGATGCGGCGCTACCGGACCGCCCGGAGGGTGGGGTGGGCCCGGCTGTCGCGGTGTCGTGCGATTCAAGTGTGTGCGATTCAAGTGTGGTGGAAGCGGGATTTGTCGCTTCGCCACCACGGTTCGTGGAGGTGGCGCCGCGCGTCGGAGCGTCGCCGGGGCGTTTCGCGGTGTCGGCGGAACGCGTCGAGGCGGTGTCGGTGGTGTCCGATCGGCTCGAGGTGTTCGACCGGGTCGGACCGGTGCGCCGTGAGTCGGCCGCGGCGGCCCGGGCTCTACGGCGGGTGCGGGACCTACCGCCGCGTCGCCGCCGGGGAGGCCCGTCCGGGCTCTGGTCGGATGCCGGTTGCGGTGCGGCGGGGGCGGGTTCCAGGGACAGTTTTCCGAGGATCATGCGGACCACTCGCCCGGGGCTGCGGCCGTCGGTCCGCACCCGTACCGAGGAGACCTCGCGGTACAGCGGCCGTCGCCGCCGCATCAGTTCGCGGTACTTCGTGGCCGGGTCCGTGCCGTTGAGCAGTGGGCGGGTATTGCTCGTACCGGTGCGTCGCAACCCTTCGGCCACGCTGATCTCCAGATACACCACCGTCCGCTCGCGCAGCAGGGCCCGGGTCCTCGCCGAGAGAACCGCCCCGCCGCCGAGGGAAACCACACCCCGTTGGGTGAGGAGGGCGCGTCGCACCACCCGTTCCTCTATTCTGCGGAACTCGGCCTCGCCGTCGGTGGCGAAGATATCGGGGATGGTCCGCCCGGTTTCCTCCTCGATCCCGGTATCGGTGTCGTAGAGATCGACACCGAGTTCCCGGGCCAGCTTCCGTCCGATCGTCGACTTTCCGGCGCCGGGAGGGCCGACCAGCACGACGCGCGGCGCGCGCGGGCCGGGTTGCGCGGTCATCGTGACGGGCCGGCGGCGTCGGATACGGTATCGCGCGCGGTCAGGTGCGGGCGGTTGCCGATCCGCTCCAGATAACCGGTGAGGTTGGCGACGGTCTCGGTCAGCGAATCACCGCCGAATTTCTCCAACGCTGCCTGCGCGACCACCAGGGCCACCATCGATTCGGCGACCACACCCGCGGCCGGTACCGCGCACACATCGGACCGCTGGTGGATTGCCACCGCCTCCGCACCGGAGGACATGTCGACGGTGGACAGGGCACGCGGCACGGTGGAGATGGGTTTCATGGCCGCGCGCACCCGCAGCGCCTCACCATTGGTCATCCCACCCTCGAGGCCGCCCGCGCGGTTGGTGGATCGCAATACCCCGTCGGGGCCCGGTCGCATCTCGTCGTGCGCCTGGCTCCCGCGCCGACGCGCCGTTTCGAAACCATCGCCCACCTCGACACCCTTGATCGCCTGGATGCCCATGAGCGCGGCGGCGAGCCGGGAATCGAGCCGGTTCTCTCCGCTGGTGAACGAGCCCAGGCCCACCGGCAGCCCCTCCACGACCACCTCGACGACGCCGCCGAGGGTGTCGCCGTCCTTCTTCGCCGCGTCGATCTCGGCGATCATCGCCGCCTCGGCCTCGGCGTCGAAGGCGCGCACCGGGCTCCGGTCGATGGTCGGTAGATCGGCGGCGGTGGGCACCACCCCGGTGGTGTTGGCCGCGGTCCCGATGGAGATCACATGCGAGACGACCTCCACCCCGAGCGCCTGCCGCAGGAAGGCTCGCGCCACCGTGCCCGCGGCGACCCGGGCGGCGGTCTCGCGGGCACTGGCCCGTTCCAACACCGGTCGGGCATCGTCGAAGCCGTACTTGAGCATGCCCGAATAGTCGGCATGTCCGGGACGCGGGCGGGTGAGCGGGGCATTGCGAGCGAGTTCCGCGAGTTCGGCCGGGTCCACCGGATCGGCGGACATGACCGTGGTCCACTTGGGCCATTCCGAGTTGGCGACCTCGATCGCCACCGGTCCGCCCATGGTGCGTCCGTGGCGCACACCACCGATAACCGTCACCTTGTCGGCCTCGAACTTCATTCGAGCGCCGCGCCCGTAGCCGAGACGTCGCCGCGCCAACTGCGCGGAAATCTCCTCCGATGTCACCTCGACACCGGCCACCATCCCCTCCAGGATGGCGACGAGAGCGGGGCCATGGGATTCTCCAGCAGTTATCCAGCGCAGCACGCTGTCCATCTTCCCATGTCGACACGCCGACCCCGGCACGTGGTGGGCGGTGTGCGCCGGGCCGGGGCCCGAGTGGCCGAGTGGTTACCGGAACAGCAGGGCCGCAACGGTGGCCGCGCACATCGAGGGTCCGTGCGGCACGGTCGAAGTGTGTTCGTCGGGGAGTCGTGCGCGATACGGCGGGATACCGTTCGGTCGGCGGACGGCCAAGCCGCCGGTTCGGCGTCGCTCGCTCACCCGGCGGCCCACCAGCGCCCCGACGCCGGCGAAACCGGTGAGCAGTGGCGCCGCCAATGCCGCCCACACCCAGACCGTGGCGCCGGCCATCCCGGTCGCCGCACCCAGCCCCACCGCGAGCTTGACATCACCGGCGCCCAGGGCGGCGGGTCGGGCCAGGTGTACCAGGAGGTAGGGCACGGCCAGCAGGACCGCCCCGGCCGCCGCCGCGCCGAACCGCCCGGCGGCGAACGCATGACCGAAGACGGCCGCGGCGCCCCATCCGGTGAGGGAATTCGGTAGGCGGCGCGTGCGGATATCACCGACGCTCAGCGCGCAGCACCACAGGACGAAGAGTACGAAAGTGACAACCGGCATACCGTCCACGATTCCGGGCCGGCGGGTCAGCGCCGCCGGAAGGACGTGGAATGGGGATAGAGCGCCCACCCGAATCGAATTGTGAACATTACATGTTTCTGATCAGTGGTCGAGTGATCATCGCCGACGGCGGTACTTTTGACCCATGTCTGCTGAAGCCGCGGGGCCCACACCCGACTATGCGGCGCGCCGGGGCGCGTTGCGCAGTCTGCTGATCGAGAACGAGATCGATGGACTCCTCGTCACCGACCTGGTGAACATCAGATATCTGACCGGATTCACCGGATCGAACGCCGCCCTGTTGGTGCACTCGTGGGATACGCCCGGCGCCGAGGAGCGCACGGTTATCGCCACCGATGGGCGCTATCGCGTCCAGATCGGCCGACAGGTTCCCGATCTGCGTGCCGAGATCGTCCGGGCCGTCACCCGGCGCCTGGTGGAACTGGCCTGTGAATGGCAGTTCGGGCGGGTCGGTTACGAAAGCCATGTCGTCACCGTCGACCAATATCGCGCGTTCGAGGAATTGGGTACGGGGCTGCAACTGGTCGCCACCCCGGGGCTCGTCGAACAGTTGCGCATGGTGAAGGACGACTACGAGATCGATCGACTGCGCGCGGCCTGCGCGGTCGGTGACGAAGCGTTGGCGGCCCTGCTCGCCGACGGCGCGCTGCGTCCGGGACGCACCGAACGTCAGGTGGCCCGGGACCTGGAGTGGGCGATGTTCGAGCGCGGCGCCGAGGCGATCGCCTTCGAAACCATTGTCGCCGCCGGCGCGAATTCCGCGGTCCCCCATCATCGGCCCACCGAAGCGGTGCTGGCCACCGGGGATTTCGTCAAGATCGATTTCGGCGCGGTGGTCGGCGGCTACCACTCCGATATGACCCGCACCTTCGTGCTCGGCCGGGCCGCGGACTGGCAGCGCGAGACATACGAACTGGTCCTGCAGGCCCAGCGGGCCGGACGGGAGGCGTTGGGTCCGGGCGTGCCCGTCGCCGATGTGGATGCCGCCGCGCGGGAGGTGATCGACGCCGCCGGACACGGCTCGTTGTTCGTACACGGTCTCGGGCACGGGGTGGGTCTGCGTATCCACGAAGCGCCCGGAATAGCCAAAACGGGCACGGGTACACTCCAGTCTGGCGTGGCGGTGACCGTCGAGCCGGGAGTGTACTTTCCCGGGCGCGGAGGGGTCCGGATCGAAGACACACTCGTGGTGCGCGACGATGGCGCGGAGCTGCTCACCCACACCACCAAGGACCTGACCGTCGTCGAGTGACGCCGGTGGCGAAAGCGAATTGAGGAGACCCGAGGACAGTGGCGGACACCAGCGACTTCAAGAACGGCCTCGTGCTGAGGATCGACGGTCAGCTTCAGCAGATCGTCGAGTTCCAGCACGTCAAGCCGGGCAAAGGTCCCGCCTTCGTGCGGACCAAGCTGAAGAATGTGCTGTCCGGAAAGATCGTCGACAAAACCTTCAACGCGGGTGTGAAGGTGGAGACCGCGACCGTCGATCGTCGCGATATGACCTACCTGTACCACGACGGTACCGACTACGTCTTCATGGACGGCGAGACCTACGACCAGATCGCCATCTCCGAGGCCACCATCGGTGAGAGCTCCCGGTTCCTGTTGGAGAACATGAACGTCCAGGTCGCCACCTACGAGGGTGAGCCGCTGTACGTCGAGCTGCCGGTTTCCGTCGAGCTCGAGGTCACCCACACCGAAACCGGCCTGCAGGGCGATCGGTCCACCGGCGGCACCAAGCCCGCCACCGTGGAAACCGGCGCCGAGGTCCAGGTTCCCCTGTTCATCAACACCGGCGACAAGCTGCGCATCGACACGCGCGACGGCAGCTACCTGGGCCGGGTCAACTCCTGACGTGACCGACCGGCCCGCGGACAAGAAGTCCGGCTACAAGAAACTCGGCGCTCGCCACAAGGCCCGTCGGCGGGCGGTGGACCTGCTGTTCGAGGCGGAGGCCCGCGATATCGACCCCGCCGATCTGGCCGACGAACGGGTCGCGCTGGCCACTCGCGATCAGGGCGTGGTGCCCGTGCACGCCTACACCCGTGTCCTGGTCGACGGAGTCGCCGAGGATCTGGACCGGGTCGACGGCACGATCGAGTCGTACCTACAGGACTGGACCCTGTCCCGGTTACCCGCCGTGGACCGGGCCATCCTCCGGGTGGCGGTGTGGGAGTTGCTGCACGCCGACGATGTTCCCCCCGTGGTCGCGGTGGACGAGGCGGTGGAGCTGGCCAAGGAGCTGTCGACCGACGAATCGCCCGCCTTCGTGAACGGTGTGCTCGGCCAGGTTGTCCAGGTGGCGCCGCAGGTCCGTGCGGCCGCGGCGGCCACCCGGGCCGCGCGGCCGGATTCGGAGGGGTGAAGGTGCGCAAGTACCTGGTCATGGTCATGCGCACCCCACGGTTCACCCCGGCGGTCGTCGAACCGCACAAACGATTCCTGGCCGAGCTGCGGGAGCGGGGCATGCTCCAGGAAACCGGCCGTTTCACCGACAACACCGGTGGTGCCTATATCGTCCTGGCGGATTCTCTGGAACAGGCGAAGAAAATCGTGTACACCGATCCGGTGCACACCACCGGCGCTTCGGAGCTGACCGTATACGAGTGGGAGATCACCGGCTGAATGCCGTACCGGTCTCCGGTGATCGCCTATCGAGCCCCGGTAGTGACTGTCGGGGCGACCGCCGTGTGAGAGAAGGATAGACTTTCTCTATTATGTTCCCGGCCCGTCGCCTGTGATGGGAGACGGGCCGGGAACGTGTGGCCGAGGCGGATGTGAAGGAGTGCGGGTGATGGCGGAGAACGGCAGCGTCACGCTGCCCGAGAACGGATGCACCACCGCACAGGCGTGGGAGGTGTTCGATCGGCTGCCCGCCGCCCGGGTGGACGAGGTGGTCGTCGGCCGGTGGCGTGGCGAGGAACTGCCCACCGGTCATCCGATGGACGGTCTGCTGACCGAATCCGGTTGGTACGGAAAGCAATTCGACGAGCCGGACAAAGTGCATCCGCTGCTGTTCACGGATGAGACCGGTACGGTCTTCCCGGTGGATCCGCGCCGGGTGCCGCTCGCGTTGGCCGAGAAGATCCCCGCCGGCTGGCTACGTCCCGTCCGCCGGAATCTGCGGAAATTGGCGCCCGTGCTGCGTGCTCGCAAACCCGGGGCGCGGTTGCGTGATATCGAGTACCGGGGTGTGGTGAGCGCGGCCATGGTCTACGACCATCTGCCGATCATCGACCATTTCCGTCGGCTCGACGAGAACAGCCTGCTGGGTGTCATGGATATGCGCGGCCTGAGCGAGCCGTATTTCTTCCTGCTGCGTCGCTGATCGTCGGCGCTCGGTATCGTCGCCGATCGCGGCGATCCTCATCGGTCGCCAGGGCGCAGGATGATCCTGCCCGGCGGCGTTCACGCTTCGACCGATTCGTGTGCCCGGGCCGCCTGGCTCAGCGGTAGTACGGTCTCCACGGCGGAGACGAGCGTTACCGCGCGGGCCAGGGTCGCCGAGTCGGCCGCGACCGCGACGTATTCGGCATATGAGCCGGTTCCGTCGGTCGTCGCCAGTCGGTGGAACAGTTCGTCGGCGCCACGCAACCGGCCGGGATGTAGATCCACCCATGCTCCGTGGGTGAGTGGGGTTCGGTGCCGCGGTACCGAGGGGTCGAGTCGCATCTCGCCGGGCCTGTCGAACAGTGATCCCTGTAATGGGGCGATCATGCCGCCGAGGCTACTCGATATCGAACATATGTTCCCTGATATCAGTGAGTCGTCTTCGATGTGGTCGATGAATTGCCCACGGTTTCCCCGAGCTCGGCGCCTGCTCGCAGGGGTGGCGTGCCTCGGATCCCGGCGAACTTCGCCATGGTCGCCCGGCGGCCGGGACGACCTCATGTTGCCGAATGGAGGTCGCTTCCGCCGACGGCCTGTGCGGGGGCGGCATGATGTGCCATCGGTCACGAGCGAACACGTGCGGCGACGTGGTCCGTCTCACACCCGAATATCGGCCCCTCACCTGGCGAAAAGCGATCTGGTCGGGCTGCTAGGCTGCTGGGCGTAAGACATCCTTTAACGGACCGTCCAGTGAGGCGGGGAAGGAGGTCGGTATGGCCGTGCCCGAAGACCGGGCGGCCACGTCCGGCGCCGCCGAGGTATCGACGGGAAGCGGACAGAAGACCACCGGTGCTCAGACGCCACGACACACCCCGGAGTGGGTGGCGGCGGGCCGAGAGCTGCTGTCGGCGTCCGATGTCGGACGGACCATCGCGCGAATGGCGCATCAGATCATCGAGAAAACCGCGCTCGATTCGAACGAGCCGGATGCCCCGCGGGTCGTGCTGGTCGGTATCCCCACTCGCGGCACCACGCTCGCCGCGCGGCTCGCCGACAAGGTCGAGGAATTCTCCGGGGTCCGCCCCGCGCTCGGCTCTCTCGACATCACCCTCTACCGCGACGATCTGCGCACCCGCCCGCACCGCCCACTGGAACGCACCTCGGTGCCCGAGGGCGGAATCGAGGACGCGTTGGTGGTGCTGGTCGACGATGTGCTGTTTTCCGGGCGCACGGTCCGCTCCGCGCTGGACGGGCTGCGGGATCTGGGCCGGCCCCGGGCGGTGCAGCTCGCGGTTCTCGTCGACCGCGGGCACCGCGAACTGCCGATCCGCGCCGACTACGTCGGTAAGAACGTGCCGACCGCGCGCAGCGAGGACATCTCCGTGCTGCTCACCGAGCACGACGGCCGCGACGGCGTCTACTTGCATCAGGAGGAGTCCCGGTGAGGCATCTGCTGACCGTCACCGACCTGGATCGCGCCACCGCCACCGAACTGCTCGACGAGGCCGAGCGCTTCGAGCAGGCACTGCTCGGTCGGGAAGTACGCAAACTGCCCACCCTGCGCGGGCGCACCGTGATGACGGTGTTCTTCGAGAACTCCACCCGAACCCGGGTGTCCTTCGAGGTCGCGGGTAAGTGGATGAGCGCCGATGTGATCAATGTGAGCGCGAGCAGTTCCTCGGTCGCCAAGGGCGAATCGCTGCGTGATACCGCGTTCACCCTGCACGCGGCCGGGGCGGACGCGCTCATCGTGCGGCATCCGGCGTCCGGCGCCGCGCATCGGATCGCGCACTGGTTCGAGGACTGGTCGCGGCGTACGGCGAGCTCGGTCCCGGCGGTGATCAATGCCGGTGACGGAATGCACGAACACCCCACCCAGGCCCTGTTGGACGCCTTGACCCTACGGCAGCGGCTCGGCGATATCGCGGGCCGGCGAGTGGTGATCGTCGGCGACATCCTGCACAGCCGGGTGGCTCGATCCAATGCTTTCCTGCTGTCCACCCTCGGCGCGGAGGTGGTGCTGGTGGCGCCGCACACCCTGCTGCCCGTGGGGGTGAGCGGTTGGCCGGTACGGGTGTCGACGAACCTCGATGCCGAACTGCCGGGCGCCGATGCGGTATTGATGCTGCGGGTGCAGGCGGAGCGGATGAACGGGGGATTCTTCCCGTCGGCACGCGAATACGCGGTGCACTACGGGCTGTCCGAACGCAGGCTCGCCCTTCTCGACGACCACGCGGTGGTCCTGCATCCCGGACCGATGCTGCGTGGTATGGAGATCGCTTCCTCGGTGGCCGATTCACCGCGGGCGGCCGTCCTCCAACAGGTGACGAACGGAGTCCATATGCGTATGGCGGTGTTGTTCCGCCTGCTGGTAGGCGTACAGGAGGCCGCGGCGTGAGCGGTCAGCGTCCGGAGGAGGTGGCTCGCGTGACCACGGAGGGCGCCCGCGCACACCGTGATGAGCAGAGCATGAGCGGTCAGGGCACGGTGTTGATCAAGGGCGCCCGTCCCTACGGCGAAGGCGAGCCGGTCGATGTGTTGGTCGTGGACGGGGTGATCCGGGAGATCGCCACCGACCTGGGTGTCCTGGACGCCGAGATCATCGAGGCGCGCGGACAGGTCCTGCTGCCCGGTTTCGTGGATCTGCACACCCATCTGCGCGAACCCGGCCGTGAGGACACCGAGACCATCGAATCCGGTTCCGCGGCCGCGGCGCTGGGCGGGTACACGGCGGTCTTCGCCATGGCCAATACCGATCCGGTCGCCGACTCCCATGTCGTCACCGATCATGTGTGGCGGCGCGGTCGGGAGGTCGGACTGGTGGACGTCCATCCGGTCGGCGCGGTCACCGTGGGGTTGGCCGGGAAACAGCTCGCCGAGATGGGCACCATGGCCGCGGGTGTCGGCGCGGTGCGGATGTTCTCCGACGACGGTCATTGCGTCCACGACCCGCTGGTCATGCGGCGGGCCCTGGAATACGCGACCTCGCTGGGCGTACTCATCGCCCAGCACGCCGAGGAGCCGCGACTCACCGTGGGCGCGGTCGCCCACGAAGGGCCGACCGCCGCCCGACTGGGCCTGGCCGGGTGGCCGCGTGCCGCGGAGGAGTCCATCGTCGCCCGCGACGCCTTGCTCGCCCGCGACGCCGGCGCTCGGGTACACATCTGCCACGCCTCCACGGCGGGCACCGTGGAATTGGTGAAATGGGCGAAATCCCAGGGTATTGCGATCACCGCCGAGGTGACGCCGCATCACCTGCTGTTGGACGACTCGCGGCTGGAAACCTACGACGCGGTCAACAAGGTCAACCCGCCGCTGCGTGAGGCCGCCGATGCCGAGGCACTACGCCGGGCACTGGCCGACGGTATCGTCGACTGCGTCGCCACCGACCATGCTCCGCACGCCGAGCAGGACAAATGCTGTGAGTTCTCGGCGGCGCGGCCCGGTATGCTCGGTTTGGAGACGGCGCTGTCGGTGGTGGTGGAAACCATGGTGCGTCCCGGCCTACTGGACTGGCGCGGGGTGGCCCGGGTGATGAGCGAACGGCCCGCCGAGATCGTCGGATTGGACGATCAGGGCCGGCCCATCGAGGTCGGGGAGCCCGCCAATCTCGTGCTGGTCGACCCCGATGTGACCTGGACGGTGCGGGCCACGGAACTGGCCAGTATCTCCGACAACACCCCGTACGAGTCGATGGAGCTTCCCGGTCGGGTGACGGCCACCCTGCTGCGCGGGCGGATCACCGCGCGCGACGGAGTGGCCGCGGCGCCCGTGTCCGCGCGCGGCGGATCCGGGGGTCGGTGATGGAGCGGGCACTGTGGGTGCTGCTGTGCATCGCCCTGTGGGCGTTGTTCGTCTACCTGATGTACCGCGGGTGGCGTAACCGCGGGGCACGGCAGGCGAACCTCGTCGGGGAACTGCCCTCGGTTCCCGCGGAACCGGGAGCCCAGGTACTGGAGCCGACCACCGGTCTGTACCTGGGCAGCACCATGGCACCGAGCTGGCAGGACCGGATCGCGGTGGGTGATCTGGGTTTCCGGGCCACCGCCGAACTGACCAGGTTCGAGCACGGCATCCTGTTGGAACGTGACGGCGCGTCTGCGATCTGGATACCGGAGGAATCCATTACCGCGATCCGCACCGAACGCGGTCACGCGGGCAAGGTGATGACAGAAGACGGTGTCCTGGTGATCCGCTGGGTACTGCCGACCGGGACCGAGATAGACACCGGTTTCCGGGGTGACGACAAAACGGTGTATCCGGCATGGACACGGGCGACGACGGGAGACGAACAGTGACCACACAACCGACGCGAGCCCGGGAACAGGCCGCCCTGGTGCTGGAGGATGGACGGGTGTTCCGCGGCACCGCCTACGGGGCGGTGGGCCAGACCCTCGGCGAAGCGGTGTTCTGCACCGCCATGACGGGCTATCAGGAGACCCTCACCGACCCCAGCTATCACCGGCAGATCGTGGTGGCCACGGCCCCACAGATCGGCAATACCGGTTGGAACGACGAGGACGACGAATCCCGGCAGATCTGGGTGGCCGGATACGCGGTGCGAGATCCGGCTCGGCGCGCCTCCAACTGGCGCGCCACCACCACCCTGCCCGAGGTGCTGGCCCGGCAGAACATCGTCGGTATCGCCGGGATCGACACCCGTGCCGTGGTGCGGCATCTGCGCACCCGGGGTTCGATGAAGGCGGGCATCTTCTCCGGCCCGGCCCTGGCCGGCACCGAGGAACTGGTGGCCCGGGTGAACGGCCAGCCGTCCATGTTGGGCGCGGACCTGGCCGAGGAGGTCAGCGCCGATGCGCTGTACACCATCGAACCCACCGGCGGTGAGGTGCGGCATACGGTGGTCGCGGTCGATCTGGGGATCAAGACCAATACCCCGCGGATGTTCGCACAGCGCGGGATGCGCGTGCACGTGGTGCCCTCGAGCACCACCCTGGACCAGGTTCTGGAGCTGAAACCCGATGGTGTGTTCCTGTCCAACGGTCCCGGCGACCCTGCCACCCAGGACGATGCCGTCGCCCTGACCCAGGGAGTGCTCGGTCGAGGTGTGCCGCTGTTCGGTATCTGCTTCGGCAACCAGATCCTGGGCCGCGCCCTGGGGCGGGGCACCTACAAGATGAAGTTCGGCCACCGCGGGATCAATGTTCCGGTTGTGGAACAGGAGACCGGCCGGGTCTCGATCACCGCCCAGAACCACGGGTTCGCGCTGGAGGGCGAGGCGGGGGAGCGGTTCGACACCCCCTTCGGCACGGCCGAGGTCAGCCATGTCTGTGCCAATGACGGCACCGTCGAGGGGGTGCGGCTGGTCGATGGCCGCGCCTTCTCGGTGCAATACCACCCGGAAGCGGCCGCCGGGCCCCATGACGCCGCGTATTTGTTCGACCGCTTCGCCGGTCTGATGGAGGGAGCCTGATGCCGCGCCGTACCGATCTCGAACACATCCTGGTCATCGGATCGGGGCCGATCGTCATCGGCCAGGCCTGTGAATTCGACTACTCCGGTACTCAGGCGTGCCGGGTGCTGCGGTCGGAGGGCCTGCGGGTGTCGTTGGTGAACTCGAACCCGGCCACGATCATGACCGACCCGGAGTTCGCCGACTCCACCTACGTCGAGCCCATCACCCCGGAGTTCGTCGAGAAGGTCATCGCCAAGGAACGCCCCGACGCGCTGCTGGCCACCCTCGGTGGACAGACCGCGCTGAACACGGCGGTCGCGCTGCACGAGCGCGGGGTGCTGGAGAAGTACGGGGTCGAGCTGATCGGCGCCGATTTCGAGGCCATCCAGCGCGGCGAGGACCGGCAGAAGTTCAAGGACATCGTCGCCAAGGTAGGTGGGGAAAGCGCCCGGTCCCGGGTCTGCTACACCATGGAGGAGGTCCGGGAAACCGTCGCCGAACTCGGCTTCCCGGTGGTCGTGCGGCCGTCGTTCACCATGGGCGGTCTCGGTTCCGGTATGGCCTACGACGACGAGGACCTGGACCGGATCGCGGGCGGTGGTCTGGCCGCCTCGCCGACGGCGAACGTGCTCATCGAGGAATCCATCCTCGGCTGGAAGGAATACGAGCTCGAGTTGATGCGCGACGGCCGCGACAATGTCGTGGTGGTGTGCTCCATCGAGAACGTCGATCCGATGGGTGTGCACACCGGCGACTCGGTCACCGTCGCCCCTGCCATGACGCTCACCGACCGCGAATACCAGAAGATGCGCGATCTGGGCATCGCCATCCTGCGCGAGGTCGGCGTCGACACCGGTGGCTGCAATATCCAGTTCGCGGTGAACCCGCGCGACGGCCGGCTCATCGTCATCGAGATGAACCCCCGGGTGTCGCGTTCCTCGGCGTTGGCGTCCAAGGCGACCGGGTTCCCGATCGCCAAGATCGCGGCGAAACTCGCCATCGGCTACACCCTGGACGAGATCGTCAACGACATCACCTCCGAGACCCCGGCCTGTTTCGAGCCGACCCTCGACTATGTGGTGGTGAAGGCGCCCCGATTCGCATTCGAGAAGTTCCCCGGCGCCGACCCAACCCTCACCACCACCATGAAGTCGGTGGGTGAGGCCATGTCGCTGGGACGCAACTTCGCCGAGGCGCTCGGCAAGGTGCTGCGCTCCCTGGAGACCAAGGTCCCCGGCTTCTGGACCGTCGACGACGGGGCCTGGGCGCCGAAGTCCGACGATCCGGCCGAGGTCGAGGCGGCGATCCGGGCGATCCTGGACGATCTACGCACCCCCACCGAGGGCCGGCTCTACCAGGTGGAGCGGGCGCTGCGGTTCGGCGCGAGCGTCGAGGATGTGGCCGCCGCCTCTGGTATCGACCCCTGGTTCGTCGACGAGGTCGCCGGTCTGGTCGAGCTGCGCCGCGAACTCCTGGACGCTCCGGTACTCGACGAGGAGCTGTTGCGCCGCGCCAAGCACCACGGCCTGTCCGACCGGCAGATCTCGGCACTGCGGCCGGAACTGGCCGGAGAGAGCGGAGTCCGCGCCCTGCGGCACCGGCTCGGCATTCGGCCGGTGTTCAAAACCGTCGACACCTGCGCCGCGGAGTTCGAGGCCAAGACCCCGTACCACTATTCGAGCTACGAACTCGACCCCGCCGCCGAGTCCGAGGTCGCCCCGCAGCGCGACCGCGAGAAGGTGATCATTCTCGGCTCCGGCCCCAACCGGATCGGTCAGGGCATCGAGTTCGATTACTCGTGCGTGCACGCGGCCCAGACGCTGTCGGAGGCCGGCTACGAGACGGTCATGGTCAACTGCAACCCGGAAACCGTCTCCACCGACTACGACACCGCCGACCGCCTCTACTTCGAGCCGCTCACCTTCGAGGACGTGCTCGAGGTGTACCACGCCGAAACCGAGTCCGGCACGGTGGCGGGTGTGATCGTGCAACTCGGTGGTCAGACCCCGCTCGGGTTGGCGCAGCGCCTCACCGAGGCCGGGGTGCCGGTGGTCGGCACCAGTGCCGCCGCCATCGACCTGGCCGAGGACCGCGGCGAATTCGGTGACGTCCTGGTCGCCGCCGGTCTGCCCGCCCCCAAGTACGGCACCGCCACCAACTTCGATCAGGCGAAGAAGATCGCCGCCGATATCGGCTATCCGGTGCTGGTGCGTCCGTCGTATGTGTTGGGTGGACGCGGTATGGAGATCGTCTACGACGAGAAGTCCCTCGAGGGGTATATCTCCCGCGCCACCGAGCTCAGTCCCGAACACCCGGTGTTGGTGGACCGTTTCCTCGAAGACGCCATCGAGATCGATGTCGACGCGCTCTGCGACGGCGACGAGGTGTACCTCGGCGGTGTCATGGAACATATCGAGGAAGCGGGTATCCATTCCGGTGACTCCGCGTGTGCGTTGCCGCCGATCACCTTGGGTCGCAGCGATATCGAGTCCGTACGTCGGTCCACCGTCGCGCTCGCCAAGGGAATCGGTGTCAAAGGTCTGCTGAATGTCCAGTACGCGCTGAAGGACGATGTGTTGTACGTGCTGGAGGCCAATCCGCGCGCCAGCCGTACCGTGCCGTTCGTCTCCAAGGCCACCGGAGTACCGCTGGCCAAGGCAGCCGCTCGGATCATGCTCGGCGCCACCATCGCCGAGCTGCGCAAGGAGGGCCTGTTGCCGGCCGAGGGCGACGGGGGTCGGATGCCGCTGAACGCTCCGGTCGCGGTGAAGGAGGCCGTACTGCCCTTCCACCGGTTCCGGCGTGCCGATGGCAGTGGGATCGACTCGTTGCTGTCCCCGGAGATGAAATCCACCGGTGAGGTCATGGGCATCGACGCGGATTTCGGCACCGCCTTTGCCAAGAGCCAGTCCGCTGCCTACGGTTCGCTGCCCACCGAGGGCACGGTCTTCGTCTCGATCGCCAACCGGGACAAGCGGTCCATGGTGTTCCCGGTGAAGCGCCTGTACGATCTCGGATTCCGTGTCCTGGCCACCGAGGGTACCGCGGAGATGTTGCGCCGCAACGGAATTCCGTGCGAGACTGTGCGTAAGCACTCCGATCCGCCGGTCGATTCGCAGACGCCCACGGCGTCCATTGTGGACCAGATCCGCGATGGCGAGGTGGACATGGTGTTCAACACCCCGTACGGCAACTCCGGACCTCGTATCGACGGCTACGAGATCCGCAGCGCCGCGGTGGGTGTGAACATTCCCTGTATCACCACCGTGCAGGGCGCCGCGGCCGCGGTACAGGGCATCGAGGCCGCCATCAGCGGTGGACTCGGGGTGCGGTCGCTGCAGGAACTGCATTCGGCGCTGCGGGGCTGATATGTTCCGCGCTGGTATACCCCGCGCCCACCAGGTTCCGCGGGCGTGCCGTCGCACGCCCGCCGACGAGACGAGGTCACGGTGACGACATTCGGTGAGCGACTGCGCGCGGCCGTGCGGCGGTGGGGGCCGATCTGTGTCGGGATCGACCCGCACCCGTCCCTGCTGGCGTCCTGGGGTCTCGACGACGATGTGGACGGTGTGGCCCGCTTCGCCGAGATCTGTGTCGAGGCGTTCGCCGGCGTGACAGCGGTGGTCAAACCGCAGGTGGCGTTTTTCGAGACCTACGGTTCCGATGGGATCGCCGTGCTGGAGTGCGCCATCGCCGAGCTGCGTTCCTCGGGAACCCTGGTGCTGGCCGATGCCAAACGTGGCGATATCGGCTCCACCATGGCCGCCTACGCCCGGGCGTGGCTCGGCGACGGGCCGCTCGGCTCGGATGCCGTCACCGTATCGCCGTATCTCGGTTTTGGCGCGTTGGCTCCGGCATTGGAGCTGGCGGAGGCCAACCACCGGGGTGTTTTCGTCCTCGCGGCCACCTCCAACCCGGAGGGCGCGCGGCTGCAGCGGGTTGTCACCGCGGACGGACGCACCATTGCCCAGACCATGGTGGACGAGGCCGCGGCGCGCAATACCGGTGCGGCATTCGGGTCGGTCGGCGTGGTGGTCGGCGCGACCCTCGACGAGGCGCCCGACCTGAGTGCGCTCAACGGCCCGATCCTCATGCCGGGCGTCGGTGCTCAGGGTGGTGGAGCCGACTCGATCCGGAAGCTCGTCCCCGCGGCGAGTCGGGGAGCGGTCCTGCCGAACGTCTCGCGGGAGATCCTGCAGGCCGGCCCCGCGGTGCTGGCATTGCGGTCGCGCCTGCGGAAACTGAGCGACGAATTCGCCTTTCTCCAGAACTGAGCGACCGCGCCGGGGGCGTGTCGATGGTCGGAACGGACCGTGATACCCCTGTCTCGTGCCGGTGACGGATTACGTCGCCGGCACGTTCCCGTCACATCCCCGGGAACGGCAGATGAAAGGTGAATCATGTCCGATTCGGATCTCGGACTGTTGTCCTACGGACAGACACGTGTGCTGGTCGACGACTTCGGGGCCAGCTATCGCTTCTATCACGAGGTGCTGGGCCTGGAACCCAAGGCCGAGGTCGCCGATCCGGAGACGGGGCCGTACGCCTGTTTCTCGATCGGTGGCACGGACCTGGCTCTTTTCACCCGTGAACTCCTGGACGCCGCGATCGGCGCCGAGCATCGACCCCGCGGCGCGGCCGATACGGTGGTGATCGCCCTGCGCGTCGCCGATGTCGACCGGGCCGTGGCGACGGTTGCCGAGCGCGGGGCCGCGGTTGTTGCCGGCCCGTTCGATCGGCCGGGGTGGGGAATGCGGGTCGGGTATGTGCGTGCGCCCGAGGGCACGCTCGTCGAGTTCTGCCACTACGACTGAAAACCGACCTACCGGCCGGATTTCCCTATCGTGGTCGTGGTGTGTCCTATCCCCCTCGTCCCGACCGGGGGCAAGGGGCAGGACGGTTTCTCGCGCCGACGTGGCCGTGAGCGGGCCGGACGGCCCGCCGAGGCGTGGACCCGTCGGACCCGGGGGTGCATGGCGGGGGGAAACCGCGACACGCGGACGGAATCGGCGCGACGCGCGGAAATTTCCAGAAAGTTCCTGGTCGGACGGTCGACCAATTGTCGTGTCGGGTTCATCAATGGTGGCTATTCATCCGCAAACGTGGGGTATGTTCGGAAAATCCCCTGGTCGCAGCTTGTTTCGGCCCTCGTGCACGGGTTGTCGACGACCGAACCAGAGGCGGCGTGGACAGCGATCGGAAACCGAGCGGATATGCCCGATTCATGCCCTGACCTGGGGGGTGGGTTCGCAATCGGGAGCAGTCGTGGGTACGGTCGCTGAGACCGCCGGGTTACCGACGGTAGATACAGCAATGAACGATGAGACGGAGGAACCGTGGCCCTTCCCCAGCTGACTGACGAGCAGCGCGCCGCTGCTTTGGAGAAGGCGGCTGCCGCTCGCCGCGCTCGGGCGGAGCTCAAGGATCGCCTGAAGCGCGGCGGCACCGACCTCAAAGAGGTCCTCGCCAGTGCCGAGACCGATGAGATCATCGGCAAGATGAAGGTACGCGCGCTGCTCGAGGCCCTGCCCAAGGTTGGCAAGGTCAAGGCGGAGGAGATCATGACCGAACTGGAGATCGCCCCCACCCGCCGCCTGCGCGGGCTCGGTGATCGGCAGCGCAAGGCGCTGCTGGCCAAGTTCGATCCGAGCGCCTGACCACCCCCGTGGTCGAACAAATGACGAAGGGTCGGCTGGTCGTACTGGTCGGCCCCTCGGCCGTGGGCAAATCCACCGTGGTGCGCTGTGTGCGCGAACGGTTACCGGAACTGGTCTTCAGTGTGTCGGTCACCACTCGGGACCCGCGTCCCGGTGAGGTCGACGGCCGCGACTACCGGTTCATCGATCGGGCCGAGTTCGATGCCCTGATCGAATCCGGGGGTCTGCTCGAATGGGCGGAGATCCACGGTGGACTGCAACGCTCCGGCACCCCGGCCGGACCGGTTCTCGCCGCGCTGGCGGAGGGACTACCGGTCCTGGTCGAGGTCGACCTGGAAGGTGCGCGGTCGATCCGCCGGGCCATACCCGAGGCGGTACTGGTGTTTCTGGCCCCGCCCAGCTGGGACGAGCTGGTGGCGCGGTTGCATCGCCGCGGCACCGAATCACCCGAGGCGATCGAGCGCCGGCTGGAGACCGCACGGGTCGAACTGGCAGCGCGTGACGAATTCGACGTCGTCATCGTCAACGACGACGTGACCAGCGCCTGCGAGCAGTTGGTATCGTTGTTCGTCAGCACGAATTCCAGTTCGTGACGCTGTGCGGCCCGCGCGGCCGCACAGCCTCGACCCACCGACCCGCAGGAGCCCCCCTAGTGAGCAGTACGGACACCGCCGCGCCCGCCTACGACACCCCCGTCGGCCTCACCAACCCGCCGATCGACGAACTGCTGGAGCGTACCTCGTCCAAGTACGCCCTGGTCATCTACGCCGCCAAGCGGGCGCGCCAGATCAACGACTACTACAACCAGCTCGGCGACGGCATCCTCGAGTACGTCGGCCCCCTGGTCGAGCCGCTTCCGCAGGAGAAACCGCTGTCGGTCGCGCTGCGTGAGATCCACGCCGACCTGCTCGAGCACACCGAGGGCGAGTAGCCCGTCCACCGGCCCCGCCGACGACCCGATCGGTCGGTGGCCGGATACGGATGTCTACGGTGCCATCTTCAGGAGGCGTGATGACCCGGGTCATTGTCGGAGTCGGCGGTGGTATCGCCGCATACAAGGCGTGCGCGCTGGTTCGCCGGTTCACCGAGACCGGCCACGACGTCCGGGTGATCCCCACCGAGGCGGCGTTGCAGTTCGTCGGTAAGGCCACCTTCGAGGCGTTGTCCGGGCATCCGGTGCACACCGGGGTGTTCGCCGATGTGCCGGAGGTGCCACATGTGCGGCTCGGACAGGAGGCCGACCTCGTCGTCGTGGCGCCCGCCACCGCCGACCTCATGGCGCGCGCCGCATCCGGACGCGCCGACGATCTGCTCACCGGCACACTGCTCACCGCGCGATGTCCGGTGCTCTTCGCGCCCGCGATGCACACCGAGATGTGGGAGCACTCCGCCACCGTGGCCAATGTGGCCGCGCTGCGCGGCTACGGCGCCACCGTGATGGAACCGGCGTCGGGCAGGCTCACCGGCGCCGATACCGGCCCCGGTCGGTTGCCCGAACCCGAGGAGATCTTCGGTCTGGCCATGCTGCTGCTCGAACGCGCCGACGCCGTCCCGCGCGATCTGGTGGGGCGCCGCATCGTCGTCACGGCGGGTGGAACCCGTGAACCGCTGGACCCGGTGCGCTTCCTCGGCAACCGTAGCTCCGGTAAACAGGGCTACGCGCTGGCTCGCGTCGCCGCCCAGCGCGGGGCGCAGGTCACCCTGATCGCCGGGAACACCATCGAGATGGCCCCACCGGCGGCGGTCGAGTTGGTGCACATCACCACCGCCGAACAGCTCAAGACCGCGGTGGACAAGCATGCGGTGGGTGCCGACGCGGTGATCATGGCGGCGGCGGTGGCCGATTTCCGGCCGGCGAACGTGGCCGCGGCCAAGATCAAGAAAGGCGCCGGCGAACCGGACACCATTCCGCTGACCCGGACCGAGGACATTCTCGCGGGCCTGGTCCAGGCTCGCCGCGACGGGCAGCTGCCGGGCACCGCCATCGTCGGTTTCGCCGCCGAGACCGGGGACGAACACGGCGATGTGCTCACCCATGCCCGCGCCAAACTCGCTCGCAAGGGCTGCGATCTGTTGGTGGTCAATGCCGTCGGTGAGGGCAAGGCCTTCGAGGTCGACACCAACGACGGTTGGCTGCTCGGCGCCGACGGTACCGAGCAGGCCCTCGACCACGGTTCCAAGGCACTGCTGGCCAGCCGGGTACTGGACGCGCTCGGACCACTGCTGCGCTGAGTACTCGGCCCGTCGTACTCGGATCCGTGCGCCACGGGCGTGGTGAGCGTCACCGATTCGTCGCCGGTTGGAATAGTCTGGATCCCAGGGATTGCGATCCGGTGGCTCAGCGTTACTGTCGCATACCGTCCGAGTAAACCGTTGAGGAAGAAGGAAGATCTGTGCGCACGTCCGGTAGCCGGCTATTCACCAGTGAGTCCGTGACCGAGGGGCACCCGGACAAGATCTGTGACGCCATCAGTGACTCCATCCTCGACGCCTTGCTGGCCCAGGACCCCCGCAGCCGCGTGGCGGTGGAAACTCTCGTGACGACCGGACAGGTCCATGTCGCGGGCGAGGTCACCACGGAGGCCTATGCGGATATTCCCCGTATCGTGCGGGAAAAGGTGCTCGAAATCGGCTACGACTCGTCGGCCAAAGGGTTCGACGGCAATTCCTGCGGCGTCAATATCGCCATCGGAGCCCAATCGCCGGATATCGCGCAGGGTGTCGATATCTCGCACGAGGCGCGTGTCGGCGGCTCCGACGATGAGATCGAACTGCAGGGCGCCGGTGACCAGGGCCTGATGTTCGGTTACGCCAATACCGACACCCCCGAGCTGATGCCGCTGCCGATCGCGCTGGCGCATCGGTTGGCGCGGCGGCTGACCGAGGTGCGCAAGAGCGGTGTGCTGCCGTATCTGCGCCCCGACGGGAAAACCCAGGTCACCATCGAATACGACGGGGACCGCCCGGTGCGGCTGGACACCGTGGTCGTGTCCACCCAGCATGCCGCCGATATCGACCTGGACAATCTGCTCACCCCCGATATCCGGGAGAAGGTCCTCGACAGTGTGCTCGCCGACCTGGCGCTGCCCGATCTGGACACCTCCGATATCCGGCTGCTGGTGAACCCGACCGGCAAGTTCGTGCTCGGTGGCCCGATGGGTGATGCCGGACTGACCGGCCGCAAGATCATCGTCGACACCTACGGCGGTATGGCGCGGCACGGTGGTGGCGCGTTCTCCGGTAAGGACCCGTCGAAGGTGGACCGTTCGGCTGCCTACGCCATGCGCTGGGTCGCCAAGAACGTGGTGTCCGCCGGGTTGGCCGACCGGGTGGAGGTCCAGGTGGCCTACGCCATCGGTAAGGCCGCGCCGGTCGGGCTGTTCGTGGAGACCTTCGGCACCGAGAAGGTCGATCCGGCGCGTATCGCCGGTGCCATCACCGAGGTGTTCGATCTGCGCCCGGGCGCCATCATCCGCGACCTGGATCTGTTGCGCCCCATCTACGCCCCGACCGCCGCCTACGGGCACTTCGGTCGTACCGATATCGACCTGCCGTGGGAGCGCACCGACCGCGCGGACAAACTGCGCGCCGCCGCCGGACTGTAGATTCCGCTGCCCGCGTGCGCACGACCGTGGGACATTCGACCGACACCCCCGGCGACCCCGTTTCGCCGGGGGTGTCGGTCGGATCGGAACCCGAATCCCCGGTCGAGCCGCCGGCTCGGCCCGAGCCGGGGATTATCTCTCATCCCGTCGCGCGGGTGCTGCCATTGCTCACCCCGGCGCATCTGGACCGCGATTTCGACTACCTGGTGCCGCCGGAGCTGGACGAAACGGCCCGACCGGGGGTACGGGTGCGGGTGCGTTTCGCGGGGCGGTTGGTGGACGGATACCTGCTGTCGCGCCATACCGACACCGATCATCCGGGCAAACTGGTGCGACTGGAACGGGTCGTCTCGCCCGAGCCGGTGCTGACACCGGAGATCCTGCGTTTGGCCACCGTTGTCGCCGCACGATACGCCGGTACCCGGGCCGATGTGCTGCGGTTGGCGATCCCCCCACGTCATGCGCGGACGGAGAACGGGGAGGCCACACGAGCCGGGAAAGGCCGACCGGGCGGTGATGGCGATTCCACGGCCGCGACGGTGTCCGCCCCCGCGGCGGCCGATTCGCCCGGGGCGGTGAGCTCCGGAGATACGAGCCCCGAGACGCCGGATATTCCGGCCGGGGTCGAGATGTCCGCCTGGCGGCGATACCGGCACGGGGAGGCGTTCGTCACGGCGCTGGCGCGGCATCGCGGCGCGCGGGCGGCCTGGCAGGCGCTGCCCGGTGAGAACTGGGCCCGTCGACTCGCGGAACTGGCGGCGGTGGTGGTCGCGGGGGGCCGTAGCGCCGTCCTCATGGTTCCCGACCAACGCGATCTGGATCGGGTCCTGGCCGAATGCGAACGTCTGGTGGGGGATTCGGCGGTGGGGCTTTCGGCCGGTCTCGGCCCGGCGGCCCGGTACCGGCGCTGGTTGGCGGCGCTGCGCGGTACCGCGCGCGTGGTGGTCGGCACGCGGGCCGCGGTTTTCGCGCCGGTCCGGGATCTGGGTCTCATCGCCATCTGGGACGACGGGGACGACACCTACGCCGAACCCCGCGCCCCGTATCCGCATGCCCGCGAAGTGGCGATGCTGCGAGCGCACGATACCGGCGCCGCCTTCGTCGCGGCCGGTTATGCGCGGACCGCGGAGATCCAGTCGGTGGTCGAGAGTGGTTGGGCGCATGATCTGGTCGCCGACCGTGCGGTGGTGCGGGCGGCGTCCGCGAGGATCAGCGCGCCGGGCGACAGTGATATGGCCCTGGAGCGTGATCCGATCGCCCGGATCGTCCGTATCCCGGGTGTCGCGTTCGCGGCGGCCCGAGCGGCCCTGGCCGCCGGCGAGGCGGTATTGGTCCAGGTGCCGCGGCGGGGGTATGTCCCAGCGTTGGCGTGTGGTAGGTGCCGTACCCCGGCGCGCTGTCGGCACTGCAACGGTCCCTTGGCGCTGCCCGGTGTGGTCGATTCGGGCGATGACCGGGCCGCGCCCGGCCCACAGAGCCCGACCTGCCGATGGTGTGGTCGGTCCGATGCCGTGTTTCGTTGTCCGGCGTGTGGTGGGCGGGCGTTGCGCGCCGTGGTGATCGGGGCCGTTCGTACCGCCGAGGAATTGGGTCGAGCTTTCCCCGGGGTGCCGATCCGGGGTTCCAGCGGCGCCGAGTTACTGGATACCGTGCCGCCCGGCCCGCAGGTGGTGGTGGCCACCGTGGGCGCCGAGCCGCTGATCGACGGCGGTTACGGGGTGGGTCTGCTCCTGGACGGGTGGGCCCTGCTGGGGCGGGCCGATCTGCGCGCCGCCGAGGACACGTTACGTCGCTGGTTGGGTGCCGCCGCGCTGGTGAAGGCCGATGGGCAGGTGATCGTCATGGCCGAACCGGCCCTGCCGACGGTGCAGGCGCTGGTGCGGTGGGACCCGGTCGGTCATGCCGCCGCCGAACTCGCCCAGCGCACCGAGGTGGGGTTCCCGCCGGCGGTGCGCATGGCGGCGGTGGACGGTACCCCCGAGGCGATAGCCGAACTTCTGGCCGCCGCCGAGCTTCCGGATACGGTCGATGTTCTGGGGCCGGTGCCGTTGCCGGGCGCCGAGCGTGTTCCGTCCGCAGCCCGCTCCGCTGCCGGGAACGCCGTCGAAGAGATCGAACGGGTATTGCTGCGAGTCGCCCGGTCCGATGGACAGCGGCTGTCCCGCGCCCTCACCACCGCCCAGGCGGTTCGCAGCAGCCATCGTTCGGATGCGCCGCTGCGCGTTCGGGTCGATCCGGTCAATATCTGAGCCTATCCGAGATCTGAGCCTATCCGAGCCGTCCGATACCGAGCCGTCCGATACCGAGCCGCCGGACCGAATTCCGGCGGGACGTATTCGCTACCGGAAGTCGCCGTTCTCGCCCCGCTGTCGGTGGTGTATCGCTCGAGAGGCGCGGTTGTATGCCGGGGTGTGGGCTTCGTGCAAGGCCTTGCTGTGGATAGATTGTCGATATATCGTCGATATCATGAAGAACGTACGAAAGCCTGGGGAGGTCGTTATGGAAGACATGGAGCGCCACGCGATGCGCGCCCGATGGTCGCGTCGCCACGGAGGACATGGGCCGCACGGACATTTCCGGCACGGCGGTCATGGTTTCGGTCCCGGATTCGGCCCGGGCTTCGGTCCTGGGCGGGGTTTCGGTCCCGGTTTCGGTCCCGGTTTCGGTCCCGGTTTCGGGCGTGGTCGGGGGCGCGGGGGCCGAGGCCGACGTGGTGATGTGCGCGCCGCGATCCTGTTGTTGCTCGCGGAGCGGCCGATGCACGGATACGAGTTGATCCAACAGATCCGCGAACGCAGCGATGATCTCTGGCGCCCCAGTCCGGGGTCCATCTACCCGGCGTTGTCGCAGTTGGAGGACGAGGGGCTGATCGTCATCGAGAAGGTGGCCGGTCGAAAAACGGCCCAGTTGACCGCCACGGGCACCGAATACGTCACCGCGCACCGCGACGAACTCGGGGACCCGTGGGCGCAGGTCAAGGAAGGTGTCGGCGAACAGGCGATCGACCTGCGGGGTTTGCTGGGGCAGTTGTTCGGTGCGGTCGCGCAGGTCGCGGCGGCCGGTACCCCCGAGCAGGCGACCAAGGCGGCCGAGGTACTCACCGAGGCCCGACGCGCCTTATACCGCATCCTGGCCGAGGATGACACACCCGAAAAGTAACGGCCCGGCCAAAGTCGTGTTCGGAGCGGGAAATCGGCGACGAATGGGGTAGATGATTGTGATGTGAAACGGATACGAATGCGGTGGGGTGGGGACATAACACAATGGGGCAGAGTTGTTCTGTCCGGAATCGCGACGGCCGTGATGGTTGTCGGCTCGGTACTCGGCGCGGGGCCCGCGACCGCACGACCGGCGGGCTATCTCCCGCCGGTCGTGCCGACCGAATCGGCGCCGCGGCAGTCGGATCACCTCGCGGCCGCCCTGTACATGAAGACCCATCCGAACGCGGCGCCCTCGGGCGCGAACGATTTCGCCTGCGCACCGACCGCGGCCCACCCCCGTCCGGTGGTGCTCGCGCACGGCACCGATGCCAGCGCCTATACGGACTGGTCCGCCATTGCGCCGCGACTGGCCGCGGAGGGTTACTGCGTTTTCGCCCTCAACTACGGTGGCCGTCCCGGAGCGGGAACCTACGGGACCGAGGACATGGTGCTCAGCGGGTATCAGATCGCCGCGTTCGTGGACGAGGTGCTCGCCGCGACCGGTGCGCGCCAGGTGGATCTGGTGGGATTCTCGCAGGGGGCGAATGTGACCCGCTACTACATCAACAAACTCGGGGGCGCGTCGAAGGTGGGGGTGTGGGTGGGGCTCGCCTCGCCCACCTACGGGGGTGTGATGTACGGGCTGGTGCCGATCGCCCGGCAGATCCCGGGTGCCGAGCAGGTATTCGAACGGGTGCTCTCCGTCGCGGCCGTTCAGCAGGCACAGGGCTCGCAATTCATGCGTGAGCTGAATTCCGGCGGTGACACCGTCCCCGGAGTGCGCTATGTGACGATCGGTTCTCGGTTCGACGAGATGATCCAACCGTTCGAGAACATCGCTCTGCGTGGTCCCGGCGCCGAGAACATCGTGCTGCAGGATCGCTGCCCGGTGAATCTGACCGGACACTTCCACATGGTGTACGACCCGTTCGTCGCCGAACTGCTGTTGGAGGCGCTGGACCCGCAGACCGCACCGACCCCGGTCTGCGTTCCCGTCCCGCTCGGGACGGGAATACCGCAGGTGATCATCGGCGGCAATATCTGAACGGCCGATCCGGTCGAGTGGCGGTCGGGCGGGGGACTCGACACCCGCCCGACCGCATCCGTTTTGTATCAGCCGGGGGCGTCGGAATCGGGGATCCACGCGTCGTGTGCGCGCGTCTTTAGAATGAGATGACCGTTATTCCTTTTTCTGTCCGCTGTTATCGGGAGCTGCCGTGACCATTCAGCCCGTCCGCCTCTTCGGCGATCCTATTCTGCGAGCCCGCGCGGCGGAGGTCACCGATTTCGGTGCCGAGCTGCGGCAGCTGGTCGCCGACCTGACCGACACCATGTACGACGACGGTGGTGTCGGTATGGCCGCGCCGCAGATCGGCGTGGGGCTGCGGGTCTTCGTCTACGACACCGGTGACGCCGCCGGGCATCTGGTGAACCCGGTATGGACGCCATCGGGCGAGGAGGATCAGATCGGGCCGGAGGGATGCCTGTCCATTCCCGGCCTGAGCTACGAGACCCGACGTGCCCGAAGAGTGCGGGTCTCGGGGGTGGACATGCACGGGACGCCGGTCGATTTCGAGGCCGAGGATCTGTTGGCCCGGTGCGTCCAACACGAAACCGATCATCTGGACGGGGTGCTCTTCATCGATCGCCTGGATCCGCCGAATCGCAAGGACGCCATGCGCGCCATTCGGGAATCGGACTGGTTCACCGCCGGTATCACCGTTCGCCCCAGCCGCGCCGTCTCCGGGCGGGGTCGCTGATGCGAATCGTCTTCGCCGGAACCCCCGAACCGGCGGTGCCGTCGCTGCGACGGCTGCTCGAATCCTCGCGGCACGAGGTGATCGCCGTGGTGACCCGACCCGACGCGGTGGCCGGGCGTGGCCGGAAACTCACTCGTTCACCCGTCGGGCAGGTCGCCGACGAATACGGGGTCCGGGTGCTCACTCCGTCTCGGCCCGACGACCCCGATTTCGTCGCGACCCTCAACGAGTTGGCCCCCGACTGCTGTCCGGTGGTCGCCTACGGCGCGCTGCTGCCCTGGAAGGTGCTGGATCTGCCGCCGCACGGCTGGATCAACCTGCACTTCTCCCTTCTCCCGGCCTGGCGGGGCGCCGCGCCGGTACAGGCCGCCATCGCCGCCGGTGACGAGATCACCGGCGCCTCCACATTCCTGATCGAGTCCGGGTTGGACACCGGCCCGGTATTCGGCGTGGTGACCGAACGCATCGATGTCGCCGATACCGCCGGAACCCTGCTGGATCGACTGGCGGTCAGCGGTGCCGCACTGCTCGAACAGACCCTCGACGGTGTGGAGGACGGAACCCTGCAGGCGGTTCCGCAACCGACCGACGGTGTCTCCTACGCGCCCAAGATCACCTCGGAATTCGCGCGGGTGCGCTGGGCTCAGCCGGCGTTGGCCGTCGGCCGACACATTCGAGCGGTCACCCCGTCACCCGGTGCGTGGACCGAGGTGGCCGGTGTCCGGATCAAGGTGGGGCCGGTGGACCTGGTCGAGGAGATGCTGCCGGAGGGGCGTATCGAGGTCCGGAAAACGGGGGTGTTCGTGGGCACCGCGACCACCGCCGTCCGGCTCGGTGAGGTACAGCCGCAGGGGAAGCGGAAGATGTCCGCGCTCGACTGGGCGCGTGGGGCACGACTGGAGCCCGGTACGGTGGCCGAGTGAACGGCCCGACAGGAGCGACCGCCGGGGGATCCGGCGAACGACGGCGGGGTTTTCGACGCAACCGCGGCGGGACGGACGGTTCGTCGTCGCAACCCGATGAGCACGTCGACGGCGGCTCCGCGGATCCGCGGGCGCGGCGGAACAGGCCGGCGGTCGACCGGGGCACCGAGGATCGGCGCTCGGGACGTGATGTCCGGTCGATTAACTCGGGAACCGCCGCGCAGCGGGACGAGCGGAACCGGGAGCGCACCGGCGCGCGGCGCGGAGAGGCGGAACCGGTGGGGAAACGAACGAATCGAGAGCGCCGACCCACCACGAACGCGCGGTCGGGCGATACACCCGGATCGGACCGCCGGCAGGGCGGCTCGGCCGGCCGAATGCGCGCGCGGACCCAGAACGAATCCGGAACGGGACGGCAACACGGGAAGGCCGGTGGGGCCAAAGCGTCGAAGACGGGCACTCGCCGCCGGGCGCCCGCCGATCCGGCCCGGACGGTCGCGTTGGAGACACTGCGAGCGGTACGGGAACGCGACGCATACGCCAACCTGGTGTTGCCCGCCCTGCTGCGCGAGTACGGTGTGCACGGTCAGGATGCGGCCCTGGCCACCGAACTCGGTTACGGAGCCTGTCGCACCCTGGGGGTGCTCGACGCGGTCGTCGCCGAATGCGCCGGACGCGATACCGCCGATATCGACGGCCCGTTGCTGGACGTCCTGCGTCTGGGCGTCTACCAACTGCTGCGTACCCGGATCGGTGCGCACGCCGCCGTGGACACTTCGGTGGCGCTGGCCCGGGCCGAATCCGGCGCGGGCCGCGCGGGATTCGTGAACGCCGTGCTCCGACGGGCCGCCGAGCGGACCCCGCAGGAATGGGTCGAGGCGCTGGCTCCGCGGGATCCATTGGGGCGGCTCGCCTTCGAATACGCCCACCCGACCTGGATCGCGCAGGCGTTCGCCGATGCGCTCGGCGCGAACGCGGGGGAGTTGCGCGATCTCCTCGCCGCCGACGACGACCGACCCGCCGTACATCTGGTGGCCAGACCCGGGGATATCACCGCGGAGGAGCTCGCGCTGATCACCGGGGGTGCGGAGGGTCGATGGTCGCCGTACGCGGTGTACCTGGACAGCGGTGACCCCGGCGCGTTGGAACCCGTCCGTGAGGGGATGGCCGCGGTCCAGGACGAGGGCAGTCAGTTGGTCGCGCTCGCGCTCACCCGGGCCCCGCTGCTCGGCGCGGACCGCGGTCGCTGGCTGGATCTGTGTGCCGGCCCCGGTGGGAAGGCCGCCCTGTTGGGTTCGCTGGCCGATATCGATGGCCATCGGGTGGACGCGGTCGAACCGGCCGAACATCGGGCGGAGCTGGTCCGTACCGCCACTCGAGGGCTGCCGGTGGACGTGCATGTCGCCGACGGCCGCAGCAGTGGTTTGACCCCCGGCTACGACCGGATTCTGGTGGACGCTCCGTGTACCGGGCTCGGTGCGTTGCGGCGTCGACCCGAGGCGCGGTGGCGGCGCACCCCCGCCGATGTCGCGGAACTGGTCGCGCTACAACGGGAGCTGCTCGCCGCGGCGTGGGAGCTGCTGCGGCCGGGCGGGGTGGTGGTGTATTCCACCTGTTCCCCGCATCTTCCGGAGACCGTCGCGGTGGTCGCCGACGCCGTGCGCCGTACCGGGGCCGAGCGACTCGACGCCCGGGAGCTGCTGCCCGGTGTCGCCGGACTCGGGGATGGTCCCACCGTCCAGCTGTGGCCGCATCGGCACGGAACCGACGCCATGTTCATCGCGGCGCTGCGCAAGCCGGCGCAATCCTGATCGAGGCGATATTCGTTCGACGGATACGTGAATCGCCGCTGCGGTCGGTGGCTCGTTCCCACTTCCCAACCGTGGTGAGTTCGCCGCGTGTACGGCTCGTACCGTGTGCTGCACGGCGCGTATCGGTAACGCCCGGCAATCGCTTGGCCCGAAGTTTGCCATCCGACGGCTCGGGCGGCGATATCCCCCGGGAGCGGGAAATGGCCGCGTCGTGACAGATTTGCAGGAGGTACATAGTGACCGGAAATGGTCTGGTCCATTTATGCGGTAGCATCCCGCTGTCGGACGCGGAAACGGTATTCACCGAAGCCGCGAAACGAATGGGGACCGTGCTAACTCGAATCCCCGACGGTGAGACGGGAATTCGGGACAACTGGGTGGTGTGGCAGCTGCCCAAGCTGCAGGCCCACCCCGATCTGGAAACCGTTCCACCACCGAGCCCGGAGTACGGGCCCAGTGAACGGGTGCAGCCGAAATCGGGTGTCGATCCGACGACCATCGATCTGGGCCCCTTGGGCTACGACACGGCCGCGATCGAATCCTGGCAGGTGTTCCGACGGCTCCGTGACGAGGGCATCATCCCGGCAGGTATTCGATTCCAGGTGTCGTTGCCCACACCGATCGCCGTGATCGGGGCATTCGTCGCGGGTCCGCAGGCCGAGCTGGAGCGTCGATACGAGGCGCAACTGCTCACCGAACTGGACCGGATCCTCGATACCGTTCCCGCGGAAGACCTTGCCGTGCAATGGGATTGCGCCGTGGAGTTCGCCATCTTCGAGGGGGTGTTCCCGTCCTGGTTCGGGTCCGACTATCCGACCCAACTCGAGGGCGTGGCCCAGCGGCTGATTCGGTTGGGGCAGGCCGTCCCCGAAGCGGTGGAACTCGGATACCACCTGTGCTACGGCGATTTCGGGCATCAGCACTTCGTCGAGCCCGCCGATACGGGACGGTTGGCCGCGGTCGCCGGCCGGTTGAACACGGGCCTGGGACGTCGGCTCGACTGGGTACATCTACCGGTTCCCCGGTCCCGTACCGATGTCGAGTACTTCGCACCGCTGGGTGAGCTGGATCTTTCTCCCGAAACGACGCTCTACCTCGGGCTGGTACACGCAAGCGACGGCCGCGACGGCGCGCTGCGCCGGATCGAGGCGGCCCGGACGGTGGTGCCACGATTCGGTATCGCCACCGAATGCGGTATGGGACGCCGGCCGGCCGAGCAGATACCGGCGCTGTTCGACCTGCACACCGAACTCGCTCAGGTCCTGACCCCCGCGCCTTCGGTCTGACCGTTTCGGCGGTGCGGTTACCATGACCGCGCACCGGTATGTGATCGCCGGTGCGCGGCCCGACGCGCCGGATCAGCCGACGACCACGGTGCTTTCGGTGGGCTCGACCTTCACCCAGGTACTGTTCACCGCGGCGTTCCCGGACAGCCGGTCGACCTGTTCGGGGTCGTGGAGCAGGTTCACATTGGCGCCGGGCAGCGATGCCGCCACCGTCCAGCCGACACCGGGTTCGCGATGCCCCCAGCCGTGTGGGATGGCGACCGTACCGCGACGGATATCGTCGCTGATCTCCACCGGCACCACGATCGAGCCCACGGGCGAGGTGACGGCGGCCGGGGTGCCGTCGGTGAGCCCGCGTTCGGCGGCATCGTCGGGGTGCATGAGGGCGGTGCACCGGGGGCGGCCCTTCACCATGGCCGGGACATTGTGCAGCCACGAGTTGTTGCTGCGCAGATGGCGGCGTCCGATGAGGCGCAGATCGTATCCCGCGTGGCGGGTTTCCGCGTCGGGCAGTTCGCGAATCAACCGTCCGGCCTCGACCACGAACCGTTCCGGGGCAAGGTGGACCTTGTGGTCGGAGGTGGCGATCAGCGACCGCAGTCGGGGCCGCAGGGGGCCGAAATCGATACCACCACGCGATTCGCGCACCTTCTTCAGGGTTATGCCCTTGCGTCCGTGACGCAGCACCCCGTACGGGCCGACGGCCATTCCCAGCGCGGCGGCCCGCAGGGGGCTCAACCGGTCGAACAGGGTGTTGAGGGCGCGCCCGGTCATCGGTCGTGCCGGCAGCGGCAGGATCTCGGTGAGCAGCCGCGCCATGATCTGCCAGTCCTCCAGCCCGTCGGCGGGCGGGTCCATGGCGCGGGCGTTGTAGCGCAGTGTGTCGCGCACACCGAACATGGTCAGCAGGATGTCGAGGTCCTCGCGCTCCAACGGGGAAACCGGTGGCAGGATGATGTCCGCATACCGGGTGGTTTCGGTGATGTACATGTCCACGGCCACGTAGAAGTCGACGCTGTCGAGCGCTTTGTCGAGCAGGCCGTGTTGGGGAGTGGAGAGCACCGGGTTGCCCGCGTAGGTGATCATGGCCCGGATCTGTCCGGGTCCCTCGGTGAGGATCTCGTCGGCCAGCGCCGCCACCGGCAGCTCGAAGCGGAACGATTTGTAGCGGCCGGAGCGGTCGGTCCAGGCGCCGTGACAGGGCGGTATCCGCCGGGCCGGACGAACCAGGTCCACGGCTGGGGTGGCGAACATCTGGCCGCCGGGCCGGTCGAGATTGCCGGTGACGGCATTGATGGTGTTCACCAACCAGTGGGTGATGGTGCCGGTGGTCTGATGGCAGACGCCGATCCGGGCATAGATCACCGCCGAGTCCGCCGCCGCGTGTTCCCGGGCCAGTCGTCGAATGGTGTCGGCGTCGACACCCGCGTGCGGGGCGGCCTTTTCGGGGGTGAAGTCGGCGATCAACTGTCGCAGAGTTTCGATTCCGCTGCACCGAGTGCGTACCGCGGCCTCGTCGTAGCGCTTTTCGGTGAGGATCACGTGCAGCATGCCGAGCAGCAGGTACGGGTCCCCGCCGGGCAGGACCGAGACGTGTTCGTCGGCCAGGCGAGCGGTTTCTGTGCGGCGCGGGTCGATGACCACCACTGTGCCGCCGCGGCGACGTACCTCGCGGATCCGGTTCTTCGCGCCGGGCATGGTGGTGACCGAGCCATTGGACACCGCCGGATTGGCGCCCAGCACGATCAGCCGGTCGGTGCGGTCGATATCGGCGATCGGCATGAGAAAGTTCGAACCGAACATCTGCCACGCCACGAATTCCTGGGGGAACTGGTCGATCGAGGACGCGGTGAAGAAGTTGCGGGTCAACAGGGCGCCGCGCAGCGCGAGCGCGTAGAGGATGGCCGAGTTGTGCGCCGCGGGATTGCCCAGATACATCCCGATGGCGTGGCGGCCGTAGGTGCGCCGCACCCACCGAAGTCGGCGGCCGATCTCCCGGAACGCCTCGTCCCAGCCGATGGGTTCGAACGAATCTCCCACGCGACGAACGGGAGTGCGCAGCCGGTCGGGATCCTCGTGTAGCCCGGCCATGGCCGTGGCCTTGGGGCAGATATAGCCCTTGGACAGGACATCGTCGGGGTTGCCCTCGATGCGGGTGACCTTTCGGTCTTCCACGGTCACCAGGATTCCGCAGTGGGCCTCGCACAGGGTGCACTGCCGGGCGATGGTGTCGGCGCTCATATCGGTCACTTCACCTTCCGCCGCGTCGTCGACGCGACCGCGGGCCGCCGGGGACGCGGCCCGCCGTTCGGTTGCTCTGATCTGTCGAGACGAACCGGATGAGTTGTTGAGATAAAACTCCGGTCACCCTCTCATGGCCGAGAGTAGATCGTGTGCTCGATCGGGCACAACAGCCTATCCGCCGAGCGATCCGGTCGCCGAACGGGCCGTGGGGCGGCGGCCTACTCGCGTGCCGATTGTTCCCGCAGTCGGGCCAGGGTCTTGGCGAGAATTCGCGAGACGTGCATCTGCGAGATACCCATCCGTTGGGCTATCTGCGTCTGGGTCATGGACTCGAAGAAGCGCATGGTGAGAATGCGTCGCTCCCGTTCCGGTAACCCGGCCAGCAGTGGGCGGATCGCCACGTACTCCTCGACCCGGTCGAATTGGGCTTCCTCCTCGCCGAGGGTGTCCAGCAACGAGGCATCGGTGTCCCGGCCCACCGAGGCGGCGTCGATGGAGGTCGGCTGATAGGCATTACCCGCGATCACCGCTTGGGTGACCTCGTCCGGGTCGACATCGAGTTCGGCGGCGATCTCCTTGGCGGTGGGGGAGCGGCCCAACGACTGGGACAGCGCATCCACCGCGGCGCCGATTCGCAGATGTGTCTCCTTCACCCGGCGCGGCACCCGCATGGCCCAGGTGTTGTCGCGGAAATAGCGCCGGACCTCGCCCATGATCGTGGGCACGGCGAAAGACAGGAAGTTCGAGCCGCGTTCGATGTCGAAGCGGTCCACCGCGTGCACCAGGCCGACCCGGGCGACCTGGGTGAGGTCGTCGAACGGTTCCCCGCGGCCGCTGAACTTGCGGGCGATATGGTCGGCCAGCGGGATGCAGCGGTTGATCAGCTCCTCGCGAATCGCGTTGTGATCGGCCGAACCTTCCGTGGTCTCGGCCAGCCGGCCGAACAGTTCCGTGAGATCGTCGTATCCGGTCACCGGCAGCGACGGCGCCAACTCCTCGGCCGTTTCCTCGGCGTCGAGATCCTCGGTGTCGCCCGCGGGCTCGAATTCCTCGTCCTGCTCGACCACTACGCCTTCCCTCGGATCCGACGGAACTCCACGGTCGTCGGGAATCCGGAAACCTGGGGGTCGTAGGCTTCCTGGTGGGCCCGGACCTCATCGGTGAGCGTGCGCAGCACATGCCAGCCGAAGCTGCGTTCGTCGGGTAACCCCTCCGTGGCCGCCACGCCACTCACCCGCACCAGCAAATCGAGATCGCCGACCGTGAATCGGCAGTTCAGGCTCGTGTCCGGGGCCGCTATGGCGATGAGTGTGGAGCACACCTCGTCGACGGCGAGCCGGATATCGGCGACTTCGTCGAGGGTGAAATCACTGAGCAGGACCAGGGTTTCGGCGAGGCCGCGCACGATGGGCAGCTGGGTGACCGACGCCGCCACTCGAATCTCCACCGGGGTGCTGTAGAGCCCCTGTTCCGCCGATGTATTGATCACGCACTGAAGGCTACCCATTCGTGGAACGAGCAACCCACCCGCCACCGACCTCGCCCGGACGGTCGGCCACGGCGGTGGATAGACTGCGGCGCTGTGTGCACGTCGACGTTCACCCGCCCCGCGGCCCCCATGATCGCCCCATCCATTCTCTCCGCCGATTTCGCGCGTCTGGCCGATGAGGCGAACGCGGTGTCGAGTGCCGACTGGCTGCACGTCGATGTGATGGACGCGCATTTCGTGCCGAATCTGACCCTGGGGCTACCGGTGGTGAAAAGCCTGCTGAAGGCCACCGACATCCCGCTGGACTGTCACCTGATGATCGAGAACCCGGAGCGTTGGGCGCCCCCCTACGCCGAGGCCGGTGCCTACAATGTGACCTTCCACGCCGAGGCCACCGATGATCCGGTGGCGGTGGCGCGCGATATCCGGGCCGCCGGAGCGAAGGCCGGGTTATCGGTGAAACCCGATACCCCGATCGAGCCGTATCTGGAGATTCTGCGTGATTTCGACACCCTGTTGGTGATGAGCGTGGAGCCCGGCTTCGGCGGTCAGTCGTTCATTCCGCATGTTCTGGAGAAGGCACGAATCGTCCGCCGACTCGTGGATGCCGGGGAACTGCGGTTGATCGTGGAGATCGACGGCGGTATCAACGCGAACACCATCGAGGCGGCGGCGGAGGCCGGTATCGACTGCTTCGTGGCGGGGTCGGCGGTGTACAACACCGAGAACCCGGGCGCCACGGTGGAGGAGTTGCGTCGACAGGCCGCCGCCGTGCGGTCGCACGCGCACGGCACCGTCGGTTGATTCGGAAGTCGTCCGGTCGGGTGCGGGCCGGCCTCACCCGACCGGGGTCGGTGGTCAGCGGAGTGTGATCGGATCCGTCTCCGGTAGCAGGGCCGCGTCGAGGACCGTGCTCTGCGGGGGGCGTTTGGCGGCGCCCTGCGGAGCCTGTACCCAGATGCGGTAGCCGGTGCTCTCGTCGTGGGGCGAGGGCAGCACGATCTGGCTGCCGGTGCCCGCGACCGTGATGTACCGGCGGAACATCTCGGCCGACTGGACGGGCGTGTACTCGTGGGGCTTGGGTCCGGTGAGGAATGTCCAGCTGTGGGCTCGGGGATGGGCGAGCACCTGCCCCTCGATGCCGGCGGCCCGTAGCCGCCGCTGTACCCGCTCACCCAGCTCGACGGGCATGGTGACGGCCCCGTAGCCGGCGCCCACATGCAGGAGAATGCACTTCGATACGGGATCGACCACGGCGGGTAGATGGTTTTTCTCCCGGTATTCCCGGCAGCGTTGTTCCAATTCCGATGCGGAACCGATGAGGGTGCTCACCGGGCATCACCCGTGTCGGGGGAGGTGTCGGTCATCGCGAATGCCGCGGGCCGATGGGTTCCTGTTCCATCGATTGCGGTCGGATTCGGTCCGTTCATGGGCTACTTCCTCGCCTGGTGAACTTGCTGTGTAGTTGCTGTCGGCTATCGGGCAGGCCGAAGGGTGCGGGGCGCGTCGGGCGGTCTCCACCCCTCGGGGTGGATGGCACCGTTCGGTCGAGTGTGCGATGCGGCCGGACCTGTTGGTCGGTTCGCCCACTCGCCGACGCGGAAAACCCCACCGTTTTGCGGTGGTCCGGGTGTGGTTGCCGAGATGCGGATCGACCTGTCGTATTCGAACTGCCCTGTTCTCGATGACCCGGCTCACCGTGGAAAGGGTCTTACGGTGAGCCGGTCACATCACAATATTGCGGTAGTAGCTGTGGGTGTGCAACCCGGCAGAGATTTTTCGTGTGTCGATGTGACCGTAATGGGGAATCAAACCTTGTGTGGGTACCGAAGCCGAGGCGATGGACCACACAATTCATTCCCTTCCCCATTTATTCGTACCGACGATCCGGTATTTTTAATCGGAAATCCGCGAGAAATTTCCCTCCCGGAAACAATTCGGTGACGCTCCCTCGAAGGATTGGATACCCACCGCGTTACGCGGCCCTGGGGCCGTGCTCGGCGGGGCGCGATCGCATGCCTCCGAACGGTGGGCGCGGAGCGGGCGCCCACCGTCCGGGACCTACCCTGAGAGGGAATGGCGAGCGCTGGGAATATCGATCCCCGCGCCGGCCGTTCCGTAATCGGAACACCGACGCGAACGGAGTTGAGTGCATGTTCACAGGCATCGTCGAGGAGCTGGGCGAGATCGTCGCCGTGGAACGGTTGTCCGACGCCGCGCGGCTGACCATTCGCGGCCCCCTGGTGAGCTCCGATGCCGGGCACGGTGACTCCATAGCGGTCAACGGGGTGTGTTTGACCGTGGTGGACGTGATGGACGGCGGTTCCTTCACCGTCGACGTCATGGGGGAGACGTTGAAGCGCTCGAGTATCGACGGTCTCGGTCCGGGAGCGGCGGTGAACCTGGAGCGCGCGGCCGCGGTGAACAGTCGACTCGGTGGTCATATCGTGCAGGGCCATGTGGACGGCACCGGTACCGTGCTCGCTCGTACTCCGGAGCAGAACTGGGAGGTGGTACGCATCTCCCTGCCCGATGCCCTCGCCAAGTATGTGGTGGAGAAGGGCTCCATCACCGTCGACGGTATCTCGCTGACCGTTTCCGCCCTCGGTCGCGCCGACGCCCCGGCCGCCGACGGCACCCACGACTGGTTCGAGGTTTCGCTCATACCCACCACCGTGAAACTGACCACTCTCGGGGCCACCGCGGCGGGAAGTCGGGTCAATCTGGAGGTCGACGTGATCGCCAAATACGTCGAACGCCTCCGGCAACGCGGGTGAGCACCACACCGGTCGGCGAGACCGGCGGCCACCCCTCGGCACCCCCGGCGACCGGCCCGGACCGGGCGAGGGGCCGAACCGTTCGTCGTCCCTGGCCACGGCCCGGGGCAGCGCACCGGCACCCGCCGAGGCCCTGTTGTAACGTTGCCGGCAGGCACTGTCGAGCGGAGAAATGCTTCCCATGCTCAACCGGCCGATCACGGACCTCGGGATCGAGGTCTCGTTCGTGGCCCACCTCGGGTTCGGGTATCCGAGGGTTCGCGAACACGCCGCACCGAACGGTGCGGCATATTCAACACAGGAGTAGTCAGACGTGACCAGGTTCGACAGCATCGAGCGGGCGGTCGCCGATATCGCAGCCGGCAAGCCGGTCGTGGTGGTCGACGACGAGGACCGGGAGAACGAGGGAGACCTCGTCTTCGCGGCGGAGAAGGCGACCCCGGAGCTGGTCGCGTTCATGATCCGCTACACGTCGGGTTATATCTGTGTGCCGTTGACCGGTGACGACTGTGATCGACTCGGCCTGCCCCCGATGTATTCGGTGAACCAGGACAAACACGGTACCGCCTACACCGTATCGGTGGACGCCAAGGAGGGCGTGACCACCGGTATCTCCGGCGCCGACCGGGCGACCACCATCCGGTTGCTGGCCGATGCGGATGCCAAGGCCAACGATTTCACCCGCCCCGGTCATGTGGTGCCGCTACGTGCCAAGGACGGCGGCGTTCTGCGTCGGCCGGGACATACCGAGGCCGCGGTGGACCTGGCGCGGATGGCCGGACTGCGTCCGGCCGGTGTGATCTGTGAGATCGTCAGCCAGAAGGACGACGGGCACATGGCCCGCACCGACGAACTGCGGGTCTTCGCCGACGAGCACGATCTGGCGCTGATTTCCATCGCGGACATGATCGCGTGGCGGCGTAAGCACGAGAAGCACGTGGTGCGGGTGGCCGAGGCGCGGATCCCCACCACCCAGGGCGAGTTCACAGCGGTCGGCTATCAGAGCATCTACGACGAGGTGGAGCACGTCGCATTGGTGCGTGGGGACATCCTCGACGGCGAGGACGTGCTGGTGCGGGTGCACTCCGAATGCCTGACCGGTGATGTGTTCGGATCGCTGCGCTGCGACTGCGGGCCGCAGTTGGAGGCCGCGTTGGAGATGGTGGCCCGCGAGGGGCGCGGCGTGGTGCTGTACATGCGCGGGCACGAGGGCCGTGGGATCGGCCTGATGCACAAACTACAGGCGTATCAGCTACAGGACTCCGGGCACGACACCGTCGACGCGAATATCGAGCTCGGTCTGCCCGCCGACGCCCGTGACTACGGCACCGGCGCGCAGATCCTGGTGGATCTCGGAATCAAGTCGATGCGATTGCTCACCAACAATCCGGCCAAGCGGGTGGGCCTGGACGGGTACGGATTGCGGATCACCGAACGGGTGCCGATGCCGGTGCGGGCGAATGCCGAGAACCTGCGGTACCTGCGCACCAAACGGGACCGGATGGGGCACGATCTGGTGGGCCTGGACGATCTGGATCTGGGGGAGACCGCGCAGTGACCTCGACCGACGGAAAAGGTGGGAATCGATGAGCGGCACCGGTGTACCGAGTTTCGAGCTCTCCGATGCCAAGGATCTCGCGTTGGGAATCGTGGCGTCGCGTTGGCACACCGAGATCTGTGACACCTTGGTGGCCAATGCCGAGCGGGTGGCCGAGGAAGCCGGGGTGCAAAAGGTGACGGTGGTCCGCTGCGCCGGGGCGATGGAACTGCCCGTGGTGGCGCAGGAGCTGGCGCGCACCCATGACGCCGTGGTCGCCCTGGGTGTGGTGATCCGCGGAGACACCCCACATTTCGAATATGTCTGTGACGCGGTGACCGCGGGCCTGACCCGGGTTTCGCTCGACGAGAGCACCCCGGTCGCGAACGGTGTGCTCACCACGAACAACGAGAAGCAGGCCCTGGACCGCGCCGGTCTGCCGGGCTCGGCCGAGGACAAGGGCGAGCAGGCGTGCGCCGCCGCCCTGGATGCCGCACTCACCCTGCGCGCGCTGCGCGCCGGCCGGTAGTCCATGCCCGTCGTTCGGATATGGCGCCGGGCCGCCATCCCCACAGCCGCCGAGACGGAGGAACGAGCGGAGTGGGAGCTCGAGGTGCGTCCGCGGCGATCGCGGCGCACCGCGGTGGTGGTGGCGGTGGTGCTGCTGGTGGCCTTCACACTGGTGGGAGTTTTCCTGCGCACCGAGTACACCGGGGTGAACTTCCGGGTGGTCGACCAGTTCGCCATGATCGGGATCGGCGTGCTCGGCGCCGCTGCGGTGCTCCTGCTGACCCGGCCCCGGGTGCGGGTCGGCCCGCGCGGGGTGGTGGTGCGGAACGTGCTCGGTGACAACGAGTTCGAATGGCGCCATATTCGCGGGGTGTCGTTTCCCGAACGTAAGGCGTGGGCCCGACTGGAATTGGTGAACGACGACTACGTTCCGATGTTGGCGATCCGCTCCAACGACAAGGAACACGCCGCCGACGCCCTGGATCGGCTTCGCAAGTTGGGCGCGAAGTACACCGGGGCCACGGAAGGCGGACGCCTTGGTGACAAGAAGGTCACCGGCGCGGGCCCCGGCGACCGGGAATCCGAGAGCGCGGGCCCCGGCGACGAGGGCTGAGCCGCCGGGACGCCGCCGGGTCGTGCTCAGCGGGTATCGCCGAGCACCTCGCCCTCCCGGCGCGGGTCGGCGCCGCCGATCCAGCCGGCGTCGCCGTCGCGGCGCAGCACACTCAATCCGCTGGACTGGGGTTTCACCGACACCTGATGTCCCAGTTCCCGCAGTCGGATCACCAAGGGGTCGTGCGCGCCGTCATCGCGGGTATCGATCGCCGGATGCTCACCGCCGATCCCGGTGACCGGTGAATTCGCCGCGCCGAACGATACGGCCGATACGGCCTGCTGCGGGTCGAGCCCCCAATCCAACATGTTCACCAGGGTTTTCACCACGAACTGGATGATCACCGCGCCGCCGGGGGAACCCGCCACATGGGTGAGGGGGCCGCGCGTCCCCTCGGGGGTGTGGTCGAAGATCAGCGTCGGGCTCATCGAACTGCGCGGGCGTTTGCCGGGTTCGACCCGATTGGCCACCGGTATGCCCTCGGTGCCGAGGGGTTCGGCGGCGAAATCGGTGAGCTGATTGTTCAACAGGAAGCCGTCGACCATATGGAAGGAACCGAATGCGGATTCGACGGTGGTCGTCATGGCGGCGGCATTGCCGTAGGAGTCGACCACCGAGATATGGCTGGTTCCGTGTTCCGGCGGTTGTGGGCCGACCCCGACCGGCGTCGATCCCACGTTCCCGGGTTGTGCGGTGCCCATGCCGTGGCCGGGATCGATCAGGCCCGCCCGCTGTTCCAGGTAGTCCGGATCGAGCAGGGACTGCGCCGAATCACCCGGTAGCGGAACGAAATCCGGATCCGCGATGTACTTGTCGCGGTCGGCGTAGGCCAATCGTTCGGCCTCGGTGATGAGGTGTACCGCCTCGGCCCGTGGCCGGCCGCCGTCGCGGTCGACGTCGGTAGGGCCCAGCGAGGCCAGGTCGAAGTGCTCCAGGATGCCCAAGGTGGCGGCGACGGTGATACCGCCGGACGAGGGCGCCGGCATACCGCAGACCTCGTGTTGCCGGTATTCGGTACACAGCGCAGTCCGTTTCTTCGGTCGGTAGCCGGCCAGATCATCGGTGGTGAGCAGGCTCGGGGTGCGTCCCCCGACCTCGGAGCGGGCCGCGGCCACCATATCCTCGGCAATGGGTCCGGTGTAGAACGCGTCGGCGCCATCGCCTGCGACAGCGCTCAAGGTTTTCGACATGGCCGGATTGGTCAGGACGGTTCCAGCGGGTTTACCGGAGCCGTCCGGGTTCAGGAAATAGGCCGCGGCGGCGGGGTCACGGGCCAGGTCCGGTGCGGATTCGGCGATCTGCGCCGCGAGCCGCGGACTTATCTCGAATCCTCGATCCGCCAAGGCGACGGCCGGATCGAACAGGTCCCGCCACGGCATGCGACCGTGCTCGCGATGGGCGAGTTCGAGCATGCGCAGCACCCCGGGCACCCCGATGGAGCGGCCGCTGGCCCGCGTGTTCGGCTGTGGTTCGGTGTGGTCGGTGGCATTGATCCAGCGCAGATAGTTCTCGTCGGCGGCCGCGGGTGCGGTCTCGCGACCGTCATATGCCTCGACCGTTCGGGTGGCGGCGTCGTAGTGCAACAGGAAGGCGCCGCCGCCGATACCGGAGGCCTGCGGTTCCACCAACCCGAGCACGGTCTGCGCGGTGATCAGGGCGTCCGTTGCGGTGCCGCCGTCGCGCAGGACGGCGCACGCGGCCTCGGTCGCCAGCGGGTTCGCGGTGGACACCGCGTAGTGGGTGGTACGCACCGCTGTCATCCCGGATCGGTATCCCGAGGCGATCTCCGGTTCGAGGGCGAGGTTGCGCGAAGCGGGCGCGCCCCGCGTCGCGGTGGTGGGCGGTGCGGCGAGAACCGGGGTGCCCGTCACAGCGGTGGTACACGGGCTCGCGGTCTCGGATTCGTCGGAGCACCCGCTCAGCGATCCGGTGACGAGCACGGCGGCCACCGCGAATCCGCCCGGTATCCGCCATCGGCGCCGGCCCCGGTTCCGGAGCGGGCCCGCACCGGCGGCCCCGTTCCATCCCACCTCTGCCCGCGCTTTCGAACACAGCCTCATGCACGGACTGTAACGTCGTCGGGCGAGTGCGGCGACGGGTTCGATACACCGTGAGGGAAACTCGCTGTCGGTACCGGTCACTAGGCTGGAGTCCGTGGCAGATCCCGCGACGTATCGCCCGAAGCCGGGCACGATTCCCGTCGAACCCGGTGTATACAAATTCCGGGACTCCTATGGCCGCGTCATCTACGTGGGTAAGGCCAAGAGCCTGCGCAGCCGGTTGAATTCCTACTTCGCCGATGTGGCCTCGTTGCATCCGCGGACCCGGCAGATGGTCACCACCGCCGCGAGCGTGGAATGGACCGTGGTCTCCACCGAGGTGGAGGCGCTGCAACTGGAATACAACTGGATCAAGGAATTCGATCCGCGGTTCAATGTCCGCTACCGCGACGACAAGACCTACCCGGTGTTGGCCGTCACGCTGAACGAGGAGTACCCGCGGCTGTTCGTCTACCGCGGGGCGCGACGCAAGGGCGTGCGCTATTTCGGCCCGTACTCCCATGCCTGGGCAATCCGGGAGACCCTGGATCTGTTGTTGCGGGTGTTCCCGGCACGTACCTGTTCGGCCGGGGTGTTCAAACGACACGGGCAGATGGGTCGGCCCTGTCTGCTCGGTTATATCGATAAGTGTTCCGCGCCGTGTGTGGGTCGGGTGAGTGCCGCCGATCACCGGCGTATCGTCGACGATTTCTGTGATTTCCTGTCCGGCCGCACCGATCGGCTGGTTCGGGAGCTGGAACAGCGGATGCACGCCGCCGCCGAGGAATTGGACTTCGAAACCGCGGCCCGGTTGCGTGACGATGTCCAGGCGCTGCGCCGGGCATTGGAAAAACAGGCCGTGGTGTTGGGGGACGGTACCGACGCCGATGTCATCGCCTTCGCCACCGACGAATTGCAGGTCGCGGTGCAGGTCTTCCACGTTCGTGACGGTCGGGTCCGTGGTCAACGTGGTTGGGTGGTGGACAAATCCGGAGACGCCATCGATGTTCCCGCCGAGAGCGGGGAGGGGGCCGAACAGGCCGCTCTGGTCGAACAGTTCCTCACCCAGTTCTACGGCGAGCAGGTGGCCGTCGCCGAGCAGAGCGGTGACGAGCGGCCCGCGACCGTGGTGCCCCGTGAGGTCCTGGTGCCGTATCTGCCCGCCGACGCCGACCAGGTGCAGGACTGGCTGTCGGGGTTGCGCGGTTCGGCCGTGCGGTTGCGGGTTCCGCAGCGCGGGGACAAGAAGGCCCTCGCCGAGACGGTGGCGCGCAATGCCCAGGAGGCGCTGGCCCAGCACAAACTCCGGCGTGCCGGGGATCTGACCGCCCGCTCGGCGGCGCTGCAGGACATTCAGGACGCCCTCGATCTCGACACCGCCCCGCTGCGTATCGAATGCGTGGACATCAGCCATGTCCAGGGCACCGATGTAGTGGCGTCGCTGGTGGTGTTCGAGGACGGGCTGCCGCGGAAATCCGACTACCGCCACTACGCCATCAAAGAGGCGGCCGGCGGCGGGCGTTCCGATGATGTGGCCAGTATCGCCGAGGTCACCCGCCGCCGGTTCACCCGACTGCGCCGGGAACGTGATGCCATCGAACGCGCGGACCTCGCCGGCGCCGACGCCCCGGCCGATCTCGGTGCGGCGACTGTCGATCCGGCCCGAGGCGACGGGACCGACGAGCTCACCACCGACATGGAGACGACCCCTCCGCCGGGGGTGGATCCCAAGACCGGGCGCCCCCGCAGATTCGCCTATCCACCCAATCTGTACGTGGTCGACGGTGGTGCTCCCCAGGTGGCGGCAGCCGCCGAGGTTTTGGAGGAGCTCGGTATCACCGATGTGGCGGTGATCGGGTTGGCCAAACGCCTGGAAGAGGTGTGGGTGCCCGGTGAACCCGATCCGGTGATCCTGCCGCGCACCAGCGAGGCGCTGTATCTGTTGCAGCGGGTGCGGGACGAGGCGCACCGATTCGCCATCACCTTCCATCGCAGTAAACGGTCCCGTCGGATGACCGAATCGGTGCTGGATTCGGTGCGGGGGCTGGGGGAGGCCCGACGGACGGCGCTGGTCACGCATTTCGGGTCGGTAGCGCGGTTGAAGGAGGCCACCATCGAGGAGATCACCGAGGTTCCCGGTATCGGTCGGGCCACCGCCCGGGCGGTACTGGAGGTGCTCAACGGCGAGTAGTGTCGACCGGCGCCGTGTGTAGGTCGAGATGGTCGGTCTGCGGAGCCTTTCTGATGGTCAGGTGTCGGTGATGCCGGACAGTACGAGATCGACCAGGTGGTTCAGGTATTCGGGATCGACGGGTTCGTTGCGCAGGTGTAGTCGAAACCAGATCGCACCGGCGAGCAGGTCCATGACGGCCGTGGGAACGGCCTCGGGTCGCAGTTCCCCGCGGGCCAGGGCTCGGTCGAATATCTGTTGTTCGCGGTTCATGCGGTCGGCGAAGAACGCACGGGTGATGGCCGCGATCTGCGGGTGTGTCGGGGCCGCCGCCAGCGCGGCGGTGGCGATTACGGCGGTGTCCGGATCGGTGAGCAGTCCCGTGATGCCCTGGGCCAGTGCGAGGAGATCGCCCCGCAGACTCCCGGTGTCCGGAACGGCGAACGACAGTACCCGGGACTCGGCCAGTGCATCGGCCAACAGGGCGTCCTTCGACGGCCACCACCGGTAGATGGTGGTCTTGTTGACTCCGGCGCGGTGGGCGACCGCTTCGATGGTCATTCCGTCGTAGCCGTGCGTGGTCAGCAGGTCGATGGCCGCGGTGAAAATCGCCTCGGCTCGTCGGGGGCGGGCGCCGGCTGGGCGGTCGGGGATCTTCACACCCACAGAATACAACGCAACGTTGCGTTGTATTTCATATCGACCTATGGTCAACGCAACGTTGCGTTGCATTTTGGAGGGTGAGTGGTGGAGATACCGGTGGTTTTCGTACACGGCATTCGTCTCGGGGGTGGATGTTGGATCGATGTTCTCGACCGGGTCGGTGCTCGGCATCCGGTATGCGCCGTCGACCTTCCCGGCCACGGCGCGCGCCGCGGTGAACGCTTCGACCTCGAAAGCGCGGTCGACACGGTGCGGCGGGCCATCGACGACCTGGGCGGTCACGCCCTCGTCGTAGGGCACTCGCTCGGTGGCTATGTGGGTATCGCCACGGCCGCCCGCCATGGCGAGAAGGTCTCAGGGCTGATCGTCGCCGGGTCGACCTGTGTTCCCGGACGGGGGCTTGCCGTGCCGTTCACGATCGCGCATCGGCTGCTCGCGCGGCGACGCGACGGTGGCGAACGTATCAGCGCCCGAATTCTCGACCGCATGCTGCCGCGCCGAGTGGCCGCGGAAATAGAGCGGGGCGGGATCGCCACCGAGGTGATTCCCGATGTGGTGGCGGCGTTCGGCGACTTCGATGTTCTCGCTCACCTCGGCGGATACGCCGGCCCGGTCTGGCTGGTCAACGGAGAACGTGACCACTTCCGGATTCAGGAACGCCGTTTCCTGGCGGCCTGTTCGGCGGGACGGTTGCTCCTCGTACCCGGCGCGGGACACTATCTGCCGCTGATCCGTCCGGACGAATTCTCCCGTCTGGTGCTCGACCTGGCTGCCGGTTGCCGATTCCGGGCCGAGGGGGTGGCCGGGTAACGGGCGGGATGCCGACGGGCCGGACGGTTCGGTGTCGAAGGGATCTGCTCGGCCGCGGATGTATGCGGGTTGTCGACGGTCCGTGCCCCGACGCGTCCATTAGGGTCTACATTCGAAAGGCCCGCTCGAGCACCGTCAGGGACTTTGCGCGACAGGTCGTCGGTGTCCGGTACCGCGGCCCGAGCAGATATGTTGTGCCCGCCCGGAGAGCACTGCGCCGGTGTGGGAGATCGGAAGGCACTCCAGACACAGATCCGGTGGTACATGACACGCGTGGAATCGAACAACAGTGCGGTAACCGCGGGTACGGCGGCACGACGATCCGACCCGCCTGTCGAGGTGGTGATGGTAACCGGCCTGTCCGGGGCAGGACGCGGCACCGCCGCCCGCGTCCTGGAGGACCTGGGCTGGTATGTCACCGACAACCTACCCCCCGAACTGATCGGTCGGATGGTCGAACTCGGCGCCACCGCGGACCCGCCGATCCGACGGCTGGCCATCGTCATGGACGTGCGCAGTCGGTTCTTCACCGGTGACCTGTCCGCGGTCACCGAGCAACTGCGCACCCGCGGGATACCGACCCGAGTGCTGTTCTTGGAGGCCTCCGACGATGTGCTGATCCGCCGGTTCGGTTTCGCCCGTCGCCGTCATCCGCTCCAGGGCGAGAGCGCCGACGGCACTCTCTCGGAAGGAATCGCCGCCGAACGGGTGCGGTTGGCCGCGGTGAAGGCCGCCGCCGATTTCGTCATCGACACCACCGAGCTGTCCATCCACCAACTGCACCGCAAGTTGGAGGAGATCTACGGGGGCGGCGCGCCCGCGGCGCTGCAACTGACCGTGCAATCGTTCGGATTCAAGTACGGTGTCCCGCTGGATGCCGACATGGTGCTGGACGTACGTTTCCTGCCCAACCCGCACTGGGTACCAGAACTGCGGCAGCACACCGGCCAGGAAACGGAAGTCAGTGAATACGTGCTGTCCCGACCGGGTGCCGAGGATTTTCTGCACACCTGTCGACACCTGATCGACCTGGCCACGAAAGGCTACCGCCAAGAGGGGAAGCGATACATGACGGTCGCAGTGGGCTGCACCGGTGGTAGGCACCGCAGTGTGGCGATCGCCGAGGCACTCGGTGAACTGATCGGCGCCGGAATCGACGCCGACGACGAAAGTCCCGTTGACGTGGTGCGGGTGGTACACCGGGATCTGGGGCGCGGCGAATGACGGGCTGGGAGGCCAATCCCGCCGTGGTCGCGCTCGGTGGTGGCCACGGCCTGTACGCGACACTTACCGCCGTCCGGCGGTTGACCCGCAAGATCTGCGCGGTGGTGACCGTCGCCGACGACGGAGGCTCCTCCGGACGACTACGCGCCGAACTCGGGGTGCCGCCACCGGGCGACCTGCGCATGGCCCTGGCCGCCCTGGCCGCCGACGCCGACGGCGTGTGGACACGAACGGTGCAGCACCGATTCGGCGGGACCGGAGCCCTGGCCGGGCACTCGGTCGGCAACCTGATCCTGGCCGGACTCACCGAGGTACTCGGCGATCCGGTGGCCGCCCTGGAGCAGGTCGGGGCCATGCTGGGAGCAACCGGACGGGTCCTGCCCATGTCGCCCATCCCGTTGGATATCGAGGCCGATGTCTCCGGACTGGAAGCGGATCCGCGGGTGAGCAGGTGCATTCGTGGACAGGTCGCGGTCGCCACCACCCCGGGCAAGGTGCGGCGGGTGCGGTTGATCCCCTCGGATCCGCCCGCGTCCCCGGAGGCCACCCACGCCGTGGAACACGCCGATGTGGTGGTACTCGGACCGGGATCCTGGTTCACCAGTGTGATTCCGCACGTGCTGGTGCCGGAATTGCGCGAAGCGTTGACCTACACCCGGGCCCGAAAGATATTGGTGCTCAATCTCGCCGCCGAGCCGGGAGAGACGGCCGGATTCTCCGCCGAACGGCACCTACATGTATTGTCCCAGCACGCACCGGATTTCGCGGTCGACGATGTACTGGTCGATTCCGGTAGCGTACCCGCCGGCCGGGAACGCGAACATGTGGCGCGGGCTGCCGAACAACTACGGGCCCGGGTAGTCTTTTCCGATGTCGCCGACGCGGGAACCGACCGACATCACCCCGGAAAGCTTGCCGCCGCACTGGATCGGCTGATCCGGGAACCTCGGCCGCAGAAATCAGGACTTCGCGTGGAGGGGCGGCACATGGGTCAGGATGTGCGGTCCGGGTTGGGTGGAAAGGAGCGCGTCTCGTGGCGATGACAGCCGAAGTGAAAGACGAGCTGAGCCGGCTCGCCGTAACGCAGGTGAGTTCGCGCAAGGCGGAATTGTCCGCCCTGCTGCGGTTCGCCGGTGGTCTGCATATCGTCGGCGGCCGGGTGATCGTCGAAGCCGAGGTGGACATGGGTTCCATCGCCCGCCGACTACGACGGGAGATCTTCGAACTCTACGGTTACGGATCCGATGTGCACGTGCTCGGCGCCGGTGGGCTGCGCAAGACATCGCGGTACGTGGTCCGGGTCGCCAAGGAAGGCGAGGCACTGGCCCGCCAAACCGGTCTGCTGGATGTTCGCGGACGTCCGGTGCGAGGTTTGCCGGCGCAGGTGGTCGGCGGCAGCATCGGTGACGCCGAGGCCGCCTGGCGCGGAGCCTTCCTGGCGCACGGTTCGCTCACCGAACCGGGGCGCTCGTCCGCGCTCGAGGTCAGCTGCCCCGGTCCGGAGGCGGCGCTGGCGCTGGTGGGAGCCGCACGGCGGCTGGGCATCTCCGCCAAGGCGCGCGAGGTGCGCGGCACCGACCGAGTGGTGGTGCGCGACGGCGAGGCCATCGGCGCGTTGCTCACCCGCATGGGTGCCCAGGACACCCGACTCACCTGGGAAGAGCGCCGGATGCGGCGTGAGGTGCGGGCCACCGCCAATCGGTTGGCCAATTTCGACGACGCCAATCTGCGTCGCTCGGCGCGAGCGGCGGTGGCGGCGGCCGCCCGGGTGGAACGGGCACTGGAACTCCTCGGCGACGATGTCCCCGACCATCTCGCCGCGGCGGGCCGGCTGCGGGTACAGCATCGGCAGGCCTCACTGGAGGAACTCGGCCAACTCGCCGATCCGCCGATGACGAAGGATGCAGTGGCCGGTCGTATCCGACGGCTGCTGTCGATGGCCGACCGGCGCGCCAAGGAACTGGGCGTCCCGGACACCGAATCGGCGGTCACCGCAGAACTACTCGACGAAGCGTGAGCTGTGCCCGATCGCACCGCTTTCGGCGGCGCGGGGTTGCGGCCCTGGAGGTTTCGCGTTTGCACGCTCGAGACTCGCGCCTTCGGTGCATGTGCTTCGGGCGCGCAAACGTGAGACGGGCCGCAACCCTTCGGGACCTCGTGAGACTCGGCTGCATGGGGTGGCTTGGTCTCGGAAGTATCGGTTTGGTCTCGGGAGCTCGGTCGGGCTTGGGGGTGGTTCGGGTCGAGGATGGGTTCGGGCCGGGGGGGCGGCTCCGGCCGGGGATCGGTTCGGGCTGAAGGTTGCTTTGGGCCTGAGGACGGTTCGGCTCGGGGAACGATTCGGGCGAGGGTCGGCTCGAGCCGGGGGCGGTTCGGGTGGGGGATCGGTTCGAGCCGATAGGGGGACGAGGTTGGACCGGAGCCGTGGATCGGGTGGGCCGGCCCGGTTTTTCCGGGGGTGGTCGGGGCTTGTGAGGGACGGTGTGAGGGGAACGCGCGCGTGTCGTGGTTCTTCGTGGGCGGGCGCATGTCGGTAGGAGCCCGGGCGGGCACTAGTGTTAGGGCATCGGAATGAATCCGCTGGAAAGCTGAGGAGCGATATCGTGACTGTCCGGGTAGGCATCAACGGCTTCGGCCGCATCGGCCGCAACTTCTTCAGGGCGGTCGAGGCGCAGAAGGCGCTCGGCACCACCGACATCGAGATCGTCGCGGTGAACGACCTCACCGACAACGCGACCCTGGCCACGCTGCTGAAGTACGACTCCATCCTGGGCCGCCTGCCCAAGGATGTCTCGCTCGACGGCGAGGACACCATCGTCGTCGGTGACCAGCGGATCAAGGCGCTGGCCATCAAGGAGGGCCCGGCGGCGCTGCCGTGGGGCGATCTGGGTGTCGATGTGGTCGTGGAGTCGACCGGTATCTTCACCGACGCCACCAAGGCCAAGGGGCATCTGGCCGCCGGCGCCAAGAAGGTGATCATCTCCGCGCCCGCCAAGGGCGAGGACATCACCATCGTGATGGGTGTCAACGACGACAAGTACGACGGCAGCCAGAACATCATCTCCAACGCGTCCTGCACCACCAACTGCCTCGGGCCGCTGGCCAAGGTGCTGCACGACGAGTTCGGCATCGTCAAGGGTCTGATGACCACCATCCACGCCTACACCCAGGACCAGAACCTGCAGGACGGTCCGCACAAGGATTTGCGCCGCGCCCGCGCCGCCGCGCTGAACATCGTGCCCACCGGCACCGGTGCCGCCAAGGCCATCGGGCTGGTGCTGCCCGAGCTGCAGGGCAAGCTGGACGGTTACGCGCTGCGCGTGCCGGTGCCGACCGGTTCGGTCACCGACCTCACCGTGAACCTGGCCAAGTCGGCGAGCATCGAGGACATCAACGCCGCCATGAAGGCCGCCGCCGAGGGCCGGCTGGCCGGCATCCTCAAGTACAACGAGGATCCGATCGTCTCCAGCGATATCGTCACCGATCCGCACTCGTCGATCTACGACGCGCCGCTGACCAAGGTCATCGACGACCAGGTGAAGGTCGTGTCCTGGTACGACAACGAGTGGGGCTACTCCAACCGCCTCGCCGACCTCATCGGCCTCGTCGGCAAGTCGCTCTAGGAATCGCTCGCAGTGACCGTCAAAACACTCACAGACCTGCTGGCCGAGGGTGTCGAGGGTCGGGGCGTACTGGTGCGCTCCGATCTCAACGTCCCCCTCGACAACGGTGTGATCACCGATCCCGGTCGCATCATCGCCTCGGTCCCGACCCTGCGCGCGCTGGTCGAGGCCGGTGCCAAGGTGATCGTCACCGCCCACCTGGGCCGGCCCAAGGGGGCCCTGGATCCGGCGCTGTCGCTGGCCCCGGTCGCCGCCCGGCTGAGCGAGGAGCTGGGCCGCAATGTCCAGCTCGCCGGTGACGTGGTGGGCCAGGACGCGCTGGCCCGCGCGGAAGGGCTCACCGACGGCGATGTGCTGCTGTTGGAGAACATTCGTTTCGATCCGCGCGAGACCAGCAAAGACGATGCCGAACGGGCGAAACTGGCCGCGGCGCTGGTGGAACTGGTCGGTGACGACGGTGCGTTCGTCTCCGATGGTTTCGGTGTGGTGCACCGCAAGCAGGCCTCCGTCTACGACGTGGCCAAGCTGCTACCGCACTACGCGGGCACCCTGGTGGCGGCCGAGGTCGATGTGCTGGCCAAGTTGACCGAAACCACCGAACGTCCGTATGCGGTGGTGCTCGGCGGATCCAAGGTCTCGGACAAACTGGCCGTGATCGAGGCGCTGGCCCCCAAGGTGGACACCCTGGTCATCGGCGGTGGTATGTGCTTCACCTTCCTCGCCGCCCAGGGGCTGTCGGTGGGTTCGTCGCTACTGCAGGAGGAGATGATCGAGACCTGCAAACAGCTGCTGGACCGCTACGCCGATGTCATCCACCTGCCCCGGGACATCGTCGTCGCCGACTCCTTCTCCGCCGATGCGGAGGCGAAGGTCGTCTCGGCCCACGAGATCCCGGACGGGTGGATGGGCCTGGACATCGGTCCGGAATCGGTGGAACGGTTCACCGCCCTGCTCACCGAGGCGCGCACTCTGTTCTGGAACGGCCCGATGGGCGTGTTCGAGTTCGAGAAGTTCGCCGCGGGCACCCGGGGCGTGGCCGAGGCCATTGCGGCCGCCACCGACAAGGGCGCGTTCACCGTCGTCGGCGGTGGTGACTCCGCCGCGGCGGTGCGGGCGCTCGGGCTGCCGGAGAAAGGGTTCTCGCATATCTCCACCGGCGGCGGCGCATCACTGGAGTACCTGGAGGGCAAGCAGCTGCCGGGGATCAGTGTGCTCGACGATGCGGAGGAGGACGCGTAATGGCCCGTACCCCGCTCATCGCCGGCAACTGGAAGATGAACCTCAACCACCTCGAGGCCATCGCCCTGGTGCAGAAGATCGCCTTCGCGTTGCCGGAGAAGTATTTCGACCGGGTCGACGTGACGGTGCTCCCGCCATTCGTGGACATCCGCAGTGTGCAGACTCTGGTGGAGGGCGACAAACTGCGCATCACCTACGGTGCGCAGGATGTGTCCGTCCACGACGCGGGCGCCTACACCGGTGAGGTCAGCGCGTCCATGCTGGCCAAACTGGGCTGCACCTTCGTCGTGGTCGGGCATTCCGAACGCCGCCAGTACCACAGCGAGGACGACGCCATCGTGCTGGCCAAGGCCAAGCAGGCGTTGAAGAACGGGATCACCCCGATCGTGTGCATCGGAGAGGGCCTCAATGTCCGCGAGGCCCACACCCACGTCGAGTACAACCTCGAACAGCTGCGCGGTTCCCTGAAGGGGCTGTCGGCCGAGGAGATCTCGAAGGTCGTCATCGCCTACGAACCGGTCTGGGCCATCGGCACCGGTAAGGTCGCCACTCCTGCCGACGCGCAGGAGGTGTGCGGCGCCATCCGGGAGGAACTGCAGAAGTTGGCCTCCCCGGAGGTCGCCGCCACGGTGCGGGTGCTCTACGGCGGTTCGGTGAACGCCAAGAATGTCGGTGAGCTGATCAAGCAGCCCGATATCGACGGTGCTCTGGTGGGCGGTGCCTCGCTCAAGGGTGATGAGTTCGCCACTCTGTCCGCCATCGCGGCGGGCGGACCGCTGCCCTGAGGCCGGCCGGTCGTCGAGGCCCATCGGTGAAAACCGGTGGGCCTCGATGTTTTTCGTGCCCGGGCCGTGGATTCGGCTGATTCGGGAAGTGCCCGTGACCGGTCGGTGCGGCCCGAACGCCGCGGTGACGCGCGCAGGCACCGAGCTCACGGTAAGGCGTCTGGTGGCTGCGGCTATGCTCGAGCCGATGACGCGAGCCACGTCGAAACCGTCCACCTGGGCACCGCTGCGGTCGCCGGTTTATCGGGCGCTGTGGATCGCCCAGCTGGTCTCCAATCTGGGGACCTGGATGCAGACCGTGGGCGCGCAATGGATCATGGTCGACGAACCCAATGCCGCGGCGCTGGTGTCCTTCGTGCAGACCGCGACGACATTGCCCGTGATGCTGCTGTCCATACCGTCCGGTGTGTTGGCAGATCTGCTCGATCGCCGTCGACTGTTGTTGGGGGCGCAGTCGGTCATGGCGCTGCTGGCCGTGACCCTCACCCTGTTCACCGCCACCGGCCACACCACTCCGGCGGTGCTGTTGACACTGTTGTTCCTCTTGGGCTGCGGACAGGCGCTCACCGGCCCGGCCTGGCAGGCCATCCAGCCGGAGTTGGTGCCCCGGGAGCAGATCCCATCGGCCTCCGCACTCGGCAGTATGAGTATGAACATCGGCCGTGCCGTGGGACCGGCGCTGGCCGGAGTGCTGGTGGCGCTGTCGGGTCCAACCCTGGTGTTCGCGCTCAACTCCTTGTCGTTCGGCGGTATCGTCGTCGCGCTGCTGCTGTGGCGGCGCCGGCCCTCGGAACGCACCCTGCCCAGTGAGCGTCCGCTGGCCGCGCTGCAGGCCGGGACCCGATTCATCCGCGCCTCGCCGGCGATCCGTCGGGTACTGACGCGGTCGATGCTGTTCGTCGGTCCCGGGAGCGCGGTGTGGGCATTGCTGCCGGTGGTCGCCAACGACCAACTGGGGCTCGGTTCGTCCGGATACGGGATCATGCTGGGCGCGCTCGGCGTCGGGGCGGTGCTCGGCGCGTTGGGGCTGGCCCGGGTGCGGGCGCGCCTGACCCCTACCCGGATGTTGGCGGTCGCGGCCGTGGTCTTCGGTGTGGCGGCGGCCGGGGCCGCGCTGATCGAAGTGGTGGCCGCGGTTCTGGTGCTGTTGGTGTTCGCGGGCGCGGCCTGGCTGTTGGCATTGGCCACCCTGAACGCCACCATGCAGTTGCTGCTGCCCGCCTGGGTGCGGGCCCGGGGGCTGGCGGTGTACATGCTGGTCTTCATGGGGGGCCAGGCCATCGGCTCCTTGGCGTGGGGATTGATCGCCGGGGCGTTCGGGACGGTCGCGGCGCTGTTGGTGTCGGCGATACTGCTGGTGGGGTGTGCGGTGAGCACCCTCTGGCTGCCGATCCGCCACGATGTGGACACTCTCGACCTGACCCCGCAGCCGTATTGGCCGGAACCGAACCTGGTGGTGGAGCCGGACCCCGACGACGGTCCGGTGATGGTGCTGCACGAATACCTGGTTCCGGAGGAGAACGTGCCCGCTTTCCTCGACGCGATGGTGTATCTGGGGCGTTCCCGCCAACGGACGGGGGCGATGGAGTGGCGGCTGTTCCGGGATATCGGTGCGGAGGACAAATACGTGGAGGCCTTCGTGGTGCGGTCCTGGTCGGAGCATATGCACCAGCATCAGGTGCGGTTGACCGCGCAGGATCGGTTGCGGGAACAGGCGGTGGCCGAATACGCGCAGAACGAACGCACCATCCATCTGGTCTCGGTGGCGCCGCGCACCTGATTCGGTCCGGGCCGTGCCCGCCGCATACACTGTCGGCCATGCGGATGTTCCTGGATATCCTCCTGATCATCACCAGCGTGCTGCTGGTGCTGCTGGTGCTGCTGCACCGGGCCAAGGGCGGAGGCCTGTCCAGTCTGTTCGGCGGCGGGATGCAGTCCAGCCTGTCGGGGTCGACCGTCGCGGAGAAGAACCTCAACCGCATCACCGTGTTCACGGGGATCGTCTGGTTGATCGCCATTCTCGGTATCGGTCTGGAGATCAAGTTCTCCTGACGCCGCTCAGTCGTGACGGGGAACCCGTCCGTCCACATCGGTGAATCCGTAGTCCGCGGCCAGGTCGGCGACCCGCCAGGACCGCCCCGACCGCCGTTGTCTGTCCCGGTCGGCGGCCAGCGCCACCACCGCCCGGCCGGTGAACCGCGGGGTTTCCGCCTCCGCCAGGTCGAAGGTGCCCTCGCCGGGTAGTGTCACCAGCCGCCTGCCCTCCGCATCGGCCGGCACCATTCGGAGTAGTTCGGTATCCACCAGGCCCGGCCACAGGGAGACCACGGCTACCCCGGATTCGGCCAGATCGTGTGCCATATCCGCGGTGAGGCGGTCCAATGCGGCCTTGGCCACCCCGTACACCACGTTGTGCATATAGCGTTGTGCGCCGGGGGAGGAGATATTGACGATCAGGCCGCCCGCCTCCCGGAGCAAGGGTACGGCGAACGCACTGGCCACATAATGTGACCGCACGCCGACGTCGAAGGTTTCGTCCCAGGCCGTGGGCGGGAACTCCCAGAACGGTTTGCCCAGCCAGCGGGCCGCCGCGGGGGAGTTGTAGACATTGTTCACCAGCACGTCGAGGGTGCCGTGTTCGTCGCGTATCCGCTCGAACAGGCGCGCGGTCGCGTCGTCGTCGCGGTGATCGCAGACGAAGGGGATACCGGCGCCGCCGAGCTCGTCGATCTGCGCCGCCGTCTCGTGCACCGTTCCGGGGAGCCGTCCCGGGATGGTCGATCGGCCGGTGACGTAGACGGTCGCGCCCGCCGCGCCGAGCTCCAGTGCGATGCCTTTGCCGACGCCTCGGCCGGCGCCGGTGACCACCGCGATCCGACCTTGCAGGGTATGGGGTATTCCGCTCACGTTCCCGGGACACTACCGTGAAACTGGAACGCGTTCTAGTGAATGGGAGGTCCGGTGGAGACGACACGCCGGTTCGTGCGGAACGAGGGAATTCGGATGTACCTCACCGAGCGGGGACAGGGACATCCGGTCGTCTTCTGCCACGGGTTTCCGCACACCGGATACATTTGGCATCGTCAACTGACCGCGGTTGCCGCGGCCGGGTACCGGGCCATCGCACCGGACCTGCGCGGATTCGGACGGACCGATGCCCCGACCGACCTCGACGACTACACCAATCGCGCCGTTGTCGGCGACCTGCTCGCCCTCCTCGACGATCTGGGGGAACAACGGGCAACCTTCGTCGGCGTGGACTTCGGCGCGGCGCTGATCTGGGAGCTGGCCTTCCGCGCACCCGAGCGGGTGAGCCGGTTGGTGGTGCTGAACAACCCGTTCACCCCGCGCCCACCACGGCCGCCGTCGTACTACTGGAATCGGATGGCCGAACGGCACTTCCTGCATCTGTCGTATTTCCTGGAACCCGGACCGGCCGATGCCGACCTGGCCGCTCGCCCCCGAGAATTCCTGGCCCGTGTCTACTACGCGCTCAGCGGGGACTACCACTACCTGGACACCTGGAAACACCCACCGGGGACCCGCTATCTCGACGCGCTCCCGGAAGCTCCTTCGCTGCCCTGGCCGTGGTTGTCCATCGCGGAATTCGACGTTCTGGCCGCGGAATACGAACGCACCGGGTTCACCGGCGGTTTGAACTGGTATCGGGTGCTGGACCGCAACTGGGAGCTGACCGCCGAATACACCGGCGCCGTACCCCGGGTGCCGATCCATTTCCTGTACGGCGAGAACGACCCCGATATGGAGGGTTTCAGCGGGCGGAACCCCCTGGACACCATGCGGGCCCTGCTGCCCGATCTCCGCGCGGTCGAGCGAGTACCCGGTGCGGGACATCTGGTGCATCTGGAACGTAGCGCCGAGGTGAACGACTTCTTATTACGCGCCCTGGCCGAACCGGCCGCCACATCGAGCGACGCCATCGCCTGACTGCGCGGCTCCTATTCGCCCAACGATGCGGGCCCACTTCGGGCGGGGTTTCCGGCTCGGGCTATCGGTACTCGGGGGCCAGATCGGGGTACGCCGGCCAATCCGGTACCGGCCGGCGTTCCAGATAGGCGGTGAACCGATCCAGCAGGAATTGCCAGCGTGGACCGATCGCAGCGGCGCGGGCCGAGGGTACATGCCGCCGTACCAGTTCGAGCGTGGTGACCACGCCCACCTGATTCAAGCGCAGCTCCAATAGCGCGGTATCGATCCGCGCCCGGAGCTCGTGCGGGGCGACGCACCGCTCGATCCGCACGTTCAACGGCACGGATACCGGCCCGTCGTGCGGAGGGTGGACGATCCGTTCGCTCCCGGAACCGGTCACCGTGCCGAACCAGTGCACCAACCGGCGGGGTTCGGTCGCGGCCGTCCACACCTCGAGTACCGGTTGCGGATACGAGCGCTGGTAGTGCAGCAGCACCCGATCGTCGGCACAGTCGTGCTCCGGACGCATCTCGCCCGACATGGACACCGCCGTCATGGCCGCACCTCCACCACAGGTCGCCGTTACTGTCCACAGTATTGCCCGGATCGCGTACCTCAACCGGTTTCCGTAGAGAACACCGTGCCCGTCCGTGGGCGCGCCGGTTACCGAGGCGTGGTGACCCGTGTCTCCTGCAGGTGATGCCGGTACAGGCGTTCGGCATCCGCCGCGGTGCGCCGAAACACCACCGGGCACAGCCGCGTCGAAGGTGTGGCCGTGCCCTCATGTCATTCCACATAGGTGTTAGCAATGATAGGTGGCAGCAATGATAGATGGCAGCAATGATAGGTGGCGGCAATGGTGGACAAGTCCACCGAGACGAGCCGAACGGCGTCGATCGGGATGGACAATGCAGGTTCGGCTCCACGTGCCCCGCCGAACGAGGAGATAACCTCCAACCGTTCGAGAACCGTCCCTGCCATACCGTGCAAACGGAAATCCGGGGTATGCGCCTCGGCGAACGACTCCAGTGAGGTTTCGGCGCTCCCGCGCAGCCGGGATTCGATGAATCGGTGTTGGCCGACGATTTCGGACTCGACGCGGCGCAGCATATCGCTGTCGGTCTCCGATATATCCGATATATCCGATATATCCGGTATACCCGGTATATCCGGTTCGGTCATGCGGTGAGCGTACGGTCGGGGCCATGCCACACCGCCGCGCCCTCAGCGGTCGGAGACGAGCTCGACCGCCGCGGTCTCGATCTCTTGCTCACCCAGCAGCACCGTTTCGGCGGCCGGGCCCAGCGGAACGAAACTGTCCACACTGGTGACCCGGGCGATACGGCCGGTGAATCCGGCGTCGACGAGGGCGGCGAGCACCGACTCCGACACTGCCCCACCCCGACGGGTTTCGTCGGCGACGAGGACCTTGCCCGTGGCCCGGGCATGGTGTAGCAGATCCGCCGTGGGGAGCGGAGACAACCAGCGCAGATCCAGGACCCGGGCGTCGATGCCGCGGTCGGCGAGCCGGCGGGCCACCCGCAGACTCATCGGCACCGAATTGGCGAAACCGACGATCGTCAGATCCGTACCGGCGCCGTAGACCCGCGCCCGTCCGATCGGTACGTGCTCGAGCGCGTCGAGCGACGCCGCCCACCGACCGTCATCGGGTTCGTACAGGTCCCGGGTGTGATAGAGGGCGATGGGTTCGAGGAGAACGCAGACCTGTCCGTCCACGCGGGCGGCCGAGACACAGGTGCGCAATACAGCGGCGGCATCGTCGGCGCGGGACGGCGAGGCCACCACGAGACCGGGGATGTCGCGCAGGGCGGCCACCGAGTTGTCGTTGTGGAAATGCCCGCCGAAACCTCGCTGGTAGGCATACCCGGCAATGCGGACCACCATGGGATTGCGGTAACGCCCCGCCGAGAAGAACGACAGCGTCGCCGCCTCACCGCGCAGTTGATCCAGGGCGTTGTGCACATAGGCCAGGTACTGGATCTCCGGGATCGGTACGAAACCGGCCAGCGCGGCGCCGAGGGCAGTGCCCAGGATGCTCTGTTCGTCGAGCAGGGTGTCGAATACCCGACGCGCCCCGAACCGCTGCCGCAGGCCCTTGGTCACCCCGTAGACACCGCCCTTGCGGGCTACGTCCTCACCGAAAACCAGCACATCGGGGTCACGGGCGAGCAATGCGGCCAGAGTGTGATTGATCGCCCGGGCCAGGGGCACCGGACCCGACGGGGGCACCACGGGGTCGGAAACGCCGGGGGCCGGGGTGCTGTCCTGCGCTCGTACCGAGGCACTCGTATCGGGGCGGGCGGTATCGGCCGCGGGGTGAGTGGTTCGTGGCCGCGCTTCGGGTGGAGAAACCGGGGTAGTCGAGCCGCCGCGTTCGAGGACATCCGCGCGTACCAGGTCCGGTCGGGCGGGGGCGAGTACGGCGGTGACGGCCTCGGCGGAGGCGAGTTTCGGTTCCCGCCCCACCTGTTCGGCGACCTCGGCGACCCGACGTGCGACGGCGTCGTACCGGGCGAGTACTTCGCCCGGGCCGCAGATACCGGTGGTGACCAACAGACGGGCGGTGGCGATCACCGGATCGCGTCGCAGATCGGCCGCGACGGCGGCCGGATCCCGGTAGGCGGTCTCCACATCGGAACCGGCGTGCCCGAACAGTCGCACGGTGCGCAGCCGCAGGAATGCCGGACGGCGGTGGGCGCGAACCCAGTCGACCGCCGCGGTCGCGGCGGTCAGCGCGTCCGGGAGATCGCAGCCGTCGGCGGTGAAGAAACGCAGGCCGGGGCGGTGCCCGTATGCGGATTCGATCCAGTCGGGCGGGGTGGGCACGCTGATACCGAGGCCGTTGTCCTCGCACAGGAACAGGATCGGCATGGCGATCCCGAGGTGGGCGGTGTGCACCGCGGCATTGATGGCGCCCGTCGCGGTGGAATGGTTGGCCGAGGCATCGCCGAAACCGCACACCACCACCGAATCGGCAGGCCAGGGGCAGCGCACGCCGAGTCGGGTCGCCCGGTCGAGGGCGAACGCCAGCCCCATCGCCCGCGGTAGCTGCGAGGCGATGGTGGAGGTCGGCGGGATGATATTCGCCGCCGCGCTTCCGAACACCTTGTGCCTCCCCCCGGAGATCGGATCCGCCGCGGCGGCCACCACACCGAGCAGGACATCGCGCACCGGGTCCGTCCCACCCGCGCGCCGCACCCGCTGGACGAACAGTGCCCCCGACCGGTAGTGCGGAATCACCGGGTCGGTGATCCGGGTGGCCGCGGCCAGGGCCACGGTGCCTTCGTGCCCGGAGGAACCGATGCTGTAGTAGCCGGTGCCCGCCGCGCCGAGTCGACGCGCTGCCAGATCCAGCTGTCGGCTCACGACCTGGGATTCGAACAGCTCCAGACACATCCGTCCGGTGATCCCGGGCGCCAGTTCCCGATCGAGCGGGGCTGCGGGAGCCGGGCGCAGGGCCGCGATCTCGGCCCGGAATCGTCGATCGGCCTCGTGCGCGCTCATCGGACCATCACGGTGGTCAGCCTAAACGCGGTGGGCTCCATATCCGGGTCGTTCGACCGCTCGTCCCGGTCACGAACATTCGGGCCGCCGTGGCTGCGTCCGAGACGGGTGTTCACGGCCGACCGGACCCGGTCGGCCAGTCGGGTGGATCCAACCTCGACAGCACCCGCCGCAGATCCGCCTCGGTGGGCATCTCGTCGGTGACCTCGGTGATCATCACCTGGATATCCGTCCGGTCCACCGTGTGCCCGGGTGAGTTCAGCACCTCGGTCGCGATCTGTTCCACTTCGGCGTCGGTGAGCCTTCGTCGCAGCAAGGCGATCAGCGGTACGTAATCCGATTCCGGAATGCCCTCCGGATAGCCGCTGCGCAGCCAGTCGATCACCGTACGCAGCACCCGGGGCAGCATCTACCGTTCCTCGTCCGACAACTCGTCCGACGGTGCGGCCAGTGGCCAACCGCCGGCGGCCAGATGCGAGGCGACCCGCGCGATATCGTCCGCGCCGGGACGTTCCCGGGCCATCCGGTGCACCGCTGCCTCGATTTCGTCCCGGGTGATCTCTCGGTCCCCCCGATCCCGCACCAGTTGCTCGGCGATCGATACGACCTCCTGCTCGGTCAAATTCCGATGCAGTATCGCGAACAACGCGACGTAATCGGTCTGGGGCACCCCTTGGGGATAGCCGGCCCGCAGCCACGCGATGACCCGAGCGGGCCACCCCGGTCGCCGTTGTCGATCCGTGTTCTCGGCCATCGACTCAGGCCGGTCCGAACAGCCGGACGCCGAGTCGGTCGGCCAGGAACTCCCTGGCGATGTAGAGCACGCCTGCGACCGTCGCCGTCAGGACGGCCACCAGGCACAGGCAGGCACCCACCCACGCGCTCGGATTACGTCGCACCGAACCGTCCGGGCCGACCGCGGTGGTGGCCGACCAGCATCGAATGCCGAGTGCGAACAGCGCGGGTAGCCCGGCGCCCAGGATCAACCCGGCCAGGGTGACCTGCCACAGGGCCCGGGTATGCGACAACAGGGTGGACATCATGCCTCCTTCTCCGGGGCCGGCCGGACGGACGGCAATCGCCGGTCCGCTGGGGACGATCGAACTCGCGGTGCGGTATCGATGTTGTCGCCGGTGATCCGGTCGCGCAGCGAATGCCGGTAGATGAGTACGGCCAGGATCACGAGCAGGGCGAACACCACCGTAATCCCGAGCAGTCCGCCGATGAAGTGTCCCAGCGCCCAGCAGATGGCCCCGGTGATCCCGGCCGCCGGGAGGGTCAGCAGCCACGCCACCGCCATCCGGCCCATGACCCCCCACCGCACTTCCGCGCCCCGGCCCAGACCGGTGCCGAGAATCGCGCCGCTGACGGTCTGGGTCGTCGAGAGCGGGAGGCCGAAATGTGCGGAGGTCAGAATGATCGCCGCCGAGGCCGATTCCGCTGCCAGGCCCTGGGGTGAGTCGATTTCCACCAGCCCGGTGCCGAGGGTGCGGATGATCCGCCAACCGCCGAGATAGGTACCGGCCGCGATCGCGACCGCACAGGCGGCCATCACCCACAGCGGCATCTCCGAATCGGCATCGAGGCTCCCGTGCGCGACCAGGGCCAGGAAGATCACCCCCATCGTCTTCTGTGCGTCGTTGGTGCCGTGCGACAGCGCGACCAGGGATGCCGTTCCGATCTGCCCCCAGCGGAATCCGGCACTCACCTTGGCGGGGTCGGACCCGCGAGTGAGTCGATAGACCGACCAGGTGCCGAGGGCGGACACCAGCGCCGCCACGATCGGCGAGACCAGCGCGGGCAACACGATCGTGGCGAGCACCCCGCCATCGGCCCCGGACCAGACCACCCCGTGCCACCCGAGTGCGGCAAGGCCGGCGCCGATCAACCCCCCGAACAGCGCATGCGAGGAGCTGGACGGTAACCCGACCAGCCAGGTGAGCAGATTCCAGAGGATTCCGCCGACCAGTCCGGCGTAGACGATGAGCAGCAACTCTCGACCGGAGACCTCGTCCAGCCGGACTATTCCCTCGGCCACCGTCGCGGCCACGGCGACCGACAGGAAAGCGCCCACCAGGTTCAAGGCGGCGGCCAGTCCCACCGCGGTCTTGGGCCGGAGCGCGCCGGTGGCGATGGAGGTGGCCATCGCATTGGCGGTGTCGTGAAACCCGTTGGTGAAATCGAAAGCCAATGCCGTGACGACGACGATCAGCAGAACGATCAACTCGACTGTCACGGCCGCCGACTATCGCCGCAGACTCGAGGCGGCCTCCGCGTCGAGCAACCAGGTGGTGGATTCCGTGCCGTGGGCACCGGCGGCCGGGACCTCCACCGGATCGGCGCCACCGACGGCGGCGGCGACGGCATCCGCCTTGTTGGCGCCGGAGACGATGAGTACGACGTGTCGGGTCCGGTGAACAGCGGGCAGGGTCAAGGTGATCCGGACCGGTGGCGGTTTGGGGGAATCGGTGACCGCGACGACAAGTTCGTGTCCCTCACGCACCGCGTCGGAATGCGGGAACAGCGAATTGATATGGCTGTCCGGGCCCATACCGAGCAGATGCAGATCGAAGGCGCCGTGTTCGGTCAGATACGCCCGTACCGTCGCGGCGTATTCGCCGGCGGCCTCCACCGGATCGGGGTATTCGCTATCGGAGGTGGCGACGGTGTGCACCCGGGCCGGGTCCAGCGGAACGTGGTCGAGCAGCGCCTTACGGGCCTGCAATTCGTTGCGGTCGGGATCGCCGGCGGGCACGAACCGCTCATCACCCCAGAAGATGTCGAGCCGGGACCAATCGATATCGCCCGGGGCCTCCCGGACCCGCTCGAGCAGCGCGATTCCGGTGCCACCGCCGGTCAATACCACCGACGCGGAGCCGCGTTCGGCCTGGGCGGCCACCACCACCCCGACGAACCGGGCCGCCGCGGCCGCGAGCAGTGCGTCGGTGTCGGAGTGGACCTCCACGGTGTCGGCGGGAAACTCGGAGTCGGTACTACCCGTCATAGCGCACCCTTTCGATTCCGGCCAATGCCTCGGCATAGATCTCGTCCGCGTCCAGTCTGCGCAGTTCCTCGGCCAGGCAATCCCGGGTTCCCCGCCGTGCCAGGGCGATTCTTTGCACGGGTTCGCCGGTGCGGGTCAGGGTCGCGGTCACCCCCTTCTGCGGGCGGGCGATCGCGATCGACACCGTGGGGCGGTGCAATTCCACCCGCAGATCCCCGGTACGACGGTGTACCGGGCAGTCGAGTCGCGAGGCCAGCCATCCGGCGAGCATATCCAGCGCCGGTTCCTCCCGGAGGCCCGACACCACCGCCGACTCCACCGGTTCGTACGGCGGTTCGTCCATGGCGGCGGCCAGCAGCGCCCGCCAGTAGGTGATTCGACTCCACGCCAGATCGGTGTCGCCGAGCGCGTAGGAACCGTGCCGCTGTTTGATCGCCGCCTGCGGATCGGGGGCGAAAGTGGCGTCGGTGATGCGGCGGGTCGCCAGCCGACCCACCGAATCCTGCGAGGGGAACGCAGGCGCGCCGCGCGGCCACCACGCGACCACCGGGGTGTCGGGGAGCAGGAACGGGATGACCACACTGCTTTCGTGGCTGATCAACTCGCCCTGGAGTCGCAGCACGATGACCTCGGCGGCGCCCGCGTCACCGCCGACTCGGATCTGGGCATCCAGTCGGGTGGGCGCCGACCGGTCACCGCGCGCCAGCACGACCACCCGGCACGGATGTTCGCGACTGGCCTCGTTGGCGGCCTCGATGGCGTCCTCGGCCTCGGAGCTGTCCAGGGTGCACACCACCAGGGTCAGGACCCGCCCCATGGTGATGACACCATTGCTCTCCCGCAGCTGTACCAGGCGTTTGGTCACCGCTCTGGTGGTGGTGTCGGGCATATCGACGATCATGGACGCCGCCATTCCCGGCCGGTGCGGGCCAGCATCTCCGCGGCCGAGTCCGGGCCCCAGGTGCCCGCCGCATACTGTTCGGGTTTGCCGTTGGTCGCCCAGTGCTCGAGCACCGGATCGAGGATGCGCCAGGACAATTCGACCTCCTTGTCCACCGGGAACAACGAGGGCTCACCCAGCAACACATCCAGGATCAGCCGCTCATAGGCCTCCGGCGAGGATTCGGTGAACGATTCGCCATAGCTGAAATCCATGTTCACATCGCGTACTTCCATCCCGGAACCGGGCACCTTCGAGCCGAACCGCATGGTGATGCCCTCATCCGGCTGTACCCGGATGACGAGCGCGTTCTCCCCGAGCTCTGCGGTCATGGTGCGGTCGAACGGCAGATGCGGGGCCCGTTTGAACACCACCGCGATCTCGGTCACCCGACGCCCGAGGCGTTTTCCGGTGCGCAGATAGAACGGCACCCCCGCCCACCGTCGCGTATTGACCTCGAGGGTTATCGCGGCATAGGTCTCGGTACGCGAATCCGGGTCGAAACCCTCCTCGTCCAGCAGGCCGACGACCCGTTCACCACCCTGCCAACCCGCCGAATACTGGCCGCGCGCGGTGGTCTCGTCCAAGGGCTCGACCAGGGTGGTCGCCGAGAGCACCTTGATCTTCTCCAACTGCATCTGCCGCGGTTCGAAGCTGATCGGCTCCTCCATGGCGGTGAGCGCCAGTAGTTGCAGCAGATGGTTCTGGATCACATCCCGGGCGGCGCCGATACCGTCGTAGTAGCCGGCGCGGCCGCCGAGCCCGATGTCCTCGGCCATGGTGATCTGTACATGGTCGACGTAGTTGGCATTCCAGATCGGGTCGAACAGTTGATTGGCGAATCGCAGCGCCAGAATGTTCTGCACCGTCTCCTTGCCGAGGTAGTGGTCGATGCGGAAGACGGTTTCCTCCGGAAACACCCGGTTGACCAGGGCGTTGAGTTCGCGCGCGCTGGCCAGGTCGTGTCCGAACGGTTTCTCGATCACCACCCGTCGCCAGGGGGAACGCCCATGGGCGGTCGAGACGGAGGTCCTCGCGGCCAGGCCGTGCCGGGCGAGCTGATCCAGGACCACCGGAAAGGTGTCCGGTGGAATCGACAGGTAGAAGGCGTGGTTCCCGCCGGTGCCCCGCTCGATATCCAACTGTGCCAAGGTGCGTGTCAACCGGGCGAATGCGGCATCGTCGTCGAACGTGCCCTGGACGAAGCGGAACCCCTCCGCCAGGTGGTCCCAGACCTCCTGCCGGAACGGAGTACGGGCGTGTGCTTCGACGGCGTCGCGCACGATCGCCGCGAAGTCCTCGTTCGCCATATCACGGCGGGCGAAGCCGACCAGGGCGAAACCCGGGGGCAACAGCCCCCGGTTCGCCAGGTCATAGATGGCCGGCATCAGTTTCCGTCGGGACAGATCACCGGTGACGCCGAAGATCACCATGCTGCACGGTCCCGCGATGCGCGGTACCCGTTTGTCCCGTTCGTCCCGCAGCGGGTTGCGCCACCGGGGTGTGGCCGCGTGGTCCGCGAGGCCGGCCATCGGGCTCAGTTACCCCCTCCGCCACGCAGTTCGGCGGCCGTGGCGGACAGCAGTTCCTCCCACGACTTCTCGAACTTCTCCACGCCCTCGCGCTCGAGCACCGCGAAGACATCGTCGAGGTCGATACCGACCTCCGTCAGCTCGTCGAATACCCGACGCGCCTCCTCTGCGGTCCCGGAGACGGTGTCACCGCGCACCTCGCCGTGGTCGGCGACGGCCTCCAGGGTTTTCTCCGGCAGTGTGTTCACCGTGTTCGGGGCCACGAGTTCGGTGACGTACAGGGTGTCCGGGTAGTCCGGGTTCTTCACCCCGGTCGATGCCCACAGCGGCCGCTGCCGATTGGCGCCGGCCGCGGCCAGATGCCGGTAGGTCGAGGTGTGGGCCCCGCCGTCGAAGACATCCTGGTATTCGGCGTAGGCCAGGCGGGCGTTGGCGAGCGCGGCCTTACCCCGCAGGGCCAGCGCCTCCGGGGTGCCGATGGCCTCCAGTCGCTTGTCGACCTCGGTGTCCACCCGGGACACGAAGAACGACGCCACGGAGTGGATCCGGGCCAGATCGTGGCCGGCGATCTTGGCCTTGCGCAGCCCGTCCAGGTAGGCGCCCATGACGGCGCGGTAGCGCTGCACCGAGAAGATCAGCGTGACATTGACGCTGATGCCCTGTTCGATCACCGAGCCGATCGCGGGCAGACCCGCCTCGGTGGCCGGGATCTTGATGAACAGGTTGGGTCGGTCGACGATCTTCCACAGTTCGATCGCTTGGGCCACAGTGGCCTCGGTATCGAACGCCAGTCGGGGATCGACCTCGATGGAGACCCGCCCGTCCACGCCGCCGGTGCGGTCGAACACCTCGGCCAGCACATCGCAGGCCGCGCGGACGTCATCGGTGGTGATGGTGCGGACCGCGGCCTCGGCGTCGCTGCCCTGCGCGGCCAGCGCCCGCACCTGTTCGTCGTAGGCGTGTCCTTTGCTGAGCGCGCCCTGGAAGATCGTCGGATTGGTGGTGACCCCCACGACGCCGCGAGTGGCGATCAGCTCGGCCAGTTGACCGGATTCGATCCGGTCCCGGGACAGATCGTCCAACCACACCGATACACCTGCCGCCGCCAGGGCGGCGATGTTCGCGTTCTGTGTCATGTTCCGTTACCCCTTCACGTTGTCGAGCGTGCGCTGCGCGGCGGCCACCACCGCTTCCTCGGTGAAACCGAACTCGCGGAACAGGGTCTGGTAGTCGGCCGAGGCACCGAAGTGCTCGATGGACACGATCTCGCCCGCGTCGCCGGTGAACCGATGCCACGGCATGGCGATACCGGCCTCGACGACCACCCGCGCGGCGACCGCAGGCGGCAGCACCTCGTCGCGGTAGGCCTTGTCCTGCGCGTCGAACCACTCCACACACGGCATCGAGACCACTCGGGTACCGATACCCTGTGCCTCCAGCGTAGTGCGGGCGGCCACGGCGATCTGCAACTCCGAACCGGTCCCGATCAGGATGACCTGCGGGATACCGGTGGACGCCTCGGCCAGGATGTATCCACCCCGGGACACACCTTCGTAGGCGTCGGCCGTGCCCTCCAGCACCGGCAGGTTCTGCCGGGTCAGCGCCAGCGCCGCCGGGCCACCGGTGCCCACCGCCTCGGCGGAGACATACGGCGAATTGTGGGTGCCGCTGTGCTTCTCGATCACGGCGCGCCAGGCGTGGGAGGTCTCGTTGGCGTCGCCCGGCCGGACCACGCTCAGGTTGGGAATGGCGCGCAGGGCCGCCAGATGTTCGATCGGCTGGTGGGTGGGGCCATCCTCGCCGAGGCCGATCGAATCGTGGGTCCAGACATAGGTGACGGGCACCCGCATGAGTGCCGCCAGACGGACCGCGGGGCGCATGTAGTCGCTGAACACCAGGAAGGTGCCGCCGTAGGGACGGGTGGGGCCGTGCAGCACGATGCCGTTGAGGATCGCGCCCATGGCGTGCTCGCGCACACCGAAGTGCAGGGTGCGCCCGTATGGGTGGGCCTTCCACATACCGGTGGAGATCTCCTCCGGACCGAAGCTCGCCGATTCCGGGATGGTGGTGTTGTTGGATTCGGCGAGGTCGGCCGAACCGCCCCACAGTTCGGGCAGGGTCGGGCCGAGCGCGGAGAGCACTTTCGCCGACGCCTTACGGGTGGCCAGGCCCTTGGGGTCCGGCTCCCAGGTGGGCAGTCCGTCGGTCCAGCCCTCCGGCAATCGGCCGGTGTAGAGCCGGTCGAACAGAGCTTTGGCCTCCGGGGCGCGCTGCGCCCACGCCTCGAATTCGATGCTCCAGGCCGCGTGGGTCCGGGCACCGCGTTCGACCGCCTTGCGGGTGTGCGCGATGACGTCGTCGTCGACCTGGAAGGTCTGTTCGGGGTCGAAGCCCAGCGCTCGTTTGACGGCCGCCACCTCGTCGTCGCCGAGCGCGGCGCCGTGCGCGGCACCGGTGTTCATCTTGTTCGGCGCCGGGTAGCCGATCACGGTGCGCAGCAGGATCAGCGACGGTTTCTCGGTTTCGGCCTTGGCCGCGGCCAGCGCCGCCTCGATCGCGACGATGTCCTCACCGCCCTCCACGACCTGCACGTGCCAGCCGTAGGCCCGATAACGGGCGGCCACGTCCTCGGTGAAGGCGATGGTGGTGTCGTCCTCGATGGAGATCTTGTTGTCGTCGTAGATCACCACCAGGTTGCCCAGCCGCTGGGTGCCCGCGATCGAGGACGCCTCGGAGGTGACGCCCTCCTCCATGTCGCCGTCGGAGGCGACCACATAGATGTGGTGGTCGAAGGGGCTGGTGCCCGGCGCGGCGTCCGGGTCGAACAGGCCGCGTTCCCGTCGGGCGGCCATGGCCATACCGACCGCGGAGGCCAGGCCCTGACCCAGCGGACCGGTGGTGATCTCCACACCCTTGGTGTGCCGGTACTCCGGGTGCCCCGGGGTGAGCGAGCCCCACTGGCGCAGGTTCTTCAGATCGTCCAGTTCGAGACCGAAACCGGCCAGGTAGAGCTGGATGTAGAGGGTGAGGCTGGAATGTCCGCAGGAGAGCACGAATCGGTCGCGCCCCACCCATTCCGGGTCGGCGGGGTCGTGTCGCATGGTGCGCTGGAACAGGGTGTAGGCCAGCGGGGCCAGGCTCATGGCCGTGCCCGGGTGGCCGTTACCCGCTTTCTGTACCGCGTCGGCGGCGAGCACCCGGGCCGTGTCGACCGCCTTGGTATCCAGCTCCGTCCAGTCGTCCGGGTGGTTCGGCTGAGTGAGGGCGCGGATGTCGTCTGTCACTGACACGACGGGGATTCTCCTGACATTGAGTGCGTCGACTGTGGTGGGCAGGGCGGTGAATGGCGCGGCGACCACCGCGACGGTGCCGCGTACCCCATACCCTAGAGGACACGCCCCGCTATCGATCCGGCGACGGACCCGTGCGCGGCCCGGGTGCGCGGGAAGGTGCGCGCGGGGTGCCGCGCCGGCCGATGGTTCGTCCGGTTCGTCCTGTTTTCGCTCGCTCGGATCACGAGGTCGCCGGCCCGGCCGGCCGATATGACGGAAACGCCGTGCGCCGGCCCGGCTCGGCGGATCAGGGGAAGTGGAGTAATCCGGAACACGAGGGGCGCGGGACGGACCGTGGCCGGCGGGGGTCTACCATCGTCTGTAGTAGTGGCCGCGCCGCAGCCGCGCGCTGCTCGTTCCCAGCCGGACGTGGTGCGCAGCTGCCTCCGGCTCCGGCCCGGCGCGGCTGTGGGTGGATCGGCATCCGGCTGCGCCCGTTCGACAGCGTGCGAGGAGAAACAGTGCGGATCGGTCAACAACCGGGAGTCGGCAGCGCCCACGATTCCGCGCCGGCACTCGGAGACCGGATCACCGGCGGCGGGATAGCGGCCCGATCCCTACGGCGCGCATCGGCTTATATCGCGCTCACCAAACCGCGGGTGATCGAACTGCTGTTGGTGGCAACCATCCCGACCATGCTGTTGGCCGACCGGGGTCATGTCGATATCCGACTCGTACTGGCCACCCTTTTCGGCGGTTGGATGGGCGCGGCCAGCGCCAACACCCTCAATTGTGTCGCCGACGCCGATATCGACAAGGTGATGCGGCGTACCGCCAAACGCCCGCTGGCGCGTGAGGCCGTACCCACCTCGCACGCCTTCGTGTTCGGGGTGCTGCTCGGGGTGGCGTCGTTCGCCTGGCTGTGGTGGCAGGCGAATCTGCTGAGCGGGGCGTTGGTGGTGGCCACCATCCTGTTCTACGTCTTCGTCTACACCCTGGGGCTCAAACGCCGCACCGCGCAGAATGTGGTGTGGGGTGGGGCTGCGGGATGTATGCCGGCCCTGGTCGGCTGGGCCGCGGTCACCGGGACCGTCGGGTGGCCCGCGCTGGCGCTGTTCGGGGTGATCTTCTTCTGGACCCCACCGCACACCTGGGCCTTGGCCATGCGTTACAAGGAGGACTACCGTGCGGCCGGGGTGCCGATGCTGCCGGTGGTGGCCACCGAACAGACGGTGACCAGGCAGATCGTCGTCTACACCTGGCTCACCGTGCTGACCACCCTGGCCCTGGTGCCCGCTGCCGGGGTGATCTACGCGGCCGTGGCGTTGGTGGCGGGCGTCTGGTTCCTGTTGATGGCGCATCAGCTCTACGCCGGGGTGCGGCGCGGTGAATCGGTGAAGCCGTTGCGGCTGTTTCTACAGTCCAACAATTACCTGGCGGTGGTGTTCTGCGGTCTGGCCGTGGACTCGGTACTGGGGTGGACCACCATCGGTGAGGTTCTGTTCGGCTGATTCCCTCGTCCGGCAGATGTCCGCCGGTTCGGGTCGCCCGACCCGAGCGACCCGACGGCTCCGCTTCGTCAGGGCAGCAGGACGATGGATCCAGTGGTCCGACGGCCCTCGAGATCGCGGTGGGCTCGTTCCGCCTCGGCCAGGGGATAGGTCGCGCCGATGCGGACGGTCAGCGATCCATCGGCGATGGCGGCCAGAATATCGCCGGCCCGCCACTTCAGCTCATCACGCGTTCGCGTGTAGTGCACAAGGGTGGGGCGGGTGACGAAAACCGAACCGGCCGCGTTCAGTCGTTGCAGATCCACCGGCGGAACCGGACCGCCCGCCGCGCCGAACAGCGCCAGCATGCCCCGCACCCGCAGCGAGGCGAGACTGTGGTCGAAGGTCGGGGCGCCCACCCCGTCATAGGCGGCGGCCACACCCTCCCCGTCGGTGAGCGCGCGGACCCGGTCGGCCAGATCGTCGCCGTAGCGCAACACCTCCCAAGCGCCCGCGCTCCGCGACAGGGTCTCCTTCTCGTCTGTGGACACGGTGGTGATCACCCGGACCCCGCGCGCGGCCGCCCACTGGGTGAGCAGCAGTCCCACGCCACCGGCGCCCGCATGGACCAATATCGTCTCGCCGGGCTCGGGTTTGTACACCGATTCGAGGAGGTAGTGCGCGGTCATCCCCTGGAGCAGGGCGGAGGCCGCGACAGGCGCGTCGATTCGTTCCTCGCCCTCGGGCACCGCCACCGCCACGGCCTCGTCCACCGCGACCCGGGACGCATAGCTGCCCGGGGCGTTCGCCCAGGCCACTCGATCACCCACCGCGAACTCGCCGACCTCGTCGCCGACCTCGACGACCACCCCGGTGCCCTCCTGGCCGGCGATATAGGGGAGTGGACGCGAGTAGGCGCCGGTGCGGAAATACGTATCGATGTAGTTGACGCCGATGGCCTCGGTCTCGACCAGGAGTTGTGCCGGTCCGATCCGTGGGTCGGGAAGCTCGGTGTATTCCAGGACCTCGGGACCGCCGTGTTCGGATACTTGGATGGCGCGCATGGGTCTGTTCTACACCGGCCCGATGTAAGGCCGGTCGCGACGCGACAGCGCGTCCGTTCCCGTGGTCCGGGCACCGCCGGGCACGGTATGGACGACGCGTTCCTACTCATCGGTAAACTCGCCGGTATGAGTACAGATACCGCTACCCCCACCGTCGCCGCGCCGAAGTCCGTCGTGGACTCGGTGCGAGGATTCGTCGCCGAACACGGCGGCTCGGCGACCGCCGTGCTCCAGCCGGTCGGTCGGCAGGGGGTGCGCGTCACGCTGGTCGGAGACGATGGTGTTCTCGGCGATCGGATGGTCGCCGATCTCGATGTGGCCCGGGCCCTGGTCGACTCCGTCGACGGTCTCACTGCCACCGAGGAGTGGGATCGGGATCTGAGCTCGCGGGCCACCCCGCGGACCGGTCACTGGGCCAAGATGGCGGGTTGGGTGGCCAGGCAGACCCGATTCCCGCGCGCCCGTAACGAGAAGTAGGCCGGGATCGTCGGTGGTGATACCACCGCCGTGTCGCGGTGCCGCCGGGAGTCGGCGGATATTGTGTGTTCTCATATCGCGCCGAGCGCGTCACCGGTGGCGGGTACAGTTTCCAACAAAACCTACTGGCGAGTAATAGGTTCGCGATAACGTGGCTCCGAGATCAACCCTCCGGAGTAGGGAACAGGAGGAGCCGATATGACGGTCACAGGTCAGACTCGTCCCGGACTCAGGGTGTCCGGCCGTCCCATTTCGACCCATCTGCGGGACGTTTCGAGCCTGTCCCAGCAGATGGTCGGTCATTTCGTCGAGAATGTCGCCCCCTGCGGCACCCTGCCCGGAGACGCCCTGCAGGAAGATGTCACCGCGGTGACGCGTATCTGCCTCGAGATCGTCCTCAGTCATCTGGACGGTCGGGAACTGCCGGAGAAGATCGAGCGGGTACGTGAGGCGGCGGCCGAATGGGCGCGTGAGGGTATTCCGATCGACACCATCAACCACGCCATTCACGAAGGCTTCAAACTCGGCTTCGACCGGATCCTGTCGAATGCGAGCCCGGCGGATTCGGCCACCCTGATCGCCACCGCCCGGCGTCTGTTGGAGATCCTCGACACCCTCACCTCCGCGGTGGCGGTGTCCTATGTGAGCGAACACCGCATGGTGGTCGGTGAACATCACACCGCCGTCCATACCCTCACCTCGGCGCTGCTCGGCGGACACAGCACCTCCACCATGGCGCGGGAATGCGGGATCGAGATCGCCGAGTCCTATCAGGTGCTGGCCTTGGCCATACCGCCGCATCCGGACGAATCGGCCCCCGATGTGGACGGGCGCATCGTGGCCCGCCGCAAACTGCGCCGGGTGCAGGCGGAACTGGCCAGACGCTGCGGTGACCGGGTGTTGTCACTGCTCAGCGTGGACGGCGGCACCCTATTGCTGCCCGCCGACGCCTTCCCCGACGACACGCTCGACGCATTGGTGGCGGCGCTGTCGGAGGCGGCCCGGGTGCCGATCACCGCCACCGTGGTGGCCGCCGGCCCGGCCGAGATCCCGAACGCGACCGATCAGGCGCACGAACTCCTCGACACGGTGCAGCAATTCGTCGGCGGCGGAGGATTGCATCGTTTCGCCGATCTGGCGCTGGAGTTCCAGATCACCCGTCCCGGGCCGGCCCGCGAGCATCTCAGCGCGATTCTCGACCCACTCGACGATCATCCGGAGCTACTGGAAACTCTCCGGCGGCATATTGCCAACAACTTCAATCGGCAGCGCACGGCCCGACTGATGCATATGCACACCAACACCCTCGACTACCGCCTCAAACGGGTGCGGGTATTGACCGGTTTCGATCCGACGGTGCCGTCGGGGTTGTGGTACCTGACCTCGGCCCTGGTGGCCCGAAGCTACCGCACGCGGCCGGAATCGGCCTGAGCGACGGTCCGGACCGTCGTCCTCGGGCGGGCCGGACCGTCGAGGATTCGGCCGGTCACCACGCGGTGGCTTCGGCGGTGGTCACCGGTACCGTCTCCCGGGTGCGCAGCGCGGCCCACAGGGTGGCGGTAGCGGCGGTGCACAGCGCCGCTCCGCCCACGTGGACGACGACCAGAACGGCGGGCACATCGGTGAAGTACTGGACCACACCGACCAGTGCCTGAGCGGCCACCAGGCCGAGCAACACGAACAGACGTTTGCGAACGGGTACGGTCATACCGACCGCATACAGGCCGAAGGCCAGCCCGATCAGCAGCGCCAGATAACCCACCAGCAGTTGGCTGTGCAGGTGCACCAGCGGCACGATCTCCACCTCGAGGCGTTGTACCGGTCGGTCGATGCTCTTGTCCCCGGCGTGCGGTCCCGCTCCGGTCACCAGGGTGCCCGCCACCAACACCGCGGCCAGCGCGACTCCGGCGAGCGCGGTGAGCCATCGCAGCGGCGCGGGCGCGCGCACCGTTTCGACCCCGTCATCGGGTGCGGCGACCTTCGCATACATCACCGCGGACACCCACACCATGAGCATGGAGGCCAGTAGATGGATGGCGACCGTCCACCACAGTAGCCCGGACAGTACGGTGATACCGCCGATCACCGCCTGGAGTACGGTGCCACCCGGCATGAGCCACGCGTACACCAGGACTTCGCGACGCCGCCGCGCCCGGGTGACGGCCAGGACGATCAGCGCCGCGCACAGGGTGACCACGAACGTCAGCATCCGGTTGCCGAACTCCACGGCCTGGTGCACCACGGCGACTTCGGACACCCCGACGGGGGTGAAACTGCCGGGGAAGCACTGCGGCCAGGTGGGGCAGCCGAGCCCGGAGGAGGTGACGCGCACGATGGCACCGGTGACGGCGATCCCGGCCTGGGAGGCCACCACCGCCGCCGCGAGCCACAGTTGGACGCGGCGGGAGGGCATCGGCAGTCGGTCGACAAGTCGCAGAAATGCGCGATAGAGCACGGTTGGATGGTAGTCGGCGGCCGAATGCGGCCCGCAGCCGGACTACTACAACTCGTCGTTGCCGACGGAGAGGTCAGTCGAAGCGGAAGAATCTGGTTGCGAGCAGCCCCGCCCCCGCGCCCCACACCACCAGCACCACCACGCCGAACCAGTCGACACCGCCGTCCATTGCGTACTCCAATGCCACCGCGAGGGCACCGGAGGGAACCAGTCGCACCACGGTCTGCACCGCCGCGTGTGGATCCTCGGTGGCGAAGACGACACTCGCCACGCCCAGCATGACGAACCAGAGAATATTCGCCAGCGCCAGGACGACCTCGGCCTTGAGCGTTCCGCCGAGTAGCAGGCCCATGGCCGCGAAGGTGGACGTGCCCAGCACGATCAGCAGCGCCCCCAGCACCAGCCCGAACGGACTCGGCCGCCAGCCCAGCGCCATCCCGATCGCGCCCAGGATCATCGCCTGCAGCACCACGACCAGCAACACGGCCCCGCTTTTACCCGCCACGATCCCCCAGCGCGGCAGCGGTGTGGCGCCCAGTCGTTTCAACGCCCCGTATCGACGGTCGAAACCGACGGCAATGGCCTGCCCGGTGAAGGCCGTGGACATGACCGCCACCATCATCACCGCGGGCACGATCCGGTCCACCCGATGGTCGCCCATATCCCCGAACGGCAGCAGACTGAGCCCGACCAGCAAGGTGATCGGAATGAACATGGTCAGCAGCAGCTGTTCCCCGTTGCGCAGCAACAGCAGCAGATCCAGTCGGGTCTGCGCAAACAGCATCGCGGCGCGGCCGTTGGGCCGGGGCGCGGGGGCGAAGGTCCCCGGCGCGAAGCGATTGGCGGTGATATCCGGTTTCGTCATGTGCGCAGATCCCGTCCGGTCAACTCCAGGAACACATCCTCCAGCCGCCGCTGATCGATCCGGATATCGGTGGCCAGGACGTTCACCCGCGCGCACCATGCCGTCACGGTGGCCAGCACCTGCGGATTGATCTCACCTTCCACCAGGTAGGAGCCGGGACTCACCTCGCGTGGGGCGAACCCCTCCGGCAACGCTCGCTCCAACAGCGTCAGATCCAGGCGCGGCGGGGCCGAGAACCGCAGTTGACCGGCCGCGCCGTGCGCCGTCACCTCGGCGGGGGTGCCGGAGGCCACGATCCGGCCGTGATCGATGATGACCAACTGGTCGGCCAGCTCCTCGGCCTCGTCCATCAGATGAGTGGTGAGCAGGACGGTCACCCCATCCCGGCGCAGCGCGTCGATCAGCTCCCACACCATGATCCGCGCCTGGGCGTCCATCCCGGCGGTGGGTTCGTCGAGGAAGACGATCTCGGGTCGCCCCACCAGCGCGCAGGCCAGGGACAGACGCTGTTGCTGGCCGCCGGAGAGGCGGCGGTAGGGGGTGCGACGGTTGTCGGCGAGGCCGAGGGTGCGCAACAACCAGTCGGGATCCAATGGATCGGCCGAATAGGAGGCGACCAACTCCAGCATCTCCCCGGCCCGCGCGCCCGGATACGCCCCACCGCCCTGCAGCATCACCCCGATCCGGGGACGCAACCGTTCCGAATCCGCGATCGGATCCAGTCCCAGCACCCGCACCCGGCCGCTGTCGGGGGCGACGAAGCCCTCGCACATCTCGACGGTGGTGGTCTTACCGGCGCCGTTCGGGCCCAGCAGCGCGAATACCTGCGCGGGTTCGACGGTGAATTCGATGCCGTCCACCGCCGTGGTGTCGCCGAAGCGTTTGACGACGCAGTCCACCTGTACGGCGGGGTCGCGGGTTGCGCTCACGATGTGACACGGTAGGCCGTGGGCGGTTGTGAGGAAGCCGACACCCCCTGCTGCTCCCGCCACGGCAGAGAGTTTCGGGTGAGCACCAGGAACAACACCGCGACCACGATGGTGGCGATGGCCGCCCCGACGATCTGGAACACCTCGAGATCGGCGCCGCGCGGCATGAGGATCACGCTCACCACCGCGGAGAACGCGACCGCGGGCACCCGGAACGCCGGCCTGGTGGCCCAGGCGGCCAGCGGCACGATGGCCCACAGTAGATACCACGGCTGCACCACCGGGAACAGCAGCACGATGGCACCCAGTGAGACGCCGAGCGCTCCCACCGGATGCAGGCGTCCGGTCCAGGTGGCGACCAGCATACGCGCCGTGATGACCGCGGCCACCGCCGCGGCGATCGGTCGGGTGATGCTCAACAGTGCCGTGGTGTGGTCGCCGAGTCCGAGCAGTACGCCGCCGAAACCGGTGATGATGCCGAGCGCGGTCGGCAACGACATCCAGCTGCGCACCGCATTGGCGGTGCCGAGGGTGTGTATCCAGCCGAAACCGAGTCCGCTCGCCGTGCTCACCAGCAAGGTCGTCAGGGCCGCGACGGCGCCCAGGAGCACGGCCGCCGAACACAGCGCGCGCAGGCCGTTGCCCCAGCGTTTGGCCAGTGCCATGCCGACGAATCCCAGGGCGATGATCGAGGTGATCTTGATCGATGAGGACAGGCTGATGGTGACGGCCCCGCCGATCAGCAGTAGGAGGCCACGGGTGTCCAGAGGTGGTGGCGTGGCAGCGTCGGCGGCACCGTGAACGGCGCGCAGTGAGAACTCCAGACCGGCCAGCATCAGTCCGAGCATCAAGGCGTCGTTGTGCACCCCGCCGACGAGGTGGAACAACACCAGGGGATTGGCCGCACCCAGCCACAGCGCGCTCACCGGCGCCACCCCGCAGCGCACCGACAGTCGGGGTAATGCCCAGACGATCAATGCCACCCCGGCCAGCGCCAGCAGGCGGTGCACCCAGACCCCGACCACGATGTTCTCGCCGGTGAGATGGGCGATACCGCGCCCCACCCACAGGAACAGCGGCCCATACGGGGCCGGGGTGTCACGCCAGATGGTGGGGACGTTGTTGGTGAGCACATTGTCTATGCCCAGACCCGCTACGGGACCTTCCTTGTACGGATCGATACCGCGTGCGGCGATCTCGCTCTGCGCCAGGTACGAGTAGACGTCGTTGCTGAACATAGGGGGTGCCACGCTGAGCGGGATGATCCACAGCAGCAGGGTGCGGTCCAACTGGACCCGGGACAGCCGATGCACCGGAACCCCACCGATCCCGCCGACCGCGAACCGGCCGAGCAGCAACCAGGCCAACACCACGGTCACCGTGCCGACCATGCACATGGCCAGCGATCCGGTATGCGCGCGGGCGAAGATCCCCAGCACCCGCATACCGGAGGTGGGGTTCTGGTGGACCGGTTGGGCGCCGATCCCGAGCGCGCTGATGGCCATGAGAACGGTGCCGGTGGCACCCATCAATCGGATGCGGTTGAGCTGGGTCAACTCCCGATGGTCGAGGCCGGGGACCTCGGACTCGTCGCGGTGCAGGACCGCGACCGTGTGTTCGGTGGCCGGCACGTCCAATCCGAGGACGCGTCGTCCCAGTGTCTGTGCCTGCCGACCCAGCCGCACCGCGGTGCGGCGCACCGTCGCGGGCCGTCCCGGCCGCGCGCCTTCCCCTACTGCCACGGTCAGGCAGCCTAGTAGGCCCGACCGGCCGGAGGATGGCCTCGGAGCAGGATGAGCTCGGCGCAGGAGGGAAACAGTGGTGGGGGTGATTTGTTTCACTCCGGTCGGTCACGGTTCGGTGCGCCCTGCGTTTTTCGATGAAACCGGTGGTAGAGGCGGTGCGACGCAGCAGTTCGTGCGACGGTGTCGGGTGGGGGCGCCGCAGGTCAGGGCAGCCTTATTAGATTTCGGGAAGTAATTCCGCCACACTGATGTTGTGAAAACCGTGGGTTTGCCGAACGTAGACGAAGGGACCGGTCATCGGGCCGGTGCCGCGTCCGTTGCCGTGCCCGCGACCGGTGGCGAGGGGCACACCCGGGCCCAGATCGTCCGGCTGCTCCTCGAAGAGGGGCCGATCACCGCCACCGCCATCGGCGCCGCCCTGGGGTTGGCGCCGGCCGGGGTGCGCAGGCACCTGGACGCACTCATCGAATCCGGCCAGGCCCGGGCGAGCCGCTCGGCGCCGTGGCAGCAGAAGGGGCGGGGCCGCCCCGCCAAGCAGTATCAGCTCACCGCGGCGGGGCGGAGCATGCTCGGCCACGCCTACGACGAGCTCGCCGGAGCGGCCATCAGGCAGCTCCGCGAAATCGGTGGTGAGCAGGCGGTCACCGAATTCGCCCGCAAACGGGCGCGGACCGCCGTGGCCGGGATCGAACCGCTCCCGGCGCACCGCCCCCGGGGCGCGGACCGGTACCGGCCGCCGAACGCGGACACCGCTACAGTGACCCCCGAACAGACGGTGGCCAAGGCCGAGGAAATCGCCACGGCGCTGTCCGGCGCGGGTTTCGCGGCCAGCACCCGACCGGTGGGCGCAGGCGTGCAGATCTGCCAGCACCACTGTCCGATCGCGCATGTGGCCGAAGAGTTCCCGCAACTGTGCGAGGCGGAGCTCGAGGCCTTCCGCGAATTGCTCGGCACCCATGTGCAACGCCTGGCCACCATCGCCAACGGTGATTGCGCCTGCACCACCCACGTACCGCTTACGGTGCTACCGCTCGAGGTGGCACCCGCCGGAACCGGATTCCAATCGAATACAGCCTCCCCATCAGCCGTTGCCCAGCCCGCAACGGAAGCAACGATCGACTCCGGAAGGAGTGCCGAATGACGACGACCGCCGCGGACGCCCGCGAATCCGCAACCACCCGGCCGACGCCGTTGACCCAGGAAGAGACCATCGCCTCCCTGGGCAACTACGGCTACGGCTGGGCCGACCCGGACGAAGCCGGCGCCGCCGCGCAGCGCGGCCTGTCGGAGGAGGTCGTCCGCGATATCTCGGCGAAGAAGAACGAGCCGGAGTGGATGCTCGAGGCCCGTCTCAAGGCCCTGCGCATCTTCGAACGCAAGCCGATGCCGACCTGGGGTTCCGATCTCACCGATATCGACTTCGACAACATCAAGTACTTCGTGCGGTCCACCGAGAAGCAGGCCGCCAGCTGGGACGATCTGCCCGAGGACATCCGCAACACCTACGACAAGCTGGGCATCCCGGAGGCGGAGAAGCAGCGGCTGGTGGCCGGTGTCGCCGCTCAGTACGAGTCCGAGGTGGTGTACCACCAGATCCGCGAGGATCTGGAGGCCCAGGGTGTGATCTTCCTCGACACCGACACCGGTCTGCGCGAGCACCCGGAGATCTTCCGGCAGTATTTCGGCAGTGTGATCCCGGCCGGTGACAACAAGTTCTCCGCGCTGAACACCGCCGTGTGGTCGGGTGGCTCGTTCATCTACGTGCCGCCAGGGGTGCACGTCGACATCCCGCTGCAGGCCTACTTCCGGATCAACACCGAGAACATGGGCCAGTTCGAGCGCACCCTGATCATTGTCGACGAGGGCGCCTACGTGCACTACGTCGAGGGCTGCACCGCACCGATCTACAAGTCGGATTCGCTGCACTCGGCGGTGGTGGAGATCATCGTGAAGAAGGGCGGCCGCTGCCGCTACACCACCATCCAGAACTGGTCGAACAACGTCTACAACCTGGTCACCAAGCGGGCCAAGGCCGAAGCGGGCGCGACCATGGAGTGGATCGACGGCAATATCGGCTCCAAGGTCACCATGAAGTACCCGGCCGTGTGGATGACCGGCGAACACGCCCGCGGCGAGGTGCTGTCGGTGGCGTTCGCCGGGGCCGGTCAGCACCAGGACACCGGCGCGAAGATGCTGCACCTGGCGCCGCACACCTCCTCGACCATCGTGTCGAAGTCGGTGGCGCGTGGCGGCGGCCGGGCCTCCTACCGAGGTCTGGTGCAGGTGAACAAGGGCGCGCACGGGTCGAAGTCGACCGTGAAATGCGACGCGCTGCTGGTGGACACCGTCAGCCGTTCCGACACCTACCCCTATGTCGATATCCGCGAGGACGACGTGACCATGGGGCACGAGGCCACCGTCTCCAAGGTCTCCGAGGACCAGCTGTTCTACCTGATGAGCCGCGGGCTCACCGAGGACGAGGCCATGGCCATGGTGGTGCGCGGCTTCGTCGAGCCCATCGCCAAGGAACTGCCGATGGAGTACGCGCTCGAACTCAACCGCCTGATCGAACTGCAGATGGAAGGAGCCGTCGGCTGATGGCCGTCGAGAACGTTGCCGAGGCCGCCGAGGCTCGTACCCCGGCGATCAACAAGGGCGAGGTCTTCACCTCGTTCGATGTGAACGCCTTCGAAGTGCCCTCCGCCAAGGACGAGGTATGGCGGTTCACCCCGCTGCGTCGATTGCGCGGCCTGCACGACGGCACCGCCGTCGCCGACGGTTTCATCACCGTCGAGACCACCCCGGTCGAGGGTGTCATCGTGGAGACCGTGGATCGGGACGATCCCCGGCTCGGCGACGGTGGCATCCCGGCGGATCGGGTCGCGGCGCAGGCGTACTCGGGTTTCGAGCGGGCCACCGTGATATCGGTCGGCAAAGAGGTGGCGGTCGCCGAACCGTTCATCGTCACCGTCACCGGGCCCGGTGAGGGGAAGACGGCCTTCGGCCACCTCCAGATCCGGCTGGACGCCTTCGCCGAGGCGACCGTCGTCATCGACCAGAAGGGCAGCGGGACCTATGCCGAGAACGTGGAATTCGTGCTCGGTGACAGCTCCCGGTTGACCGTGGTCGCCATTCAGGACTGGGCCGACGACGCCGTCCACGCCACCGCCCACCACGCCACGGTGGGGCGCGATGCCGTGCTGCGGCACACCGCCGTCACCCTCGGCGGTGATCTGGTGCGGCTCACCGGTACCGTCCGCTACGCCGGTCCCGGCGGTGACGCCGAATTGCTCGGTCTCTACTTCGCCGACGCGGGTCAGCATTTCGAACAGCGACTGCTGGTCGACCACGCGGTCCCGCACTGCAAGTCCAATGTGCTGTACAAGGGGGCGCTGCAGGGCGACCCCGCCTCGCCCAAGGGCGATGCCCGCACGGTATGGGTCGGCGATGTGCTGATCCGCGCGGAAGCCGAAGGCACCGACACCTTCGAGATCAACCGCAACCTGGTGCTCACCGACGGCGCGCGTGCCGATTCGGTGCCGAACCTGGAGATCGAGACCGGTGAGATCGTCGGTGCCGGCCACGCCTCGGCCACCGGACGTTTCGACGACGAGCAGCTGTTCTATCTACGCGCCCGCGGTATCCCGGAGGATATCGCTCGCCGCCTGGTGGTCCGCGGTTTCTTCGGCGAGATCATCCAGAAGATCGCCGTCCCGCAGGTCCGGCAGCGGCTGGAGGCGGCCATCGAGGCCGAACTCGCCGCCATCGGCGCCTGATCCCCGAACTCCCAGCCCACGAAGGAATCCTGCCACCTATGACCACCCTGGAAATCAAGGACCTGCACGCCGAGGTCGCCACCCCGGACGGGGAGACCGTCAAGATCCTCAAGGGCGTGAACCTCACCGTGAAATCCGGTGAGACCCACGCCATCATGGGACCCAACGGCTCCGGCAAGTCCACCCTGTCCTACGCCATCGCCGGCCATCCCAAGTACACCGTCACCTCCGGGTCCATCACCCTCGACGGTGAGGACGTGCTGGCGATGTCCGTCGACGAACGTGCGCGCGCGGGTCTGTTCCTGGCCATGCAGTACCCGGTCGAGGTGCCGGGGGTATCGATGTCGAACTTCCTGCGCACCGCCGCCACCGCCGTCCGCGGTGAGGCCCCCAAGCTGCGGCACTGGGTGAAGGAGGTGAAGGAGTCGATGAGCGAACTCGATATCGACCCCGCCTTCGCCGAGCGCAGTGTGAACGAGGGCTTCTCCGGCGGTGAGAAGAAGCGCCACGAGATCCTGCAGCTGGGTCTGCTGAAGCCGAAGATCGCCATCCTGGACGAAACCGACTCCGGTCTGGACGTGGACGCCCTGCGTATCGTGTCCGAGGGCGTGAACCGCTACAAGGAGCGGGAGAACGGCGGCATTCTGCTGATCACCCACTACACCCGCATCCTGCGCTACATCCAACCGCAGTTCGTGCACGTGTTCGTCGGCGGCCGGGTCGTCGCCGAGGGCGGCCCCGAACTGGCGGAGGAACTCGACGCCAACGGCTACGTCCGTTTCACCCAGTCCGCGACCGCCGGAGCGTGATATGACCGCAACCGTCCGCACCCTCGATATCGGCCGGATCCGGGCTGATTTCCCCATCCTGAACCGCACGGTTCGGGATGGGAAGCCGTTGGTGTATCTGGATTCCGGGGCGACCTCGCAGCGGCCGGTGGCGGTGCTGGATGCCGAACGCGATTTCCTGCTCACCCGCAACTCGGCCGTGCATCGCGGCGCGCACCAGTTGGCGGAGGAGGCCACCGACGCCTACGAGGGCGCCCGCGCCGATATCGCGCGGTTCGTCGGGGTCGATGCCGACGAGATCGTTTTCACCAAGAACGCGACCGAATCGCTGAACCTGGTGACCTACTCGTTCGCCGACGACCGGTTCCCCTACCGGGTGGGACCGGGCGACGAGATCATCATCACCGAACTGGAACACCACGCCAACCTGGTGCCGTGGCAGGAATTGGCCCGGCGTACCGGGGCGACCCTGCGCTGGTACGGGGTCACCGACGACGGACGTATCGATCTCGATTCGCACGAGCTCTCACCGAAGACGAAGGTCGTCGCCTTCACCCACCAGTCCAATGTCACCGGTGCGGTCGCCCCGGTGGCCGAACTGGTGCGCCGCGCCCGCGAGGTCGGCGCCCTGGTGGTATTGGACGCCTGCCAGTCGGTTCCGCACATGCCGGTGGACTTCCGGGCCCTGGACGTGGATTTCGCGGCCTTCTCCGGGCACAAGATGCTCGGCCCGTCCGGGGTCGGGGTGTTGTACGGGCGGCGGTCGCTGCTCGCGGATACCCCGCCGTTCATCACCGGCGGTTCCATGATCGAGACGGTCACCATGGAGGGCAGCACCTACGCTCCGCCGCCGCAGCGGTTCGAGGCCGGGGTGCCGATGACCTCGCAGGTGGTCGGACTCGGCGCCGCCGTGGGATACCTCCGGGAAATCGGTATGGATGCCGTTGCCGCGCACGAACACGCCCTGGTCGACGCCGCCCTGGAAGGGCTCGGTTCGATCGATGGCGTGCGGATCGTCGGTCCCACCGACAACATCGATCGCGGTGGTGCCGTGTCGTTCGTCGTGGACGGGATCCACGCGCACGATGTCGGCCAGATCCTCGACGACGAGGGGGTGGCGATTCGGGTCGGGCACCACTGCGCCTGGCCGCTGCATCGCCGGTTCGGAATCGCCGCCACCGCCCGGGCGTCCTTCGCGGTCTACAACACCCTCGACGAGGTGGACGCATTGGTCGCCGCGGTGCGGAAGGCTCAGAGCTTCTTCGGGGTTGTATAGACCATGCGCATGGAGCAGATGTACCAGGAAGTCATCCTGGACCACTACAAGCATCCGCACAATCGCGGGCTGCGGGAGCCGTTCGGTGCCGAGGTGCACCATGTGAATCCCACCTGCGGTGACGAGGTGACCCTGCGCGTTCATCTCGGCGACGACGGTGAGGTCGCCGACGTCTCCTACGACGGACAGGGCTGTTCGATCAGCCAGGCCTCCACATCGGTGCTCACCGATCAGGTGATCGGGTTGCCGTTGCCGGAAGCACTGAAGGTGGTCGACGCGTTCAACGAAATGATCGCCGGCCGGGGTACCGTCGAGGGTGACGAGGACGTGATCGGCGACGGTATCGCCTTCGCGGGTGTCGCCAAGTATCCGGCGCGGGTGAAATGCGCGCTGCTGGGTTGGATGGCGTTCAAGGACGCCGTGGTCCGGATCGACGGGGCCACCGGCGAGATGGCGGGCCGTACGGCAGGAAACGGGGAGTCAGCATGACCGATACACCATCCACCGAGACCACCGACCGGGCGGCCGAGCCGGCGCAGGCCGAGCTGTCGGCGGAGGAACTGAAGCAGCTCGAGGACATCGAAGAGGCCATGCGCGATGTGGTCGATCCCGAGTTGGGCATCAACGTCGTCGATCTGGGGCTGGTGTACGGCATGCGGCTCGAGGATCGAACCGCGGTGCTCGATATGACCCTGACCTCGGCCGCCTGCCCGCTCACCGATGTGATCGAGGACCAGTCCCGCAATGCGCTGGTGCGCAGCGGCCTGGTCGACGATCTGAAGATCAACTGGGTGTGGATGCCGCCGTGGGGTCCGGACAAGATCACCGAGGACGGACGAGAACAGTTGCGTGCTCTCGGTTTCACGGTCTGAGCGCGTTTCGCGAAACATCGGCGGTGCCCCCGGGACGGTTGTCCCGGGGGCACCGCCGTGTCCGGGGGTTATGTGCCACCGCTATCGATCACGGGTGGGTGTGATGTCGTAGCGGTGCCGCCTGCGTGGCCGTGCTTCCGTGGCGGTTGTCGCGTAGGGTGTGCCGGTAATGACGGATGTCGTTGTTCGTGTGGCGCATCGACATTTCGGAATGTGGCGGCTGTGTCGATGGTTGGGAAACTCGGGCTCGAACCGCTTTCCGTGACCATCGTGTTGATTGGTCCGTAATAGTGGCGTTATACGCCGTTACAGATACCTTTTCGGCTCTGGTCGAAGATCATTCGCGCTCCGCAACCATCTTTCTCGGGCGGGTCGAGAGGTGATTGCCGTGGCGTTCTCGAAGAACGTACGGCCGTTGCGGTTTCACGTACGACGGCACGGTCGCTCTTATAGCACCTGTCCGGTCGGCGAGGCAATTTGGAGTGCCATGGTGTCTGCTCCGCGGTTACGCCCACCGGGTGTGTACTGGGCGGTTCGTTTTGTCCCGCAGGGGAGTTGGGATGCGCGCCGGCATGGGATGGACGAGACGTCGAAATGTGTCCGCCGGGGTGTGGAAGGGGTGTTGCGGTGATCGCAACCGGCTCAATAATTCTGAGATTCCCGAGGTCGACACGCCGCGGCCGGATGCGGGACAAATTAATAGTTGTCGGATATTGAACATGTGGCCGGGAATACTGCTAGGGTGTGCGTGTCGTCGGGTTCGGGGCCATCGGACGAAGATGTTCCGGTGGTGCCGTGATCGACCGATCGTCTTGTCTTTCGGCCACTTTGGAATATCGTGAGTGGGCGCCGGGATGGGCGGTCGGGGATCGCCGCCGGTACCCGGCGAGTACCTCATCCGGCCAGGGGCAATCATGGTCGGCGTCGCGAGGAAGGCGAGACGAGCGCTGTGGCAGAAGAATGCTGTGGCATCGCGTGGCGCACCCTCGAGCCCCGTCAACGACGAGAAAGCTGATGAACCTGAATACCGCCGTGCTGCTTCCCTGGATCCTCGCCCCCATTCTGGTGCTCGGCGTGGCGTGGTACGCCGTTCGGACCGTAAGCGGGCTGCAGAACCGAATAGATGTTCTGGAGCGTGAGCTGGGGGTACGCGAGGACGCCCTCGAAAATCTCGCCGCCAGTACGCTACCCGCGCTATCGGATTCGCTACGCCGTTTCGAGCAACCTGCCGCGGGTCCCGAAGTGCCGTCGGGTCTGGAGAACTCACGTTTCGCGCAATGTCTGCGCTGGATCGTCGAACGATTCACCGAAGACCTGCGCGCGGTGCAGACCGAGACCCGGGACACCCTCACCCGAGAGCACGAAGAAAAGCTGAAAGAAGCGGTCACCGCGGCCGAGGAGGCCGTGCGTGCCGAGGAGGAGTCGGCCCGGGCGCAGGTCGAGTCGACCTCCCGTGAGGCCACCAGCGCCGCGGTGCGCTCCTTCGGTACCTCCGTGGTGAGCCTGGGCGCCGACGTCAGCCAGGTGGTCAGCGCCGCGCTGCGCGAACACCGGGACGACCGCGTCTACGAAACCCTCATCCGTATCGACCACACCGTGCAGCAGATGATCCGTCAGGCGCAGTCCTACGTGATCGTCTGTGGTGGTCTGCCCGGTCGACGGTGGCCCGCCCAGTCGCTCACCGACGTCGTCGGTGGTGCCACCGGACGTGTCCGCGACTATCTGCGGGTGCGTTCCAACCAGCTCGACCGGATCGTCATCAGTCGTGCGGTGGAGCCGCTGGTGCACACCCTGGCCTCGCTCATCGACAACGCTCTGCGGTACTCGCCGCCCACCTCGTATGTCGATGTCACCTTCCAGGAAGGCCACCACGGTGTCACCGTGATCGTCGACGACGCCGGTGTGCGGATGAATGCCGAGCAGATGGAAGAGGCTCGGCAGATTCTCGCGGGCGAGCGGCCGGTCGACATCCACCAGCTGGGTCCGTCCCCCAAGGTCGGTTTCCCCGGTATCGCCGCCCTGGCCCGCCGTTACGGCTTCACCGTCTACATCGACGGCCCCAATGCCTACGGTGGTATGCGTGCCATGGTCTACATCCCCGAGGCCCTGCTCGTCGCGCCGCGCGCAACCCAGGAGAGCGAGAGCTCCGGTGGTGCGCCTGCCGCGCGTGAGCTCGCGGCAGTGGGTGGTAACGGCGCCGGGCCGTCCGGTACCTCTCCCGTCGGGGTGCCGTCGGTTTCTGCCGCCCCCACCACGTCCGGAAACTCCTCCTCCATCGGAACGACATCCGGCTCCTCGATGCTGACCGGAGTGACAACACCGAGTGGTGTGGCGATGACGGGGGGAGAAACCGTGAGCGGAGTGAGCGAGCAGGCCGGCAACGACCAGCGGTCCACGGTCCACGACATCACCAGTGGAGGCCTGCCCAAGCGGCGACGTCGTGTGGCGTCCGCCGTTCCCTCCGCCCAGACCGGGCGCACCCGGTCCGAACCGGGACAGCCTCGTCCCGAAATCGCAGCAGCGTGGCAGAGCGGCTCCAAGAGTGGTCGTGCTGCCGCTTCCGAACACACCGAAGGGATGACATCCTGATGGGCTCACCGAGAACTGTGGTCACCGACAGCAGCAACAAGCTGGGCTGGTTACTGAACGATCTCGAGGTTCCCGGCGTCCGATTCGCGGTCCTGCTGTCGGAGGACGGTCTGCGTATCGCACATTCGACGGGCATCAGCCGGGATCAGGCCGAACGTTTCTCCGCCGCGGCCTCGGGCCTCCGGTCGCTCGGTAAGGCGCTCGGTGAGTTCTGTGGCGGCTCCGGAAACGACGTGCGGCAGAATATGACCGAATACGGCGAGGGCATGATCCTCATCACCGCTGCGGGTGAAGGTGCCCTGCTGGGTGTGTCCACCCTGCCGGATATCGATGTGGGGCTCATCGCGCACCGAATGAACGAGCTCGCCGCTCGTGTCGGTCACGAACTCGGCTCCGAGCCGCGCAGACGACCCGGCGGCGATCTGCGGTGAGCGGATCACGGCGTGATCCGGACCTGGTCCGCGCCTATGTGCGGACCGGCGGACGCTCGCGTCCGAGCCGTGAATTGGACCTGGTCACACTGGTCATCGCCGCCAAGGACCCGGCGCCCGGGGCAGGCCCCGATGTGCGCCGGGTGGTCGATGTCTGTAGTCACGGTGCTCTGTCGATCGCCGAGATCGCTGCTTATCTCGACCTGCCCCCGTCCGTGGTGACGATCATCGTTTCCGACCTACTGGACAGCGGACATCTGAACATCCCGATCCCGGCTGAGAAACTGCCGGAGATAGCCCTGCTCGAGGAGGTACTCAATGGGCTCCGTGCTCTCCCGGCCTGACCGGTCCGCGGAAAACCGCGCCGTCGATTATGTGCCGGAGACCGTGACCCGATCGGTGAAATTGCTGGTGGCCGGTAATTTCGGCGTCGGCAAGACCACCTTCGTGAGCAGTGTGTCGGAGATCAAGCCGCTGCGTACCGAGGAAACCATCACCGAGGCCAGTATCGGTGTCGACGATCTGGCCGGACTGGGTTCGAAGACACAGACCACGGTCGCCATGGACTTCGGTCGGATAACCCTGAATCCCGAACTGGCGCTGTACCTTTTCGGGACTCCGGGGCAGCAGCGGTTCGTTCCGCTCTGGGAGGAATTGGCCAGGGGCGCACTCGGCGCTCTCGTTCTGGTCGATACCCGGCGGATCGAGAAGGCCGACGAGGTGCTGGCGGTCCTCGAGGAACGCGGTGTCCCCTACGCGGTGGGCGTCAACGAGTTCGAGGGTGCGAATCGGTATCCGCTCGCGGAGATCCGGGACGCGCTCGACCTGACCGATGACGCCCCGTTGACGGCTCTCGACGCCCGCGACCGGCGAACCTGCCTGCAGGCACTCATCACGTTGGTCGAATATCTGTTCCATCGTTTGGAGTCTCGTCTTTGAGTACGCAGTACCCCCCGGTTTCGCAGCAACAACCTCCGTTCACCGGATGCCCGGTCACCCAGGGCGACCCCAATGGAGAGCCCGGTCCGCGTTTCTCCCTGTACTCGGAGGAATTCGCCGCCGACCCGCACGGCGCCTACCGGGAGATGCGAAACCGACACGGCTCCCTCGTACCGATCGATCTGGCCCCCGATGTTCCGGCGACATTGGTGATCGGATACGAGGCAGCCGTGCGAATCCTCAACGATCCGGAGCGCTTCCCCGCCGATCCGCGGGTCTGGCAGAACAGTATTCCGCCCGATTCGCCGATCAGACCGATGATGGAGTGGTATCCGAACGCTCTGCGCAACAGTGGGGAGGTGCATCAGCGCTACCGTCAGGCCTATGTGGCCGCCATCGACGGTATCGATCTGCACGAACTCCACCAGACGGTGGAGCAGATCGCGATTCCATTGATCAACTCGTTCTGTGAGAACGGTTCGGCGGACCTGGTCTCCCAGTATGCGTTCCCGTTGGTATTCGAGGTGCTCAACCGGATGGTCGGCTGCACCCCCGAACTGGGGGAGCGGGTCGCCACCGGGATGGCCGCCCTGTTCGACACGGTCAATGCCGAATGGGGGATGAACTACCTCAGTGAGGCGCTGCTGGAGCTCATCGCCGCGAAACGGGCCGAACCCGGCAACGATGTCACCTCCCGATTGGTGCATCACCCGGCAAATCTGAACGAGGAAGAGCTGCTGTCGAATCTGATCAGCTTCTACGGTGCCGGCCTGGAACCGGAACAGAATCTGATCATCAACACCCTGCTGCTGATGCTCACCGACGACCGGCTCGGCGGAGGTATTCTCGGCGGCAGCCTGTCCACGCGTGACGCATTGGACGAGGTGTTGTTCAACGACCCGCCGATGGCGAATTTCTGTACCACCTACCCGCGGCAGCCGATCCTCATCGACAACACTTGGCTGCCTGCGCACCAGCCGGTGGTGGTCAGTATGGCCGCGTGCAACAACGATCCGGCCATCCGCGGTGGGGAACGTGTCGGCAATCGTTCGCACTTGGCGTGGAGCATCGGCCCGCATGCGTGTCCCGCGCAGTCACCGGCTCTGGTGATTGTTCAGGAGGCGATCGATCAGTTGCTCGACGCGCTTCCGGAGATGGAATTGGCAGTGCCCGCGAAGGAGTTGTCCTGGCGGCCCGGACCGTGGCACCGGGCGTTGGCCGCGCTGCCCGTGGTCTTCCCACCCTCTCCGCCGTTGAACATTGTGTAAGGAGTTTTCGTTGGAACGCGAAACCCTCGTCCTGGATATGGCGGGCGCCGACCTACACGGGGAGACCGCCCGGTTACGCGCTCAGGGGCCTGCCGCCCTGGTGGAACTGCCCGGCGGGGTCCCGGCCTGGGCCGTCACCGACGCCGCCGTATTGAAGAGCCTGCTGGCCGATCCGCGGGTCTCCAAGGACCCCCGACAGCATTGGACGGCCTTCATCAACGGTGAGATCACCGAGGACTGGCCGTTGCTGCCGTGGATCGCGGTGGACAATATGTTCACCGCCTACGGGGCCGATCACCGTCGGCTGCGCAAACTGGTCTCGCCGGCGTTCACCCATCGGCGCACCCTGGCCCTGCGTCCCCGTATCGAAGCGCTCGTCACCGAATTGCTCGACCGGTTGGCGGACACACCTCCGGGACAGGTGGTGGACCTGCGTGAGGGGTACGCCTATCCGGTCCCCATCCAGGTCATCACCGAGTTGCTCGGTGTGCCGGACTCTCTGGCCCCTGGACTGCGCATCTGCGTCGACCGGTATTTCGACACCACCATCGGCCAAGAGGAGGCGCAGGCCAACTACGTCGAAATGTACGGTCTGGTCACCGAACTCGTCGCCTACCGCCGGGAGAATCCGGGAGACGATATCACCAGCGTGATGATCACGACCCGGGACGAGGACGGTTCGCAGTTGACCGAGAAGGAACTGGTGGACACGTTGATGCTGGTCATCAACGCGGGCCACGAGACCACGGTCAATCTGTTGGATCAGGCCATCGTTGCATTGCTCACCCATCCCGAACAGCGGGAGGCGGCTCTGGCCGGCACGGTGAGCTGGGCCGATGTGGTGGAGGAGACGCTACGGTACGAGGCGCCGGTCGCGCATCTGCCATTGCGTTATGCCGTGGACGATATCGAGATCGAGGGATTGCGTATCGCCAAGGGTGAGGCCATTCTCGCTTCGTACGCGGCGGCGAGCCGTGATCCGAAGGTGCATGGCGCCACCACCGATACCTTCGATCCGTCCCGGGCCGTCAAGGATCATGTTGCGTTCGGACACGGCGCGCATCACTGCATCGGCGCGCCGCTGGCGCGGCTGGAGGGAGAATTGGCGCTGCCCGCGTTGTTCCGGCGGTTCCCCCAGATGCGGTTGGCGGTGGAGCCGAGCGAGTTGGTGCCGGTTGTGAGTTTCGTATCGAACGGTCACCAGAAATTGCCCGTGTACCTGGGAGATATCCGGTAGCGCAGCCGGCGAACCGCGAGCGTCGGGTGCCCTGCCGAATTGGTGGGCGGAATCGTTGCCTCGGGTCGTGATATCGGCCCGAGCACGGCGATGCCGAGGCCGTTTCGGGCGGTGAAGTGCTGTCTCCACACCGATTTTCGAGGTTTGCCCTTCGAAAACTACGGTTAGTGGTAGAAGTGAGGGGCTTCCGCTCGGCTCTGTTCGCACGGTTTCCGGTGCGGTCGCCTGCTCGATGAGCACGCCGGACCGGTCTGTGTTTCGATTGCCGAGAATTCTCTCATCACCTGGAGTGACGTCACTTGACCACATCACAGCACAGCAACCAACCGCTGTCGGTGCCCGCGGGTGCCTCATTCATCCACGGGTCCCCCCTCGATGCCGACGGGCCGCGGATCCCCCTGTACACGGCGGAGTACGCCGCCGACCCGCATCGGGTGTATCGGGAGATGCGCAAGCAGTTCGGTGCGCTGGTGCCGGTGGAGTTGGCGCCGGGTGTTCCGGCCACCCTGGTGATCGGTTACCACACCGCGGTCCGCATTCTGAACGATCCGGAGCATTTTCCGGCGGATCCTCGGGTGTGGGAGAAGAACATCCCCGCCGATTGTCCGGTGCGGCCGATGATGGAATGGCGGCCCAACCCGATTCGCAGCGCGGGTGCCGCCCATACCCGCTACCGGACCGCCAATGTGTTCGCCCTGAACGGGGTCGATCTGCACGCCATGCACAGCACCGTCGAGCAGATCGCCATTCCGTTGATCAACACCTTCTGTGGGGACGGCCAGGCCGATCTGGTCTCCCAGTACGCGTTCCCGCTGGCATTCGCGGCGATCAATGCTCTGATCGGTTGTCCACCCGACCTGGGGCAGCAGGCCGCCACCGGTATGGCGGCCATTTTCGAGGGCATCAATGCGACCGAGGGCAATGCGCTGCTCACCGATGCGGTGCTCGAGCTGACCAGGCGCAAACGCGCCGAGCCGGGTGACGATGTCACCTCCCGGTTGATCCAACACCCCAACGGGTTGACCGATGAGGAGATGGTCCATCAGCTCATCACGATCTACGGGGCCGGGATCGAGCCGGTGCAGAACCTGATCATCAACACCTTGCTGCTGATGATGACCGATAGCCGGTTCGCCGCCAATATCCTCGACGGCAGCCTGGCCACCCGGGACGCCTTGGAGGAGGTGTTGTTCACCGACCCGCCGATGGCGAACTACTGCATCAGCTATCCGCGTCAGCCCATTTTCATCGATGGTGTCTGGCTACCCGCCCACCAGCCGGTGGTGATCAGCATGGCCGCGTGCAACAACGATCCGACGATCCGCGGCGCCGACTTCACCGACAACCGTTCGCACCTGGCGTGGGGGGTCGGGCCGCATGCCTGCCCCGCCCGTTCGGTCGCGCACCTGGCGGTGAAGGACGCCATCGATCAGCTGCTCGATGCGCTGCCGGAAATCGAGTTGGCCGTGCCGGCGGATCAGCTGGCGTGGCGTCCCGGACCGTGGCACCGTTCGTTGGTGGCCCTGCCGGTCGTCTTCCCGAAGTCGCCACCGTTGAACCTCTAGGTGGAGCCGTGGTATCGGAGGAAGGTGTGTCGGTTTCGTCGAGGTGGTCGGAGATCAGGTTGCCCCCCGGGCGATGATTACGGGGCGTTCGTAGGAGTGCAGGGTCGCCTGGCTCACCGCGCCCAGGGCCAGTCCGATGAAACCGCCGCGTCCACGGCTGCCGACCACGATGAGTTGGGCGTCGGTCTCGGCGGCGAGATCGAGAATGGCGCGGGCGGGTCGGTCTTCCCGAACGACGCGCCGGACCCGTAGGTCGGGATAGTCCCGGCAGTAACCGGCCAGGCTCTCCGAGAGCAGGCTCTCCGCCTCCTGCTGCAGCGCCTCCCGGGGCAGGTACCGGTAGAACTCCGACCAGGTGTGCACCGCGATGAGTTCGGTATTCCGATCGGCCGCCTGTTCGAAGGCGATCTCGACGGCCTGTGCGCTGTAACCGGAGCCGTCCACCCCGACGACCACCGGCCCTTCGGTGGGTGGATCCTCCGGAATGACCGCGACGGGACAGCGGGCGTGTCGGGCCAGAGAGCTACTGGCGGAGCCGAGCAGGCCGCGGCGTAGGGCCCCGAGCCCGCGGGTGCCGACGACCAGTAGCCGCGCCCGGGCGGACAGATCCCGCAGCAGCGGAATAGGGGCCTCGTCCGAGACCGAGATCTCGATCTCGATCTGTCGAATCGGTGCCGCGGCCTCGGTTGCGGCCACGCGGGCGTCGTCCACCGCGGCCTGTGCTGCCGCCCGATAGGTTTTCCCCTCGAGGGGCGTGTAGTCGAGGGTCGGCCCGATATCGACCGGTACGCCGATGGCATGCACGATATGCAGAGCAACGCCCCGCCGGGCCGCCACCTGCGCGGCCCACCGCACCGCGTACAGCGCGGATTCGGAGCCGTCGGTGCCGACCAGGACGGGTGCTGTGGTCGGTACGGGCATCGCTATCGCCGCCTTCCGGACACCGTCATCGTGAGTCGGATGGTCGGTTGATCCGATCTTCCTCGCCGATATCGTCCATGCCTCGAGTCTCCCTCGGTCGACGTCGGGTGACCAGGTGGCCGGCGGGTCTCGGTCGTGTCGATAGGGTTCCCGTTCGGTCACGGTCCGGGGTGGGGCGCAGCGGTTCGGCCGCCGGGCGGCCGAACCGGTCAGGGCATCGGGCCGATGGCGGTGATGAGGGTCCGGTTCCCGATCTGCATGGTGGTGACCAACTGGGGGTTGTAGCCGCGCGGCGGTGAGCCGGCGCGGTATTCGGTGATGACCACGGTGTATTGGCCGACGAAGGCGCCCGGGGTGATGGTGACGCAGTGTGTGGTCCCGGCGGGGATGGTGTCGATACCCCGTTGGATATCGGCCGCCGAGGGCACCGCGGCGTCGGGAGCCACCACGGCCCGGGCCTGTTCTCCGGAGCGGGCGACGTAATAACCGTGTTGGAAAGCGAGGATGGCCTCCGGGCCGGAGGCGTCGCCGCCCGGTCCGTTGCCGCGGACGGTGCTGCCGATCCGCTCCGACGGACAATCGCCGGATGCGGGGGTCGCTGCCGATATCGGGGTGGCGGTCGAGGCGGAGGGCACAGGCGGTGGGGCGTCGTCGAAGCCGATCACCACGAACTGTACGTAGGCGGCACCGGTCAGCGCCGCCATCCCGGCCGCGCCCAGGACGACCGTCGCCCAGCGCGTCCGGTCCGGCCGGCGAGGGGCGTCGGGCGGCGCGGTGGGTGTGGGTCGGATCGTTTCCAGCCGGCGGCGCAGTCTTTCCCGGGCGGTGGGAGCGGAGACCGGCTCTGAGGTGTCATCCGGTTCGGGTGGGTGGGGGGAGGTTTCCTCGGGGTAGGGATCCGGCGGTGTGCCCGTGGCGTCCGCCCGGGTGGGGGAGTCGGGGGCGTTGGCGGGATAGGCCACCGGATCGGTCCGACCGGCCACCCAGTCGGACCATTCGCCCTCGTAGTCCTGATATTCGCGCGGCGCGGGCAGTGCACCGGAGGGCGCGGGGTACTTCTCGTCGAGCGGGTAGGACGCCGCGGGGGGCCGAAATATCGGCAGTGGTTCGGTGACGAACATGTCCAAGGGGCTGAGCGAATACGAAACGGTCCGCGCCGGGGTGTCGGGTGCGGGCGTGTACGGCGTCGCAGGGGGATGGCCGAAGCCGTCCGGACGGGGGTGCGGCGATGTGCCGGGCGCGGAAGCCGCCGGTGGTTGCGATGTGGGGGCGGGGTAGCGGTCGGTGCCCGAAATCGGAATGGGCACCGTCGGATACGGATCGCCTCCCGGGTCGGAGAAAGAGTCCGGTCGGTCCATCACGCCTAGCCCTTCGTCGATTCCACTGCCGGAGTTCTTCCCCTGTTTCTATCCGATACCGGCCCGCCGCGCGATGGTATCTCCGGAGTACGCGATTGGTATAGCCGAAGGGGGCCGACAGCGCCCGAAAGGGAGAGCGGTGGATTACCAGTGCACGTGCACCGGGTCGCCGACGCCGACGTTCTCGTAGTACCAGGCGGCATCGTCGGGAGCGAGGTTGATGCAGCCGTGGCTGACATTGGAGTTGCCCTGTGCATCGACCGACCAGGGTGCCGAGTGGACGAACACCCCGCCCCAGGTGAGCCGTTCGGCCCATTCGCCTTCGATCAGATAGCCTTCCGGTGCATCCAGGGGGATGCCGATGGTTCGGGAGTCGAAGACGATGTAGCGGAACTTCTCCAGGATCGGGAAGGTGCCGACCGGGGTCTCCCATCCGGGTTTGCCCATGGATGCCGGCATTGTGCGCACCACCTGTCCGGCGATGCTGACGGTGAAGGTGTGGGTGGACATATCCGCATCGGCGACGACACCGGCATTGGTGTGGAACTCGGTCCGGCGCTCACCCACCATTACCGTGACGGTGCTGTCTGTGGGCAGGAAACCGGTCGGCGTCCAGGTGAGTTCTCGGGGGCCGTTCCAGGAGAAACGGCCGGGCAACGGTTTATCGGTGCCGATTCGCACCGTGTGCTCGACGCGGGGACGGTCGGTGACGTCCGCGAGAAACCGAATGATCACCGGGTGCGCGATACCGACCTCGGCGCCGTTTGTCGGGGACACCGCCGCCACGGGTGGCGCGGTGGCGGTTCGGTCGACCATCGCGGCGGTCGCGCCGCCGGAGCCGATAACCGTCGTGAGTACGACCGCGATCGCGAGAAACAGGTGCCGAGCGACCGTCTGCATGGGCGCCACCCCTTATGGACGATATGGTGGACAGACGTCCATATTAGGCGACCATGATCAACTGGACCACACGAGCGGATTTCCTCTGGGTCTCGTCTCGGCACTACTCCGTGATCAGCTGCCAGTCCTGCGGCAATCCGTGTACGTGCATGGCCGTGCCCTCGGCGTGGATACTGACCGTCGCCGGTCCCAGCCGCAGATCGGTGAGGACCAGTTTGCCCCATTCCCGCGGTAGCTGCGGGGTTACCCGCAGCGTGCGATGCGGGACGCAGGGGTCGAGGCCCAGAAACGATCGCACCAGCAGCAGTGGCGCCGCGCTGGCCCAGGCCTGCGGGGAACAGGAGGTGGGGTAGGGCACCGGTGAGCGGAACTCGGTGCGTCCGAAACCGCAGAACAGTTCCGGCAACCGGCCGCCGAATTCACTTGCCGCGTCGAGCAGGCCGGTGGCGAGCCGTTCGGCGAGTTCGCTCGCGCCCGGGATATGCCGATAGCGCAGTAGCCCGGCCACGGCGATGGCGGTATCGTGTGGCCACACCGAACCGTTGTGGTAACTCATCGGGTTGTAGGCACCCATGGTGGAGGCCAGAGTGCGCAGCCCGAAACCGCAGTCCATGCTGGGGTCGGCGAGTCGCTGCACCAGCTCGGCGGCCCGTTCGTCGGAGACGATACCCGTCCACAGACATTGGGCGGCATTACTGGTCAGCGAATCGACCTGGTTCTTCTGGCCATCCAGCGCAATCGCGTACCAGCCGTTCTTCTCCACCCAGAACGCCTCGTCGAACCGGGCTTTCAGATCCTCGGCCCGCTCCCGCAACCGGGCGGCGCCTTCGATATCGCCGAAGTGGTCGGCGAGCTGGGCGCGTGCCATCCGCGCCGCGTAGACATAGCCCTGGACCTCGCACAAGGCGATGGGCGGTTCGGCCAAATGCCCGGCGGCGTCGTTGATGGCGTCGAAACTGTCCTTCCAGCCCTGGTTGGCGAGTCCACGGTCGGTTTTGCGTCGGTATTCGACGAAACCGTCGCCATCGGCGTCGCCGTATTCGTCGATCCAGGCCAAAGCCGCGTCGGCGGCGGGAAGCAGTTCCCGGATGATCTTCTCGTCGGCGCCCCACCGCCAGCATTCGGACAGCAGCATCACGAACAATGGTGTGGCGTCGACCGATCCGTAGTACACATTGCCGCCGAGCACCTGATCGCTGGCCGGGCCGTGCCGCATCTCGTGCATGATGCGGCCCGGTTCCTCTTCGGTGATCGGATTGACCTTCGTGCCCTGCAGCGTCGCCAATCGGCGCAGGGTGCCGACCGCCAGGGCGGAGTCGAGCGGCAGCGCCATCCACGAGGTGAGCAGGCTGTCCCGCCCGAAGAGGGTCATGAACCAGGGGGCGCCGGCGGCCACATAGGCCGGGGCGCCGTCCTCGCGACCATCGATGCGTAATGCACCCAGGTCGCTTTCGGTGCGTTGCAGGACATCTCCGAGATTGGGATCGCCGGCGGTGAGGTCCGTCGCCGTGGCGCGCCAGGCCTTGATCCGGCTGATCGGGCTGTCCTCGTCGTCGCCGAACGCCATCTGCACCCGCCGGTGCGACAGCACCGGCTGGGCCACGATCTCGGTATGCCATTGGCCGCGTGCCGGCACGACCACCTGCCAGTTCACGCTGCCCGGCAACATGACCGGCCCGCCCGTGGCGCTGATGGTCAGGCCACGGCCGGGCTCGTTGCGATCGGTGAGCAGTAGTTCGCCGTCCACGGCGACGGCTTCGGCGCTACCGCCGTGGTTACGGCCTTCCTTGACCGCGAACAGATCCGCGAAATCGGCGTCCACGAACAGGGTGATGGTCATCGCGGTGTCCTCGTGCCCCAGATTGCGCACGGTGATGGACTCTTTGAGCCCATCACCGATGAGGCGTCGGCGGACCACCAGGACCGTACTGTCCGCTATCCCCTTACGTGGGGGTTTGCGCATGACGAACCGAGCCTTGAATGCCTCGGGGGTGAGGACGGTCAGCTGCTCGGCGTGCTGACCGTCCAACCGCAACTCCCACCGCGAGAGCACGCGGGCGTCCCGGAAGAACAGTCCCTGCGATGTTCCGGAGTGGATATCACCGAGATGGTCGGACAGGCAGAACGTGCTCGCCTCGACCAAGGTGACGGTCCCGCCGCCACCGTTGATGGCGGCGGGCTGGCCGGAGTTCAACACTCGCGGCGGTTCGCTCATGCTCGGCTCCATAACGAGGTCGTGCCGGCCTCGGCTCGCATACCGAGTAGTCCGTTGTGACGCAGGCCGGTCGCGGTCGGTGTCTGTGCCCGGGCGTGGGCTTCGTCCCACGCATCGAGTATGCGATAGTAGGCCGCTTCGTAGCCGGCGCCCAGCTGATCGACCCCGAAATAGTCCTCGACCCGACGCCGGCAGGCATGCGGATCGAGTTCACTCGCTCGGGCGATGGCCGCGGGCAGTTCGGACGGATCATCGCAGATGATGCCGGTGACGCCGTCCTCGATCACCTCTTCGACCGCGCCGCCGCGCAGGGCCACCACCGGCGTCCCGCACGCCATCGCCTCGATCATCACGATGCCGAACGGCTCCTCCCACCGGATCGGGAACAGCAGGCACCGCGCGGAGGCCAGCAGTTCTCGTTTGGCCACCGCATCGGCTTCACCGAAGACGGTGTCGCTGTCGGTGAGCAGTGGCTCGATTTCCTGTGCGAAGAACGCCTTCTCCGGTGGTTCGTTGCATTTACCCGCCAGAATGAGTGGCACACCGGCTTCGTGCGCGGCGCGCAAGGCCAGCTGCGGTCCCTTGTACGGCGCATAGCGACCGAGGAACAGCGCGTAGTCCTTCTTCTCGGTGCGGAAGGGCCACTCGCTGGGGCGGAGTGCATTGTGCACCCGAGCGATCCAGTTGAAACCCGGTGCCAGTTCCCGCTGTCGGTCGCTGATTGCGATGAGCCGGGTGTGTTCGTCCAGGGCTCCGTAGTATTCCCACATGTCGTTGTCGACCGGGCCGTGTACGGTTACGGCCGTGGGGATACCGAGCGCTTCGTAGGCGGGGGCGTTGAGCGGTCCGGCGAAGGTGTGGTCGTGAATGATGTCGATATGCCGTGACCGGGCCAGTTTCTCCACGATTCGCCGCACCTTGAGGGCGTTGACCACCTCGGGGAACGGATCGCCGAGCCGTTCGGCCTGGGTCTGCTCCCACACAGGAACGAATTCCGCTGCGGTGCCCGGCTTTCCGGCGCCCAACAGGGTCACGCGGTGCCCGCGGGCGACCAGGGTGTCGGCGAGTTCGGCCACCACGGCCTCGACACCGCCGTAACCGGCGGGGGGAACGTCGAAGTAGGGCGGGGCCACCAGCACGATATTGAGCGGGTGGTTACGACCGATTCCGCCGAGCCGGGCATGCCTGGCCTTCCGCGCGGAAATATTCGATTCGATCGACTCCTGCGTGAAAATGGTACTCAACTTTTCCTCCTCTACTGGTGGCCATACGGCACGCCGAAATCGCCGCCCGGCCAAGGGTGGAGCTGATAAGAACCATTCGGTGAAGCGATGGATCAGATTCGATGAAGCGGCGGTCCGGTGGTACCGGCCGCCCGGCACCGGAATATCCGGCACGTGGGTGAAGAAAGCTGCGGCGCAAACAGATGACGCGCCGAAGACGAAATCAATCGGCGGTGGGATCGGGAAGGCCTGGGGAAATGGCGAAACCCGGTCTTTCGGTTGCGGTCAGGATCGACACGGCCCGTCTGCGGACCTGGCATTCCGCGGAACAGTAGCGATGGATGTCGTGGGCGCGATAAGCCTGTCCGAGGGTCAGTATTCCGGGATCGGCGGAACAATCCGCGATATTGGAAAAGACCTTTCGCTCGGAAGTGGTATCGCTCGCCCGGTCGTCGCTCTGCGCCCGGAAGGGTCCACCCTGCGGGGAGAGTGTTGCCGCCGGTGTGTCGTCCTCCCCCGTCCCGGCGACGGGCGCCTCGTGGATCAGTCCATCCGGCTCGAGCATGTCCGGCACCGATGTATACCCGATCCTCACCGTTACCTCCTGCACTTGTAGAGCTGGGGCAAACAGCTCCGGCCGACGGTACTGCACTCGGCCGGTACAGCGGGTGACGCATCTAGCTGGTAACTCGTCTTTCTCGATGGAACTGGTCGTGTCGAACGATGCGAAATGTTCGGTTGGGAAGACCGGGACCCAGTCTACGCCGGATTTTCGGTTGTCCGGGTCTTCGGTAATCCATCCGATCACGGTCCGGCAATTGAGTTTTCGATGGAGTAATCCGACCGTAACTCAATCGCCGCGTACCGCATGCAATACATCCGTGTGGAGGGCATCGGCCCGTGCGCTTATTTGTTCGATTCGGCCCAGAGTGGAGAGGAACTCGGAACCGTGCTCTTCGGGCAGGGACGCGAGGTTGATCTCGATATTGAGCCGAGAACTGGTGGCCGCGGCCCGGGCCGCGTCGGCGGCGGCTCCGATATCGGTGACCACATTGGGATTTCCGATCGGCAACAGTTCGGTGGCGAGGGTGAGTACTTCGTCCGCCTCGTCGACGACGGCGGCCGGGACGCGGGCGGCCTCGAGCAATGCCGCCGTGATCGCCGCCGAGCGCTGTTCGGCCTGCGCCTCGGTGTCCTTGGGCAGGCGGTAGGCCGCGCCGACGGCGGTGAACGCGGCGGCGTCCGCGTCGGCCAGGGCCAGGGCCCGCTCTCGCGAGGCATCGGCGGCCTCGATGATGCGATCGACGACCTCTCGGTGCTCGGCGTCCTTGGCGCGTGTGGTGTAGCGGGCGACCATGGCGACCAGAGCCGCCGCCTGGGCCGCGTGCAGGGCAGCAACCGCGCCGCCACCGGGGGCGGGGACCTTTGCCGCGAGTTCGCCCAGGTAATCTCCGAGCGGCCTGCTACCGAACGCGGGGGACGTTTGCTGCGGCGGCGCGGTGGGCTGCGACACGGTCTGGCCTTTCTCTATTTCGTTGGCTATGTATTAGCCCCAAAAGGGCTCCGAATTCAACCTACCTGTTCCGGGCGCGTAGCCGGTGTAAGGCCGCCTGGTCGCCGCGGTTATGTTGATCGCTATGCGTATCGGTTTGGGTCTCAACTATTCGGGCGGGTTCACCGAGGCGGCGGCCGAAGTGGCCGACCTCGAACGCGCCGGGCTGGACATCGTGTTCGTGCCCGAGGCGTACTCGTTCGACGCGGTGAGCGCATTGGGTTATCTCGCCGCCAAGACCACCCGCCTGCAGTTGGCCTCCGGCATCATGCAGCTCTACACCCGCACCCCCAGCCTGACCGCCATGACCGCGGCCGGTCTGGACTTCGTCTCCGATGGTCGCTTCGTCCTCGGTCTGGGCGCCTCCGGGCCCCAGGTGATCGAGGGCTTCCACGGGGTGCCCTACGACGCGCCGATCGGCCGGACCCGGGAGGTCGTGGAGATCTGCCGGGCGGTGTGGCGGCGGGAGCGGCTGGAGTACCAGGGCAAGTACTACCGGATCCCCTTGCCCGAGGGAGAGGGCACCGGCCTGGGCAAACCGCTGAAGTTGATCAACCATCCGGTTCGGGAGCGGATCCCGGTGTTGCTCGCCGCGCTCGGACCCAAGAACGTCCAACTGGCCGCCGAGATCGCCGAGGGCTGGCAGCCGATCTTCTTCCTGCCGGAGAAGGCGGAACAGGTCTGGGGTGATTCGCTGCGCGCCGGGCAGGAACGACGTGACCCGGCCCTGGGCCCGCTGGACGTGTACGCCGGGCCGGCACTGGCCATCGGCGAGAACGTGACCCCGCTGCTGGAGTTCGTGAAGCCCATGCTGGCGCTGTACATCGGTGGGATGGGCGCCAAGGGGAAGAACTTCTACCACGCATTGGCCACCAAGTACGGCTACGGCGCGGAAGCCGACCGTATTCAGGAGCTGTATCTGGCGGGGAAGAAGGATGAAGCGGCCAAGGTCGTCCCGGACGATCTGGTTCGCGATATCTCGCTGGTGGGGCCGGAGAACTTCGTCAAGGAGCGGATCGCCGCCTTTGCGGAGGCGGGTGTCACGGTACTGAACGTTGCGCCCTTGGCCGCTACCCCCGTCGAGCGGGTGAAGCTGATCGAGCGGCTGCGTACGCTCTGCGACTGACCGGGGAAGGGCCCGCGGCGGTGACCGGCACCTCGTCTCGGGGCCGCCGAGGTGCCGGCCCCGAGACGTCGGATGGCGGCGTGGTGACCGGGTGGTCCCGGATTCGGTCCTCCGTCAGTTGCCTCGGAAACTACCGAGGGCTTCGTCCAGGGTGCGGTACAGCGCGAAGACCTTGTCCAGGCTCGTCATCTTGAGCTGGCGGCTGGTCGCCGGGCCGTCGGCGACCACGGCGATCTTCGTCGCCTCGCCCGCTCGCTGATGCGCGCCGACCAGCGCGGCCATACCCGCCGAGGCGAGGAAGTTGACCGCGGACAGGTCGATGATGAGTCCGGCGGGCTCCGCGCCGAGCGCCGCGTCGATAGCGGTCTCCAGGGCCGGGGCCGTCGCGAGGTCGACCTCCCCACTCACCGTGAGCACGGTCGTGCCGTCATGGTCCGAGACGGATGTGGTCATTGTGTCCGTGAGGGGATACGCGTCTCCGGATGTGTTCGTCACCCCTCAACAACACACAAAATATGGGGAGATTGCAAGGCGGGGGTTGTTCGTGCAACTCGCGCTGCGCTCGAAACCTTCCTCGGCGTCCACGGGCTCCCCGAAGCCGGTGAAAGCGCGGTCGGGTATCGGTGATCACCACCCGTACTCGGCCATCGGTGGGCAGGAACTCCGAGGCGGCGGCATTGTCGAACACCGATACCCTCGACCCCACCTCGATACCACCACCGAACGAGTCATCGTCGCCTTTCTGCCGAAAACCGTCGGGTTGGTGTGGGGCTGGGAACCGGCGCGCCGGGAACACATCGCTTCTTCGCCGGCGCCCACCTCCTGCACTACGACCGGTCCACCGACACCTGTCTGCCGATGCGCATCCATCCCTCACAGCCGACCACCGCGCCACGACCGGCCGCGTCGACCTCACCCGGCATCCGTCGACCTCGACCACGATGAACTCATCTGCAACGATCACGACGAACAACGATCACGACGAATTCTTCGCCCACCCACAGCGGACCGACCGCCTCTTCCCGATCCGTGAAGTCCTCATCCCTGCCGGAAACATCGTCGACCGTCGCGCTTTCGGTGTGGTCGGCCGGCGCGGCCGTTATGAACCGAGCCGTACGGAGACACGACGAACACCCCGGAAACCCTTGGTACCAGCACACCCATCACCGCAGGTCACTGCTTCGGATAGCTGTTGGGACGGGATGATCGAGATCGAAAACGCCGGCCGCGACAACGCTGGTTCGGACCGCTGCGCACATCCGACCCGAATCATTACTGGGATGCACTCCGCCGTGACGTCCCCCGCAGCGCATTGGCCACCGGGAAGGTGATCGACGGCAAGGTCACCGACATGCGCACCCGGGTACCGGTATCGCTGTGATCGATCTCCAGCTCCTCGGTGAGTGCACGCATCATATCGATGCCCCGCCCCCGGGGCCCCGGGTCGGCGGCACGTGGTTTCCAGGTGCCGTGGTCGATGACCTGGATGACAACGGTCTCGGTATCGCATTCCGCGGTGAGTGTCACCCGGCCGTCGTCGGCGCCGCGATAGGCGTGCTCGATACTGTTGCTGCACGCCTCGTTGGTGGCCGAGACCAGATCTCCGGCCAGGTCGTGCGGCACCGCGGCGGCGGTCAGCCAGGCCATGAGCGTCCGCCGCAGCGCGGCCAATTGTTCTGCTCGTGCGGGCAGATCCAGCCGGAGCGGGGCAGGCGGTTGCCGGTAGACCACCATGGCGACATCGTCGTCGTATCCGCCTGCCGGACGCAGTTCCGACAGCACGGCGTCGGCGACCTCCCGCGGTAGTCGTTCCGGAGTCTCGGCCAGTACCGCGGCGATCTTGGCGAAACCGTCGTCGATGTCCTCGCCGCGTCGCTCCACCAGTCCATCGGTGAACAGCACCAGGGTGGAGCCGGGCGGCAGGGGAGTGGTGGCCTCGGGTCGGCGGGGGACGTCGAAGGTCGCCAGCGGAACCGACCGGCCACCTTCCAGGATCCGTCCGGTGGACCGCACATCGGCCAGGATGGGCGGCATATGACCGGCGTTGCTGTATCGCACCAGGCCACGGACCGGGTCGAGGACCGCCGCGCATACCGTGGTGCACACCGCACCGGGAATCCGGGCCGCCACCGGGTCCAACTCGGTGAGCAACTGGGCCGGGCCCGCCCCGCGCAACAACAGAGCTCGGGCGGCGGTGCGTAATTGGCCCATGACAACCGCGGCGGACAGACCACGGCCGACGCAGTCGCCCACCACCACGCCGATGGTCCCGTCCGGTAGCGGCACCACGTCGTACCAGTCGCCGCCGATTTCCAGCGGTGGCAACGCGGGTTCGTAGTGCACCGAGAACCGCGGCGGTAGGTCGATCGGCCCGAGCATGGCCCGTTGCAGGGTGAGTGAGGTCGACCGGGCCTGATCGAAATGCCGGGCCCGCTGCACGGCCAGGCTCAGATGCCCGATGAGCAGGGAGAACAGTGTCCAGTCGGCGGCATCGACGACCCGCGGCGCGGAGAAGCGCAACCACAGCGCGGCATCGCCGGCCTCACCGAGCGGGGCCACGATACCCTCCGCGAGTTCTGCGCCCTCGGGTATCGCGATGAGAGTCCGCCCCGGTCGCAACCGGGCTCGGTCCAGCAGGGCCTGGGTGGGCGGATCGAGAATGGATCCGGCGGTGCCGGTGGCCACCGTTTCGCTGTCCACCGCCGCGCCGGAGACATAGACCTCGGGTTCGGTGTGCCGGCCGCTCCACACCGAGACCACCGCGGTCTCGGCGCCGACCGTGCGACGCAACTCGTCCAGGCCGACCTCCAGTACCTCGGCCACACTGGTGGCCGAAGCGACCGCGGTGGCCAACCGGGACGCCGCCTGATCGCGGGCCTGCGCATCGTGTTCGGCGGTGACATCGCGCACGGTGCCGACGAAGATCTGTTCGACCCCGTCCGGTTTGACCAGGGCGCTGGTGCTCACCCCGAGCCAGCGTTGCCGGCCGTCCCTATGGCGGATGGGCAGGACGAACCGCAGCGCCTCGGTCCCCAGATCGGGGTAGCGCGGGCCGGCGGGGATCGACCACGGATGCGGTAGCGCGTAGGGGACCCCGGAGGCACCGTAGCCGGTTATCTCCCCGAACGCGGTATTGACCTCGACGATGGTGCCGCGGCCGTCGGCGACGAAGAAGCCGTCCTGAAGGGATTCCACGAGCGCGGTGCGGAATGCGTCACGGCCGGCGAGGTCGTCGGCGCGGGAACGCTGCTGCTCGTAGCGGCGGGTGCCGTCGAGATAACCGCGGGTGGCGACGTCCAGGGTGATGAGGGTCTGTAGCAGGAATTCGAGGGCGTTCTCCTCGATGCCGTTGTCGGATTCGGAGGCCGCGCGTTCGACGCGGGCCTTCGCCTCCTCGGCCTGTGCCTGTTTGACGACCCGGAAGTGGTGCTCGGTGAGATCGAGCAGGCTGATCCCCTCGACCAGCGCCCGCCGGCCCAGGTCGTGGCCCTCGGCGAGCCCGTCGAGCCCGGGCGAGGCCAGATAACGACGTAGCGCGTCGGCGTAGTCGTCGAGGAAGGCGGCGAGCACGGCGCTCATCGCATACCGTCCGTATTCACGGTGTTCCGTTCGCGGTGCCCCGAACCCGGGCAGCGAGTACGAGGGCGTCGTCGGTGTCCTTGGCGTTGCGATCCAGCAGATCCATGGTGATATCCGCGGTCGACCTGGACAGATCCACCCCCTCACCCGGATCGGTGACCACCCCGTCGGTGGACATCAGCAACAGATCACCCGGTCGTATCGGAATGGTCTGGGGGTGGAGATTGGCGGGGAGTCGATACCCGACGATTCCGCCGTTCAGCAGCGCGGTGGCCCGCACCCTCGGTCCGGTCGGCCCCGCGGTCAGCACCTGGGATTCCACATTGCCGACGCCGAGCCACTGGGCTTCCTCGGCTCCGAACAGCGCCAGTGAGACCGCGGCGCCTCGGGTATCGGCCATGGCGCGGTGACACAACACCATCAGCTCGTCCAGGGGTGCGGTGCGGTTGCGGTCCAGCACCCGGGTGGCGCGATCGACCGCGGCGGCCGCGGCGGCGCCGTGCCCCAGTCCGTCCAGCACCGCGAACAACACGGTTCCGCGGCCGGTGTCGAAGACCGCGCAGCGATCACCGGATACGTCCTGTCCCGGTAGTGCCCGGCCCGCCATCGCCCATTCGACCCGGCCGATGAACCCGTCCTCATGCACTGTCGGGTACCCACTTCCACATTTCCACCAACGTGCCGTGCCCGGGGGCGGAGTCGACGGTCAGGCCGTCCATCAGTCGTTTGGCGCCGGGGAGGCCGAGACCCAGGCCCAATCCGGTCGAATATCCGTCCTCCATGGCGCGAGCCACATCGATGATGCCGGGTCCCTGGTCCTGGGCCTGTACCACCAGGGCCCGGCGTCCGTCGCGTTCGTCCACCAACAACCTGACCTCGCCGCTACCGGCGTAACTGGTGATGTTGCGCGCCACCTCGGAAATGGCGGTGGAGATCATGGTGCGGTCGGTGAGCGAGAAACCGAGCTTCTCCGCCAGCTCCCGCCCGGCCTGCCGTGCGGTCACGATGTCGTTCGACATCTTCACCGCGATCACCATGTTCTCAACGGCCACTGTCACGACCGTCCCGTTGGTGGCGGGCGGGGACTTTGCGGTTCAACCAGGCGAGTCCCTCCTCGAGGTCCAATGCGGTGTGCATGTCCTCGAAGGTGAGCCCGAGCTGAACCATGGCGAAGGCGACCTCCGGCTGCAGGCCGACGATGACGGTTTCCGCGCCGCGCAGCTGGGTCATATGGGCAATGGTGCGCAGTGATCTGGCGGCGAAGGAATCCATCACATCGATGGCGGTCACATCGACGATGATGCCTTGCGCGCGATACTTGCTGACCTGTTTCATCAGGTCGTCCTGTAATCGCTCGGTATCGGCATCGGTCAGTGCGGACTGCACCGACGCGATCAGATATGTGCCCTGTTTGAGGATGGGTACCGGCATGTTTCGAGCCCGGTTACCGATTGTCGCGTTCGCCGCGTTCGGTCACTCTCGAGACCTCGTAGCCGAGTAGGCGCTCCGCTTCCTCGATCCCGCCCTGCAGGTCACCGACCGCGTTCATCTTGGACAGGTCCAGACCGATGGTCACCAGGGTGAGCGCGATCTCGGAGGACAGACCGGTCATGATGACGCTGGCGCCCATGAGTCCGGACGCGTCGACGGTCTGCACCAGGTGGTTGGCCACGGTGGAGTCGATGGCCGGCACACCGGTTATATCGATGACGACCACCTTGGCCCGATTGTCCCGAATGGCGCGCAGCAGTTGTTCGGTGAGTTGGCGCGCCCGTTGGCTGTCGAGCACCCCGATAATGGGCAGAATCAGCAGTTGTTCCCGGACCTGCAGCACCGGGGTGGACAGTTCCCGGATGGCCTCCTGCTGCTGCCGGATAATGCGTTCGCGCTCCTGCACGAAGGAGACACCCACGGTGTTGGCGATCCGGTTGGCCGCCGGTTCGTAGGCGTCGAGTACCGCATTGAGCAGTTCGAAGTTGGTCTGATACTTCTCGAACAGCGACCGTGCCAGGACATCGCGCAGCAGCAGCACCATGCCGAGTACCTCGTCGGTTTCGACGCCCCGCGGAATGATGCGCTCGGACAGATCGCGCGCATAGGCCTGTAGCGCCTCGACGCTACCGGTCTGCAATACCTCGACGTAGTTGTCGTAGATCGACGTCGCCTCGGAGAAGACCTCCTCCGGGGTCATCGCGGTGAGCAGACGGGCGTCGGTGATGCGCCTGGCCCATTCCTCGCGGAGGGCGGTGCGGTTCTGGCGCAGATGCTCGACCAGCTGTGGGAGCAGATTGTCGACAGGTTCCGCGGCCAATGAGTCCGCCGAAAGGCTCATGGACACCTCGGACATAGAACTTGTGCCCCTTCCGGACGGTCGGTGGTTCGTCGTATTCGGCGGCATGCCGATACCGAGCCTAGTCATACCCCACCGCCATCGTCGGCGAAACCTTCGGGGGGTATTCCCCGACCAGGGGTTCATCGGGCCGGCGCGAAGCCGCGCTCGAGGGCGGCCAGGGCCTGGTCGAGATAGACGGTCAGATCGGCGTCGGCGCGGGTCAGCCAGGCGTCGAAAGCGGCGCGGGCGGCGGCCAGGGTGGTGCGGCCGACGGCCATGGGGATCAGGCCGTCGGCGGGTTCGCTCAGCCGAGAGGCGGCGAAATCGGAGACGGCGCGTTCCCAGGCGTCGTAGTGCGGGCCGGCGGTGGCGGCCAAGGCCGGGACCGTGGTGATCAACCGCATCCGGGTGCGCAGTTCGGGCACGTCCTCGGCGCGGTAACGGTTGGCGTTCACCACCACGCGCCGGACCGCGGCCATCAGGGGTTCGTCGTCGGGAACGGTGGCGAAGGCCGCCCGTAGGGCGGCGACCTCATGATCGAACGAGTACCACAGCACCTCGGCCTTACCGGTGAAATAGCGGAAGAACGTGCGTCCGCTGATTCCCGCGGCGGCGGCTATCTGTTCGACGGTGGTCTGATCGAAGCCCTGTTCGCTGAACAACCGCATGGCGATGAGCTCGAGTTCGCGTTGAGTGGTGCCGCGCGGGCGTCCGCGCGTGCTCTGTGCCGTCACGGCTGTCGATTATCGGTCCTTCGCGGTTCGGTGGCGGCTTCGGCGCATATCGCCGCCGATCTATTGATTATGTCAGTCACTGACGTTAATCTCGGCGCATGTTGGTGTCGGATCTCACATGGCCGGAGGCGGGTGAATACGCCGTGGCTGCGGACACACTGCTGGCGGTGCCGGTGGGGTCGACCGAGCAGCACGGTCCACACCTACCGCTGTCCACCGATACCGATCTCGCCGTCGCGCTGTGTGCGGGCCTGGCCGAGCGGCGACCCGGGGTACTGGTCGCCCCGGCGATCCCCTACGGCTCGAGCGGGGAACACGCCGGTTTTCCCGGCACCCTGTCCATCGGTCGGCGCGCGCTGGAACTGCTGATCGTGGAACTGTGTCGCTCGGCCACCGATACCTTCGAGCGGATCCTGCTCGTCAACGGCCACGGCGGGAATCTGGAACCGCTGCACCGGGCCGTCGGACTGCTGCGCTCGGAATCCCGGGACGTGCGCCTGTACACCCCCCGCTACGACGGCGACCCGCACGCCGGTCGCTCCGAAACCGCCCTGCAACTGGCACTGTCACCCGAGCGGGTGCGCCTCGAGCGCGCCGAGGCGGGCGAGCGGCGTCCGCTGGCGCAGATCCTGCCGATACTGCGCGAAGGGGGAGTGCGGGCGGTGAGTGCCAATGGTGTTCTCGGTGACCCGACCGGTGCCGACGCCGCCGAGGGTGCGGTCCTGCTCGACCGACTGATCCACGATCTGGCCGATACGGCCCGGAGTTGGTGGCCACTGCTGCCGCATGCCGAGACCTCGGAGCCTCGGCCCGCGCCGCCGTCGGCGCCATCAGATAAGGAGCGAATATGAACCCGTGGTTCGAAACCGTTGCCGAGGCACGTCGGCGGGCCGAGAAACGGTTGCCGAAATCGGTCTACGGCGCCCTCGTCGCCGGCTCCGAGCGCGGCCAGACCATCGACGACAACCAGGCGGCGTTCACCGAACTCGGTTTCGCACCGCACGTCGCCGGACCGATCGGCGAACGAGATCAGTCCACCACCGTGATGGGGCAGCCGATCTCGATGCCGGTGCTCATCTCACCCACCGGGGTCCAGGCCGTTCATCCCGACGGCGAGGTGGCGGTGGCCCGGGCCGCCGCGGCCCGCGGCACCGTGATGGGGCTGTCGTCGTTCGCGAGCAAACCGGTCGAAGAGGTGGTGGCGGCCAATCCGGCCACCTTCTTCCAGCTCTACTGGTGTGGCGGCAAGGACGAGATCGCCGCTCGAATGGCACGGGCGCGGCGGGCGGGTGCCAAGGGACTGATCCTCACCCTGGACTGGTCGTTCTCGCACGGCCGTGACTGGGGTAGTCCGGTCATCCCCGAGCGACTGAACCTGCGCACCATGATGAGTTTCGCGCCGCAGGTGGTGGTCAAACCTCGCTGGTTGGCCCGCTATCTGCGGGCGGGGACGCTGCCCGATCTGACCGTGCCGAACATGACGCTCGGCGATACCCCCGCGCCGGCCTTCTTCGGCGCCTACGGTGAGTGGATGGGTACCCCGCCCCCGGATTGGGACGATGTGCGCTGGGTGTGCGAACAGTGGGACGGGCCGGTGATGCTCAAGGGTGTGATGCGCGTCGACGATGCCCTGCGGGCCGTCGATGCCGGGGTGGCGGCGATATCGGTGTCCAACCACGGCGGTAACAACCTGGATGGCACTCCCGCCTCGATTCGCGCCCTACCGGTGATCGCCGATGCGGTGGGCGATCAGGTGGAGGTCCTGCTCGACGGAGGTGTCCGGCGCGGCAGCGATGTGGTCAAGGCGGTGGCGCTCGGCGCCCGCGCGGTCATGATCGGCCGCGCCTACCTGTGGGGTCTGGCGGCCAATGGTCAGGCCGGGGTGGAGAACGTCCTGGACATCCTGCGCGGTGGTATCGATTCCGCGCTGCTCGGGCTGCGCAAGACCCGGGTCGCCGATCTGAACCGCGACGACATCGTGATACCGGACGGTTTCGAGCGGGCGCTGGGCGTTCCGGCGGACGCGGACCTCCCGATCCGCTCCGCGACGGGGAAGATCACCGAGATCGCGGCGAGCTGAGCCCGGCCGTGTATTCGGACGTGTGAGGTATCGGCACGGCGAGACCGAGCGGGCCGGATCGCCGATGGAGCTGCCGATACCGGACGGCCCGCCGAGGGGCGCCCCTTCCCGTCCCCCGGTGACCTCGGTGGGAGCGGGTGACCTCGGGGTGCCGCCACCGCGAATTCGGTTCGACCGGATGGTCCGCCCATTGCGGCCCCGTTCGTCCGTACCGCGGCGTCGTCGTATCGATCGGTGCCGTCACGAGGATGGTCGGGGGTATCGAGTATCGCGGTCGGATATCCGGTCGCCGCAGACCGATACGCGTGGCGGTCGATCGCCGGTGGCGAATATGCTTCGGTCACCGTGAATGTGGGTGGATTTCGTATCGGGTCGTGCCGAAAGGATGGCCTGACCGTGGGTTCGTGTCGGTCGGTCGCTAGGCTCACTGTGCCAGACCCGCTGCCCACCGCGAAGGAGTGCGATCGGTGACCGCGCCGGAATTCCGCTATTCAGACCTGCTCCCGATCGGTGCCGACGACACCCTGTACCGGCTGATCACCACCGAGGGCGTCAGCACCTTCGAACACGGCGGCCGGACGTTCATGCAGGTCGACCCCGAGGTGCTGCGGCTGCTCACCGCCGAGGCGATGCACGACATCAGCCACTACCTGCGGCCCGCGCATCTGGCCCAGTTGCGCCGCATCATCGACGATCCGGAGGCCAGCGGCAACGACCGCTTCGTCGCGCTGGACCTGCTGAAGAATGTCAATATCTCCGCCGGCGGTGTGCTGCCCATGTGCCAGGACACCGGTACCGCGATCGTCATGGGCAAGAAGTCCGAGGGCGTGCTCACCGGTGCGGACGACGCCGAATGGATCAGCCGCGGTGTCTTCGACGCCTATACCAAACTGAATCTGCGCTATTCCCAACTCGCCCCGCTGACCATGTGGGACGAGAAGAACACCGGTTCCAATCTGCCCGCTCAGGTCGAGTTGTATTCCACCCCGGGCGATCCCGCGCATCCGTCGTACAAGTTCCTGTTCATGGCCAAGGGCGGCGGTTCGGCGAACAAATCGTTCCTGTACCAGGAGACCAAGGCCATCCTGAACCCGACGCGGATGCTGGAGTTCCTGGACGAGAAGATCCGCTCGCTGGGCACCGCGGCCTGCCCGCCGTACCACCTCGCCGTGGTGATCGGCGGTACCAGCGCCGAATTCGCGTTGAAGACCGCGAAATACGCCTCCGCCCACTATCTGGACAATCTGCCCACCGAGGGGTCGATGGCCGGGCACGCCTTCCGCGATATCGCGCTCGAGGAGGAAGTGTTCAAGCTGACCCAGTCGTTCGGTATCGGCGCCCAGTTCGGCGGCAAGTACTTCTGCCACGACGTGCGGGTGATCCGACTGCCCCGCCACGGCGCGAGCTGCCCGGTGGCACTGGCGGTTTCCTGCTCCGCCGACCGTCAGGCCCTGGCCAAGATCACCCCCGAGGGCGTGTTCCTGGAACAACTGGAATACGAGCCCGCGCAGTACCTTCCGGAACAGACCGACGAGATCCTCGGCGGCGATGTTGTGCACATCGATCTGAACCGGCCCATGTCCGAGATTCGCGCCGAACTGTCGAAATACCCGGTCAAGACCCGGCTTTCGCTATCCGGCCCGCTGGTGGTGGCCCGCGATATCGCGCATGCGAAGATCAAGGAACGGCTCGACGCCGGCGAGGAGATGCCACAGTACATGCGGGATATGGCCGTGTACTATGCCGGGCCGGCCAAAACCCCCGACGGTTACGCCTCCGGTTCGTTCGGACCCACCACCGCGGGCCGGATGGACTCCTATGTCGATCAGTTCCAGGCCGCGGGTGGTTCGTATGTGATGCTGGCCAAGGGCAACCGCTCGGCGCAGGTCACCCGGGCCTGTAAGGAGCACGGCGGGTTCTACCTCGGTTCGATCGGTGGTCCGGCCGCCCGACTCGCGCTGGACTGCATCAAATCGGTGGAGGTGCTCGAATACCCCGAACTGGGGATGGAAGCCGTCTGGAAGATCGAGGTGGAGGATTTCCCCGCCTTCATCGTGGTGGACGACAAGGGCAACGACTTCTTCGCCGATACCCAGAAGCCGATCGCGCTGCGGGTGCGGACCCGGTCCAAGGAGCGGGTCTAGCGCCCCGCGGCCGGGTCCGGTCCCGGCCGCGGTGGGCGGGTTCAGCGACTCTCCTCACTCCAGGATCTCGACGTATCCGTCCGTGCCGTGCACTCGGATCCGCTGTCCGTCGCGGATTCGTCGGGTAGCGTGCTCCACGCCCACAACGGCCGGTAGCCCGTATTCCCGGGCGATGACCGCACCGTGGGTCATCAGCCCGCCCACCTCCGTGACCAGGCCCTCGATCGCGACGAACAGCGGAGTCCAGCTCGGATCGGTATAGGCGGTGACCAGGATGTCGCCCGCCGTGAGTTCGGCCTGTCCGATATCCGATACGACACGGGCCCGCCCTTCGACGATCCCCGTGGACACCGGTATTCCGACCAGGGCCGTGGCCGGTAGATCCGTGCGCCGGTACGACCCGGTGATCGCCTCGCCGTCCGAGGTGAGCACCCGGGGCGGGGTGAGCGCTCGATACGAGCGGAAGGCGGCCTTCCGTTCATCGATGAGCGGGTAGGACACGTGGTGGGTGCGGAAGACCTCGTACAGCTCGTCGAACGTCAGGTAGAAGATGTCTTCTTCCCGGCGCAGCGCGCCCGCGCGCACGAGGCGTTCGGCTTCCCGCAACAGGGCCTGTTTGTAGACGAAGTAGCGGCCGACCATATGGTATTTCGGATACTCCCGGTAGCCGGAGAAGGCGCGGACACGGTCGATCATCCGGGCGGTCTCCTCGGCTTTCCGTTCCCCGTCCGGAAGGTTGCGCAGCCGCTCGAGCAGCTCGTGTTTCTTGTTCTCGGCTTCGCGCAGGCCGTCCGCGAAACGTCGTGCGCCGGCGCCCGGTTCGAAGTTGTCGATATCGACGAGCAGTGCCGGTATCAGCGCGGCGGGGTGTTCGCTCCACCGTGGTCGCGTGATATCGATCTCGCCGACACACCGCATACCGTATGTGTCGAGATAGGCGTCGATGGCGGCTCGGGCCTCCCGTCCGCCCGGCAGGTGCACCAGTTCGTCCAGGAAATCCCTGCCCTCGGCCCCCGTGCGTTCGATCTCGCGCAGAAAGGCCACGACCTGCGGGTGCGGTCGGATCGTATCGGCGACGTCCAATAGGGCCAATCCCATCTCGGATGTGACATTGTGTGGCACCGATCGGGTGAGGACATCGGCCGGGTTCTTCTCACCCAACCAGGTCCGAAGTCGGTCGTTGAGCCATTGGGCGGCCTCCATCCCCGCCATGAGTACCTGGTGACCGCGGGGACCGAACAGGATGTGCCGCAGCTCCTGGATATCGGACCGGATGAAGTCGAGCAGCTCCGGTCCGGATCTGGTCGTGATATCGCGTTTCAGGGCCTCGAGGGAAGTGCGGCCGTGGGCGATCAGTTCGGGCACGACGGCCGGATCGGGCGCATCCGAGGCGGTGGTATCGGTCGGTGGGCCGGCAGGGAGCTCGTCCGCGCTCGGTCGGATGAAGCCGTCCCGTTCGAGTACGGTGCGCAGCGCGTCTCCGATGAGTGGATCGGATTCACCGAGAGCCCGGACGAGGCCTTCGCGGCTCGCCGGCGAGGCCAGATGTGGGGTGACGTCGACGAACAACCGCCCACCGGCGTGGCGCATGGGCGCAGGGCTGGTCAGTTGCCATACCGAGATGCCCAGCGGCTTCATGGGGTCGGTCATCATCTGCTGGTGTCCGACGGAGACGTAGACGCGGTTGCCGTCGTCGTCGGTTTCCGGAATCGGGAAGAGCGTGGTGATCGGCCGGCTCTGCACGATGTGGAATTCGTCGCCGTCCGAGCACCATTCGATGTCCTGGGGGACACCGAAGTGCGCCTCGATGCTCCGACCGATCCGCTCGAGGCGTACGAGCTGCGCATCACTCAGCACCGGCCGATCCCGCAGGTCGGGCTCGATCTCCTGGATGTGGGTGCCGCCCTCCGGCGCGATCCGGATGGCGATCTTCTTGGTGGCGATCGTCCGATCGACGACGACACCGTCGCGCACCTTGTACACATCCGGGTTCACCAGACCGGAAACCAGGGCTTCGCCGAGACCGAATCCGGCGTCCACGGACACGATCCTCCGGTCGGAGGTGACCGGGTCGGCGGTGAACAGGATCCCGGATGCCTGCGGAAACACCATCCGCTGCACCACCACCGCCATATCGACCTTGCGGTGGTCGAAGCCGTTGCGCAGCCGGTAGGTGACGGCCCGGTCGGTGAACAGCGAGGCCCAGCATCGGCCGATGTGTCGGAGAATCGCCTCCGGTCCGGCGATGTTCACATAGGTGTCCTGCTGCCCGGCGAAGGAGGCGGTCGGCAGATCCTCGGCCGTCGCACTGGATCGCACGGCGTAGGCCTCATGGGCGCCGAAACGGGTGAGCGAGCCGAGGATATCGCCCGCCATATCGTCGGGAACGGTGACTTCCGCTATCGCCTGCCGGATCTGCGAGCTCAGCGTCCGGATCAACTCGTGGTCGTCCGGTTCGAGGCGGGACAGTCGGTCGAGTCGTTCATCGATCGACGGCACCTCGGCCACGATCCGCCGAAAGGCCGCTGTCGTCACACAGAACCCGTCCGGCACCCGGATCCCGTCGATCCGGGACAGCTCGCCGAGGTTCGCGCCCTTGCCGCCGACCTCCGGGACCCGGGTCCGGTCGATCTCGTCGAAATTCAGAACGTACGCCATTCCACCGCTCCTGACCTGTATGTTTCCGCGTCAGTGGGCGATTATGGGCGATAAATCGCAGCCTCATGAGGGCAGCGGATCAGGTATAACGTAAAAGGGGGATGAGGAATTCGGGTCCGGTCTCGCGGATCGAAACGAGGCACAGGCGTAGGGCCGCGTTTGTTCGGTGCGATCGTGCTCTCCGGAAGACACGAGTCCTAGCGGGAGCGCGCGAGTGACCACCGGGGTCGCCCGTGGCGACAACTCCGTCCGTCTTCGAAAGCCTTTGTGGCAGCGCTGATCACCGCTGTGACGAGCGTGCGCCTATATGGAAATGTTAATTTTCACAATACGGTGTCGTGTCCTTCACGTGGCCTGCGCAGCAGGTGCCGGCCGATAGGATGATCATCATGACGACCCCCGTGCGCGCCCTGCCGATCCGGTCGCCGATGATCACCTTGCTCGCTGCGGCGCTGGCCGCCGTCCTGCCGGTGAGCGCGCCGGTGACGCACGCCGCGCCCGCGATCGACCCGGCTCCCCAGGTGCGCACGGTTCACGGTTCGGGGGTGCCGGTACCCGGATACGCCGTCGCCGCCGCCGGTACCGAAGGACTCGACCCTCTCCTCGCGGTCGCCTACACCATGGCCGAGGAGGAGGCGCACGCGCGAGGGGTGCCGCTGTGGATCAACTCCGGCCACCGCAGCCGAGAAGAACAGCAGCGGATGTGGGAGGAAGGGCTACGCACCTACGGCAGCCCCGAGGAGGCCCGCCGATGGGTGCTACCCCCGGAGGAATCCACCCATGTCACCGGGCGCGCCATCGATGTGGCCCCGATCGCCGGCGCGCAATGGCTGGAAACCCACGGCAATCGGTGGGGACTGTGCCGAACATTCGACAACGAGTGGTGGCATTTCGAGCTCGTCACCATTCCCGGCACCCCGTGCCCACCCCGGATCCCCGACGCGAGTATGCGCTGAGCGGCCTCATTCGGCCGCCAGGCCCCGCAACTCGTCCAGATACGCCCGGGTGCGCGGATCTCCCGGATATCGTGCGGTCATCTCCTGCGCAACCTCGCCCGCGATCCACAGCAGCGAGGGCAGTGAGCGGCGCCGGCCGGCGAAGGCGCGAGTGCCCTCCTCGACCGCCAGTTCCAGATCCCGGCGACGCACCGCGATCGAGGCCAGGGTGAGTCGCGCCTCCGCCACCCGCATCGGATTGCGAACCGTGCCGTCGGGGCCGAGTGCCTCGGCGAGGACCGTCCGGGCGTAGTCTTCGGCCCGAGCGTCGTCGCCGGCCACCCGGCAGCAGTCCATGGCGTAGAAATCGAATTTCTGCGGGTCGATGACGAAATGGTTGTTGATATCGGAAGGATGGCCGAGCCGCTCCAGGATTTCTCGGCCCTCGGCCAATGCGGCATCCACCTCGCCGCGATCGCCCAGACGTGCCCAGGCCTTGGCGCGTTGCGCCGCCAACTGCACCCCGACACCCGTGTGGGCGCAGGCCGTGGGCACCGCCTCCGCCGCCTGGAGCGCGCCCCGGTGATTGCCCTGGGTGAGTGCGAACCATGCGGCCAGTTCCGCGCTCCAACCGATGATTTCGGAGTCCTCGGCCTCCTGCCCCAACGACATCGCGGCCCGGCGCGTCGCCTCGGCATTGGTGCGACGACCCATGTCGTAGTCGAGGCAGCCGATCAACAGCGCCATCCATCCGGCCAGGGTCAAGATCTCTCGGTGCTGGGCCAGGGTGATCCGGCCGTCCAGGAGGGCGGCGATCCGCCGCAGCCAGCCGGCGGCCTCGCGATGTAGTTCGTGCGGGTCCGCGGTGGAGTATTCGCAGCACAGCCGTTGGGTGGTGAAGCGGATGGCATCCAAGGTGGCGGGCGAGACGTCCGATATGCGGAGTCGGCCCATGAATTCGAGCGTGTCCATCCCGGTAGCCGTCAGGAGCTCGTCGTCGCGGTTGGGTCTGGCCTTGGGAAAGAATGTCGCCGTCACGGTGTCGAATGCGGCGGCGATGAGGGGAGCGTAGAAATCGTCCGGACGGGACTCGCCGGATTCCCAGCGGCGCCAGTTGCGCAACAGCGTGCTGTCGGTGGGCAGATTGTGTGACGACTTGGCCCGCATGGCCCGTACGGCATCGGCTTGTGACCACCCCCGAGCGTCGCGTTCGGAACGCATGCGGACAGCCCAGAGGGGCCGATCATCAGAAGTAGGCACGCGGCCCAGTATCGCACCAGCTAACTCCCCATGGGCCGAATAGGGCACGGGGATGTCCCCTATTTGACATCTACTCTCCGGGAGGGCGACCCGTCATGATCGAACCGGATCGGCCCGCCGGTCGGTCCAGGCAACATCCCCGCGAACGCGGGTTTCTTGATCCCGGAGCAGTAATGGTCCCCCGCGGTCTCGCGGGGAAGATTCAGGAGGTTCGGGTGGAAGCGTTGATCTACGGGTATTTACGCGATGATCTGGCCGAGGACGAGGGCGAGGACATGGAGGCCGCGCTACGCGGCCTGGCCGATGCCGAAGGATTGTGTTTCGCCGCGACATTCCACGAATCGTCCGGGGGCGACGGGACGGCGTTCGCCGAACTCACCCGCGAACTCCGGCGGGCGGACGCACACCATGTCGTGGTGCCGTCGCTGGACCACCTTGCCGGTCAGACCATTCCGCGAGAGCTGTTGATCGCGAAACTGGCCACCGATGCCGCAGCTCGGGTATGGACCGTGAACAGCTGACCGAGGCGCCGCGGACGAGCTTGCGCGGCGGTACGGATGGGCGCCGGTGCCGAAGGGGAAGCCGGCTCAGCGCCCGAAACCGCCGGGTCCACGTCTACGGAGATATTTTTCGAACTCGGCGGCTATGGCGTCGCCATCGATCTCGGCCATTGTCTCGTTGAGATCGGTGGCGGCGTCGCCGCGTTCTTCCAGCGAGCGCACATACTCGCTGATCTCCTCGTCGGCGACGGTCATCTCGTTGACCGTGGCCTCCCATTCCTCGGCCTGTCGGGGCAGATCCCGCAGTGGGACCTCGATATCGAGGACGTCCTCGACCCGGTGCAGTAGGGCGATGGTCGCCTTCGGATTCGGCGGCTGGGAGACATAGTGGGGGACGGCGGCCCAGAACGAGATCGCCGGGATGCCCGCCTTGACACACTGATCCTGCAGCACCCCGGTGATCCCGGTGGGGCCCTCGTACCGGGTCTGCTCCAGGTTGAACCGCTGCGCCGCCTCCTTGCTGTAGGCGGAACCGGTCACCGGCACCGGTCGGGTGTGCGGGGTGTCGGCCAGTAGGGCGCCGAGTATGACGACGGTCTGCACCCCCAACCGCTCGACGAACTCCAGCAGATCCGCGCAGAATCGCCGCCAGCGCATATTCGGTTCGATCCCGCGCAACAGCACCACATCGCGGTCGCTACCCGGCGGAGAGCACACCGACAACACCGTCGCCGGCCACACGATCTCCCGGGTGACCCCGTCCACCTGGCGCACCATGGGACGATTGACCTGGTAGTCGTAGTAGTCCTCGGAGTCGAGTTCGGCCAACGGGCGAGCGTCCCAGATCAACTCCAGATGCTCCACCGCCCCGCTGGCGGCATCACCCGCGTCGTTCCACCCCTCGAAGGCAGCAACCAGCACCGGGTCCCGCAGCGAGGGAAGATCGGGCCCGTCTACCGGCAGTTCACTGGCATCCATCCCTGCCAGCCTACGGCGTCCGCGGCGAGGGGGCGTCGGGTTTATCCCGTCCGGGCCGGCTCAGCGGGCAGAACACGTGACCGTCGTGAGTTCCGTCACCCGGATACGTCACAGGCGTCGAGGGAAGCGACGTAGGGGGCCGGAGCGGCGGTATCACGCACTACCCTGGAATTCATGTCTGCCTCCCTTCCCATCGAGTACGACACCACTCTGCTCGACACGCTCTCCCGGCGTGTCGTCATCGGCGACGGCGCGATGGGCACCATGCTGCAGGCAGCGGATCTGTCCCTCGACGACTTCCGCGGCCTGGAGGGGTGCAACGAGATCCTCAACGACACCCGGCCCGACGTGCTGCGCGAGATCCACCGCGCCTATTTCGCGGCGGGCGCCGATGCCGTGGAGACGAACACCTTCGGCTGCAATCTCCCCAATCTGGGTGACTACGATATCGCCCACCGCATTCGGGAGCTGGCCGAGAAGGGTACCCGGCTGGCCCGTGAGGTGGCCGACGATATGGGTCCCGGACCCGACGGAACCCCGAAGTACGTGCTCGGTTCGATGGGCCCGGGTACGAAACTGCCCACGCTGGGGCACGCTCCCTACGCCACTCTGCGTGACGCCTACACCGAGGCGGCGCTGGGCATGCTCGAGGGCGGCGCCGACGCCGTTCTCATCGAGACCTGTCAGGACCTGCTACAGGTGAAGGCCGCGATCAACGGCACCAAGGAGGCCATGCGGCGGCTGGGTCGGCGTATTCCGATCATCACCCACGTCACCGTCGAGACCACCGGCACCATGCTGGTCGGCAGCGAGATCGGCGCGGCGCTGACCGCGCTCGAACCGCTCGGTATCGATGTCATCGGACTCAACTGCGCCACCGGTCCGGACGAGATGAGCGAGCATCTGCGCTACCTGTCCCGTCATGCCCGTGTCCCGGTCTCGGTGATGCCGAACGCCGGCCTGCCGGTGCTCGGCTCGCGCGGTGCCGAGTACCCGCTGACCCCGGAGGAGCTGGCCACCGCGCTGCGCGGGTTCGTCTCCGAATTCGGGTTGGCGCTGGTAGGCGGCTGCTGTGGGACCACCCCCGAACACATCCGGCAGGTCACCGAGGCCGTGCGGGAGGTCGAGGCCGCCCTGCCGCCGATCGGGCAGCGCCGCGACCCGGAGCCCGAGCCGAGCGTGTCCAGCACCTATACGGCGGTCCCGTTCGAGCAGGACGCCAGCGTGCTGATGATCGGGGAGCGGACCAACGCCAACGGGTCGAAGGCGTTCCGGGAGGCCATGCTGGCCGAGGACTGGCAGAAATGCCTGGATATCGCCAAGGACCAGGTCCGGGACGGCGCCCATATGATCGACCTGTGCGTCGACTACGTCGGCCGGGACGGTGTCGCGGATATGGCCGCGCTGGCCGGTCGGCTGAGCACCGCCTCCACCCTGCCCATCATGCTCGACTCCACCGAGAGCGCGGTGCTGCGGGCCGGTCTGGAACATCTGGGCGGCCGGTGCGCGGTCAACTCGGTGAACTTCGAGGACGGTGACGGTCCCGAATCGCGATATCAGCAGACCATGCGCCTGGTCGTCGAGCACGGCGCCGCGGTGGTCGCGCTGACCATCGACGAGGAGGGTCAGGCCCGCACCGCCGAGAAGAAGGTCGCCGTCGCCGAACGCCTCATCGCCGATATCACCGGCAACTGGGGGCTGTCCGAAAGCGACATCATCATCGATGCGCTCACCTTCACCCTCGGCACCGGCCAGGAGGAGTCGCGTCGCGACGGTCTGGAAACGATCGAGGCCATCCGGGAATTGAAGCGCCGGCATCCGCGGGTGCAGACCACGCTCGGTCTGTCCAATATCTCCTTCGGTCTCAACCCGGCCGCCCGGCAGGTGCTGAACTCGGTGTTCATGCACGAATGCGTGCAGGCCGGGTTGGACAGCGCCATCGTGCACGCCTCCAAGATCCTGCCGATGAGTCGGATCCCGGACGAACAGCGCGAGGTCGCCCTCGATCTGGTCTACGACCGCCGCCGCGACGGCTACGATCCCCTGCAGAAGCTGATGGAGCTGTTCGAGGGGGTGTCCACGGCCGATTCCAAGGCCTCGCGGGCCGAGGAACTGGCCGCTCTGCCGCTGTTCGAACGTCTGGAACGGCGCATCGTCGACGGTGAGCGCAATGGTATGGAGGCCGACCTCGACGAGGCCATGCAGCAGGTGCCGCCGCTGCAGATCATCAACGAAACCCTGCTGTCGGGGATGAAGACCGTCGGTGAACTGTTCGGCTCGGGACAGATGCAGTTGCCGTTCGTGCTGCAGTCGGCCGAGGTGATGAAGGCCGCGGTGGCGCATCTGGAACCGCATATGGAATCCACCGACGACAGCGGTAAGGGCCGGATCGTGCTGGCCACCGTCAAGGGCGATGTGCACGATATCGGCAAGAACCTGGTCGATATCATCCTGTCCAACAACGGCTACGAGGTGGTCAACCTCGGTATCAAACAGCCCATCACGAGCATTCTCGACGCGGCGCTGGACAAGAAGGCCGATGTGATCGGTATGTCCGGGCTGCTGGTGAAGTCCACCGTGGTGATGAAGGAGAATCTGGAGGAGCTCAACGCCAAGGGCGTGGCCGACCAGTTCCCGGTGCTGTTGGGCGGAGCGGCGCTCACCCGCTCCTATGTGGAGAACGATCTCACCGAGGTCTACGCGGGTGAGGTGCACTATGCGCGGGACGCCTTCGAGGGGCTGCGGCTCATGGACGAGATCATGGCCCGTAAACGTGGGGAGGGGCCGGCGCCCGATAGCCCGGAGGCGATCGCCGAACAGAAGAAGGCCGCCGAACGCAAGGCCCGGCACGAACGATCCAAGCGGATTGCCGCCGAACGTCGGGCCGCCGAAACCCCGATCGAGGTGCCCGAACGCTCGGATGTGGCCGCGGAGCTACCGGTTCCGGTGCCGCCGTTCTGGGGCACCCGGCTGGTGAAGGGTCTGTCGGTGCACGAGTACGCGGGTCTGCTGGACGAGCGGGCGCTGTTCCTCGGGCAGTGGGGACTGCGCGGGCAGCGCGGCGGGGACGGTCCCGGCTACGAGGAATTGGTGGAAACCGAGGGGCGTCCGCGGTTGCGCGCCTGGCTCGACCGGCTCAGCACCGAAGGCGTGCTCCAGCACGCGGCGGTGGTGTACGGATACTTTCCGGCCATCTCCGAAGGCGATGACGTGGTCGTGCTCACCGAGCCGAAACCCGATGCGCCGCAGCGGTATCGGTTCACCTTCCCACGTCAGCAGCGCGACCGTTTCCTGTGCATCGCGGATTTCGTGCGTTCCCGGGAGTACGCCACGCGGACCGGTCAGGTGGATGTCCTGCCGTTCCAGTTGGTGACCATGGGCCAACCGATCGCCGATTTCGCCAATGAGCTGTTCGCCGCGAACAATTACCGCGACTACCTCGAGGTACACGGTATCGGCGTCCAACTCACCGAGGCATTGGCCGAGTACTGGCATCGGCGGATCCGCGAGGAGTTGCTGCTGGAGGGGCGTTCCATCGCCGAATCCGATCCCGACGATGTCACGGACTACTTCAAACTCGGCTATCGCGGTGCACGTTATTCGTTCGGATACGGCGCCTGCCCGGATCTGGAGGACCGGGCCAAACTGGTCGATCTGCTCGAGGCCGAGCGAATCGGGGTGACGCTGTCGGAGGAACTACAGTTGCATCCCGAGCAGTCCACCGATGCATTCGTGTTGCTACATCCGGAGGCCAAGTACTTCAACGCATAGCGGCAGCACACCGCACAACGGAAACGGTATTCGCATCCGCCGCGCAGTCCCGGCGACCGGCCACGGCCGGTCTCGACCGCCCGACTGCCGGCGGGTGCGCTGTACCTGGGAGCGTAGGATTTTCACATTTCCGCCCATCGACGCGCGGAGTTGGAGATGGCTCGGCGGCGAGCAGGAGGGGAACACCCAGATGACGACGGATCGGCTGGTGGCCGGACGGTATCGGCTCACGGATCCGATCGGTACCGGCGCCATGGGCGTGGTGTGGCGAGCTCGCGACATCCGCCTACAGCGGACCGTCGCGGTGAAACAGGTGCTGCTCGGCCCGCACCTGCCACCCGCCGCGGCCAAAGAGGCGCGGATGCGCGCCCTGCGGGAGGGGCGGATCGCCGCCCGGCTGCATCATCCGAACGCGATCACCGTCTTCGATGTCGCCGACGAGGACAATCAGCCGTGGCTGGTCATGGAGTACATGGACGCTCCCAGCCTGGCCGCCCGGCTCTCGGGCGGGCGGACACTGCCACCGCGGGAGGCGGCTCGTATCGGCGCTCAGGCGGCTGCCGCGCTGGCCGCCGCGCACGACGCGGGGATCGTGCACCGCGATGTGAAACCGGCGAATCTGTTGGTGGCCGACGACGGCACCGTGAAGATCACCGATTTCGGAATTTCCCGGGCGGCCGGTGATGTCACGGTCACGGCCACCGGGCTGCTCGCCGGGACCCCGGCCTACCTGTCCCCCGAGGTCGCGCGGGGGGAGAATCCGGAACCGCCGTCCGATGTATTCGCGCTCGGCTCCACCCTGTACGCGGCGGTGACCGGCCGGCCTCCGTTCGGGGAGGGCGACAACCCGCTGGCCATACTGCACGCCGTCGCCGGGGGAGAGGTCACCGAACCCGAAGAGGCGGGGGAATTGGGGCCGGTGCTCATGCGACTGCTGGAACCCACCCCTGCCGAGCGGCCCACCATGCAAGAGGCGCAGCGGTTGCTCGCCGATGTCGCGGCCGGTCGTAATCCACTTCCGGCGAATTCGTCGACCAAGGTCATGCCGGTGGGTGGCGCCGGTGACACCACTCGCAAAAGCGAGGGGGTGGAATCCGCTCGGCCGACGAAACGGCTGTCCGCGGCTTCGGCGACCGCGGACACCGGGTCCGATAGGGCCACGCCGAATGGCGCGCCCGGATCCGCGCCGCGGGGTACCGGAGCGGCGGATGGCGCCGGTACGGCCGATGTTCCCGGCGGATCACCGGCCGGCGCCAAGGGTTCCGGTGCCAAGGGTTCCGGTGCCAAGGGTTTCGGGGACGACACCACGGTGCGTCCGACCGAGCGGATCGCCGGATCTTCGACGCCGAATCCTCGGTCGGGCGCCGGGGTCGGCGCACCCGCCGACCCCGGCGCCCGACCGGTGCCCCCATCGACCGGGGCCGGTTCCGCCTCGCCTCCGGCCGAGACGACCCGACACGGACGGGGCCGGACCATGGCGCTGGCCGCCGGGGTGGTGGTCGTGGGGGTGATTGCAGGGGTGGTCCTGACCTCGGGCGGTGACAACTCGGATGCGATGGCGGGATCCGGCGAGACCACGAGCGCGGTATCCGAGGCGGGATCGGACGGGCAACCCGCCGAGGAGACAGCGGAGTCCGGCTCGGACGCCCACGACGCGGCGGTGGCGAGCGGACCGCTCACGGATGCCCGGGCGGAGCAGTTCGTCCGGGCGTACTACGGGTTGCTGCCGGGCGACACCGGAACGGCCTGGTCGTGGTTGTCCACGCAATACCAGAACGTGGCGGGCGGTTATAGCGACTACACGAGCTTCTGGTCGACGATCGGCGCCGTGCAGGTCACCTCGGTCACCCCGGCCGGCTCCGGCACGGTGATCGCCGGACTGACCTACACCTTGCGGGACGGTTCCACCACCTCGGAGACCCGTTCGTTCCGTATCGTCTCCGAAGGTGGCCGGCTGCTCATCGCCGATTCGCAACTAATGTGAGATACGTTTCACGACAATGGTTCTCGGACATATCCGGTCCGGTGGAGTGCCATCACCGGGCCTGGGGTGCTTCGAGGCGGGGGAAACGTGGCCATTCGCCGTATTGCGATTGTCGCGGGTATCGCCGGAGTGATTTTCGGCATGGGAAGTGGGTTGGCATCGGCTCAGCCCGATTGGTATCCGACTCTTGATCAGTGCCTCGCCAAGCGTGCGGAATTATACGGGCGAGGCGTCGCTCGGGAGTACGTGCCGCTGAAGCACGGAGAAGGCTTATCTGCTCATTCCGAACATGTATCTGCTCATTCCGAACATGGTTCGGGAATTCGGCCGGTAGTCGCGACGCCGCTCGTCCGGTGATGCCGTGCGTGGACGAGCCGGCGTCCGGCGGTCGGGGACGGCTCGATAGCCTGTCCGTGCGGCCGCCGGCCGCACCCGACCGAGAGCCGGTCGGGTCGAATTCCGACCGAGGAGCCGCGTCAGATGAAACGACCGGCGGGTGTGCTGTGGGATATGGACGGCACACTGCTCGACTCGGAGAAGCTGTGGGATATCGCCGTGCGCGAGTTGGCGGTCGAACTGGGCGGGCAGATGACCACCGAGCTGCGTCACTCCCTGATCGGCGCCTCCGGGCCCAATGCCCTGCGCATCATGTTCACCGGGCTCGGTCTCGACCCGCATCCGGAGGATCTGCGGGGCGCGGGCCGGTTCCTGGAGCGGCGGGTGTCCGAGTTGATGGCCGGTCCCATTCCGTGGCGTCCGGGCGCGACGGAGGCCCTGGACATGGTTCGTGCCGCCGGACTGCCTACCGCTCTGGTCACCAATACCAAGCGGTCGTTGACCGAACTGGCCCTGCAGACTCTGGGGCGCGAGCGGTTCGATACCTCGGTCTGCGGTGACGAGGTGGTGCACGGCAAACCTGATCCGGCTGTTTACCTGCGCGCGGCGGAACTCCTCGGGCTCGATCCGAAAGACTGTGTGGCCATCGAGGATTCCGTCACCGGGGTGCAGGCCGCCACGGCCGCCGGATGCGCCGTGCTGGTGGTTCCGTGTGAGATTCCGGTGCCGGCCCACCCGTTTCGGGTGCATCGGGACAGCCTCGTCGGCTTGACGCTGTCGGATCTGGAGTACGCGCTGCGGGTTCGGCGCGTCGCGCCGTCCGCATCACCTCGAATCGTGGTGCGCTGAGGCGGTTTTCCCGCCGTGTCGTTTCGGCCGCCGCGGGGGCGCGGATTCGTGGAAATAATGCCGAGCGTCGATAAGACCGTACGGTCCGTGATGTTTGTCACCGGATAACTCCGGCAATAGTCGGGCGTGTCGGCGACGGGTCCGCTAACAATAATCGCTATGGCAGTGCCGGGGACCGTACACGAAATCGTCGACACCACACGCTATCCCATGGTCCCCGACAGCCCCGGATGGTGTGCGGCGGTCGAGGCGGCCCGCGCCGATCTGGCGGAGGACGGATGTACCGTCCTCCGCGAGTTCATCCGTCCGGAATTGCACGACCTTCTGCGCGAACAGGGCGAACGGATGGCCCCCGAGGCGTACTACCGGGTGGAGCGGGTGAACGCCTACAACATCCCGTTGGATGCCGACCTGCCCGACGACCATCCGGGACGGATCGTGCTCGAACGCGGCAATGCGTTTGTCCCCCGCGACCGCATTCCCGCCGACGCGCTCATCCACCGGCTCTACACCAGCGAACTGTTCCAACGTTTCGTCGCCGACTGCTTCGGACTGGCCGAACTCCACGAATTCGCCGATCCCCTGGCCGGTCTGGTGCTCAATGTGGTGGCCCCGGGTATGTCACATCCCTGGCATTTCGACACCAACGAGTTCACCGTCAGCATGCTCACCCGGGCGCCCGAGGCCGGGGGCGTGTTCGAGTACTGCCCGAATATCCGTGCCCCGCACACGGAGAATCTCGCCGATGTGCGCGCCGTGTTGACCGGCGTGGGAGAGCGACTCATCCGGCGGCTGGAATTGCGCCCCGGCGATCTACAGCTGTTTCGGGGCCGATTCTCGTTGCATCGGGTCGCCCCGGTGGTGGGACGAACCCAACGACATACCGCGATCTTCGCCTACAGTGATCGGCCCGGTGTCATCGGCACCGTGGAACGTACCCGGCAACTGTTCGGTCGGGTACTCATCGACCACCTCGACGCGGCGGACGCCGTACGAGGAGACCGGCTGCTCGATTGAGCGGGTTGGGTCCGACGAGAGGAATATCGTGTCAGTGCCGTTGCACACCACCGGGAAAGCCTCCTTCGACGATATCTACGACAGAGCAGATCCGCGCGCGTACTACTCCCGAATGTCCGAACTGGACTATCGGATTCCGGAGTTGGCGAAACCCCATCTGTTGCGGCAGATCCGGGAGTATCGAGCCGCGACCGGGAAGTACCCGACGGTGCTCGACATCGGCTGCTCCTATGGGGTGAACGCGGCTCTACTTCGTTGGGATGTGGGACTCGAGGACCTGGCCGCCCACTACGCCGCTTCCTCGGCCGACCGGGCCGCGCTCATCGCGCGCGACCGCGCCCGTCTCGACTCCCGGGACGCCCTGTCCGAGGTGCGTTTCATCGGTATGGACGTTTCGCTGCCCGCGCTGGACTACGCGAGGTCGGCGGGACTGCTGCACGACACGGTGCACGCCGATCTGGAGTCCGCCGATCCCGCCGACGCCCAGCGGGAGATTCTCGCCGGGGTGGACCTGGTGATCTCCACCGGCTGTATCGGCTACGTCACCGAGAAAACCCTTCTCCGGGTGGCCACCGCACACCCGGACCGGCGACCGTGGATGGCACACTTCGTCCTACGCATGTACGGGTTCGAACCGATCGAGGCGGCGTTGGCCGAGCTGGGCTATCACACCGAGCGGATACCGGGCGATTTCGCGCAACGCCGGTTCGCCTCCGACGCCGAACGTACGCAGGTGCTGAATACGCTGTCCGCCAAGGGAACCGATCCCACCGGCCGCGAGGACGAGGGATGGCTGTATGCCAATCTCTTCCTGTCGCGGCCGCGACCGTAACCGACCCCGATTCGAGGACCCGCTGTGAGCGAACGCACATTTGCCGCCGAAGACCGATTGCCCCGGGTGCCCCTACCCACCTTGGAGGACAGCTGCGCGCGTTTCCTCGAGTGGTGCGCGCCGCTGCTGACCGCCGAGGAACTCGCCACCACCGAGCAGGCGGTCGCGGATCTGCTGCGCCCGGACGGCCCCGGCCGGACCCTGCACGCGGCTCTGCAGGAATACGACGCCACTGCCGGGGTGGGTAGCTGGCTGGATCTGTTCTGGCCGTCGCGGTATCTGGGCCGCCGCGACCGGATCGCGTTGAACGCCAACTTCTTCTTCCTCTTCCGGGACGACACCGTCCTGGCCGCCTCCACCGAGGCCGACCAGGTGGCGCGCGCGGCCGGTATCGTCGCCGCCGCCATCGACTACAAACTGGCCCTGGACCGCGAAGAGATCCCGCCGGTCACCCAACGCGGTCAACGCCTGTCGATGTGGCAGAACAAGTACCTGTTCTCCGAGACCCGGATTCCCGGAGTCGAACAGGACACGGTGCGGGTGCCCTACAGCGCCGAACACCCCGGGCCCTCGACCGCTCGACACATTCTGGTGTTCCACCGCGGAAACATCTTTCGGATGGACGTCATCGGGCCGGATGGCGTCCCCTATGCCTTCACCGATCTGGCCGAGGGGCTGCGCGCGGTGTTGAAGGCGGGCGCCCGCCCGGCGGCCCCCGACACCGCCGTGGGGCATCTGACCACCATGGCCCGGGCCGACTGGGCCCGGGTGCGCACCGAGCTGCTCACCGATCCGGACAACGTCGCCGCCTTCGACACCGTCGAAACCGCGCTGTTCTGTCTGTGCCTGGAGGATTTCGCCCCGCGGGACGAACTGCACGCCTGCGACACCCTGCTGCACGGTGACAGTGCCAACCGGTGGTTCGACAAATCGGTGTCGTTCATCGTGTTCGCCGACGGTCAGGCCGGGATCAATGTGGAGCACTGTGGACTGGACGGAACCACCATCCTGTCCTTCGTCGACACCCTGTTGCAGACCTCGGTCGAGGAGCATGTCACCCGCTCCGGCGCCCGTCCCCAGGGGCAGCCGCCGGTCGAGTTCGTCGAGTTCCGCCTCGACGAGGCCGCGCGCCACGAGGTGACCGCCGCGGGCCGCGACTTCGCCGCCTACGCCGCCGCAAATGCCACCACCATCGTCTCGTTCGACGATTTCGGCACCACCCGCGCCAAGGAACTGGGTATCTCCCCCGACGCCTTCGCCCAGCTCGCCTACCAGCTGGCCCATCGCCGCAGCAAGGGGCTCACCGGCGCCACCTACGAGTCCATCGCCACCCGCCAATACCGCAACGGCCGCACCGAGGCCATGCGCGTGGTCACCCCGGAGATGGTGGCCTTCGTGGACACCATGCAGGACCCGCAGGCCGATACCGCCGCTCGGCTCGCCGCGGTCCGCACCGCCGCGGAGGCGCATGTGGCACGTGCCACCCAATGCCGGTCCGGTGCCGCACCGGAACAGCATCTGTGGGAACTGGAGTGGATCCAGCGGCGGCGTGGCGCCGAGCTCGGCGTCACCGACCCCATCCCGCTCTACACCAGCCCGGGCTGGACCATCATGCGCGACGACTACCTGAGCACCAGCTCCGCGCCATCGGTGAACATTCGCTACTTCGGTTTCGGCTCCACCAGTTCGCGCTGTATCGGTATCGCCTACGTCTTGCTGCCGGACCGGTGGAACCTCTACCTGGCCACCCCGGCTGCGGTGGCGGACGAGATGCACGCCTTCGCCGAGCACCTGCGCACCGCCGTCGACGAGTTGGAAACACTGCTGGCCTCGGCCTGAATTCCACCGGCCGAGCGGCGATCGTTCACCGGACGGTTGCCACTCGGCCGGAAACGGTTTGCAGGGGTCTGAAACAATGACCTCCCGTGAAGACTTTCGAGGCCCTGTTCGCCGAGCTCCAGGATCGTGCCGTCAACCGCCCCGAGGGGTCGGGGACGGTGGCCGCGCTGGACGCCGGTGTGCATGCCCAGGGCAAGAAGGTGCTCGAGGAGGCCGGCGAGGTGTGGCTGGCCGCCGAATACCAAGGCGACGAGGCGCTCGCCGAGGAGATCTCGCAGTTGTTGTACTGGGTGCAGGTGCTGATGGTGGGTCGGGGACTGCGGCTCGAGGATGTCTACCGACATCTGTGAGCCTCGGGTCCTGCCGAGGTCCGTGCCGCCCACTGCCATCCCCTCTCGCGCATCGAAAGGACGAACACCATGCTGCGCGTCGCCGTCCCCAACAAAGGCGCTCTCTCCGAATCCGCCGTCTCGATCCTGACCGAGGCCGGTTATCGCAAACGCACCGATTCACGTGATCTGACCGTGCTCGACCCCGCCAACCAGGTCGAGTTCTTCTTCCTCCGGCCCAAGGACATCGCCATCTACGTCGGTTCCGGTGAACTGGACCTGGGGATCACCGGCCGCGATCTCGCCCTGGATTCCGGCGCGCCGGTGCAGGAGCGACTGGCCCTGGGCTTCGGCAGTTCCACCTTCCGCTATGCAGCCCCGGCCGGTCGGGACTGGTCGGTGGCCGATCTGGCCGGTAAACGCATCGCCACCTCGTACCCGAACCTGGTGCGCGGCGACCTGGCCCGTCGCGGTATCGAGGCGACCGTGATCCGCCTGGACGGCGCGGTGGAGATCTCCATTCAGCTCGGGGTCGCCGACGCCATCGCCGATGTCGTCGGTTCGGGCCGGACCCTGCGGCAGCACAATCTGGTGGCCTTCGGGGAATCGTTGTGCGACTCGGAAGCGGTGGTGGTGGAGCAGGAGGGCGCCGACCGAGGGGATCGCGCGCGTAATCAGCTCATCGCGCGGTTGCAGGGCGTGGTGTTCGCCCAGCAGTACCTGATGTTGGACTACGACTGCCCCAAGGTGCTGCTCGACCGCGCGGTCGCGATCACTCCTGGCCTGGAATCGCCCACGGTGTCCCCGCTGGCCGACGAAGAGTGGGTGGCCGTGCGGGCCCTGGTCCCGCGCAACCAGGGCAATGCGGTGATGGACGAACTGGCCGACCTGGGCGCCAAGGCGATTCTGGCCACCGATATCCGTTCCTGCCGGGCGTTCTGACCGGATTCGTGAATCCGGTCTCCGCTCAGTCCGAGACCGACTCGACGAAGGTCTCGGCGGCCGATTCACCACCGGTGGGCCATCCGGGATACGCCGGCGGGGTGCCGTCGAAGGCCGGACACAACTGCCGGTAGTGGCACAGGTCGCACAACCGGCTCGGGTTGGGCGGGAACTCGCCCGTCTCGCCCGCGGCGCGTATCGCCTGCCACAGGGCCGACAGGGTGCGTTCGAAACGCAGCAGTTCGGCCTCTTCGGGCGCGTAGGTGAGGAGCTGGCCGTCGGCCAGGTAGATCAGCCGGAGCTGGGTCGGTACGACACCGCGGGCGCGTAGCAGCATCAAAGCGTAGAACTTCAGCTGGAACAGCGCCTTGGTCTCCTGTAGAGGCCCGGGCGCGCGTCCGGTCTTGTAGTCCACCACCCGCAGCTCGCCGGTGGGCGCCACATCGATGCGGTCGACGAAACCGCGCAGCAGCGCGCCGTCGGACAGTTCTACCTCCAGCCGGGTCTCACAGGATTGCGGGTCGAAGCGGGTGGGGTCCTCCAGTCGGTAGTAGGTGCGGACCAGCTCGCGCGCCTCGTCGAGAAAGGAGTCCACTTCGGTGTCGTCGAGTAGTTCGGCCACCTCGGGCCGCTCCGCCACCACCCGCTCCCAGACCGGTCGCGCCAGTTCCGTTGCGCGTTCCGGTCCGCGCTCGGCGGCGGGCAGACCGTACAGATCCTCCAGCACCGCATGCACCACGGTGCCGCGCACCAGATGGCGGGCCGGTGGTTCCGGTATCCGATCGATCGCGCGCAGCCGGTACTTCAACGGGCACTGTTTGTAATCGGCGGCCCGGGACGGCGACAGCGCCAGGCGCGATCGCCTGCCCGTCGCCGCGGAATCGGGGTCGATCGGGGGTGGTGTGCTCACGGGCGCGGACATACCTGGCAGGCTATCCGGCGGCACCGACATCGGTGTCGAGATGAGAGCGCCAACCCACTGTGAAACGGAGATCCATGACGGCCAGACGGACCGGGCCATTCACCATCGGAGATCGGGTGCAGCTGACCGATGCCAAGGGCAGGCTGTACACCGTGCTGCTGGAACCGGGCAAGGAGTTCCACACTCATCGCGGCGCCATTCGCCACGATGATCTGATCGGTGCCGCGGAGGGCAGTCTGGTGCACTCCACCAACGGCACCCCGTACCTGGCCCTGCGCCCGCTGCTGATCGACTATGTGTTGTCCATGCCGCGCGGCGCGGCGGTGATCTATCCGAAGGACGCGGCCCAGATCGTGCACGAGGGCGATATGTTCCCCGGTGCCCGGGTGCTCGAGGCCGGTGCCGGGTCCGGTGCGCTGACCTGTTCGCTCCTGCGGGCGGTGGGGCCGCAGGGCGCCGTGGTGTCGTACGAGATCCGCTCCGATCACGCCGAGCACGCGGTGCGCAATGTGGAACGGTTCTTCGGCGAGGTGCCGGCGAACTGGTCGCTGACCGTGGGGGATGTGGCCGACTACCAGGGCGAGCAGGTGGACCGGGTGGTTCTGGACATGCTCGCGCCCTGGGAGGCGCTGCCCACGGTGGCCCGGACCCTGGTGCCCGGCGGGGTGTTGATCGTCTATGTCGCGACGGTCACCCAGTTGTCGAAGGTGGTGGAGGCCCTGCGGGAACAGCAGTGCTGGACCGAGCCGCGCTCATGGGAGTCGATGGTGCGCGGCTGGCATGTGGTCGGCCTGGCGGTGCGGCCCGAGCACCGGATGCAGGGGCATACCGCGTTCCTGGTCAGCGCCCGCCGGCTGGCCGAGGGCGTCGTTCCGCCGAAACCGCAGCGTCGGCCCTCGAAGGGCTGAACCGCCCGCCCGACCCGACCTCGGGTCGGGCGAGGCTCCCGAACGGCCGGCTCAGGCCGGTACGCAGGGAGCCTTGGCGAAGCCGAGCAACACGCAGGCGCTCTGCTCGGACAACTTCCAGGAATCGGAGCCGTGGTCGTGCTGCCAGGTCATCGGCATGGCCGGGGCGGTTCCGTGGGGCGAGGTGATGGTGACCTGCGCGGTGGCCTGCTCGTCGTCCACATCGATATCGGCGACCGCGAAGGTGAGTTCGCCGTAGCCGGCGAGCTCGCGGTTCATCTGGTCGATATTGGCGGTGAGCTTCTCGCCGCCGACGACGATCTTCGCCTTGTCCGCGGTCGACACCTGCGGATCGACGAAGGTGTCCAGGCCGCCGCGTAGGGCGTCCGCCGACGGGGCGTGCGCGTCGTCCCGGTCGTCGTCCCGGTTGTCGTCGTGATCGTCGTCGTGATCGTGCTCCTCGCCGTGGTCGTGCGCGGCCGTGTCGGTGGCGGTCGCGGAGGTGGTGGCGGTATCGGAGCCACCGTCATCGGAACCGCAGGCGGTGAGACCGACGACCAGGGCCACCGCCGCCGCGGCGACGGCGATACGGGACAGGCGCAGTGTCCGGGTGCGAACGTGCATGACTGACAACCTTTCGGCCAGGCGGGAAGGCGACCCGCCCGATTGAGTTAGGGTAGGCTAACATGGTGATCCGGTGGCTCGGTCGCGGGCCGGATGGACCGTGCATCATCATCGCCGACGTCATCCGCGCCGAGGCCGCCCATCCGGTGGAAAGACGGTCGCGACATCGTCGGAGATCGCGACTACTGTGTGTTTCGGTCGCCGGCATCGTTGCGGTCGGTGTCGCTGTCATGCCGTCGTTGTCATGCCGTCGTTGTCATGCCGTTGTCGGAGGTGGGTGTTCCCGTCGTCGCTCGGGTCCGCGGAACCGAAGACGAGCGCGGTGAGCGGCGTCGCGGACCGCGAATATGGGCGGAAACAGGTGTGCATGGGGGTGTGGCCGGCAACCTATCGAGTAGACGGTTCGCAACCCGTCACAAGTGGGTTAGGGCCGGCTAACATGGATGGTTCGGCGGCTGGTCGCGGCATAGATGTGATCACGACGAAACCATGTCGGACAGCGTAAACGGGTTACGCCCGGTAGCGTTGATAGACCGGGACTGGGAGGAGCAGCACATGAGCCCCATCGAGAATTCGGATTCGGCGGCCTGGAGAGAGCTCGAGGCAGTGCGCGCCGAGGCAGCTGCACTCCGGAGGCAACTCGCCGATTCGCCGGATCGCACACGGGAATTGGAAGCCCGCATCGATTCGCTGACCATTCGCAATACCAAGCTGATGGATACCTTGAAAGAGGCGCGACAGCAACTCGTGGCGCTTCGCGAGGAGGTCGATCGGCTCGGTCAGCCGCCCAGTGGGTACGGCGTGCTGATCGGGGTGTACGAGGATCAGACCGTCGACGTGTTCACCTCCGGCCGCAAGATGCGGTTGACGTGCTCGCCGAATATCGACCCCTCGACCCTCGAGTACGGTCAGACGGTGCGGTTGAACGAGGCCCTGACGGTGGTCGAGGCCGGTTCCTTCGACATGGTCGGCGAGATCGGCACCCTGCGCGAGATCCTCGACGGCGGTCGTCGCGCCCTGGTCGTCGGGCATGCCGACGAGGAGCGGGTGGTCTGGCTGGCCGGGCCATTGGCGAAGGTCGCCGAGGCCGACGACACCGACGATCCGGACTCCCCGGTCCGTAAACTGCGTCCCGGCGATTCCCTGCTGGTCGACACCAAGGCCGGTTTCGCCTTCGAACGCATCCCCAAGGCCGAGGTCGAGGACCTCGTGCTGGAAGAGGTGCCCGATGTCGACTACAACGACATCGGTGGTCTGGGCCGGCAGATCGAGCAGATCCGCGATGCCGTGGAGCTGCCGTTCCTGCACAAGGACCTGTTCCGCGAATACGCCCTGCGCCCGCCCAAGGGCGTGCTGCTGTACGGCCCGCCCGGCTGCGGTAAGACGCTCATCGCCAAGGCGGTGGCCAATTCGTTGGCCAAGAAGATCGCCGAGGCGCGCGGTGAGGATGCCAAGGAGGCCAAGTCCTACTTCCTCAACATCAAGGGCCCCGAGCTGCTGAACAAGTTCGTGGGCGAGACCGAGCGCCATATCCGGATCATCTTCCAACGAGCCCGAGAGAAGGCGTCCGAGGGTACGCCGGTGATCGTGTTCTTCGACGAGATGGACTCGATCTTCCGCACCCGCGGATCGGGTGTCTCCTCGGATGTGGAGACCACGGTGGTGCCGCAGCTGTTGAGCGAGATCGACGGTGTCGAGGGCCTGGAGAACGTCATCGTGATCGGCGCCTCCAACCGTGAGGACATGATCGACCCCGCGATCCTGCGGCCCGGCCGTCTGGATGTGAAGATCAAGATCGAGCGGCCGGACGCCGAATCGGCGCAGGACATCTTCTCCAAGTACCTCACCGAGGATCTGCCGCTGCATGCCGAGGATCTGGCCGAGTTCAACGGTGACAAGGCCGCCTGCGTCCGCGCCATGATCGAGCGGGTGGTGGAGCGGATGTACGCCGAGAGCGAGGACAACCGCTTCCTGGAGGTCACCTACGCCAACGGTGACAAGGAGGTCCTGTACTTCAAGGACTTCAACTCCGGCGCGATGATCCAGAACATCGTGGACCGGGCCAAGAAGTACGCCATCAAGTCGGTGCTCGACACCGGTAACCCCGGTCTGCGCATCCAGCATCTCTACGATTCGATCGTGGACGAGTTCTCCGAGAACGAGGACCTGCCCAACACCACGAATCCGGACGACTGGGCGCGGATCTCCGGCAAGAAGGGCGAACGGATCGTCTACATTCGCACCCTGGTCACCGGCAAGAACGCCAGTGCCAGCCGGGCGATCGACACCGAGTCCAACACCGGACAGTACCTGTAGACCGGTGCTCGAAGAGGCCGCGTTTCCCCTCGGGGGCGCGGCCTCCTCGCATATCCACCGGCGTTCACCCGTGCGGTGCACGCGATACGCTGCCGATATGGCAATCGGACAGACCGAGATCTGGCACAACCCACGGTGTTCCAAGAGTCGTGCCGCCCTGGACCGTCTCGACACCGCCGGTGTGGCGTATACGGTGCGTCGCTACCTGGACGACCCGCCCACCGCCGACGAACTGCGCGCCGTCCTGGACCGGCTCGGTGCGCACCCCTGGGATATCACCCGCACCGGTGAGCAGGTGGCCCAGGAGCTGGGAATTTCCGAGTGGCCCCGCACCGAGGCCGAGCGGGAGCGGTGGATCGAGGCGCTGGTGGCGAACCCACGGCTGATCCAGCGCCCCATCGTGCTCACCTCGGATGGCAGGGCCGTGGTGGCCCGGGACGAGGAAGCGCTGAAAACGCTCGGCTGAGACCGCGGTGGGCCGGTCGGACATCCCGTCGGGTGCCCCGGCGTTCGTATGCGGCGATACGCGCGGCGGGCGTTCGGATCGGGGTATGCGCTCGGAGTCGGTGCGCGGCGCTACTGTCAGGGCATGAAAGTTGAATTGCGGCACGGTCCCTCGGCGACGGTGGCGCGATGCGTCCTGGCGGGTGACGAGCCGATGCGGGTGGAATCCGGGGCCATGGTGGCGCATTCGGCCGGAGTGAGTTTGCAGGCGAAGGCCGAGGGCGGGATTCTGGCCGGGCTGAGACGGTCGGTGCTGGCCGGGGAGTCGTTCTTCGTCTCCACCTTCACCGCGCCGCCGCAAGGCGGCTGGGTGGATGTGGCGCCCTCGCTACCGGGGGATATATCGGTGCTGCCGATCGCCCCGGATCGCCCGTTCTTCATCAGCCGCGGTTCCTGGATCGCCGGCTCGCAGGGGGTGCAGGTGGAGAGCAAATGGGGTGGTTTCGCGAATCTGTTCGGCGGTGAGGGCGGCTTCGGACTGCGCGCGCACGGCGACGGGCAGGTTGTGGTGGGGGTTTTCGGCGCAATCGATGTCATCGATCTGGCCCCCGACGAACCGATCACCATCGATACCGGTCATGTGGTGGCCTACGATCTGGCGATGCGGTTCACCGTTCGCCGCGCCGTATCGGGGCGTTCGCTCCAGTCGCTGAAATCCGGTGAGGGGCTGGTCTTCGACTTCGTCGGCCCCGGCCGGGTGCTGTTGCAGACCCGCAATCCCGGTGCTTTCGCCGCGTGGACGTCATCGGTATCGGCCGGGTAACGGTCGGGATCGGAGCAGGATCCCGGTGAGCACCTGCCGGCTGTCGGGTACGAATGGCCAGGACGGGTCGGCGAGATGTGCGCGCAGTGTGGCCTCCGGCCACCACCATCCGGCCGCGACCTCTTCCGGTTGATGTCGGATCGGCCCGTCGTAACGCAGTTCGTAGGCGAACAGGTGACAGCGCAGCGCCCGACCCGCCCACCGGCCGTCCCAGGACGTTCGGGCCAGTGGCCGCAGGTCGGTGGGTGTGGGGACGACGATGCCGAGTTCCTCGGCCAGTTCCCGCGCCGCGGTATCGACCGGATTCTCGCCCGGGGCCACCACACCTCCGGCCAAACAGTCGTGCAGTCCGGCGAACACGGCCTTGGTCTCGGTGCGGCGGTGTACGTAGATACGGCGGCCGTCCCCGGAACGCACCAACACACCGGCACTGGCATGCCAGAGTCCGTCCCGATAGACCAGGGCCCGGTCGGCGACCCCGGTCGGTCGACCCCGGTCATCGTAGACGGCGATCATCTCCCGCTCGGATGGAACCGACACGAGGGCGAGGGTAGCGTGGGCGCCGCTGCGCTGCCGCTTCGGCCGGCCGGTACCGTGCCCGGGTGGGATCAGCGCAGTACCAGCCGGATGATCGCGCCGCCGCGCTGCCAGGTCTGGTACAGGTCGGCCTTGTTCGGATTGCCGTCGGCGTCGAAACCGATGCCGTTGTGCCGCGCGTTCTGGCGATTGTCCCGGGCCACGATCTCGAACAACCGCACGACCTCGTCGGCATCGGTGATCACCTCGGCATCGGCGCTGTGCCGCGGACCGCCCATCGATACCTGTATCGGGGTGTCGGGGCGAATGTTCTTCACCCACGGCCGCAGCGTGGTGCCGATGAGCAGCGCTCCGTCGTGGTGGGTGTAGGCGACCGGGATATCGAATACCCGCCCGGTCCGGCGCCCGACGACGTGCAGGATCATCAGCCGTCGTCCCACCACCCGGCCCAGCAGCGGCGCTTTCAGCAGAGCGCGTACGACGGAATTCGTCACCTGTTGGGACCGGCCGACCGGCTGTGGACCGGTTGTCGATGGGGTGCCATACGGATTCGTCGTGGAATCCTTGTTCATGATGCTCCTTCGCGGGGAGGCCCGATGGTCCGAGAGTATCGGATCCCCATGGGGGCAAAGATTTCTGCCCGTTTCGGGGCTATGCGTTCGACCCGGCGAGCCGCCGATAGCCCGTATGCCACAACCATTCGACGGGACCGCGCTCGAAACGGCGCAGCCACAGGTGGGCGAAGGTGGTGATGGTGACGACGACGACCAGATAGATCACGATGGTGAACGGAACCCGGGCCGCGGGGTGGTCATAGCGGACCGCCAGGCCGAAACCCCAGCCGTAGCACAGGATCGAGCCGACGAGGTTCTGCAGGATGTAGCAGCTGAGCGCGGTCCGGCCCACCTCGGCCATTCGGCGACCGAGGAAACCGACGTGCGGCCGGCGCAGATAGAACTCGGCGACCAGGGCCAGGACGGCCAGGGAGACGAACGGTGCCGCGCCGTAACGGAGCAGAAAGATCCAGTTCACACTCACTCCACCGCCGAGCACACCACCGAACAGGTCCACCGGCAGAGCGATACCGAAACCGACGACCATGAGCCGGCGCCGCAACCGAGCGCCTTCGGTGGCGAACACTCCGGCCCGGTACAGCCGGGCCCCGATCAGGAACAGCGCGATCGTCATCGGCAGGATCACGACCGGCTCGAACCGGAAACTCCCGGCGTTCTCCAGCCGGAACAACACCAGGTCCCAGAACGAACCATCGGCATAGGGGTTCGGGTCCAGTGGTTCGGAAGCGGATGAATCGCCCTGTGATGCCGTCGCCGTGGCGAGAGCGAGCACTGTCAGAAGTGTCAGGTGGACACCTGCGGCGCCGACGATCCAACGCCGCCGGACCCGAGGGCCGCGCGCCAGGACGTAGGCGACGATCAGCGCGGTCACCGCATAGCCCATCAGCACGTCGAACTCGGCGATGAACACGAAGTTGAGCACCCCGTCCAGAAACAGCAACCCGACGCGCCACGGGTAGGCACCCGGAAAGCGACGTCCGCCTCGCTGCGCCGACCCCTGTTGGATGGCCAGACCGATACCGAACATCACGGTGAGCAGACCCAGGAATTTGCCCTGGGCCAGTTGCTGCAACACCTTCTCCACCCACATCCAGGCGTCGGTGGTAGCGGTACTCAGCCGATCGATGTAGCCGATCATGCCCTCCGGGTCGGTCAGGATCCAGATATTGGTGCCGAGCGTGCCCAGGATGGCGATTCCACGCAGTATGTCCAGTGCTCTCAGCCGGGCCGGACGAGGCGGTTTCGGGTCGTCGACGGTGAGATCGGTCCGTATGCCGGTCATGGTGGAACCATCGCATCACCCGATACCGCGCCGCGTCGCCCGGAAGAATCACGCGAGGGTGGATGTCCCGCGATCGGCGTCGTTCGGAAGTCGTACCGGCGGGGTGATCTCGCTCATCCTGAAGGCGTACCTCCATCCCCCGGATGGAGCAGGTTTCCCGGACAGGGCACGGAAGGGTTCGCGCCCGGGTACCTCGGGCATGTCCGGGCCCGCGCTCCGGCCGTGCGCGGCCTGTTACCGGACGGTCGTCCCCTGATGTCGTTTAGGCTCGATGCCATGCAGCGCATCATCGGTATCGAGGTCGAGTACGGTATCTCCACTCCGACCGAGCCCTCGGCCAACCCGATTCTCACCTCCACCCAGGCGGTACTGGCCTACGCTGCCGCCGAGGGGGTGCCCCGCGCCAAACGCACGCGCTGGGACTACGAGGTGGAGTCGCCGCTGCGGGACGCCCGCGGTTTCGATCTGAGTCGGATGAACGGTCCCGCGCCGGTGATCGACGCCGACGAGGTCGGTGCCGCGAACATGATCCTCACCAACGGCGCCCGGCTGTATGTCGACCATGCTCATCCGGAGTACTCCGCCCCGGAGGTGACCGATCCGCTGGACGCCGTCCTGTGGGACAAGGCTGGGGAGCGGGTGATGGAGGCCGCGGCCCGGCATGCCTCCAGCGTTCCGGGTGCGCCCCGAATGCAGCTGTACAAGAACAACATCGACGGTAAGGGCGCCTCCTATGGCACCCACGAGAACTACCTGATGAGCCGGGAGACGCCGTTCAACGCGGTGATCGTGGGATTGACACCGTTTTTCGTGTCCCGCCAGGTGATCTGCGGTTCCGGTCGGGTCGGGATCGGACAGGCCGGTGAGCACGCCGGTTTCCAGCTGTCGCAGCGCGCCGACTATATCGAGGTCGAGGTCGGGCTGGAGACCACGCTCAAACGCGGCATCATCAATACCCGGGACGAACCGCATGCCGATGCCGACAAGTATCGCCGGCTGCACGTCATCATCGGTGACGCCAATCTGGCCGAGATGTCGACCTACCTCAAGGTCGGCACCACCGCCCTGGTGCTGGATCTGATCGAGTCCGGTGCCGACCTGTCCGACCTGCAGCTGGCCCGGCCGGTGACGGCGGTGCACACCATCAGCCACGATCCGACCCTGCGTGCCACGGTGGCCTTGGCCGACGGTCGGGAACTGACCGGACTGGCATTGCAGCGGATCTACCACGAGCGCGTGGCCGCGTTCCACAAGAACACCGACGATCCGCGCGTCATCGACATCCTGGAGAACTGGGCCATGGTGTTGGACCTGCTGGAACGAGATCCGATGGAATGCGCCCACCTGCTGGACTGGCCCGCCAAACTGCGGTTGCTGGAGGGTATGCGCAGCCGTGAGGGTCTGGGCTGGGCCGCGCCGAAACTGCACCTGATGGATCTGCAGTATTCCGATGTTCGGCTGGACAAGGGTCTGTACAACCGTCTGGTGGCCCGGGGCTCGATGAAACGACTCGTCAGCGAGCAGCAGGTATTGGAGGCCATGACGACTCCGCCCACCGATACCCGCGCCTACTTCCGCGGTGAGTGTCTGCGCCGCTTCGGCGCCGATATCGCGGCCGCGAGCTGGGATTCGGTGATTTTCGATCTGGGCGGTGATTCCCTGGTACGAATTCCCACGCTCGAACCTCGCCGCGGTACCAAAGCGCATGTGGGCGAGCTGCTCGACGGTGTCGGAACCGCGGCCGACCTGGTGCAACAGCTCACCAGCTGAGCGCACGACCCCGGTCGGCGACTCCCGGTGCGAGCCGGGGTGAACCGCCGCGTTTCGGTATCGGCCCGGTGCCGGGACGGTGGAATCCGACTATGTGTCGCTCGGGCTGGGTAGTGTTGAAAGACGAGCACAGATGCTGCTCACGATTCGGCCGGGACCCGAACGGGGAATCCGGTCGTGGTGAACACAGAGGAGGTCGGCTGCGATGGCACAAGAGCAGACCAAACGCGCCGGGGGCGGCGACGAGGATGAGGGCCCCGACGGTGTGGACGCCGCGGGTCAGGAACGGCGCGAGAAGCTGGCGGAGGACACCGACGACCTGCTCGACGAGATAGATGATGTGCTCGAGGAGAACGCCGAGGACTTCGTCCGCGCCTACGTGCAGAAAGGTGGCCAGTGACCGCAGGTGACCCCATGCGTCTCCACCCGGGGTACGCCCTGTCATCCTTTACCGAACATCTGCGTATGCACGCACCGGAGCTGTTGCCGAGCAACAGATTCGGTGAGGTGATGACCGCGAACGCCGCCGCCGGGAATACCGGCGGCGGCGCGTCGGATATCGCCCCCCACGGGACCACGGTCGTGGCCGTGTCCTATCGGGGTGGGGTGCTGATCGCCGGTGACCGCCGCTCCACCCAGGGCAACCTGCTGGCCGGTAGAGATGTGGAAAAGGTGCACATCACCGACACCTATTCGGCGACCGGTATTGCCGGCACCGTCGGAATGGCCATCGAACTGGTGCGGCTGTTCGCCGTGGAGTTGGAGTACTACGAGAAGATCGAGGGGGTGTCGCTCACCTTCGACGGTAAGGCCAACAAGCTGTCGAAGATGGTGCGCGACAATCTCCCGGCCGCCATGCAGGGGCTCGCGGTGGTGCCGCTGTTGGTCGGTTACGACGAGCAGGCCACCGACCCGGACCGCGCCGGGCGCATCGTTTCCTTCGATGTGGTGGGTGGTCGTAGTGAGGAACGGTTCGGTTTCACCGCGGTGGGCTCCGGATCGATGTTCGCCAGGACATCGCTGAAGAAGCTCTACTCCAAGGGGATCGATCAGGATCGAGCACTGCGTATCGCGGTGGAAGCCCTGGTCGACGCGGCCGACGACGATACCGCCACCGGTGGGCCCGACCTACTGCGTGGTATCTATCCGACGGCGATCGTCATCGATGCCGAGGGGGCGGTGGAGGTGCCCGAGGAACGTCTCGAGGCCATCGCCCGTGATATCGCCGCCGACCGGGAAGCGGCCGAACAGGAAGGGAGCACCCGCGCATGACACTGCCGTACTATGCGTCGGCCGAGCAGATCATGCGCGACAAGACCGAGCTCGCGCGCAAGGGTATCGCTCGGGGTCGCAGTGTCGTGGTGCTGGTGTACGACAAGGGTGTGCTGTTCGTCGCGGAGAATCCGTCGGCGACCCTGCACAAGGTGAGCGAACTGTACGACCGGATCGGCTTCGCCGCCGTCGGTAAGTACAACGAGTTCGAGAACCTGCGTCGCGGTGGCATCCTGCAGGCCGATCTGCGCGGATACCAGTTCGACCGGCGCGATGTCACCGGTCGGGCGCTGGCCAACGCCTATGCCCAGACCCTGGGCACAATCTTCACCGACCAGCTCAAACCCTACGAGGTGGAGATCTGCGTCGCCGAGGTCAGCTACCCCGAACAGGAGCCGGAGGCGGTGCTGTATCGCATCACCTTCGACGGCTCGATCGTCGACGAACGCGATTATGTGGTGATGGGCGGTACCACCGAGCCGATCGTCACGGCGCTGAAGGACTCCTACCGGTCCGGTATGGACCTTCGGTCCGCCGTGGGGGTGGCGGTGCGAGCGTTGCAGGCCGGGGTGCCGGACGGCGCCGACAAGGAGAAGCGGATGCTGGGCGTCGGCTCGCTCGAGGTCGCCACCCTCGAGCAGGCCCGGCCTCGGCGGGCCTTCCGGCGGGTCGGTCGTGCGATGTTGGAACAGCTGTTGGCTCCGGCCGAGGACTCCGCCGACGCCGAGAAATCGGATGGTGCGGAAAAATCCGCGAGCACCGACGACAAGAAGAAATAACCGTTCGACGGCCCGGTCTCGGCGGCGCGACAACAGTTGCCGAGACCGGGTACGGTGCTGTCGGCGTGTGGTCTCGATCCCGCGTCGAATCCGCGTTTTCCGGGCTCTTCCGGGCCCTGATGCCCTGCGATCGAGCCGATTTCGGTCCAATCGTTGCCAAGACGTATACAGCCGGGTTTTTCACAGCCCCACGCAACCCCACGTCATGGCTGTAATGTCGATAGTGTGCAGCGACGAATAATGGGGATCGAGACCGAATTCGGTGTGACGTGCACGTTCCACGGGCATCGCCGGCTCAGCCCCGATGAGGTGGCCCGGTATCTGTTCCGCCGGGTGGTGTCGTGGGGGCGCAGTTCCAACGTGTTCCTCCGCAACGGTGCCCGGCTGTACCTCGATGTCGGATCGCATCCGGAATACGCCACCGCCGAATGTGACAGCCTGGTTCAGTTGGTTACCCACGACCGGGCCGGGGAGCGGGTCCTCGAGGATCTGCTCATCGATGCCGAACAACGTCTGGCCGAAGAGGGGATCGGCGGGGACATCTACCTGTTCAAGAACAACACCGACTCGGCGGGCAACTCCTACGGGTGCCACGAGAACTTCCTGGTCGTTCGGGCCGGTGAGTTCTCCCGCATCTCCGATGTGCTGTTGCCGTTCCTGGTCACCAGGCAGCTGATCTGCGGTGCGGGCAAGGTGCTACAGACGCCCAAGGCGGCCACCTACTGCCTGTCGCAGCGGGCCGAGCACATCTGGGAGGGTGTCTCCTCGGCCACCACCCGCTCGCGGCCGATCATCAACACCCGCGACGAACCGCATGCCGATGCCGAGAAGTACCGCCGGCTGCATGTCATCGTCGGTGACTCGAATATGTCCGAGACCACCACCATGCTCAAGGTGGGCACCGCGTCGCTGGTGTTGGAGATGATCGAGGCCGGGGTCTCGTTCCGCGATTTCGCCCTCGACAACCCCATCCGTGCCATCCGCGAGGTCAGCCACGATCTCACCGGCCGCCGTCCCGTGCGATTGGCCGGCGGACGCCAGGCCAGCGCACTCGATATTCAGCGCGAGTACTACGCCCGCGCAGTGGAGCATTTGCGCAATCGGGAACGCGATCCACAGATCGACCAGGTGGTGGATCTGTGGGGCCGAACCCTGGACGCGGTGGAAGCGCAGGACTTCGCCAAGGTCGACACCGAGATCGACTGGGTGATCAAGCGCAAACTGTTCCAGCGCTACCAGGAGCGGTATGGGATGGAACTGTCCGACCCCAAGATCGCCCAGCTGGATCTGGCCTACCACGACATCAAACGTGGACGTGGCGTCTTCGACCTGCTGCAGCGCAAGGGTCTGGCCAAGCGGGTCACCGAGGACGACGCGGTCGACGCGGCGGTGGACACCCCACCACAGACCACCCGCGCCAAACTGCGCGGCGACTTCATCAACGCCGCCCAGGCGGCGGGGCGTGATTTCACCGTCGATTGGGTGCACCTGAAGCTGAATGATCAGGCCCAACGCACGGTGTTGTGTAAAGACCCGTTCCGTTCGGTGGACGAACGCGTGGATCGCCTGATCGCCTCGATGTAGTTCTTCGTCGCCGTGGGCTCGGTCGCCGTGGGCTTCGGCCCTGTGGGTCTCGCCGAACTCGGCGCCACGAGGTGCGCAGGGTGTGGTTCGTCGGTTTCCGAGGGGGCCGGTTCTCGAGCGTGACTCCCGAGCCCGCCCACCGGACCGGTCCCGAGCCGAGAACACGTGCCGACCTGCGGTCGCATACCGATCCGGGCATGAAGTCGACCGGCGCTACTTCCTGTGCATTGCCTTCCTGTGCATTGTCTTCTTACTCATTGTCTTCCTACGCACTGTCGCTGTCGCCTGTGCTCTCGACGTCGACTTCCTCCCGTCTTCTCCAGTGGCGCTCCCCGTGCCGAGTTCGGCGAGGCCCGCAACCCGCGCCGCCGAAAGCGGCGCAATCGAACACTGCATTAGGCTGTTCGAGTGGCGATATCCAAGGTCGAGCGGCTGGTGAATCTGGTCATCGCGCTGCTGTCGACCCGGCAGTTCCTGACCGCGGAGCGGATCAGACACAGCGTCGCGGGCTATGAGGACTGCGCCGGCGACGAGGCGTTCAGCCGCATGTTCGAACGGGACAAGAACGAACTTCGTGATCTGGGCATCCCGCTGGAGTTGGGACCGGCGGGACAGTTCTCCACGGTGGAGGGCTATCGGATCAACCGGGATGCCTATGAGCTGCCCGATATCGATCTGACCAGTGAGGAGTCGGCCGCGGTCGCGGTGGCGGTGCAGATGTGGGAATCACCGGAGTTGGCGGCGGCGGCCGGAGGCGCCCTGCTGAAACTCCGCGCGGCGGGTGTCCATGTGGAAACCGACAGCGCGATTGCCACGATTCCGGCGGTTCCGGCGCGCACCCGCGGGTCCGAACCGGTGTTGGGCAAACTGCTGGCCGCAATCGACGCGGGTCAGGCGGTACGTTTCGAACATCGGGGCGCGATCAACGAGCCGTATCTGATGCGGGATGTGGAGCCGTGGGGTGTGGTCACGCACCGCGGCCGGTGGTATCTGGTGGGCCACGACCGGGTGAAGAACGCGACCCGGACCTTCCGGTTGTCCCGGATCGGCGACGAGATCGTTGCCTATGGGCCCCGCAATACCGTGCACAAGCCCGAGAATGTGGATCTGCGCGAGATCGTGGCCACGGTCACCGAAGGCGCTCCGGTGACCGGTTCGGCGACCGTATGGGTGGCCGAGGGCCGGGGCGGGGAACTGCGGCGACTCGGGCACCCGGTCGGGGAGCGGACGATCGCGGGCCGAGCGGGTACGGTGGTCGAGCTGCCGATTCGTTCCCGGGACTGGCTGGCCCGGGTGATCACCGGTCTCGGTCCCGATGCGCTCGTCCTGACCCCGGCGCAGTTGCGGGAGGACGTGATCGCGCGGCTGCGGTCGGTACTGGACCGGACGGAGGTCGGCGCATGAGCACCAGCCGATTGTCGGTGCGATTGTCGCGGCTGCTGAACATGGTGCCGTATTTCATCGCGAATCCAGGGATCAGTGCCGCCGAGGCGGCCGCCGATCTGGGGGTCACCACCAAGCAATTGATGAGTGATCTGAACCAGCTGTGGATGTGTGGGCTGCCCGGTTACGGTCCCGGTGACCTGATCGATCTGTCGTTCTCCGAGGAGAGCATCGACGTCACCTTCTCGGCCGGTATCGAGCGCCCGCTGCGGCTCACCTCCACCGAGGCGACGGCGCTGCTGGTGGCATTGCGGTCGATCGTCGACCTGCCCGGCATGGTGGATCCGACGGCGGCGCATTCGGCCATCGCCAAGATCGAATCGGCGATATCCGGGGGTGCCTCCGAGACCGCCGCGGCGCCGTCGGTGCGGAACTCCGCATCGACGGGACCGGTGGCCTCAAACCAGGGGACGGACGGTTCCGCGGGCACCCGAGACGGGGACCGGTCGAGTGAGGCGCCCGCGGTACGGACCGTGCGGGCGGCGCTCGCGAAGCAGCACGCGGTGCGTTTGGTGTACTACTCGGCCAGCCGGGATGTGGTATCCGAGCGGGTGGTCGACCCCATTCGGATCGTATTGGTCGACAACAACAGCTACCTGCAGGGCTGGTGCCGGCAGGCCGAGGGGGTGCGGCTGTTCCGTTTCGACCGGATCGAGAGCGCCACCGAACTCGACGAACCGGCCCGTCCGCCGAGTCATGCCACCGATACCGACGCCGTCCTCGACCTGTTCCAGGACGATCCGGCACTTCCGCAGGCCCGGCTGCGGATCACCGCCGACTACAGCTGGGTGCTGGACCAGTACCCCATGCATCGGGTGGCGGTGCATCCGGACGGTAGCGTGGAGGCGACCATGCGGTTCGCTACCCTGGACTGGATGACCCGGCTGGTACTCGGCTTCGGCTCCGGGGCCACCGTGCTCGGACCGGCGGAGCTGGTGGCTGCGGTACGGGAACGTTCCGAAAGCGCCCTCGCCGCCTACACCGCGGCCGAGGCCGACCTGGCGGCCGCGGATCCGGCGTGAATCGGCCGGGCCCGGTCGTTGCCGGTGGACGGTCGGCCATCGAGTTCCGATACCGCGATTCGGCTCGACCGGTGATTCGTGCTCACCGCCCGAGGGCGTTCGGGCGCGGGGCGCGGTGCGGTTGTCCGCTTTCGGTTCCACCGGTCCGGAATGGCGTCGACATCGGCCACGGCGCACGGTTCGTGCACGTCATGCGGGCAGGTAGCATCGAAAACACCACAGTCTTTGGAGGTAGTTCACATGGGCGGTCTGAGCATCTGGCACTGGCTGATCATCGCAGTGGTTTTCGTGGTGTTCTTCGGCGCGAAGCGGATGCCCGACGCGGCCCGCAGTCTCGGCCGGTCGTTGCGCATCTTCAAGAGCGAGGTCACGCAGATGCAGAACGAGGGGGATTCCGCGTCGAATACCGTGGCGCAGCCGCCGCAGCAGCTGCCCCCCGGTCAGCAGCCGGTCACCGCGTCGAGCACCGAAACCGCGAAAGAGCCGAAGGCGCTCTAGAGTCGAACGGTTCCCGGACGGGTCCATCCCGGGCGGGACGATACTGTAACCCGGCATCTCCGGCCGGGCTCTCGTCGTTATCCGCCGCGGGCAGTTCCCGGTCGCCGGATTCGACGGGTAGTCGCCGTCCGGGTGGAGCGAGGCACGCGAGCACAAGGGCAGCCACATCATGCGTATTCCGTTCGATCCCCGGCGTAGTCGGCGCAGGACCAACCCCGACGGCACCATGTCGTTGGTGGAGCACCTCCAGGAGCTACGTACCCGACTGCTGATCTCCCTCGCCGCGGTGCTGCTGACCACCATCCTCGGCTTCCTGTGGTACGCGCATTCCGTTTTCGGGTTGCCCAGCCTCGGCGAGTTGCTGCGTGGCCCGTACTGCGATCTGCCGCCGGAGTCTCGGGCAACGCTGACACCGGACGGCGAGTGCCGCCTGTTGGCGACGGCGCCGTTCGAACAGTTCATGCTGCGATTGAAGGTCGGCCTGGTCGCGGGTGTGGTGCTGGCGTGCCCGGTGTGGTTGTACGAGCTGTGGGCGTTCATCACCCCGGGCCTGTATCCGAAGGAACGCCGGTACGCAATCGGTTTCGTCGGTTCGGGTTCGGTGCTGTTCGTCGCCGGTGCGGTGCTGGCCTATGTGGTGGTCGTGCACGCATTGAGCTTCCTGCTCGGCATCGGTGACAATGTGCAGATCACCGCGCTGAGCGGCTCGCAGTATTTCGGGTTCATCATCCAGTTGCTGGTCATTTTCGGGGTCAGTTTCGAGACGCCCCTGTTGATCGTCGGATTGAATCTGATCGGGATACTCCCGTACGAGAAGCTGAAATCGTGGCGCCGGGGGATCATCTTCGGGCTGTTCGTGTTCGCGGCGATCGTGACCCCGCAGGACCCGTTCTCGATGTTGGCGTTGGCGCTGGCGTTGACGGTGCTGTTCGAGATGGCGGTGCAGTTCGCCAGGATCAACGACAAACGGCGGGCACGGCGGGCGCAGGCCGAGGGCTGGGGATCGTGGGACGACGAGGAGGCCTCGCCGATCGCCGCTCCCGAACCGGTGCAGGCGGCCGCCCCGATCGACACATCCGGGCCGGGGGCGGTGACGGATAAAACAACGCGACCCGTGTCGGATTACTCCGATACCCTCTGACAAGTGATATCGCATACGGCGCTGCCGGCGGAGTTGGCGCGGTTCGCCGCACAGCTCCGCTTCGATCTCGATCCTTTCCAGCGCCAGGCCTGCACCGCATTGGAAGAGGGGCACAGCGTGCTGGTCTGCGCGCCCACCGGCGCGGGTAAGACCGTGGTGGGCGAGTTCGCGGTCCATCTGGCGCTCGCCTCGGGCGGCAAATGCTTCTACACCACCCCGATCAAGGCGCTGTCCAACCAGAAGTTCGCCGATCTCACCGAACGCTACGGCCGGGAACGGGTGGGGCTGCTCACCGGGGACCAATCGATCAACCCCGACGCCCAGGTGGTGGTTATGACCACCGAGGTGCTGCGGAACATGATCTACGCCTCGTCCGAGGCCTTGGCGGCACTGTCGCATGTGGTGATGGACGAGGTGCACTATCTGGCCGACCGGTTCCGCGGTGCGGTGTGGGAAGAGGTCATCCTGCACCTGTCGCCGGAGGTGCGTTTGGTGAGTCTGTCGGCCACGGTGTCGAACGCCGAGGAGTTCGGCGCCTGGATGGAGACCGTGCGCGGTGATACCGCAGTGGTGGTGGACGAGACGCGCCCGGTGCCGCTGTGGCAGCACGTCATGGTCGGTCGTCGGATGTTCGACCTGTTCGACACCTCGTCCTCGGAGCAGCGGGTGGTCGTCGACGAGGATCTGGTGCGCTATATCCGGCATCGGGAGGCCGCCGACCGGATGGACGGCTGGGGCGGCCCCCGCGGGCGCGGGGGACCGCGTCGCTTCTTCCGTCCGCTGCCGCGCCCGGAGTTGCTGACCCGACTGGACGAGGAAGGGCTGCTGCCCGCCATCGTGTTCATCTTCAGCCGCGCCGGTTGTGACGGTGCGCTCGCCCAGTGTCTGCGCTCGTCGCTGGATCTGGGCGACGAGGACAATCGGGAGCGGATCGACGAGATCATCGAGAAACATACCGGCGATCTGCCGCGCGGCGATCTGGAGGTGCTCGGTTACTGGGAATGGCGGGAGGCGCTGCATCGAGGTCTGGCCGCCCACCATGCCGGTATGCTGCCCGCCTTCCGGCACACCGTGGAGGAACTGTTCGTCAACGGGTTGGTGCGGGCGGTGTTCGCCACCGAGACCTTGGCATTGGGCATCAATATGCCGGCTCGCACGGTGGTGCTCGAGCGGCTGGTCAAGTTCAACGGCGAAACCCACGCCGAACTCACTCCGGGCGAATACACCCAGCTCACCGGGCGTGCCGGCCGCCGCGGTATCGATGTGGAGGGCCATGCGGTGGTGCTGTGGCAGCCCGAGGTCGATACCAGCGCGGTTGCCGGGCTCGCCTCCACCCGCACCTATCCGCTGCGCAGTTCGTTCCGTCCCGGCTACAACATGTCGATCAATTTGATCGACCGGATGGGTGCCGAGGAGTCGCGGCAGTTGTTGGAGCGGTCCTTCGCCCAGTTCCAGGCCGACCGCTCGGTGGTGGGCCTGGTGCGCGGTATCGAACGCAACGAGGCCCAGTTGCGCAAACTCGTCGCCCAGCTCGGCGGGGAGGACAGTGGGTTCCTCGACTATTTCGCCTTGCGGGAGCGGATCAAACAACGGGAGAAACAGCTGTCCCAGCGGTCGCGTGCCGACCGGCGGGAAACCGCCGTCGCCGCGCTCACCGCATTGCGTCGCGGCGATGTGGTGGCCATACCCACCGGACGCCGGGCGGGCCTGGCGGTGATCCTGGAGCCGGATGCCACGCCGGGTGATCCGCGGCCCCTGGTGCTCACCGAGGACAAGTGGGCGGGCCGGGTCTCGGCCGCCGATTTCCCGGTGCCGGCGCAACCGTTGGGGCGGATGCGGCTGCCGCGCCGGGTGGACCACCGTACCGCCCGCACCCGGCGGGATCTGGCCGCGGCGCTGCGCAGTACCGGTATCACCGCGCCGGGTCGGCCGCGACGCGACCGTCGATCGCGGGCCGCCGACGATGCCGAGCTGGTGGCCCTGCGCCGCAGTCTGCGTTCGCATCCCGCGCATTCCCGGCCCGACCGGGAGCAGTTGGCCCGAATCGGCGAGCGGTATCACCGGATCCTGCGGGAGACCGAGGGTATGCGGCAGAAGGTGGCCGCCACCACGAATTCGTTGGCCCGCACCTTCGATCGGATCGTCGGACTGCTGGAGGAACGTGGTTTCGTCCGTGACGGGGAGGTCACCGCGGACGGTCGCCGGTTGGCCCGTATCTATGCCGAAAGCGATCTGCTGGTGGCCGAATGTCTGCGTCAGGGGTTGTGGCGTGGCCTGGGGCCGGCGGAACTGGCGGCGGTGGTATCGATCCTGGTGTACGAGTCGCGGTCCGAGGGCGGGTTCCTCGGCGCTGCCGGTCCCACGGCGCCGATTCGGCGTGCCATCGCAGCCACGATCGCCGAATGGTCTCGGCTGCGCTCGGACGAGGCCGAGCATCGTCTGGAGCCGACCCGGGAACCGGATCTGGGGTTTGTCACCGGTATCTACAAATGGGCCCGCGGTGAGGCGCTGGCCGAAGCGCTGTTCGCCGGTGGCGAGCAGAACACGCCGCAGTCGGCCGGTGATTTCGTGCGCTGGTGTCGGCAGGTGATCGATCTGCTGGACCAGATTCACGACACTGCCGACGACCCGGAGGTCGCCTCGACCGCCGCCAAGGCGGTGCGCGCGATTCGGCGGGGTGTCGTCGCGGTGGACGCAGCGTGATTACCCTGATTGTGATTTGATTTCATGCGCACGCGGGGGGCTACCGTGTGTATGACGATTGCGAGTGGAGGCAAGCAGATGAGCGGCCCGTACGGACCGAACGGCGCCCCCAACCCAGGGGAGGGACGCAACGATCCCACCCAGGTGTGGGGTGGACAGCAGGCACCCGGCGGGGCCGGACACAACCCTGGCGCACCCGGCCCCGCTCACCCCGGCGGAGCCGACCCGACCCAGCAACAGTGGGGGGGTCAGCAGCCCTTTGCGCAGCAACCCGATCCGCAGCAGGCGCAGCCCACGCAGAAGTGGGGCGATCAGGGCGGTCAGCAGCAGTGGGGACAATCTCAGCCGCAGTGGGGGGCGCAGCAACCGTCGCAGCCCCAGCCGCAGTGGGGCGGGCAGCAGCCGTCCCAGCCGCACCCACAACCACAGTGGCAGCCCCAGCCGCAGCAACAACCGCAACAACAGCCTCAGCCGCAGTGGGGGCAGCAGCCGCAACAGGATTGGGGGCAGCAGCAGTCGCAGGAGTGGCAACAGCCGCAACAGCAGTGGGGGCAGCAGCCGCAGCAACAGTGGGGTGGGCAGCCCGGCCCCACACCGGGCGGTGGCAAGAAGACCGGGCTCATCGTCGGTCTCGCGGTCCTGGCATTGGCGGTGGTCGGCGGTGTCGTCGCGTTGATCCTGGTCCTCACCGCCAAGGACGAACTCGATCAGGGCGCCCTGCAGAACGGTGTGCAGAAGGTGCTGTCGGAGTCGTACGGGATCGAGGACATCAGCGATGTGACCTGCCCGTCCGGCCAGGAAGTGAAGGTCGACGCCACGTTCACCTGCGAGCTGAAGGTGGGCGGGGAGGCCAAGACGGTGAATATCAAGATCACCAAGGAGGACGGGACCTACGAGGTCGGCCGTCCCAGTTGAGCCGAATACCCGCGATCCCCGGCCGTATCGCTCGGAGGCGGCCGGGGATCGTCGGGATGCGGTCTATTCTCCGGGCCACGTCCGGCTCAGGCCGATCCGGTAGCTCAGGCCGATCCGGTAATGGCCTCGATGAGGCGCTCGACAGGGCTTGCAGCGTTGTAGGTCGCGGCCAACTCTCGCAGTTTGTCCGGGTCGGCGGGAGCGGGGTGCAGGATATCGGGCCGGGACAGCATTACGGTGGCGTCGCGGACGACGCGGACCACCGGGGCGGCGGCCTTCAGATAGTCCTGGGCATTCCGGAGTTTGGCGCGGACGCCCTGGGCGATATCGGCGTCGGGGTCGTCGATGGCGGCCATGAGCGTTTCCAACGATCCGAAACGGGAGATGAGGCCGGCCGCCGTCTTCTCCCCGATCCCGGGTACGCCGGGCAGGCCGTCGGAGGAATCGCCGCGTAGGGTGGCCATATCGGCGTAGGCGGGGCCCGCGTTCTCCTGCGGCACACCGTATTTGGCGGCGACCTCGGCCGGGCCGAACAGCTCTGCCTTGGCCAGACCTCGACCCGCGTACAGCACCCGCACCGGTGATTGCGGAGTATCGCGGACCAGTTGTAACAGATCACGGTCGCCGCTGACGACGATCACCGGATCGGCGAGCTCCTGGGTGGCGAGGGTGCCGAGCACATCGTCGGCCTCCAGTCCCTCGGCGCCGCCGGTGGCGATTCCGGCTGCGGCCAGTACCTGCATGATCATGTCGACCTGCGGGGTGAGAGTATCGGGAACCTCCTCGGCGCCGGGGTCGGCGTCGGCGGCGGTGGCCAGGCGATGGGTTTTGTAGGTGGGCACCAGATCCACCCGGAAACCCGGCCGCCAGTCCAGATCGAGACAGACCACCAGCCGTCCCGGTCGATACCGGGTGATGAGTGCGGCAACCATATCGGTGAAACCTCGCAGCGCGTTCACCGGGCGTCCGTCGGGCGCGGTGATCTTCTCCGGAATGGCGTGGAAGGCGCGAAACCACAGGCTCGCCCCGTCGAGCAACATCAGTGGTGCAGGCGACGAATCGGTGGAGGTCACCCGCCGAGGCTACCCGGCACCGCCGACACGAGAAACACGGTGTCGTGCGGTCGGGCATCGACGCCGACGGCGCCCCACCACAGCCTCGATATCGCCGCACGGGAGTCACCACGCGGGCGCGGCCGGGCAGCCCACCGAGCGCGGCGCGGCGAGGTAACGTCGAGACCATGAACGGGCACACGGAGTCACGGTTCGCGGCGAATGTCTACGGTGAGCGGCTGGAGCGGGCGGTGCAGGCGATGCGCAAGGCCCATCTCGACGCCCTGCTGATCACCCCGGGGCCCGATCTGCGGTATCTGATCGGATCCCGCGCCCAGTCGTTCGAACGACTCACCTGCCTGGTGATCACCGCCGACAATGCCACCCCCTCGGTGGTGGTCCCGAAACTGGAGCTGCCGGGACTGGCGGAGTCGGCGGTGAGCGAACTCGGGTTGCAGGTGCTGGACTGGGTCGACGGCACCGACCCCTATCAACTGGTCCGGTCGACACTGCACGTGGGCTCCCGGGTGGCGGTGGCCGAGGAGATGCCGGCTCGGCACCTGTTGCCGCTGGCGGAATCGTTCAGCGGACTGCCCGTCTCGGCAACCCCGGTCCTGCGGGAACTGCGCATGATCAAGGATGAGGCCGAGATCGAGGCGCTGCGTCGCGCGGGCGCCGCCATCGACCGGGTGCACGCCCGGATGGGGGAGTGGCTGCGGGTGGGTCGCACCGAGGCCGAGGTGGGCCGCGATATCGCCGAGGCCATCTTGGCCGAGGGGCATTCCGAGGCGGCCTTCGTCATCGTCGGTAGCGGACCCAATGGCGCGAGCCCGCACCACGAGCTGTCCGATCGGCGGATCGAACAGGGGGATGTGGTGGTCGTCGATATCGGTGGTCCCGTGGAACCGGGCTACTACTCCGATTCCACCAGAACCTACGTCCTCGGCGAACCCGATACGCGGATCACCGCCCGTTACGACGAGCTGGAACGGGCCCAGGCCGCCGCCGTGGCCGCGGTTCGACCCGGGATTCGGGCCGGAGAAGTGGACGCCACGGCCCGTGACCTCCTCACCGATGCCGGGCTCGGCTCCGCTTTCGTGCACCGCACCGGCCACGGTATCGGTCTGTCGGTGCACGAGGAGCCCTACATCATGGCGGGCAACGACCTGGAACTGCGGCCCGGAATGGCGTTCAGCGTCGAACCCGGTATCTATTTCACCGGGGAATGGGGTGCCCGGATCGAGGACATCGTGGTGGTCACCGAGAACGGCCACGAAGCCCTGAACCTCCGGCCGCACGAGCTCACAGTGCTTTGAGCGTGCTGCTCGACAGCATCCGCCGGACCCGGATGGCGATCACCACCCGGGTCGGGTTCTCCCGCGGCACCCGATACCGTTCGGCATAGCGACGTACGGCCTCGGCGACGCTGTCGGGATCGTCGAGGACGGTGGCCGGGCCTTCGAGGGTGAGCCAGCGAATACCGTCCACCTGGCTCACCGCGGCGTATCCGGATCGGCGCACATTACGGGCCTTCACCGATTTGCCGTCGGTGATCACCCGCACCACCCCCGCCGTGGGATCCCAGGTGAATCCGACCGCCACCACATGCGGAGTGCCGTCGGCGCGGAGAGTGGTCAGGGTGGCCAGATGCCGCTCGGTCACGAACTCGAGCGCGGCCGGGGACAATTCGACAGTGCCGGTGGTCATCAGCCGACCGTAGCGGGCGTCTCCTCGGGCGTGGAGATCGACTCCGGAAGTACACGTTTCGTGATGTGCGTCGGGCACAGGTGTCGACCCGGACCCGTGTTCGACTCAGAAGTGGGTCAGCACGACGAACAGCAGGATGAGCGAGAGGACGAGGCCCAGCAGGGCCAGCAGGTAATAGGCCGTACGCCACGACCCTCCCGGGCGTTCCTGCGGATGGAAACCGGCCGCACCGCTGTGGTAGATGGTGTGCGGCGCCGCGTAGAAGAACCGGACCGGCCCCCGGGTGGTATCGATATCGAGCGTCGCCTTGCCGACATGCCAGAAGGTGTACTGCGACCACAACCGGGCGTGGTAGTACCCCGGTGGCAGGGCGAGGTGATTCTGCCCGGGCCGCAGTCGGAATCGGAGCCCGGGCGCGAATTCGACCAGCATCGGCAGTCCGATCGGTCTACCTATGACGGAGGAATCCGTGGCTTCGATCAGCACCGGAACCTGCGTCGGCGAATACGGTTGTCCCTGTCGATGCATACCGGGGACGTTAAGGGGTTCGTTCGGTCATCGCATGCCCCTCGTTCCAGGGCCGGGGAGAACGTATGTCCTCGTGCGGTGGTCCATCGTCCGGCGGGTCGGCGAGCGCCGGCGGAGGCGGAGTGGGCGAATGTCAGACTGGGCGTATGAAACGTCGTGTGCGCGGAATCGACTCCGGAACGGTGCTGGTTCTCGGGGGGCGCAGTGAAATCGGTATGGAGGTGGCGCGGAGGCTGGCGTCGGGGCGGGAGGTGGTATTGGCGGCTCGGCGTAGCGCCGACCTCGCGGACGAGACCGCGACGCTCACCGCGGCCGGTGCGACGGCGGTGTACCCGGTCGAGTTCGACGCCGACGATACCGCGAGCCATCCGGCGCTGCTGTCGAAGATCGTGGCCGAGCACGGTCCCATCGGGGTGGCGGTCCTCGCATTCGGTGTTCTCGGCGATCAGGCGCGCGCCGAACGTGATCCGGAACATGCCCTGGCGGTGGTGCACACCGACTACATCGCCCAGATCAGTGTGCTGACCGTCCTGGCGAACGAGCTGCGCGTCCAGGGCAGCGGGCAGATCGTGGTGTTCGGTTCGGTCGCCGGTATTCGGGTGCGGCGCGCCAACTATGTCTACGGTTCGGCCAAGGCCGGGTTGGACGGTTTCGCGAGCGGTCTCGGCGACGCGCTGCACGGTAGCGGGGTGCATCTTCTGCTCGCCCGTCCGGGTTTCGTCATCGGCCGGATGACGGAGGGAATGACACCGGCCCCGTTCTCCAGTACCCCCGCCCAGGTCGCCGACGCGGTGGTGGACGCATTGGGTCGCCGTGCGGGCCGGGTATGGATTCCCGGGATACTGCGGCCGGTCTTCTTCGGTATGCGACTGCTCCCGCAAGTAATCTGGCGGCGGATGCCGCGATGAGCGACCGGTCGGAGCCGCGTATCCCGGTGGTCGGTATCGGCGCCGACGGCTGGGAGGGTCTGAGCGGTATCGCGCGGGCGGCGATACGTGAATGCGAGGTGCTGCTGGGTTCGTCCCGCCAGCTGGCATTGCTCCCGGACGAGGTGCCGGCGCATCGGGTGCCTTGGCCGTCTCCGCTACTGCCCGCGTTGCCACGCCTGTTGGACGAGTACCGCGATACTCGACTGGGGGTGCTCGCCAGTGGTGATCCGATGTTCTACGGGATCGGCACCACATTGGCCCGACTGCTCGGCCCGGAGGCCCTGCGGGTGCTGCCACAACCGTCGTCGGCGTCGCTGGCGTGCGCGCGGCTGGGTTGGTCGCTGCCGGAGGTGGGCATTGTCAGTGTGGTCGGTCGGCCGGTGGCCCGGGTATTGCCCGAATTGTCCGACCGGCGGCGGGTGCTGGTGTTGAGCGCCGATGCCGAGACTCCCCGTCGGGTGGTGGAGCTGTTGTGCAACAACGGTTTCCGTTCTTCCACCGTCACCGTTCTGGAACAGCTCGGTGGCCCGGCGGAACGTATCGTGTGCGGTGTGGCCGGCGAATGGGACGCGCCGCCCGGCGATCCGCTCAATATCGTCGCGATCGAAACCGCCGCCGACCCGGAACATCCGCGTCTGACCCGTGTCCCCGGCCTACCCGACACCGTGTACGGCGGCGACGGCCAGCTCACCAAGGCCGAGGTACGCGCCCTCACCCTGTCGGCGCTCGCCCCCGCTCCCGGGGAACTGCTGTGGGATATCGGTGGGGGGTCGGGCACCATCGCCATCGAATGGTGTCGCACCCATCCGAGTTGTCGGGCCGTCACCTTCGAGCTGCTCGAGCGCCGGCGGGAACAGATCGCCGCCAATGCGACCGCGCTGGGGGTGCCCGAGGTGGAAATCCGCGGTGAGGTTCCCGCCGCGCTGGAAACCGTCGAATCCACTCCACCGGACGCGATATTCCTCGGTGGCGGTCTCACCCGGCCTGATCTGTTCGACAGCTGTTGGGCCCGGTTGCGCCCGGGCGGTCGGCTGGTCGCCACCGCGGTGACCGCCGAATCGGAGACGCTGTTGGTGGGGTGGGCGTCGGCGCATGGTGGCGAATTGCGCCGGTTTCAGATCTACCGGGGCGAGCCACTGGGACGATTCACCACGTGGCGGCCGCAGTTGCCGGTGACCCAATGGTCGGTGACGAAGGCAACGGGTGCGGGATTCACATAATCGGGACGACACGGTTATCTCCGACGGGTTCGGCGAGTAATGTCTGTTCGAGTCCCGATCATGGTCGGGTCCGATTTTCATCTGGGGAGATAAATGAAATACAAGAAGTTCGCCGCGACGGCCCTGCTGGCCATTGCGGCCACCGGAGTCAGCGCCGGTACCGTCCATGCCGCCCCGGCTCCCGCGCCGGGTCAGGAGCAGGGTGCCGCCGCCACCGAGGTGACCGGTAGCGATCAGGGCGTCGATTACACCCTGGCCCTCGCCGAGGCCGGTCGGTCGGTGGTCACCACCGTTACCGGAGGCACGTTCAGCTTGACCTCCGACAAGAAGTCGGTGGTCCTGACCAACGCCGCCGGGCAGGAGATCACCAGCATTCCGTTGACCGTCGAGGCCGCCGGCCGGCCGGTGGAGATCGCCGCCGAGATCGATGCCGACAGCAGCCGACTCACCCTCACCCCGCAGGCCGAACCCGTCGCTGGTGCGCCGGCTCAGGCCGAGTTCATCGGCGCGCAGCAGTGGTTCATGGATGAACTGCAGCGGGCGTCCCTGGGTGCTCTGGTGGGTGGTCTCATCGGTGCTGCGATCGGCCTGGTGTTCTTCGGCGTCGGTCTGATTCCGGGTGCCGTATTGGGTGCGGTCATCGGTCTGGCGGTGGCGGGTGGTCCGTCGCTGCTGAATGCCGGTATCGCCTACTTCAGCGGCCAGCCCTGAGAATTCTGCTGTTGGGCGGGACCCGGGAGGCCCGGGAACTGGCCCGAATGCTGTCCGGCGAGCGGGGATTCGATATCGTCTCCTCGCTCGCCGGACGCGTTCGCGACCCCTTGTTGCCCGCGGGCGCCGTCCGGATCGGCGGTTTCGGCGGTGTCGCGGGCTTGCAGAAATGGTTGTGTGACAACGATATTCATGCCGTAGTGGATGCCACGCATCCGTTCGCCGCGACCATGACGGAAAACGCCGTTGCGGCCACCGCCGCCCTGGACATCCCACTGATCCGGTTCGCTCGGCCGGGGTGGACCGCCGGGCCCGGGGATCGGTGGTGGCGAGTACCCGATCTGGCCACGGCCGTCGCCACATCCGTGGGATTGGGCGAGCGAATTCTGCTCACCATCGGCCGCCAGGGGGTGGCCGCGTTCGCCGAGGCGAGTCGGCCGTGGTTCCTGATCCGCGCGATCGATCCTCCCGAGGATCCGCTGCCGCCACGACACGAGATCCTGCTCGCCCGTGGGCCGTTCACCGTCGCGGAGGAAACCGAGTTGATGGTCCGTCATCGCATCGATGTGCTGGTGACCAAGGACAGTGGCGGTGATTCGACCTACGCCAAACTCGTCGCCGCTCGTGGGCTCGGCATTCCGGTGGTGATGGTGAACCGGCCACCGATACCGCCGGGTATCACCGCCGCCGAAACGGTTGCCGAGACCTATCGGCTGTTGGTCGAGCGGTTGCCGGATGGTGGGGAGTCGAGTATTTCGGGCAACCGATCGAACCACTCCAATACGGCGCGCTCGTAGGCGATTCCGAATTCGAGGGTGGCGCGTCGATGTGGGGGTAGGCCTTCGGCGTCCTCGGTGAGGTAGCGTTCCAGCCGTTCCCGATGTACTCGGCGGCCGGCTTCGATGAAGGACTCGAGTTGGGCGCGGTCGAGGTGATCGCCGAAGTTCAGGGTCAGCAGGAGTGGAACGCGGATGGTCTCGGTGCCCGGGTCGCGGGCTATCCAAGCGGCGAACTCCTCCCGTCCGGCGTCGGTGATGTGGTACGGGGTGCGTTCGCGAGCGCCGGTTTCTCCCTTGACCACCAGTCCGTCGGCGGACATGGTGGCGAGTTCCCGATACACCTGGCTCTGAGTGATCGTCCAGAAATCCCCGATCCGCTCCTGGGCCAGGGTCACCAGATCCCACCCCGACATCGGTCCCTCGTGCAGGAACCCCAACAGTGAGGCCGCCGTGGAGTTCAGCTGCCGCCGGCGCCCGCCGTCCGCCGCGTCTTTCCCTTTTGAAGCTTCCACAGTGGAATGTTATCGGATGGGAGGTGCTCAGGCTCGATAGCGCCGGGAAGTGAACACTCGCGTACCGTCCTCGGTCTCGACCACGGAAGTGGTGGACGCGCCGATGATGAGCAGCGTCCGCATATCCACCTCGGTGGGGTCCAGTTCGTCGAGCGTGACCACGCGCACCGATTCGGTCGGCCCGCCGACATCGCGGCCGAGTACCACCGGTGTGTCCGGTTTGCGGTGTTCCAGCAGCAGCTCCCGCATTGCCCCCACCTGCCAGGTGCGTTGTCGGGAGGCCGGATTGTAGATCGCGATGGCCATATCGGCGGCGGCCACCGCCGACAACCGACGGGCCACGATCTCCCACGGTTTCAGCCGATCCGACAGTGAGATCACCGCATAGTCGTGTCCGAGTGGCGCGCCCACCCGGCTCGCCACAGCATTCGCCGCGGTCACCCCCGGCAGGACTCGCACCGGCACCCCCGCCCACTGGGGATCGGCGGATTCCTCCAGCACCGCGGCCGCCATGGCGAACACCCCCGGATCGCCGGAGGACACCACTGCCACCCGGGCGCCGCGCCGCGCCAGGTCCAAGGCCATGGCGGCGCGTTCGGATTCCACCCGGTTGTCGCTGGCGTGCCGGCGCTGGCCGGGACGCACCGGCACCCGATTCACATAGGTGGTGTAGCCGACGATATCGGTCGCCCGGGCGAGTTCCCGGTCGACTTCCGGGGTGGTCCAGTCCCGATCGCCGGGACCGAGTCCGACCACCACGACCTCACCGACTCCGCGGTCGGTGTTCGTATCGGCCGAATCGGTCGAGGTTCGTATCGTGGGTCCGGTCGTTATCGGACCGGTGGGTTCCGGTCCCGGCACGATCGTAATGGCGAAATACGGGACGTCCTCGGCATCCACATCCGCGGCGGCGTCCACCCGCTGCCGGGTGGTGCTGGCCCGCTCCACGTAGTAGGCCCGGTCGAGTCGTCCGGAATCGTCCAGAGCTCGAAGCACATTCGGATAGGTGCGGCCCAGCTTCATGATCGCGGCCGCATCGGTGTCGCGCAGCCGGCGGGTGAGTTCCTCGGTCGGCATGGTGCCCGGCAGTACGGTCAACACCTGCTCGCCCTCCACCAGGGGTGTTCCCAATGCCGCCGAGGCCGCACTCACCGAGGTGATCCCCGGAACGATCTCCGTCTCGAACCGGTCGGACAACCGCCGGTGCATATGCATATAGGAGCTGTAGAACAGCGGGTCACCGGCCGCGAGCAGCGCCACCGACCGTCCCGCCGCCAGGTGGGCGGCCAGCCGCTGCGCGGCCTGCTCGTAGAACTCGTCGATGGCGCCCTGGTATCCACCGGGATGATCGGTGGTCTCCGTGGTCACCGGATAGACGAGGTGCTCCTCGAGCTGGCCGGGCCGCATATAGGGGGCCGCGATTCCCCGCGAGATACTGCGCCCGTGCCGTGCGCTGTGGAACGCGATCACATCGACCTCGCCGATCACCCGCGCCGCCTTCACGGTCACCAGTTCCGGATCGCCCGGTCCGAGCCCGATCCCCCACAGTTTCCCCGCGTTGCCGGTCATTCCGCTTCGCTCGCGATCGCGTTCAATGCCGAGGCGGTGACGGCGCTGCCGCCGCGCCGACCCCGCACGGTCAGGTATTCGATTCCGGACGTGGCGGCCAAGACCTCCTTGGATTCGGCGGCTCCCACGAACCCGACCGGGATACCCAGCACGGCCGCCGGGGTCGGCGCACCGGCCGCGATCATGTCCAGTAGATGGAACAGCGCCGTCGGCGCGTTCCCGATCGCGACCACCGCACCGTCGAGCCGGTCACGCCACAGTTCCAGGGCCGCCGCCGATCGGGTGGTCCCCAACCTCGCGGACAACTCCGGCACTCGTGGATCCCGGAGCAGGCAGACGACGTCGTTATCGGCGGGCAACCGGGTACGGGTGACCCCCGAGGCCACCATGTTCGCATCACACAGAATAGGTGCGCCCGCTTGCAGCGCCTCCCGCGCCGCGGCCACCACACCCGGGGTGAACAGCACGTCATCGGCCAGATCGACCTGTCCGGCCCCGTGGATCATCCGCACCACGACCTGCTCGACATCCGCCGGGAAGCGTTCCAGGTCGGCCTCCGATCGAATGATCGAGAACGAGCGGCGGTAGATCTCGGCCGCATCGGTGAGGTACGGAACATGCGTGTCGGGCATGCGGACACCATATTCCGGCCTGTCCCGGCGGTACGGTGCGGGTGCCGGCGCGGACCGAGGGTGAGTTCGCGGACGGAAGCACCTCCAGTGGTATACGTCGTTTCCGCGGGTCACGGCCATGGAGTCGGCCGAGATGCGCACAGGAGGCGTCGTAGGGGTCGACGGATACGGGGGATACGGGCTCCTATCGACCGTCGGAGCGACCGGTGTCGCCCCGTTCCGCTCGGCCTCGGCCGGCGCCATCGGATGTGTGGGACGGCGATCGTGGCGTCGGCGGCGCATACCGGCGGCCACGACCGATGGTCGCCGTTCGGGTGTCGATCGCCGTCGCGGTGGTGCGATCGGTGGTCTTCGCCGCGCTCGTCACCTTCCTGGCGCTGTATTGGGTCGAGGAGTTACGTGCGATACCGGCCCTGGGCGGTGTGGCGTTGGCGGCGCTGATGGTGGGGTGTCTCGGGCATGGTGGCGGGTGGTTGACCGACCGGATCGGTATGGTGCGGGTGGTCCGAATCGGCAGCGTCGCCGCTGTTCCGGTATTGCTCGCCCTACGTATGGTGCCGCACCCGTTGTTCGCTCTGCTGTGTGCGGTGCTCACCGGTATGGCCGTCGACGTTCCGTTCGCAGTCCTGGTGCGATCGGGGCAGGACTATCTCCCGTCACGTCCCGGTACCGCCGCCGGGGTCACCCTGGGATCGGGGTGAGCGCCGATGGACTGCTGCTGCCCGCATTCGGTGCATTGGCCGACCGATGCGGTCCGCAGGCCGTGCTCACCACCTCTGTGCGGTCCCGCTCGTCGCCGCTCGGCTCGGCCTCCCGCTCCCCGATCCGGAGCATGGCCGGTAGCGGAGTCGTATATTCGGATGGCGATACCACTCGATACCACTCGATACCACTCGAAACCACTCGAAACCACTCGAAACCACTCGAAAGTATCGGATGAACGAATGCTCACCCGATGTGCGGCAGGCGGGATCGGCCGGTCGTCGCGGCCGATGTGCGTTTTCTGCGGTGGCCGCCGGACGCCCGGCGTTCTTCTCGATGGCCTCTTCGCCGCCGCCCTCTCCTTGTATCGACGGTTGAACCACCTAGGTGGGTGACCGGTTTCTACCGATGCGGTCGCCGGCCGGATGCTCCAGGCTGGAGACCTCTACCGGCGTGGTCGCGATCACGAGCCGCCACCATGCCGGCCGAACGACAATTTCGGGAATTGGCACGATGGCTGTACGGGCGAATCAGAACATTGCCGGCGGACACGACCACCATCCGGGTGTGTGTCACATCCGAGTGTGTTTCGCCAACCCGCCGGTGGAACTCGACTACCAGGACGATCACCATGTGGCGCGTCGGTTCGCGGCGGCCGCGTCCACCACCGGGGCCGTGGTGACCATCGACGAGAACGTGCAGGAGCACCTGCCCCCACTGCCGTGTCGCAGCCTGTGGACCTGAGCTCGGAGTTCGTTTCAGGATCTGTCGGCGCGGGTTCGGGTGAGGAACTCGGTCATGGCATGGGCGACGGCCTCCGGTTGGTCGATCATGGACAGCACATAGGCGTCATCGATTTCGACGAGTCGGCCGTTCGGTAGCAGATCGGCCAGGCGTCGGCCGTGCTCACGGGGCATCACCTTGCCCGCCGAGGACCACAGGATCAATGCCGGCCCGGTGAAATTCCGCAGCGCTTCGGTGCGGGCGACGAGGTCGGGCCCGTGGAATGTGGATGTGGCGTATTTGTGCAGGTCGCGGCGTATCTCTGCACTACGCAGGCCGGGTTCGGTCCAACCGTGCACCAGCTCGTCCGGTAGGGGATTGCGCGCCATGTGGCCGAACAGCAGGGGCGAGTTGCGCAGCCGGCGTATCCGCAGTTGGTGCAGGGCCAAGGTGATGCCGCCCGGTATGTGCACCGCCACGGTCGCCATCTTCCCGGGGAGGCCGGGAGGGAAGTTGTCGAAGGCTTCGCAGGGTAGGGCGATGATCCGGCCGACCCGCTCGTCCCACCCATAGGAGGTGAGGAACAGGCCGCCGCCCCAGTCGCTGTGTACGAGGGTGACATCGCGCAGGTCCAGGGCGGTCAGGAAATCGGCGATGAGCCGGTTCAGGCCGCGCAGATCGAGTTCGGCGTCGGGATTCAAGGGGATCGGGTGGGCGCCGAGGGGGAGGTCGGGCAGGACGTAGCGGAAATCGTCGGGGAGTAGGTCGATGACCCGATCCCAGATCGTGTGGTTCATGAGCAGGCCGTGCAGCAGCACGACGGTGGGCCGGTCCGGCGCCGCGGCGCCGCGTTCGACGTAGTGGACCCGGCCGGCGGGTAGATCGACGATCGGCATACCACTCCTTCCGATCTCTCTAGAGCGATCACTCTAGAGCGTGTGTTCTAGTCTGGGTGAGTGGGAGAGAAGATGTCAACCGGCACCCGCGAGCGGATCACCACGGCCATGGCCGAGCTGATGCGTCGCCAGGGTTACAGCGCCACCTCGGTCAAACAGGTGGCGGAACTGGCCCGAGCCCCCATGGGCTCGCTCTATCATCATTTCCCCGGCGGAAAACCGCAGATCGCCGCCGAAGCTCTCCGCGCCTCCGGAGCCGCCTACATTCAGCTCCTGCCGCTGCTGATGGATCCCCACGAGGACCTACGCGAGGGTGTGCGTGCGGCCTTCGCCTCGGCGGCCGAGACGATCGAGCAGACCGCCTGGATGAATATGTGCCCGGTCGCAACGGTCGCCGGAGAGATCGCCGACAGCGAACCGGAGCTGCGCGCGGTGACAGCGGAAGTGATGACGTCCTGGATCGACCAGGGCACCGACTACTTCGTGCGCCGCGGTCTGTCCCCCGCCGCCGCGCGCGATCTGTTCCTGGCGGTGATCGGAGCGCTCGAGGGCGCTTTCGTGCTGAGCCGCACGTTACGCAGCGCCGAGCCGCTACACGCCGCCGGTCGCGCCATGGCCGACCGGGTGGACGCGGCATCGTGTGGTGAGAGATGAGGGATGCCTGTCGGATCCGTCGCGATCCTCCTGCGGGACAGAATGCTTCGGGTGACCCGGGGCTATGGTGACGCACCGCTGGGGCGAAGCGGACAGACCGCGGAAGCCGGTCGACCGGCGGGTGCATCCAGTAAGGTGAGCGCAGTTCTGTGAAGGGCGGGTAGCACCATGGACATCGGTCAGGGGAGTGGCGTCGCGGCGCGGTCGGGTCGCCCGACGCCGGATACGCCGCTCGTGATGTCCGCCGGTGGCGCCCACCGAGGCGATACCTTCTCGGCTCCCCGTCCGGCATCGTACGACGACGGCGGTGGCCACCGGTGAAATGGGAATTCACTCCCGACGAGTTCATGCACGTGTGGGCCGAGACCGGCCGGGATCGGTATCCGTTTCCGCTGCGCCTGGTCTCGTCGGTCCGTTGGGAATCCGAATACGAGAAGATCGCCTCCGAGCTGAGGGAACGTCTGCCCATCGGGCGGGACCCGGACCTGTCGGCCGCGCTACGGGTGGCTGCCGACCCGGATTCCACCCTCACTCTGTTCGGCACGCGACTGCGCCCCGTCCGCGCATACGGGGCCATTGTCACCACGATCGGCTCACATTGGTGCAGCGGCCGGGCCCCACCCCGGAGTTCGGCGGCAATGTGGTGATCCAGGTCGGTCCTGCCGAGATCGTGCCCCGGGTGTTCGGTTATGTCCTCGGTGAGCTCCCCAAGGGACGCCACCCGCCTCTGGTGGAAAGTATCGATCACCTGCGGGAAACCCATGAGGTCTGGACCGGTGGCAAACTCCGGATGGCCGACCGTATGCGCCGTCTGCTGCGCGCCCCTCGGGATGGGGCGGGGCATATCGAGGTACGCCACGGTCTTCGCGAGCCCCGCCCGTTCCCGCCGCGCTATCTGAGTTGGTTCGACGTCACCGACGACGGTCGTTACGTGTACCGACAGCGCTACCGGGATTTCCACATCGATCCGATCTCGCATACCGAGCTGCGCGGAGAGCTCGTCCGCATGATCGATCCGGGCTGAACCCTTCACGGCTGCACCGCTGCCGATCCGGATACCCGGGGTCGGCGGCGAACGGCATGTTCGCTGCCGGGCGCCACTCGTCTTGTCCGGGTGGATTCCATGACGCAGACGCCGGTGGGGGTCGGTATCGGTGTCCGGCATCTATTGGCGTGGTGGGTGGCCGCTGGTTGATTTGTCCGAGTCTGTCGTCGGTGGAGCCGTGCGGGGGATCATGTTCCGAATCCCGGCCTTGGCGGGTGTCGTGGCGATTGCCGTCGCCGGTTGTGGATCGGAGTCTCCGTCGCCGACGGCCGGAACCGACCTGGTGTGGTTCACCGCGCCGGAGAACGCCACCCAGCGGCGGGAAATCATGCAGCGGGCTCGGGAGATCGATGTGTGCCCTGCTGCTACGGGAGGAGCTGGGGAAAGCGGGTGAGGTGACGTCGGTGAAGACCGCCGGACCCGGTGCGTGCGATGCGGTACTCGATGCCGCCGAGTCCTCCGAGGGGGCCACGGTGCAATGGCGAGTGACGATGGACCTGACCGCCCCGGCCGGCGGGCAGGTCAACCGATCTGTTTACAGAGGACGTCCTGGTAGGTCGGGTCGGTCGGAATCGGCAGGCGTAGACAGCTCACCACCGTGTCCACGATGTCGAGCAGGCCGTTGGGCGGCGGGACGGTGACCCGGCCGTCGAAGAGCGTGCCCTTGCCGGGATCGCGCACCTGGATGTGGTGGGCGCCGGCGGGCACGTCACAGATGCGATGGTGACGGGCTCGACCGACGATGTCCCGCTTGCCCCAGTCGCAGTGCGGGAGTTCGCGGCCGTCCATCCATATCGTCTCGTCGGCGGTCTCCTGCGGATGGTCCTCGATCACGGTGACCAGGATCCTTCCTCGGCCCTCGACGACCGAGGCGCTCTGCGTCGCGGATGCGGCCGGCGCGGCGAGTATTGCCGTGGTGAACATTCCCGCCGCCATCGCGACGGCGATGGCGCTCGTCCGCACGTATCGGCCGATTCTTTGCGCATGGGCCATGACTCGAGCCTTCCAGGTTCGTTCGCTCGTCGAGCAGAGAGCTGCTACCGACGTGAACGCTACCGTTCCCGGCACGGGGTGGAAGGCCCCGAAAGTGGTGGCAGGGGCGGTCGTTATGCCGTTCGAGCCGGATGTGGTTCGTGCGGGTTCCGGCCGGTCGAGGCGATGAGGTCGAGTAGGCCGGGGAAGCGTTGCTCGAGGTCCTCGGTGCGGAGCCGACTGCGTCGTTCCAATCCGTACTGCCGTTGATGGATCACGCCCGCCTCGCGGAGCACCTTGAAGTGGTGGGTGAGGCTGGATTTGGGGCGGTCGAAGCCGAACCAGCCACAGGGGTGATCGAACTCGTCGGACTCCAGGAGGAGTTTGCGCGCCACCGTCATACGGAGCGGATCGGCGAGGGCGCCCATCACGGTCTCGAGTCGGAGTTCGTCGACGGATGGTTCCGGCAGGAGCGGCGGTCGCTCGATATCGGATGTGGGCTCTGGCATATCGCCATTCTAGCCGGCTTGTACGAAAATTCTCGTACAGCTACATTCCTTGTACGTATTTTCTCGTACAAGGAGGATGGTCCGTGACGGTGGTACGTGGGGCTGCGGAGCGCAGCGGGACGAGATGGCAAATGCTGCGGGCGGCGTGGGCGGTGACGGCCGTATTCGCGCTGTCCAACTCCCCGACCCCGCTGTATGTGTACTGGCAGCGGGAGATGGGGTATTCGTCGGCGACCCTGACGATCGTGTTCGCCGCCTATATTGCGGGCCTGGTGGTGACGCTGCTGATCGCGGGACGTGCGGCCGATCGCTACGGTCGCAAGGCGGTGGTGATACCGGGGATCCTGATCGCCATGGTTTCCGCGGTGCTTTTCATGACCGCGGGCGATGTCATCGCCCTGATCGTCGCGCGGCTGCTGGTCGGCATCGCGGTCGGGATCGTGGTGTCCGCCGGTATGGCGGCGGTTGTCGACCTCGGCGCGGAACATCGCCGATCCGCCACCTCGATGTGGGCCTCCATCGCGATGGTCTTCGGAGCCGGTCTCGGGCCGCTCCTGGGCGGAATCGTCTACCAGCTAACGGAACGCCCTATCGAATGGGTCTTCACCGTGAACATCGTGCTGTTGCTTCTCGCCCTTGTCGGTTATGTGGGATTACCGCTGAACCGTCCGTCCGGCCGGGTGCCGGGGGTCCTGTGGCCACGTCTACCGCGCGTGCCCGCGCCCAATCGGGGACATGTTCTCGGCGGGGCAGGGGTTTTCGCGCCCGGACTGAGCGCAACCTCCTTCGTGCTGTCCCTCGGTCCGTCACTATTGGTGCTCGCCCTCGGGACCACCTCGCCGCTGTTGGCCGGCGGTGCAGCGTGCGTGATGTTCCTGGCCGCCACCGGTTCCCAGATCGTGCTCACGCGGCTCGCCGTACGTCGGCTGTTCGCACTGGGAACCGCCTGCACCGTCCTGGCGATGGCCGCCGTGGTGCTCACCCTCGGCATCGAAAGCCCCCTCTTCTTCGTGGTATCGGCCGTATTCGCCGGTGCAGGGCAGGGGCTCGGCCAACTGGGTGGTCTGCGGCTCATCGCCCACCACGTCGAGGCCGACCGCCGGGCCGAGGCCAATGCCGCGCTGAACATCTGCGCCTATCTCCCCGCAGCGGTACTCACCGTGGCCACCGGCTATGCCGTCAACGGATGGGGTATGCAGGCCGCCGCGACCGTGCTCGCGGTAACCCTCGCGGTTCTCGCACTGTTCACGGGTGCGGCGGCCTATCGGTCTGCCGTGCGTGAATGAGCGCAGCGCCGCCTGTATCCGCCCGACCCGACGACGTCGGGCCGGGCATCATAATGGGTTCCCGAACTTCATCCGACATGCAGGTACTTCCGAAATCGGTTGTTCGCCGATTGCTATGGCCTCGATACGCGGTGAGTTGGGGGCACGCCCTCACTCGACTCGGGGGGAGTACATGATGACGGCGACCCCGGCGAGGCAGAGCAGGGCGCCGATGATGTCGTAGCGGTCGGGTCGGTAACCGTCCAGCGCCATTCCCCACAGCAGCGAACCGGCGACGAATACGCCCCCGTAGGCGGCGAGGATACGACCGAACTGGGCGTCGGGTTGTCCGGTGGCGACGAAGCCGTAGATCCCCAAGGCGATCACACCCGCGCCGATCCACGCCCATCCCCGATGCTCGCGCACCCCCTGCCACACCAGCCAGGCCCCGCCGATCTCGGCCACGGCGGCGAGCACGAACAACAGGATCGAACGCAATATGGTCACGGGTCCGACCCTGGATTCCGAGTCCGGTGCCGGTCGTCGGTGGATGGGCCGGCCGCCGGAAATCCGGGGCGCCCGCGGTGGGACGGCGAGGCGACCGATCCACGGGGAGTGGCCGAAGCAGATCTGCCGCCCACCAGTAGTCTCTGTGACCATGGCACGGGATGAGCGCGGTGTGACCGCCCAGAGCGAGGATTTCGCTGCCTGGTACAACGAGGTGGTCTTCAAGGCCGGCCTCGTGGACCGAGGCCCGGCCAAGGGCACCATGGTCATTCGACCGTACGGGTATCGGCTGTGGGAGCTGTTACAGGCCGAACTCGACCGTCGCATCAAGGACACCGGCCATGAGAACGCCTACTTTCCGTTGCTGATCCCGGAAAGCTATCTCGGTCGGGAGGCCGAGCACGTGGAAGGGTTCTCCCCGGAGTTGGCCGTGGTGACCCATGCCGGCGGTAAGGAGCTCGAGGAGTCGCTGGTGGTGCGGCCGACCTCGGAAACCATCATCGGCGAGATGATGGCCAAATGGATCGCTTCCCACCGGGATCTGCCGCTGTTGTTGAACCAGTGGGCGAATGTGGTGCGGTGGGAACTGCGGCCGCGAATGTTTCTGCGCACCACCGAATTCCTGTGGCAAGAAGGACACACCGCGCATATCGATGAGGCCGATGCCCGTCGGGAGACCATGCTGGCCCTCGACATCTACCACGAGGTGGCGCGGGATTTGGCGGCCATGCCGGTGATCCCGGGGGAGAAGACACCCGGCGAACGTTTCGCCGGGGCGGTGGCGACGTTCACCATCGAGGGCATGATGCGTGACGGCCGCGCGCTCCAGGCGGGTACCTCGCACTATATGGGTACCAACTTCGCCACGGCGTTCGGCATCCGCTACACCGGCGAATCGGGGCGCGACGAGTTGTGCCACACCACGTCCTGGGGGATGAGCACCCGCATGATCGGCGGCATCGTCATGACCCACGGTGACGACAAGGGGCTGGTGTTCCCGCCGCGGCTGGCGCCGTATCAGGTGGTGATCGTGCCGATCACCCGTGGTGGCGATCCCGCGGTCGAGGATGCGGCCGACGATCTGGCCCGCAGGCTGCGGGCGGCCGGTGTGCGCGCCCATGTCGATGCCCGGCGGCAACTCAGCCCCGGTTTCAAATACAACGAGTGGGAGATGCGCGGTGTGCCGATCCGGCTCGAGCTCGGTCCGCGGGATCTGGCGGCCGGAACGGCGATGCTGGTGAAACGCCTGGGTGACGAGGGCAAGCGGGCCGTACCGCTCGATTCTCTGTCCGAGATCGTGCCGGGGGTGCTGGACGAGTTCCAGGCGTTCCTGCTCGCTCGTGCGACCGCGTTCCGTGACGAACACACCCGTACGGTCGACAGCTGGGACGACTTCGCCGCCGCGGTCGCGACCGGATGGGCGCGGGCGCTGCACTGCGGCGCCTCCGCCTGCGAGGAGGACATCAAATCCGCAACCGCCGCCACCCCGCGTTGCATTCCCCTGGCGGACGAACCCGCGGTTGGTGCGTGTGTTCGGTGCGGAGCGGCCTCGGCCCATGGCAAGCGCGTGATCTTCGGTCGCGCCTACTGAGCGATATCGCCCGTGGCCGATGCTACGGTCGGGAGCGGTCGAGTGCCTCGGCCAGGAATTCCCGGGCCAGGCGACCGAATTCGTCGGGTTTGTCGTAGGTGACGATATGTCCGGCGTCCGGGATGGTCACCAGGCGGGAGTTCGGGGTCGCGGCGGCCGCGGCCGATATCTCGGCGTCGCCGACGAGCCGATCCCGGCCGCCGCGGACCCAGAGCGTCGGAACGGTCAGTTTCGGCAGCTCGGGCAGGAGGTTCACCCGCATGGCGAAGGGGCCATAGGAGTGGATCATCCAGTCGTCGAGGGCCGGTTCGCCGTATTCGGCCTTCGCCTCGGCCTCCGCGACGGCCCGCTCGACAATGGTCTCGAAATCGCGGGTGTCCGCGCCGGCGGTGAGTTCGGCGCGCATCGATTTCCGAATCCATTCGGGGTGGCGGGCCAGGTATCGGGCGGTCAGCCGCATGGCGCCGGGGGTGCGGATGAGCAGCCAGGTGAGGAACTGTGCCCTACGTTTGGCCCCGATCCCGCCGGGGCCGACGGCGATCAGGGCGCTGACCCGCTCGGGGTGATCCAGGGCGTAGCCCGTGGCGATTCCCGCTCCCAGGGAGAGTCCGATGATCGCCACGCGGGGTAGATCGAGGGTGTCGAGCAGGTCGTGGAGGAAGCGACGATAGAAGGTGTCGTCCAATACTCCCGACCACGGTCGGCTGCCGCCGTGGCGGGGGAGGTCGATGAGGTGCACCCGGTAATCGGTGGCCAGGTCGGCGGCGAGATGGCGCCACACCCCCTGTGCGGTATCCAGCATCCCGCCGTGCAACAGCAGTATCGCCGGCCCGGTATCGCCGGCGTGGTACCACCGCACGGGGCCGCCGAAGACGGTCAGATCGGTGTGGGTGCCGAAGATTTCGGTCATGACTGCTCCTCCAGGAGGTCGAGTTGACCACCGAGTCGTTCGAGTAGGGTCAGCTGCGCCGTGCGGGCCGCCTCGGGGTCGACGGGCAGATCGGTGGCCAGTCCGCGGCCGACGAGGTCGGCGAACAGGCCGACCGCATCGGCCAGTTCTTCCGGGGTGGTCGCGCCGAGTACACCCGGCGCGTGGACCAGGCCCAGGGTGTACACGCCCAGGACGCGGACGATCGTTTTCGTGGGGACGCCGGCGTCGACGATCCCGATCTCCTGGAGCCGGGCGATATAGTCGCCGAGCCATTCCATCCGTTGCAGGTACCGATCGTCGGCCACGTCTCGGACATGGTCGCCCAGTACGGTCCGATCACCCACATACAGCGCGCACATCAACGGGTCCGCCAGTAGTGCCTCGACGCCGAATCGGTAGACGGTGGGTAGGTCCACCAGTTGCCGTGCGTCGAGGACTCGGCGATGCACCCGGGCTGTCAACTGTTTCATCCGGTGGTTCAGCAGAGCTTCCAGAATCGCGGCCTTATTGGGGAACTCCAGGTAGACGGCGCCCTTGCCGATACCCGCGCGCTCGGCGATATCGGCCACCGTGGTGGCGGGCCAGCCCTTGTCCAGGATGAGTGCCTGTGCCTCCGCGAGAATGCGCCCCCGGCGGTCGGGGATGAGTGGACGTGGCATATGACCTCTCTCGTAGTGACCAGAATCCATTATATGGTCACTACAGGCTGCTCGGTTTCGATATGCAGTAGGGTGACCGCGAGATCGAGCAGAGGAGAGCCGGGTGGGGCAGACGGCGGAGCCGGGGCAGGTATTCGCGGGATATCGCATCGAACGCCTCCTGGGCATGGGCGGTATGGGCGAGGTGTACCTCGCGCACGATCGTGATCTACCGCGTTTCGTCGCCCTGAAATTGCTCGGCGGCGCCGTGACCGATGACCCTGATGTGCGGGCGAGGTTTCAACGTGAGGCCGATACCGCCGCGCGATTGGCGCACCCGAATATCGTGACGATCTACGCCCGCGGTGAGCATGAGGGGCGGCTGTGGATCGCCATGGAATACATCGACGGGACCGATGTCGGCACCCTGCTGCGCAACGGTCCGCTCCCACCGGACTACGCCGTGTGGATCATCGACCAGACCGCTCGAGCGCTCGACCACGCCCATCGGAACGGGATCCTGCATCGGGATGTCAAACCGGGCAACATCCTGATCGCCGGTGGTACGCCACAGCGAGTCCTGCTCGCGGACTTCGGCATTGCCAAGGCCTTGGACGAAACTGCCGGGCTCACTCGCACCGGGGAGGTCTTTGCCAGTTTCCGGTATGCCGCCCCCGAACAGTTCGACGCCTCGTCCGGTATCGACCGCCGCACCGATGTCTATGCCCTCGGTGGGGCACTGCACCACCTGCTCACCGGTTCGCCCCCCTTTCCCGCCACGACCACCGGCCAATTGATCCACGCCCATCTGCATCTACCTCCGCCGCGCCCTGGTCACCTGAACCCGGCCCTGCCCAACGGTTTCGACGCGGTGATCGCGAAGGCGATGGCCAAGGAGCGTGAGCATCGATTCGACAGTTGCGGTGAGCTCGCCGAGGCGGCTGCCGCGGCGCTCGCCGACGCTCGGCTGCCGCGGTCGGCATTGCCGTCCCCGCCCGCGGCGGCTCCGCCGCCGCGGCATGGTCGATCCCGCATGCTGTTGCTCGGGGTGGCCGCGCTCGTCGTCGTCCTCGCACTCGGCGGCGGTGTGGCCGCGGTGTCGATGGCGTGGAATTCCTCCGAGGCCGCGCAACTGCAGCAGCAGCGGACCATGGAGGAGGAGCTCGAGAAGGCGGCCTGCGATATCACCGAGGCAATCACGAACTACGACTACACCGATATCGACGCCTACATGAGGGCGATCGGCGAGCATACGACCGGAAAGGCCAAGCGGGATTTCGACGAATCGCTCCCGACTCTGCGTGATCTCCTGGTGGAGAACCGGACATCCACCCGAGTGAAAGATCTGCAGTGCTACTACAAATCCGGCGATGCCACTCGGGCCGAGGTGCTGGTCATCGGGGAGCAGACCGTCAAGACAGCGGTGGCTCCCGAACCGAGGACCACTCAGTTGTCGATGGTGATGACACTCGAGAACGTCGACGGTCGGTGGCTGTGTAGCAAGCTCACCCTGACCGCCCCCAAATGATCACGGCGGTTGGAATAGGGCGACCAGGCCGTGAGCGCCACGCGGACGAGATCGGTGTCGTAATCGAGATGGCGGGACAGCACCCGGCCGGTGGTGATGCAGATGTCCGCGCAATCGAGGTCGGCGCGGGTACAGCTGATCGGCTCGGCGACGGTTTCCTCGCCCGGACAGGCGTCCGCGCATGCGGTACACACCCGAGCGCAGGCGAAGAAGCACTCCTCGATACAGCGGGCGAGAGCACGTCGGTCGGTCTCTCCGAAATCGGTCGGGTGGGCCTGGAGCATATCGGCTGCCCGGGTCGTCGGCGTTCCTTCCCGGGGTCGGGTGTTTCCAGCGGGGGGGCGTACCCCCCCGACGCCGATGAACCCGCTGCCGCCCGTGGGGGTGAGCCTGTCGGAGCGGTACGTTCGATTCCGATGCCGTATGGGTAGGTAGCGTGGTCGGTCGCGACAATCGATCCCGGACAGGAGATGACTTCCCTTGACGATCCCCGACCCCACACGGTTGCATCCGTCCACCCGACCGGAGCTGACGAATGTGGTGTTCCTGTCCAACCAGATCGATTCGCCGTTCATCGAGGTGGGAGAGTTCACCTACTTCGACGACGAGGGCAGCGGGGTGCCGTTCCAGGACGCGAACGTGCTGTACAACTACGGTCCGCAGCGCCTGATCATCGGCCGGTTCACGGCGATCGCGCCGCGGGCGACATTCGTCATGCCGGCCGGTAACCACCCGATGGTCGGTCCGTCCACCTACCCGTTCACCATGTTCGGCGGGGCGTGGACGGACAACACCCTCGAAGTGTTCACCGCCATCGACCCGCTTCCGGACACCGTGATCGGCAACGATGTGTGGATCGGGCGCTCCGCCACGATCATGCCCGGTGTAACCGTCGGCGACGGTGCGGTGGTCGCCGCGCACGCGGTGGTCACCAAGGATGTCGAACCGTATGCCATCGTCGCGGGTAATCCCGCCCGCCATATCCGCACCCGCTTCACTCCGGAGGAGGTCGCTGTCCTGCTACGGGTGCGCTGGTGGGATTGGCCGATCGAACTCGTCACCGAGCACGCGGCCGTCATCATGGGCGGTTCACCCGCCGAACTGGCGCGGATCGCCGAGTCGCACGGGTGGGGTGGCTCCGCGACGGAGTGAGCAGCGGTAGCTCAGGCGTCGATCTGTTCGCGCAGGATATCGCCGTGCCCGGCGTGTCGGGCCAGTTCGGCGATCATGTGCAGATAGATCCATCGCAGGTCGACCGTGCCCATGCGCCAGTGTCGGCGGCGCACCTCGAGGTCGTATTCGGCGGCGATCTCCCGTGATCGGGCGCAGGCACGTTCGAAGGCGGTGATCACCTCCTCGAGGGTTTCGTCGTCCCCGACGAGGAAACTGACGTCGCCGGGGGTGGCCGGGCCATCGCAGTCGTGTTCGCCGATGCCGGCCAGTACCCGCTGGAACCAGACCCGCTCGGCCACGGTGGCGTGTTTGATCAATCCGATCGGCGTGGTCAGCGAGGGTACGAGCCGGCGTCGGGCATCCGTTTCGGAGAGGCCGCGCGCGGTGGCCACGAGTGTGGCGCGATTTCGGTCGAGCATGTTCTCCAACAGCGCCCGTTCGGGTCCGTGGCAGATCGGTTCCGGTGCGGTCACGCCGTCACCGTACGCCGGCGTCGGTCACGAGGCGGCCGGTGTCGGCGCATGGTCAGCGGTCGGCGTCGGTGTAGCGGATGACACCGCGAATATTGCGTCCCGCCAACATGTCCTGGTAGCCCTCGTTGATCTGGTCGAGCCGGTACTGCCGGGTCACCATATCGTCCAGATTCAATTTGCCCACCTTGTACATCGATAACAGGTGCGGGATGTCGTAGTGCGGATTGCCGCCGCCGAAAATGGTGCCCTGCAGGTTCTTCTGCAGTAGCGACAGCATTGCCAGATTCAGGGTGGCCCGGTTGTCGGTGAGGCTGCCCATGGCGGTGAGTACGCAGGTACCGCCCTTGGCGGTGATGCCCATCCAGCTGTCGACGTCCTCGCCGTGCACCTCGCCCACCGTCACGATGACCTTCTTGGCCATTCCACCCCAGGTGATCTCGGCGCACGCGGCGGTGGCCTCCTCGATATCGGCGTAGGTGTGGGTCGCGCCGAATTTCAACGCCTGCTCGCGTTTCCAGGGGATGGGGTCGATGGCGAAGATATAGCGTGCACCCGCGTGTGCCGCGCCCTGTAGTGCGGCGATCCCCACTCCGCCCAGACCGATGATCGCGACATCCTCGCCGGGACGGATATCGGCGGTGCGCACGGCCGAACCGTAACCGGTGGTGACTCCGCAGCCGACCAGGCACGCCACCTCGAACGGGATATCGGGAGCGATCTTCACCACCGAGCTCTGGTGCACCACCATGTAGGGGGAGAAGGTGCCCAGCAGGGCCATGGGGTAGACGTCGTGGCCGCGGGCCCGGATGCGAAACGACCCGTCGGTTACCGAGGTGCCCGCCAGCAATAGCGCTCCCAGATCGCAGAGATTGCGCATACCCGCCTGGCACGACGGGCACTTCCCGCAGGAGGGGATGAACGACAGCACCACGTGGTCACCGACCGCAAGGTCTTCCACGCCCGCGCCGACCTCGATGATCACGCCGGCGCCCTCGTGGCCGCCGAGCACCGGGAATCCCATCATCGGGATGCCGCCGGTGACCAGATGGTGGTCGGAATGGCACATTCCGGCCGCCTCGAGCCGGATTTTCACCTCGTGTTCGCGTGGATCGCCGATCTCGATCTCTTCGATCTGCCACGGCTGGTCGAATTCCCAGATGAGAGCGCCCTTGGTCTTCATCGTTCGCCTTTCCGCGCGATCCGGGCCCACTGCACATACCGCCGGAGACCGGATCCGAACTGCTGCACACAAGTGTATGGACAACCGTCCAGACGACGATACGACAAATACTTCGACGCAATCCGGGTTTCACTCATCGGCCGCGACCGGCTTCGTGGAATGCCCGGGTGATGCGAGAATGAGAAGATCATCTACTGTTTCTCTCAGTACCTCATTTCGTGCAGACCAGGAGGTCGGTTCATGGGTGCCCCGAATACCGCCATCGAGCCATCCGCCCCGCAGGGCGCACCGATCGGGCCAGGCTCACTGACCTGGAAGTACGCCGGTGACCTGCGGAACATGTTGTTCCTCGGACGCACCGGAATCCTGCAGAACATGCACCCCGCCGTGGGCGCGGCCCTGCAGGACCACTCGAATTTCTTTGCGGATCCCTGGGATCGGTTGGTGCGCTCGTTACCGCAGATCCAGGGAATGATCTACGACGCGGACAACGAGGATCAGGCCCGGCGGGTGCGGGACTACCACCGACACCTCAAAGGCACCGATTCACGCGGCGAGCGCTATCACGCCCTCAACCCCGACGTGTACTGGTGGACTCATGCCACTTTCGTCGAACTGACCATCGCGCTCAACGAGTATTTCGGCACGCCGCTCACCGACGCCGAGAAGGATCAACTGATCGCCGAGGGCATCACCTGGTGGCGGATGTACGGGCTGTCCGACCGGGTGCTGGTGACCGACTATGCGGAATTCGAAGAGTACTGGGACCACACCATCGACGAGGTTCTGGAAGCCAACGCCACCACCGATTTCGCCCTGCGGTTGAACCGGGAGCGGATTCCGGCGTTCCCCGGTATTCCCGAACCGGTGTGGACGGTGATCTGGCGACCCGTGATGGCATTCAACGTGTGGTTGGCCAACGCACTCATGCCCGAACGGGCCCGGGAGATTCTCGGCCTGCGCTGGACCCCGATCGACCAGGTGTGCTTCCGCGCGTTCGCGACGACGGTGCGCACCATATGGCCGCTGCTGCCGGACCGGCTCAAATACGCCCCACGCGCCTACGCGGGGATCGAACGCGTGCGTACCACCTGACCCCATGATCTAGTGGGTACGGAATCCGACGAGGGAGAGCCCGTGCAGAACCGTCCGACGGCAGCAGAACTGCTGGAAACACTTGCCGAACTCCTGGAGGACACACTGCTGCCGGCGTTGCCGCCCGATCTGCAGCATCGTGCGCGAGTCGGGGCGAACCTGGCCCGCATCCTCGGACGCGAGGTCGAACTCGGTCCGCAGGCGGCGCGGCGGGAACGGGACCTGCTGGCCGCCGTTCCCCCCGGTGACGACGAGGCGCTGTGGCAGGCGCTCACCGAGGTGGTGCGAGCCGATCTCGCCATCGCCAAACCCGGATACGACAGGTGGGAAGGTGAATGAGCACCGACCCGGTCCAGGGGTTGACCGCCTTTCTCGGTGACGAGTTCGGCGGCTCCGTGCGGATCTTTCGGTTTCAGTTCCTGTCCGCGGGCGCGCGGCGGCGCAATATCGCCTTCGAGGCCACCGTGGACGGTGGTGAACCGCGTCCCCTGGTGGCCACGATCGTGCCGCCCGCGGTCGAACTCGTCCCGGTCGACGCCGAGGCCGCGGTGCGGGAACTGGCCCGGGCCAACGGTATTCCGGCACCGGAGGTGGTGGCCGTCTGCACGGACACCCGCTATATCGGCGAACCGTTCATGATCTCCGAACACATCGACGGGGAGACCGTGCCCCGCAAGGTACTGCGTACCATCGCGGCCGCCGGTAACGCCGAGACGGTGGCGCGACAGTGGGGCGTGGCCATGGGCCGCCTGCACGGTATCGACCCGGCCGCGGTCCCGGACAGCGTGCCCGCCGCGGGCGTCGATCCCGCCGCCGAACAGTTCGCCGCGGCCGAACGGGGGGTGCGTGAACTTCTCGCCGACCGCCCCGTTTTCGGGTTGGCGCTGCGCTGGCTGGAGAAACGTTTACCCGGCCTACCGCCGAAACCCGTCCTCCTGCATACCGATATGCGCAACGGCAATCTGATCGTCGGCCCCGACGGACTGCGTGCCGTCCTCGACTGGGAGGGGGCCCAGCGGTTCGGCGACCCCATGCGCGATGTCGCCTGGCCCGCCCTGCGGATGTGGCGATTCCGCGAGGATCACCGGGAAATGGGTGGAATCACCGACCGGGACACCTTCGTCCGCGGCTACGAGAGCACCGGAGCGGCCTTCGAGGCCGACCGTTACCGCTGGTGGAAGGTCATGGGCACGCTCGCCTGGGGGGTCGGTCTCGCCGGTCAGGCCGCGGCCCATCTCGACGGCACCGTCCGCGATATCGTCATGGCCGCCGGCGGTCGGCGCGTCTCGGAAATCGAATGGGATCTGCTCATGCAGATCCGCCCTCGCGCGAAAGCATAGGAGTCATCGTGGATTTCGAACTGCCCGCCGACCTGGCCGCCTATCTGGACGAACTGGACGATTTCATCGACAAGGAGATCGTTCCGCTCGAACGGGCCGACGACAACATCCGCTTCTTCGACCACCGTCGCGAAGACGCCCGCACCGATTGGGAACGCGGCGGTCTGCCGAGTCGGGAGTGGGAGGAACTCCTCGCCGAAGCCCGGCGTCGCGCCGACGCCGCCGGCCATTATCGCTACGCCTTTCCCGCCGAGTACGGCGGTCGGGACGGTACCAATCTCGGTATGGCCGTGATCCGTGAACATTTGGCCCGCCGCGGCCTGGGCCTGCACTGCGATTTACAGAACGAGCACGCCATCGTTGCCAATAATGTCGGCCTGCTGCTGATGCTCGAATACGGGTCCGCGGAGCAGCGGGCCCAATGGGTGGACGGCCTGGCCGCGGGCACCAAATTCTTCGCGTTCGGTATCACCGAACCCGAACACGGCTCCGACGCCACCCATATGGAGACCACCGCCGTCCGGGACGGCGACGATTGGGTGATCAACGGCTGCAAGACCTGGAATACCGGCGTCCATATCGCCGACGCCGACCTGATCTTCGCCCGCACCTCGGGCAGGGCGGGCGAGGGCAGCGGTATCACCGCGTTCCTGGTGCCCACCGACACGCCGGGTTTCACGGTCGAGGAATACCTGTGGACCTTCAATATGCCCACCGACCACGCCCGGGTCTCGCTCACCGATGTGCGCGTGCCCTCCTCGGCGGTATTCGGCGAGGAGGGTAAAGGCCTGGCCGTCGTCCAGCATTTCTTCAACGAGAACCGCATCCGCCAGGCCGCGTCCAGTCTCGGCGCCGCCCAGTACTGCGTCGACCAGGCCGTCGCCTACGCCAAGGAACGCAAACCCTTCGGTAAACCGTTGGCCGCCAATCAGGCGATCCAGTTCCCCTTGGTGGAACTGCACACCCAGTGCGAGATGTTGCGCGCGCTGATCCACAAGACCGCCTGGTCGATGGACGCCTACGGTACCTTCGCCGTCTCGGAACAGGTATCGATGTGCAACTACTGGGCCAACCGGCTGTGTTGTGAGGCCGCCGATCGGGCCATGCAGGTGCACGGCGGACTCGGTTACTCCCGGTACAAGCCGTTCGAACACATCTACCGGCATCACCGCCGCTACCGCATCACCGAGGGCGCGGAGGAGATCCAGATGCGCCGGGTCGCCGGATATCTGTTCGGGTTCATGGACCGGACCGTGGTCAAGGGAGTCGGGTCGCAGAACGCATCGCGCTGATCGCGTTCACCGGCCACCGCGGGGGCGGATCATCATGGGCAGAGTGAAATCATGGGCAGAGTGAACATGGTCATCGCCGAACCGGTCCGGGCCGGGGAGAATATTCTACCGGATGGACGTCGATTGGGGTGGGCGGAGTGGGGGCCGCCGGATGGCCGGCCGGTCGTGTTCTGTCCCGGAGCGGGATGGGGACGATGGCTGGGTTTCGGTGCCGATGTGGTGACCGAACTGGGGGTGCGGCTCATCTCGGTGGAACGTCCCGGCCTCGGTGTCTCCACCCCGGCCCCCGGCCGGACACTGCTCGACTGGGCCGACGATATCGGTCGGCTCGGCCTCACCGACCCCGCACTGGTGGGTTTCTCCCAGGGAGCGCCGTTCGCGCTCGCCTGTGCCGCGCGGGCGGTGGGCTCGGCGGTGGCGATCGTCTCGGGTGGTGACGAACTCGCCCACCCCGGACTCACCCTGCCGTCCGAGGTGCGTCGCCTGGTCGATCGGGTGACCGCCGACCCGGTCGAGGCCGAGGCCGAGTTCGCCGGCTTCGGCAGCGCCGAGACCCTGTGGCGGATGAGCGTCGAGACGAGTCCCGAGGTGGACCGGAAAATCTATCGACAACCACAGTTCGACGAAATGTTCCGCCGCACCCTGGCGGCCGGCTTCGCGCAGGGCTCGGCGGGCTATGCCCGAGATACGGTTCTCCATCTGTCCCCGTGGCCGTTCCGGGTCGAGGACCTCGACTGCCCCGTGTACCTGTGGTACGGCGAACACGACACCAACCCCACCCACTCGCCCGACCACGGGCGCACCCTCGCCCGGCGAATTCCGAAGGCCGTCCGACACCATGTGGCCGACGCCGGTGGCGCGCTGCTGTGGACACATGCCGACCGCATCCTGCGCGACCTTCTCGGGTGAGTGCCCACCACACCGGCCGGGGCGTGGGTCAGCGCACGCCGAGCGCCTCGAGGATCATCGGACGTGCCGTCTCGAGCGCCTGCGCCCAATAGGGCCAGGTGTGTGTGCCGTTGACGATATCGACCCGGGCCGGGATACCGGCGGCATTGATCCGGTCGCGGAATATCTGGGCGGCGGTCATCGCGATCGCCTCCAATCCCATGGCGTTCACGGTCTCACCGACACCGTGCGAGGCGTCGAGCGGGCCGGGCGCGCCATTGCCCGACCAGATGTACATCGGCAGTCCACGTAGCAGTTCGGCCTGTACGGTGGCGTCGTTGCGGGTCCAGGCGGGGTCGTCGATCGGGCCCCACATATCGGCCAGGTTGAAATTGCCCTCGTCCCACATGGCCGCGCGCATCGCCTCGTTCCAGAGCGGGAAGGTGGGGTGAAGGAACCCCGAGAAGGACCCGGCGAATTTGAACTGGTTGCGATGGTGGGCGGCCAGTACCAGTGCGGCGTTACCGCCCATGGAGGGGCCGACAATGGCGTTGTTGGTGCGCGAGACCCCATAGCGGGCCAGGAAATCGGGCAGCTCCCGGGTTAAGAACGTCTCCCATTTGTAGGCCCGTTCCTGGCCGTTGGTGCTGCTCGGTCGGTACCAGTCGGTGTAGAAACTCGAGCGACCGCCCACCGGGAACACCAGGGTGACATCGTCGCCCACGAATCGGCGCAGGGCATCGGTATCGGTGGTCCACTGGTTGTGGTCCTCCGGCGCCCGCAGACCGTCGAGCAGATAGAGCGCGGCGCTGCCTCCACGAGCCGCCCACTGCACCTGAACCTTGATGGGTCCCATGCTGGACGGCACGAAGAGGTCCTGGGTGCCGCCGGCCGGGGCGCGCAGCTGTGCTTCCCGGATCGGCGCGGCGGGGGCGACGGCCGCACCGATCGTCGACATGAGCACGGCCGCCGCGACCACGGCGAGAGCTTTTATCGGCCACGAGCGGTTTTTCCGTCGTTTTCCGGCTCGCTCGGCTCCGTCCACTCGTATACCTCCCGCCTTCGTCCTGTTCACCGGTCGAAGAGAGTCGAATTCTGCTGCCGCGCGATACCGCCGACCCGGTGTCCGAAATCGGACGGGATCGGCGTGCGGTATCACAATCGCTTCCCGGGTCGCGGATATCGCGACCACCGCGCACCGAGCCGGAGTCACTGTATACGAGCCGGACGTATGATCCGTAACAACCGTGTATGGGACACGCGGATTCGGCGTGAGTGTCGCCGTGGTGGGCGCTCACACGTCGATACGCATACAGATCCGAGGCCACCGATCCAGTCCGTGTGCGGCCTCCGCGGCGCGGATCGCGCGTAGTCCCGGCGTCTCCTCCGATCGGGTCAACGGGCGAAATCCGAGCCTTTCGTAGTAGGGGCCGTTCCAGGGGACTTCGGCGAACGTGGTCAGGGTGAGGGTCGGGAACCCATTGGCGCGCGCCCAGGACAGCACCCGTCCGATGAGGGCCTGCCCGATGCGCTCACCCGCGTGATCCGGGTGCACCGAAACCTGCTCCAGATGGGCGGTGCCGTCCACCACCCCCACCATTGCGAACGCGATCGGGGTATCCGATTCGTCGACGTACACCCAGACCCGGCCGTGCGAATGGCGCTCGGCGAATACCTCCGGCGCGGGTGGTTCGTCCGTGGCGACCGTCATCATGCCGATCTCGGCGAACTGCCTTCCCGCGGCGCGTTCGATATCCCGTAGTACGGGCAGGTCGGCTTCCGACGTCATACGGATCATGGGGGAATCCTCGCGCCGATGGTGCGCGCGGCCAACCGATTTTCGAGCCGAGCACGCCCGGATACGGTCAGTCGGCGGTGGTGACCCGATAGCCGGCGGGACCGGCGGTGACCTCTGTGACCGGGCCCGGTGGGCGCCCGCAGCGACGGTCGCAGCCGGACCAGTGTTGGCGGCCGGAGGTGGTGACCAGCTCGGCGGGAATTACCGTGTCCGTCGGCGCGACCCCGATATCCGAGGCGGTGCGGCCGGATTCCACGGCCTCGGCGGCATCGGCGCGCACATCGGTGTGGGATTTCGCGCAGCCGGGCAGGCCGGCGCAGGCGGTGATATCCAGCCATGGCGAGGCGGCGTCGAAGATCAATCCCATGGGTGCCAGCACTCGAACCACCTGTTCGGCGGGCCATTCCTCGAGATCGGTGATGACGAGACCACGCCACGGGGTGATCAGCACCGGGCGTTCGATCGCGGCGACGAACTCGGCCGTCCGGGCGGGCAGGGACCCAAATCGTACACCGGCACCCAGGGCGACCAGACCGTCGTCCTGGGGCAGCCACCCGATCGGGGGTTCGGTTCGTGTGGGGGGGTCGATCCGGTCCGGACCCGGGGACAGACCGAGCAGCTCGACCAGGCGTTCGATGCCGTTGTCGATCTCGTGCAGCCGCCACTGCCCATTGCTCAGCTCGAGGAAACCGTGCGCCGCGGCCAGCAATACCTCGACGGTTTCGGCCGGCGAGACCCGAACGCCGCTGTCCCGTCCGGCCAGCAGCAGCGCGAATTCGTCGTCTCCCACGGCGTGGGCGCCGATATCCGGGCGCAGCCCACTGATATCGCCACGGCCGTCGTCGAGCCCGAACAACACCCGGCCGGGAAGGTCGGCCAGCCGGGGTGCGGCGAGCAGAGCGGTATCCAATGCCGGGACCAGTGCCTGTACGTCGGCGCCGCCGCCGATACGGCCCGAGAGCGGGGAGGCCACGATATTGCGGACGCGCTCGTGCGTTCGACTGGGCAGCAGACCGGCCCCCGCCAACAGGTCGGTGAGCGCCCCGGCATCCCGCACCTGCCGCAGCTGCACATTGCCGCGCGAGGTGAGTTCGATATTTCCATCGCCCAGCTCGTGCGCCGCCTCCGCCAGGGCCTGCACCTGTTCAGGGGTCAGTCGCCCACCGGGCAGTCGGATCCGGGCCAGCGGACCGTCGGCGGCATCGTGCAGCCGCAGGACACCGGGGCAGGAGTCGGGTTTCGGGCGCATCATGACCCGACCAGGATACGAGGCCGGTGGCCGCGCATCCGCCGCGCCTCTTTCCGGGACGAGGCCACGCGGTTATCGTTGAACTGGTAGTTCGCTGATCGAGACGACGGATTCGTCGACAATCGCGCCCTGTCGGCGCAGTTCACCGCCCCACCGCATGTGGAGGAGAACCGATCGTGACCACCGAACCCAAACATCAGAGCTCGGAAAGCCCCACAACCAGCGGTACGCACACGCTCCCGCGATCCGGCTCGAGTCCGGTACGGCAGGGTCTGGCTTTCGGCGGGACCATCGCCGCTGCCGCCCTGTTGTTGACCGTGGGAGTCGTCAATCTCCTCCAGGGGATCTCCGCCGTAGTGGAGGACGATATCTTCGTCGTCGGCCCCCAGTACACCTACAACCTGGATCTCACCGGGTGGGGGTGGATCCATATCGTGGTCGGCATTCTGCTGATCCTCACCGCCTTGGCGCTCGTGACGGGGGCGACCTGGGCGCGGGTCACGGCGATCGTGCTGGCCTGCCTGTCGATCATCGCGAATTTCCTGTGGATCCCGTACTACCCGCTGTGGTCCATCCTGATCATCGCCCTGGACGTGGTGGTGATATGGGCGATCACGACCTGGAGCCCGGAACGGGCATGACGGTTGCCGGATCGTCGCAGCGCCGCTCGGCCCGTATTGCTCAGTGAGCCGCGCGCTCGAGGTTGTCGATGATCCGCTGCATGGTGCCCATCATGTGGACATAGTCCGCGTCGGCGATATCGGCGACGGCCAGGCCGCGGAGTCGTCCCACGGTGTCGGCGGCCTCGTCGTGGGCCGCGCGACCGGTCGTGGTGAGCTCGAATCGGCCGTCGACGGTGCGCTGCACCCAGCCGCGTTCGATCAATGCGTCCGTGATGTCGTCCGGGGTTGTCCGGTCGACCTCCCAGAAGGGCCGCAGGGCGTCCATGAGTTCGGTGGTGGTGGCGGGTTTGCGGGCGATCGTGTGCAGGGCCTGCCATTCGCGGCGGGTGAGACCGGTCTCGCCGAGCAGACGGTCGAAGGTCGTGGTGATCAATCGGTCGAGCCGTTTCACCTGATATCCGAGGGGCCGGTTCTCGCCGGTGTCGGTGGCGGGCGCGGTGCGGGCGGGAGTTCCGGTGGACGAGCCGCAGGCGGTCGCGGGTAGCGCGAGCGCGAGTACGGCGATGAGGGGGAGTTTCTTCACGGACGGCCTTTCGTCTGCCAATACGAGTTTGCCCGACATAAATATGCTGTTTGTAATATAATTGTACAATTACAAGTATATGCCGAGTTATAGCATGTCCGGGTGGACGATGTCGAGCGAATCGAACGGGCAATGGTGGCGATCCGGCGCAGACAGACCCGGCGGGTGCTCGCAGGAGCGGGGGAGCCCGTGGGACCGGCGTTCGATGTGCTGGACGTGATCGAGGGATCGTCGGAACCGACGACCGTATCGACCGTGGCGGAGGCGCTGGCGGTAGATCAGCCCAGGGCGAGCAGGCTGGTGGCGGCGGCGGTCGCGCAGGGGTTGGTTCGGCGTCTCGCCGATCAGGCGGACGGGCGGCGCTCGGTGCTGGTGTTGACCGAGGCGGGACTCGAGCTACTCGCCGCGGCCCATACGCGGCGTCGAGCCGCGTTCGATGCCGCGATGACCGGGTGGTCCGAGCGCGAACGGGCCGAATTCGCTCGGCTGCTCACCCGTTTCGTCGCCGGGATGCCGTGAGGTCGTTCGCGCACCGATCGTCGGGAGGAGGCGATCATCGGGAAGAGACATACGAATTCCGCGTACCCCGGCTCGTCCATGGGAGCCGGGGTACGCGGACGAATCGACGACCGACCGCCGCCGACGGGCTGCGGTCGGAGTAGGTCAGAGGGTCCAGGTGCCCTGGATGTCCTCCTCCACGGGCGCGTACACGACTTCCTTCGCCGTCTGATCCGGCCGGAGTTCGAACGCGACGATCCCGGTTCGGGTCTCGCCGGGCTCGAGGGGGCCGGCCACCAGGCCGCCGGGCACGTCCGTGAGCGGGGCGATCAGCTCGCCGTCCGTCGTGACCAGGAACAGATCGAGATCGGGAGCCAGGGACGGGTTACCGGCGATGTGCTGGAAGGTCACCTCCTGGGTGAGTACCGTATTGCCGATTTCCCGAGGTGGCACGGTTGTATCGGTGGGACGGACGATGACGGCCATATCACCGTCGTTGCTGACCTGGATCGGGGTCCCCACCGGGCCGGACCGGACCGTCGGGTCCACCGCGGCGGGCGCGGCGGGTGGGGCCGGTTCGACGGGGGCAGGTTGGGCATCGGCCTGATCGGCCAGGAAAACCATCAGCGTGAATGTCAGAGCGGCGACGATCGTTTTCTTCATGAAAACCTCCGGGGTCGTCTGTCACGCGAGCGGATTCAGGGCCGGTGGAACCGGATCGGTGGCCCATGTCGGTTCAGCGGGAGAGTGCTTCCCGGTCGATCGAACAACGCTCGTCAGACTAAGACCCCACCGCCCGTGCTGCTAACCCCGTGGCGGCGGTCCTTGTGAATCTGTGATCTTCGATCTTGCGTTATCGTGCGGTGATCGGCACCGATTCCCGGGGTGACGGGCACCGGGAGCGTCCAGAACCGGTGGTCGGCGGATGGGAAGCCGATATCGGCCCGTTGCTGTCAGGTGAAGGGAGCGGCCGCGGGATGCAATCTCTCGGTATCCACGATCCGACGTGGATCGGGGACTATCGGCTACTCGGTGTGCTCGGCACCGGGGGCATGGGGCGGGTCTATCTCGGGCGGAACCCGGGCGGACGCACCGTCGCGGTCAAGGTCATCCGACCGGACATGATCGACCACGAATTCCGGGAGCGGTTCCGGCGCGAGGTCGCCGTGGCGCGTCGGATCGACGGCCGGTTCACCGCGCCGGTGCTCGACGCCGATGTGGACACCGACCCGCCCTGGGTGGCCACCGGATACGTGGCGGGGGCCTCGCTGGCCGATGTGGTCGAGCAGTACGGCACGCTCGGCGAGAACTCGCTGCTCGTACTCGCGCACGGACTGCTGGAGGCATTGGCGGCGGTGCACGGTGTCGGGGTGGTGCATCGCGACCTCAAACCGTCCAATGTGTTGTTGACCCTCGACGGTCCCAAGGTGATCGATTTCGGGATCGCCCGTGCCGTGGAGGACAGCAAGCTCACCACCACCGGAAAGATCATCGGTTCACCGGGATTCATGTGCCCGGAGCAGGTCACCGACGAACCGGTGGGTCCGGCCGCGGATATCTTCTCCTTCGGTGGGGTGCTCGTGTACGCGGCGACCGGACACGGACCGTTCGGCACCGGCGACGGGGTACAGATGCTGTGGCGGGTGGTGTACGAGGACCCGCGGCTCGGAGACCTGCCGGAACGGCTGCGTCCGATAATCGCCGCCTGTCTGAGCAAGGACCCCACCGCCCGGCCGACCGTCGAGACATTGCTCACCGACCTGGCCGCCCTCGGGCTCCCCGACCGCGCCGGGTGGTTGCCCGGTCCGGTGGTGGAGGAAGTGAGCAGACGCGCAATCGAATTGCTCCACCTGGAATCGGAACCGATCGCGCCGGCGCCCACGGATCCGATGCGCGTCGCGAATACGGGCCGGTCGAATCCGCCACCGTATGTCGAGGCGGTCGATCCGAACCGATCCGCTCCGACCCTGATACGGCCACCCACTCCACCACAGGGTGGTAATACGTTCGCGAACAGTCCGTTTCGGCATCCTGCGCTCGGTGAACCGCCTCGATGGGATGCACCCGGCGGCCCCGTGTCCCCGCCCCGTCGTCGCGCCCGGGCCACGATGATCGCGGGTGTTGTCGTGGTCGGCGTGGCGGTCGCCGTCACCGCCTTCGTGATCGGGATCCGGTTGCGCGACGGCGATCCGAGTGGCACCACCGCGGCGATCGAGTCGACGGGTACGGTCACCACGACGGCCGGTGCCACCGCCGCCACCGTGCCGGAAGCGTTCGTGGGCGAATGGAAAGGCGTTGCCCGGGACGGACTGGTGGCGTTCGATATCGTTCTCACCATTCGCAACGGTGCCGTCGGCGAGGAAGTCGCGCAATCCTCGAACACCGGCAAGGTGTCCGGTAGTCGTTGTGAGCGCGCCGAAACCCTCACCGAGGCCGCCGAAAACGAATTGACCTTCGTGGCAAGACTTTCCGGCGGCGCGGCCGATTGTATGGACGACGGCGCCACCTCGACGGTGCGACTGCTGCCGGATGGGACGCTGTCCTACCGCACACCCGGGATGATCGGAGCCATCGAAGGGGTGCTGCACAAAGGCTGAGGCCATGACCCGCAGGTCAGCGAACCGCTTGGGTCTGGGTCACCTTCGCGACGAGTTTGTCCGAGTCGTCGTGGATTTCGGTCTCGACGATGATGAACGACCGACCCGCGTGGAGTGGACGCGCCGAGGCGATCGCATGGCCCGAACGGATGGCGCGCAGGAAATTCGTCTTCGACTCCACGGTGGTCGTCCCCTGTGCGCCTTCCGGCAGGTTGAGGAACGCGCATACCGCGGCGGTGGAATCCGCCAGCGCCATCAGCACCCCGCCGTGCAGCACCCCGCCGAGGGTGCACAGGGATTCGTCCCAGGCGATGCGGCTGCGCACCAGGGTGGGGCCGTGTTCGAGAACCTCGATGCCGAGACGCTCGGTGAATGGCATGGACTGGTGAAACAGTGTCGTACCCGCAGTGTCGGTCATGCCCACCAAGCAAACCCGGAACATGTGGACGAGGCAAATAGCCGGGCCGTGCCGCTGCACTGCGCGGGCAGTTCCTCTTCGATACCGCGGTGGTCACCGGATACCGCTCGCCTCCGCGCCTGCGTGACGGTCGCTCGGCGGCGCAGGCGGTAGCCGGTCTCAGGCACGCTCACCCATCGGATTCCGGTGGGATCCGGTGGGTGAGGTCATGGGGCGAGGATCGCGGTGCCGATAGGAGGGCGGTCGCGAAGGCCAGCACAGGGCGAGCACGATTATTCCGATCTCTATTCCGACGACCACCGAGGCCACCAGCTGAAGTGTGGTCATTTCGGCTGTTCTCCGCTTCTTGTCGTCCGTGCTCACGTGCGGTGCCGACATCGGCCGACGGTACTGTTCGATGGCGGTCTACAAAGAAGTGTACGAATGGCCGCCGAACGGTGACGAGTGTCGGATACGACAGGAGAAGAGTCGTTTCGGACACCGTGGTGGTAATACCGGTTCACTGTCGTGGGATCACGAATCGAAAGGTACGTGGGTTGTGTCATGCGGCGAAGCCGTCTCGACGGCCGCAGGATACACCGTCCCCGTGTGGGGATGTGTACCTCGACGAGTCCTCGGGCTCGTGCCCGCATAACCCGCCGGGTGATGCAGTGGTCCTCGTGGCCGTCGACATCGGCATACCACCCGTGGCTCGCCGGAAACATTCCGTTCCGGAAAGGTGGGTCCGACGATATCTGTGGTAGGTCCGATAATTTTTCACAGAGACGGTCCCGATATTCTCCGGGGCGCAGCGGGGGATGCCCGTCGAAAGGCGGTGCAACGGAGCTCGTCGTGGTTCCACGGATTCAATGGATCGGTCTCGGACAGGATTTTCGATCCGCAAAGGTCGAAAGCAGCGTATTCAATACCATTCTCGCCATGGATGTGGCGATCTTCGTGGTGGATGGTGTGGCCGAGTTCGGCCTGAGCGCTCTGCTCGAAACCTTCGGTATGGCCGATGCGCTTCGTGCCGAGATGGAATCGCCGCCCGCCGCGTGGCGCGTGCACAGGGTGTCCCACGGTGACTCGGTCCGATCGGACAAGGGGTACGTCATTCCCACGACACCGCTGTCCGAGCTCGGACATCCGGTGGACACGATGATCGTGCCCGCGGTGAACGTGCTCGACGCCGATGCGTTGGTGGATCTGGTCTCGGCGCCGGCGAGTCGACCGGTGCTCGACCTCATCCGCAGTGCGCGGGCCGACGGAGTGCATCTCGCCGCGGCGTGCACCGGTACGTACTATCTGGCCGAGGCAGGTGTGCTGGACGGAAATCCGGCGACGACCAGTTGGTGGCTGGGGCCGAATTTCCGCCGCCGCTACCCGCGGGTCGCGTTGAACGAGGCGTCCATCCTGTGCCATGGCGATCGGGTGACCACCGCCGGGGCCGTGCTGTCCCACCTGGATCTGGCATTGTCACTGGTCCACCAGGTCAGTCCGTTGCTGGCGGAGCGGACCATGCGCTTCCTGACGGTCGGCAACCGGACCAGCCAGGCGGCCTACGCCATACCGGAAGTGCTGGCCCGGGGAAATCCGCTGATCGCGGCATTCGAGAAATGGGTGCGCGACCATATCTCGGAAGAATTTCTGATCGCCACCGCCGCCCGGGAAGTCGGTGTCACCGAGCGTAGTCTGCAGCGGGCGACCCAGGCCGAACTCGGTATGTCGCCCAAGGCATTCGTCGACGACATCCGGTTGGAACGGGCGACCCAGTTGTTGCGCGGCACCTCGATGACGGTGGAAACGATCGCAGACAGGATCGGGTATCGCAGTGCGAGCGCCCTACGCGCGCTGGTGCGGCGGCGAAGAGGGACGACCATCGCCGAAATTCGTGCGGCGCGATTCCCCTTGTGAGCCGTCCCGGCGGACATCCGTCCTTCCACGGGATCAAAGGACGGTAAATTGTCCCGATTCCGCTTCCGTGCCGAAAGATCGTGAATTACATAGGGATGATGGATGCGACGTGGGAGCGAGCGGGTGAACGAGGTATCGGTCTGCGGACCGGAATGGGTGGGCATCATTGACACAGGACACAGCGGGCCGGGCGGGCGACACACCTTCCGATGACCCGCTCACCGACGACGACCCGCGGGTGCGGGTTGTGGTGGTGGAGGACGACGACGAGGTGGGGGAGGCACTCGTCGAGATCCTGGAGGATTCGGGATATCGCGTGGATCGGAAGTCCCGAGGGGCCGACCTGCTGCTTCGCCATCGCCACTACGATGCGGTGATCCTGGATCTCGGTCTGCCCGATGGTGATGGGCTGGACGTACTGCGCAAGCTGCGTGAGGTCAGCACGATACCGGTGGTGATCCTCACCGCCCGCAACGACGAACGAACCGTGGTGCGTGGTCTGCGCAGCGGTGCCGACGACTACCTGGTGAAACCACCACGAATCGCCGAACTGATCGCGCGACTGGAGGCCTCCGTTCGTCGTGCGGCACAGTCGGCGGCCGGTGCCGGCCCACAGGTGGTGGTGACCGGGGACGTCCGGGTGGACCTCGACGCGCGGGAGGTGATGATCGACGGCGCCGTGGTCGACCTCACCCAGAAGGAATTCGATCTGATGGCGGCCCTGGTGAGCCGGCCGGGATGCGCCATGAGCCGGGAGAAGTTGATGGACGAGGTATGGGGCGACGCTTTTCTGGCCGTATCCCGCTCGCTCGATGTGCACATCTCTACCCTGCGGGCCAAACTGGGACGGCCGGGTCTCATCACCACCATCCGAGGATTCGGCTACCGCTGGGGTCGATGACGACGGGTTCTAGGTGTGCGACGGCGACTGACGGCCATCCTGGTGCTCATGGCGTTGCTGACCATTGCCGGTCTGGCCATCCCATTGGGTATGGAGGCGTCGACGAATCGAACCCAGAAATTGTGGTTCGGGCGGTATGTCGATGCGGAACGGTTCGCCGACCTCGCCGCCGAAGCGGTGGCGACGGGCAACGACCGATCACTGATTCGGGAAGCCGGGCGATATCACCGTCTGCGCGGTGACCACATACTCGTCGTGGGCCCGACCGGGCAGGAAGTGGTGAATACGGGGGTGCGCTCGGAGGATTCCGCGGTCCGGGAGGCGCTGCTGGACGCACTCCGTAATCGCCACCCTCGGCAACCACCACACCGCCTGCGCCCCTGGGACCCGGACATCATGGTGGTGGCCCGACCGGTCGGCATGGGGGTCCGGGTGAAGGGAGCGGTGCTGATCGAGACATCCACAGTTCTGGCCAAACAGGATATCGTGGACCGATTTGCCGTGATATCGCTGGTGGGGTGGACTGCGCTGGCCCTGTTCACCGGTTTGGCGGTGTTGTTGAGTCGGTGGATTCTGAGCCCGCTGTCGAAGCTGTCGTCCTCGCTCGCCGATCTGACGGTGACGCTGCCGAAGCCGGTCGCCGGCGCTCGGACGGCCCCGATCCGACGGGATTACGGTGGTCCGCCCGAAATACGCGAGTTGGCGGCATCGTTCGATGCCATGGTGCAGGTGGTCACCGGTTCCATCGAAGCGCAACGCCGACTGGTCGCCGATACCGCCCACGCCATCCGCAACCCACTGGCGGCCCTGTCGATCCGGTTGGAATCGCTCGGCCGATTCGTCCCCGAGAAGAACGCGGCAATCTACCAACGTGCCATCTACCAGGTGGACCGCCTGTCCGCGGTACTCGACGGCCTGCTCCGCCTGGCCGTCGCCGAAACTCCCGCCGATGTCGCCGCGTCCACCTCCGATCCGGACTGGCCGCAGGAATGCGAAGCCCGGCGGGTGGTGGACGACCGGGTGGACGAATGGCAGCCGGTCTTCGAGGGCGCCGATATGGAGCTGGTCGTCGCTATGCCGACCGGTGATGTCCCGATGGCGGTTCCGGCCGATGTGCTGGACCAGATCCTGGACGTGATATTGAGCAATGCCGCCAGGTATGCGGGTGCGGGAGCGCGCACCGAGGTGCGGCTGGAGGCGGAGGGAGATCGAGTGATCATTACGGTCACCGATAACGGCGTCGGTGTCGCCGCCGACGAACTGGACCGTTTGACGAACCGCTTCTTCCGCGGTGCCACCGCCGAGGCCGGTGGCACCGGCCTCGGGTTGTCGATCGCGGCGGCATTGGCCCAACGCCATCGAGGCGAACTGCGGGTCGAGGCAGTGACCCCGCACGGTCTCCGCGTTGTCGTTCACCTGCCGAGACGCCACGCCGACATGGTCCGTGACGCAGGTCCGGCCGCACCATCGACGACAGGTCGTCTTTCGGCCGACAGGTCACGACGTAGCGAGGGCTCACCTAGGACCGGGACGTCGTGATGAAACGTTGCGTCGGTGGATATTTACGTTCCCTTGATGCGCCGAGTATGTGAATCCTCCGCGACAGAATCATCCCATGGGATATGGGTACGGAATTGTTCGGAAAATTTGTACTCGTATTACGTGTGGTCACCCGGCTTCCATCGTGAGTCCATGAATCTCAAAGGAATGTAAGGACAATGATGGCTCGCCGGTGTGTGGTTGACAGTCGTACGACCCGGTAGCTGAACTTGTTTCGAAGCCGAGAGCAGCCATCGATCGATGAGGAAAGGCCGGATAGGGTTCGCACACCATGGCGGGGCAGGGCGAGGACGGTTCGGGCGGGGACCCGGACATACCGTTCGTATTGAATGCGGTCGGGGAACCGACGGGGGATCGGAGGTCTTCCGATGCCGAACGGCCGCATGAAATCGATGGAATACGCGCCACCGGAAGGCCCGCCGCTCCCGATAATTCACCCGGATTATCGAAATCGGCCGAGTCGGCTCGAGCCGCCAAGGCGCCGGAACCCACCGTTGTGGAGTCGAACGAAGAGGTGGACGACGCCGCAGCGGAAAACGCCTCGGCTCCGGATACCGCCCGGTCCGCGGACGCCCGGGATGCGCTCGAGCGCATTGTCGACCGGTTGCTCGATGTGGCACCACCCGGATGGGATCGTCTGTATGCGGAGCTGTCGGTGACCGTTTCGGCCTGGGCCGCGCGGGCGGTTTTCACGGTCGACGGGGTCGAGACGGTGGTCGATGTACCGAGGCCCGCGGTGGAGTCGGTGCGCGAATATCGAGCGGCAACCGCCGTACCGGGATCGGGCACCTGGTGGAGATTGGTATTGCACGTCACCGCCGATGGCGATATCGAAGCCGAGTACGACCACGGTGACCGGCCGTTTCCGGGCGATCAACTCCTCGGGTCCGCCGCGTATCGAGCCGATCTGAAATCCTTTCCGCGCGACCGGTTACCCGTGTGGCTGGCCGCCTATATCGGACACGACGGTCGACAGACCCGCAGCCCGCACCGGGCCGTCGTTATGGCGCGGGCCGATCGTGCCGCCTCGATATGGTCGGAACTGGTGGAGAACGAGTTCCCTCCGTTTCCTGCGATGTGGGCACGGTGGACCGCTCTCGCGGCCGCATTCACGGCCGCGGGTTCGGAACGGGGGCCACGGATGCTGCCCGCGCTGGGATGGTTCGAAAGTTCCCGACGTAGCGGGGCGACTCTCTGCGCGCTGCCCGGCGATCGGGCGGTGCTGTCGGGTGGCGTCTGGGATGATCCCATGCTCGACGCGGTGTACAACCGCGCCCGCGATATGCCCAACTTTTATGCAGGTGCGCCCGAATGGGTGGCCGACCCGGTGTTGAACCCGCGTGCCGCCTCCGGTTTGCTGTCCTTCTGCTACTGGTGGGAGAACGGCCACTGGTATCGGGGTGAGTCGCCACCGGCGCAGCGGTGCGCCTTCGCGCTGCCCGGGATTCGGACGGCGGATACCGTGGTGGACATCATCACCCGAGTTGTTTCGCGCGGGAACGACTCGGAACGGAGTGCGGCGATCGCGACGCTGGTGGACGCTGCCGAAAGCGGCGCGGTGACCGAGGAAACCGTGCTGAATGCCTTCGGTGCCGATGGGGTCGATATGGGCGCCGCGCTGTTCCAATTCCGGATCGCCGGACTACTGGTGGAAAAACTCGCGGCCATGCCGGAGAAATTGGCGCTCACTCGGGTTCGGCAATATCTCGGTGGACACGGTCTCGACGCCCCCGGATATTCGATGGACGAACTGGTGACCGAGCGGCTCGACTGCGGGTGGATGGTGTATGCGCCGGGGCCGTCCGACGAGTTCGCGAGCGACCGGCCGATCTTTTGCATCGCCGACGACGGTGTACTGGAAATCTCGTCGTCCGCTGTCGCGCCGAAACGGTTCGTCGCCCAATTCGAGCAACGCTTCCGACGGCGGCGGCAAGCAGGCGACGACCGGGGCATATCAGGCGCGGGGCCGGTGGTTCGCGGCGCAGTAGGGAGAGGCTGAGCACCGATGGCAGAAGAAGAGACCACCGATTCCGCCGAGCCCGAAGTCCCGTCGTGGTCTTCGATCGCCGAACTGGCGGCGGACGGAGCGCTGCTGCTCGAGGACGGTATTGCATACACCTGCGCGACCATGTGCGCCGAACTGATGGAAGTGCTGCACGGGCTCGGCACAGAGGGGCTGATGGACGGGGCGAGTTCGGTGACGGCATCGGTGCCACCGAGTGTGCATTCCCTCGGTGCGCTCGACACGAAGCTCACCCGACTGGGAACCGACCTGGCCCACGCCATTGGTTCGGCCGGTGCGACGGGGACGTACCTGGACGGCCTCAACAATATGCTGGAGACCTTCAAGGAGGCGGGGAAGAAGTATCAGGAGGCCGAGGACATATCCTCCTCGGAATTCGACCTGGACAATGTGCGGCCGTCCACCGCAACCATTGTCTCTCTGCTGCCGCACTCCGGTGCCGTCCACTCGAAAGAATTTCTCATGGACCGACTGGAGAATATGGAAATGAGTTCCCCGGTCGAGCTGTGGGCGGATTTTCCGGAGGGTATGGGGTACGACGACTTGTGGTCGCTGGGGGATTATATTCGAACCTATGGCCTGTCGGGCCTTTACGAATCGCTCGGAACCAAGTGGTACCGTTTCGGTGATACGTTGAACACGGCGGCGGGGGATTTCATGAATTCTCTGATTGGTTCCACCGCCGATACGTGGGAAGGTGAAGGAAAAGCGGCCGCGGTGCTGGCGTCGGAGAACTATTCGAAACAGCTCAAATCCCTGGTGGAGGCGATGTGGCGGGTCGGGGATGCCTATCGATATGCGTCCCTCTGGCTGGATGAAACGCAGAAAGTGATGCCGCAGGGACCCGACAATATGGCGGGGACCTATTCGACTTCCGGGAGCGCTGCCTCGGAATATCCGTATCTGGACACCCGCACGCTCGACGACGAGTACTCCTGGGAAGAAAAATTGCTCTGGGAGTCCGATGCCAACGGGTTCCACACGGATACGATTGTCATCGTCGAGGACCCGACCCCGGTTTACCGTGAGAACTATCGGAACACGTATTTGGCCGGTATCACCGATACGGCCCAGTACTTCCCGGTGATTCCGTCGTATATCACCGAATCCGGCAGCCTTCCTCCTTCGGAGGAAACATCGTCGAGCGATCCCGGCGCGGGTGGTGGGACATACGGGAACGGTGCGGAAACTCCCTATGGGGGCACCGGAGGATACTCGCCGGCCCCCCTCGACTCGGCGACGGCGGAGTCGACGCTCGAACGCCTCGCCCCGGTCGGTGCGGATGGGACCGATCCGTACTCGGAGGCCTGGGAACAGATGCAGCAGGAATCCGACCGATGGCAGGCCGAGCAACAAGGTATGCAAGCGGTTCAGCAAGGTTTGACCGCCGCGCAACAGGCTGTTCAGGATGCCCTCGGCGTGGCCCGGGAGATGTCGAACACCGACCTTCCGGGGGCCGTGCCCACCGGGGGGTTGCCGTTCCCTCGGGATGAGGACCGACCGGCCGGTCTGGCCGGAATGAAGTCGCGTGGGCCCGGAGGCGGTATCACCGCGGGGGCGAATGGTCCCGGTGCCGTCGGCAACGAGACAAAGGTCCCGAGGATGGATACTTCGAAGCTGTTTCCACGTGCCGGAATCTCCGGTATGGCCCCGACGGCGACCGGTATGGCCGGCCCGGCCGCGAACGGGGCGCCGATGGGTATGCCGATGACTCCGGGAGCGGGCGCCCCCGGAGCTCGGGGTGGTCGAGACGAGGGCAAGCACGAGCGGGCCAAATACTTGGATCGGGCCGACAATATGGACGAGGCGCTCGGCGGGCCGATGGATATGACCTGGCCGGTGGTCGGTGAAACCGGTGCGCGCCAGACACCGGAGCAGGCCCCGCCGCCGGGGCGGCCGCAACGCCCGCCGACGCCGCAGCAGCCGCAACCACAGCCACAACCGCAGCCGCGACAACCGGAGCAACGGCCGGTGATCGTACAGCGACCGGGCGGAAACTGATGCGTCGGCAATGGAAACTCACCGACCTCGAATTCGCCGTTCTGTGGCGTGACCTGCGGGAGGTACTCTTGCCCGCGCCGTTCACCTACACATTGCGTGTGGGCTCGAACGCGGAGGGGGAGCGTCGATTCCAGCACACCCGCGAGCATTTGGCGGCCATTGATTTCTATGGTCTGGACGATACCCTCGATGTGGTCGCCAAACCGGACCTGCGAATAATTCTGCATTCCTGGGATCCACGGGCGCCCGACGATCCCGAGACCCACGTGCGGCTACACGCGGTACGGCGTTCCGACCGTACGTATCTGCTGGAGCAACTACCGGGCGAGACCGTTCGGCACAGCGGTGGGTTCACCATCACCGAATGCGGATATCTGGAGGTGGCGGACCTTATGGCCGCTCGTCTGCCCGAGCGGCAACCCGGCGGCCTTTCCGAGATCGTGCTACCGCGGGAAACGGAGTCGCTCGCCGGATTCGGTCAATCTCCGGTGCGGCGACCACACGAGGATGCGGCCTCACTCGCCACCGCACGATTTCGGCGGACCCCACAGGTCCGAATCGGTGCCGTGGAAGTTCGGCAAGGAATATGCCGGCACGGACCCAAATATCGCGCGCGGAGCGGTTTCTGGTTGCTCGATCTGGAGGACGACGGCCGCTATATCGTATCGTCGGGACGGCCACGAATCGCCACCGGAGCCGATTCTGCGAAGGTGGCCGCTCGCATCAATTCCGCCGTTGCCGAGGTGATCGTCTCGATAAGGGATCAGCGGCTGTAGGCGCGACCGCGCAACGGCCGGTCACCATCGGACCGATATGCATATCGTCGGGTGACGAGTGGGATTTTGCAATCTCTTGAGGGAGCACGCCGCTCGACCTGTGTGATGATGGTTGCGATTCGAAAAAGCGCTGTACCGAGGCAATTCGGTGCAATGGAAGGCGTACGCGTACCGATTTCATTCGGAGAGGGAGTCCATTCATGGTGCGGACCGTTCAGGTGGACACCGAGGCGCTGCGGAAAGCGTCCGGCAAAGGGGCCGATACCCGCGATGCCGTCGACTCCTGGACATCGCGGGTGGTGAAAGTGCTGGCGAGATTACCCGCGGCGTGTGGCAACGACCAGTACGCGAACGACTTCTTCGAGGGGCGGGACGGACAGCCGGGAGCATGGGAGGCGATGGAGGCGACGCGAGACGGCGCCGAGGTCATGTCCCGATACTGCGGTGACCTGTACCGAGCCCAGGCCGACCAGGCGGAGGCGTTCGATGCGGCCGAAGAAACGTCCTCCCGGAACTTCGGCGGTCGACCGCCGGTCCTGTGAGTGGTTGTGGTGCCGGGTATCGAGATCGGTTGAGGGTTCCGTATGTGGGATGGGCGTATTACGGGCGGTGATTCGCGGTCGGAGGCCGTGTTGGGGAGCCTGGAAGAGCAATTGCGTCGGGTGGCGGAGATCGAGCGGCAGCGCGCCGAACTGACCGTGAGCGCAGCGACCCCGGATATGCGCGTCACCGCGACCGTGGACGCCAATGGTCATTTGATCGACCTCGAGTTCTCCTCCGATATCGGAGATATGAGTTACGAACAGATCGCGGCGGCCGTTGTCGCCACCACTCGGCAGGCCATCGCGGAGAGCGCGCGACGCAGTGGTGAACTGTTCGAGCCGCTGAACGAATACCGCATGCGAATGCCGAAACTGTCGGAACTGTTCGAAGGGATGCCCGATAGTGAGTTCCGGCTCGTCCCCCCGGGAGCGGACATCGCTGCCGAGCCTCCGGCGGAGGAGTCGCCCACGGACACTGCGATCCCGGAAGCCGAGGTATCGCCCGTATCCGCGAACCCGGACCGGGACGGTCCGCTCATGCGATTCGATGACGCGGTGGATATCGACCAGGTGGTCGATGATCCCACCGCGGTGACCCATCGCGATTGGATGTAGACACCGGTGGGGCTGGAGGTATTTCCCTTCGCGAAACCGTTTTTCTTCGTGGTCGGTTCGTATTGGCCCGAAGCCGACGAAGAAGCGGTCTGGGCCATCGCCGACGATTTACAGGCGTTGGTCGACGAAGGTGACTACGATGCCGAGGCGCTCGAATGGGCTCGAAGCACGGTGCTGTCCTATATGCAGGGAGCGGGCGCGGAAGAGCTCGAGAAGCATATCAAGGATCTCAGATTCCTGGGCAATGATGTCGCCGATAGCGCACAAGGGCTGGTCGATTACATAGGTCAATTCGGCAACCAGGTGTACACCACCAAATTGGGCAACAATATCGCCCTGGCGTGGATGGTCGGCGAAATCGCTGTCGCCAGTCTGGCCGGTCCGGCGGGGGAGGCCCGCAAATGGACGGTCATGTGGATTACCCGCGAACTGTCTCGGCGACTCGGATCGATGCTGCAGAAGATCATCGGATTACTGGGGCGCGGTCTGGCGAAAATACCGATGCTGACCCGCTTTCCGCGGGTACCCGTCTACAGCGCGATTACCAAGTCCTTTGTCTACGAGATGATCGATGAAGCGGTCGAGGAGGTCTTCCAAGGAGCACTGGAAAACGCGGCGATTCAGTGGATCCTGATGGGGAAGGGGCGTCAGGACGATTTCGATTGGGAATCCTTCCGGAAGGATATAGGCGCCTCGGCGGTCGGCGGCGCGGTCGGCGGTTGGGCCGGGCATTACCTGTATCGAGTGATGAGCCGATCGGTCAAACTGATGGAGATCCTGCCCTACAACAAATGGGGCGGACTCGGCCGCGGTGCCATCCAAGGTGCCGGTGCCGGTCTGGCGGGCGGTTTGGCCGGTGGTCTGGTGGGCGGCGAGATCACGGCGTTGTCGCTGTTGAGCGGTGCGCTCTCCGGCGCGCCCTCGAGCGCCATCTACGGCTATCGCGGATATTCGGAATTCGCCGGTATGCCGGTAGAGCAGCAGCGGCGCTACTTCGACATGAATACCTGGATGAGCGAAGAAGAGGCGAAGGCGCGCGCCGATCACCTCATCCATCGGATGAAAAGCGATATCGACAAGCATTTCTCTTCACCCGCCGAACGCGACAGTGCCCACCGGGCATGGGATCATGCCGCCGAACTGGTCACCCGCAGCGCCACCACCCACAGCGAATCCGATGTGGGCGGTGGAGTCACCACGCACGTGAACGAACACGAGCGGCTGCGGCTGCTGAAACAGCTTCGGACCAATGTGCTGGATCGTCTGGAACGGGGGGCTTCCCTGGCCGGGGTGTCCCCCGAACCCGATGTCGATATCGCCGAGGTGCGGGCGAAGGCGGACCAGGTCGCGGAGAGGATCTTCCGGCAAGCGGGCCGGTATTTCCCAGCGGGCGAGCGGGCCGCGGCATATCAGTTGATCTCGGAAATGCTGAGGATTGTCGACAGCTCCGATGCGTTCGGCCGCCCGCTGACCGAATCACAGCGCCTGGCCCGCCTCGAGAAACTGGAAAAAGAGATCGATGCGTGGATATCGTCGGATGGGACGAGCGAATCCACCGCGACAACGGATGGATCGGAGTTTCGTTCCGCGGCAACGGAAGTCCGCCCGGAGAATTCGGCCGCCGACGACACCGCCTCTCACGGCATCGTCTCCGTCGTGGTCGGCAGCGGCGTACTCGGTGTCGAAAGCGAGATATCCAAAGCGGTCGACGCGGTCATGCGGTTGGTCCCTGCCGTCGATTCCGGTGATGCGTCGCCCGCTCGGCAGGCGGCGCTGCGTGCGTACCGGGCCCGGGTACAGGGCTTCCGAGAGGCGCTCACCTCGGCGATCGGCGATGCGAGCAGCCGAACAGGTCCGAACGTCCGGGTCACCGCCATGGCGATGGGTGGTGGCGAGATACAGGTGCGTGTGATCGACGCGGCCGTGGACACCGAATTGCGCCTCGATGAGCTCATCGAGAGCGTGCAGCCGGGTCGGCCGCCGGAATCTGCGTACGGCGGCCGCTTTGGACGTTCACCCGTCCGGAATATCGGTGCGGTGCAGGCTCATGCGGACGGGTGGGTGTCCGGATGGAACACCTCGAACGGGCTTCACGAACTTCGTTTCACCGTGAAGTTGGCGCCCCCCGAGGTGCCATCCGCCGGTGCGGCTCCGACCGTTACCGCACCTGGTAGGTCGAACTTCGAGAACTGGGCCGGTGTGGCCGGGACCAAGGCGGATTTCGCCGTATCGGACGGTCGGTCATCGGATCCGGATCACCCCGTCGGCCGTACACCGCTCGGGCCGACCTCGCTCGCCGCCGGTGGCGATACCGGAGTGCCGGTCACGGTCGGACCGGTGAGTGGTGTGGTGTCCGAGGACGGCGACGGCCCATCCGTCGACATGTTGCGTGAACACCTGTCGGAGTGGTCGGCGGAACAACGGACGCCCTGGTTGTTCGAGTCGATGCAGAAGATGGACCTCGGATCCGGCGAAGAGATGCCAAACGGTCCCGAGGCTCCGGTCGGCGCGGAGTGCGGCGTCCATGAGATCACCGGGCCCGATGACCTACAGGGCATCGAGGACGAGCCCGGCGGATTGGCCGCATTCGGTCTGACCCTGTCCGACGCCGAGGACGCTTCCGATATCGAATTGGTGGACAGGGCGCTGACCGCACTGATCGGCGAGTGGCCGCCCACCCAGGCCACACACGCGAAGACAGCGTTGACCCAGGCGCTGACGGATACCAGGATCCGATCGGCCGGACGGGAGGTCCGGATCGAAGCCGAGGTCGTGGAGGATCCACAAACCCGCCGGCAGCGGCTGCGCGTGCAGGTCTTCGATCTCGGTGAGGACATGCCCACCCGTCTGTCGTCGCAGCCGGGCGACGACGGCCGCCATGTGCCCGCGGTGCTGTTGCATGCCGACAACCACGGTGTGGATGTGGGTGTCGCCGACAGCACCGGATTCGGCCGGCGCAATCGGTTGCGGTTCGAGATCCCGGAACGGCCCTCGACGACCACCCAGGCATCAGGGCTGCCCGCGATCGGCCGGCGAATTCGAGAAGCGCTGCGTGCTCTTGCCGAACCTCCGCAAACGCTCGACGAGATGAGCATCCACGAGTTGGTGGCTCGGGCCCGGTCGGTAACGGGATCGTCCGAGATCGGATCCCGCCGGGAGCCGGCCGCCGCGTTGGCCGATTACGACGCGTTGCGCACAGAGGTCATCGAGGCGGCGGCACGTGCGGAACTGGAGCGAATCGGCCGGCCGGACAAGGCCTCGGGCATCAAGGTCTCTTCCGAGGCTTCGGCGTCCGACGATACGGACGGTGACGCCGACGAGACCGGTGTCGCTGTCGGTTCCTGGGCACGCATTGTCGACGGCACACTCGTGATGGTCGTTCCGGCGGACATCGAGGATCCGGTCCTGGACGAGCGACTGTTGGAAGAACTTCGCGAGCACGGTGTGCCGGTGGAATGCCGACGGGTGGCGTTCGATGAACTCGGTATGCCCTGGTATCAGCCCTGGCCCGGCAACGTTCCGCAGCAGGGGACCGCGGATCCGGACGGGGTTGCGCTGCGTCAGGAATACGCCCTGCGCACCATGATCGACCTGCTGCATGCGCGAACCACCGCCGAGACCACGACCGGTATCGAGCAACGCACGGCACACCCGCGCGAGCAGGGGGATACCGTCGACGTGGAGACGCCCCGCGGCCGGTCGACGGCGGAATCCGCCCAGATCGAGGCTCGACGCACACGCATTGCGCGGATGCGCGTGTTCGAGGAGTTGTCGGCTCTCGCGCCTCGTGACGTCGACGAGATCGTCGGCGATATGGACGAACGTTCCGCGAATCTGATGCGACGGATGGAGTCCTTCGTCGCCGGAATACGGCAGCCCGAAGCCCGGGCGATCGCGGATGCCGCCCTGACCGCGACAGAGGGGACCGATGAGCCCCGACCCTCGACCGCCTTCGAGCGTATGCATGCCCTCGAACAGGCACTTCGGGAACTGGAAACCCGCTTCGGCCGGCCGGTGCCCGATTCCGCCGCGGAATCCACCGTCGCTTCCGCCGAACACGCGGAGGCGGTGGAGGCGCAACGTCGAGAAGTAGGCGGTGTACGCCTGGGCGAGTGGGGCCGGATAGCGGGTGACCGCCTGGTGCTCGTCACACCCGTGACAGGCGACACGCCGCTCCTCGACACCACGACATTGGACGCGTTGGATGCCGCCGGTGTGCTCGTCGAACGCCGCAGCGTGGCCCCGAACGGTGCAGTGACCACCACGTACCGAAGCAATGGATCCTGGCGTATCGGTCGCCCTGCCCCGGTGCGGCCGCCGGATTCGGGCGATACCTCGGCGGGCTCTCTGGTCGCCGCGGACGAGCGGTTACGCGAGCAACAGCGGACCGTGCGTGCGATACGGAATGTGCTGGCCACCTTGGTGCTCGGCGGCGAGGCCGGGTCGGGCGACCCCGCCGCGCGGCTCGATGCCGCCCGAGAGCAGGTCGCGCAAGCACATGGTCTGGCCGCGGAACTCGCCGATATCGACGCGGAACTGGTCTGGAACCAGGCGGCCTACGATGCGCTCGCCGAAGAACATACCGAGGGGAAGGCGTTCGGCCGGGCCCTCGACGAACTGCCCGAACCGAACGAAACGCTGACGAGACTGCTCCAGGGCAGGCTCGCGGCCCAGACCGTCGAACTCGATCGATTGGCGACCGAGCGTGCGGCGTTGGCTACGCGGCGAAACGCGGTGAGCGCCGCCCTCGATGATGCGCTCACGTCGGCCGGAGCGACTACGACGTCGCGGCGGGTACTTTTGGACGCATTGGCCGATCTGGACGCCGCGGACGATCGGCTCGGCCGCGACCGCGGCCGGATCGCCGATACCGCCCGCCGCGCCGGCGATGACCTGATACGACGGATGGGCCAACGGTTCGGCACCGAATACTTCGACCCGTGGCGGGTTTCCATATCTCGGGCGGAACTCGCCCGAGATATGGATCAGAGCGATTCCGCCGCCGGTCGTGCCGCCGCCATCGAAATCGAACGACTGACGCGCCTGGAACAGATGGCGGCCCGGCAGGACCGGGTGACCGATACGGAAGAAGCCTGCCGAGCGGAACTGGATCGGATCGGCGGTATCCCGCTGGGACCGTGGGGGCGGGTCGTCGGCGGCAGGTTGGTGGTTGTCGCGCCGGCCGGGTTCCGAGATCCACTGCTCGAGCCGCACGCGACGGATATGGCCGCGGCCGGCATCGTCATCGAGCAGTGGAGAGCCGGTGTCGACGACACCGGTTCCCCGGTGTTCGAGCGGCGGGACGGGAACCGATGGGTGCCTGGGCGGCCCGACGCCATGGATCCCTCCTCGGAGACCGTGAGTGCCGCCCTGCGACAGGAATACGCGGCGCGCGTTATCGCACAGATGTTGTTGGGGCAGGTGCCGGGGGTGTCTCCCGACGTGACGGCTACCGCGGTGCGGGTGGCGGCCGGCCTGGTCGATTCGGATAACGACCCGAACCTTCTCGTCCGCCTCGACGCGGAAATCGAACGGTTCGAGGCGGACCTGGCCGCGTTGGACCGTCGAGGCCCGGTACAGGTGCGGCTCGAGCGAGATCGGGAAGCGGCGCGGGAAGCCGCCCGGACGGAAAGCCGGAATCGGCGCGCCGAACGCAACCGGCTGGAATCCGAACTCGAACGGCTACGCGGCGAACGGGAGAACTCGCGAACCCGTCGTGCCGAGCAGGCCCGTCTGTTGGGGTGCACCGAAGCCGAGTTGGCACAGATGATGCCACGGCTGATGGCACTGCGGCCGTTGTGTGAAGCCGCCGGTCGTGGCTTGGCGGAGACGGTCGAAGCCGCCCGTGAACACGGCCACGAGTTGCGCACGCGGATGAGCGAGTATGTCGCCGAACAGAAAAAACACCGCACCAAAGCCGAATACACGCCCATCCGTACGCTTTTCGTGAATGTGCTCATCGCGGCGAATTCGGCGACGAAAAGCGGCGCGCCGGCGGAGATCGAACGTCTCCGGCTGCTCGAAACAGGTCTCGAGCAGCTGGAGGTATTCGGGACTGCTGCGAAAACCCGTGCATTGCAGAAAGTTCCGACCGAGGTCGATCCCGACCTCGAGCGGCGGCAGGCCGACGCCGTTCGCGCCGAATCCGAGCGGGTGGGCGGAATCGCGGTCGGATCGTGGGGACGCGTGCTCGATGATCGGCTGGTCGTCGTCACCGCCGCCGACACCGCCCCCTGTCTGGAGCCTGGTGAGCTGCGGGCATTACAGATCGCGGGGGTGCTGGTCGAACAGCACACCGTGGCCGTCGACGGCACGGTGGCGGTCACCTGGTTCCGCGACGGTGGCTGGGTGTCCGAGCCGTCCCGGCCGCTCACCGCCGAACCGGTACCGACCGGCAGCACCCCGGGCACGCGCCTGACAGCGCAGGAGACGCAGCTGGCCCGGCAACGCCGCACCGTGCGGGCCGTCCAGGATGCGTTGGTGGCCCAGGTTCTCGAGAAAGTACCCGGAACCGACGCGGCCGCCGCGGCCGTGCGGTCCGCCGTCTTCGCGGCCGACGCGGCCGACGAGGTCATGACGTTGGATGTCGAGCTCGCCGAGAACGACGGCCGCCGCACTCTGGTCGAGGCCGAGCTCGAGCGAGTGGAAGCGGCGCGGACGGAAGCGAGTGAGGCCGCCGATCGACTCGCCGCGATACCGGATTCGCAGCGCAGGTGGGTCGACCCGGGTGATGAGCGGTTCAGCGATCACCAGGCTCGTATCGGTGCCTTGTCGGCCGAGCGAAGTCGTCTGCTCGTCGAACTCGAAGAACTGCGTACGCGGCGATGGGAAGCCGCCGTGCGCCGCGCCGATCTGGCCGAGGTACTCGCCCGCCGTGCGCTGCTGCATCCGGACCACCTGGGTGAGCGGACCATCTGGGATACCGAACGGTTGCCCTCGCTGCGAGCTCTGCGCGATGTGTGCTCCGCCGTGGACGGCCTGGACGCCCAGTTGGCCGAACTCGGGACCCGCGCCCGTCGGTACGCCGATGAGCTGCTCGACCGGATGCGGGCCACGACCCGCGAGAAAGATTTCGGCGCCGCCGAGCGCACAGTGCTGCACACCCTGGTCGAACGATTGTTTCCCGACAGCGGTGTTGTCTCCATCGGTGGAGATGTGGACTCCGTGGCGACGGAATGCCAACGGTTGCTGCAGATAGAACAACAATACGATCTGTATCGGTTGATGTTGCGGAATGCGGCGGAAACCGCCCGGTACCCCGCGACGGTGGATCTGCGTCAGGGTGATCCGAAGCGATCCGACATCGAGAACACCTCCTCCGATGTCGAGCCCGAATATCTCGGGCCCGGCGCGCCTACCGACACCGGACCGGAGGCCGACCGCGCACCGCGGCGGACAGGTTCGCGGCGGATACGGATTCCCCGCGATTCCCTGCGTAACGCCGTGCTGACGGCCAAACGGTCGGGGTTGATCGACCGGTCCCGCCCTGTGCCGCCGCCGGGGCGTCACGCCGTCCACCTCGGCAGAGCCGAGCATGCCTTCGGTGGGCGGTGCGAACCGCGGCCGTTCGACACCTTCCGCGATATCGAGAACCGACTCGTGGGCAGGCCGGGCGCGTTCGTCGTCGCGTTCGTGCCGCATCCCTCGTCCGGCCGGATCTATGACGTGGTGATCGTCGCGAACCAGGGCGAGCCCGGACGCGACGAGATCGTCGTCTACGAAAGCCGACCGGCCCGCTTCGGTGAGCCGATTCCGTTCGACGACTGGCAGCGTCCACCGCATCGGCCCGGGATTCACGGTATCGCTTTCACCGCCGCCGGTGCCCCTCAGCTGCGGCTCCGCTCATTGGGGGAGCGGCTGTTGGCGCGACTGCTGCCGACGATGACGGCGCAGGCCGCAGCGCCGGGTCCTCTGGTGTCGTGGGAGGGCATGCCGATCGAAGCGGCGGACGCCAACGCGGCCGCCGCGGCTCTGGTGAGGTTCGGGCTGCCGGACGAGATGGGTGCGCGGTTGTGCGCCGCCGCGGAGGTCGCCTTCGACAAAGGCTACGGCCCGGTATGGATGGGCCGGACGGAGACCGGCAAGGTAGCGATACAGATACCGCACAACGGCGCGTTTCCGTCCACGGTTTTCGTGTCCGATGATGAGCCGACGGCCGTGTGGCGGGTACCGCAAGACGATCGAGGTGCTCTGGAGCTGGCCGTGGAGCAGGCGAAACGGCTGGGATGGGGGTTCGTCGAGGACGAGCTGCGGGACCCCGCAGCACATCTGGGTTCACATGAGCTGGTGGTGCGGGTCACCGGGGACACCGCCGTACCGTCGACGCGATGGCGGCTCGCCGGGCTGGCCCCCTGGGAACTGCCACCCGACGACGATGTGATGGGGAACCCCCAGGACCTGCCGGATTCGAGCAGCGGCTTCGATTTCTTCGGCCGCTCGGCGGGTCGAATGGTGCAGCCGCCCGAGCAGCGGGTGTTCGCGGGACTCATCGATGCACTGGCGGCGGTGGACGGCCTGGCCGACGACTTCACCGAGATATTGCGCACGGCATTGCGGAGAAGGCTGGCCGAGCTCGCCGACGGCGGTCTCGGTACCGGAACCGTCGAATCGGTCCATGAGGCGCAGCAGGCCGCGTTGCGGCGGCGGGCCGAGCTGGATACCGCACTGCCGTCGGATCTGCGCCCGAACTGGGGGGACGCCGTTGCGGTTGCCACAGCCATGGCCGGCCGCCCGGATCTGGCCGACGTGGTAGTGCGGCGGATGCTCGTCGAGTACGAAATCCGTTCTCTCGCAGAACAATCTGCCCAACTGCGCGATGCCTCGGATGCTGTGGCGTGGCGTGATTCGGCTCGGCGTCGTGACGACGCCTACGCAGAGGCTCTGTGGTACGCGTATTCGGCCGGCCTGGATATGCCCGCGGTGCGGACGGCGTTACGCAATTACTCGTTTGCCGAGTCGCCGTCAACGGGGGCGCGGTCTCGTGCGAAGGCCGACGCGATATTCGAGAGCCTGATAGAGGATCTGGAACTCGACCTGACCTCCGAATTCGGTGAGCCCCGCTCCAGGGCGGTGGATTCCTACGCCGCGTGGAAATTCGGGATGGCGGCGGCCCGTTTCGAGCAGGCCGACCTCGAAGCTCAGGAGACCGCCGCCCAGGCGGCCGCCGCAATGGATTTCGCGTCCTGCGTGGGGTGGTCGTTCGGTGAGCTGCGGGCGCGTTTCGAGCCGTCGCGGACAGGGAAGCCGAACTACCCGGTGCGGGTGGTACCGATCGGACTCGACAATGCCGCCGACGCCACGGCGTTGCGCGCAGCGTTCCGCGACGACTTGGACTTCACCGCGTTCGATGGGTCATGTGACGATTTCGCGGACAGGATGGCCGGGGACGACAGGCCGCTGACGGCGGTGTGGGGCGAGCAGTTCGGCCGCGGTGACGTCGACGGACACGTGGTGCTGTTGAGCACCGATAAAGAAGTGATCATGGCCGGCGTTCGTCAGTACGGCGGCCCGGAGGCCGTGGCGGAGGCGGAGCGGCTGCTGCAGGACGCGACCAACAGGGATAGGGTCTGGCTGTTCGACCCGACCGGAGAAAACGGCCCGGAGTGGCGGCCGTACCGTCGCGGTGAGGTGGCTGCCGGGAGCTTCGACCGGCGCGGTGTGGCGGTATTGGATCGGCACGGTACGGTGGCCGAGTTCGAGGGTCTCGGCGAACCGATGAACTTCGACACCCGCTTCGGCAGGGAGAACACCGACGCCGAACGCGCCGGCAGTCCGTCCGATGACGACGCGCTGCTCAACGGTCCGGTGGACGGGGAGCCTGCCTCGGACGGTTCGGTCCCCGCCGGCTCGACACTCGACCACGAGGCATCGTCGGACCTCACACCATGGGTCGCGGTGGAAGCGGAGGTGGCCGCGAAAGGGCCGATTGTCGGCGATCCGGTGCCGATCGACGGTGTGCGGCACCGGAACGAGGTATTCCTCGTTACCTTTGCGGACGGGTCCAAGTGGGTGTACAAACCAGCGCCGCCTGCAGCGGTTTTCCGCGAGATGGCCGCTTACGCGCTCGATCATTTCCTCGGGTTCGACGGGGTGCCGCCCACGATCTGGTGGGATGGTCCGCGCGGCCAGGGCTACCTGCAGCGGTATGTCGAACCGAGCGGCGCGTCCCGGCCGGATACGGAGCATCCGAGAGATGCCTGGGATCGGATGGTGATCCGTGACTATCTCTTGGCCAATGGCGATCGACATGAGGACAACTATCTGGCCGGGCTCGAGGCGATCGACCATGAGCACTGTCTGCCCGAAATCGAAAACGGTGCGGTGATCTGCTCGAAGTTCGCCCTCGACGGACTGAAACGAGGGAAGCGCGGCGAGCAGCTCGACACCGATGCCATGGCGAGTATGCGGCGCCATAGGCCCGAGGCACTGGCCACGATGATGTTCATACTCGTCGAGGAAACCACCCGACGGCAGGACCCGACCGGTGCCGAGGTGGTGCTGCGCAGCAGCTACCGCTCCATGGTCAGCGGTTTGATGAAGCGGTTCCAGGAAGTTCATTCGACGGGGTCGATCACCGGTAGGGCATGGGGGAGGCCGATCCAATCAACGACGGGACCTGCGGCCCGGCTTGTCGACCGGTTCGAGGTCATGCTCCCGGATTCGGCCTGGTGGGCGACGGCCGATGCGGCCGAACGGGTCTGTGCGGCCTTCCCGGAGCAGCTGGACGAAGCATCGGCCGGAATCGAACAGCTCGTGCGGATCGCCTTCGACTTCGGTTGGCAGTCCGTGGTTGTCGACAAGAGCGATCCACACCGGATCGGAATCGAAGTATCCGGTACGGCGGAACATCCCACGATAACCGCGCTCGTGATCGATGGCGAGATCACCATCGAGCGCCGTCCCCACGACGTCGAACGGTTTCAGCTCGATGAGGTGCTGGACCGATACCGGAGCGTGGACGAGCCGGGGGGCGCCCGCACCGACGACGAAGACGGCCTCGGCCGGTCGCCGAGCATGTCCACGGCGGAACAGGTGCGCGCCGCCACGGACGCATTGGATCTCTTTCCCGGCGGGGAGGCCGCCCTTCGCGAACCACCCCCGCCCGGAGATGAGGAAGCCGCGGCGACCCGGGCCACCCAGATCGAGGAATGGTATGCCTCGCTGGACGACGAGCTCGGTCCCGAGAGAGCAGCGGCTGCGCGGACGGGGTTGGCGCAGACCCATCCGGAGCTGATCTGCCGGCTGGACGGAATTCCCGAGGAGCAGCGGGACTCGGTGAACCGTGCCGCCGCGCCACGCGACAGTGACGAGGCCACCGTACGAGGACTGGTGGATGAACTCGACGCGTGGGCCGACACGTTGCGCGGTGACGAGAGCGACGGCCCGCGCGTGTACCTGCGCTCATCCGGGCGGATACCCACAGACCCCGATGCTCCGGTGCTGGAAGTGCAGGTCGGTGATCCTCGTGGTGGCGATCCGGAGGAGGAATATCCTCTGGTGGCGATGCATATCGTGGTGGCCGAGAGCGTCGACGACATGCGTGCCGCCCTGGATTACGCACGAGAGCACTACCTCCGCCTTGCCGAAGAATCCGATGGCGTGCCGGTCGCCGTGGTGGTGCGCGTGTACGCGAACGCCGACGCGGACGGTGCGCGGTTGGTGTCGGATCTGGCGGGTATACAGGTGGCGTGGATGGCCGCCGCCGAGCGGGCCGGGCACGCCGAGCCGGCCATCGAGAACCTGGTCCTGCACGGCTCGGCCGCCACGGAGATGATGCGATCCGCCGCAGAGTCCGGTGCCTTGTCGGACACCCTCGTAGAGCGCGTCACCGTGACCGATGCCGCGAAGGCGGACCTCGTCGCCGCGATACGCCACGGTAGGACGCGAAGGGCGGCATCGGGACATCCGGTGGAAGAGATGCCGATGGAGGTGTTCGCCGGCGACTCCCTCGCCGACATCGCCGACATTACGAAAGGCGACGAGGACTCCGGCGCGCGACAGGAGGAGCGCGCGCTCATACTGCAGATGCAGAACTCACGCCTGGAACATCTCCTCGCACTCGACCAGGTGGGCACCGAGCAAGCGGCAGAGCTTGCGGCCGATGTCGCTGCTCGATGGCATGAGGCTTCGACGCGGAAAAGTGGAGATCCCACCCGGACAACGGCACGGTTCGGACCTGACGGTCGGTATACCGAGTCTGCTTCGATGTTGGCCGGCAACGCGTGGGGCGTCCCCTGGGATTTCCGGAAGTCCGACAACGAGGACTGGTTGCGGACACAGCGGGCGGATGCGGAGCTTCCGCCCGAACAGCTGTCGTTCCTGCGGTCGACGGCGGATGCGTTGGAGGCGGTGGATGATGCCGATCCCGCATTGCTGGCCCTGAATCCGGAATACGGGTGGATGACCGTCGCCTTCGGCGACAGCGACGCGGAGTCGATCATCTTCTATGCCGGAGAGGATTCCCCGACCGACGATCCGACGGAGTTCTTGTGCGGTGCGGCGGAACTCCGAACAGAGCACGCGGCCGCGGGGCGTCAGGTAGCGGTGGTCGCTGTATTCGGGTACGGGAAGGTGCGTAGTGATGGGTCGGCCACGGCTGCGGTGATCGCGGGCGAGGCGACCGCCGCCAAAGCCCATGCCGAGGAAGGGCGGGAACCGCGTATCGAACTCGTAGGGGTCGGCGCGGTGGCGTCCAGGGGGTTGAGCGAGTTCGTCGATTCGGTTCAGACAGAGGAGGCCGGTGGTCCGCAGCCGGCTTCGTCGGTCGATCCTGTGGCGTCCGTTGTAGCGGATCTCGCATCCGAGCTGCCCTGGCTTCGGCTTCGGTATCGGGTGGCGGATGTCGGCGGTGACGGTTTCGGAGCCGTACGGACCGAGATCGAATCAGGACGTTTGACAGTGGAACTCGCGGTCGATGCGGAGTTGTTGCGCGACCGTGAGCGACTGACCGCGATGGTCGCCGAACGTGGTGGTCGTACGGCAGATCCCGAACGTTTCGCGGTGGCGTATCTGGTCGGGGAAGCGTTGCGCGATGTGGTCGGTAGCCGACTGTACAGCTTGATGAACCCGCAGATGCTCGCCGTATACCGGCAGCTACCCGATCAATCCGGTGGTTTCAATGGATTCATAAGGTGGAAACAAAACCAATTCAGTCGAATATGTCGGGTTGATGAGTGTCGAGTCGATGTACGACTTGCGTTTCCCGAAGCATATGCGTTGTGTGCGTCCGGAAGTTCGACCGTCGCGCTGAGCGCCTTGAGAGATCTCCTGGTTCGCGAGGCCCGCACATCGGTTGCGGTCCATGGTGAGACTGCGGCGATCGAGGCGGTAGCGGATCCCGCGTCCCATGCCGAGAAATCGGATATTGCGTCGGCCGTATTCGGTGAAACACACGTGAGGTTGGTTGGATTCGCATTTCACGATGTGGTGCCCGTCGACAGGGTTCGTGGGTTGCAGCGGATCGTCTCGAAAAGGTTCCAGAACGATCCGGATGTCATGCCACTCGAGATCACCGCTGCAAAGGGGCCGGGACAGGCCGCAACCATCGCTATCGTGGACGAAGGAAATTGGACGGCTATCGTAATCGATCCGGATTCACTGGCTCGATCAGTGGATATGTCCCACGAAGTGGGAGAACTTGTGGCCATTCGTTGGATGAACGGGCCGCCCGATATCGATCCTTGGGAATTCTGGATCAATCACGAGTTCGGCCATGTCGCCCATTTTCCGGTACGGTCGCAAGTCAATCATCGGGCCGATGACGAACTGCGGGCTTGCTATCGATCGGAGCACGGTTTCGAATCGACAGAAATCATCGACGAGATCCACTACCACGAATGGTTGAGCGACCAATTCAGTTGGTATTGCTTTGCCTCCGATGGGACCCTCAACCTGGATGAGGCGTTTGCCGAGTCGTGGGCCGCTGTGCGGTATTACGGCCAGGGGACATCCGGTGAGCGTGTTCTGTATCGCCTGGTCGCAGAAGCCAGGGAGACGCTGGGGGACGACATCCTCGGCCGACCTGTGTATCCGCTCGGCCCCCATGAGTGGGCGGGAGGACGACGGCTGGTGGTGCGCGAGCACGGACTACTACCGGGGGGAGAGTTGGATGAAGTGCTGGCCGACTGGGGATTCGATGACATTTCCCCTCATATCAGAGACCTGGCCGGCCGTAGGGAGAACCCCGGGGTCATCATCGTCTCATCGGGCTTCGATTCGGATTCTCCGGTACTGCATATTCAGGGAGTTTCGTCACCGGATACGGAATGGCTGTCGGTGAGTGTCCGAGGCGAACGAAACAATCGCCTGTGGACGGTGGCCGCGGACCCGGATGGTGGGTCTGTCGATGCAGATGCTCCGGCGGATCATGCGCATCCGATTTCCTCTACCGTGCCGAATGCCCACCTGCACGCGATGATGGCGGCCACAGGACAATCGGAGCTCATACCGCCTTCCCAGCCGCCCTCCGCCGGGCCGGTCATCAAGGGCAGCGAGGATGGCACTTGGCATTATCGGCACGACTACGGGGCAAGCCCTGGGACCAGGCAGGGCATCAGGGCAGAAATCCGCAACGGCGTGCTGAGCTTCGATATCCACGCCATCCGAGGCAGGACACCTTCGGGACGTGCGATGTTCCGACAGATGGTCGCCGCGTTCGCCGAGGCCGGTGGCGAGATCCGGGCCATCTCGTCGAACTGGGTGCCCGCCGCCCCGGCCAACCTCGAGAAATTCAATGCCGCGCTGCGCCGTGGCGTTCCGATGGACGAAGCCGCGCGTACCGGTTGGACGTGGAAGATGGCCGGCGAGGAACTCGGGTTCGACCGGGCCCTGGTGGACCGCAAGAGGACGCTTTGGGCCGGTGACGGCACCGCTCATAGCGCGGTGGTCACCTTCTGGCGGGCCGATAGCGGGTTCGATCCGGCCACCTGGGGGTCGCGGGTCGGGCAGCGGATGGGTCAATGCGCGAAAACCCTGCGGTGGGTGTCGTGGATGCGTGCACTCGAGGCGGGTGATCTGGAGCGAGCGCGGCCGGTGAATCGGCTCGACGCGGGTCCGTGGGGCGAGCACTACGCGCGCCAGGTGCGGGCGGACTTCGATCCCCAGGTGTACGAGTCGCTCGACGACGCGGTGGCGTGGATCAGGGAAGAACCCGGGCGACGCGTGGAGGTCGCCATCGACGCGGTGAACTCCCGCCTCGGCGACACCACCTCGCATATGGTCGAGGTGCGTAACGTCGGAACGAAGGATAAGCCCCGCTTGGTGGTGGTCGACCCCGAACGCATCGGCCTCCGAGACCTGGAGCGGATCCAAAAGGGCGAGATCGTCGACCTGGAAGAGGTCGACTTCGATGAGTATGTCGCAGGCCTCGAACCGGTGGACGGTGAACCGTGGATCACGGTTATCCCGTATGCGGCGAACGGCCGCCCGGTCTTCGCGCTCCCTGAAGGGGATATGCCGGAGCCGCGCAATGGCCCGGTCAACCACCCGAACGGGCACGATGACCGCAACGGCGGATTCGCCGGTCAACAGGTGCGCCGCACCATCGGCCTGCTCGATGCGCAGGTTCGCGCGGTGGCCGAAGCCGCCTTGCTGCACGGCGAGTCGGTTGAGCAGATTGCGGACAGGACAGGCCGGTCGCCGAGCTCGGTGCGGAGCGCACTCGACCGGGCCCAGGTCCGGATACGGGAGATGGGAGCCCTCGTCGAACTGATCGATGAGACCGTGCGACTCGATCCGGAGCGTCTCGATGCGGCCATGGACGAATTGGTCCCGGACGAATGGGAAGCGTTCACACTCTGCTACCGGCAGCGGCTACCGCTGGAAGATGCGGCCACGCGAATGGATCTCGACCCCGAATCCGGATCCGTATCCGAATTGCTGCGTCGGGGCCTACGCCGGGTGGCCACTCTGCTCCAGGGCGAGACTCCGGCAAGCTCGCGGTTCTCCCAATCGGTGGTCAACCGTTGTCTTCGTCTCGATCCGTCGGCGGTGCGGGCCCTGGTGCCGCATCTGACTCCCGAGCAGGCAGCAGTCTTCGACTCGCGTTGCCTCCGTGGTGTTTCCACTCCACAGACCATGACGAACCTGGGAATCACACGGGGTGCCTACGCGAACCGGTTGAGAATGGCGGTAATCCGGCTGAGTGCCTGGTTGTCCGAGCCCGACAGCGCTCCACCGACGGACCTCCGGCTGCCACCTTCGGGAACCGATGCCAGAAAGATCCATGACGCGGCAGTACTGCTGGTGCGTGATGCCCACGAGGCACTACCTCGAGTAGTGCGGGCGGCAGTGCTCTTGCTGCCGGGCGACCACCAGTTGATCGCGGAATCATGGCTACGGGGAGAAGCGTCGGAGGAGGGCGCGGCCGAGACCATACGCCGGCTGGCGAACATCCTGACGGGGACGAAACGTCGGGTGAATGCCGATCGGCAGGTCGTCCTGGAGGCGCTGAAACGCCGAGACAGCCGGACCGACCGCGCGCTCGCGGGGCTGGGGGAGCGAGATCGAGAACTTCTCGCCCTGTTCCTCACCGAAGCCACCGAGGCGGAGATCGCCGCCACCCGCTCCCTTCCGCTCGAGGAAGCCGCTGCTCTCCGCGAGACGGTGCTATGGCGGGCGGCGGAGGCCGTCCGAGCCGAATTCGAGGCAGACCGGGATCCGAGGATCCTTACCGTGATGACTCGTGTCGCCTTGGACCTTGTCGACAGCTGGAACGAACGGCTGGCCTCACCGCTCGACCATCTGTACTGGTCCACCGCGATCCGCGAAGGCGCGGCGAACCACATTGTCGCGGACCGGCTCGAGCTGTCCAGGAACGGACTGGACCTTCCCAAGTACAACACGGTCCGAGCCCTGCTCGAGCCCTTGATCGGGCTCGAATCGGAGACCGGTATCGATGCGACACGGGATGGCGCGGAAGGCACTGCCGGCAGCGAGGGTTCGGTTGACCGTGTCGAGTTCACCCGCGCACCCGCGACGATGCCCACCGCCAACCGGATCCGTACCCTTCTCGAGCCGCTGCTCCCGCCCGGCACGAGCGCTACCGTCACCGCCGCGGTCACCCGACAGGTGGCGCGGGTACTGCAGTCGTTCGACGTTCGCGAGCGGTCGGATGTGACGATGTCCTGTGTGGACGCCGGCGACGGACCGGTGTTGCGATTGGAGGTCGGCCACGACGGCTCGGCCACGACCGTCGATGTTCCGCTGACCGATGAGGAGTCGGGTCGCGGATCGGGTTTCGGCGGCGGTGAGCGTCCGACACGCAGCGCCGAAGGCCACCGCACGCCGGACGGTCGGCGGCGCGAGGTCGAGGGCGAGGGCGAGGGCGAGGACACCGTGTTGCCGCTGTCGACGGAGGCGGAACGCAATCGGCAGCAAGGTCTTCCCGATGTATCGGTGATCGCCGAGTCCGAAGGTGTGGACGTCGATCTCCTCGCCGAGACGCGCGGCTTGGCGGATGCGGGGCATCGCATGGTGCGGTCGGAGCCGATCGAAGCCGGCGAAGAGAACACAGATCATCGGTCGTCGGCGTTCGAAGAAGGAGAACCGGGGCAGGAGCCACCGTTCTCGTGGCTCCCGTGGCATGGACGAGGGCGTGACGAGGACGAAGTATTCGCCGACCCGGATGGTCCGCTCGACGGTCCGGAGACAGTACGGGATCGAATCACCACTGTTCGGCATATTCTCGAAGGATTGGATCAGAAAAGACAGCGGCTGGTAGAGCAATTGGGGAACCGGCTGCCGAACGTGGAGTACACCCCGGCCGACCTGCTCGCGGCGGCTCGGGAGCTGACCGGAGCCGATCCATCCGTACGGGACGCGATGGCGCGACTCGCCGCCCTGGACGGTGAAACCGTCCGACTCCGCGACGAACTCACCGAGCTGGAGCGCGAACTACGGTCCGCCGCCCGCGTCGAGGGCATGGACGGGTCGAGCCGCTTCGGTGAGTCGGCCACGATCCGCCGTCGTGCCCATGAGACATCGCGGATGTGGGAGCTGCGGGACCAGATACTGGTGCGCGGGCCCGACGGCCGCTGGCACGGTGGCGATGATACCGACGCTGCCGCGACCGTGGAGGAGTTACGGTTCCGGGCCGCTCTGGAGCGGCTCGACGACTGCGCCGCACGGGCGATCGGTGAGCTGCGGATTCTGTTCGGTAGGAACGCTGTGGGCGTGGTGCCGGTGGGTATCGGCGGTCTCGGCGGGGCCACCCTGGCCGATATCGAAGGCGCTTTCAAACCTGCACCCGGCACGCCGTCGCCCCGGTTCCGGGTGGGGTCACGTGGCGACGTGGCCGCATGGCTGCGCCGTGAGGATGCCGAACCGGCGACGGTGCTACTGGCCGAACAGCACGGTAAAAGCGGTGTGAGTACGCATTTGAACGTGCTGAGCAACGATCTGGGCAAGATTCTGAAGGGTGTCGCCGAGCATTATCGGGGACCGGACCTGGCCGACGAGCTGTCTCGGATCCGAACGCGGTACGAGGCCGGCGAGCGGGTATGGGTGCTCGATACGAATACTCTCGAATGGGACGCCTATCCCGGTGGCCTGTCGATGTCGCCGGTGCTGGCATCCGGGGTGATCGCCCTCGACAGCACCGGATCGGAGGTGCTCGTTCCGGGGATGTCGATACCGCTCGGTCTCGGTGAGGTCCGAGCAGGTCGTGCGCCGTCGGATGACGACGGCGGGATCACGGATCCGCCGGCGGACCCCGGAGCCGGAGGCAGGCGCACCCCTCGGTTGGGCACCCGGATTCTGTCCGACTACTCGAGCGTGACAGGAGCCGACGATACGGGTCGGGGGAGCTGGGCACTTGCCCGAGCGACCGACGACGAGTTGCGTCGCGGTATGGAACGCTTCCCCGCCGATACAGAGGAGGGGCGTTGGCTCCGAGCGGAATATGGTGATCTCGACCCGCAGACGCGCGCCCACCTCTCGAAGAGGCTCGACCCCCGTGCGGAGTATCTCCGGGCGATCGTGCTACCCCAGTTCGCGGATGTTATGGCCGATATCGTATCGGCCCGTCCCGAACAGCCGATGGACGAGCTGCGTTTCGTAGAGCAGCTGATCGACCGGGCGCAACGTGACGATCCGGGACGGGTCGCGTCGGCGATGGACGAACTCACCCCGGATGAGGCGGACGTATTCAGGGCATGGCATCTGGAGCGGAAGTCGTTGCCCGAAACGATCGAGGCGACGGACCTGACCCGGCGAGCCGTCATGGACTTGTTGTGGCGGGTGTCTCGTCGGGTGGGGACGGTGATATCCACCGGTGAACCCTCCGCTGACCGGACCGATCAGGCAACCGTCAACCGGGAGCTGCGGCAGAACCGAGCCGGAGTGGAGCGGCTGGTCGCCCGGTTGAGCCCGCGTTCGCAGAAAGCGTTCGAGCGTCGGTATCTGCGGGGTGTGTCGACGAAGCGAACCGCCGATGCGCTCGGGAAAACCAAGAATGCCGTACGTAATGCGCTGGACGAAGCGGTACACGATCTCGCCGCGCTTCTGCGGAGCGAGCCGGACGTCTCGGACCCGAACGGTAATGCTCGACGCTCGGCCGCCACGAGGGCACCGGTGGCCACCGCCGATTCGACACTGGTCGAGCGGGCCCGCGGCGACGCTCCAGAGATGCTGGAATCCGTAATCGGTGATCTCCACGATCGGCACGTGCTCACCCCGATCGAGTACGGGTATCTGCAGCGATCGATCCTGCAGGAAGAACCGATGCGGCGCAGCCGGATAGCGATGGAGCTGGAGGTGAAGGAGGACGCCGTACAGAGGATTCGTCGACGTGCCTTCGAGAAGGTGGCCGGCGAACTTCGCACCCGGGGATTCCTGGTCACTGCAGACGATTCGGACCATCCGGATATCGGGCCCGACCCCGATCCTCGATTCGGGTCCCCCGCATCATCACCGGGTACGGTGTTCTTCAACGCTTTGGACACGGCCCGGCAACGGATGAGGGACACCGCCGTACCGGAAGAGACGGTTCCGACCACCTTGGAGAACCTGCGGAAAGCGGTCGGTGCGGCCGAACGGGAGCTCGAAGCGCGCCGCAAGGAATACGAGGCATTCCGGAAGGGAACACCGGACAGCAGCTACCGGCGGGAATCGGGTCTGGTCAGTGCGTTGCACGAGGCGGTCCACTCACCCGACAATGTCGCCGACCCGGCCATCCACATCACCGAACTCCTCGAACAGGCGGTTCCTTTCACCGAGATCAGGATGCTCGCCGAGGCGGTCGCCGCAATGGAAGCCGAATCCGCCGAAGCGATCGGTGACATGGAGCCTCACCCGCGGGACCCGATCCGGCAGGTGATCGCTCGGCGCGTGGCGGAGTTGCGTGTGGAGCAGGCGATACGGCGTCGTAAGAGGCTGCTGGAGGCGTTGGCCGCGAAAATCAACGACATCGCCGGATTCGACGGTAACCTCCCCGGCCCGCAGGACAACGAGGAGCAACGCCTGAATGCCGCCATGGCGGAAGAAGCGCGGCGGCAGGCCATCAGAACCGGTGTGCGCGGTGAGCACCCCACAGAGCGTCTTACGGCGGCGACCGATCGGCTCGCCGAGCTTGCGGCGTCGAACGGTATCTCGATAGATGATCTGGGCATTCCGGAAGGACAATGCATCCCGACGCTGCTGCGGCTACGCCAGGCGGCGGAAACGGAGAACCGGCACGATCGGGTGCAGAGCTTCGACGCGATGCTGTCCGTCGCCGCCACCATGACACCGGTGCTGTCGCCCGGCGTCGGCGGCGCGATGTACGGGACATGGCGGGTGCATCGGGGTGCTGTCGATCGGTGGAACGAATTGTGGTTGTGGCTCGGCGAGCTGAGAGATGTGTGGCCCGAGCATGTCGTCACCCCGACCGAACACCGCGACCGGGGGCGGGCACCGATGTATTCCCGCAATGCGCAGGCGATCGACAAGCTGCAATCATGGCTGGCCGGCGAAGTGTACAACCGTTTGCACGACTCCGACTTGGATGTGTCGGTGCGTATCGAGGGTCGCTTCGGCGAGCGTACTCTCATCGCCGAGGTCGACAGTCGGGACCGGTCGGCGCGGTTCACGGTCCACGAGTCCGCCGACGGCAGCGCCTATGAGGGGATCTCCGCGCCGAGTACCTCGGCCGAAGCGAACCGCGGCGCCGATGCCGGACCTCGATGGAGCGGGGTCGGTCGGTCGTTGCCCCCGTTGACCACCCAGTACTCGTTCCGTCCAGGTGACCCGAACGCGCCGTGGTCTATTCCGACGAGCCCTCTGGATTCGACCGGTCCGGTTGCGATCGAGGACGGTTCGGCGGAGTATGCGGCCGAACCGGTGGTGGTGCAACAGCCGATCACCACTATCGAAGATGTCGAGCAGGAAAGACAGCGGTTGCTGGAACTGCTGCGGGAGCGGTGGCCGAACGCGGCGGAATACGACACACCGGCCGAACTGCGCGCGGCGGCGGGGGAACTGACCGGGGCCGATACGGTCGTCCAGGACGTGATGACGCGACTGATTGCCCTGGATTCCGAAATCGATCGTCTGCGCGAGTTGTACCGCGGACAACGGCCCGATATCTATGGTGACGAGTTCGCGGAGGAGCCGAGCGGTTCGTATACCTTGCCCCCGATGCTCCTGCGGGCCGAGGAGACACCGCGGATGCGGGAGCTGCGGGAACAGATGCGCGGTGTGGTGTCCCGTGCTCGGTGGTATCGGCCGAAGTCCGCCGACAGCGAATTCGAGGTTCTCGAATTCGACGACGGATCCACGGTGATACGCAACAGCTACCGCGACGACTTCGGGGACCGCGACCCGCTGGAACGGGCCGATGCCGTCGAACTCGCCTCGCGCATCGGCGCGGCGATGGGGGCACCGATACCTCGATCGGAACGCGGTGGCCGATGTGCGGACGCAGCGATCACCTACTCCGCGTACAATCCCCGACCGGATGGGTGGCAGGCGCTTCTCGGCCACGGCCCGGAGAAGTGGGCCGAGTATTACCGCAATACCGAGGACGGCCTGCTGTTCGGGTTGTTCGAAGTGGCGGTGGGGATCGTCGGTCGGCATGTGGGCAACCGTCGGCTGCGCGGATATCGCGATCAGCTCGCCGAATACGGTTTGGACCGCGCGTGGAGCGATAGCGATGGGGAGTCGGGGCTTTTCACGAGCATTTTCGTCGAGGCGGGGGCCGACGGTCCGGTTTTCCGCGACCATCCGTTGAGCCAGGAGTACATGCGGGAGTGCATTCTCGCGGTCGAAGAGCTGCGGCCGCTGTTCCAGCGGCGCGAATGGGGTGACCGGTTCGAACAGACGATGACCTCGCTCGAACAGATGTACAACCATGCCCAGGACACCATGGGGCGGATGCCGAGCCCGCGGAAGGCTCACCGGCCCGATAGCGCCAACACGCTCCTCGACCTGATGGCCGAATACCGGGCCGAAGCCGAAAAGCACGGCCTGATCGACTTCCTCGACGCTCTCGAACCCGACGTTCTCGGGCCCGATGCGGTCGGAGAGGTATCCACGCCCCCCGCCGGAGAGGGTGGAGAGCGCGGCAACGGCTGGTCGCGGCGTCGGGTGTTGAAAGTGGCCGGTGGTGTCGCGGGTGTGACCGCTGCGGTCTCGTACATGGGCTCGATCGACGACAGCGCCACTCCTGAGGTGGATGTCGAGAAGGCGGTGACCGAGGCGTTCGGACCGGAGGTCTATGCGCTGGTCGAGAAGTCTCCGCTGCTCGTCTCGAGACTGACGGAACTACTGGCCGACGGCTGGCAACTCGCCTACAGCGACCGTGTGCCCGAGACACAGAGCAGCGACAAGCGCGGATGGATCCGTGTCGACAGCGAGGTGGCGGGGGACCCGGAGGCCACGACCCGGATGCTGGCTCGTGCGGTCGGTCGGAGGAGCGGGCCCGATGTCACCATCACACCGCCGACCGATGACGACACCCGGGGACAGTGGGTTCGACGGTATCTGCACCAGGATTTCCTGCGCTGGGCCGAAGGGGAATTGGTGGCCTTGGCAGCCCGCCACGAGATCATGGAGCGCGGTGGCGCCGATATCGGAATGGAGTATCCGGAGTTCGAGAGGTTGTATCTCGCCCACCTCGACGATCGCTTCACCTGGGAGGAGGTACGCGAACGTATCGCCGATATCATGCTCGCCCGTAAGGACGATCCGCTCTACCAGGCCCGATTCGAGCACTTCACCAGGTTGTGGTTCCAGTTCCGCGGGGTCGTGACCGGCCTCGGTTTCGAGGTGGACGAGCTGGTCTCTCGTTCGCCGTCGATGGTTCGAGTTCTGAAAGACCTGAAATCCCTGGGCTGGACATTCGAGTACGGGATACCCAAAAAGGCGCCGGTGAAGTCCGCCCATCTCGATCCGCACTACCACGTGAACCACGAGCAGAAGAAGATCTATATATCCGGCCACCTCGACGGCAACGCTGCCCAGGCCGTCTATGCGCTCGCGCAGGCCTCCGTATGGGCGACACGAGATTCCGCGTCCCCGGACGTGCCCGAACCGCGGGAACCGCGGATGTCCGAGGACGAGTGGGTAGCACAAGAAATCCAAACCGTACTCGAGTCCTGTGTGGAACCGCTGTTGATGTCCGCTTGGGTCTGGTGCGATAACGCCGAGGCAGGATTCACGATCGACTACTACACCCGTGCGCACCTGGGATCGAGCCGGATCGACTTCGGGGAACGCAGGCTGGTCTTCGGCGTGCGGCGAGGAGATATCTCCTGGCAGGAAGCCCGCACACGCCTCTTGGAGAACATACTCGGCGACACGAAATCGACGCTGTATCGCGTGTACTCCAACAAGCTCCGGACCGCCTGGGAGAACAAGGACCCCGGGCAGAAGGATCCCGGGAAGAAGGGCCCCGGTAAGGGGGATCCCGAGGAGCTCGACGAGAACGCCTCCGGTGGAAACAGTCTGCCCACATCGGATCATGGATCCGACACCGCGGAGGCCTCCCGGCCGCTCGACGCCGGACCTCGACTCGCACCACTCGCGGCGGTGCTCGGCGGATTCGCCGACGACGCGGACAACGATCCTCCGTCGGAGGCCGATATCGCGCCGCACGGCGCGGGGGGGTCGACCCCGGAGAGCGTCCCGGAGAACGTCCCGGAGAACGTCCCGGAGAACGTCCCGGAGAACGTCCCGGAGAACAAGGCCGTTCCCACCTCCTCCGAAATGTGGACCGATACCGTCGAAACTCCTGATGGGTTCGAGATATGGGTGCCGTGGGGAGAGCGACGCAGAATCGGCCCGGACATCGCCCGGCAGGCCTCATACGGTGTCGGCGCCATGCGGATCGTCGTACGGGCGACGGCGGACGGCAAAGCGGTGGCCTTCGACGACCCCGGTGTCACCACGAGCGAGGGCAAGAGGCAGATCCGTGACCTCGACTACGAACAGGTGGTCACCGAACACGAACTGATCCCCGTCACCGAAGCGGTGCGTGCGGTGGCCGACGCCGGTATCGCACCGATCCTGGCGGTGCCGACCATGCCGGCGTTGGAGGCGGTCGCCGAACTGTTGAACGACATGGAGGGCTGCCGCTATCGGCTCGAAAGCCCCGTACCGACGGTTCTGGCGGTCGCGCGCAACTACGTGGCGACCGGGCGGATGCCGGCGCCGGCGGACGAGTATCTACACGTGGCGTACCAGCCGCCCGGCTATGTGCTCGCGCTCACGAGCTTCGCGCACGAGCACCTGAACGAGGAGGAGTACGCCGCCCTGGAGTCCGAGATCGGCTCGATGCTCGAGCCAGGCGAGGTGATCGAGGAGCACCGCCGGCGTGGCGGGGGCCGTGTACTGGTGTCCGTGCATGTGGATCACCTCGACGAATACCGCGACAGCGACCCGCAGTTGCGTGAGCTCCTCGATGGCCCCGATGTGGACATCCTGCTCTATCCCGTCACGGACGCGGATGCTTTGCGAAAAGCGGTCGACGAGGGTGCGATGGTCGCCTTGTTACCCGATACATTGTCGAAGCTCGGATCGGGTCTGTCCGTCGACGACAAGACGCGGACGGGGAGAGTTGCGCAGGCCGACGACACCATTCCCGATGGGCCCCTGGACAGGGCGCTGAGGCGTTGGGAGGAATTCGACGACCGGCAGCGAGAATCCGTCCGGGCCGTGGTCCAGCGCACAATGGAATTGGGTGGCGATCGGGCCTATATCGGAGGAGACGGTGCCACCTTACACGCGTTGATCGCGAATTCCGCGGGGCTCGAGGTGCGGGTGCACACCCCCGATAGCGAGGGGAATCGGAGCCGGATCACCATTGGTCTTCGATGGGACATCGAAAACATCATCGACCTGGCCGCCTCACTCTGTGAGGTCGCCATGGCCGGGTGGCCGCGGCCTCGAATCGAAGAATCCGTCACCGATCTGCGCATCGCGCTGCACATGCAGGAGCACTCCCGCACCGGTGAACCGGCGAACGGACGACCCACTCGGCTGATCCTCACCGAGTCCGGCCATGAGGTGACCGTGACCCTGAGCACGGAGCTGCAGGAACGATCGTGGTCGTACACGGTACGCGACTCCGCGCCGCAAGAGGACGACATCGATTCCGCTTCGAACGGAGGTCCCTTCGTAGAACATCGAACGATCTCCACGACCGACGGGCACGACGCACCGGGCTCGGCGACAGCGCTCGAAGGAACCGCGGGGTCTCCTCCTCGGGACACCGAATCCATACCCGGAGGCCACGGAACACCGAAAACTCCTCGGCCCCCCGGCAGGCCGCAGGAGTCCGATATCGCGGAGTCGGTCGAGACGGCGCCGAGTGCCGCCGAGGCGGAGGACGGGCTTCGACAGGACGAGGGATCGATCTCCGCCGGCATGGAGATAGCACGACGAGTGCTGGTCGAGCGGTTGGTGGGCACCACCGCCGAGTGGTTGTCGGAGAGATCGTCACCGGGCGGCGACCGCGATGTGGTCGGGGCAGCGCCCCGTGACCGGGACATCTCCGACGACGACATAGCCCATATTCGTGACGACGTACTCTCCAGCGAACGGAGATCGGCACGGGCGGGGTGGCGCACCGACCGCTGTCTGTTGTTCCGGGGAAGCGACCTGAGTCCCGAAGAGGTTTTCGAGCGGGGAATCCGGCGCGGCACATCGTCGGAGCCGTTTCCGCGGATGTGGTCGTGGCCGTCCACGACCCGACAGTTCGGAACAGCGGGAGAGTACGGCCGTGCGGGGGCGGTGCGTCGTATCTATGTGATCGATGCACCCGGCGGGTTCGTCGATCCCACGGAGAACGACCCCTTCCCGTTCGTCGTGGCGTTCCCCGGCGGGCTCGACCGACGATTCGTCGCCGGCTGCTTCGACATCCCGGAGCGTATGTGGCCCGGCGTCCGGTCTCGTATTCGGTCGTCCGAGGCCGACACCGATGAGACGGCGCACGAGCTGTCGCGATACTGGGTCCCGAACCGGAATTACAACCCGGACGGCATCGAGTCGGATCCACCGCCCGAAGGGGTGCCGAACTCCGCCATTGTCGACAGTGACGGGTCGAACCGGTCGAGGGATATCGACGATATCGATGCCCGAGAGCGACCGACCCACGTGACGTTTCCGGCCGAGCCGGACATCGACGACGTCGGGTCGCGGGTGGGGCGCCTCTTGCCGGATTGGTTGACTCGTGAGCAGACCGCAGCAGCCGTGCGATGGGTGGAAAAGGTTGTCGCGGCACGTGGTCACGCCGGAGATATCGAAGTCTCGGTGGTCAAGCACGAATCGGGTGGGGAACGCGCCATCGACTTCACGGTCGTGGAGAAAACCCCGTTCGGCGATGCGAAACACACCGTGCACTGCGAATATCGGCAGGATCGACCGCAACAGGTGAGTGAGCGGCACATCCTGACCGGCAGATCGCCCGTTCCGCTGCGGGATCTCCTGGTAACGCACGGGTTCGGCGATATCGGCGACACCGTGGAAGCCATGGTGCAGGATACCGCGGCCACAGAGACAGCGGTGACCGTGAGCGGGCAGATCGACGCGTTGCCGCTGACCGTCCAGTTGTCGGTGCCGGGCGGCCGACCCGTGCCCCGGATCGATATCTTCGGTCGGCCCGGAGAGCGGCAGATCAGGGTCTCGGTTGCGGTGTCCGGTGTGGATGCCGCCGCCGCCCGGTGGGGAATAGCCTATCAACTGCGCAACCTTGCCGGCGCTCTTTCTTCGGCGACGAATGCGTTGCCCGAGGCCGTGGAACATGCCGTGGCGGTAGGGGGTGCGCACGGAGAGGTGGTGCTTCACGGCAATGAGACGAGCGGAGTGATCACCATCGGTGATCCGGGTGGGAACAGTAGTCGCCGATTCCCGCCGGTGCCCGACTCCGGATTCGACATGTATGCCGCACTCGATGACGACGCCCTGTGCGATGTCGAAGTACGCGATGGCCGCGGATTCGACGATGTGGCGGGTGTACTCATCGATTCCGGGTACGGTGATATCGCCGACCCCTGGCCGGAGCGGACCGAGCCGGCCCGGATCACCCGATGGCTGAACGAGCTGTTCGGAGCCGGCCACGGTCGAGTTCGGGTTGCCACCTCGCCCGGTGTTCTTCGGATCGAGGTGATCGAGACGGGCGACGGCCCGACCACCCGCACCTTCCTCGGCGTGTTCGGTGAGCGCGGCGGCCGACGCCTGCACTATTCCTGGGTGCGGGACGGGCTCCGCGGCGGGGTGAACGGTGTCGTCCATCCGGATGGGGTCCTCGAGTACGGGGTAGCGGTGTCGGCCGACCACCGGCAGATGATACGGGCGATGCTGAAGGCGATAGGCGACCGGGTCGGGGAAATCCATTGCCGGTGGGACGGTGAACACAACACCGTGGACCTGGACCATTTCAATCGCCAGATCGCCGCCGGGCGGTCGTGGGACGAAGCAGCGCGCGGCACCGCCATCGCGACCGTGGCGGGCGAATTCGGATTCCAGGGTGTTCACGTACTCGAGGTGGTGGGCGAACCCGGCGAGTACTCCGGCGTCTTCGCGCTCATCGAGCGTTCCGATGGACCCGGACGACAGAACGACGGCACCGACCTGCCGAGTCCTTCAACCGATGGTCCGCCTCCGGTATCGAATCGAATGGCGGCGGGCCGCGAACGACGGTCACAAAAGCCCGCCGAAGATCCCACCGACGAGACCGAAGAGAGCAATGGAACCGGCCGGCCGGATCGGGACGGACCGGGTACGCCGGCAGTGAAACGGTTGGCGGAGAAATACCCCCGGATCGAATTCCACGGAGTCGGGCCACAGCTATCCGAAATAGTGGAGAAGACCGCCGAGCTCGTCGAGCACTGGCTGGCGCGGTACGGACGTCTGCTCGATCTGACGGACATCCGGTTCGACCGCGCGGTTTCCCATGTCGTCGGCGCCGTCTGCGACTTCGAAACCGGGAACGGAAGGATGTGGGTGGAGGAGATCCGGATCAGCCCCAAGATCGCCCCCGCCGATCTGTCGCCGGCACTGACAACGGTGTTCTGTGACGCCTTGATCTACACCGGGCGGTGGCGTGCCGCCGTTGCGGCCGACGGCGCGCTGCGGGAATTCTACGAGGCCGAGTACGGTCCGATCGTCGCGGACGAGGATGAAATCCGCTTCCAGGAATGGAAGGAATACGAGCAGCTGTCCGAGCGGTGCTTCCTCCGGGACGGCACCTTGCACGGCACGGCCGCGTTGCGGGAAGCGTTCGAGATGGTGGAACAGCATCCGCAGCGGGCCACCGACGCGCATCGAATCCTGCATCGCCTCCTCGTGGAGACAGCGCAACAGTGGTGCGGTTATCGCGTTCCCGAGGATCCGTCGAATCCCAACCGGCGCTATGCCGACGAGTTGGCCGCCGCGGCCGGACTTACCACCTTCGGACTCGAGATACCCGGGCTCGACCCCGATATCGTGCGTGAATTCGTCGACTGTCTGGGCGCGGCGCTGCCCGAGCATCCGGATACCGATCTCACGGCCTTCGGTATCGCACCGTTGTCCGACATCGAGGACGGTCGCCCCACCATCGCCATGGTGCGTCCGGCAACGCTGGGGTCGAAAATGGAAATGGTGGTGAACGAGCGGTTCGCCGTCGACCCCGACTACCTGAACGCCGTTATCACGGCGGACCTGTGGGAAGGTATCGAGCCCGACGCGGACCGGACGAAAGCGCACCCCATGGACCCCGGCCGGTACGGTCGATACGTCGGCTTCCATCCCGGGAGGCCCGGGCAGGCGGTGCGGTTGGGCGTCGAGCGCGAGTTCGCCCATGTGGTGCGACCGTCCTCACCCGAGGAAGATCGGTTACAGGCACTGCTGCCCCTATCCGGGAACGATTTCCGAACCTGGGCGCAGGGGCTGTCGCCGGCTCGGGCGGAAGATGTGCGCGAACTGCTCGTCGAGTGGGCCGTGGTGCTGAACGCCCTGTACAACACCTTCCTGACCACATGTGAGGACCCGACCGTCACATTTCGGACGTGGCTGCACAGCCAACTCAGTGGATACTCCTTCCGCAACGGACATCTCCACATCGCGGAGGCCTATGCGGAGGCCCGCGCGGCGGTGCACCTCGAGGGGGTACACACCACCCCCGGTGAGCGGGCACTGGTATCCGCTGTGGAGGAGTATCTCCGACATCGCGGTGGTCGGACCGTCCGCCGGTCGTCGACACCACCTCGTTCGATCACCGGGGCAAGCGACTCGGCAGGTTCGTCGGAGCCGGGTGATGCGGTGGTCGATCCCGTGCCCGGCGGCGATGACGTGGACCCGGGTCGATGGAACTATCGGGTGGAAGAATTGATCACCGAACTGCGGATCGATCGGGATCTGCGGGCCGGTGACGCCTGCCGGGCCGCCGTGCTGGCCGTGCTCGATTTGAAAGCTCCCGAGGAGGTGCCGAGAGTACGGGTTTCCTCCCGAGAGGACGGCGACACGCTGATCATCGAAACGGATGCTGCGCGTGTCGAGATCGACGCGCCCACCCACACGGTCGAGCTCGAGTTGACCGTCGACGACTCGACGGATGCGCGTCTGGTCAACGATGTGGTGCGGTCCCTGCTGGGCCTGCGTCGTGCGGAATGGAACCGAAAACTCGATCTTCTGAAGCCGGGCACCCGCAGCGCTGTGGAATGGGATGGGCAACTTCGTCTCTGGAAATGGAGCGAACTGCGCGACAACAGGGGTGACAACCGGACCCCTCATATCGTCACGGATGACGACCGGCGGTGGTTGCGTGGATGGATTTCGGCCGCCTTACGGGCGGGTAGTACGAGCGAGACCGGATCGACCGTCTCCGTAGTCGTCGACGCTACGGGCGCCCACGTCGATTTCCGGGAGAATCAGGCCGTTTCGCCGTGGCACAGACTGAAGGTTTCGCATACGGACGAGTGGCGGGCTTCGTGGGCTGTGCCGGGGCGTGCCGGCGATGCCGACGGCCCTGTACCCGGGCCGAGGCCGATGGACGCGAAAACCGTGCACGAGATCGCGGTGACCGCACAGCTGGGCAAGGCATGGGGTCGGAAGTGGCCGAAGGGTCTGACCATCGGCGATCCGGTGCCGGACTGGTTCTTCCTGCTGGGTCGTGGACATTTCGGACGGGTCCAGGCGACGCTCGACGATTCGGGTCGCCGCCATCTCGAATTGGAATTCGATACCGCCGACCCTGGTCTGATGGTATATCGGGACAGGAGCCTGTCGTTCGACGAGCCGCCGGACAAGTGGCTGCTGTTGGAGAAGGTCGGTCGGCAACGCGAAAAGATCGAACAGGACCTCGCCGGACTTTCCCGGGAGTTCGGGACGGGCAGCACGACCTCGCTTCTCCCGGACGGGGGGCTCATGGGATGGGTCACGGAGTACAACAGGGCTCGTCACGCGCTCCCGTCCGCGGTAACGGAATTGGCCCGTGCCCGTCGGCAGCTCCAAAAGTGTGTCGAACGCTTCGAAGGCGCGGAGCCCGGTGAACATCTTCCGGAGTCCATGCTCACCGAAATCCGGGATATGGTCACGAAGGCACTGGAAGATGCGTGGAATACGGTCGACCAAGAGGCAGGTGTGGACCGGTCGAGAACCTACGCCGATATCGAGAGCGAAATCTATCGTCTGACGGCTGTGGCCAACGACCTGGGCGGCCCCGAACTGGCGGGGGCGCTGCGCGAGCTGGCCGATCAGCGAATGGAGTTGTTCGGTTGTACCCAGCAGGTCCTGAACCATCGGATGAGGCGAGACGACGCGGCGCTTCTGATCGTTCGAACCGGGGTGCGGTTGCGTCATGTCGAAACCTTTTGTCGGGCAATGGAACTGGAAGACCCGGACGAGATCGGGAAATCGCTGCGGTATCTGGAGGATTCCCGCGAAGCCGAGAAACTGCTCACCATGCGAATGCGGGAGATGGAGCGGCAACGGTGTCGAGAACACCTCCGTATGCTCGAGGCCTTCACCGAAGTACTGCTATCGGAGGATCGTCGAGCGGATTCCGCGAACGGACCCGTCGGAGAGGTGAAACGTCTCATCGACCGCGCCGACGAGCTCGGTGAGGACTGGGTGTTCGATCCCGGGACACCTGGCGGGTGGTACGGCTGGCACCTTCCCGCGGTGCGTGATGCCACCGATCCCGAAACCATGCTCGACTGGCTCGCCCTGGTCACACCGGAAGGTGCCGAGGTTCCGCTGTACCTGTTCACCCGGAAGCAGCTGGAGGTGGTCAAGGACTACATCTGCCGCGATCAGCGCGTACGCGAGGAACAACTCAAGAACCTTCTCGACGACCGCGGCAGGCAGCACTTCCGAAACAGCCGCCTCGCGCGGATCGTGCAGGCCCGCGAATCACTGCGGGGGTACTTCCGGCGCGGACAGGAGGAGCTGCTGGACGACGAGGTGCGCGCACTCTGGGCGGCGAGCGATATCGCCATGGAAATCCGGGCCGGAGCGGACAGTTCCCGCGGGTTCGTCATCGACGGGAAGGAATTGCTGAAGCCAGGGTTCGGGAAATCGTCCCGATTCCACGAGGAGGCATCCGCCAATCTCCGGTGGCGGTTCCGGATGCGACTGGCCGAGTATCTGGAGGATCACAACCCCAGGAAGGTGTCGGATCTGCTTCATGATCGCACCCGGCTCGTGGATGAGGTGATCGGCCCGGCGGTCGCCGATACCGCAGGAGCCTACTATTCCGCGATCAGGGATTTCACCCGATACGATCCCGAGGCAGGTGAAGCGTTCGACGGAGAGCGTTCGGCGGCCGAGACCGCGGCCGCGCAAATCCGCGATGAAGTGCGGGAACGCTATGGCAACCTCGGACGGCATCTCGAAAAGATGCGCGATCGGGCCGCAGCGGAACTCGCCGAGGCCTGGGGGCTGACCGACCTGACCGGTGACCGGCTCGAGAACGAGATCGCCCACATCTTCGAGCGAATGGAGATCGAGATCGCCGAACCCGTGGCGGAAGGTGATCCCGACTTCTTCCGTTCCTTGCTGGCCGGTAACCTTCTCCGGGCCCGGTTCCCGGAGATCGAATGTGTGGGCCCCTACGGTTCGTTCGCTGCGGAACGGTTCCTCGCCGCGTTGAAGGAACTGGATGAGGATGCGCAGCGGCAGCTGTGCGACACGATATGGGAACTCCTCGATCCGAATGCGCGGGATGAGTTCTACGAACGTGATGATTTCCCGGGGTCGGTGGATGAACTCGACGGTTCCGGGCGGCACGAGTTCTGTGTTTTCGCGCTGGAACGGTTGGGTTCGCGGACGGTGGATGGTGAGCGATACAGCGCACGGGAGCAGGTCGTCCAGGCCGCCTCGAGACTGTTCGACACCGATACGTTGGCGCAGCTTCGCCGGCTCGCATACGAGGACCTGCGAAGGTACGGCCCGTACGCTTCGGTGGCCGCCCCCCGTGATGTCACCGAGGCCGATCTCACCACGTATATCGCGAACGCCCCATTGGAGGAGCGTTTGGGTGCGGAATTCGACGCGCAACTGTACGAGGTGCTGCAAGGCCGCGCCCATATCGTCCTGCTGTGTGACCCGCTGCACGAGCTGGGGCCGGACCGGGAACGCCTCGGGGACGTTCTGGTCGACAAGGACGGCAAGAAGAAACTGTTCCTGCAGAAAGGCAAGGACGAGAACGGCTATACCTGGACCCGTGCCGCACTCGAGTTCTTCGTCCGTTGGCAGCTCCATATGGAGTCGCTCGGGATCGATCGCAAGAATCTGCTACTGATCGATGAAGGAAACATCGTCGTCGAGAATTATGTGGAGTTCCTGATACAGGAAGCGCGATACAACGACGGGTTGTCCACCTTCTACAGCTGTACCGACCGGGCGGATCAAGAACAGTCGGCGGACCGGGGACACCAGTTCCTGCCGAGCGGGCACGGGAAGTATACCCATCCGGGCAAGTGCCCAGATTGTGGGCAGACGATGAGTTTCTTCGTCCGCCACGCGGACGGCGACACGGAGATCATCGAACCGCAACGTCCCTCGTGCGAAGGGTTCGACGGCGCCAAGTTCACCAGAGATGGAAACGACGACGACGAGCCCTTGCGACGCAATCTGAATGCCGAGCATTACCTGCATCTCGAGCGGACACTGCGGGAACAGATGAAACATCCCCGGGCGATAAACCGGGCACTCGGCATGTCTCACAATGCCGCTACCTACTACGGCAACCGGGACGCGGCTCCGTCCGATCGGGCATACATAGCGGCGATGAAGTACGCCCAGATTCGGAAGATTCGGCAGACATGGATGGATATGAGGGTAGATGTCGAAGATCCGGCCGCCCTCACGAACCTCGTGCTCGAGTTCGGTCATTTCGCGGGCCAGGGCGAATTGGGTCGAGCGAAGAAAGCGGTCAAGGTGAGCCGTACGGGCGAAGGGGAGAAGGGGAATCGGCAAGGCGGCAAAACCGGTGGTGAACGGAAGGCGTGACCGGCGGGCTCGGCGAACATAACGGGTTCCGGGGCACTGTGGTCGACGACAGACCCGTCGAAGAGGTCAACCGGATCATGAACCGGATCATGAAAGAGGGTGATGTGCCCGCTGATTCGCAGATCCCGTCGCGGCCCGTTGGGTGCTCCGATATTCGGCATCTGCACCGCGGTGGCGCCGTGCCGATCGGCGTGAGGGCGGGCTGACCGGTATGGCCGGGGGACTCGTCGGCGCGGTCGCCTTTTTGTTGTTCTTGATCTTCCGCACCCGCATACCCATCATCCGGCGGTTGGTCACCCATAAGCCGTTTGCCCCATTTCGAGGATGGGGCGCGCGACCACACGAAGCGTCGCCCTTCCCGGTCGTCGCCGGTACCAGGCCGGGACGGGTGCCGCACGAACACGATTCCACGGCGGCGGTTCTGGAGGTACGCACGGGGCACAGCTCATATCACCCCCACGCGTGGCGGCTCGATATCTCGCCGGCCCGGCCCCTGGTACCGGTCGTGTACGTCGATGGACATCCGGTGTCGTGGGGATGGGGCGTCACGCGGGTGACCGTGCCCGCCGGTATGCGTCTCGTGGCGGTGGGCAGCAGTCATTCACGATGTTATCGCCGGGTCGAAGCACGAGCGGGTGAGCGGATCACGCTGCGGTACTCGGGGGTGCTCGGAGCGGGTGCCCACGCGTACCGGGAGTCGGATGCCCAGATGTACGAGGGAGTGTGGTTCGGTCCGCGCCGACCGGGCGTTACCGGTGGGCGCACCACGATGGTGGTGTGGACCCTGATCGCGGTGGTGGCCGGTTCGACAGGGCTGGGCGTGGCGGCCGGTCTGCTCGGCGGCTCGCTCGCGGAGCGGATACCGATCGGCGGTTTGCTCGTGTACGGCTCCCTGGCTGCGGGTATATGTGGAGGTTCGATACTGACCGTCGGCGCGTTTCTGGACGCGCTGCGGCCGCCCCGGCCGGAACAGGCCTCGGCTCCGGTCCGCGTCGGACGGCCGGAGGTGCGCGTTCTGGATTGCGATACCCCCGAAGCGCTCACGCCCGCACCCGGCTGGTCCGCGCTCTCACTGTATCTGCGTTATGAACTCGCCGAGCACAGTCGAGAGGACCTGTCCGTCCTGGCGGGACGTACCGACGGCCGACTGAGTCCGCTGCAGTGGTGGCGGGGTATGCGGATCGGTGAATCGGAACCACCGGATAGCCGTCCATGGATACCCGCGCCGCGGGTCAGCATCGACGGCGTGCCCATCGATGCGAGCTGGACGCGGATGTGGCTACAGGTTCCGCCCGGGGAACACCGGGTGGATATCGCTGTCGATCCGCCGTGGGCCATGGTGGGGGCATCGACCCGACTCGACCTCACGAACGCCACCGGACGGTACACCGTCCGGATAGCGCCGGGGGAAACCGAGGAGTTGAGGTGTGTGGCTGTTGTCGACGCGCTACCGACTCGCGGCAGACCGGAGCTGGTGGCCTTTCGCGCGACGTTTCGATGATCGATCCCGAACGAGTTTCTGCGATGACGCGTCGAAGGATCGTAAGGAATGTGTCTGCCGCGGACAACCGTGCGGTAGTGCCGGGGCGGGGTTCCGTCCTCGCTGCGGCGTACGAATGGAGAACGTATTTCGTGTTCCGTGGAAATGGAGGATTTTACAAACCGCTGAGAGCGTGGATTCGCCACGGACGGTACCGTTTTCCCGGTGAGTGCTTCGAAAGGTTGGGATGCGATCGACGGTGCCCTGCGGCGCCTGTACGGATACGACGCGCCGTTTCATATCGGAACCGAACACCCTTGGCAACTCGGCGGTCCCGATCCGCTCGATGGGCTCAGTATCTACCCCCGCCGGACCCCGGTCCCGCACTGCCATTACATCGGTTACGGAATGTCCGAGCTATACGAGAAGGAATCGTCCGATTTCGAGTTGTCGGGATGGGGATTCGAATTCACCTTCCGTGCCGCGGGAGTACCGAACGATTCTCCGCCACCACTGTGGCCGGTGAATCTGCTGCAACGTCTCGGCCGGTACGTCATCGAATCGGGGAATCGGTTCGAACCAGGACATACCATGAAGATCGGCGCGGGCCTCGATCCGAGCGTGCCCGACAGTGCGATCCGTGCCATCACTTTCGTCGAAGATCCCGAACTCGGCACCCTCGACACACCCCACGGGCGGGTACGGTTCTTGCAGGTCGTCGGGATCACGGCAGCCGAATACGAGGCGGCCACGGGCGGTCGGGCGAGGGAACTCTTGACACGAATAGCGCCGCGTATGCCGGTATTCGTCACCGATACCGCACGCGTCTCACTGGCCCCATAGCACGTACGAACCGCGAAGCGAGGTATCGAGCCTCACGGCCCGTGAGCGGCCGACCTTCCTCGCCGGGCGCTCGGCCCACCGGGCGCCGGTCGGCCCGCGGGGTCCCTCTCGAATCATCCGCGGTGGCGTATCAAGAGACCGTAAGTATCGCGCCATGCGCTCGCGCGGTGCGCCTGCGGCAGCAAAAATCCTCGTTGCCGCCGCAGGCCGTTGGTGGCGACACCAGTATGACTTTCCGAGCCGGGCCGTCCGTGCTTGGTACGGGCAGGAGGTTTCGATTGACCCGGCCGGATATGCCACCGCCGTATCCTCCGCAGGCGCAAGGTGGTCCGGGATCTTTTCCGCCGCCGTATCCGCCAGGTCCTCCGCCCCGCCGAGGAAAGGGTGGTGTGGTGGTGCTCGTCGTCGTACTTGCACTCGTCGTGCTCGCCGGTGGTGGTGTCGGCGGATACCTGTTGTACAGAGGGTACGAGAAGGACGATGGACCTGCGGTCGATACGTCCGCAGATCTCGCGGATGCGCCGATGGGATGCGGTTTGCTCACCGTGCTGGAACTCGCCCCTCTCGTCCCCGGCACGTTCGGCGCGGAGCCCACCGGTATCCTCGCCGGTGATCGGGCTACGGAGAAATCCGCGCAGTGCGCTTATTCGAATCGGAAGACACATCGCTCGGCAGGGCTTCCCTTCGCGTTCGTCGTCATGACCACGCGTCTGCACAAGGCCGGGGTGCGGGAATCCGGAGTGGAGCGGGCAATGTCGGAGCTGCGTCGCAAGGCGGGTGCGGCGCCGGTCGCGGTGGCCGGTGCGGACGACGCCGAATTTCGCCAGATCGAGAGCAGCCGCGGCAATATCACCCAGGCGGAAATCACCATTCGCTACCACAATATTGTCATTACCATCATCTATCATCACGATCGTCTCCTCGAGGTCCGGTTCGCCCCTCTCCTGCTGCGACTGGGAGAACAGGCTCTCCGGAAGACTCTCCGGTAGATCGTGCGGCCGAATTACGCGGCCGCTGGATGCGAGGGTCGTGATCGGCCCGAGCGGTGGGATGTAGCGGAATATCACCGGTACCGATCGGCCGACGTCGGTCGAGGAACCGGAAGCCTCGAGCGCGTTCCGGAACGAGCGGACTCCGACACCGGGGGCGGCGCACCGGCACCTCGGATAATCGCGTCCACGACGCGGGTTCGGAGCGCTGAAATGGCTGTCGATCCGACCGGCGGTTTCGGGCGATCTCGGCACCGAGGTGCCGTCTCCGGTTCGGAGCGTAGGATCGGCCGGCCCGTTATGTTCGGAGGGCGAGTGGACCTCTACCGGGTGTTGATCCTGGATTCGCGGAATGGGTCGCGTCGGTTCGGTGCCTCGGGCTGTCAGGTTCCGAAGCAGGACGCCCGGACCGGATCGCGGGGCCGGATCGGGGTCGCGGTAGCATCCGAACGCTCGGCGAATGACGAGGAAACCGGTGGAACTCCGGTGCGGTCGCGCCACTGAAAAAGCCAGACCCTCTCCGACGAGCAGATAACCCCGATGGGCGCGTCACCCGAGGAAGGTCACCGTTGTGATTCTGCTGCTGTCCACCTCCGATACCGATCTGCTGAGTGCACGCGCCAGCGGGGCCGACTACCGGTGGGGTAATCCGGCTCGGCTTCTGGTGGAGGATCTGCCGGAACTACTCGACGGTGCCGAGTTGGTGATCGTGCGCATTCTCGGCGGAAAACGGGCCTGGGAGGACGGTCTGGCCGCACTGCGCGACAGCGGAGTGCCGATGGTGGCCCTCGGCGGGGAGATGGCGCCCGATGCCGAACTGATGGAGTGTTCCACGGTGCCGGTGGGGGTGGCGGCGGACGCACACAACTACCTCGCCGCGGGCGGTCCGCGTAATCTGCGGCAGTTGCACAATTTCCTCTCCGATACGGTGTTGCTCACCGGGTACGGCTTCGAACCGCCGGTACAGCTGCCCAGTTGGGGGGAATTGGAGCGGGATGCGGCCGAGGTGGACGGACCGACGGTCGCGGTCGTCTACTACCGGGCCCAGCATTTGGCGGGCAACACCGCGTATGTGGACGCCCTGTGCACGGCTATCGAACGGGCGGGTGGCCGGCCGCTGCCGCTGTACTGTGCCTCGTTGCGCACCGCCGAGCCGGAGTTGCTGGATCGGTTGCGCACCGCCGATGCCCTGGTGGTCACCGTGCTCGCGGCCGGCGGAACGAAACCGGCGACCGCCGCGGCCGGCGGGGACGACGAGGCCTGGGATATCGGGGCACTGGCGGCGCTGGATGTGCCGATTCTGCAGGGCTTGTGCCTCACCTCGCCGCGGTCGCAGTGGGAGGACAACGACGACGGGCTGTCCCCACTGGATGTCGCCACCCAGGTGGCCGTGCCCGAGTTCGACGGGCGGATCATCACGGTGCCGTTCTCGTTCAAGGAATTCGACGCCGACGGTCTGGCCGGTTATGTTCCCGACCCCGAGCGGGCCGCCCGGGTGGCCGGTATCGCGGTCCGGTACGCCCGGCTGCGGCATATCCCGGCCGTGGACAAACGCCTCGCCATCGTGCTGTCGGCCTACCCGACCAAACACGCCCGAATCGGCAATGCGGTCGGTCTGGACACCCCGGCCAGCGCCATTCGCCTGCTCACCGCGCTACAGGAGGCCGGATACGATCTCGGCGCGCCAGGGGAGGTTCCCGGACTCGACAAGGCCGACGGTGACGCCCTGATCCACGCCCTGATCGCGGCCGGTGGCCAGGACCCCGACTGGCTCAGCGCCGAGCAACTGGAGGGAAATCCGATCCGTATCGGGGCCGCCGCCTACACCTCCTGGTTCGAGACGTTGCCCGCCGAGCTGCGCGATGCGGTGATCGAGGCCTGGGGCCCGCCGCCGGGGGAACTGTTCGTCGACCGCTCTGCCGACCCGGACGGGGAAATCGTCATCGCCGCCCTGCGTTTCGGCAAGATCGCGCTGATGGTGCAGCCGCCGCGTGGTTTCGGGGAGAACCCGGTCGCCATCTACCACGACCCGGATCTGCCGCCCAGCCACCACTATCTGGCCGCCTACCGGTGGCTGGCCGCCCCTGACGGGTTCGCCGCCGACGCCATGATCCACCTGGGCAAACACGGAAACCTGGAATGGTTGCCCGGTAAGACCCTGGGTATGTCCGCCGCCTGCGCCACCGATGCCGCCCTGGGTGACCTACCGCTCGTCTACCCCTTCCTGGTGAACGATCCCGGCGAGGGAACCCAGGCCAAACGCCGTGCCCACGCCACCCTGGTGGATCATCTCATCCCACCCATGGCCCGGGCCGAGAGCTATGGCGATATCGCCCGGCTCGAGCAGCTGCTCGACGAGCACGCCAATATCTCCGCCCTCGACCCGGCGAAACTGCCCGCCATCCGGCAACAGATCTGGACCTTGATGCGGGCTGCGAAGATGGACCACGATCTGGGCTTGGAGGAGCGCCCGGACGAGGATTCGTTCGACGATATGCTGCTGCACGTCGACGGCTGGTTGTGCGAGATCAAGGATGTGCAGATCCGTGACGGCCTGCACATTCTGGGGCAGGCGCCTGTCGGCGAGAGCGAGGTCGACCTGGTGCTGGCCATGTTGCGCGCCCGACAGCTGTGGGGCGGTGAATACGCGGTGCCGGGTCTGCGGGAGGCACTGGGCCTCGACGAATCCGGTGCGGAGGCCCGTGAGCGCGTCGACTCCGTCGAAGCCCGAGCCCGTGAGCTGCTGGTCGACCTGCAGGCGGCGCAGTGGTCTCCGGAGGCCGTCGAGGATCTGATCGACCGGCATGCCGACCGTCTGTTCGGCGACGGAACCGGTGGCGATCGCGACTCGGTGGCGGCGGTTCTACGTTTCGCCGCCACCGAGGTGGTGCCTCGCCTGCGCGGTACCGGTGTGGAGATCGACCGGGTCCTGCACGCCCTCGACGGTGGTTTCGTGCCGGCCGGCCCGAGCGGTTCACCCTTGCGCGGGCTGATCAATGTCTTGCCCACCGGCCGCAACTTCTACTCGGTGGACCCGAAGGCGGTCCCCTCCCGACTGGCCTGGGAAACCGGTCAGGCCATGGCGGATTCGCTGTTGGACCGGTATCGCGCCGACCACGGCGAATACCCTCGCTCGGTGGGGCTTTCGGTATGGGGCACCTCTGCCATGCGCACCGCCGGTGACGATATCGCCGAGGTATTGGCCCTGCTCGGGGTGCGCCCGATATGGGACGAGGCCAGCCGCCGCGTCACCACCCTCGAGGTGATCCCTCTCCAGGAGTTGGGTCGGCCCCGTATCGATGTCACGGTGCGGATCAGCGGATTCTTCCGGGATGCCTTCCCACATGTGCTGGCCCTGCTCGACGATGCGGTGCGGCTCGTCGCGGGACTGGACGAGCCCGACGAATCGAATTACGTTCGTGCGCACACCCGCGCCGACCTCGCCGATCACGGTGACGAACGCCGCGCCACCACCCGTATCTTCGGCTCCAAGCCCGGCACCTACGGTGCGGGCCTGTTGCAGCTCATCGATTCCAGAAGTTGGCGCAGCGACGACGATCTGGCCCAGGTGTACACCACCTGGGGCGGTTACGCCTACGGTCGCGATCTCGACGGCGCTCCGGCAGCCGATGATATGCGCACCGCCTATCGGCGAATCGCGGTGGCGGCCAAGAACACCGACACCCGCGAGCACGATATCGCCGACTCCGACGACTATTTCCAGTACCACGGCGGTATGGTTGCCACCGTCCGCGCGCTCACCGGCAAGAATCCCGAGGCGTATATCGGTGACAGCACCCGTCCCGATTCGGTGCGCACCCGCAGCCTCTCGGAGGAGACCACTCGCGTCTTCCGTGCCCGTGTGGTGAATCCGCGCTGGCTGGAGGCCATGCGCCGGCACGGCTACAAGGGTGCCTTCGAGATGGCCGCCACCGTCGACTATCTGTTCGGTTACGACGCCACCACCGATGTGGTCGCCGACTGGATGTACGAGAAACTCGCCGACAGCTATGTGTTCGACGAGACCAACCGTAAGTTCATGACCCAATCCAACCCGTGGGCGCTGCACGGCATCGCCGAACGACTGTTGGAGGCCGCCGAACGCGGGATGTGGGCCGACCCCGAACAACAGACCCTGGACCGGCTCCGCCAGATCTACCTCGAGACGGAGGGTGAGCTCGAATAAGGTTCTGTGACATCATAATTCGTCTGTTCGAGGACCTGTCTCATTGCGGTCTCCCGGTACACTTCTCTCCTCCTGATCGGATTCGAGAACGCAGGTGAACCATGATGCGTGGCCCTCTCACCGACATGGGTGCCGAAGTGGCCACGCGTCTGGTGGCCGCCACTGGCGACGCGGGGCGTGCGCTACACGACATAGTGGACGAGTCCAGCGGTTTCTCCGGCCGGTCCGCGGAGCTGACGGGGTGGACCGGCGACAATATGAAGGTGGCCTTCAACTCGCTGGATGTGCGGGTCGAAAGATTGTCGTCGCCTTCCGGTGAGATTCACGTCTTCGCGATGCCGACCCAGGCCGGCGATATCGACAAGCTTCGGAAGTGGCTGTCGACCACCGATCCGGTAAAGTCGCGCCAATTCGGCTATCTCTGGCCGACCACGCTCGTCGAGACGAGGAAGGCTGTAAGGGTAGAGGAAGGGCCCGTGAAGCAAGCCTTGTGGTGTGATGTCGACAGCGACGACCTGCCTGTTTTCGTGATGTCCCACGGCAATTCCACCTGCTTCGGGGCCGATGTCCAGGAGACGTCGGGCACGCCGGCGGTGCTCGGGATGTATCCCCATGAACAGTTCCCGTCGAACGATATTTCGACCGAAGGGCCCCGGTTCGGTCAAATGATTGTCGCCCTGCGGGATGAGATCGGTGCGGTGGCGAGAGGTCCGCACAGCCCGCTGTTCGGTGAATCCGGCTCGATGGGCCGTATCCGGTTACAAGCCCTTCGAAAGACTTCTCCAACCGCCTTGCCTAGGGTTGCATATGGCACGGAGAGGGTCGGGTACCGGTCGTCTTCCGTTGTCCGAGGACCTTTTTGCTTTCCGAACACAGGAGTAGACCATGAAGCGCGGAACGCGCCTGCGCACCATTACCGCCATGACCGTGATCGTCCTCGCCGCCGGTCTGGGCACGGTTGCCTGCGGTAAGAGCCGTTGGTGCGAATTCGACGCCACCGATACCAAGGTGGCCGACTCCTACTGCGAGAAAGGCATACCTGGCTACGAATGGGAGCCGGACAGCGATGGGAAGAAGCCGAAGAAGCCGAAGAAATCGAGTAAGCCGGGCTCCTCGAACCACTCTCACCACTGAGCGGTCCACAACCGTTCCCGGCCGTGGCGCGGGCATGATGCCGCCCATCCGGTCGAAGCGGTATCACCGGGCGCGCGGTTCGCGGCCGCGCTGCTCGGCCTGGTGCTGTTGCGCGATCGGCCATCCGCGGTCGGTGGCAGAACCGGTGACCGCGGTAGTCGATTGAACTTCCGAGCGGCCGTCTCGGGTCATTCGATGCCGGGTCCGTCGAACGCACCGGCCGGATCGGCTGCTCGGATCGGCTGCTCGGCCGCGACACCGCACGCTCCAGGGTCGCAGGTTGCGTACCCGCCTCGGCCACGATCGTGTCGAGCCCGCGCAACCTCGCCCGGTGTAGCAGCTGTTTCTCGTTGGTGATCCATTCCCCGCGGGCGGCCAGTATCGCGTGCGCCGTCTGCATCCCCGCTGTGGCCAGGGCCCCCACCACCTCGGTGGTCCGACCGCGCGGAACGTACGCGCCGCGGGCATACCGCAGGGTCGGCGCCGCCCGACCACGCCATAGGGGTGGTGTGGTCGTACGCAGCTTCTCGGGGAAGGCGGGACGCGGCAGGATCCCTCGCATCACCTTGTTGCCGGCGAGTTCGGCAACCGGCAGATAGCTGGGGATACCGGCGAGATGGAACATCAACGGTTCCCAATGGAACAGTTGATGTTCGGCTTCGGCGAGTTCGTATTCGACGACGTCGGGATCACGATAGTGCACATCGACGCGCCGGTCGTCGATCGTCGGCCAGGCACCGCCGTTGAACACCCGCCCCATGCGCCGATCTCGGATACCTCACCCGCCCAGCCGATCCCGCGGAGGTCCGCCGGATCGAAATGGCTCCGATAGTAGAGGGCGAAATCCCAGTCGCTGCCCGGTCGATGGGTTCCCTGGGCCCGTGATCCGCCGAGGGCCACCGCGACAATGCCCGGAAGAGCGGCGAGCCGGTCGGCGACATACGCAACGAATTCCTCGCCGGTCATCATTCTCCGCTCGGTGAAAGGCGACGATTATCGCGATTCTGTCCGAACGGTAGCGCCCTGTCACGTTCTTTCGATCCGCCGATTCGGCGGCCGAAGGCCACCGGGCGATGGATTGTCTTCGCGCCACCGAAGTTCTGCTTCCCCGGTGACTGCCGATGTTCCGGCTTCGACCGAATCTACACCGACCACGACACGGTGGTCGGTCCGAATAGGGTTGGGCCATGAGACGAAATTGGGCGAACCGGGCACTGCTCGGCGCGGGATGGGTCGCCCTGGTGGTGGCGGTCGGTGGCATTCTGTTGTATCTCGGCGAGTCGCAGCGCCGTGAACTGGTGTTGTTGGCGGCGGGTGCCACGTATTTGATGTTCGCGTCCTGGGTGGCGCTGCTGTTGTTCCTGGCCGCCCGTGGCTGGCGTAGCGCGGCGGCGGCCGGTGTGGTGATCGCCGGGGTGCTGTGGACGCAGTTGCCGATGTTCGTCCCGGATGGCCGCGCCGCGGGCGGCACGGAGATCACGGTATTGCAATCGAATTTGTGGCTCGGACGGGCCGATGCGCGGGCGATGGCACGTGTGGTGACGGCCGAGCGGGTCGATGTGCTCACGGTGAACGAACTCACCCCGAGTGCGGTGGAATGTCTCACCGCGGCCGGAGTGGACGAGCAGCTGCCCTACCGCTATATCGAACCGGTTTACGGTGGAGTGGGAACCGGTATCTACAGCCGGTTCCCGCTGCACGACACCATCTCCTATGACGGGTTCACCCTGCGCAATCTGTCCGCCACCCTCCGGCATCCCGAGTTGGGCCCGGTGGCGGTCTACGCGTTTCATCCGCTTCCGCCCACCGCTGGTAGCGCCACCTGGTCGGGTGAGATGCGCCGAATCCGTGAGATTCTGGATACCGCGCCCACTCCGGCGCTGGTCGGCGCCGATTTCAATGCCACCGCCAACCATGCCGCCTACCGCGCCCTGTTGCGCAACGGTTTCGCCTCCGCCGCCGAGCAGGCCGGGGCGGGCCGTTTGCCGACCTATCCGGCCGATAAACGGTGGGGACCGCTGATCGGTATCGACCATGTGCTGTTGTCGGGTGGAACGACGACGCAGGTGCGGACCATCGATATTCCGGGCTCGGACCACCGCGCGGTACTGGCGCGGGTGAGCCTGTCCATCGATCCTCTCGTGTGACGCCGACCGCGCGGTGGTCCTGTCTGTCGAATCGTCCGGGTCCGGCGCGTTCCGTGGGGGGCGGTTACGCGGATTCGGCGAGGTCCGGTGAGCTCCAGATATCGGCCAGTTCCTGTAATGGCAGGTCGAGTACGCGGCTCAGTGCCACCACCGTGCCGAAGCCGGGGGACGGCAGCCGTCCCGTTTCGATCTTGCGCAGGGTTTCCGGCGAGATACCGGCGGCCCGGGCCACCTCGGCCGGCTCCCGGGTGCCCCGGGCAGCGCGCAGTCGGGCGCCGAGACGTCGACCGGCCTCGATCTGAGCCGGGGTCAGAGGCAGTCGCACCATGAGTCCACCTTAGGGGTGGTATTTATATACCGCAAAACGGTATTAAAATACCGTCCACTGGTATTGGAGGTTGTTGTGGTGGAGTTGAAATCGCCGGCCGAACTCGCACGTATGCGAGCGGCGGGGCGGCTGGTGGCCGAAATCCTGGCCGAACTGCGCGAGCGTGCGGCCGTCGGGGTGAATCTACTGGATCTGGAAGCGCTGGTGCGGGAACGGATTCGGCAACGCGGCGCGCAATCGTGCTATTGGGACTATGCGCCCTCGTTCGGTCGTGGCCCCTTTCGCAACACCATCTGTCTGTCGGTGAACGACGCCGTACTGCATGGGCTGCCGTTCGACTACACCCTGTGCAACGGTGATGTGTTGAGTATGGACCTGGCGCTCTCGGTCGACGGCTGGGTGGCGGACGCCGCGACCACCGTGGTCGTCGGTACCGCCGATCCGGAGGATCTGCGACTCGTCCGCGCCACCGAGGAAGCCTTGGCGGCGGCCATCGAGGTCGCCGTGCCCGGGAATCGGATCGGCGATATCTCCGCCGCCATCTCGGCGGTCGCGCGGGCCCACGGTTATCCGGTGAACACCGAATTCGGGGGACACGGTCTGGGACGCACCATGCACGAGGATCCACACGTCCCCAATGCGGGCCGGCCGGGTCGAGGCTATCCGCTGCGGCCCGGCCTGGTCATCGCCATAGAACCGTGGTTCGCGCGGACGACCGATCGGATCGTCACCGACGATGCGGACGGCTGGACCATTCGTTCCGCGGACGGCTCACGCACCGCCCACTCCGAACACACGGTGGCCGTGACCGAGGACGGGCCCCGGGTCCTCACCGCGGCTTGAGCGGGCCGTCGATCGGCTCTGTCGTTCCAACCATTCGGCGAGGTCGGTTGCCGCGTCGAGCTCGCGGGCGAGTTCGACGCGCTCGGCGTCGGTGAGTTCGAGGGCCGCCAGATCCGCACGTCGGGCGGCCGCTTTGTCGGGCTCGCCCGAGGCGACCGCCAACTCGGCGAGTGCCGCCAGGGCGCGGCCGAGTTCGATCGGCGTGGCCCGGGCGCCGAATCGGCGCAAACCTGCTTCCAGGGCCCGTTCCGCGCTTTTGTCGTCGTTCTTGAAATCGCGCAGGATACGGGCATTGTCGAGGACCCGGGCCAGGCCGTCGAGTTGTGTGGAGCCGCCATGTTCGACGTCGGGTTCACCGCGCTGGATGTAGATGATCGAGGTGCCGTCGGGGTCGATCAGGGTGAATCGGGACTGTCCGGGGCGGAATCGGGTGATACGGCCGAAACCCGTGGCGGGGATCTTGCCGTAGCGGCCGCGCAGGGCCTCGGTGAAGGCGCGGTGGCGATCGGCCACATCGTCGACCATGACGAGACAGCCGGCGGCCGGCCCGCCGTTCTTCGGTGCCGCGGTGAAGTGCAGTTCGCAGTCGTGGGCGATAACGGCGCCGTAGATATACGGCCTGGTCTGTTCGTGGGTGACGGTGTATCCGAGGGTTCGATAGAAGTCCAAGGTGCGGGTGAGGTCGCTGCTGGGTAGGAGGGGGACGGCGGTATCGGCCATGAGGAGTCCCTTCGGTAGTCAATTTTGAATACCAAAGGTAGGCCTGCGGTGCCTGGAGATCAAGTTTGACTACTATTGTTCCGGCGAGAGGAGAGTCCATGGCGACAGTGCGACTGTTGGTCCTGGGCGTATTGCGTCGCCGGCAGCCCGCGCACGGCTACGCGGTACGCCGGGAACTCCTGTCCTGGCGGGCCGATACCTGGACCAATGTGAAACCCGGATCGATCTACCACGCTCTCAAACAGCTCGACCGGGAGGGCAAACTGCGCGCCCTGGGCACCGAGGGCGGCGACCGGGGGCCGGGGCGCACCCTGTACGAGCTGACCGATGCGGGAGAAGCCGAGTTCCGAACACTCCTGGATGCGGCACTGGTGAGCATCGATATGGAGGAACTCGGCGCGGGTATCGCCTTCATGGACGCGCTGCCGCGGGCGCAGGTGATAGAGAAACTGCGTGAGCAGCGCAAACGTAGTCGAGGCGTCCGTGACGAATTACTCGGAACGGTCGACGATTACCCGGGACGCCACGAGACCCCGCACGCCACCGATCTGCTGGAGCTGTGGAGCGGGGTGTTCGACAACCTGGCGGGATGGACCGCGGGTGTGCTGGCCCGGCTCGAACGAGGCGAGTACCGAATGGCCGACGATATCTGAACGGTCGCGGTGGATCCTTCACGGTACAACGGTGCCGCCCGAACCGGTTCGCCGATTACGCTGCGAACATGACGAATACGCTCGGCGAGGTCGGCACCGCCGACTACGTGCTGCTGACGACCTACCGCAAGGACGGCACCCCCGTCGCGACCCCGTTGTGGGCGGTCGCCGAGGAGGGCAAACTCTACGTCTGGACCGCCACCGACAGCTGGAAGGTCAAACGGCTGCGCCGTAACCCCGCGGTCACCGTACAACCCTGCAATGCCAAGGGCACGCCTCGCGGTACGGCGATCGAAGGCACCGCTCGGATCCTCGACGCGGCCGCGACGGATCGCGTGCGTCGCCTGCTGCGCCGTAAGTACTGGCTCCTCGGTCCGCTGGTGATCCTCGGCAGCACCCTGCGGCGCGGTAGATCCGGCACGGTCGGGATCGAGATCACCCCCGCCGCCTGATCGGCACCGGGCCTCAGGTCGCCTGGCTGACCGACGACATGTGGAAGTCGGGTATCCGCAACGGCGGCATGGCCGTTCGGGTGAACCAGTCCTTCCATTCGCGTGGCAGGGTGGGGCCGGTGACGCCCGCCTCGGTGGCCCGACGCAACAGGTCCAAGGGGCTTTCGTTGAAGCGGAAATTGTTCACCGCTGCGGTGACCTCGCCGTCCTCGACGAGATAGACCCCGTCACGGGTGAGGCCGGTGAGCAGTAGCGTCGCCGGATCCACCTCACGGATGTACCAGAGTGTGGTCAGCAGCAGACCGCGCTCGGTGCGGGCGATCATATCGTCGAGGTCGGCCTCCGATCCGCCGGTCAGCAACAGGTTCTCCCCGGGGACGGTGGGCGTCGCATCGTATTCGGCGGCAATGGCCCGCGGGTAGATGAGCGCGGAGATCACCCCGTCGCGGATCCAGTCCACCCGCTCGACGGGCATCCCGTTGTCGAAGACCGACAGTGATTCGGAGGAGGACGAGGTTGCGACGAACGGCCGATAGCGCAGACCGGGAGCTTCCGGATCGGAGTACAGGGTGAGCGGGAGATCGGTGAGTCGTTCCCCGATACGGGTGCCGCCCGGACGAGAGAAGGCGGTATGCCCCTCCTGTGCGCCGCGTCCCTCCATGGACCAGTGCATGGCAATCAGCAGGTCGGCCACCGCGGAAGGCGGCAGCAGGGTTTCGTAACGGCTCGCCGGCAACTCGACCCGACGGGCCGACCAGTCCAGGCGACGGGACAGCTCGGCCAGCAGTGCCGGGGTGTCGACATCGGTGAAATCGGTGGTGCCCACCCCCACCCACGCGCTGGCCGGTGCGATGCCGTCACCGCGTTTCCCGTTGATCTCCACCGAGCCCGTCGGCTGGACATAGCGTCGCCGCAGACCGGTGGAGGTGCCGAGCCAGGTGGTGTGTACCTGGTGGTGGGCGAAACCGTAGTAGCGGTCGCTGCCGTTGAAGCCGGCGGACAGATCCGCGGCGAGATCGGCGAACACCTCGATACCGGTGGCACCGGGCGGTTGTGTCCAATCATCGGTGGACTGCGTGGGATCGGGCTCGAGCAGCGGCATGGCGTCGCGGGCGGGTTCGGCGGTGCGGGCGGCCTCCTCGCTCGCCCGGACCACCGGCTCGATATCGGCGGCATCGACACCGGAGGCGACGATACTGCCCACCCGCGCCGAACGCGGCCCGTCCCGGAACACCGAGATCACCGACCACTGCCGGGATACCGAGGTGCCGTTGGTGGTCATGGAATTCCCGGCCCACCGCAGCGACGCCTCGTGGGCGTCGGTGACGATGACAATCGCCTCGTCGGCCCGCGACAGGGCCAACGCCCGGTCGACCACCGCGTCCGCGGACACCATATCCGTCACGTTCATCGCGTTGCCTCCGTGCGGGTATTGAGAATGTTCACGCCGCGTACCAGCACGGACGGGCAACCGTGGCTGACCGCGGCCACCTGTCCCGGTTGCGCCTTACCGCAGTTGAACGCGCCGCCGAGCCACCAGGTGGACGGTCCGCCGACCGCCTCCATGGCGCCCCAGAAATCGGTGGTGGTCGCCTGGTAGGCGACATCGCGCAGCTGCCCGTCGAGGCGGCCGTTGCGGATTCGGAAGAACCGCTGGCCGGTGAACTGGAAGTTGTAGCGCTGCATATCGATCGACCAGGACCGGTCGCCGACGATATAGATCCCGTTGTCGACGCGGGAGATCAACTCCTCGGTGGTGGTGTCGCGGTCCGGGTCGGGTTGCAGCGAGACATTGGCCATCCGCTGGATGGGCACATGGTGGGGGGAGTCGGCGTAGGAGCAGCCATTGGATCGGGACAGTCCCAGGCGGGGCGCGAACACCCGATCGAGTTGATAACCGACCAGGACGCCGTCGCGGATCAGGTCCCAGCGCTGCCCGGCGACCCCGTCGTCGTCGTAGCCGACGGTGGCCAGGCCGTGCGGTTCGGTGCGGTCGGCGGTGACGGTCATGATCGGAGTGCCGTAGCGGAGGGTGTCGAGTTTGTCGGGGGTGGCGAAGGATGTACCGGCGTAGGCGGATTCGTAACCGATGGCCCGATCGTATTCGGTGGCGTGGCCGATGGACTCGTGGATGGTCAGCCACAGGTTCGTCGGATCGATCACCAGATCGGTCGGCCCGGGTTCCACACCGGGGGCCTTCACTTTCTCGGCCAACCACTCCGGAATGCGGGCGAGCTCGGTGTCCCAGTCCCAGATCCCGTCGGCGCCGGTGACATACTCCCAGCCGCGTCCGGCGGGGGCGGCCAGGGTGCGCATGGTCTCGAATGCCCCGGACGCGGCGTCGACCGTGATCGCCTCCAACTGGGGGTGGAGGCGGACCCGCTGCTGGATGACGGACGACCCGGCGGTATCCGCGTAGTAGGTCTGCTCTTTGACCTGCAACAGGGTCGCGGTCACATGGTCGACTCCGTCGGCGCCGGTCAGGCGGGTCGAATAGTCCTGTAGCAGCGCGACCTTCTCCGCCGCCGGCACGGTGAACGGGTCGATCTCGTACGCCGATACCCAGCGGGTATCGGAGTAACACGGCTCCGGCGCGAGCTCCACCCGTTCCCGGTTCAGGGCCCGCAGTGCGGTCGCCACCCCGACCGCCTTGCGCGCCACCTCGATCGCGGTCTCCGGGGTCAATGCCGCATGCGAGGCGAAACCCCAGGTGCCGTCGACGATCACCCGAACCGCGAAACCCAGTTCCGCGGCGTCGGTGAGCGCCTCGACCCGGCCGTCCCGTAACCGGATCGACTGGGTGAGAAGCCGGTGTACCCGCAGGTCGGCGTGCTCGGCTCCCGCGGCACGGGCCGCGGTCAGCGCCGCGTCGGCGAGTGCGCTCAACGGCAGGGCCGCGAATTCGGCGTCGATGTCGTGGCCGGACGGGGCGGTGCCCGATCCGGTGGAAGTCGCCATACTCACCCGCAACAAGGTAGTCGGCCTCGCCCGCCGATGGGAGATATTGCGCGTCGGGCCGATCTGTCGCGGCCGGTCGCCGGGAGGCCCGGCGGCTCTAGGCTGAAGCGCGTGCGCCGGTTCAGTCTGTGGCTTCGTGAAAAACCCGTTGTCGCCGATTCCGTGCTGGCGGCGGCGCTGCTGGTGCTGGATGTGCTGCAGGTCGACGACGCCCACCACACGCTCGGCTACCTGATGATGTCGGTGTTGTTGCCGCTGCCGGTGGTGTTACGCCGGATCTATCCCCGGCTGATGGCCGCGACCATGCTCGCTTTGGCGATCACCTCCACCGCGGTGGGGGTGATCCTCGACGACCGGGCCGTACATCCGGCACTGCTCGGCCTGGGCATCCTGCTCTACACCCTGGTCGCGTATGTGGGACGTCGCGACGGTCTGGTGTATCTGCTCGGCCTGTTCGTCGAGTCGGCGTACGCGATGATCGCGCTCCTCGGGATCCGAAGCGCCGATATCGCGTTCGTCTGCGTGTACTACGCCTTCTGCTGGAGTCTGGCCGAGTTCACCGGTGCCCGCCATGCCTACAACGCCGAGGTCGAGGCCCGTCTGGCGGTCGCCGAATACGACCGGGAACGACGTGCCCACGACGCCGTCTCCGCCGAACGCACCCGGATCGCCCGGGAACTGCACGATGTGATCGCGCATGCGGTGAGCGTGATGATCGTCCAGGCCGACGGCGCCCGCTACGCGTTGCGCCACGATCCGGACACCGTCGAACAGGCCCTGGGCACCATTGCCGGCACCGGCCGCGAGGCATTACGGGAACTACGTCGCACCGTCGCGCTGCTGCGCACCGAACATGCCCCCGAACAACTGCCGCAGCACGGTACGGCGGGTATCGCGAAACTGGCGCAGATGATGCGCGGCGCCGGGTTGGCCGTCGAGCTGGAACTGTGCGGGGAACTCGACGCCGTCTCCCCGGAGGTGAGTCTGGGGGTGCACCGGGTCGTGCAGGAGGCGCTCACCAATACGTTGCGGCATGCGGGTGCCAACCCGAAAGCATGGGTGCGGGTGCACCGGCGGGCCGACGACGTGGAAATCGAGATCACCGATTCGGGGGGTGTACCGGTGCAGGAGCCCCGGATTCCGGGCAGTGGTCTGGGTCTGGCCGGGATGCGGGAACGGGTGGCGGTGTTGGGTGGAACATTGGAGGTGGGACGCACCTCGGAGGGCAGTTGGCGGGTGTACGCCATGATCCCGCTCGCCACGCCGGACCGGGAGTAACGTGCGTTACGGGATATTCCCGGACAGGGATGTCCGATAGCGCGCGATAGCGAGAAGGCGTTGATGGCCGCCAGGAGCCGGGACAGTAGGCTCCCCGGACCTGGGCGTGGGCCGGCGACCGTGCGCCGAGCGTTCCTGGGCGGCGGTTACATTGAGTGACGTGCCGATCACCGTTCTCGTCGTCGACGACCAGGAACTGATGCGTATGGGGTTGAAGATGGTGCTCGGCGCCCACCCCGATATCGAGGTGGTCGGTGAGGCCGACAACGGTGCCGCCGCGGTGTCCCGGGCCGCCGAACTGACGCCGGACGTAGTGCTGATGGATGTGCGCATGCCGGTGGTCGACGGTGTCACCGCCACCGGCCGCATCCTCGAGGCGGGCCACGGCAGCCGAGTGCTGGTGATGACCACCTTCGACCTCGACGAACACGCGCTCGGCGCGCTGCGTGCCGGGGCCAGTGGCTTCCTGCTCAAGGACACCCCGCCCGAGGACCTGATCTCGGCGATTCGCAGTGTGGCCGCCGGGGATGCCGTCGTCTCGCCCAAGGTGACCAAACGCCTGATCGCCCGCATGATCGCCGAGGAACCCGCCCCCACTCGGGACCCACGGATACTCGATGTGCTCACCGCCCGGGAACGAGAGGTGCTCGAACATATCGCCGCCGGACGGTCGAACGCCGAGATCGCCGAACAGCTGTACCTGTCCGAGGCCACCGTCAAAACCCATGTGGGCCGGGTGTTGACCAAACTCGGCCTGCGGGATCGCGTCCAGGCGGTGGTACTGGCCTACGAGACCGGTCTGGTCCGGCCGGGTGGGTGATCGGCCACATCGGGCGCCGACCGGGAGAAAATCCGGCGGCTCGTGCGTTGTAGGGGTACATCGTCCGGAAGGAACGTCATGCCCGCCGTCGTATTCGTCGCCTACGCCGTTGTCGAGATCGCCGCATTCGCGGTAGCCGTACACCTGCTCGGCGCCATGCCTGCGATTCTCCTGTTGCTCGCCTGCTCGGCGGTGGGGGTGCTGATGCTGGGCGGCCAGTGGCGCCGGGTGGTCGAGCAGTTCGGCCGGGCCGGGCGTGGGGAGATCTCCCCCGGGGCCGCGGTCGCGGACGGGGCGCTCGTCGCATCGGGCGGGATACTGCTGTTCGTTCCCGGACTGGTCACCTCGGTGGCGGGGCTGTTGATGCTGTTCCCACCGACCCGGATACTGCTGCGGCCGGTGGTCGCCGCGGTGGCCGCGCGATGGGTGGCCCGGATCGCATCGACGGTTCCGCGGCGCGCCGGCGTCGTCGATATCGACGGGGTCGTGGTCGGGGAGTGGTACGACGATCCGCGGCCCGTCGGTCGACCCGCCATCGAACGCTGAGCCGGCGCTCCGGGCCCGGTCACTGCTACTGCGTCGAGGCCGTCCGCCGTTCCCGACGGGCGCGGGCCAGATCGTAGGCCTCGCGCAGCAGTTCCCGCGCCGTCTCGGCGGTCCGGGGACCCGGTTCGACGATCGCGAGCCAACCGGCGGAGCCGTAGACAGGGTGGGGGACAACGGTGTCGGTGACGCTCACATCGATATCGTCGGGCACCTCACGCGGTGATCGGCCGGTCCAGCGGATGAAGGTCTCCCGCCCCGGATGCACATTGAGGCGGAACGCGCCGGGACGGTCCAACCGGGACCGTTCGTCGCCGGGATAGTTCTTGGTGACGATCGTCGCGAACGGTTGGGTCCGCTCCGGGACCGTGCCCTCCGGCGAGTAGTAGCAGAAGATGTCGCCCCAGGTGATCTCCGGTGAACCGTCTCCGGGACCCGGGCGCAGGATCAGTACGCCTTCGAGGCCGGTCAGGTGGTCGATGATCTCGTCGATGCTCATGAGCTCCAGCGTTTCATTAAAGTGCTTATGGAGCCTTTGCGTCGCAAGTCCACGAGTAACCTGCGGAAAGATGAGAAATCGGGGTGTCGACTCTCCAATCGCCCACCATGCGGACCGGGGAACTGGCGCGCCGCAGCGGGTACTCGGTCCAGCAGGTGCGCAACCTGGAACGTGACGGTGTGCTCCCGCCGGCGACGCGTACCGATTCCGGCTATCGCGTCTACACCGAGATTCACCTGTATTCCGCGCGGGCATACCGCGCGCTGGCCGCCGGGGTCGGGCCGGTGGAGGCCAAGCGAATCATGCGAACGGTGCACGGGGACCAACCGGCGGCGACACCGGCCCTGCTCGACGCGGCACATGCCCGGCTCCACCGGGAACGCGCCGAACTCGCCGCCGCCACGGCCGCCATCGCGGCGATAGCCGACGAACCGGTTCGTGATGTGCGACCGTCCGATGCCATGAGCGTGTCCGAGCTCGCCACCGCACTCGGGGTACGCGCGTCGACGCTGCGACACTGGGATGCCGAGGGACTCGTGGTCCCCGATCGGGTCGCCCCGCGCGGTACCCGCCGCTATACCCCGGACCAGGTCCGGGACGCGCGAATCGTCCACCAACTACGTGGCGCCGGCTACCGGGTGGACACGGTGCGCACCCTCATGTCGGCCGTGCGGCGCGGGTACCGATCGGGCGATGTCACTGCCGGGTTGGCCGCCCGGGAGGCCGATATCGAGGCCCGCTCCCGAGCTCTGCTCACGGCGGCGGGCGCGCTCGACGCCGTACTCACCCTGGTCACCGGTTCGCCCACCTAGCCGGCCCGGTCCGGGAATCGTCGCCGAGCTCACGCTCGCCCGACCGGCTCGCGCGGGCGGCCGACGGGTACGGCAGACTGGACAATCGTGAGTACGCAGCTGCTGGTCGGGGGTCGAATCTACAGTTCCAGTGCGCCGGATGCCACGGCGATGGCGGTCACCGACGGGATCGTGGTGTGGCTGGGCGCCGACCGGGTGGGGCGGGCGCTGCACCCGGACGCCGAGGTCATCGATCTGGACGGGGCGTTCGTCGCACCGGCGTTCGTGGAACCGCATCTGCACACCACCGCACTCGGAATGCAGCTGACCGGATTGGATCTGACGGGGGCGCGGTCGGTGGCGCACTGTCTCGAACTGATCGCCGATTTCGCGGCGCGGCACCCCGATGCCGCGGTGATCGGGGACGGATGGGACGAGACCCGGTGGCCGGAACGCCGCCCGCCGACCGTCGAGGAGATCGATACCGCGGCGGGGTCGGGACGGCCGGTGTACCTGTCGCGGGTGGACGGACATTCCGCGGTGGTGTCCACGGCACTGCTGGAGGCGGTACCCGATGCGACCGCGACGGAGGGGTATCACCGAGGCGAGCCGGTGCGCGCGCAGGCCCATCACCGCGTCCGGGCCGCGGTGCGGGCCCTGCTCCCCCGAGAACAGCGGGACGCCGCGCGGCGGGCGGCGCTGGACCTGGCGGCGGCGCGCGGGGTGGTGGCGGTGCACGAATGCGCCGGACCCGATATCGCCGGCGCCGACGACGCGCGGGAACTGCTCGAATTCGAGCACGGGGTGCAACGGCGCGTGTATTGGGGGCAGGCGGTGCGCACGGCCGACGAGGCCCGGACCTTGCTCGCCGAAGTCGGCGCACATGCGCTCGGTGGGGATCTGTTCGTGGACGGCTCGTTCGGCTCGCGGACGGCGTGGCTGCGCAGGCCCTATGCCGACCATTCCGGCGCCGGTATCGGCTATCTGGACGCCGACGATATCGCCGCGCATGTGCGGGCCTGCACGGAGGCCGGGATACAGGCCGGTTTCCATGTCATCGGGGATGCCGCGATGGATGCCGTGGTGGCCGGAATCGGCCGGGTCGTCGCCGAGTTGGGCGGTCCCGCGGTGGCGGCGCTCGGTCATCGGGTCGAGCACGCGGCGCTGGTGGACGCCGAGCAGATCGCGGCACTCGCGGCATGGGGGGTGATCGCCAGTATCCAGCCGGCCTTCGACGCGGCCTGGGGTGGCCCCGACGGTATGTACGCCGAACGGCTCGGCGCCGAGCGCGCCGCGACCGCGCACCCGTTCGCCCCCTTGGCGTCGGCCGGGGTGTCATTGGCCATCGGATCGGATGCACCGGTGACCGCGCTCGATCCGTGGGCGGCGATCCGGGCGGCCGTCAACCATCGCACCCCGGGATACGGGTTGTCACCGCGGGCCGCCTTCGCCGCCGCGACCCGAGGGGCGTGGCGGGCGGGCGGGGTGCGCGACGGTATCGCCGGAACGCTCGTCCCGGGTGCCCCCGCCTCCTACGCGGTCTGGGAGGCCGAGGAACTCGTGGTGGCCGCTCCAGCGGATTCGGTGCAGCGATGGTCCACCGATCCGCGCTCCCGAGTTCCGGGTCTGCCGCCCCTGACCCCGGACGACCCGTTGCCGCGGTGCCTGCGCACAGTGCACCGGGGAGTGACGATTCATGGCGCATGAGCCCACGCGCCGGTGGCTCGACGGTCTACTCGCCCGGTGCGCCCGCCGGCCGGTAGCGGTGCGGTCGGCGGGGGCGGTCGCGGCCGGACTGCTGCTGTTCGGTAGCTTCCCGCCGCGGTCGTGGTGGTTCCTCGCACCGGTGGGAATCGCGCTGCTCACTCTCGTGGTGGGCGGAACACCCCGGTGGCGCGGCGCATTCGGCTACGGCCTCCTCGCCGGTCTGGGCTTCTTCCTCCCGCTGCTGCCGTGGACCGGTATCTATGTCGGTCCGGTGCCGTGGCTGGCGCTGTCCACCGCCTGCGCGGTCTATATCGGTGTGTTCGGGTTGGTGGCCCGCGCCCTCGGCGCCCTGCCCGGCCGGCCGCTGTGGCTCGCGGCGGCCTGGACCGCCGTCGAATGGGGGCGATCGAGTTTCCCGTTCGGCGGGTTCCCCTGGGGGCGGCTGGCTTTCGGACAGGCCGACGGCTGGTTCCTGCCGCTCGCCGCGCTCGGTGGGGCGCCCTTGATCGGGTTCGCCGTCGCGCTCACCGGCACCTGCGGCGCCGCACTCGTCTCGGCCCTGCGCCCGTACCTCACCGGGATGGATCCGGGAGGAACCGAGCCCGCGGCGATCGCGAGCGGTGCCGGGACTTCCCGGCGCGCCGTCGCCGTGGCCGCCGCGGGGTGTGTGCTCCTCCCACTCTCCGGTTTCGTGCTGCGCACCACACTCCCCGCGCCGCGCGCGGGGGAGGCGATGATCACCGTGGCCGCCGTCCAAGGCAGTGTGCCGCGGCTCGGACTGGACTTCAACGCCCAGCGCCGCGCCGTCCTCGACAACCATGTCCGCCGGACCGAGCAGCTCGCCGACGAGGTCGCCGCCGGTCTGGTTCCGGCACCCGATCTGGTGATCTGGCCGGAGAACTCGTCCGATATCGACCCGCTGCGCAATCCCGACGCCGCGGCCGGTATCGATCGCGCCGCGCGGCGGATCGGCGCGCCCATCCTGGTGGGCGCGGTCCTGGTGAACGACGATCGGACCACCACCAACTCGGTTCTGGTCTGGACCGCCGGTGACGGCCCCGGTGAACGACACGACAAGAAGATCATCCAGCCGTTCGGCGAATATCTGCCGATGCGCGGATTCTTCCGGCTGTTCTCCTCCTATGCCGACCGGGCGGGTTATTTCGTTCCCGGACACGGCGACGGGACCGTGCACGCCGCCGGTGTCGACATCGGTGTCGCCACCTGCTACGAGGTGGCCTTCGATCGTGCTTTTCATCAGGCCGTGCGGGCGGGTGCGCAGCTGCTCACCGTCCCCACGAACAACGCCACTTTCGGTGACAGCGAGATGACCTATCAGCAGTTGGCCATGTCGCGGGTGCGGGCGGCGGAACACGGGCGGGCGCTGGTCGTCGCCGCGACCTCGGGCGTGAGTGCGATCATCACCGCAGACGGCGCCGTACAGCAGCAGACCCCGCTGTTCGAGCCGGAGGTGCTGGTGGCCCGGCTGCCGCTGCGGGATGCGACGACACCGGCGACCCGGCTGGGCCCGGTACCGGAGCTGGTCGCCGTGGTGGCGACCGCGGTCGGCCTGGTCTCCGCCGTTATCGTCCGGCGAACCGGTCGTCGTGCGCGGACCGATATCTCCCGTAGCGCCGCCGAGACCTCCGCCTCCTGATCCGCGTCGCCACCGACGCTCGGCGCGTCCCGCCGTTTCCGCGCCGTGATCTTCGTTGCCGGAAGCACTCTCGGCGCGCGACGCCGATCGGTTCATTTGCTGTTCGCTCGCCGATAGCCATCGAGATCATCCCGGTCGGTCCGCTGCTCGACATTCTGTCCTGAGCAGTCGAATATCGTTGTCCGAGCTGTGTGTTTTGCGGAAAATTTGCTCACTCGGCGTGTCGTCCGGGTGATCGCTCACGGCTGTGCAACGATTCAATATCCGGCCATCCGCGCCCCCGAACGTTCCGAATCATAGGTCGTGGATCACGTCCTACGTCCGGCGTCTTCTCGCCCGCCGCGACTGTGTTCGGGGAGATACATCAACCAGCGGTAGAACGGAGTGATTGATGAGATCTGTGGCCACCGAGCAAATCGGTGACTTGTCGGCCGGCGAACTCTTGGCACAGGCCTTTCCGCTGTCCCCCGCGCAGATGGGTATCTGGTACGCCCAGCGCATCCGACCAGACGTTCCCCTCATCATCGCCCAATCCGTCGAAATACACGGCGACCTCGATATCGACCGCCTGTTCACCGCTCTGGAACGTTACGGGCGGGAAACGGAAACAGATCTCCTACGTCTCGTGACCATCGACGGGGTCCCCCATCAGGTACTCGACCCCGACCTGAAGCCCACCTTCATCCGGCTCGATTTCCGCGACGAACCCGATCCGTCCGCCGCCGCGCGGCGCTGGATGGACGAGGCCACCCGCGCCCCCTTCGATCTGGAACGTGACCCGCTCATCATCAATGCGGTGCTGCGCACCGGCGAGCGTGACTACATCTGGTACTCGCGTGCCCACCACATCCTCATCGACGGCTACGGCGCCATGAGCGGCAACACCCGCACCGCCGAGATCTATACCGCTCTCGAACAACAGCGCGAACCGTCGGTATCGCGGGCCATGCCGCTGGCCGAGTTGTACGCCGGCGAAATCGAATACCGCAATTCCGACCGGTTCGTCACCGACGGTCTCTACTGGCGGGAACTGTTGGCCGGTGTGGGCGAGGTGCTCACCCTGTCCACGGCCGCCAATCCGTCGTCCGCCCCCGATCCGGGCCGGCGCCTGGCCGCGGCGCGCCTCGACGAGCTGACCGAGGCCAGGGTGACCGCGGTGGCGGACAGGCTGAACGCCTCGCAGCCGAGTGTGTTCGCCGCCGCGCTGGCCTGCTATGTGCGCGCGGTGACCGGTGAGAACGATGTGGTGCTGAGCCTGCCCGTCTCCGCCCGCACAACCGTTGCATTGCGCCGCTCGGCCGGTGTGGTGTCGAATGTGGTGCCGCTGCGGGTCCGGTTCGGGAGCGACACCACGGTCGAGGACGCGGTGCGCATCGTGCAGCAGCAGATCACCGGTGCATTGCGACATCAGCGCTACCGGCACGAGGACATCCGCCGGGACTGTGGCTACTCGCGGGGTTCGCGGGGCTTCTTCGGGCCGATGATCAACGTCATGTTGTTCGGCAACAAGCTGCAGTTCGGTGATGTGGAGGGATCGCCGCAGGTGATGGCGACCGGCCCGGTGGAGGACCTGTCGGTCAACCTCTACTACGGCGCCGGCAACCGGATCCACCTCGACTTCGAGGCCAACCCGCAGCTCTACGGCGAGGCCGAACTGGCGGCCCACCACGAGCGGTTCCTCGACTTCCTGAACCGTTTCCTCGCCGTCCCGTCCGACACTCCCGCATTCGGCCTGCCGGCCATCACCGAGGCCGAACGGGATCTGGTCCTGCGCACGTGGAACGACACCGCCGTCGACCTCGCCCCGGCCACCCTGGTCGACCTCTTCGCCGAGCGGGTGGCCGTCTGCCCGGACGCCGTGGCCGTGGAGTTCGAGAACGAGACGCTGACCTACCGCGAACTCGACGAGCGCGCCAATCGACTGGCCCGGTTGCTCATCTCCTGCGGCGCCGGACCGGAGCGGGTGGTCGGACTGTGCCTGCGCCGCAGCCTCGAACTGGTGGTCGGGATGTACGCGATCGTCAAGACCGGCGCCGCGTATCTGCCGATGGACCCGGAGCATCCGGTCGAGCGACTGTCCCGGATCATGGCCCGCGCCCAACCGGTCGCGGTGCTGGTTCTGGACCGCGAGGGGGCCACCCTGCCCGACCACACGCCGACACTCGCCCTCGACGGTCTGGACCTGTCCGGGATGGACGCGGCGCCGATCACCGACGCCGATCGGATCCGGCCGCTCCACGTCGACCACCTCGCCTACGTCCTCTTCACCTCCGGATCCACCGGAACCCCCAAGGGCGTGGGCATCGCGCACCGGGCCATCGTGAACCGGCTGCGCTGGATGCAGCACGAATATCCGCTCGACGACACCGACGCGGTACTTCAGAAAACCCCCGCGACCTTCGATGTGTCGGTATGGGAGTTCTTCTGGCCCTTGCAGGTCGGCGCCCGACTGGTGCTGGCCCGACCCGACGGGCACCGCGATCCGCAGTACCTGGCCGACGTCATCGCGGAAAAACACATCACCACAGCGCATTTCGTGCCATCGATGCTGTCGGTTTTCGTCACCGATGCCGAGATGCGCGGCTGCGTGGGACTGCGTCGGGTGTTCTGCAGCGGCGAAGCGCTACCGGCCGCGACCGTGCGCGATTTCCACGCCGCACTGCCGGGAACCCAACTGCACAACCTCTACGGCCCGACCGAGGCCGCCGTCGACGTCACCTACTGGCCCTGTCCATCCGAGCCCACGAGTGTGCCCATCGGCTCGCCGGTGTGGAACACCCGAACCTATGTCCTGGACTCCCGCCTACGGCCGGTACCGCCGGGCGCGGTGGGCGAGTTGTATCTGGCCGGAATGCAGTTGGCCCGCGGATACGTCGGCCAGGCGGCGCTGACGGCCGAACGGTTCGTCGCCGAACCTTTCACCCCTGGGGCGCGCATGTACCGAACCGGGGATCTGGCCCGATGGCAACCCGTTCGCGACGACCCCCAGGGCGGCGTCGGGGTCCTGGAGTATCTGGGCCGCACCGACTTCCAGGTCAAGATCCGCGGTCTGCGCATCGAACTCGGCGAAATCGAGGCCGCGCTGCTGGCCGAGGACCATATCGCGCGTGCGGTCTGCGTCGCGCACGCCGGGCCCGCCGGCGACCGACTGGTCGCCTATGTGGTGGCGGTCCGTGGCAGCGACGGCGAACCGGTCCGGATCGATACCGAGGCGCTGCGCGCCCGGCTGTCGCGGACCCTACCCGCCTATATGGTTCCCGCCGCGGTGGTCGCGCTCGACGAACTGCCGCTCAACAGCAACGGCAAGATCGACCGGGCCGCGCTGCCCGCCCCCGGCGACACCGGGGAACGGGTGCGCACCGCGCCGCGCACCGAGACGGAGCGGACCCTTACCGAGATATTCGCCGACCTGCTGTCCCTCGATGAGATCGGGATCGAGGACGGCTTCTTCGAACTGGGCGGTAATTCCCTGGTCGCCGCACGGGCGGTAGCGCGGATCAATGCCGCCTTGAGCGTGCGGCTCACCATCCGCGACCTGTTCGAGGCGGGCAGTGTCGCCGCCCTGAGCGAACGCCTCGCCGCCGACGCCATGGATATCGTCGCGCCGAGCCTGGTGCCGGTCGAGCGGCCCGCTCGCATACCGTTGTCACCTGCCCAGCAACGGTTGTGGATTCTCAACCGGTTCGCCGAACACGCCGCCCTCTACAACATGCCGCTCGCCGTCGCCCTGGACGGCAGTCTCGATATCGAGGCGCTGCGCGCGGGCCTGACCGATGTGCTGGAACGGCACGAAAGTCTGCGCACCACCTTTCCGGAAACCTCGGAGGGCCCCTACCAACTGGTGCACCCCGCCGCCGATATCCCGCTCGGCCTGGACGTGATCGATGCCGACGGTGCCGATATCACCGCGCTGGTCCAGGAGTTCGCCGGCCGCGGTTTCGACCTGCGCGCCGAGGCCCCGATCCGGGTGGCGCTGTACGCCACCGACACCGATCGCCATGTGCTCGTCCTGGTGTTGCACCACATCTGCGGCGACGGTTGGTCCATCGCCCCCCTGGCCCGAGATCTGGTGACCGCGGTGGCGGCCCGCGCCGAGGGGCGGGCGCCGCAGTGGACCCCGCTGCCGGTGCAGTATGCCGATTTCGCGATCTGGCAGCGGGAACTGCTGGGTGAGGAAACCGATCCGACGAGCGCGCTCAGCCGGCAGATCGTCTACTGGCGCGCGGAGCTGGCCGGTCTGCCGGATCAGCTGGACCTGCCGTTGGACCGGCCACGTCCGCTGCACCGATCCACCGAGGGGGCGCGGATCGCTTTCACCATCCCGGCCGAGATCCGCCGCGAGGCAACCGAGTTGGCCGCGGACCGCGGTGTCAGCATGTTCATGGTCATGCATGCCACACTGGCCGCGCTGCTGTCCCGGCTGTGCGGCAGCACCGATATCGTCATCGGCACTCCGATCGCGGGCCGCTCCGATCCGGCGCTGGACGAGCTGGTCGGCATGTTCGTCAACACCCTGGTCCTGCGCACCGCCGTCGACCCCGCCGCCGGTTTCGACCGAATGCTCGATCACATCCGCGAAACCGACCTGAACGCCTTCGCCAATGCCGATGTGCCGTTCGAACGGCTCGTGGAACTGGTCAATCCGGAGCGTTCCGGATCACGGCATCCGCTGTTCCAGGTGATGCTGTCCTACGACAACGCGCCCGAGCTGCATCTGGACCTGCCCGGGGTGTGTGCCGAGATCTTGCCGCCCGCCGCCGAGGTGGCCAAGTTCGATCTCCAGCTGGAGATCCACGACGACGGCGCCGATGGTGATCTGCGCGCCGAATTCGGCTACGCCACCGATATCTTCGACGCGCGCACGGTCGAGGCGTTCGCCCGCCGGTTCGTGACCACTCTGTCGGCGGTGGTCGCCGAGCCGCAGCGTCCACTCGGCGATATCGACCTGCTCGACCGGCACGAACGCGCGAACCTGGTGCCCATCGCCGGGGGACCGGCCGAACCGCCGACCACCCTGGCCCGAATGTTCACCGAGATCGCCGAACGGCTGCCGGACGCCGTCGCGGTCCGTTACCGCGCCCGCGACACCACCTATCGAGAGCTGGACGAGCGGTCGAACCGGCTCGCCCGGCTGCTCATCGCGCACGGCGCCGCCCCGGAGACGGTGGTGGCCGTCGCGCTGCCCCGCGGCCTGGATTCGATCGTCGCCGTCTGGGCGGTCGCCAAAACCGGTGCCGCGTACGTTCCGGTCGACCCCGGTTACCCGCGCGAGCGAATCGCGCATATGCTCGCCGATTCCGGTGCGCTGCTCGGTATCACCGACCCGGACCACCATGCCGGTCTGCCCGACTGGCCTACCAGCCGCGCCGGCACCTGGTTGGTGCTCGGCACACCGGCCGTCACCGACGCCTGCGCCGGCCATCCGGCCACGCCGATCACCGACGCCGACCGGTATAGGCCGTTGCGCACCGCCCACCCGGCCTATTTCATCTACACCTCCGGCTCCACCGGCACCCCCAAAGCGGTGATCGTCACCCATGCCGGGTTGGCCTCGTTCGCCGGTGAGCAGCGCTACCGGTTCGGGGTCACCGACCGATCCCGCACCCTGCATTTCGCCTCGCCCAGTTTCGACGCCTCGGTGCTGGAACTGTTGCTCGGCTTCGCCGCCGGCGCCACGGTGGTGGTCGCTCCCGCCGATATCTACGGGGGCCGGGAACTGGCGACACTCCTGCGCACCGAACGGGTGACCCATGCCTTCATCACCCCGGCCGCCCTGGCCACCGTCCCGCCGCAGGACTTCGACACACTGTGCTCCGTCATGGTCGGTGGTGAGGCCTGCAGCCAGGAACTCGTCGACAGCTGGGCGCCCCGGTATCGCATGCACAATATGTACGGCCCGTCCGAGGCCACGGTGGCGGCGACCATCTCCGGTCCCATGCGGGCCGGCCGTCCGGTGCCGCTCGGGCACCCGGTGCGCGGTATGCGGCTGTTCGTCCTGGACGACCGATTGCAGCCGGTGCCGCCGGGCACACCCGGTGAGTTGTACCTGTCCGGGCCGGGTCTGGCCCGGGGCTACCACGGTCGGCATGGTCTGACCGCCGCCCGTTTCGTCGCCAACCCGCTCGGACGCCGTGGGGAACGTATGTACCGCACCGGTGATCTGGTGGTGATCGAACGATCCGGGCGGTTGCGGTTCCTCGGCCGCGCCGACGGCCAGATCAAGATTCGGGGTTTCCGGATCGAGTTGCACGAGATCGATCACGCGCTGTGCGCCCACCCCGGGGTGCGCTCCGCGGTCACGGTGGTGCACACCGACACCCGTGACCGGGAGCGGCTCGCCGCGTATGTGACGGTGAGCGGACCGGTCGACCCGGCGGAGATCCGGAAAACCGTGCGCGGGCTGTTGCCCGAGTACATGGTGCCCGCGGCGATCACCGTCCTGGATGAACTGCCGAAGACCCCGTCCGGCAAACTCGACCGCAAGGCCCTGCCCGAACCGGTGTTCCGCGGGGAATCCGGGACCGGATCGCGGGCACCGGCCACCGAGACCGAGCGACGGATCGCCGAGGCATTCGCCGAGGTGCTGGGACGGGCGAGCGTCGGTGTCGAGGACGGTTTCTTCGATCTGGGCGGTAACTCCCTGTTGGCCACCCGACTGGTCACCGTCCTGGACGAGCGGTTCGGGGTGGAGTTGCCGGTGCGCACCATCTTCGACGCACCGACCGTCGCCGCATTGGCCGAGCGGATCGCGCAGGCGCCGACCGCTCACCGGCTTCCGCTCACCGCCCGGATTCCGCGACCGGATCGGGTTCCGCTGTCACTGCCGCAACAGCGACTGTGGTTCCTCAACCGATTCGCTCCCGAATCCAGTGCCTACAACATCGCTTTCGTCCTCGATATAACCGGTGACCTGGATGTGGCGGCACTGCGCGCGGCGTTGGCCGATCTCGTCGAACGACACGAGATATTGCGCACCGTCTTCCCGGAGGACGGAGACGGCGCCTATCAGCGGGTGCTGCCCGCCGACCGTGCATTGTCCGTACCGCAGCCCCGGGACGTATCCCCCGAGACCGCCGAAACCATACTGCGGGATCTGGCCCGCGGCGGTTTCGATCTCACCATCGACACCCCGTTGCGGGCGGTACTGCTGCGCACCGGCGTCGGTCGGTACCTGCTCGGTATCGTGCTGCACCATATCGCCGCGGACGGCCGGTCGCTCGGGCCGTTGACCCGAGACCTCGCCGTCGCCTATACGGCGCGGTGTCGCGGTGGGGCGCCGATCTGGCCGCCGCTTCCGGTGCAGTATGCCGATTTCGGGCTCTGGCAGCGGGAATATCTCGGTAGCGATACCGACCCCGAGAGCCCGGCCGGTCGACAGCTCGGCTATTGGCGCGATCGACTCGCCGACCTGCCGGAAGAACTGCCACTGCCCTACGACCGCCCGCGCCCCGATAACCCCACCCAGGACGCGGCAGTGGTGCGTCGCACCATTCCCGCCCCGCTGGTTCGTGCCCTCGCCGACCTGGCCCGCGCCCAGGGGGTCGGCCCGTTCATGCTGCTGCGTTCGGCGTTGGCGGTGCTGTTGCGCGCGGTGACCGGCGGTCGGGATATCGCCATCGGCACCCCGGTGGCGGGTCGCGCCCACCGGATGCTCGACGACCTCGTCGGCATGTTCGTCAATACCGTGGTGCTGCGTTCGGATGTGGATCCCGATCTCGCCTTCACCGCGCTGCTGCGCGCCGATCGGGACAACGAACTCGCGGCCCTGGCCCACGCCGATGTCCCGTTCGAGCGGGTGGTCGACGAACTCGGCCACGATCCGCGCGTCACCGGCCGACACCCGCTGTTCCAGGTCGCCTTGACCGTGCGGGACGATTCGCTGCCCGAATTGGCGCTGCCGGAACTCACCGTATCCGCCCGGGAACTCGATATCGCGCGGGCCAAATTCGATCTGGAGCTGCGGGTCGGGGAATTCGCCGACGGGGCGACCGAGATCGAATTCGTTTATGCCACAGAACTTTTCGACGTACGAACGGTCGAAACCCTGGCCTACCGTTTCCTTCGGGTGCTCACCGCCGTCGGCGCCGATCCCGAGGTGCCGATCCGCGATATCGATACCCGCACCGAATTCGAACGCGTTCGGCTCGCCCCGGCGCTCGGCCCGGCCGGCGGGATACCGCGCACCCTGGCCGCGGTTTTCACCGCAACCGCGTCGGTGTATCCCATGCGGCCCGCGATTCGGGCGGGGGAGACCACCCTCGACTACGCCGAACTCGACCGGCGTTCGAACATTCTGGCGTGGCGGTTGATCCGGCGTGGCCTCGGTCCCGGGGATCGGGTGGCGATGGGGCTGACCAGATCGGTCGACTCGGTGACCGCGGTGCTCGCGATCACCAAAACCGGTGCCGCGTTCGTCCCCGTGGACCCGAACTACCCGGTCGAGCGGATCGCCCATATGCTCACCGACTCCGGTTGCGTGTTCGGGATCACCCGCTCCGACCATGCCCGGCGGCTGCGGTCGACGGGCGGCGCGGGCATCGAATGGCTGCCGATCGACGATCTCGCGGATCCGCAGGACGCCGGGAGTGAGAACTCGATCACCGATTACGACCGGGTGCGCCCGGTCCGCCTCGCCGACCTCGCCTACGTGATCTACACCTCCGGTTCCACCGGGAAACCCAAGGGTGTGGCGGTCACCCACGGCGGACTGTCCGAGCTCGCCGCGGAATTCCGGGACCGGCTGCGCATCGATCATTCCGCGCGCACCATGCACTTCGCCTCGCCCAGTTTCGACGCCGCGGTCCTGGACCTGTTGCTGACGGTGGGTTCGGGTGCCGCCATGGTCATCGTGCCGCCGGATGTGTACGGCGGCGACGAACTGGCCGAGTTGATGACCCGAGAACGGGTCACCCACACCTTCATCACCCCCGCCGCCCTGGCCACCATCGACCGCGACCGGTGGCCGTTGCCGGATCTGCGCGGTCTCATGGTCGGTGGGGAGGCCTACGGACCGGACCTGGTGGCGCGTTGGGCGCCGGGACGTCGCATGTTCAATGTGTACGGACCCACCGAGACCACCATCGTGATCACCCTCGGGGAGTTGGCGAGTGACGGTCCGATCACCATCGGCACCCTCGCCCGGGGCGCCCGCGCCCTGGTTCTCGACGAACGGTTGCGTCCGGTCCCCATCGGCGTCCCCGGGGAGCTGTATCTCGGCGGTCCCGGTCTGGCCCAGGGATATCTCGATCGGTTCGGTCTCACCGCCGCCCGGTTCGTGGCCGACCCGTACGGTCCGCCCGGCGCCCGGCTCTACCGCACCGGCGATGTGGTGCGCTGGAACACCACCGGTGAACTGGTGTATCTGGGCCGCAGCGATCATCAGGTGAAGGTGCGTGGTTTCCGCATCGAGCTCGGGGAGATCACCGCCGTGCTCGCCGACCACCCGGAGGTCGGGTTCGCGCACACCGCCGTCCGACGGATCGCCGGCGCCGACCGTATCGTGGCCTTCGTCCGACCCATCGATCCGACGCGGCCCCCCGAACCCGAGAGTCTGCGGGCGCATGCGGCGCAACGACTGCCCGCGCACATGGTGCCGGCGGCGCTCGCCCTGTTGGACGAGATCCCGCTGACCCCGGTCGGCAAACTCGATGTCGACGCCCTGCCGCAACCTCGACCGTTCACCACCGAGCGGGTGGGACGTCCGCCCGCCACCGAAACGGAGCGCCTCGTCGCCGAGATCATGGGCGAGCTGCTGGATGTCGAAACCGTTTTCGCCGACGACGGTTTCTTCGAGATCGGCGGCAACTCGCTGCTGGCCACCCGCCTGGTGTCCCGGCTCGCCGCCGTCACCGGCACCCGGCTGGAGGTGCGGGCAGTTTTCGCCGCGCCGACGGTGGCCGAGATCGCGGCCCTGCTCGACACCGGCGCCGGACGGGACGACCGGCCGGAACCGACCCGGCGGGAACGTCCGGAGCGGATCCCGCTCTCGGCGGCGCAGCGGCGGCTCTGGTTCCTCAACCGGTTCGAGGCCGGCGTGGCCGGGCAGGGCAGCGGCGCCTACAACGTGCCCGTCGTATTGCGGCTGCGCGGTGAGCTGAACCGGATCGCTCTGGCCACCGCGCTGCACTGCCTGCAGGAGCGGCACGAAACCCTGCGCACGGTATTCCCGGAGATCGATGGTGAGCCCGCGCAGGTGGTGCTCGGTCCCATCGATGCCGTGGTTCCACTGGAGGAGAGCACCGTCACCGTCGCGGACGCGGCCGAGGCGATCCACCGGCTCACCACCCCCGGATTCGATCTGGCCACCGAGGTGCCGTTGCGCGCGACGCTGCTCACCGTGGCCGATGTCCCAGAGGAATACATCCTGGTGTTGGTGGTGCATCACATCGCCGTGGACGGATGGTCGTTGGAACCGTTGGCGGCGGATATGGCCACCGCCTACCGCGCGGTTCTCGCCGGAATCGATCCGCGGCCGGATATCCCGCCGATCCAGTACGTGGACTACACCCTGTGGCAGCAGGACCTGCTCGGCTCCGAGGACGATCCGGCATCGCCGATCAGCCGACAGCTCGAATACTGGCGCCACACCCTGGCCGGGCTGCCGGAACTGCTCGATCTGCCCACCGACCGCCCGCGCCCACCCGTTCCCTCCTACCGCGGCGGTACCGTGGGCTGCGTTCTCGACCCGAAGATCCACCGCGGGCTGCACGATATCGCCGCCCGACACAATGTCAGCCTGTTCATGGTGCTGCACGCCGCGTTGGCGGTGCTGCTGCATCGGATGAGCGGCAGCGACGATATCGCCGTCGGCACCCCGATCGCCGGCCGGGATCATCCGGCCCTCGACCCTCTGGTCGGGATGTTCGTCAACACCTTGGTCCTCCGTACCCGGATCGAACCGCACCGGCCGTTCACCGCACTGCTCGACACCGTCCGCGAGACCGATCTCGATGCCTTCGCGCACGCGGACCTGCCGTTCGAACGTCTGGTGGAGGTGATCAACCCGGCGCGATCGCAGTCCCATCACCCGCTGTTCCAGGTGATGTTGTCGGTGCGCAACGAACCGGTGGGGACGCTGGAGCTGCCCGGGCTGCGCATCGACACCGTCGAGACCGATGGCGGTATCGCCAAATTCGACCTGCAATTCACCATCACCGAATCCCACACCCCGGAGCGGGAACCGAACGGGATCACCGTGGCGGTCAACTACAGCGTCGATCTGTTCGACGAAACCACCGCCGCCCGTTTCGGCAACCGCCTGGTCCGGCTGCTGGGCGCGGTCGTCGCGGATTCCGCGACGGCGGTGGGTGATCTGGAGTTGCTCGACCCCGTCGAACGATCCGCGTTGGTCCCCGTGCGCGGCGCCCGCCCCGACCGGCCGGTCACCCTACCCGAGGTGTTCACCGACGCGGCCGAGGTCGACCGACAGGCGGTGGCATTGCGGGCCGGTGACACCGAGATCACCTACGACGCGCTCGACCGGTGGAGCAACAAGCTGGCCCGACTGCTCATCGGCCTCGGGGTCGGTCCGGAAAGTCTGGTGGCATTGGGGATTCCGCGATCGGTGGAATCGGTGGCCACCGTGTTGGCGGTCGCCAAGGCCGGTGCCGCGTTCGTTCCGGTCGATCCCGGCTATCCGCCGCACCGGATCGCGCATATGCTCTCCGATTCCGGTGCGGGTCTGGGGATCACGATCTCGACCCACCGTGCCGCGCTGTCCGGGGCGACCGATCACACCGAGTGGTTGGTGCTCGACGATCCCGAGATCCGCCGGCAGGTGCTGGAGGCGGCCGACGACCCGATCACCGACCGGGAGCGGACCGTCCCGTTGCGCACGGCACATCCCGCCTACGTCATCTATACCTCCGGTTCGACGGGAATCCCGAAGGGTGTCGTGGTGACCCATGGCGGCCTGTCCAATTTCGCCGCCGAAACAGCACAGCGTTTCGAGGTCCGGCCCGGCAGCCGTGTTCTGCACTTCGCCACGCCGAGCTTCGACGCGGCCATGCTGGATCTGCTGTTCGCCCTCGGCGGTGCGGCCACCCTGGTGATCACACCACCCGGTGTGGTGGGTGGAGCCGAACTGGGTCGGGTCCTGGCCACCGAACGGATCACCCACGCCTTCATCACCACCTCGGCGCTGGGCACCGTGGACCCGAGCGGACTCACCGATTTCCGACACGTGCTCGTCGGTGGGGAAGCGCTGCCACCGGAACTGGTCACCCGATGGGCGCCGGGACGCCGACTGCACAATGTCTACGGCCCCACCGAGACCACCATCGTCACCATCGTGTCGCCGCCCCTGCACCCGGACGGGCCCATCCCGATCGGGGCGCCGATCCGCGGTGTCGACGCCTGCGTCCTCGATGCCCGGCTGCATCCCGTGCCGCTGGGCGTCACCGGGGAACTGTTCCTGTCCGGCGCGGCGCTGGCCCGTGGCTACCACGACAGACCGGGACTCACCGCGCAGCGATTCGTCGCCAACCCCTTCGGCAAACCGGGGGAGCGGATGTACCGCACCGGCGATCTGGTGCGCATCCTGCCCTCCGCCGACGGTGGACCGGGCGTCATCGACTACGTGGGCCGCACCGACCATCAGGTCAAGATCCGCGGTTTCCGGATCGAACTCGGTGAGATCGACGCGGCGCTGGCCCGGCACGAATCGGTGGAGTTCTCACTGACCATCGGGCACCGCACCCCGGCCGGTGCGACGACACTGGTCTCATATGTGAAGCCGGGCGACGGCCACACCCCGACCCCGGCCGAGCTCACCGCCCACGTGGCGCGGTTGGTGCCGAACTACATGGTCCCCCAGTCGATCATGCTGATCGACCGGGTGCCGCTCACCCCCGTCGGCAAACTCGACCGTCGGGCCCTGCCGGAACCGGTGTTCACCGGAGCCGAGGGCTATCGGGCGCCCACCACCCGCACCGAAACCCTGCTCTGTGCGGCATTCGCCGAGGCACTCGGGGTGGAGCGGGTCGGTGTCGACGACGGATTCTTCGAACTGGGCGGTAACTCGCTGCTGGCCACCAAGGTCGTGGCACGGCTGCGCGCCGACGGTATCGACCTGCCGGTGCAATTGATGTTCGGCGATTCCACCCCCGCCGCCATTGCCGCTCGGCTCGACGCCGGATCCGCCGATGATGCCGTGAACCGGGCGCTGGACCCGATCCTGCCGCTGCGACCGGCCACGGAATCCTCGGCGGCGCCCTTGTTCTGCGTACATCCCGCCATCGGGCTGGCGTGGTGTTATTCCGGCCTGCTCCGACACCTGCCCGCGGATCGGCCGGTCTACGGTTTGCAGGCGCCGCATGTGGCCGGGCATACCGGGTTCGACTCGATCGCCGCCGCGGCCGACCACTATGTGGCGCATATCCGATCGGTGCAACCGCACGGGCCCTACCATCTGCTCGGCTGGTCGCTGGGCGGGCTGATCGCGCACGAGATCGCCGTGCGCCTGCAACGTGCGGGTGAGCGGGTCGCGCTGCTGGCCATGCTGGACAGCTATCGGCTCTCCGACGAACTACTGGATCGGGCGATGCCGAGTATCGCCGATATCGTCGGTGAATTCGGTGGCGACGCGGTGAACGCCCATGGCGCACTCGACCCCGAGATGAGCCTGACGGATGTCGCCGAACTGCTGCGCGCCCAACCGGGTCCGTTCGCCGCGTTGACCGTCGAACACCTGGAACGGCTCTACACCGGATACGCCGACGGCACCGTGCAGGCGCACGGTTTCCGTCCGGGGGTCCACGACGGTGACCTGCTGTTCTTCACCGCCGCCGCCGACCCGGTGAACAGGGAGAACCCCGATCGCAGCGCCGACGGCTGGCGGGAACATATCACCGGCATCGTGCGTGAACACCTGTTGCCCTGTACCCATGCCGAAATGACCACGCCCGAAGCGCTCGCGGTGATCGGGCCCATCCTGCGGCGGCATCTCGAGGAAAAGGAGACGGAGCGGTGAGCCTGGCGGTGCAGATCCGCGACCTGGTCAAGAACTACGGTCGGGTGCGCGTGCTCGACGGTATCGATCTCGATATCCCGGCCGGTACCGTGATGGGACTATTGGGTCCCAACGGCGCCGGTAAGACCACCACGGTGCGGATAGTCACCACACTGTTGCGACCGTGCGCCGGTTCGGTGCGTGTCGCCGGGGTCGACGTACTCGCCGATCCGGGGGCGGCGCGGAAACGGATCGGGCTGTCGGGTCAATACGCCGCCGTCGACGCCAATCTCACCGGATACGAGAACCTGCGCATGGTGGCGCGGCTCTACGGTATGTCGCACCGGCAGGCGGCGACCCGGGCCCGGGAACTGCTCACCGCGTTCGGTCTCGACCATGCGGCGAACCGGCCGGCCGGCACCTACTCCGGGGGTATGGCCCGGCGTCTCGACCTGGCCGGGGCCCTGGTGGCCCGACCGCCGGTGGTCGTCCTGGACGAGCCCACCACCGGCCTCGACCCGCGCGCCCGCCTCGATATGTGGAGTGTGATCGGAGAACTGGTGAACGACGGCACCACCGTACTGCTCACCACCCAGTATCTGGAGGAAGCCGATCGGCTGGCCGACCGGATCACCGTGCTCGACCATGGGCGAGTCATCGCTCGCGGCTCCGCCGACGAACTCAAGACCTCCATCGGCGGGGATCGGCTCACCGTCACCCTGGCGGTCGGTCAGGAACCGCAGCCCGCGCTGACGGTGCTGGCCCAGGTCGGTATCGGCGAGCCCACTCACGAACCCGGTACCGAGGACGTGTCGGTGGTGGTCGGGGACGGTTCGCGCACCATGGTCGAAGCCTTGCGCCGCCTCGACGACGCAGGGGTGTGCGTGGTCGACGCCTCCGTCCACCGCCCCAGCCTGGACGACGTCTTCCTGTCCCTCACCGGCACCTCGGCCACCCCGCAGCCCGAGCCGGACACCGACGATGTACCCGAGGAGATCATGTCGTGAGCACCACCGACACCGTGGTCCGAAAGGAAATTCCCGAGACCGACCTTCCCGGTGGGGACACCCCGACGGTCGGAAGCGTCACGCCGCCGTCGGAGATATCGCTGCGCGGTCGAATGGTTCGGGACAGCGCGATCGTCGCCTACCGCAACCTGTTGACCATTCTGCGGGTGCCCACCCTGCTGGTGAGCGCCACCGTGCAGCCGCTGATGTTCGTCTTCCTCTTCGCCTATGTCTTCGGCGCCTCGCTGGGCGGCGGCCAGTATCGAGAATTCCTTCTGGCCGGGATCTTCGCCCAGACCGTCGCATTCAACGCCGCCTTCACCACCGTGGGCCTGGCCGGTGATCTGCAAACCGGGATCATCGACCGGATGCGGACCTTGCCGATGTCTCGGTTGGCGGTATTGATGGGACGCACCCTGTCGGATCTGGTGGTCAATGTTCTCAGCCTGGTGGTGATGGTCGGCTGCGGATATATTGTCGGCTGGCGTATCCACGGTTCGCTCGCCGCCGCGGCCCTCGCCTTCGCGGTGATTCTGTTGTTCGCCTTCGCCATGTCCTGGGTGGGGGCGGTTACCGGTCTGCTGTCGCCCACCGTCGAGGTCGCGCAGAGCGCCGGCCTGATCTGGCTGTTCCCGTTGTCGTTCATCTCCTCGGCGTTCATCTCCGCCGAAACCCTGCCCGGTCCGCTGCGCACCATCGCCGCGTGGAATCCCATCACCGCGGTCTCGGCGGCCGGTCGGAAATTGTTCGACAACAGTTCGCCGCCGTCGTTCGGCACCCCCACCGGGTGGGCCGCCGATCACTGTATCGAGTACGCCGTCATGTGCTCGGTGGGCATTCTGATCGTCGCCATACCGCTGGCATTGTTGCAATACCGTAAGGTCGCCAGCCACTGAGCCGACTCCGCCCCCTCACCGAGGCGCCGGCCGGGCCGGCCCCGAACGCGAGAGGCCGCTCACTCCGCGGAGTGAGCGGCCTCTCGGCGATCGATGGACCGGGAGTCAGCCGCGGCGACGCGACTTCAACAGTTCCAGCCGCTCCTTGAGCAGCTCCTCGAGCTCTTCTTTACTGCGCCGCTCCAACAGCATGTCCCAGTGCGTACGCGGCGGCTTGACCTTCTTCGCCTCCTGTGTGGTGCCTTCGATCAGCACACCCTCCTGGCCATTGCGGCACAACCATGTGGGTGGGATCTCGGCGTCGTCGGCGAAGGGCACGTCGAATTCTTCACCATTGTCGGTCCGGTACCGGGCAATCCGGCGCGGTGCCAGATCATGGTCGCGGTCGGTCTCATAACTCACCGCTCCGAGCCGACTACCCCGGAGTACGCGATCTGCCATCTGTACTGGTCCTCTCTGTGTTTATGCCGTGCCTTCGGCGCGGCGCCGCCGGGCACGATAACGCGACGCCGAGCCGCGAATCGTGCGTGTTGCGTTGTCGGTAGGCCGGATGAAACGCAGACCGGGTCGGTCGTGTTCGTGGGCCGTTCGCCGAGGTGCGAACCGTGGGTCGGGCCGGCCGGATGGTGCCGGTCGGTCGAAAACCCTGTGTTCTGTCAACGTTCGTGCGGGCTGTTTGGTTCCCGGGTGGGGGAGAACCCGATTATTCTACGCTGCTGCGGCGTAATACCGGTCGGCCGTGCCCGTTGTGTGATCGGGGGCGATAGCGATTAGGGTGTCGGGTCATGTCGCGCCGGTCGTTGTCGTGTTCGTGGTGTGGGCGAGAGATCGTGGATTCGCCCTCGGGACGTCGTCGTCGGTATTGCCGTCAGTCCTGCCGGCAGCGCGCCTACGAACATCGCAACAATGTGAAGGGCACCGGGATTCCTGCGGATTCGGTGATTCTCAGTGCGCAGGAGGCCGCCGATCTGGCCGATCGTTGGTTCGCCGCTCGTTGTGCTGCCGAGGATGTGGCGACGGCGATCAGCGAGGGGGCGGATACCGAGGAACTGGTCGGTCTCAGTGAGACCTTGGTCGCACTCACCCGCGAGGCGGAGCGGCTGCGTTGAGCCCCGGTTGGTGACCGGGGGACCGAAAAGGTGGTGTCGGGCGCGGACGATGGAGTGCGGGGTGGGCGTCGATCACGAAACGGCCGCGGCCCATACGGGATTCGCCACGGACGGCCGGGTATGTCCGGGCAAGGTGATCCGGCCGACAGGTTTCGGCGTCGGGAAGGGTTTTCGGATGTGCCACGGCATTCGTGGAAATCATGATTGCGAACGGAGAAACCGGGGCACCGACCGCATCACCCGGAATGTTGTGCGCGGTCGGTGCCCCGGTTCCGTGGCCGTGCTCGGCTACGACCGGAGCGGGTGCCGGCGTTCCCGCCGGCGGCTCGGATCAGTGTGAGGCGTCCACTCCGCGCGCGGACAGCCACGGCATGGGGTCGACGGCGGCGTTGTTGGGCAGGTGCACCTCGTAGTGCAGGTGCGGACCGGTGGATTGGCCGCGACTTCCGACGGTGGCGATCACGTCACCGGCGCGCACCGGCTGACCGACATGGACGAGGATGTCCTGCATATGGCCGTACACCCCGACGGTGCCGTCGTCCTGCTGGACTCGTACCCACAGTCCGAAACCGGTGGCGGGCCCGGCCTCGATCACCACACCATCGGTCACCGCCTTGATCGGCGCGTGCATCTGGCCGGCGAAATCCATCCCTCGGTGTACGGTGCCCCAGCGGGCGCCGAAGGTGGAGCTCACGGGGGCGTCGACCGGACGCACGGTATGCGGTCGGTGTTCGATGAGGGCGCGGAGTGGATCGAAGTTCACCGGAGCGGTCGGTGGCTCGGGAAGAGTGCTCATGCTCATGGGCTCGACTTCCCGGCTGACGGCGACCGGGGTGATATCGGCTCGGTTGGGATCGGTGGCGCCTGCCGCGAGTAGACCCAACGCGGCGCCGACCGCCGTGGTGGTGGCGACAACCTGCGCGGTGATCGGATGGCGTTTTTCGGCCGTGGTCACGGCTCCCCGACGAAACGGTAACGGAAAGATCACGGGCATGCCAATGAAGTTACGACCGAATCCGTGACCTGGGGGAACTCTGTGGGAACTGTCACGTGACGGTGAACTGCCCGGCGCATTGTCACCGAACGATAACGAACCCGAGGTTTAATGCTTCTACCAGGGGGAATGAAGTGCAAAAGGTATTTGCCGGGGTCCGCCCGAATCGCCCACACTATTTCAGTGGTGACTTACAGGGTGGACGCCCTGGTAGCGCTGGCGGATGCGACCCGTCGGTCGATGGTCGAGACCTTACGGGCCGGACCGCACTCGGTCGGTCAGCTGGCCCGGGCCGTTGGGGTCAGTAGCTCGGCGGCCTCGCAGCACCTGCGGGTTCTCCGGGACGCACGGCTGGTGCTGGTGCGGTCGGCGGGCAATCGGCGGCTGTATTCGCTGGACCCTCGGGGCCTCGGTGATGTGCGCGACTATCTGGAACAGTTCTGGCCGAGTGCCTTGGCCTCCTACGCGGCAGCGCTCGATGAGGCTCGAACCGCATCGGGTGGCCCATCCCTGTCTCAGCCGACCCGGCGGTAGGACATCCGATTGGATTCGGTGCGACTGCGCGTGGTCAACTGCCGATCCACGGCCGCGATGACCTCGCCCACCCCGATCCGCAACAGTCCCGGGTCGGGGGTGTCGGCCTCACGATCACCGGTCCGATTCGCCCACAGCACCTCGTGCCTGCCGAGTAGATGCGGCGGCGGTCCGACCTGACTCGGCGGTGTGGGACCGAAAAGTTGTACGGTGCGGGTGCCGAAGGCGGTGGCCAGATGAGCAACACCGGTATCGCCGCACAGCACCAACGCCGCCTCGGCCACGGTCGCGGCCAGTTCGATGAGGTTCTGCTCACCGGCCAATACTCGCTCCACCGACAGCCCGGCCCGGGCTGCGATATCGAGGGCGCGATCACGTTCGAACTCGTCACCGGTGACGACGACCTCGCGGCCCAGTACCAGCAGGTGCCGGATTACCGCCGCGAACCGGTCGCCCGGCCAGCGACGCGCGGCCGCGCCCGCGCCGATGTGCACGACCACGCTGCCGCGGTGACTGGTGGTGGCCACCGGCGGAACCAGGCCGAGGTTGCGTCGATCGGCGCCGATGCCATCGAATTCGAGCAGGTGGCACCACCGATCGATCAGATGGCGATCGGCCTGCCATTCGGGGCCGGGGATCTCCGGGAAGGCCGGATTCCGGTAGCTGAGGATACGGCGGGCCCCGGTTTTGACCAGCTCCACCAGGGCGGTGGTCCCCGGGCCGTGCAGATTCACCGCCAGATCGGGGGCCGGGCCGTCCCAGCGCAGACTGTTCGGTACGGTGATCGGCGCCATATCGTCGACGGTGGCGATCAGATCGACGATGGCCCGCAGGCGAGGCGGTGCGGCGAGCACGAGGTGATCATTGGGCCTGTTCCGGCGCAGCGCACGCAGCGCCGGGACCGCGGTGAGCAGATCACCGAGACCCCGTGCCTGAAGCACGAGAACAACAGACACCCACTTCTCCTAGCCACCCGATGCTCGTCAACTCGCCCCCCTTCGTAATCACCCGGATGGTGTTTCGACGAGAGAGCCACTGTTTGACTACCCGGCAGGCCCCGTGGCAAACGTGATCGGGCCGGCGTTCTCGATCACAGAGCCGTGCCCGGACGGATCACCGGCCGTTCCCCATGGTGAGTGAGAAACGGCGGTCGGAGATACCCGGTATGAGAGCGGTTCTCGCGTCCCCCGCGCAATGTCGGGACGAATTGCTCGCGAGATTCGGTGGTGTTCATCACAATCACACATCGAGAGGTATGGAATGTGGACCGGGACCGGTGGGCCCGCTCGAGCGGCATCGGGACCCGGGATCGCGAAGGGCGTGCTCGGCGGTGGACCACCGCCTGTTCGGAACCGGTCCGTCGACCCGTTGCCCGCGAACCGGCCGCGGAACACCCACGTGTACGGTCACCTCGGTGGATAACCGCGATATCCACCGTTCATGTGCCACAGCGAGATTGGCGGTGCCCCCGCTCGGCGCGTGCCGACCGTGGGTGGGCACCGGTGCAGAGGGAGGCAATCGGGCGATGTCCGACGAGACCGACGAGCGACAGGAGACGCTCGGGACAACCGGGCGGCCGGTTTCGCCGGGGGAGACCGCGGTTCCCGCGGCGCCGGCGCAACCCGATCGCGGTCCGGCAACCGTTTCGGAAGTTCCCGAGGACCTCGAGGACGAGGATCTCGAGGCCCCGCTCGAGCCGGAGGACATAACGCTGTCACGGCGGCAACTTCTCGCGGGAGCCGGGCTCGCCGCGTCGATCGTCGCGGGCGGCGGATTCGCCGCCTGGCTCACCGCGCGCCGAACCCCGGGCGCCGGCGGGGTTTCCCGTACGTTGAAGATCGGCTACGGCGGCGGGGTGTGCGAGGCGCCGCTCTACGTCGCGCACCACCAGAAGATCTTCGAGAAACACGGCCTGGACGTGGAGATAATCAAAACCGGCAACGACGAGATCAAGGACGCGGTCGGCGCCGGGAAACTCGATGCCGCGCCCGGTATCTTCTTCTCCTGGCTCAAACCCATCGAACAAGGAATCGATGCCAAACTCGCCGCCGGGTTGCACGAGGGATGTCTGCGCATAGTCGTCCCCCACGACAGCCCGCTACGCTCGGTGGCCGACCTGCGGGGCCAACGGATCGGGGTCGCGGCGATCGGGGATTCGGCGATGTCGTTCTTCTCCCTGGATCTGGTCGATGCCGGTATCGATCCCGGCCAGGACGTGGACTGGCGGGTCTTCGCCGTCGACCAGCTGCCCGATGCGCTGGAGCGCGGAGAGGTCGTGGCGATCGCCGCCGGTGACCCGATAGCCCTCCTGCCGACATTGAGCGGTAAGGCCCGCGAGCTGACCAACAACAGCCAGGGGCCCAACCGGCAGCTGTACTGCTGCGCGACCGTGCTGAACGGGCGACTGCTGCGCGAGGAACCCGATATCGCGCGTTCCTTGGTCACCGCATGGGCCGAGGGCAGTCGATGGGCGGGCGCCAATATTGCGCAGACCGCGGCCATCGAGGTCGACAACCAGTACGCGGCTGCGGACCGCGACACCATCGAGGCCATCCTGAAGACCTATGGTTTCAACCCCTCGGCGGCCCGACTGAAGGACGAGATCATCCCGGGCATCGAAAAATTCGCCAAAACCGGTTACCTCGACAAGAAAACCGATCCGCGGGCCCTCGCGGACAAGGTGTACGTCGATCTGGGCCTGAGCTGGTGACGCCATTATGACGACCACCAGCACCATCGACACCGTGCCACGGTCCCCGACGCCCCCGACCGGCGGCGGCCGTAGACGCTATCCACCGACCCTCGGCTTCGTATGCACCTGGTCGATATGGGTGCTCACATCGGGGGCGACCTTGTTCGTCCCGGACGCCCTGGACGTCGCCGACCCCCTGGCGGTGGGCATCCTCTTCGCCCTGTGGACGGTGGCCCTGACCGGGTGGGCCGTGTTCGGATACCGGAACCGGGAAGCCGCCCTGCGGCTGCGGTACCGGACCCCGTGGATCGGCCTCATCGGCGTATGGATGCTGGTGTGGGAGTTCGGTACCGCCAAAACCGGATTGCTGCGGCCGCCGCATTTCGCCTCGCCGCAGCAGATGCTGCTGGTGTTCTACACCGATGCCGAGATTCTGGCCGCGAGCACCTGGCATTCCCTGGTCCTGTTGCTGACCGGGTTCGTCATCGGTTCGGTGGCGGGGGTGAGCACCGGTATCGCCATGGGCTGGTCGAAGATCGCGTCCTACTGGGGGAACCCGGTGCTCCAGACCGCGGGGCCGGTGCCCGCGGGCACTCTGCTACCGGTGGTGCTCGTTCTGTTCCCGAGTACCTACAGCGGCAGTGTCTTCATGGTCGCCTTCGGGGTGTGGTTCCCGGTCGCGGTGCTCACCAGGGCCGGTATCGCCGGGGTCCCCCGCGGCTATTTCGACGTCGCCCAAACCCTCGGCGCGTCCAAACGGTTTCTCATCTGGCGGGTGGCGGTACCCGGTGCGCTGCCGAGCATCTTCACCGGACTGTTCATGGGGCTGGGTGCCTCGCTCGGCGCGCTCGCCGTCGCCGAACTGCTCGGGGTGGACAACGGACTCGGATGGTACATCCAATGGACCAAGGGGTGGGCCGCCTATCCGCGCATGTATGCCGCGATCATCATCATGGTGGTGGTCTGCCGCACTTTGATGCTGGTGCTGTTCCGAGTACGCAACCGAGTGCTGATCTGGGAGAAAGACCTGGTGCGATGGTGAATTCCGATGTGCGGGGCCTGGTGGGCGATTCCGGTGTCGTCCGCGGAAGCGCCATCGAGATCGAAGGGGTGTCCCACCAGTTCCGCGTGGCCGCGGCGCGAAAACGCACCTTGGCGGATCGACTGCTCGGACGTCCGGCGCCGACCCCGACCCGCGCCCAGGAACTCGGGCGACTGCGAGTGCTGACGAACATATCGCTGCGTATCGAACCCGGCCAGTTCGTCGCGCTGCTCGGGCCGTCCGGCTGTGGTAAATCCACCCTGCTGCGGTTGCTGTCAGGCCTGGAGCGGCCCTCCCGCGGTGAGCTACGCGCCGACGGCGATCCGATCCGTGGACCGCATCCGCATCGCGCCCTGATGTTTCAGGACCCGACGCTGTTCCCCTGGCGCACCGTGGAACAGAACATCGCACTCGGTCCGCAGGCCCGCGGCACCCAGGTCGCCGATCGGGAACGTATCGCCGAAACATTGGCGCTCGTCGGACTCGACGGTTTCCGCGATGCGTTTCCCGCGCAATTGTCCGGGGGTATGGCCCAGCGGGTGGCGTTGGCGCGGGCCCTGGTGAACCGGCCGCGGCTTTTCCTACTGGACGAACCGCTCGGCAAGCTCGACGCCCTGACCAGGGCCACGATGCAAACCGAGATAGCGCGACTGTGGCAACAGGACGGTTTCACCGCGGTCCTGGTGACCCACGATGTCGACGAGGCACTGCGCTTGGCCGACCGGGTGGTCGTACTGACGCCCCGCCCCGGAAAGATAGTGCGGGATCTGCCCATCGAGTTGCCGCGCCCGCGTGACCACGACGATCCCGACTATCTGCGGCTGCGGCGCGATATTCTCGGGCTGCTCGGACAATCGGGCGGGTTCGTCGGATGAGCGCCGGTACGGGGAGTCGATCGATGAGGTATCGACGAGCGTTCGCCGTGTTGCTCGCATTCGTCGTGTCCGGTGCGCAGTCGGTCACGGCGGCAGTGGCATCGGCCCATGTGACGGCCTCGGCCGTGGACGCGGTGGCCGGGCGGAGCGCGGTGGTGACCCTGCGGGTTCCGACCGAATCGACGACCGCGAGCACGGTGGCGTTGGAAGTGGTTCTACCCGAGCGGTATCCCATGGCCACGGTCCGCGCCGAAACCACTCCGGGATGGGAGGTCACGGTGCGCCGAACCGCCCTGCCCACTCCGGTCACCGACGACCACGGCGGCACTGTCACCGAGGCTGTCTCCTCGGTGACCTTCCGCGCCCGCGACGAGGCGTCCGCGATCCATCCCGGCGAGTTCGCCGAGTTCCGCCTGCAGGTGGGTCCATTGCCCGCGGTGCCCACATTGGCGCTGCCCACGATCCAGACCTACAGCGATGGCACCGTCGTCTCCTGGGTGGAACAGAGTTTCGACGGCACCGAACCGGATAAACCCGCTCCGATCCTGCGGCTCTCCGACCCCGCCTCCGACCATGCGCACGGTGCGGCGCGAGAGCGGGAAACCACCGATGTGAATCCGGGACACGACGAACCGAATGCCGACGACACCGGGATCGGCCGGTTGGCATTGGTCGTCGCGTTCGTCGCGCTCGTGCTCGCCGGACTGTCGCTCGTGCTCGCCGGACTGCCCCTGGCGCGCCGCAAGTCCGCCGAATGAGCGAACCGGTTGTGGCCGCCCACCCGCACCACGGTGGTACCCGCGGATTTCGGGACGAAGGTGAGCAACCGACCCGTGCGTCGGGAGGAAACGATCCGACCGCGACATACCGGATCCCGCCGAATGCGCGGGTGTGGTCGGCGATATCGCCCGGATCCCGGCGTATCGGAGCGGTGCGCGTTTTCGGCTCATCGGGCTCGGGGTACCGGATCGTATTTCCGCTCCGTCCGCGGCCCGGTCGAAGGGCCCGATGGGCTCCGTTCGTTCGCCGGGCGGTCGGTTCGGGAACGAGGCCTCGGATTGCGGCGGTGCTCGTCATGGCGGTGGCCCTCCTCTGGTGGGCCACCGCACCGGCGGCGGCCCATGCCGCGCTCGTCGGCACCGACCCCGCGTATGGGGCGACCGTCGACACCACACCGCGACAGGTCTCGGTGATGTTCGACGAACCCGTGACGGTGGCGGATACGGGGATCACGGTGGTCGACGGCGACGGAAGACGAGTCGACACCGGTGAGCCGGTCTACGCGGACAACGCGCACACCGTTTCGGTTGCTCTGTTCCCGGACCTGCCGGACGGCACCTATCTGCTCGGCTGGACGGTGCTGTCGGCCGACGGGCATACGGTCGGTGGGTCCAGCGTCTTCGGTATCGGGGTATCTCCCGATACGACCTCGGGCGACCCGCCGCGCGATCCGGTATCGGTTGCCGCGGACACGGTGGTTCGCATCCTCGCCGGTTTCGCGTATCTCGGTATGGCGCTGGTGGTCGGTATCCCCGTCGTGGCCCGGCTCGGCCACCGGGACCGGGTTTTCGCTCCGGCGGTGGCGCAACTGATCAGGATCGGTGCCGTCACAACTGCGGTGAGCTCGATGCTCATCGTGGCGGCGATACCCGCCCGGCTCGGCGCTGCGGACGGATGGACCGACCCTCGGGTGTGGTGGCAGGCGGTCACCTCGACGCCGGGGGTGGCGATGCTGGTCCGAGCGGTGGCCGCCGTCGTGCCCGCGGTGTTCCCGGCCCGCCGGGTCGCGTTGTCGATGGCGGTACCGGTGATCGTGGGATCGACCGTATTCGCGGGCCACGCCATCTCCGGACCGGAACGATACGCCGCGATCGCCGCTACGGTCGCGCATCTGGTCGCCATGTCGGTGTGGGTGGGTGGTCTCGTCCTCGCAGTGCTGGTGTGGCGCCGCGCCGGACCGATCGCATGGCCGTCCCGGTTCGGCGGTATCGCGCTGGGCGCCGTTGCGGTACTCGCGATCACAGGTACCTATCAGGCCTGGCGTTCGGTGTATCCCGTGCCCGCACTATGGGCCACCGACTGGGGACGGCTGCTGTTGCTGAAGCTCGTCCTGGTGCTTGTCGCCGTCGTCGCGGCGGCGATCGCCCATAGAATGGTCCGCAGCCGCGCGAATCCCACGGTGGTGGTGCGGGTCGAGTTGGGTGCGCAGCTGGCCGTGCTGGCGGTCACGGCCGCGCTGGCCGGGGTCACGCCCGCACGTGATGCCTATGATCCCCCGACCACCCTGGTCATCGACTTGGGGCCGGTGCGCGCGGATATCGCCGTGGACGGTGCGGCGGCGGGGAAACAGGAACTGACGGTTCGCCTGTACGACACGGATGGTCACCCGATCGATGCGTCCGAGGTCACCGCCCGCCTCGTCCGTGCGGACGGTGATCTGGGACCGATTGATATCGCTTTTCGTCGGGTCGAACCGGTGGAGCTCGCCCCCCACTATTTCGTGTCCCGCCCCACCCATGTCCCGTTGGCCGGTCGGTGGTCTCTGCGGCTGACCGTGATCACCGGACGGGCCACGGGTTATACCGGGACCGTCGAATACCGGGTGTGGTGAGCACTGTGTCCGAAACAAGCCACGCCCCGGGCCCAGAGGAGCAGAGGGTATCGCGGTTTCAGAGTTCGATATGGCCGGTGTGGAGTGTGAGAACCGCCGGCCGGCGCGGAGGTCGAAGCATATCCCACTGATTACGACCACATGTAGTAGAAGGCTGTGTGATCGAGTAGCGTTCTACTCTATGGATTTCGTCTACAACGCCGTGCTCGTTACGCACCTGCTCGGTATGGCGGCGCTGGTCGGCGGTTATGCGGCCGGGCAACCCACCGTCAACTCCCTCATGGTCTGGGGCGCGCGCCTGCAGATCCTCACCGGTCTGGTCCTGGTGGGAATGGCCGAGGCCATCGACTCGCTCGACAAGGATCTGAACATGGTGAAGATCGGTGTCAAGCTCGTGGTTGCCTTCCTGGTCGCCGCCTTCGCCGAAATGGGTCGTGCGGAGGCGAAACGTGGTAAGGAACTTGCCTGGATGACGCATGCAGCGGGCGGTTTGGGCATCGTCAATGTGCTGATCGCCGCGCTCTGGACCTGACGATCTCGCGCGGTGCCGACGTGAAACCGTGCGGACGTCGGCACCGCTTTTCGTTTCGCGGTCGTGCGCCCGGCCGTCGCCGCGGGGGCGGCGGGCGATACCGCGGCGTGCGTTTCGTTCGATGGGCCGTATGCCGTCAAGGGTGCTGGGCGAATTACCGATTGACGCTGGTAGACGGCGGACCGGATACTTTTGCTGTTCTTCTGTGTCAGATGCTCCATATGATCCGACGACCCGTTATCGGGGTGAGCATGATGGTGTACGCACTACACGACATGGTTCTTACGGGCACGGCCGTCGCTCAGGTCGCCGATACGACGCCCGAGGCGCCGCCGCTGTCGGCCGAGATCCTCGGGCTCGTTCGCTACTTCACCTGGTTCGCCCTGCTATCCGGAATCATGGGGATCACCTTCGCCGGCGGGCGGTTCGCCTGGGAGAAGTGGAACGGTGGGGCGCTGGCCTCGCCGAAGATGATCGTGGGCGGATTGCTCGGCGGCACGATTGCGACGAGCGCGGGCAGTATCATGGACGCCTTTGTCATCTGACGATCCGTTTCTCGATATCTCGCCGCCATCGGCGGCGAGAGTCACGCGTTCCGTGGGTCCGGGGAGGGAATATCGTGGGTAGTAGAAAAATTGCCGATACCAAGATATGCGCATTTTGAAATGTGATATTCCTGGGGAGACGTCGGATCACACAAAAGGTGCCGTGGCACTCGCAAATTGCACAGATGACCGCCTAGGCCGAATCGATCCGCACTCGCCGCTTCTACGGCTGCCCTATCCTTGCTCGGCCGCGATACCGCCATAGGAGTGAGGCCATAGGAGTGAGAAGGACTGCCTGCGCATTTTTGCCGGTAGAAATCTGCTCTCGAGGCGGGATTCGACAGGAGAAGGGTGGCCGGTCCGCCGACCGGCCACCCGATTGATTACCGAACGAAGGTGCCGGCGTGCTCGGCCAGGTCCAGCAGCGGTTGGGGGATGATGCCCAGCACCAGCGTGACGACGGCCGTCACAGCAACCACTGTTGTGGTCGGCTTCGGAGCGGTGACCACCGGGGCATCGGCGGGCTCGGCGGTGAAGAACATCAACACGATCACCCGGATGTAGAAGAAGGCCGCAATGGCACTGGCGAGTACACCAACCACCACCAGGGCCGCGGCATCGCCCTCGGCCGCGGCCTGGAATACGGCGAACTTCGCTACGAAGCCGCCGGTCAACGGGATCCCGGCGAAGGACAGCAACAGCAGCGCGAAGATCGCCGCCTGCCACGGTGCCCGCCGGCCCAGCCCGGCCCACCGGGACAGGGCGGTGGCCTCGGTGCCGTCGGCTTCCCGCACCAGGCCCACCAGCGCGAACGCGCCCAGTGTGCCGACCCCGTAGACGGCGAGATAGAACAGCACCGAGGAAATACCGGCCGCATTGGCGGCGACCAGTGCGGTGAGCAGGAAACCGGCGTGCGCAATCGATGAGTACGCCAGCATGCGCTTCACATCGGTTTGGGTAATGGCCATGATCGCGCCCACCAGCATGGTGGCGACGGCGATGGCCGCGAGTACCGGCCGCCAATCGTCGACCAGGCCCGGGACGGCGATGTGCAGGACGCGCAGCATCGCGCCGAGCGCGGCGATCTTGGTGGCGGCCGCCATGAACGCTGTGATCGGCGTCGGAGCGCCCTGGTACACATCGGGCACCCAGGCCTGGAATGGTACCGCGCCGATCTTGAACAACAGGCCGACCGCCAGGAGCGCCACCCCGAGCAGGGCAAAGGTGGACTCACCGGCATCCGCGGCGATGGCATCGGCGATACCGGGCAGGCGTACCGTGCCCGCCTGCCCGTAGAGCAGCGCTACCCCGTACAGGAAGAAGGCGGAGGAGAACGCGCCGAGCAGGAAGTACTTCATCGCCGACTCCTGCGACAGCAGTCGCTGCCGCCGGGCCAGTCCGCACAGCAGATACAGCGGCAGTGACAGCACCTCGAGCGCCACGAACATAGTGAGCAGATCGCCGGCCGCCGGGAACAACAGGAGACCACCGAGTGCCAACAGGACGAGCGGAAACACCTCGGTGGCATCGACACCGGCGCGTTCGGCGGACCGTTCGGCCGAACTTCCGGGCACGGCCGAGGCCTGCGGGGTGAAGGCATCCATCGCGTAGGCGGTGGTGGCCGCGGCGCGACTCCAGGTTCCCGGGCCCGAACGCGGTCGGGGCAGCGGGCCGCGTTCGGCCAGGACCGGTATCGCCAGAATCGCCACGACCAGCAGGGTTCCCTGTAGGAAAAGGGTTACTCCGTCGATTACGACCGCACCGCCTACGGCGGAGGTTTCCGTTCCCGCCAACAGGATCACTGCCACCAGCGCCACGGTGAGTGCCGTGATGGTGAGCGCCAGATGGACCGGGTAGCGAACTCGCCGCGGTAGAAACGCCTCCACCAGCACCCCGAGTACGGCGGCGCCGAAGACGATGAGCATCGGCGCCAGCGCGTGATATTCGATACTGGGCGTGGCGACGGACGCGGCCAGGACCGTCCCGATTTCGAGTTCACCGCTCATGGTGCGCGCCTCCGGTGTTCGCCGAGCTCGCCTCCGGGGTCACCGGGGCGGTGGGTTGCGGATCGTGGATGCCGATGGTGGTGAGGGTCCGATCCACCGCGGGATCGATGAACTCCAGCATCGGTTTCGGATATACCCCGAGAACGATGAGCGCGCCGAGGAGTGGAACCACCACGGCCAGTTCCCGCGGGACGAGGTCTTTGATCCCGTGGTTGCCTTGGGTCACCGGACCGGTCATCATCCGCTGGTACAACCACAGCACATAGATCGCCGCCAATACCAGGGCGACGGTGGCGATCACGGCCGCGACCCGGTAGCGACCGAATGTGCCGATCAGAACCAGGAATTCGCTGACGAATGGTGCCAGCCCGGGTAGTGACAGGGTGGCCAGGCCCGCGACGAGGAAGGTGCCCGCCAGGACCGGCGCCACTTTCTGGACACCGCCGTAGTCTGCGATGAGGCGGGTGCCGCGCCGCGATACCAGGAATCCGGCGATCAGGAACAGGGCCGCGGTGGAGATGCCGTGATTGACCATGTACAGCGTCGCCCCCGCCTGGCCTTGGCTGGTCATGGCGAAGATGCCGAGAATGATGAAACCGAAGTGCGAGATGGAAGTGTAGGCGATCAGTCGCATCACATCGGTCTGGCCGATGGCCAGCAGAGCGCCGTAGAGGATGCCGATCACGGCGAGGGCGACGACCAGCGGGGCGTAGGTCCGGGCGGAGTCGGGGAACAGCAGCAGACAGTAGCGCAGCATCCCGAAGGTACCGACCTTGTCGACCACCGCCATCATCAGCACCGCGCTGGACGGGGTGGCGGCCACCGCGGCATCCGGGAGCCAGGTGTGCAGCGGCCACAGTGGCGCCTTCACTGCGAAGGCGAACATGAAACCCAGGAACAGAGCGTTGAGCACCCCGGGACCGGCGCCCAGTTGGCCGTTGCCCGCGGCCTCGATCACGGTGCGCAGATCGAAGGTTCCTGCCGAACCGTCGCCGAGACCCTCCCGTACGGTGAGCACGTACAGGCCGATGACGGCGGCGAGCATGATGAGCCCGCCGAACAGGTTGTACAGCAGGAATTTCACCGCCGCCCGGGAACGCTGCCCGCGGATCTGCGCGGCGTCGGTGCGCGGCCCGAATCCACCGATGAGGAAGTACATCGGGATGAGCATCGCCTCGAAGAACACGTAGAACAGCAGGATGTCGAGGGCGAGGAAGGAGACCAACACCATCGCCTCGACCAGCAGGATGAGCGCGATGTAGGTGTGCGCCACCCGCCGGCCGGTGCCGACCGCGCGGTCGTCGTGCCAGCCCGCGACGATGAGCACCGGCACCAGCGCCGTGGTGAGCAGGATCAGCACCAGGGCGATACCGTCCACGCCGAGGGTGTAGCCGGCACCGAAAGCCGGTATCCAGCGGACCGATTCGACGAACTGGAAGTGTTCGCCGCCCGGTTCGAAGGCCACGGCCAGTCCGATCGCCACCGCGAGGACGGTCACCGAGGCGAGCAGGCCCACCCAGCGTGCCGCGAGTTGGTGGGCGGCGGGTAGCAGTCCGACGACCACCGCACCCGCCACGGGAAGCAACCACAGTATGGACAACCAGGGCATGGCGTTCACCAGATCCTCACCGCCAGTAGGGCGGCGGCCACCAAGGCCGCGCCGGCCAACATGGACAGGGCGTAGGACCGGACGAAACCGGTCTGTACCCGGCGGATTCGCGCCGACAGTCCGCCGATGGCCGCGGCCGTCCCGTTGACCAGACCGTCGATACCGCGACTGTCGACGAAGACCAGGGAACGGGTCAGATGCCGGCCGGGACGCATGAACACGGCCTCGTTGACCGCGTCCCCGTACAGGTCACGACGGGCGGCGACGGTCAGCGCGCTCACCGTTTCCGGTGCGGTTTCGGGCACTGTGACGCGCGCGTACCGCGCATAGGCGAGTGCGACGCCCGCGGCCACTGTGAGCAGCGCCGAGGCGGTGATCACCGGAACGGGCAGCGCGGGCTCACCGTGCTGTTCCCCGACGACGGGTGCGAGCCAGTGCTGGAGTGCGGAACCCCATACGAACAGCGCGCCCGAGGCCACCGAGCCGATGGCCAGTAGGATCATCGGTCCGGTCATGACAGCGGGGGCCTCGTGCGGATGGGTGTCCGGTTTCCAGCGACGTTCCCCGAAAAATGTCAACAGCATCACCCGGGTCATGTAGAAGGCGGTGAGTCCCGCGCCGAACAGGGTGACGGCGCCGAGAATCGGACCGGCGGCGCCTTCGGCGGCGAAGGCGGCCTCGATGATCCGATCCTTGGAGAAGAATCCGGCGAACGGGGGCACACCGATAATGGCCAGGTATCCGAGCCCGAAGGTCACATAGGTGATGGGCAGGAGGGTGCGTAGGCCACCGTAGCGGCGCATATCGGTTTCGTCGTTCATGGCGTGCATCACCGACCCGGCGCCGAGGAACAGTCCCGCTTTGAAGAAGCCGTGGGTGAGCAGGTGCATGATGGCGACGGCGTATCCGGCCGGGCCGAGTCCGACGGCGAGCACCATGTAACCGATCTGGCTCATGGTGGAGGCTGCCAGCGCCTTCTTGATGTCGTCCTTGGCGCAGCCGATGATCGCCCCGAACAACAGGGTCACCGCGCCGACCAGCACCACCGCGGTTCGCGCGGTGGGGGCCAGGTCGTAGACGGGGTTGGAGCGGGCGATCAGGTATACGCCGGCGGTCACCATGGTGGCGGCATGGATGAGCGCCGACACCGGGGTGGGCCCCTCCATGGCGTCACCGAGCCAGGACTGCAGCGGCACCTGGGCGGACTTACCGCAGGCCGCCAGGAGCAGCAGCAATCCGATGGCGGTGAGGGTGCCGTCGCTCGCGGTTTCGGCGGCGCCGAAAACGTCGGCGAAACCGATGGAGCCGAAAGTGGAGAACATGACCATCATGGCCAGTGCCAGACCCATATCGCCGACCCGGTTGACCACGAACGCCTTCTTGGCCGCGGTGGCCGCCGACGGTTTGTGGTACCAGAAGCCGATCAGCAGGTAGGAGGCCAGGCCGACACCTTCCCACCCGAGGTACAGCACCAGGTAGTTGTTCGCCAGCACCAGCAGCAGCATGGCCGCGAGGAACAGGTTGAGGTAGGCGAAGAAGCGGCGGCGTCCGGGGTCGTCGCTCATATATCCGACCGAGTAGATGTGGATGAGCGAACCGACCCCGGTGATCAGCAGTGCGAAGCACATCGACAGCTGATCGAGTTGGAGTCCGAAATCGACCTGCAGGCCGCCGACCGGTACCCACTCGAACAGTGTCAGCGCGATGGGACGTTCGGTTTCGGCGCGGCCGAGCATATCGGCGAAGGCGATGAGCGCCACCGCGAAGGATGCGAGCGCGGCGAAGGTGGCGAGCAGGTGGCCCCACGCGTCGGTACGGCGTCCGACGAGCAGCAGTACGGCGGCGCCGGCCAGGGGCAGGGCGGGCAGCAGCCACAGCGTTGCGGTATCCACGTCAGAACTTCAGCAGGTTGGCGTCGTCGACCGAGGTCGAGCGACGGGCGCGGAAAATGGTGATGATGATGGCCAAACCCACCACGACCTCGGCCGCGGCGACCACCATGGTGAAGAACGCGAACACCTGACCGTCCAGATTCGCGTGCATGCGGGCGAAGGCCACGAAGGCCAGGTTGACCGCGTTGAGCATGAGCTCGATGCACATGAACACCACGATGGCGTTGCGCCGCAACAGCACCCCGGCAGCGCCGATGGTGAACAGCAGCGCGGATAGGAACAGATAGTTTTCCGGATTCACCGTGTGCCTTCCTCGTCGTGGCCGGGGCCGCCCTTCGCCGAACCCACCGAGATGACGGCGGCTTCGGTGAGGGCCTGGGTACGGCGGTGCCGCAGAATCGTCGAGACCGACAGCTCCTCGAAGGAGCCGTCCGGTAGTCGGGCGGGGACGTCGACGGCGTTGTGTCGGGCGTAGACGCCGGGGGTGGGCAGCGGGGTGGGGCGACCGTGTTCGAGGTCGCGGAATCGACGGCGCGACAGTTCCCGCTGGTCCGTTCGCGGCCCGAAGCGTTCCCGGTGGGCGAGCACCATGGCGCCGATGGTGGCGGTGATGAGCAGCGCGCCGGTGAGTTCGAACGCCCAGACATAGCGGACGAAGATCAGTTCGGCCAGTTCGGTGATCACCTCGCGTCCGTCGAATCCGGTGGCGGGGAATTCGACCGCGGAGTTGCGGATGCCGCGAGCGATACCGGCGACGAGCAGCAGTCCGAAGCCGATACCGACCGCGACGGCCGCGATTCGTTGACCGCGTAGGGTTTCGCGCAGCGATTCGGCCGAGTCGACGCCGACGAGCATGAGGACGAACAGGAACAGCATCATGACCGCGCCGGTGTAGACGACGATCTGCACCACCCCGAGGAACAGGGCGTCCTGGGCGATGTACATGACGGCCAGTGAGATCATGGTGGCGGCCAGGCAGATCGCCGAATAGACGGCCTTGGCGGCGAATACCGTGCCGAGGGCACCGATCAGGGCGAGGGGGGCCAGGATCCAGAACTGCACGGTTTCGCCGGTCCCGGTGTGGGTGAGTGGTTCGGCGGCGAGTGCGCTCCCCGGGATCATCGGGTGCCTCCTTCCGCGGCCGCGGTGGGCCGGTCCTCGGCGCCGCGAACGGTGCCCAGGTAGTAGTCGGCCTCGGTGGTGCCGGGTTGCATGGGGTGCGGGGGCGCCTGCATGCTCGGCTCGAGGGGGGCGAGCAACCGGTCCTTTTCGTAGATGAGGTCGGCGCGGTTGTCGTCGGTGAGTTCGTACTCGTTGGTCATGGTGAGCGCCCGGGTCGGGCAGGCCTCGATACACAGTCCGCAGCCGATGCAGCGTAGATAGTTGATCTGATAGACGCGGCCGTATCGTTCGCCGGGGGAGTACCGTTGATCCTCGGTGTTGTCGGCGCCCTCCACATAGATGGCGTCGGCGGGGCAGGCCCAAGCGCACAGTTCGCAGCCGATGCATTTCTCCAGCCCGTCCGGATACCGGTTGAGCTGGTGGCGACCGTGGTAGCGGGGCGCGGTGGGCACCTTCTGTTCCGGATAGAACTCCGTATTGGGTTTCTTGAACATCGTGGCGGCGGTGACCGCGAAACCCGCGAGCGGTTCCAGCAGACCGGGTTCGGTGCGGATGTGGGTGGGGTTCTCCGGTAGCGGCGGCACCGGGAACCCGAGGAAGACGGGTTCGCCGCCGGACGATTCGGTGTCACCGCGCGGCTCGGCCGGTGCGGGTTCGGCCGGTGGTGCGGTTGCGGGGGCACGGCCGGCGCGCAGGAACAGACCGATCATCGCGGCGGTGATCGCCACACCGCCGATGACGAGGACGGGTGTGCGGATGTGGTAGCCCTCGTTTTCGGCGACCCGGGCGGCAGCCACCAGCAGCACCCACAGCAGCGAGACAGGGATGAGTAGTTTCCAGCCCAGGTTCATGAACTGGTCGTAGCGCAGTCGCGGCAGGGTGCCGCGCAACCAGATGAACACGAACAGGAACATCCACACCTTGGCGGTGAACCACAGCAGTGGCCACCAGCCGCTGTTCGCGCCCGACCACAGGTTCAACGGCCACGGTGCCGCCCAGCCGCCGAGGAACATGGTGGTCGCCAGGGCCGAGACCGTGGTCATGTTCACGTATTCGGCGAGCATGAACATGGCGAACTTCAGTGACGAGTATTCGGTGTGGAAACCACCGACCAGCTCGCCTTCGGCCTCCGGGAGGTCGAACGGGGCCCGGTTGGTTTCGCCGACCATGGAGACGCAGTAGATGAGGAACGACGGCAGCAGCAGGAAGACGTACCAGGTGTCGTCCTGCGCGGCGACGATCCCGGAGGTGGCCATGGTGCCGCCGAGTAGGAACACCGCGGCGAAGCACAGGGCCATGGCGATTTCGTAGGAGATGACCTGGGCGGTGGAGCGCAGCCCGCCCAGCAGCGGGTATGTCGAACCGGATGCCCATCCGGCGAGCACGATCCCGTAGACGCCGATGGAGGTGATCGCCAGGATGTAGAGCACCCCGACGGGCAGGTCGGTGAGTTGGAGTGCGGTGGTGTGGCCGAGGACGGACACCTCGGGACCGAACGGGATCACCGCGAAGGCCATAACCGCCGCGATCACCGCGATGACGGGGGCGAGGACGAAGATCGGTTTGTCCACGATGGCGGGGACGATGTCCTCTTTGAACGCCATCTTCACCCCGTCGGCAGCGCTTTGCAGCAGTCCTTTGGGGCCGACGCGGTTCGGGCCGACGCGCATCTGCATCCAGGCCACCACCTTGCGTTCGACGAGCACCCCGAACAGCACGGTGAGCAGGAGGAAGATGAAGATGGCGATCGCTTTGGCGACAACCAGCCACAGGGGGTCGTGGCCGAAGAGCGACAGGTCATACATGGGGGTGTTCCTCCTCCGTCCGCTCGTCGGCGCGTCGTAGGGTCACGACCTCACCGGGTCGGGCGCCCAGGTCGGCGTACACCGTGGATCCGGGCGAGTTCAGTGGTAGCCACACCACCCGGTCGGGCATCTCGGTGACGGTCAGGGGAAGGGTGATCGCACCGTTGTCGGTGTGCACGGTGATCGGATGGCCGTCACGGGCGCCGATTTCCGCCGCGGTGGTTGCGGACAGTCGCGCCACCGGTGGTCGGGCGGTGCCGGCCAGATCGGGTGCCCCGTCCTGCATACGTCCCCGGTCCAGCAGCATCCGCCAGCCGGTCAGGACGGCGGTGCCGGGTTCGGGGCGGGGAAGCGGGTCGGGAAGCCGGGTGGGGTCGGGTGGTGGCGGCCCGTCCCAGGTGCCGATTCGGGCGAGTTCGGCACGGGCGGCGGCGGTATCGGGCAGTCCCAGTGATACGCCCATCTCGGCGGCGAGGGCGTGCAGGACCCGTTGGTCGGACAGCGGTGCCGCGGCGCGCCGGACGGTGCTTTCGCCCAGGGCGGTGTCGAAGGGACGTGGACGGCCCTCCCAGGTGAGGAATGTGCCGGATTTCTCCATGGCCGTGGCCACCGGGAAGACCACATCGGCGCGGGCGGTGACCTCGCTGTGCCGCTGTTCGAGTGCGACGACGAAACCGGTGATGTCGATCGCGGTCCGGGCCCGGTGTGGATCGGGCAGGTCGGCGAGTTCCACACCGCCGACGAGGAGTGCGCGTCGGGCGGAGGCGCGGGCGAGGATACCGTCGGTATCGCGTCCGGGTTCGGTGGGCGGCTCCGGCATGTTCCACACCGCACCGACCCGGCTGCGGGCGCGGGCGTCGATCAGCGGATGCCCGCCCGGCAGCAGGTCGGGCAGCGCACCGGCCGCCACCGCGCCGCGTTCACCGGCCCGGCGCGGCACCCAGGCCAGGGCGGCGCCGGTCTCGTCGGCCAGTCGTGCCGTCGCCGACAGGGTGCCGGGTGCGGCGGCGGCACGTTCTCCGACCATGACCACCGCACCCGGTTGGCGAAGCAGCCGGCCGAGTTCGGCGAATACGGTGTCGAGTTCCGAGTGGTGACCCGGGTTCGGGTTGCCGTCGGGGGAGCCGCATGCCCGAATGATGTCCAACAGCCGGGCCTGGTCGCCCGGGATCGTCGGGATGAGTGTGCCCGACATACGCTCCAGTCCGCGGGAGGCGTAGGCGGCCAGGGAGTAGATCCGCAGGTTGCGGGTGCGGGCCGCCTTACGCAGACGCAGATAGACGATCGGCGATTCTTCTTCGGGCTCGAAGTCGACGAGCAGCACGACCGGTGCGGCGGCCAGCCCGTCGTAGCTCACCCCGCCGGCCCGGTTCGCGACGCGAGCGGCGAGGAAGTCGGCCTCCTCGGCGGAATGGAGGCGGGCCCGGAAATCTATATCGTTGGTCCCCAGCACGACGCGGGCGAACTTGGCGTAGGCGTAGGCGTCTTCCTGGGTGGCCCGGCCGCCGACCAGCACCCCCACACCGTCGGACGCCGCCCGCAGACCACGTGCGGCGGCGGCGAGGGCCTCGGACCAGGAGCAGGGGGCCAGTTCACCGTCGGGGCCGCGCAGCAGCGGGGTGGTGATCCGATCGGGTTCGGTGCCGTAGGCGAATGCCCAGCGGCCCTTGTCGCAATTCCATTCCTCGTTCACCTGCGGGTCGTCGCCGGCCAGCCGGCGCAGGACCTTACCGCGACGGTGGTCTGTGCGTTGGGCGCAGCCCGAGGCGCAGTGTTCGCAGATATTCGGGCTGGACACCAGATCGAACGGGCGGGCGCGGAACCGGTAACTGGTGCCGGTGAGCGCCCCGACCGGACAGATCTGCACGGTGTTGCCGGAGAAATAGGAGTTGAGGGGTTCGGCGTCGGCGGTGCCGACCTGTTGTAATGCCCCACGCTCCAGCAGTTCGATGAAGGGATCACCCGCGATCTGCTGGGAGAACCGGGTGCAGCGGGCGCACAGAACACACCGTTCCCGGTCCAGCAGCACTGCGCTGGACAGCGGGATGGGTTTGGGATAGGTGCGTTTGGTGCCCTCGAATCGGGTTTCGGGTCGTCCGGTGGACATGGCCTGGTTCTGCAATGGGCATTCGCCGCCCTTGTCGCAGATCGGGCAGTCCAGCGGATGGTTGATCAGCAGCAGCTCCATCACACCCTCTTGGGCCTTCCGGGCGACCGGGGAACCGAGCTGGGTGTGCGCGACCATCCCGTCGGTGACGGCCACGGTGCAGGAGGCCACCGGTTTGCGTTGTCCCTCCACCTCCACCAGGCATTGGCGGCAGGCGCCGACCGGGTCGAGGAGTGGATGGTCGCAGAAGCGGGGGATCTGGATGCCGATCAGCTCCGCGGCGCGGATGAGCAGGGTGCCCGCGGGAACGCTGACGGTGGTGCCGTCGATGGTGACGGTGACCAGGTCGGCGGGCCGGCTGCTGCTGGTGTCGGTGCGGACGGTGGCGGTCATCGGACTCCCTCTCCGGGCGCGGCGTCGGCCCAGGCGGTGCTGCGGGCGGGGTCGAACGGGCAGCCGCCGTGCCGTAGATGCTCGAGGTACTCGTCGCGGAAATACTTCAGTGAGGAGATGATCGGACTGGCGGCGCCGTCGCCGAGGGCGCAGAACGATTTGCCGTTGATGTTGTCGCAGATGTCGTTCAGTTTCTCCAGGTCGGCCTCGGTGCCTTTACCGGCCTCGAGTCGGGTGAGCAGCTGAACCAGCCAATAGGTGCCTTCCCGGCACGGTGTGCACTTACCGCAGGATTCGTGTGCGTAGAACTCCGTCCAGCGCAGAACCGCTCGTACCACGCAGGTGGTTTCGTCGAAGATCTGCAGCGCCTTGGTGCCGAGCATGGAGCCGGCGGCGGCCACGTTCTCGTAGTCCAGGGGAATATCGAGGTGTTCGGCGGTGAGCAGGGGGGTGGACGAGCCGCCGGGGGTCCAGAACTTCAGATCATGGCCGGCGCGGACACCGCCGGCGTAGTCGAGCAGTTCCCGCAGGGTGATCCCCAGCGGGGCCTCGTACTGGCCCGGTCGGGTGACGTGGCCGGACAGCGAGTACAGGGTGAATCCGGGGGATTTCTCGCTGCCCATGGATCGGAACCAGGCGGTGCCGTTGCGGATTATGGGTGGCACGCTGGCGATGGATTCGACATTGTTGACCACGGTCGGGCTCGCGTAAAGACCCGCCACCGCGGGAAACGGCGGTCGTAGTCGGGGCTGACCGCGGCGGCCCTCGAGGGAATCCAGCAGCGCTGTCTCCTCACCGCAGATATAGGCCCCTGCGCCGGCGTGCACGATCAGTTCGAGGTCGTAGCCGGAGCCGAGGATATTTCGGCCCAGCAACCCGGCGGCGTAGGCCTCGGCGACCGCCGCCTGTAGGCGGCGCAGTACGGGAACGACCTCGCCGCGCAGGTAGATGAAGGCGTGTCCGGCGCGGATGGCGTAGGCGGCGATGATCACCCCTTCGATCAACGCATGCGGTTCGGCGAGCATGAGGGGGATGTCCTTGCAGGTCCCCGGCTCGGATTCGTCGGCGTTGACCACCAGGTAGTGGGGTTTGACGCTGCCGTCGGGTTCGGGGGCCTGCGGGATGAAACCCCATTTCATTCCGGTGGGGAATCCGGCGCCGCCGCGGCCGCGCAATCCCGCGTCCTTGACCGTTTGGATGACCTCGTCGGGGGACATGCCCAGGGCGATCGGCAGGGCCCGGTATCCGTCGTGTGCGCGATAGGCGTCCAGGGTCCACGAACGCGGTCGGCCCCAGTTCCGGCTGAGTACGGGTGTCAGCGTCGTCATATCACGCACCCCTGGTGGGATCGGTGTCGGCGGGGTCGGGCGCGCTCATCCCGTGTTCGCGCGCGAGGTCCACCCCGGCGAGTGTGGGAGCGCCCGGTTCGCCGTCGAGGGCTCCGGGGCGTTCGTCGGGGAAACCGGCCAGGATGCGGGCGGTCTCTCGGAAGGTGCACAGCGGTGCGCCGCGGGTGGGGGTCACGGTGTCGCCGCGGCGTAGGGCGTCGACGAGGGCCCGCGCCGATTCCGGGGTCTGGTTGTCGAAGAACTCCCAGTTCACCATGACGACGGGGGCGTAGTCGCAGGCCGCGTTGCACTCGATGTGTTCGAGGGTGATGGTGCCGTCCTCGGTGGTCTGTCCGTGCTCGATGCCCAGGTGTTCGCGCAGGGCGGCGAGGATGGCGTCCCCGCCCAGGACGGCACACAGGGTGTTGGTGCACACCCCCACGTGGTAGTCGCCGGTGGGGGTGCGCCGGTACATCGAGTAGAAGGTGGCCACCGCGGTGACCTCGGCGGCGGTGAGACCGAGTTGTTCGGCGCAGAAGTCGATACCGGCACCGCTGACATACCCTTCTTCGGCCTGTACCAGGTGTAGTAGCGGCAGTAGCGCCGACCGCGGCTGCGGGTATCGGGCGATGATCTGTTTCGCGTCCGGTTCCAGACGCGCTCGGACCTCGGCCGGGAAGGGTTCCGGCCGGGTGCTCAGACGCAACAGTATTTCGGTCATCGGTCCACTCCGCCCATGACGGGATCGATACTTGCCACGGCGGCGATCACATCGGCGACCATCCCGCCTTCGCACATGGCCGCCACCGCTTGCAGATTCGTGAACGAGGGGTCGCGGTAGTGCACGCGATAGGGCCGGGTGCCGCCGTCGCTGACCATGTGCACCCCCAGTTCGCCGCGCGGCGATTCCACCGCGACGTACACCTGGCCTGCGGGGACCCGAATACCTTCGGTGACGAGCTTGAAATGGTGGATCAGCCCCTCCATGGAGGTGCCCATGATCCGACCGATGTGTCGGGGCGAGTTGCCGAGACCGTCGGGGCCGAGTTGGAGGTCGGCGGGCCAGGCGATCTTCTGGTCCTCGATCATCACCGGCCCGGGCCGCAGCCGGTCCAGGCACTGTTCGACGATCTTCAGCGACTCCTTCATCTCCTCGATCCGGATGAGGTAGCGCCCGTAGCAGTCACAGGTGTCGGTGGTGGGGATATCGAATTCGTAGGTTTGGTAATCGCAGTAGGGCATGGCCTTGCGCAGGTCGTGCGGTAGCCCGGTGGAGCGCAGGACCGGGCCGGTGATCCCGAGTGCCATACAGCCGGTGAGATCGAGGTAGCCGATATTGCAGGTGCGGGCCTTGAAGATCGGGTTGTGGGTGAGCAGGTGCTCCATGTCCCGCAACCGTTTCGGCATCAGTTGCAGCAGTTCGCGCACCTTGGTCACGGCGTCGTCGGGGATGTCCTGGGCGAGTCCGCCGGGACGGATGTAGGCGTGGTTCATCCGCAGCCCGGTGATGGCCTCGAAGACGTCGAGGACGAGTTCGCGTTCCCGGAACCCGAACAGCATCGGGGTGAGTGCGCCGAGTTCCATGCCGCCGGTCGCCAGCGCCACCAGATGCGAGGAGATCCGGTTGAGCTCCATGAGCATGACCCGCGCCACGGTGGCGCGTTCGGGGATCTGTTCGGTGATGCCGAGCAGTTTCTCCACCCCGAGGCAGTAGGCGGTTTCGTTGAAGAACGGCGACAGGTAGTCCATGCGGGTGACGAAGGTGACGCCCTGCGCCCAGGTGCGGAATTCGAGGTTCTTCTCGATCCCGGTGTGCAGGTAGCCGATTCCGCAGCGGGCCTCGACCACGGTCTCGCCCTCGATCTCCAGGATCAGCCGCAGCACACCGTGGGTCGACGGATGCTGCGGACCCATATTGACGACGATGCGTTCCTCGCCCGCTCCGCGCAGGGCCTCGGCGACATCGCTCCAGTCCTGCCCCACCACGGTGACGACAGGTGCTTCGTTCGGTCCGGTGGTGTCGTCGGCGCGAGGGGGTTCGCCGGGATTTCCGCTCGGGTTGCCGCGCTCCTGCCCGGGGGTGGTACCGGGCCTGATATCGATTTCGCTCATCAGCTGTATGCCCTCCGCTCGTCGGGCGGCGGGATGCGCGCGCCCTTGTATTCGACCGGTATCCCGCCGAGCGGGTAGTCCTTGCGCTGGGGGTGACCGCGCCAGTCGTCGGGCATGGTGATGCGGGTGAGCGAGGGATGCCCGTCGAACCGGATACCGAAGAAGTCGTAGGTTTCCCGCTCGTGCCAGTCGGTGGTGGGATACACCCGGTACAGCGACGGAATATGGGGATCGGTGTCGGGAACGGACACCTCCAGGCGCACTCGCCGACCGTGGGTGATCGACATCAGGTGGTACACGGCGTGCAGTTCGCGGTCGGTGTCCTCCGGGTAGTGGACGCCGCTGACCCCGAGGCAGAGTTCGAACCGCAGTGCCGGGTCGTCGCGTAGTGCGCGGGCCACGGTCGGTAGCCGTTCTCGTCGTACGTGCAGGGTGAGTTCGTCGCGGTCGACCACAACCTTCTCGATGGCGGTCTCGAAGTCGATCCCCGACGGCAGCGCATGTTCCAGTGCTTCGACGATGGTGTCGAAGTAACCGCCGTACGGTGGCGGGGTACTGCCGGGCAGGGTGATCTTGCGGATCAGTCGCCCGTATCCGGAGGTGTCCTCGGTGTCGGATGCGCCGAACATGCCGCGGCGGACACCGATGATCTCGGCGTCGGTGTCGGCGGGGTGTGCGGATCCGCCGGAAGTGCCGGTGTTTTCGGGGTGGTCGACGCTCATCGCAGCAGGCCCTCCATGCGGATGGTCGGCGTGGCCGCCAGTGCGGCCTGTTCCGCGGCGCGGATGGCCTCTTCGCGGTTCACACCCATCGGCGTCCGTTGAATCTTGTCGTGCAGCGCCAGAATCGCGTTGAGCAGCATCTCCGGCCGTGGGGGGCAGCCGGGTAGGTAGATGTCGACCGGCACCACATGGTCTACGCCCTGGACGATGGCATAGTTGTTGAACATGCCTCCCGAGGAGGCGCAGACACCCATGGCCAGTACCCATTTCGGCTCGGTCATCTGGTCGTAGACCTGCCGTAGAACCGGTGCCATCTTCTGGCTCACCCGACCGGCGACGATCATCAGATCGGCCTGTCGAGGGGAGGCGCGGAACACCTCCATACCGAAGCGCGCCGAGTCGAAGCGTCCGGCACCGGTGGACATCATCTCGATGGCGCAGCAGGCGAGGCCGAAGGTGGCCGGCCACAGCGAACCCTTGCGCATATAACCCGCCAGGGCTTCGACGGTACTGAGCACGAAGCCGCTGGGCAGTTTTTCTTCCAGACCCATGTCGGTTACTCCTGGGGGTCGACTACGGGGGCACCCCCCGCGGGCGCGGGGGATCGGTTGTCGGTTCGTGCGCGTCAGTCCCAGCCCAGGCCGCCGCGACGCCATTCGTAGGCGTAGGCGACCGAGACGTTGACGATGAACAACGCCATGGCGACCAGGCCGAACACCCCCAGCGCATCGATGTGGACCGCCCACGGGTAGAGGAAGACGATCTCGATGTCGAAGATGATGAACAACATCGCGGTGAGGTAGTACTTCACCGGGAAACGTTGCCCCGTCGTACTTCCCGGGCCCCCGGAGACCGCGTGGGGCGTGGGCTCTATACCGCATTCGTAGGCCTGTAGTTTCGCTCGGTTGTAGCGTTTCGGACCGATCAGGCTCGCGATCAGCACCGAGACCACGGCGAATGCGGCGGCGACCGCGCCGAGTACCAGTATCGGCAGTTCGGTGTTCACGACTGCACTTCCCCTCCTTGCGAACTGGAGCGGGCGGTTGTGCCGTCCGTCCTCAATGGGGTTCGGGTGGGTGGCGGGTGCCCCGCAATGCCGGATCGCCTCATGGCCTCGTCGGGTGAGGGTGGCTCGTCCGACGAGGCGGGGCTGTGGGGGAATCTGGCGTCGCGGGGTATCGCGTCATCTCCCGCGCTCATGTGAGCTACGGCACAGCCTACAACCGTTTCGGCTGCACGATCACGGTTTCAACAGCCCATTTGATCGAATTCGAAACTGACATTTATGAGCAAACGAGGCTAATCAGGGCACGTGAACGGTCATGGAAGGGGCTGGATGTGCTTCAGGCCGCCGAGCGGTTCCGCAGTAACGCCACCACGGTTTCGGTGAGGCGGAACGGATCGATGGGGTGCGCGACCATGGCCTCCGCACGGGACCAACTCGCCAACCAGGCGTCATCGGCCCGGCCGGTGAGCACCACCAGCGGTGGGCAGTTATCGATTTCGTCCTTGAGCTGTTTGGCGACACCGAGACCGCCGACGGGGGTGGATTCACCGTCGAGAATGGCCAGATCGACCTCACCCGCGTCCATGTGCTGCAACACCACCGGTGCGGTGGCCACTTCGATGTAGTCGAACGGCGGTAGAGCGGGGTGCGGCCGTCTGCCCAGCGCCAGGATCACCTGGCTCCGGGTGTCGGCATCGCTGCTGTAGACCAGAACCCGCAGGGTGGTGGGGGGATTCGTATCGGCCACGTCGGAATGGTACGTCCGCTACGGCCTCCGCGGGGGCAGCTTCGCCGGATCGATGCGTTTCGCCGTGCCGGCCGGGCGTCGCCGGGCGATATCACCCGCCCTCGGTGTCGGTGTGCCGGCCTACGGTATGCGGGGGTGCCCGGTGCACCGGACGAAATGCAACGACATCGGATGCGGAAGGTGGGTCGATGATCCGGGTCGGCTGGGAGCAGGTGTTCGCCTGGCGGTTACGGCGACAATTCGTCGCCCCGCCGACCGCGGACGACGCGGTCGCGGTGGCCCGGCGGCTGTGCGGAGTGCAGGCGCAGGTGGCCTCCACCGCGGAACTGGCCGTTGCGCTGCGTCGGCAGCACCCGGAACGCGATGCGGTGGGGCGCGCGTTGGCCGCCGGTGAGCTGATCAAGACCTGGGCCATGCGGGGAACACTGCATGCCATGACGCCGGATCTGGCGGCGGCCTGCCTCGGTCTCGTCGGCGCCGCGCGCACCTGGGAGAAACCGGTCTGGCAGCGTAATTTCGGCATCTCCCCGGCACAGATGGCGACACTGGCCGACAGGGTCGCGCATCTGCTCGACACCGCGATACTCACCCGAGCGGAGCTGGTCGCCGAACTGGTCACCGAACCGGAACTCGCTCCGTTGGCCGAACATCTGGGCTCGGGGTGGGGAACGCTGCTCAAACCCCTGGCCTGGCAGGGAGCGTTGTGCCACGGGCCGATGCGCGGTAACGCGGTCACGTTCACCACCCCCGCCCGGGCGATCCCCGACTGGCCCGGCCTCCCGGAACCGGACCGGGCCGCGGCGATCGTGATTCCCGCCTACCTGGGTGTCTACGGCCCCGCCACTCCGGACACGTTCGATGCCTGGCTCACCCGGGGCGCCCACCGTAAGGCGACCGTGCGGCGCTGGTTCGCCGATCTGGGGGACGAACTGATCGAAGTCGAGGTCGAAGGCCGCCGCGGCCATCTGCGTCGCGCGGATGTCGACGAACTCCTCGATACCGATCCCGCGACCTCGGTGCATCTATTGGGCGGATTCGACCAGTACGTTCTGGGCCCCGGTACCGGCGACACCGCGCTGCTGCCGGCCGCGCATCGGCGAGCGGTGAGTCGGACGGCGGGGTGGATCGCGCCGCTGGTCGTGGTGGGCGGTCGGATCGCGGGCACCTGGGAAATTCTCGACGGGGCCGTCGCGGTGGAGATGTTCGACGGGGCGCCGCTGCCCCGTGCCGGACTGGACGAGGCCGTCACGCGAGTGGGTGTGGCGCTGGGGCAGTCGGAACTGGGTCTGCGTATCGCGGCGTGAGGGGCGCCTCGATTCCATGTCGCTCGACCTCGGTCGTCGCTTTCGGCGTCGGGAGCGCGAGATGCGGGTACGCGATCCTCGTTAGGCTACCCGGGTGACAGGAGTATCGGGTGCGGACTTCATCGATACGGTGGCCTGGGTGCACATCGACAACGGTCGGGTGCTGTGTGCCAGACCCCGCCGCAAGGATG
>NZ_BAGE01000042.1 GCF_000308675.1 Nocardia paucivorans NBRC 100373 | reverse complement strand
GTGTCGAAAGACACTGTCGTATTGGCATATCGGGCGTTGTCCGAGGCGGGTTATCTGGTCACCGTCTCTGGTTGGGGTACCGCTGTGGCGGGGGTGGATCAGTGGCCGGAGGGTTGGCGTCCACCGGTGGGGCTCAGGCCCACCCCCGAAGAGTTCGTTCGGAAGATCACCGGAGCATCCACTCCGGAGCCTCTCGTACGGTACGCGACGCGGACCGATTGGCGCACCGCTCTTACCACCACGCTTCATCGGGCGCTGTTCGACGGTTTATTCGGAGTGGGCGACCGGCTCCCGCTGTCTTCGGAACTCGGCGAATATCTCGGAGTGTCGAAAGGCCCTGTCGTAGTGGCGTATCGGGCGTTGTCCGAGGCGGGTTATCTGGTCACCGTCGATGGTTGGGGTACCGTTGTGGCGAACGAGGATCAATGGCCGTTGGTCTGGACTCCGCCGCCCCCGGGTGCGCTCACTCCCGAAGAGTTCATGATCGAGCTCACCGGAGATCCGGCGCCGAGGTCCCTCCTACCTCGAGCAGGCCGGCACGAGTGGCACTCGATCCTCACCACCGCCCTACATCGGGCGCTTCTCACCGATATGTTCGAGAGAGGCCGGCAACTTCCTCCGGCTGGTGCACTCGCCGACCACCTCGGCATACCGAAGGCCACTGTCGAACGGGTTTACCACACCCTGGAGAATGCCGGCTATGTGAACGTCTACACCCAGGAAGCCGTCGTCGTGGCCGATGACGGGCAGTGGCCGTTGGTCTGGACTCCGCCGACCCCGGGGGCGCTCGCTCCCGAAGAGTTCGTGGTCGCGCTCACCGGGAGTGCGTCGCCGGATTCTCTCATCGACCCGGAGTCGCGGGCGGACCCGTACACGGTTGTTGTCGGTGCGCTGCATCGGGCGCTTCTCACCGGTGCGTTCGAGGAAGGACAGCAACTTCCGACGGCGGCGGAACTCGCCGAATATCTACGGGTACCGGAGCCTGTCTTCGGAGGGGTGTACTTCGATCTGGCCGAGGCCGGCTATTTGGATGCCGTCGGTAACGACCACACCGTGGCGAGTGATGTGCAGTGGCCGGAGAACTGGAGTCCACCGGCGCCGGATGCGTTCGTTCCCGAGAAGCTCGCCCCCGAAGAGTTCGTGCTCGCAGTCACCGGGAGTGTCTCGCCGGGGTCTCTGATCGATCCGGAGTCGCGGGCGGACCCGTACACGGTTGTTGTCGGTGCGCTGCATCGGGCGCTTCTCGCCGGTGCATTCGAGGAAGGACAGCAGCTCCCAACGATTGCGGATCTCGCCGAATATCTCGGTATATCGGAGTCCGTCGTCCGGCGGGGATACCGCTTACTGGATCGCGTCGGTTATCTGACAACCGTGAAGGGGCGAGCTCATCTCGTGACGAATGACGAGCAGTGGCCGCAGGACTGGAGCCCACCGATCTCGAACCGGCTCACCCCCGAGGACTTCCTCACCAAACTCACCGGGACTCCGTCACCGGATGCGCTCAGAGACCAAGCAGTGCAAAAGGGTTGGCGTCATACTCTTACCACCGCCCTGCGTCGAGCGATTCTCGACGGTGAATTCGAGGGGGGCCAACTACTCCCATTGGCCACGGACCTCGGCCCATTTATCGGCACAGCGCACAGCAATATCGGACGGGTATACCGCGCATTGGTCGACGAGGGCTACCTGACGATTCCCGGCAGAGGTGGAGCCGTTGTGGTGAGCGAAGAAGAGCGGGCGGCAGCGAGGCGTCGGCCGTCGCCATGAGGTGGAGCTGCGTCCACCATCGACGGGCTCCCCGATCGCCCATGGGAGGATGCGATCCGTCGACGAGAGTTGCGCGAGGACTCCGGCCGTTGCGCGGTGCTGAATGTCACCGGTGGCGGTGCCCAGCGCGTGGGCGCCATCCCGAATCGTTCGCGCGCTGGGCACAAGAGGTCGAACCGAGTCCGTTGTCCAGGCTCTGCGCATGAGGCGTCTCGATCCGAACGCCATCCCGCTGCCGGAACAGCCGCTTCGACTGTCACCTCGGGAGCGGGGAATACTTCCTTTGGTCGCCGCGGGCCTGACGAACAGCCGGATCGCGTCACATATACCTCTATCGGCGGAAACGGTGAAAGCGGCACTACCGCTTCTGCACCGGAAGCTCGGAGTGAGCGGTCGTACCGGTGCCGTGGTCGAGGCCTTACATAGTGGGGAAATCGATCTGGACGGCACCCCCACATCTCTCCTCGGCGGAGGAGACGGAGTAGGCCGGCCCGGCGGCAGGATAGCCCGGCCGCCGGGCCGGCTGTTCTCGGCTCCTGTCGGGAATCCGCCGGGTTCTTCCGGGAACCGGTGGGCAGCGCGTGTCTTCTGATCTGGGCCGACCGGAAGTCCTGCGGGTTACATACGCCCGGTGATCTTCGTCGGCGTCACCCGGACGATAACGCGTTCACCGTCGTTCTTCGACGCCGGGTTGAACTCGGCGTACGGCTTGCCCGTGTACTTCGTCGACAGCCGGTCGGGTAGCGCCCGCTCCGGGTCCGGGATGAGAGTGGCGGTGCCGCGGATCTCGGCATAGATGTAGGGGTTGTCCGGCGGGTTGATCATCACCGTGACTCGTGGATCACGGGTGATGTTCCTGGCCTGGGCTCGGTCGACGGTGGTGGAGTACAGCAGTTCGTCACCATCGCGTTCGATCCAGACGATGGTGAGATGAGGGTGCCCGTCTCGGCCTATGGTCGCCACGGTGGCGAACACCTTGGTCTCGTCGAGATACTTCTTCACCGTGTCGGACAACGTGATACCGGTCATGGTCGGACACAACCGCACCACCTCCCGGAACATTCCACAGGTGGCGTAACGGTCGTCGCCGTTCCCGGCTCGTCGGCGATAGACGGGGGCGGGGCGGATTCGTGCAAGGCGATGCACGCTTGGGGCGTGCCGGGACGGCGGTGCGGGCTCTGCCCGCAGCACGGCGGTCGAGGGGGGCATGAACCGAACAGGGCTGTGGCGCGAGTGCTACGTAATGACGAGCAGTTCGGTCGGTGAAGCGATCTCGATGCGCAACCCGGCCTTGGTCGCGACCCGGGCGACCCCGCGGATATCGGTGGGTTCGGCACGGGTGAGCACCAGAGCGCGAGCGAGCAGGCCCTTGTGATGTTTGTTGAAATGGCTCACCACCGTGCGGGAACCGTCCGGATGCTCGGTGAGGACGGACGCGGTGACGGCGCCCGGGACCCGGCCGAGCTGTTGATAGGTCCCCGAGCGTAGGTCGATCACCAGTTCCTCGGCCGCCGCCTCCCGCAGGGCCGGGCCGAGGTGGTCGCGCCACATCGCGGCGAGGGTGGGCAGGCCCGGGAGTTTGGATCCGCCGGACAGTCGGTAGGCCGGAATGGAGTCGCCGGCCCGGACCGCGCCGAACAGCGCCGAGCCGATCGCCAGCCGAGCGTAGGCCTTCGCCCGTTGTGTCCGGGTGAATGTGCCCGCGTCCAGGGCGTCGTAGAGGACGCCGGTGTAGCGTTCCAGCGCCGGTCGGGTGGGGGAGGTGCGCAGCGTGGCATTGCGCGCGATCTCGGCGTCGGCGTGTGCGCCCAGACCGAGCGCCTTCCGGGAGGCCGCCGGGTCCGCGGCCAGCTCCACGAGCGTCTCGACCAATTGTTCGCGCACGGCCTCGAGCTTGGGAAATGCGAGCGCGGACAGGTCCAGGGGCGCTCCGGTGCCACCGTCGGATTTCGTTTCGGAGGGAGGAAGCAGCACCAGCACGAGCAGACACGGTAGCGGGGACCCGCGGCGGTCGTGACCTCGCCCCGCGGCGGATGCGTCCTACCTGTTCGCGCGGTCGGGGCCGCCGGCGTCGACCGCGTGGCACGCAGCGGGGAATGCTTTGCGAGCGGTGTCGGGGCAGGGGCTACGCTGGGCAACCGTGATCACCCGCCTGTCCCGACTGTTCCTCCGTACGTTGCGCGACGACCCTGCCGACGCCGAGGTGCCCAGCCACAAGCTGCTGGTGCGCGCCGGCTATGTGCGTCGGATCGCGCCGGGTGTGTACTCGTGGCTGCCGCTGGGCCTGCGAGTGCTGCACAAGGTGGAGGAGGTGGTGCGTCAGGAGATGAACGCCATCGGAGCGCAGGAGATCTCGCTACCGGCGTTGCTGCCGCGCGACCCGTACGAGACCACCAACCGGTGGACCGAATACGGAGACGGTCTGTTCCGGCTACAGGACCGCAAGGGCGCCGACTATCTGCTCGGCCCCACTCATGAGGAGCTGTTCGCGCTCACCGTCAAGGGCGAGTACAACTCCTACAAGGATCTGCCGGTCATCCTGTACCAGATCCAGACCAAATATCGGGACGAGGAACGTCCGCGCGCCGGTATCCTGCGCGGCCGCGAGTTCGTCATGAAGGACTCGTACTCCTTCGATCTCGACGAGGCCGGGCTGAAGGCCAGTTACGAGGCACACCGTCAGGCCTACCAACGCATCTTCGAACGGCTCGGGGTCGAGTATGTGATCGTCGCCGCCACCTCCGGCGCCATGGGCGGTAGCGCCTCCGAGGAGTTCCTGGCCACCAGTCCGGTTGGCGAGGACACCTATGTGATGTGCCCCGAGTCGGGGTACGCGGCGAATGTCGAGGCCGTGGTCACCCCGGCTCCCGATCCCCTGCCGATCGAGGGTCTGCCCGAGCCCGTCGTGTACGACACCCCGGGCACTCCCACCATTGCCTCGCTCGTCGAGTGGGCCAACCAGGCCGGGGTCTACGACCGTCCGGTCACCGCCGCCGACACCTTGAAGAACGTCATGGTGAAGTTGCGGCAACCCGACGGTAAGACCGAGATCGTCGGTATCGGTGTCCCCGGTGACCGCGAGGTGGACGAGAAACGTCTCGGTGCCTCCGTCGAACCGGCGGAGGTGGAGTTGCTCACCGATGCCGATTTCGCCGCCAACCCGTTCCTGGTGAAGGGATACATCGGCCCGAAGGCGTTGCAGGCCAACGGCGTCCGCTACCTGGTCGATCCGCGTGTGGTGTCCGGCACCTCGTGGATCACCGGCGCCGACGAACCCGGCAAACATGTGGTTGGCCTGGTGGCGGGCCGCGATTTCACCCCCGACGGCACCATCGAGGCCGCCGAGGTCCGTGACGGCGATCCCTCGCCCGACGGGCGCGGTGCCCTGGTCTCCGCCCGTGGTATCGAGATCGGCCATATCTTCCAGCTCGGCTACAAGTACACCGATGCGTTCGAGGTCGATGTGCTGGGTGAGAACGGCAAACCGGTCCGCCTCATCATGGGCTCCTACGGTATCGGTGTCTCCCGGATGGTCGCCGTTATCGCCGAACAGCAGCACGACGACAAAGGCCTGCGCTGGCCGGCGGAGGTCGCCCCTTACGACGTGCACGTGGTGATCGCCAACAAGGACGAGGCCGCCCGCGCGGGCGCCGAAGAGGTCGTCGCCGCATTGGACGCCCGCGGTCTCGATGTCCTCTTCGACGATCGCACCGCCTCGCCCGGGGTGAAGTTCAAGGACGCCGAACTGCTCGGTATGCCGTATGTGTTGGTGATCGGTCGCGGCTGGGCCGAGGGCAAGGTCGAGTTGCGTGATCGGTTCAGCGGTGAGGCCATCGATATCCCGGCCGATTCCGCGGTGGAGGAGGTCTTGTCCCGCGTGCGGGGCTGATCCGCGAACGGGCGGCCACCGAGCGCGGCGCTCGGCGTGATCCCGTGTCTCGGCGGCCGGACTCGTCCTCGCTCCGGGGCCGAGCGGGGAGGTGTCTTCGGTGAATCCGATATCGATCATCGCTTCACCGACCACACCCGTATCCGGATGCCTGGTTCGAGGTGCCCGGAGCGGACGAGGCGGTGTGCATCGAGCGCGAGGGGGTCGGGGCGAGGTGTCAGGGAGTATTACCCTCACCGTGAACGAATATCTCGCCTCGGGCACCGCCTCCCGGCACTGTCGATGCACACATGTGAATGTCTTCACGCCACTCGGCAAAGGAGCGAATATGTCCGTGACCGACGAGTACCTGGCCAACAACGCCGAATACGCCGCGCAATTCGAGGGGCCGCTGCCGCTGCCGCCGAGCAAGCATGTCGCCGTGGTGGCATGCATGGATGCCCGATTGGATGTCTATCGCATCCTCGGCCTGAAAGAGGGTGAGGCGCATGTCATTCGGAACGCGGGCGGGGTGATCACCGACGACGAGGTGCGCTCACTGGCCATCAGCCAGCGGTTGCTGGGCACCACGGAGATCATCCTCATCCATCACACCGATTGCGGCATGCTGACTTTCACCGACGACGACTTCAAGCGCGCCATCCAGGACGAGGTGGGTATCAAGCCCGCGTGGTCGGCGGAGTCGTTCTCGGACCTCGACGAGGATGTGCGCCAATCGATCCGACGCATCGAGAACAGCCCGTTCATCACCAAGACGACATCGCTGCGTGGCTTCGTCTTCGATGTCGCCACCGGCAAACTCAACGAGGTCGTGTCCTGAACCGGGTCGGTAGGAATACCGACCGGCCTAGCGTTGCGCGGGCGGGGTGAGGCCCGCGCACGCCAGTAGTTCTTCCGTGTGGCGGGCCAGGCGTTCGGCCTCGGTGGGGTCGAACGCCCGGCCGTCGGTATCGACGGGGGCGTCCTGCATGAAGGCGGATAGTGGTGTCGAAGGGGGATTGTCCAGGTGGGGGAGTATGCGCGCGAGAGCGGCTTCGACGGATTGGGCGCGGTTTCGCATATCGGCCACCACGGCGGCATCGGTCGGGGAATAGTCGCCGGTGAAACCGGTGGCGGTGAGACCGGGATGCAGGAGCAGGTAGCGGATGCGGCTGTGTGGGTAGCGGTTGGTGAATGCGACCGCGAGCAGGTCGCTGAGTTTGCCGCACTGGTGCATGACCGCGTCGGGGTCGTAGGAACGAGTGAATTGCAGGTCGTCCCACCGGATGCGGGACAGATCGCCACCGGGTCCGGACAGGTCGACCAGTACCGGCGCAGCCGCCCGCTCCAGGTGGGCGGCCAGTCCGTGTCCGAGTAGATAGCGGCTCAAATAGAAGAGCGCGAAATTGGCCTCGAACCCTTCCGCGGTCACGGCGCGATGCGACCGGTAGTAACGGGCGCCGAGCACCAGGATGTCGACGGTCGGGTAGGTGACGGTGATCCGGTCGAGCACGCGACGGTTCTCGACCACCAGGCTCAGGTCCGCACGGAGGAATTCGAACCGGTCGAGCGCCTTCATGGCGCTCGCGGCCTCATGGAGTGCACGGCCCTTGGTGGGGCTCGTGCCGATGGCGACGACGTGGTCGCCGCGTTCGAGATAGGTCAGGGCGAGCGCTCTGCCGATGCCGTCGGTTCCGCCGGTGATCACCACGGTTTTCATCGAGACCTCCGTTCTTCGAGCGGCGCGAGATGTCCGCCCGACCGTTTTGGTCCCACGAGCCTAAACAAATAGGTTCAAAAGACTGGTCTCATGAGTCTGAAAAGCTGCTCACCTCGGCTTATGATGGAAGCCATGGCCTCCCCCGGAATCTCATCCCGCCCCCGTGGCCGCATCGATAAGCAGCAGGCGGTGTTGGCCGCGGCGTTTTCCGTGTTCACACGCACCGGCTACACGCAGGCCCGCGTGGACCGGATCGCCGCCGAAGCGGGTGTTGCCAAGGCCACCGTCTACAACCACTTCGGTGATAAGGAACAGGTGTTCCGGCAGGCTGTGGGAGCGCTGTCCGAGGCCGCGCTGGCGGCCAATCTGGCGGTCGTGGATCGACTGAACGAGCCGGGCCCCGACCTGGAGGCGACCCTGCGATCCGTCGGCGCAGAACTGATCCGGTGCTACTGCACCCCGGAATCCCGCGCCCTCCGACGCCTGGTGTGCGCGGAGGCCGGGCAGTTTCCCGACCTGCCCGAACTCGTCGGCGGTGTGGCCGACCGGGTGGGGCGGGCGCTGGCCGATCGGCTCGCCCGGCTCGCCTTGGCCGGCGCATTACGTATCGAGGATCCGGATATGGCCGCGGCGCAGCTGGCCGCGCTGCTCATCGCGCCGGTGCAGGCGCGCTACCGATTCGGCGACGAGCCGATACCCGATGCCGAGGTGAACGCCGTGAGCGACGCCGCGGTCACTACATTCCTCGCCGCTTTCGGCCGCTGAGTCGTCGATATCGGGTCCGGACCCGCGAGGCGGGGCGTTGTGTGCCGCTGTGATTCCGGCCGCTCCCCGGTTCGGGATGATCGGGGCGCGCGGGTTCCCGAGTGCTGTGCCCGCGCTCCGAGTACGCCGACCTGAGATGGTCGCCCTCGGCCCGCGCGGACAAATTTCTCCGGTGGTGGTTTCGCTCGGTGCGACGGTGGCGATACCGCGTGCGATCGGTATCGGTCGGTATCGCAAGGGGGTTTCGATCACGTTGCACAGATATATCTTTCGCTTACGAAAGGGTGAATAACGTACCTCTGTGCTGTCTGCCGGAGTCGTCGAACAGTTCCTGCGTCGACGTCCCTGGAGAGCCATGTCACCCCGAGTTCCCACCCACCGGATTCGTCTCCTCCGTACGGACGAACCGTCGCGGGCGAAGCGCCGGCGGCGGTGGGTCCATCGGCTGGTGGTGCTCGGATTCGTGCTGTTCATCGTTCCCGGTGTGCTCGGAGCGAGTGCACTCGCCGCCAGTGGAGCGGGGGAATCGGTGGCAAAGGCGGGCTATCCGGCGCTGAACTGGATGAACATTCGGGATTCGTGGGGTGTCGAGATCACCCACTATCGGTTCGTCACATCGCAGGGAGGGCTGTTCGAACCCGTCGAGACCGCCATGGCGGTGGTGCTCGGTCTGGAATTCGCGGGCTACATGGTCATCGTGACCAGCGCGATCTGGGTTATCGGCTACACGATGAGCTTCCACTGGCTCGACCTGTTCGCCGATGCGCTCACGGGGGTTGCGAACAGCCTCACCGGACAACTCGGCATCCCCATGGTGCTTCTCGTGGCCGCAACGATCGGCGCCTTCATCGTCGCCTGGTTCGTCCTGCGCGGGTTCCATGCCAAGGCCGCGATCCAGGCGGTGACGATGCTCGCGGTGGCGGTGATCGGACCGACGTTCCTCGCCGAACCGTTGGAGGATGTGCTGTCCTCACACGGCCTGCTGGCCCAGGGGCGTGATCTCGGTATATCCATTGCGGCCGGGTTGAACGGAAACAACCGGGCCGACCCTTCCGGCATGGTGGCCACCATGCAGAACACCTTGGCCGACAATTTCGCTCGTCGGCCGCTGCAGGTGTGGAATTACGGACACGTGGTCGACGAGCGACCGGGGTGCGCGGCCGGATGGTCGGCGGCAATACAAGCGGGTTCGGAATCCGCCATCCGGGCCGGCCTGTGGGGATGCGGTGACATGGCGGCATACCAGGTGAGTCGGGAACCGAGTATGGGCCAGGTCGGTTCGGGGCTGGTTCTGCTGATCTGCGCCGCTGTCCTGCTGGCATTCGGCGTGCGCCTCTCGATCAAGATTCTCTGGTCCGCGCTCGACTCCATATTCCACGGTTTCGCGGCGATCTTCGGTTTCGCGGCGGGCGGTTTCGTCTACGGTCCGACACAGACATTCCTGGTGCGCAATGTCGTCGACAGTGTCTACGGAGCGGTGGTCATGGCCGTCTACGTCATCTACCTGGGCCTGTATGTGCTTTTTCTGGGCAATCTGTTCGAGCAGGCAGGCGGGCAGGTCATGGTGGTGCTGGTTCTGGGGGCCGTGGTGGAAATCGTCGGCATACTGCAGTTCGGGCGGTTGTCGGCCGCTTTGCGGCAGGGCAACGAATGGATCGTGAACCGCTTCTCCCTCGCCTTACAAGGGGCGTCGGGGGGCGGGGGTGGTTCGGCGACCGCGCTCGGCGCCGGGGGCGGTGGTGCCGCGAGCGCGGTCGGCAGCGGACTCGGGTTGATCGCCACGGCTGCCGCGCTCGGAACATTGAACAACAATCCGGCTTCGGCGTGGCTGTTCGGGCGGACCCAGCCACTGGAGCCCTATTCGCTGCAACGTCAGCGCGCGCTGATCGATCAATGGGGCGCGTGGAATGCCCGCTGGAACGGTGAAAAGATCGGTGGGCCGGACGGTTTGTTCACCCACGCCTTCCTGGACCGGTTGCATCTGTCGCATGCGGCCCGGGACGCGGTCGCGGTCTCCGAAGCGGTCGGCCGCGGGGGTGTCGACACGCCCCGGGGCGCGGCCGCCGCGGTCGAGGGCGTCCTCGTCGGCGGCGGGGCCTTCCTCGGCCAGGTGGCCTCTTCGCTACGGGGTGCGGGATTCAAGGACGAGGACATGATTCAGCGGGCGGTGGAAGCGCGGGGATATGTGGTGAAACACTCGGCCAATATCCCACTGGCCGACAAGTCCTTGGCCGAAGTCGTCGCGGCGTCGACCTATTCGTCCGCGATGAACACCCCGGCGGCGATCGCGGAACTGGAGCGGGCGGCGATCGCCTACAGCCTGGGCCGAGAGGGGATCGAACTGCGCGGCGCGGCGCGTACCGCCGGCGAGGACTATCTGGCCGCGCCGAGCAAGGAAAAATTGGGCCTCATTCAGAAGGTCGCGGCGGGGGAGGAGACGGCAAAGTATTCCGCGGAGGAGGCGAGTCAGGTGCTGCGCTGGATCGGAGACGAGCAGGCGCGTCGGGTTTCCGAGGCCGCCACAGCCTATGCCACCGACCCGACGAACCTCGAGAAACGCCGGCTGTTCCACATCGCACTCAATGCGGCCGTCGATACCGACCAATGGGGTGCGGACGCGACGCCTGCGCCCGTGTCGCCCCTGGCTCCCACCAGCTGAGCATCGGTTCCGCACCACCGTTTCATCCGAGCCGCACGTACCGGGCGCCCCTCGGCTGCGGACCGCCGTTCAGTCGGCATACGAGGCCACCCCCACCGGCCCCCTGCCGATACACAGTTCCTGCCCGGGAGTCCGCGACCGTATCCGCAACGCGGAACCACTGCCCAGCAGGCGGACGTAGACGGTGTGCATCCCCGTGCGAACCGGCACCGAGACCGGCGGGTGGCCGTCGAATCCGATGTCGATCCGACCGTCGCGGGCGGCGAAGTAGTTGAGCTGCGCGGTCCATTTGTGGGAGACCATGGGCCCATCGAGTGGAAGCCGGATGGTTTCCTCCCCACGCACGCGGTGGCCACAGGACGGTTCCGGGCCGGCGATGATACCGCGGTTCCACCAGACCTCGGCATCGACGATCCTTCCGGAGTCGGTGATCATCCGCAGCCGCGGGGTGGAGTCGGCGAACGCCTCGGATGCGATCGGCGACAGCACCTGGCTGCTCAGGTTCTGTGGATATGTCATCGGGTTCAGTACGCCCCACGGGGTTTCCTGTTCCAGCAGTGGCACCCCGTCCCAGTGCGCGAACTCCGCTCGCAGCGTGGTGATATAGGCCCTGGTCGGCCCGGTCGCCCAACTGCGTGTAAAGGTGTAGGTCGACCACAGGCTGCTCACCAGGAACAGTACGACCAGCAGTGCCGTCGCGCTCGGCCCCGGTGACCGGGTCGGCCGGCGACCCTGTCGAGGCCGCGACCGCAGCAGCAGCGCACCGGCCACGGTCAGTGCCAGTCCCGGATCGGCCAGATACCGCAGGGACAGGACGAGTTCTTCGGCGGTGTTCGGGCCGCCGCGTGCCAACGCCACCGGCAGATACACCGCCACCACATAGACCACGACCGCCGCCCAGACCGGCCACACCCGGGCGCGGGTGCGCAAGGTCCACACCACGAACGCCGTCACCAGCAGCGACGCCCCCACCACGGTCCACCCGGGCGGGACCGCCCACGGTGCCGCCGGCAACCACCGTTCCCAACCCCACGGCCCGCCGACCAGAGTCGTCAGCACCCCGGCCGAGGTCGTACCGGGCCGCAACCCCGCCAGGTCCGCGGAACCACCCCGCACCGGTGAGGGCCCCACCACCAGCAGGTAGCCGATCAGCCAGCAAGCCAGCACCGTGGCGCTCCCCACCCACAGTGCCGCACCGCGCCGGGCAACCTCTCGCACCCGCGGACCCGTTCCGTCGACATACCCCACCAGGACCGCGACGGCGAACGCCACGAACGGCACGATCGCCACCTTCTCGAAGAACAGCAGCGCCACCGCGGTGACCGCGATCCCGGACCAGGCGTACCGCCGCCGTCCGGTGCGGATCAGCAGCACCGCGTCGGCGATCACCCAGGCGAACGCGATCTGCAACGGCAACGCGTTCAGTCCCGCCGCCCACCAGGCGAAGGCGGGCAGAGTCAACGGGCAGAACAGGTAGAACACCAGGGGGAGCAGAATCGCCCACCGCCTGCCGACCAGGACCAACAACAGGCGGAGCACGGCGGCCGAGGCCATCAGCTGCAATACCAGCAGGGTGCACACCGGGCCGGCCCACACCAGCGGCGCCGCCTTCGTCACCACCCAGGCCGTGACGAAGGCCAACGGCATGAAGTGCCCGTCGTGGTTGTAGAACAGCAACTCCGGGGAGAACAGCGGATACCGACCCGCACGACCGGTGAGGATGAGATCGTCCCAGTAGAAGTAGCCGCTCCCGGCGACCCATCCGCGTAGCACCAACTGCGCGACGATCAGGCCGACCGCCGCGACGGCCACCGGCCCACCGAGGCGCATGCGTCGCAGGGTGGTCGACAGCCGTGGCCGCTCCGGGTTTCGAGGGGGCGCGGGCTCCGCGGCGGTGGTCGCAGCGATACCCATGCCACTCGACCCTAGAGGACATCGCCGGGCCCGCTCCGTCGACGGCTCCGTATGGCCCGCGCAAAGTCGCGGGCGGGTCCGGACGCGTCGACCACCCGTCCCACGGCGGCCGGGTTATGTCGACGACGGCGTTCAGGACGCAGAGCGACCGGGGAACGCGGTGGTGACCGCTTCCGCGCCGAGGATCCGTTGCCAGGTGGCCAGTCGGACGGCGCATTCGGTGAGCGCCTCGACGCCCGCGCGGCGGGTGGGGGACGAATCGGCTTGTTCCACCACCGCCCGCCACGCCATGGCCGTATCGGTTTCGACCGTGACGGCCAAGCGATACGCCGAACTCGGATCGCTCGGCGGCTCGGGCACGGTATAGGCGGGCTCCGCGGGTGGAACGGTCACGCCGATGGCGGTGAGCGCGTCGACGGTGGCGTCCCGACGGGCCCGATGGGCGGCGCTGTACTGATGGATCAGCAGGCGGTTCTCCGGAGCCGTATAGGCCATGACCAGGCCGTAGGCATATACGGCGGCGTACTCGGCGTCCAAGGCGTCGAGCAACGCCTGTGTGGTGTCGGTATCACTCATGCCAGGAGCACCTCCACGTGCACGGCGCAGGCGGCGCTGATCGATGCGAGCAGTCCGGCCCGGTAGCCGGACTGGTCGAGTGCCAGATCGAGGGCGGAACGCCGTGAGGTGCTCAGTCGGTCGCGCAGAGCGGTGGTATCCGGTGGTTCGACGGGGGTCGTGGTGGGTGACGGGGGCGGGGTGCGGCGCACCGGGGTGGTGCCGTCGCCGTATACGCCGATCACCCGCTCGATTTCGGTGCGCAGCGCGTCGGCGTGTGCGGTGCGTTCGGCGGCGATCGTCTTCAACGTCGTCGCGCGCTGCGGGTCCAGGGCGATGGCCGCGGTCGCGGCGGCGGCGTCGGCACGGGCCCTGAGCTCCTGTGCGGCAAGGGGATCCGGTTCGTGAATCGTGTCGTCGGTGCAGCCGGCGATCGCGGCGAGCGCGAACCCGCCTATCACGGTGCCGCCCGCCGCCCGCAGTACGGTGCGGCGATTCGGGGCGTGGGGGCCGAGGCTGTGCCGGGCCGGCGGGATTCCGGTGCTGCGCCCGGTGTTCGGCCGGGCAGGAAGTCGGTGTGGCACCGGACCATCGTGCCAGACCTGTTCCGGGTGTCGAATCGCGCCGGCACGTCCGCGGACGACGGTCGGCCGGGCACGGCGGGTCACCGGGATCGCCGATGCCGTATGCGGTACGTTCGCCCGAACCGGACCCGATGGTGTGGATGCGTATCCAGGCCGGTGGTCGGATCGCGCACGACCGGTGGCCAGGTCGTACGGTGGTGGTGGAACGTGCGGACACCACGGGCGTGGAAACAAACCGTCGGCCGCTGGTCCTTTACACTTTTCCGGCGCGATACGCTAGACCTTCGGTACAGAATTTCCGCCCGCGTCACAACTGAACCAGGAGCCGCCCATATGCCGATGCCGACCGAGGAGAGGGTGAGCCGGCTTGTTGCCGGACTAGTCGAGGAACGAGGATTCGACCTCGAGGGCGTCGAGATATCAACCATGGGTGGGCAGGCTCGGGTTCGGGTGATCGTGGACAGCGACGATACCGCCGACCTGGACCGGATCGCCGAACTCAGCACGCGGTTGTCGAACCGTCTGGACGAGGCGGACGATTTCGGAGCGACACGTTATCTGCTCGAGGTCACCACACCCGGTGTAGATCGTCCGCTCACCGCGGAGCGCCACTGGCGTCGCGCGCGTGGCCGCAAGGTGCGGGTGACGTTGCGGCCCGGGGCGCCGGCCCCGGAACCCGGCTGCCCGTCACGGTTCGGGGCCCGGGTGGGCGCACTGGTCGGGGATGCGGTGACGCTGATCGTGGGCGGTAAACGCGCACCGCACCCGATCACCGTCGCACTGGCCGATATTGCGAACGCCGTGGTAGAGGTGGAGTTCTCCCCACCGGGCGCGCGCGAACTGGAACTTGCCGGGGGGATAGTCCCCGGCCGCCCACCCGCGGGAGCGGACGCCGCGGATGTCGCAGAAGGCACTGTTGCAGCGTCCGATTCGATCGAAGGGACCATGGAATGAATATCGAAATCGAAGCCCTGCGCGCCATAGTCGCGGACAAGGGGATCTCGATCGAGACCGTGATCTCCGCGATCGAGTCCGCGCTGCTCACCGCCTATCGGCACACCGAGGGGCACCACCCCAACGCCCGAATCGACATCAACCAGAAGACCGGTGTGGTCCGGGTGCTGGCCCGCGAACTCGACGCCGACGGCAATGTGATCTCCGAATGGGACGACACACCCGAGGGTTTCGGCCGGATCGCCGCCACCACGGCTCGGCAGGTGGTGCTGCAACGCTTGCGCGATGCCGAGAACGAGAAATCCTTCGGTGAGTTCTCCACCCACGAGGGCGATATCGTCGGCGGTGTCGTACAGCGCGACGCCCGTGCCAATGCCCGCGGCACCGTGGTGGTGCGGATCGGTAGCGAGCTGCACGGAACGGAGGGGCTGATCCCGCCCGCCGAGCAGGTGCCCGGGGAAACCTACGAGCACGGCGACCGGATCAAGTGCTATGTGGTCGGGGTGTCGCGTGGTGCGCGCGGCCCGCAGATCACCCTGTCGCGCACCCACCCGAACCTCGTGCGGCGACTGTTCGCGCTCGAGGTGCCGGAGATCGCCGACGGCTCGGTGGAGATCGTCGCGGTGGCCCGGGAGGCCGGTCACCGGTCCAAGATCGCGGTGCGTTCCACCGTGCCCGGGGTCAACGCCAAGGGCGCCTGTATCGGGCCCATGGGGCAGCGGGTGCGCAATGTGATGAGTGAACTGGCCGGCGAGAAGATCGATATCATCGACTACGCCGACGATCCGGCCACCTTCGTGGGTAATGCGCTGTCGCCGTCGAAGGTGGTATCGGTCACAGTGGTCGACCCCGATGCCCGCGCGGCCCGGGTGGTTGTCCCAGACTTCCAGCTGTCGCTGGCGATCGGCAAGGAAGGTCAGAACGCCCGGTTGGCAGCGCGGCTGACCGGTTGGCGGATAGACATACGCAGCGATGCCGCGCCCGATGTGGGCGGTGGTATGCGGACGGAGGCGAAACGCAGTTGACCCGAGAACCGGGAACAACCGGGCCCGACCGTGGGTTGGAAAGCTCATCGGGGGCGGGGTTGGCTCACCGGAACCGGGCAACGGTAGAGTGGACACAGGATCGGCCCGAGCCGTCGGTTACCCCGCCCGGCCGTAACGCCTCCGCGCAGCCTCGGCATCGCGCGGTTCCGATACGAACGTGTGTGGGTTGCCGAAAGCGCGAGCCGGCCGTCGATCTGTTGCGGATCGTGGCGGGGCCACGGGAGACCGGTGACGGTACGAGCGTGACCCCGATACTGCCCGACCCGCGGCGCAGACTTCCCGGGAGGGGTGCCTGGCTGCACCCCTTTTCGGTTTGTCTGAGCACAGCAGAACGACGCCGAGCGATCGGCAGAGCACTACGAGTGTCCGGACATCTGGATATCTCAGCCGTGGAGCATCACCTCGAGAACAGGCACGAGCACTCATGAGCACACCGTGAAGTACCAACGATGAACGCCCATCGGAGATAACCCGAGGTCGTGCGGGGCCCCGTCGGCAGACGCAGACGGGTGGCACTGCTCGACCTCTCAGTGAGGAGAGCAGTGGCAGGCAAGGCCCGCGTGCACGAGTTGGCCAAAGAACTCGGTGTCACGAGTAAAGAACTACTCGCAACGCTCAAGGAGCAGGGCGAGTTCGTGAAATCGGCATCGTCGACGGTGGAAGCACCCGTCGCCCGTCGATTGCGTGAATCGTTCGCGGCGAAATCCGCGCCGGCGAACGGCAACAAGGCCTCGGCGAAGCCGGGGCCGTCCACGGCGGCCCGTCCGGCCGTCAAACCCCAGGCCCGGCCCACGCCCGGTCCCAAACCCGGCCCACGCGTGCCGGAACAGTCCAAACCCGCGGCCCCGGCCGCGTCCACCGGCGCCGTGTCCGAGGCGCCCACCCCCGGCCCCAAACCTGGTCCGGCGGTGAAACCCGGCCCGGCTCCCGCCCGGGAATCCGCTCCCACCCCGAACGCCGCGGCCAAGCCCGCACCGAGTGCCGCGCGTCCGACCCCCGGCGCGCCGCGCCCCGGCCAGCAGCAGCGGCCGGTGCCGGGCGCCCAGGGGACTCCTCGTCCGAGCGGTCCGAAGCCCGGACCGAAGACCCCGCGTGTGGGTAACAACCCGTACTCCTCGGCCCCCGAGCGGGAGCGCCCGACTCCGCGGCCCACACCCGGTCCGCGGCCGACTCCCGGTCCGCGTCCGGGCCCGCAGGGCGGTCCCCGTCCGGGGCCCGCGCAGGGTGGTCCGCGGCCGACCCCGGGCCAGGGTGGTCCGCGG
>NZ_BAGE01000043.1 GCF_000308675.1 Nocardia paucivorans NBRC 100373 | reverse complement strand
AGGCGGCCGCCCGCCGCGACGAGCTGGTGCCGCCGGCGCGGCGAATGCGCCGCTCAGGTGGAGCAGACCAAGGAACGGGTGCGTGCTCTCACCACCCGGCTGGCGCAACTCACCGATGCGGTGCATCGCGACGAGGTCGCCAAGGCGCAGGCCGCGTTGCGCATCGAACAGCTGGAGACGACGATTGCCGAACAATTCGGTATCGCCCTCGACGATCTGATCGCCGAATACGGCCCCGATGTGCCGCTGCCGCCCAGCGAGCTGGAGTGGCGGGAATACGAGCAGGCCCTCGAGCGCGGTGAACAGGTCAGCCCGCCCCAACCCATGCCGTACGACCGCGCTACTCAGGAACGTCGCGCCAAACGCGCCGAGAAGGATCTGGCCACTCTCGGCAAGGTGAATCCGCTCGCGTTGGAGGAGTTCGCCGCGCTGGAGGAACGCTACAACTTCCTGTCCACCCAGCTCGAGGACGTCAAGAACGCCCGCAAGGACCTGCTCGATGTGGTCGCCGAGGTGGACGCGCGCATTCTGCAGGTCTTCACCGATGCCTATGCCGACGTGGAACGCGAATTCGTCAAGGTGTTCGCGACCTTGTTTCCCGGAGGTGAAGGCAGGCTGTTGCTCACCGACCCGTCGGACATGCTCACCACCGGTATCGAGGTGGAGGCGCGTCCGCCGGGGAAGAAGGTCAAGCGGCTGTCGCTGCTGTCCGGTGGTGAGAAATCGTTGACCGCGGTGGCGCTGCTGGTGGCGATCTTCCGGGCCCGCCCGTCGCCGTTCTACGTGATGGACGAGGTGGAGGCCGCCCTGGACGACACCAATCTGCGTCGGCTGATCGGACTGTTCGAACAGCTGCGGGAGAAGAGCCAGCTGATCGTCATCACCCATCAGAAGCCGACCATGGAGATCGCCGACGCGCTCTATGGTGTCAGTATGCGCGGTGACGGAATCACCCAGGTGATCTCCCAGCGGTTGCGCGGAGAGAACCTCACCCCGGCGGGCGCCGCGAGCTGAACCTCGGCCGCGACGCCACTTCCCGGTACGGACCGGTTATCGGCCGGTGGCGCCGCGTTGGGCGTTCTCCACGACCCAGGCCGCGATCTGCGCGCGCGAGGTGAACCCCAATTTGGTCAGGATGTTCTCCACATGCCCTTGGGCGGTGCGCTGCGCGATGACCAATTTCGTGGCGATCTGTCTATTGCTGAGGCCCTGCGCGACCAGATCGGCAACCTGACGCTCACGTTTGGTCAACGTCGACCGTGATCCCGAGGTGCCCTTGCCGGTGGTCTGCTCTCCCAGTGCGTAGGCGACGGCGGTCTCCGTATCCATATCCCGACCCCGTTGGTAGACGGCGTCGAAACGGCGGTCCCCGAGGTCGCGGCGTGTCGTCAGCTCGCATTCCGCGTGCGTGGGCCGCAGGTTTCGGAAAACGCTCGTCATCTCGTTGCCCTCCGGCCACACTCCCTGCGCGGCTCCCATGAATACGGCCGCCCGTTCGGCGTCGCCGGCGGCGGCGGCGGTCCAGGCCAGGGCCTCGAGGCACAGCGCGGTGAGCACTGCGCTGTTGAGTCCGCTGTTGACGCGGATCGCTTCCCGCAGCAGCTCGTGGGCGCGGTCCCATTCGCCCCGCCGCCAGGCCGCGACGCCCAGCCCACGCAGGGCCGCGGCGCGGTGGAGAACCTCGCCCCGAGGCGCGGTGATCGCCAACACCTTGTGGTAGTACTCGCTCGCCTGCTCGTGATCCCCGGTCACCTCGTGGGCGAAGCCCAATAGGGCCAACGCGCTCAGTCCGAGTTGCCCCGGGGGTTCCGAGTCGGTCAGCTCCACGACCCGCTCCATGTGGGAGGCCGCCCGATCCGGTTCGCCTTCGGCCAGGGCGAGCAGGCCTTCGGCATAGGCGATACACGGTCGCAGTTGTGGGGCGCGGCTCTGCTCGGCCAATGTTCGAGCCTCCGCCAGCAGCGCCGTCGCCGCCCGAAGATCACCGTGCGACGCGGCCAATTTGCACGCGGCGCAGAGCGCTTCGGCGCGATGCGACGCGGACCGGCCTCCCGGACGGGCAAGTGCCCGCTCCAGCCAGGACCGGCCCTCGGTGTACAGACCCCGGAAGTACCAGAACTCGAACAGCGCGGTGGCGATGCGCAGCCCGGTATCGACCGCTTCGTCGGTGTCCTCGCTCAGACAGGATTCGAGTGCGGCCCGCACATTGGGTTGTTCCCGTTCCAGGCGGGCGATCCAGAAGGGCTGTCGCGCGCTGATCCACTCGTCCGTGATATCGGACAGCATCTGCTGGTACCAGACGTGATGTCGGTGCCGCAGATCTTCGTAGCGGCCGGACTCCCGTAGCTTCTGCCGGCCGTATTCGCGGAGCGTATCGAGCATCCGAAACTGTACGACGGTGTTCGATTCATCCCGGATCAGGATGGATTTGTCCACCAGCGACGCCAATATGTCCAGCAGGGTGTCCGGTGTCGGGTCGACATCGCACACCCCTTCCACGGCGTCCAGTTCGCAGCTTCCGGCAAAGACCGACAGCTGTGCCCACAGCTGCTGTTCCACCGGGATGCACAGGTCATGGCTCCAGTCGATGCACAACCGCAGGGTCTGTTGGCGCGTCGGAGCGGTGCGAGTGGCGCGGGTGAGCAGCGAATACCGATCGTCGAGCCGTTGCAGGATCTGATGTGGTGACAGGGTGCGCATCCGGGCGGCAGCCAGTTCGATCGCCAGCGGCAGTCCGTCCAACCGAGCGCAGATCCGGGCAACGGCCCCCATATTGCCCTCGTCGAGCGCGAAGCCCGGTACCGCTGTCGCGGCACGTTCGACGAACAAGGTCACCGCGTCGAACCGGGGCAATGTCAGCAGTGTGGGTTCTCGATGTGGGTCGGGAACCGTGAGCGGCGGCACCCGCATCACTGCCTCCCCGGCGATATTCAACGGTTCTCGGCTGGTGACGAGGAGGCGCACACCCGGGCAGGCTCGCAGGAGCGCTTCGTCGACCTCCGCGGCCGCCTCCACCAGTTGTTCACAGTTGTCCAGGACGAGCAGTGCCTCACTGTCGCCCAGGAACCGCACGAGTTCTTCGAGCATCGATAGGCGGTTCTCGTTCCGCACCCCGAATACGGCTGCCATGACGGCGACCAACTGTGTGGCGTCGGAAACGTCGGCCAGTTCGATCAACCACACGCCGTCGGGAAAGTCCCGTTTCACCTGCGCGGCGACCCGCAGGGCCACCCTCGATTTCCCGACGCCGCCGATTCCGGTCAATGTCACCAGGCGAGAGGTGGACAGCAGCTTCTTCACTTCCGCCACCTCGGAGCGTCGATTGATGAGACTGGTCACCTCGAGCGGCAGGTTGCCGCCCTGCGGTTTCGGTGGCCGGTACGGGAGCGGCACCCCGGTCGTCTCACTCCTGTGTTCGGTGGTCGGCTCGTTCTGCAGCGCTATCTCGCTCACCGGGAACCCGTGACGGTGCTGTACCTGTCGCAGACCGTCCCCCAGCGCGGCCGCGGTGGGCCGATCCGCCGGGTTTCGGCTCATTGCCGCCTCCACCGCATCGGATACGTCCGCGGCCACCCCGTTCTCGCGCAGGTCCGGGATCGGTTGGGTGGTTATCCGCAGGAACTGGGTGACCACGGATTCCCCCGTATGCCGCTCGAAGGCGGCGTGGCCGGTGAGCGCGCAGAACAGGGTGGAGCCGAGCCCGTACACATCGGCGGCGGGAGTGGGTTCGCCCCCTTCCAGTACCTCGGGGGCGGTGAATGCCGGAGAGCCGGTCAAAACACCCGTGGTGGTTTGGAATCCGCCGGCGATATGCGCGATACCGAAATCGGTCAGCGCCGGCTCGCCATAGTCGGTGAGCAGGATATTTCCCGGTTTCACATCCCGATGCAGAATCCCCAACCGATGTGCGCTCTCCAGCGCGCCCGCGATCTTCACCCCGATCTGCAAGACCTCCTCGACCGGAAGCGGGCCGTCGCGGCGGAGCCACTCCTGGAGGGAGTCCCGGGGGTAGTACGGCGTCACGAGATAGGGGTGTCCACCCTCGGTGACCCCTTCTTGCAGCACGGTCGCGATATTCGGATGCCCGGTCAGCCGGCCCATCGCCTGCTGCTCCCGAACGAATCGCGCCCGATTGTCGTCGTCGAACTCGGCGGTCAGGACCTTCACCGCCACCGCCCGGTCCAAGGTGGCCTGGGTGCAGCGGTAGACGACCCCGAAACCGCCGCGGCCGATCTCCACGGCGTCCTCGAAACCCACCGCCGCCAGTTCCGCCGCGACGGATATCCGCGGCTCTCGCTGTGTTTGCAGGGGATCGAAGCCGGTCATCGGCCGAGTGCGATCCGCCGAGCATGTTCGCAGGTACCAGGCACCATGCGCTCACCTTCCGCCGATACTCACTGTATAGCCGAAGGTGCCTCGGCGGCGAGGAGCGGATGCCCCTCCCGATTCGTCTCGGACAACCGGTCTAGTCCGGGCCGAGCGTGAAGATCGGGAACCTGACTCCGCGGGGCTGTGTCCGGAAGCGCACCCGTACCGGCTGTCGCGGCGACGGGGGCACACCGCCCTCGAGCGTGGTGTACAACCACGGTCCCTCGTCGAGGGCGACGATGGCGAGCATCGACTCCCGCGCGGCGGTATGGGCGTTCGGGGCCTGCCGTACCACTCGCCAGCACACCAACGATCCGGTACCGGCCGACGGCGACCAGGTGAGATCGGTGGATCGACACGATGCGCAAGTGGTGACGGTCGGCGCGAAGAGCTTGCCACAGCCTTTGCAGCGACGAAGTAACAGCAGGGTCCGGGTTCGTTCGGGGTGGTCGCGGACGGTGTCCTGGATATTCTCGGGGTTGCTTTCCTGCATATACCGGCCTCGAGCTCAACGTGCAGATGGACGGAACTCCAGAATCGTCGAGACATCCTCGAATCGCACCGGCCGAATTACCCGAGGTATACCTGTTTCTGTCGATATCGGGGTAGCGGACGCTCCCGCTGCCCGGGTGGGACGGTTGTCGGGGGATCGGTGGACCGGCGCCGGAAATCCGACCGTTCTCGTGGTGCGATCGGGCCGTTCCCCAGGTCAGGGCATGGGGTCGGACCGGTGCGCGTCCGCCGTGCCGCCCGCCGGGAACCGTCGGCCGGTGATGCCGCCCCGGCTGCCGGTTGCTCCGGTGGCCAGGACGTGGTCGTGCCGAGAGGTATGTTCGGCCACTTCTGTTCCGGATGCCGGAGCGCCGGCGATATCGACGATGTTCTCGCGATCCTCGCCACGGATGTGGTGATTCGGCAGCTGCGCAGGCCCGCGGGCGGTCGGGCTCGTCCTGGACGCGCTGTGTGCCCGCCTCGTCGAGGAAGGCGTGACGAATTGCGAGAGTGTGACGAAAGAGACGATGGTTCGGATCGTTGTCCGATATGTCCTGGGCCGATGCGGCGGAAGAACGTGGGGCGCCGGGGCGGCTACTGCTCACCCGCCTGTCGGTAGAAGGCCCATCGGCGGCGCGCGAGCGGGGGTGGGATGACGGTCCGATCGATTTTCGCGGGGCGCATGCCCGCCCGAGTGGTCGATCTCGAAATGCGGCGAACCGGGCGGTCGGTCGGTCCGGGGTTCGCCGCGTGGTGGGTGCGGATGCTACGGCAGGTCTCGGCCACCGGCCCTACAACAGGTCGCTGACATCATCGGGAACGTCGACGGCATACTTGCGCAGAATATCCATCGATATCACTTCCAGGGCGTTCTCATGGGTCGCCGCCAGCACCACCGGCGCGGCGACACCGTCCTCGTGGGCGTGTAACCAGCGCACGGCCACCACGCACCACCTGTCCCCGGGCTGTAGGCCGGGGAAATTGTTCTCCGGACGCGGCGTACTCAGATCGTTGCCGATGGACGCCTGATGCTCCAGGAACTCGGCCGTGACGACCGTGCACACGGTATGACTGCCGAGATCTTCCGGTCCGGTACTACAACAGCCGTCACGGTAGAACCCGGTAATAGGATCGGTGCCGCACTCTTCCAGCGGACCCCCAAGCACGTTTCGATCGGTCACGTCGCCGATCCTATTGGCCCGCTGCGAGAAGTTCCGCAGGACAAGAAATCTCACTCGACTGTGTTTCCGATCGCGGCCGCTCGATGCGGGGCGTTTTCCGTCCGTGACCGGCGCGGAGGCGGGACCGGCGGCGTCGATGACTTTCCCAACGCGCGGGCGGGGTCGCGGCTCGTCCGGTTCGGCTCTGCAAGGATGGTCGACGTGAGTGCCGAAGCGTGGATTCTGATCGCAGTGATCGCGGCCATAGTACTGGTGGCCCTGGTCGCCGGTTTCGTCCTCTACAAACGCCGGCGAGTTTCGCTGACGGCGCCGACCGAGGAGCAGCGCGAGCTGCCCGACCGGTCCGGTGGATACCAGGCCGCCGGTGGCTTCAGTTTCAGTCGCGGTGGTGAAGGCGCCACCGTCGCCCCGTCCCGCCCCGAGCCGCGCGAACGTACCGACACCGAGGGGCAGCCGCATATCGGTGACGACGCCGCGATACCGCGTGACGCCCCGCGTCGCGGAATCACCGATGTGCCCTTACCGGAGCCATCCACGATCGAGGGCGCGGCCGGTGGCGCGACCACTCTCGAACCCGAGGCCCCCACCGACGAGACCACGTCCGGCCCCGAGGCCCCCGTGGTTGCCGAGACCGACCCGGCGTCGGCCGGCCTCCGCGAGCCCGAGGCCCCGCCGCGGGACGCCACGGTCGCCGAGCCGGAGTCGAGCGCCGTGGAAGAGGAGGTGGCACCGACCCCCGCTCCGGAGGCCGCCCCCGCAGAGACCGTCAGTGCTCCCGATACGGCCGCCGGGGCGGATCTGGTTCCCGAGATCGAGGAGATCGAACCCACCGAGGGCCGCCTGGTGCGGTTGCGGGGGCGGCTGGCCCGCTCGCAGAACGCCGTCGGCAAGAGCCTGCTCGGTCTGCTCGGCGGTGGCGATCTGGACGAGGAATCGTGGGAAGAGGTGGAGGACACCCTGGTCCTGGCCGATCTCGGCACCGCGAGTACCACCGCTGTGGTCGAGCGGTTACGGGAGGAGATGGCCGCCCGTAGTGTGCGCACCCCCGCCCAGGCCCGGGCCGTATTGCGCGATGTGTTGATCGAAGCGCTACGACCGGAGCTGGACCGCTCGATCCGTGCCCTGCCGCACGACGACCACCCGTCCATCCTGCTCGTCGTGGGGGTCAACGGCACCGGTAAGACCACCACCACCGGCAAATTGGCCCGTGTCCTGGTCGCCGATGGTCGACGGGTGCTGCTCGGCGCCGCCGACACCTTCCGCGCGGCCGCCGCCGACCAGTTGCAGACCTGGGGCGAGCGGGTGGGCGCGGAAACCGTCCGTGGACGGGAAGGCGCCGATCCGGCGGCGGTGGCCTTCGACGCGGTGGCCACCGGTATCGCCAACGGGGTTGATGCCGTCCTCATCGATACCGCGGGTCGGCTGCACACCAAGACGGGGTTGATGGACGAGCTCGGCAAGGTGAAACGGGTGGTGGAGAAGAAGGCGGCGGTGGACGAGGTCCTGCTCGTCCTCGATGCCACCATCGGACAGAACGGGCTCATGCAGGCGAGGGTGTTCGCCGAGGTGGTCGATATCACGGGTGTCGTGTTGACGAAGTTGGACGGAACCGCCAAAGGCGGGATCGTCTTCCAGGTGCAACACGAGCTCGGGGTGCCGGTGAAATTGGTCGGTCTCGGCGAGGGGGCCGACGACCTCGCCCCGTTCGAACCGGCGGCCTTCGTGGACGCCCTGCTCGGCTGAATTCCATCGGTCCGCGTACGTGGGGGGTCGGTTCGGAACCGGCTCACCGACCGTGCGAAACCGTCTGCGCGCGGTAGGAAACCCAGTGGAAACATAGCCGGCCTATCCGTTCACCCAGGTGAAACACGAGGGCGTCACGGACGAAACACCGAGTAAGCAACCTCAGTGTCAGGTCCGCGTTGCGCACGACGCGGCCTGAGGATGAGGGAGGACAGCAGGTGGAAACCGTGATCGGCGAGCCCAATGCCGGCGACACCGCATGGATATTGACCAGTGCCGCGCTGGTGCTGTTGATGACGCCCGGACTGGCGTTCTTCTACGGCGGTATGGTTCGCGGCAAGAACGTGCTCAACATGATCATGATGAGCATCAGCGCCATGGCCGTGGTCACGGTTCTATGGGTGCTGTACGGCTTCTCGGTGGCCTTCGGCACCGATAAGGCCGGCCTCCTGGGCGACCCCGGACAGTTCTTCGGATTGAGCACGTTGATCAGCGGGTTCGGTGATGGCTCTGCCGGTGTGCCCTTGTTCGGCACTCTCCCCGCGACGGCGTTTGTCGCCTTCCAGGCCATGTTCGCCATCATCACGGTCGCCCTCATCTCCGGTGCCGTGGCCGATCGGATGAAATTCGGCGCCTGGCTGGTGTTCATCGTCATCTGGGCCACCGTGGTGTATTTCCCGGTCGCGCACTGGGTCTGGGGCGGCGGCTGGATCATGGAGAAGGTCGAGGCCATCGACTTCGCCGGTGGTACCGCCGTGCACATCAACTCCGGTGCGGCCGCATTGGCGCTGGCTCTGGTCCTCGGCAAGCGGGCCGGCTGGCCGAAAACGCCGTTCCGGCCGCACAATCTGCCCTTCGTCATGCTCGGTGCGGCGCTGCTGTGGTTCGGCTGGTTCGGTTTCAACGCCGGTTCGGCGGCGGCGGCCGACGGTGTCGCCGGGGCCACCTTCGTCACCACTTTGGTGGCCACTGCGGCCGCGATGCTGGCCTGGCTCCTGGTGGAGAAACTGCGCGACGGCAAGCCGACCTCGCTGGGCGCCGCGTCCGGTATCGTGGCGGGTCTGGTCGCCATCACCCCCTCGTGCTCATCGGTGAACGTGCTCGGCGCATTGGCCATCGGGGCCGTCGCCGGTGCGGTGTGCGCGCTGGCGGTGAGCCTGAAGTTCCGGTTCGGCTACGACGATTCGCTCGATGTGGTGGGTATCCACATGGTGGGCGGTGTGATCGGTACGGTGTTGATCGGTCTCTTCGCCGCGCCCGAGGCGCCCGCCGCCGCCGAAGGTTTGTTCTACGGTGGCGATCTCGCGCTGCTCGGCAAGCAGACGCTCGGTGCGATCGCGGTGCTGGCGTACTCGTTCGTGGTGGCGCTGGTGATCGCGTTCGCGGTCAAGGTGACCATCGGCCTGCGGGCCAGTGCGGAGGAGGAGTCCGTGGGTATGGACGAATCCGAGCACGCGGAAACGGCATACGATTTCACCGCAGTGGGTGGCGGGGCCCGTTCGGTCGTCAAGGAGGCATGACCACATGAAACTGATCACGGCAATCGTCAAACCTTTCACGCTCGAGGACGTCAAGACCGGCCTGGAACAGGCGGGCGTGTACGGGATGACCGTGAGTGAGGTACAGGGCTACGGCCGCCAGAAGGGCCACACCGAGGTGTACCGCGGTGCGGAGTACTCGGTGGATTTCGTGCCGAAGGTGCGGGTGGAGGTCGTCGTGGACGATGCCTCCGTCGACCAGGTCGTCGACATCATCGTGGAGGCCTCGCGGACCGGCAAGATCGGTGACGGCAAGGTGTGGGTGACCCCGGTGGAGTCCATCATCCGGGTCCGCACGGGCGAGCGCGGCACCGACGCGCTGTAGCGCGCCGGACGAACGGCTGTAGCGCATGAGGTGAAAACCGGCGCCGACAGCGTCGTCGACAGCGGGACGAACGACAACAGCGGCCCCGCTCCCACCGAGTATTCGGTCGGGGCGGGGCCGCACGCGTGGATGGGTGGTGTTTTCTGTGGGTAGTGGTCAGCGGCAACACGGCGCGAACCGGGCGGGCAATGGTGAGGCGGACAGGTCCGTCGCGGTATCCCACGACACCGCTGCAGATCTGGTTCGGGCCCGCGACCAACTGCTCGACGCAGGGACACGCAATCGCCGTCTCGACGCGGAAGCGTTGCGTGCGGCCCTGGTCGACCTGTACGAACTCTGGCTCACCGGCAAGGCCGGCGAGCTCGGGATAGCCCCCGACAGCGGACTGGCCATCGTCGCGGTCGGCGGCCTCGGCCGTCGGGAGATGCTGCCGTATTCGGATCTGGATCTGGTGCTGCTGCACGAGGACATCGACCCGGCGCGGGTGACCGAAATCGCCGAGCAGCTCTGGTATCCGCTGTGGGACGCCCATATCAAGCTCGACCACAGCGTCCGAACCGTGCCGCAGGCGCTGCGGGTCGCGAGCGATGATCTGGTCGCCGCCCTCGGCATGCTCGAGGCCCGGCATATCGTCGGTGATGTCGAGCTGAGCAATCTGCTCATCGGCGGGGTGCGGCGAGAATGGCGGACCGGAATCCGCTCCCGATTCGACGAGCTCATCGCCACGGTCCGGGCTCGGTGGGAACGCAGCGGGCAGATCGCGCATCGGGCCGAACCCGATCTGAAGAACGGTCGCGGCGGCCTGCGCGATATCCAACTCCTCGATGCCCTGGCCATCGCCCAGTTGACCGATGCCATGCCCGGACTCGGACCGGATGTGCCCGGGGGCGGCCTGGACCACGCGCGCCGACGGCTGCTGGACGTACGCACCGAACTGCATCGGGTGGCCGGCCGGGCCCGGGATCAGTTGCGCGCGCAGGACGCCGACGAGATCGGCGCCGCCCTGCGCATCGGGGACCGGTTCGACCTGGCCCGCACGCTCAGTGATGTGGCGCGCACCGTGGGCTACTCGGTGGAAGTGGGACTGCGCACCGCCGCCAACGCGCTGCCGCGCCGCGGGCTGGCCCGGTTGCGTCGTATGCCGGTGCGCCGTCCCCTCGACGAGGGCGTGGTGGAGCATGCGGGTGAGGTGGTGCTCGCTCGCGATGCCCGTCCTCAGCGGGATCCCGCCCTGGTTCTGCGGGTGGCCGCCGCGTCGGCGCGGACCGGGTTGCCGATGTCGGCCACCACCTTGAACCGGTTGTCCGAGGACGCGCCCGAACTGCGCGAACCCTGGCCCAGGGACGCCCTCAACGATCTTTTGATCCTGCTCGGCTCCGGTCGAGGTCTCATCGACGCGGTCGAAGCCCTGGACCGGACGGGTTTGTGGGGTCGGCTGTTTCCGGAATGGGGTGCGGTCCGCGACCTGCCACCGCGCGACGCCCTGCACACCTGGACCGTCGATCGGCATCTGACGGAAACCGTCGCCTACGCGAGCACCCTCAGCACTCGGGTGGCGCGCCCCGATCTGCTCGTCCTGGGAGCGCTGCTGCACGATATCGGTAAGGGCCGGGAAGCCGACCACAGTATCGTCGGCGCCGAACTGGCCACCCAGATCGGCCGACGAATGGGGTTGTGGCCCTCGGATATTCGCATCCTGCACGCCATTGTGCGCCACCATCTGCTATTGCCGCACACGGCCACCCGCCGTGATATCTCCGATCCGGAGACGGTGCGTCACGTGGTGCGGACCCTCGACGGTGATCCGCAGTTGTTGGAGCTGCTGCACACCCTCGCGGAAGCGGATTCGCTGGCGACCGGCCCTGGGGTGTGGGGCGATTGGAAGGCCGCGCTGATCGGCGAACTGGTTCGGCGCTGCCGCCTGGTGATGGCCGGTGAGCCGTTGCCCGAACCGGAACCGATTGCGCCGGAACTGCTCGATCGCGCCGCGGCGGGTGGGGTGCATGTCGAGATGCGGCCCGGGGAGGGACGCTACAGTCATATCGTCACCGTGATAGCACCGGACGAACCCGGTCTGCTGTCGGCGACCGCCGGAGTATTGGCGTTGAATTCGCTGCGGGTGCTCTCGGCGGCGGTCGGTGGGTCGGGGGAATCGGCGATCAATACCTTCGTGGTGTCACCGACCTTCGGCGATCCGCCCGAGGCCGGTCTGCTGCGTCAGGAACTCGTTCGCGCCATGGGCGGGGGCCTGGACGTTCGGGCGGCTCTGGACGCCCGCGAACGTGAAACGTTCGGTGTGAGTCGTTTCGCCCAGGCCGAGCCGCGGATCCTGTGGTCGGAGACCTCGGTGGCCGGGCAGGTGATTCTGCAGTTGCGGGCCGAGGATCGGCTCGGGCTGCTCAGCAGGTTGTCCGCCGTGCTGGCCGACTGCGGAGCGGATGTGCGTTGGGCGAAGGTGGTGACCATGGGTTCGGCGGTGGTCGACTCCTTCTGCATCGATCTGGGTGGTAATACCGGGCGGGCGCGGCGCACCGCCATCGAGCAGGCGATTCTGAAGGTGGTGCCGCGGCCGGCCCCGCGCCGGGAAGGATCGGAGGACCAGCGGTAGCCGAACCATCGTCTTCGAGTTGCACGCCGGGCGATATTTTGTCGTTACCTGCAATATTTCTGTTTCGATACCGATTGCCAACGATTCGCCGATGGTTCGGGGTCGTATCGCGGTGCCCTCTAACATCTCAGACGGCGGCCACTGCAGGGCAGCCGAGTCACCGGCACGAGAACACGGGTATGTATCACCCGGCATCAGGGAGTCCCACCCGCACGAGGGAGCAAGCCGATGGCAATCGAGGTTGTTTCGTCGTCGATCATGACCAGTGATGTGACCCCGCACATCGCCCGCTGTGTCGGTGGCGATATGTGGGTGGTGTCGTGGCTTCCCGGACGCACACTCACCGGGCGGCAGGCGATGGCGGCGATGACGGTGGCCGGTATGGTTGCCACCGCGGGCCGTCCCATCGAAGGTGATTGGTCCCCCCTCGACGATCTCGCCCATGTGCTGGGCCTGACCGGCCGAGAGGCGGCGTTCCTGGTCGCCGTGGAAAACCACGACTACTCCGGAACACTGCGTACCGAGCCCGAGCGCACCGCTGCGGAGCAGTGCGTTTCGGGGCCCCGATGATCTCGCGGACGGTGGTGCGCCGGATCCGACGTGCCGCCGTCCGCGTAGGTACCCATACGCGCTCCGATACGCTGGTACAGCAGTGACATCCCTCGAGATCAGGAGCGCGATCGGTGTTCGAATCCCTGTCCGACCGGTTAACCGGTGCCCTCACCGACCTCCGTGGTAAGGGACGGCTGTCGCCGGCCGATATCGACAGCACCTGCCGGGAGATCCGGCTGGCCCTGCTGGAGGCCGATGTCGCGCTCCCGGTGGTGCGGGGATTCATCGCCCGGATCAAGGAGCGGGCCAAGGGCGCGGAGGTGTCCGCGGCGCTCAACCCGGCCCAGCAGGTCGTCAAGATCGTCAACGAGGAACTCGTCGGCATCCTGGGCGGCGAGACCCGCAGGCTCACCCTGGCGAAGACCCCCCCGACGGTGATCATGCTCGCCGGTCTCCAGGGCGCCGGTAAGACCACCCTGGCGGGCAAACTGGCGAAATGGCTCAAGGACCAAGGGCATCAGCCACTGCTGGTGGCCTGTGACCTGCAGCGCCCGGGTGCTGTCACCCAGCTCCAGGTGGTCGGTGAGCGGGCGGGGGTCCAGGTTTTCGCGCCGCATCCGGGCACCTCGGTCGGTGGTGGAGAGAACGCGTTGGGCGTGAGCGCCGCCGATCCGGTGGCCGTTGCCGAGGCCGGTGTGGCCGAGGCGCGCGCCAAACAGTACGACGTGGTCATCGTCGACACCGCCGGTCGGCTCGGTATCGATGCCGAACTCATGGCGCAGGCCGCGGGTATCCGCGACACGGTGAAACCCGATGAGATCCTGTTCGTCCTGGACGCGATGATCGGTCAGGACGCGGTGAACACCGCCGAGGCGTTCCGCGACGGTGTCGGTTTCACCGGCGTGGTGCTCACCAAGCTCGACGGCGATGCCCGCGGTGGTGCCGCGCTGAGCGTGCGCAATGTCACCGGCGCGCCGATCATGTTCGCCTCCACCGGTGAGAAATTGGAGGACTTCGATGTCTTCCACCCCGATCGGATGGCGAGCCGCATCCTCGGTATGGGCGATGTGCTCACCCTTATCGAGCAGGCCGAACAGGTCTACGACCAGCAGCAGGCCGAGGAGGCCGCACGCAAGATCGGCAGCGGCGAACTCACCCTCGAGGATTTCCTCGAGCAGATGTTGGCCATCCGCAAACTCGGCCCGATCGGGAATCTGCTCGGCATGTTGCCCGGCGCGGGACAGATGAAGGACGTCATCTCCCAGGTCGACGATAAACAGCTCGACCGGGTGCAGGCCATCATTCGCGGTATGACTCCGGCCGAACGCGCCAACCCCAAGATCATCAACGCCTCCCGGAGGCTGCGCATCGCCAATGGCTCCGGTGTCCAGGTCTCCGAGGTCAACCAACTGGTCGACCGATTCTTCGAGGCCCGGAAGGTGATGGCCGCGATGGGTCGGCAGATGGGTATGCCGGGTGCCAATCGGCGCACCAAGAAAGGCAAGAAGGGAAAAAAGGGGAAGGGCGGGCGCGGCCCCACACCGCCCAAGATGCGCGGCGGATTCCCCGGGTTGCCGGGAATGCCGGGGCTGCCGCCCGGTATGCCGGACCTGTCGAATATGCCCGCCGGGCTCGATCAACTTCCGCCGGGGCTCGAGGGTATCGATATCTCCAAGCTGAAGTTCCCCAACAAGTAGTCGCGGCCGGGCCCCGAGCCGATTTCCGGTGCTCGAAGCCCATCTGGCAGAATGGTCGTTCGTCCTTCCCGGACAGTGTCAGCCCGTCTCCGGTTACGTACCGCGCGGCGGTCACACACTTCAACCGCAAAACCGGGCTCGCGAACCCGTGCGAGTCGCTGAATTGCGCCGTGACCAACCTTCGAAAGGCTAATCAGCACATGGCTGTCCGCATCAAGCTCACCCGCATGGGCAAGATCCGCAACCCGCAGTACCGCGTCGTCGTCGCGGATGCCCGCACCCGTCGCGACGGCCGGGCCATCGAATCCATCGGCAAATACCACCCGAAGGAAGAGCCCTCGCTGATCGAGATCGATTCCGAGCGGGTGCAGTACTGGCTGAAGGTCGGTGCCCAGCCCACCGAGCCGGTGCAGCGGCTGCTGGAGATCACCGGTGACTGGCAGAAGTTCAAGGGTCTGCCGGGTGCCGAGGGCACGCTGAAGGTCGCTCCGCCGAAGAAGACCAAGCTGGAGCTGTTCAACGAGGCGCTGGCCGCCGCCGAGAACGAGCCGGTCGCCGAGGCCGTCACCCCCAAGAAGAAGGCCAAGAAGGAAGAGGCCGCCGGGGCCCCCGCCGAGGGTGAGACCGAGGCCGCCGAGTAATGAGCGCCGTCGTCGCCGATGCCGTCGAACACCTGGTCCGCGGTATCGTCGCCAATCCCGAGGACGTTCGGGTCGAGCTGCTCACCAGCCGCCGCGGACGCACCGTCGAGGTGCATGTCCACCCCGACGACCTGGGCAAGGTGATCGGTCGCGGTGGTCGCACCGCGAACGCGCTGCGCACCCTCGTCGCCGGTATCGGTGGTCGGGGTATTCGGGTCGACGTGGTCGACACCGACCGGTAGATGGAACTCGTCGTAGGGCGGGTCGCCAAATCGCACGGGGTGCGGGGCGAACTGGTGGTGGAGGTTCGGACCGACGAACCCGAGGAACGATTCGCCCCCGGCGCACGGCTACGCGGCCGTGCCCGGGGGTCCGGTCCGCTTCGCGAGTTCACCGTCGAGTCTGCCCGGCAACATTCGGGCCGGTTGTTGGTGCGGTTGGTCGATATCGACGACCGAACCGCCGCGGACGCTCTGCGCGGCACCCTGTTCGTGGTGGACAGCGCCGAATTACCGCCGACCTCCGACCCGGACGAGTTCTACGACCACGAACTGGAGGGGCTGGCCGTTCGGCATATCGACGGTTCGCCGGTGGGCACTGTCACCGAGGTGCTGCATTCGGCGGCCGGGGAACTGCTGTCGGTGCGCACGACCGACGGTCGGGAAGTGCTGGTGCCGTTCGTGACCGCGATTGTGCCCACCGTATCGATCGATGAGGGGCTGATCGTGATCGATCCGCCGGACGGGCTGCTGAATCCCGAATGAAACCGGTGGGTTTTGTGCGAAGTGGACGAGTATGCGAATAGACGTCGTCACCATCTTCCCGGAGTATCTGGAGCCGCTGCGTACGGCGCTACTGGGTAAGGCCATCGAGAAGGGGCTGCTCGAGCTCGCCGTGCACGATCTGCGGCACTGGACCCACGACGTGCACAAATCCGTCGACGACTCGCCCTACGGGGGCGGTCCCGGCATGATCATGAAGCCCACCGTCTGGGGGCCGGCCCTGGACGAGGTGTGCCCCGACGAGGCGCTGCTGGTGGTCCCCACCCCGGCCGGTGTGCCGTTCACCCAGGCCACCGCGCAGCGTTGGGCCACCGAACCACATCTGGTGTTCGCATGTGGCCGCTACGAAGGCATCGACCAACGGGTGTTCGACGATGCCGCGCGTCGAGTTCGGGTGGAAGAAGTCAGCATCGGTGACTATGTGCTGATCGGTGGGGAGGCCGCCGTCCTGGTGATCACCGAGGCCGTGGTCCGACTCATTCCCGGTGTCCTGGGCAATCAACTGTCCCACCAACAGGATTCGTTCTCCGACGGGCTGTTGGAAGGACCCGGTTACACCCGTCCCGCGAGCTGGCGTGGCCTCGATGTTCCGCCGGTGCTGCTGTCCGGCGACCACGCCAAGGTGGCGGCGTGGCGTCGAGAACAGGCATTGGCCCGCACTCGCCTGCGTCGTCCGGACCTGTTGCCGCCCGAGTAGTGCTCGGGCCCGGCGGCCCATCGGCGCCCGGCACGCGTACGGCGCAGCCGGTCGCCGGGGTCGTCCGCTGGTTGTCGCCGAATTCCGTTGCCGCATGTCATGGCGTCTTTATCCACCGGATGCGGTGATTTCCCGTCTGCTTCTTCCCCCGGTGCGGTGGTGGGCTCGGCCCGACCGTCGGCCGACGGCGGTAGGGTGCGTGCCGTGAGCACAGCGCCTGATATCGCGACCCCCGAGACGACGAGCGCCGAGCCGGCCGCGGCCGAATCCACCGGCGGCGTCGGCACAGTGGTGGCATTGGGTACCGTGGGGCGGCGTCTCGCCGAGGAACTGGGGGTGCGCGAGAGCCAGGTGCGCGCCGCCGTGGAACTCCTGGACGCCGGCTCCACCGTGCCGTTCATCGCCCGCTACCGCAAAGAGGTCACCGGTGGCCTCGACGACGCCCAACTGCGCACCCTCGAGGAGCGGCTGCACTATCTGCGCGAACTCGACGAACGCCGGGCCGTCATCATCGAATCCATTCGCGGGCAGGGCAAACTCGACGACGAACTGCACCGGCAGCTGATGCTGGCCGAAACCAAGGCCCGTCTCGAGGACATCTACCTGCCGTTCAAACCCAAGCGCCGCACCAAGGCGCAGATCGCGCGGGAGGCCGGTCACGAGCCCGTCGCCGATGCCCTGCTCGGCGATCCCGCCACCGATCCGGCCGGCTACACCGCAGAACAGCTCGACGGCGCCCGCGCCATCCTGGTGGAACGTTTCGCCGAGGACGCCGACCTGGTGGGTGAACTGCGGGAACTGATGTGGAACCGCGGCCGACTCACTTCCACCGTCCGGCCGGGTAAGGAGGAGTCGGGCGCGAAGTTCGCCGACTACTTCGATTTCGCCGAGCCCTTCACCACACTGCCCTCGCACCGCATCCTGGCATTGCTGCGCGGGGAGAAGGAGGAGGTGCTCACCCTGCATCTGAATCCCGACCCCGAGGACGACGAACCCGCCCCCGGCGAGGCCGGGGTGTACGAGGGTCGGATCGCGCGGCGGTTCGATATCGCCGATCGCGGCCGCGCCGCCGACCGGTGGTTGCTCGATACGGTGCGCTGGGCCTGGCGCACCAAACTGCAGGTGAGCCTTGTGATCGATATCCGGATGCGGTTGCGGCAGGCCGCCGAACGCGATGCCGTGGAGGTTTTCGCCGCCAATCTGCGTGACCTGCTGCTGGCCGCCCCGGCAGGCACCCGCACCACCATGGGACTGGACCCGGGCTACCGGACCGGGGTGAAGGTGGCCGTGGTGGACGCCACCGGCAAGGTGGTCGCCACCGAGGTCATCCATCCGCACAAACCGCAGAACCAGACCGAGAAATCGCTGGCCGTACTCGGTGCCCTCATCGCCCGGTTCGAGGTGGAGCTCATCGCCATCGGCAACGGCACCGCCTCTCGGGAGACCGATGCTCTGGTCGCCGAGTTGATCAAACGCATCCCCGGCCGTAAACCCACCAAGGTCGTGGTGTCGGAGGCGGGCGCATCGGTGTACTCGGCCTCGGCCTACGCCTCCCAGGAACTACCCGATCTCGACGTCTCGCTGCGCGGTGCCGTCTCCATTGCGCGCCGGTTGCAGGATCCGTTGGCCGAACTGGTGAAGATCGAACCGAAATCCATCGGGGTGGGCCAGTACCAGCATGATGTCTCCGAAACTCTGCTGGCCCGCTCCTTGGGCGCAGTGGTCGAGGACGCGGTGAACGCGGTCGGGGTCGATGTGAACACCGCCTCGGTGCCGCTGTTGTCCCGGGTTTCCGGTATCACTGCCTCGGTCGCCGAGAGCATCGTGGCGCACCGCGACCGCAACGGTCCGTTCCGCAGTCGGACCGCGCTGCTGGACGTGCCCCGATTGGGGCCGAAGGCCTTCGAACAGTGCGCCGGCTTCCTGCGAATCCGTGGTGGTGACGACCCTCTCGACACCTCCGCGGTCCACCCTGAGGCATATCCGGTGGTGCGGCGCATTCTCGATGCCACCGGGCGCGACATCACCGAGATCATCGGCAATACCGGCGTGTTGCGCGCATTGAAACCCACCGACTTCACCGACGAGAAGTTCGGTGTGCCCACCGTCACCGACATCATCGGCGAGTTGGAGAAACCGGGCCGCGACCCACGCCCGGAGTTCAAGACCGCCGAGTTCGCCGAAGGGGTGGAGACGGTGGCCGATCTGGTGCCCGGAATGGTGCTCGAGGGGGTGGTCACCAATGTGGCCGCCTTCGGGGCGTTCGTCGATATCGGCGTGCACCAGGATGGGCTGGTGCACGTGTCGGCCATGTCGCGGAATTTCGTGAAGGATCCGCGGGAAGTCGTCAAATCCGGTGATGTGGTCAAGGTCAAGGTGCTCGAGGTCGATACCGTGCGACAGCGCATCGGGCTGACTCTGCGCCTGGACGACGAACCCGGTGCGACGAAACCCGAGCGGGGTCGTGGTCGCAACGACCGCGGCGCCGGTGATCGGGACGGTGGAGCGCGTCGATCCGGTCAGAGCGGTCAGGGCCGTGGTCAGGGGCAGGGCGCCAAAGGCCAGGGTCGCGGACAACGACGGGACAGTGCCCCGGCCAATGGCGCCATGGCCGACGCATTGCGCCGGGCGGGTTTCGGCCGGTAGCCGATACGGCGGGAGCGGGAGCTGGTATGCGACGGTGGCTCGAGAACGATGTCCTCGCCGCGGGCCGGCTTCCGCTGCTGTGCTTTCTGCTCGGGTTCATCGTCGGGTTCCTGTTCATCCGGGTCAGTGTCCGGTTGATTCGCGCCCGGGTGCGCTGGTGGCCGGGCAATCTGCGCTCCGGTGGGGTGCACATCCACCACATGGTGTTCGGCGTGATCTTGGTGCTGCTGTCCGGTATCGGGCTGATCAGCGTCTATCCCGATGCGAGCACCGCGAGTGTGTCGGCGTTGGCGGCGGCGTTCGGCGTCGGGGCCGCGCTGGTGCTCGACGAGTTCGCACTGATCTTCTATCTGCGGGACGTGTACTGGGAAGAACAGGGCCGCACCTCCGTGGACGCGGTATTCGTCGCGCTCGCCGTCACCGGTTTGCTCCTGCTGGGGTTTCATCCGCTGTGGCTGCTGGACATCAACGACTTCCGCGACCATCCCGAACCCGAGGTGCGGGTTTTCGTCATCGGATTCGCGGTGGTCAATCTGGCTCTGGCCGGGGTCGTGATCGCCAAGGGCAAGATCTGGACCGGGCTGTTCGGCATGTTCTTCCTGCCGCTGTTGGTGGTGGGCGCACTGCGGTTGAGCCGGCCGGGCGCGCCCTGGGCGCGGTGGCGTTACGGCGATCGGCGCCGGCTCATGTACCGCGCCATGGTCCGGGAGCGCCGCTATCGGCGCCCGGTCATTCGCGCCAAGATCTTCGTACAGGATCTGATTGCCGGAAAACCCGATGTCGATCATGTCCGGCGGGCCGCGGAGGCGGAATTGCAACGCACCGTGGTCGCCGCGCCGCCCGCCCCGCATCGTCCGCACCCGTGGTCCCGAGAACATCATCCCGACCCGGAGGTCGAGGGGGAGGAACATCCCTGAGCAGCGGATCGATTTTCGACCCGCTGTGCCGGTCTGGCACAATGCAGGGGTTGCCCTGGGTGCGTTGTCGGCCCCAGCGCATCCCCCTATTCGGAGCACGAACCGGTCGAGCAGTACGCCGCCAGGTTCCTCTGTTCGCGCGAACTCCAGAAGGATGATCATGAACACCCTTGACTTCGTCGACGAGAAATCGCTGCGCAGCGACGTCCCCGACTTCCGGCCGGGCGATACCCTCAATGTGCACGTGAAGGTCATCGAGGGCTCGAAGGAACGTATCCAGGTCTTCAAGGGCGTCGTCATCCGGCGCCAGGGCGGCGGCATCCGCGAGACCTTCACCGTGCGCAAGGTGTCGTTCGGTGTGGGTGTGGAGCGCACCTTCCCGGTGCACAGCCCCAATATCGACCGCATCGAGGTCGTGACCCGCGGTGATGTGCGGCGGGCCAAGCTGTACTACCTGCGCGATCTGCGCGGTAAGGCCGCCAAGATCAAGGAAAAGCGCTGAGCTGTTCCGTATGCGCCGGATTAGCCGGCGCGGGGTTGCGGCCCTGACGGTTCTCGCATCGCACACCCGGGGCCCACGCCGTCGGCGTATACGCCTCGGGTGTGTGAATACGAGACGGGCCGCAACCCTTTTGCGCTCTCATGACCGGGGTCTTCCTTCCCGGTAGGAATTCATGGGCCGTATTCGCTTCGGTCGGTCCCGGAGGTCCCGACCAGTGAGTGTGCGTAAGGGGCTTTCCCGTCTGGCGTCGGTGATATTTCCCGTTGGATCGGTAGTGCGCCCGGACCGCGGTGGTGCGGTGTAGGGAAAGTACCGGTTCCGGTCCGTCACCGCGGTTCTTCTTCGTATGCGGTCGCTGCCGCTATGCCTTTTTCATTTCCGGGAATGCGGGAGTCGATCGCGTCGGAGGTTGCGTCTTCGGCCGGTGGGGATCACGGTGGTTCGTGGGCCGGGACAATCCGGGACGATATTGTGACCGGTCGGAATCGACGGGTCGAGGTGTCGCGTTCTTCGACCGGCCGGGTACCGCGTGCCGCACGCGATACCGGGATACTCTGTTCGGCGTGGCAGACGAGAGTTGGTCGGTATCGGTGTCCGGGTCCGACGGTGGACAGTCGCGAGGGCGTCGCGCGCGGCGGCGGCACACCGAGAAAAAGCAGCGTCCGTTCTGGCAGGAACTGCCGATTCTATTGGTGATCGCCGCGCTGATCGCGGCCGTGATGGTGACTTTTGTCGGCAGGCCCTATGTCATTCCGTCCCAGTCGATGGAACCGACCCTGCACGGGTGTGAGGGTTGTACCGGTGATCGCATCTACGTGCAGAAGTTGAGCTATTACTGGAGCGATCCGAAACCGGGAGACGTGGTCGTCTTCGTCGGTCCACCGTCCTGGAACACCCACTACCGCTCCATTCGTTCGGACAACCCCGCCATCCGCGGCGTGCAGAATTTCTTCTCGTTCTTCGGTCTCGTGCCGCCCGATGAGAACGATCTGGTCAAACGGGTTATCGCGGTCGGTGGACAAACCGTCGAATGTTGTGACGATCAGGGCCGCATCCTCGTCGACGGTGATCCGTTGGACGAGCCGTATGTCGCCGACGACTTCCCGTGGACGCCGGGTGCCCGGAACGCCGCCTACCCGGTGGGGCGGGTCTTCGGCCCCGTCACGGTTCCGCAGGGGCATCTGTGGGTGATGGGCGACAACCGTAACGAGTCCCGGGATTCCCGGGCGCATATCGGCGACGAACTCCAGGGGACGGTCCCGATCGAGAACGTCCGCGGCAAGGCCGTGTTCAAGATCTGGCCCCCGGGGCGGATCGGTCCGATTCGCTCGGAGAACCCGCAGACGGGGCAGTGAGCCACCCGAGCGGTATCGGTGGGCGGAGCCGGTCTCCGGTCGAGAGTGCGGTCAGGCCCGTGGATGGGCCCGATCGTGCACCTTCCTGAGGCGGTCGACGGAGACATGGGTGTACAGCTGGGTGGTGGCCATACTGGCGTGACCGAGCAACTCCTGAACCACGCGGAGATCGGCCCCGCCCTCCAGTAGATGGGTGGCCGCGGTATGCCGGAGACCGTGCGGTCCCATATCCGGGGCGCCGGGAACCGCGGCGACGACCTCGTGGACCACGGTTCGTGCCTGCCGCTGGTCCAGTCGTCTGCCCCGGCGGCCGAGCAGGAGCGCGCGCCCCGACTCGGCGCCGGCCAGCAGCGGTCTGCCGTAGCGCAGCCAGTTCTCCAGCGCATCATCGGCCGGGACGCCGAAGGGCGCCGAACGCTCCCTGTTGCCTTTGCCGAGAACCCGGACCACTCGGCGTTCCCGATCGATATCGTCGATATCGAGACCGCAGAGTTCGCTCACCCGAATACCCGTGGCATACAGCAGCTCGACGATCAGTCTGTCCCGCAGCGTCATCGGGTCCTGTTGTGCCGCACCGGATTCGGCTGCGGCCATGGCCTGTGCGGCCTGGTGACGACCGAGGACCGCGGGCAGCACCCGATGCGCTTTGGGTGTTCCCAGACGTGGTCCGGGATCGGTGGCCAGCCGGCCGGTGCGGGTCAGCCAGGCGGTGAACGTGCGGGCCGAGGAGGCACGTCGCGCCACGGTGGTTCGGGCCGCCCCTCGCTCGGTGTGCTCCGCCAGCCATGAGCGCAACACCCCCGTGTCGAGTTCCCCCACGGAGGCATCGGGGGTGTGGTGAACCAGATGCGCCAGGAGCGACCGGGCGTCGCCGAGATAGGCACGCACCGTATGCGCCGATCGATTGCGCCCGAGTCGCAGGTACCGTGCGTACTCGCTCAGCAGGGCTTCCAGGTCTTCGGGCAATTCCTTCACCACCCCACCGTTACCCGGTCGACGCATCCTGGCAAGCGTCCGGGGCGCATGTCCCGCCCGGGGAACGGTGCTTTCGCCGCCAGGGTCTCGTCCCGGCTCGCGGTCACATCCAGGGCGTCCATTTCCAGGGCGCCCATATCGGTCTCGCACATGCGGCCCGACGGCCCCGCTCGCCGGTGCGCACTGCCACACGGTCTCGCCGAGCCACCGACGAATGGGTCGTGCGGTCAATGCGGATGCCGGGCGAAGAAGCGGAACGAACCTCGATGGGGCCACGGTTTCCGGTGGGTGCTTCCGTCCCGTACCGGCCGGCTCCCGGTGTGGCTATCCATGGCGCTCCGGTGGTGTGGTCCCACCACCGGAGCCGGTCGTCGAACGCTCGAAGAACAATGCGGTGCGTACCGCACCGGACGGGGTGACCGTTTCGTGTGGTTCGCCCACCCGGGTGAACCCCGCTTTCTCCAGTACCCGTTGCGAGGCTTTGTTCTCCGGGACCGTCCGGGCCTGGAGTATCGACACGCCGATCGTCGCTGCCATATGCGTGCAGGCGCGCAGGGCCGACCGGGCCGCGCCGTGGCCGCGGGCCCAGGGGGCGAGCCAGAAACCGACCTCCCCGCGCCCGGCGCAGATATCGAACAGTGCGATGCTGCCGAGGAACTCGTCGGAGCGCACATCTGCGATCGCGAGAACGGCGAGCGTTCCCGAGGCCAATCCGGTCGCGATCACCCCATCGATCTGCTCCCGCACGATCCGAGGGGTGTACTCCGAGAGCGGCAGGTGACCGAAACGGCGTACCGCGGCGTCCGCGCTGCCCGCGGCGAACGCCTCGGCATCCCGGTGTTCGAGCCGACGCACCCGAATATCACCCTCGACGCGCGGCAACACCTCCACAATGTTCACTGCTCGGTTCCTTTCTCGATTTCGGGCGCGTTCAGGACTGTGCCGACCGTCGGTCCGGTTTTCGGGGCCGCGACGGTTCGAGCGGCTTCCGGTTTTCACCTTCCACGCGATACCAGCCCGCGGTGCCCACGGCCACCAGGCCCGCCAGTTCGAGCTCGGAAAGCGCCGCGCGGACGGTGGCGAGCGGCAGACCGGTCGGCGCGCAGAGTTCGTGTGGTTGTCGACCGCCGAGCGTCGGTAATGCCGCGTGGACCAGCGCCGCATCCCCTGTCGACCGATCGGTGTCCGAAGTCGGCGTGGCGGAGAACGGCAGGTGTAGTGGTGCAGTTTCGGCGAGGACATCCATGGCATCGGCGACCAGGAGGGCCTCACCGTCCCGGATCATCCGGTGACAGCCGACCGAGGCCGCCGAATGAACCGGACCGGGCACGGCGAGGGTCGGCCGCCCGAGTCGGCGGGCCCATTTCACCGTATTGCGAGCCCCGCTGCGCAACCCGGCCTCCACCACCAGCACCCCATCGGCCAGAGCGGCGACCAGGCGGTTGCGTGCCAGGAAATGGTGTTTGCGTGCGGTGACGCCGGGTGGATACTCGCTGATCACCAAACCGGATGCGGCTATCTCGGCGATGAGTCGATCGTGCTGGGCGGGATACGGGCGGTCGACCCCGCAGGCGAGGACCGCGAGGGTCGTACCGCCCACCGCCAATGCGGCGCGATGCGCCATCCCATCGATACCGAATGCCGCCCCCGACACGATGGTCCAGCCGCGGGCCGCCAGATCACCCGCGATCTCGCCGGTGACCCGATCTCCGTAACCGGTGCTGCACCGGGCTCCCACCACGGCCAGCGCCCGTTCGGTCAGCTCCGACAGCGAACCGGGCCCACGCGCCCACAGCGCCAGCGGAACCGCGCCCTCGGCGTCCTGCCGCGGATCGAGACGGGACAGGCCCAATATCCGCCAGGCCGGCCATTCGGGATCGTCCGGTGTGATCAGGCGGCCACCCAGCGCTGCTATGCGCTCGAGGTCCTGTTCGGCGAGATCGACCCCGCGTCGTCGCGCGGTCGGTCTGCGCAGCGCCTCCGGCAGGGCGCGTTCTCGCACCGCGCGTGCTGCCTCGACCACCCCGACCGAATCGATCAACGCCGATAGTGGGGGACAGGGACCGAGCACCACCCGGGACAGATACGCCCAGGCGAGTCGCCGTTCATCGGTGGCGGTTTCCACGACGGACGATTCGTGTGCTGCGGGACTCATTGCACACCTCGCTGCCGGAAATTCAACGCCAGCATCACGTCCTGCGCGGTGGGCACTTCACCCCCACGCAGATCGCATATGGTCCAGGCGACGCGAAGGGCGCGATCGGCTCCGCGTGCGGACAACCGCCCCAGCCGCAGCGCCGCCTCCACCGGCGCGAGCGCATCCCGGGGTAGCGGGAAGCGACGGCGTAGCAAGTGGCCGGGCACCTCGGCATTGGTGCGCCATCCGTACTCCCGCCACCGTGTGGCGGCTGCCTCGCGGGCCGCGGTGACGCGCCGGCGCACCGTTTCGCTGCTCTCGGACTCCTCGGCGGCCAGGCCTACATTCGTGTTGGCGTGCAGCTGCACCCAGATATCGATGCGATCCATCAGCGGACCGGAGAGCTTGCCCAGATAGCGTCGGCGGGCCAGCGGCGCGCAGATACAGTCCACATCGCGAGCCGGGGCGCAAGGACACGGATTGGCGGCGAGGACGAGCTGAAAACGTGCCGGGTATCGGGCGACGCCGTCCCGGCGGGCGATCCGGACCTCGCCCTCTTCCAACGGGGTGCGCATGGCCTCCAATACGTTCGTCCCGATTTCGGCGCATTCGTCGAGGAACAGCACCCCGCGATGGGCGCGGCTGACCGCCCCCGGACGCGCCGATCCGGAACCGCCACCCACCATGGCGCTCACCGATGTCGAATGATGCGGTGCGACGAACGGCGGCAGGGTGATCAGCGGCTGTTCCCCGGAAAGGGTGCCCGCGACGGAGTGAATGGCGGTGACCTCCAACGCCTCGGCGTCCGTCAACGGTGGCAACAGCCCGGGAAGCCGTTGCGCCAACATGGTTTTCCCGACCCCGGGTGGCCCGGTGAACAAGAGGTGGTGGCCGCCCGCGGCCGCGACCTCCAGCGCCCAACGGGCCTCGTGCTGGCCGACCACTTCGCTCAGGTCACCGCCGGTGCGGGATCGGGTCATCGGGGCTTCCTCGGGTTCGGCGAGGGGACCCTCGCCGCGCAGCCAGTTCAGGACCTCGGCCAGATTCGCCGCGCCGAGGACCCGGATATCGGTGACCAGACCCGCCTCCGGTAGCGCCGATTCCGGCACGACAACCGTGCCGCACCCCGCCTTTCTCGCGGCCAGAACCGCGGGCAGGATCCCTCGAACCCGCCGCAGCCGGCCGTCCAGAGCGAGTTCCCCCAACAGCGCGGTGCCGTCGAGTCGCGTGGACGGTACCGCGTCGGCCGCATTCAATACCGCGATGGCGAGCGCAAGATCGTAAACGCTGCCCATCTTCGGCAGCGTCGCCGGGCCGAGGGCCAGGATCACCCGGCCGTCCGGCCATCTCTCACCCGAATTCGTCACGGCCGCACGGACCCGATCCCGTGATTCCTGCAGTGAGGTGTCGGGTAGCCCCACCAGATGCACCGAGGGAAGCCCCTGCCCGATATCGGCCTCGATCTCCACCAGTTGACCGTCGATTCCGCTCACCGCGATGGAACAGACGCGACCGAGCGCCATCAGAACACCCCCCGCAGATGTTCGATCACCGGTTCCCGATGCCTGGAGAGCAGTACCGAGACCACATCGAACCGAATGCGCTGCCGCGGCCCATCCTGCTCGGTGAGCCACAGCAGCGCCAGCCTGCGAATACGTTGTTGTTTGGCGAAGGTGACCGATTCGGCCGGGACACCGAACCCGAGCCCGGTTCTGGTCTTCACCTCGACGAAAGCGGTAACTCCCGCATCCCGCACCACCAGATCCAGTTCACCGTATCGGCACCGCCAGTTGCGGCAGACGATCTCCATGCCGGCAGATCGCAGGTACCGCGCCGCCAATTCCTCCCCGTGCGCTCCGAGCGCCATATTGTGTGCCACCCGATCAGCGTGCGGCGGCGTCGTGCGTTAGGTGGGACTGCGACCTGGGCAAACAGAAAACCTGTGGATAACCGAGCCTGTGGAGGGTATCCGGAATCCGCTCCACACGCGGGCGGTCCCGGCGGCGCCACACGCCATCCGGGACGGACCTGCGACTACTCCGGTAGCCGCAGGTCCGGCTTCTCCAGCTCCTCGATATTGACGTCCTTGAAGGTGATCACCCGGACGTGTTTGACGAACCGGGCCGGCCGATACATATCCCAGACCCAGGCATCGCTCATCCGCACCTCGAAGTACACCTCACCGTCCGCGTTCTGCGGTCGCAGTTCCACGGAATTGGCGAGGTAGAAGCGACGCTCGGTCTCCACCACGTACGAGAACTGACCGACGATGTCCTTGTACTCCCGGTACAGCGAGAGCTCCATCTCGGTTTCGTACTTCTCGAGGTCCTCGGCACTCATCGGGTGGAACGTCCTCCTTCTCGCCGCACTGCGTTGTACTGACCATCATTGCTCATGCGGGGTCGATTCGGCATGTGCGGGCACCTCGCGTGGTTACGCGGCGCCGTCTCCTTCGGGCACCGGCCGCCCGCGCCGTGGCGGTTCGACAGGTGCGAGTGGGCTACGTGCTCGGGCCGCGCCGCCTCCTTCGAGCGCCGACCACCCTGTGGTGCGGCCCGGTACCACGATCTGCCACCGCTCATTCGACCACGACGCGGTGCGGGCAGAGTGATCGGGCGATCTTCGCGGCTCGGATTCACGCCCCGCGGTCGCTTCGCGAATCCGCGTATATCGGCATTGCCGACGTATTGTCGTCGCGCTCCGATACCGACAGTTCCCGCACGTTCCGCCAGGAACGGCGGTGTTCGGCGCTGGGCCCCAATCGGCGCAGGGCCTCGGTGTGTTCGGGGGTGTTGTAGCCCTTGTGCGCGGCGAAGCCGTAGCCGGGCAGACGACGATCCAACTCGATCATCATGCGGTCGCGGGTGACCTTGGCCAGGATGCTGGCTGCGGCGATACAGGCGGCGGTGGCGTCCCCGCCGATCACCGGCAGTGACGGCACCGGCAGCCCCGGCACTCGGAAACCGTCGATGAGCACGTATCCGGGGGTGTGGTCGAGACCGGCCACCGCCCGGCGCATGCCCTGGATATTGGCGACATGGATACCGATCGCATCGATCTCGTGGGCGGGAACCACCACCACCTGCCAGGCCAGGGCCAGCCGGGTGATCACCGGGTAGAGCTCCTCCCGGGCCGCTTCGGTGAGTTTCTTGGAATCGTCGAGGCCGGCCAGCGCCCCGTGTGCCCGGGGACCGAGTACGCACGCCGCCACCACCAGAGGACCGGCGCAGGGACCACGTCCGGCCTCGTCCACCCCGGCGACCGGGCCGAGTCCGCTCCGGATCAGCGCTGCCTCGAGGGTGCGCAGCCCGGCGGCCTTGCGCATCACCACCCGCGGGGGCCAGGTTCGCGTCGCCCTGGTGCGCCGGTCGGGACGGTCGCCGTGCGGCGTTCGTACGCCTCGATGTCGATCGGTGTACCCCACGTCGCGATTATTGCGTGGGGCGGTGGGTCGTGCCGTGGGTGCGGTACTCACCCCGCCTACCGCGACGGTCGCCACCCGATGCCGATCGGGCCGATTCCTCCGCCGACCCCACCGGTTTCAGTCGTACCCCGCCGGGTCGCAGCAGCCCCAACGGGTCCAGATATTCCGGCCTGCCCCGACGTGCCCCATCCCGGCGGAGCCCCCAGTGCAGACAGGCCGCGGCGGCACATCCGTCGTGTCCGGCGCGCAGCGCACCGATCCGGGCGCCGCGCATCACCCGTCGCCCGACCGGCACCTCCGCCTCCACCGGCTCATAGGTGGTCCGCAGACCGCCCCCGTGCTCGATCGATACGACCGGCCTGCCCGCGACCGCTCCGGCGTACACGACGATTCCGGCTCCCGCGGCCAGCACGGGTTGACCCGGAACGCCGGCCAGATCGACCCCTCGATGGCCCGGTGACCAGTCGTATTCGGGTTTGTCGAACCGCTTCTCCACCGTAGGGCGTGGGCGCAGGGGCCAGTCGAACCGTCCGTCCGACTCCGCTGTGCCCGGCCCGGCCGCCACGGTCAGGGCGAGCGTTGTCAGGGCGAGCGTTGTCAGGGTGAGCGCTGTCAGGGTGAGCACCGCGAGCCGGGGCGTGGCCCGGCGCTCACCCATGTTCGCCCGGTGCGGGCGATGCGGAGACCGATCGGCGGTGCCGATCCGGGGTACGGATCGCCATGAGACGTCCCGGCGTCCGATTCGAGAAGAAAAGGCAGGTCATGGCTGTCAGTCTGCGTCCACCCGACCTCCCGGACGTGGGCCGCGCGGCGAATGTGGAGAACACGCGGGTTGTGGACAACCACCGTCTCCGCGACCCGCTCGACACCATCGATTATCGATATGCGCCGCTCACGCCGTAAACTGGTCGGGCGGTTCGCGCCACGCGAACCGACTTCGCGCACCACCCGTGCTTGTTCATCACGGCGCCGGACGGGCCGCGCTCCCTATGGAGCGGTTCGACCCCGGGCGCATTCCGGACAGGGAATCATCGGCTGGTCCCGCTCCGCACGGATCGGGTCCGATGGTTCGGTGGTGCCAGGGCAGCAGACCGCCGGTCCGCTGCGACAACCGGCAACGAAAGAGAGATACGAGAGCCATGGCTGTCGTAACCATGAAGCAGCTGCTCGACAGCGGCGCGCACTTCGGACACCAGACCCGTCGCTGGAACCCGAAGATGAAGCGGTTCATCTTCACCGACCGCAACGGCATCTACATCATCGATCTGCAGCAGACGCTGACCTACATCGACAAGGCCTACGAGTTCGTCAAGGAAACCGTGGCCCACGGCGGTACCGTGCTGTTCGTCGGTACCAAGAAGCAGGCCCAGGAGTCGATCGCGGCCGAGGCCACCCGGGTCGGTATGCCGTATGTCAACCAGCGCTGGCTGGGCGGCATGCTCACCAACTTCTCCACCGTGCACAAGCGGCTGCAGCGCCTCAAGGAGCTCGAGGCCATGGAGCAGACCGGTGGTTTCGAGGGACGCACCAAGAAGGAAATTCTCATGCTCACGCGTGAGAAGAACAAGCTGGAACGCACCCTCGGCGGTATCCGGGACATGCAGAAGGTGCCCTCGGCCATCTGGGTCGTCGACACCAACAAGGAGCACATCGCCGTTGGTGAGGCTCGTAAGCTGAACATCCCGGTCATCGCGATCCTGGACACCAACTGCGACCCCGACCTGGTCGACTACCCGATCCCGGGCAACGACGACGCGATCCGCTCCGCCGCGCTGCTCACCAAGGTCGTCGCCTCGGCGGTGGCCGAGGGCGTGCAGGCCCGCGCGGGCCGCTCCGGCGGCGACGAGAAGCCGGAAGCCGGTGCGGCCGAGCCGCTGCCGGAATGGGAGCAGGAGCTGCTGGCGCAGGCCACGCCGGGCGGCGAGGCTCCGGCGGCCGATGCGCCGCAGGCCGAGTCCCCGGCCGAGGCCTGAGCCGTAGCCCTGTTGTCGGGGCGGCGTTCACCGTTGTCCACGAGGTGAACGCCGCGGATCGAACGTCTCGCGGCGGTGGTCGCGGCTCGACGAGCACCGACCACCGCCGACCGGTACCCGAACTTTCTCGAAGGAGGCTCGCCACCGATGGCGAACTACACCGCCGCTGATGTGAAGCGGCTGCGGGAGCTCACCGGCTCCGGAATGATGGACTGCAAGAACGCGCTGGCCGAGACCGACGGCGATTTCGACAAGGCCGTCGAGCTGCTGCGCATCAAGGGCGCCAAGGACGTCGGCAAGCGGGCCGAGCGCACCACCGCCGAGGGTCTGGTCATCGCCAAGGACGGCGTGATGATCGAGATCAACTCCGAGACCGACTTCGTCGCCAAGAATGCCGAGTTCCAGGCACTGGCCGACAAGATCGTCACCGCTGCCGCCGCTGCCAAGCCGGCCGATGTCGACGCCCTCAAGGCCGTTCAGGTGGATGGGCAGACCGCCGAGGAGGCGCTGCAGGCGTTGGCGGCCAAGATCGGCGAGAAGCTGGAACTGCGCCGTGTGGTGTCGCTGGACGGCCCGGTCGCCACCTACCTGCACAAGCGCGCCTCCGACCTGCCGCCCGCCGTGGGTGTACTGGTGGAGTACACCGGTGAGGGCGAGGCCGCCGCCGAGGCCGCCCGGGGCGCCGCCATGCAGATCGCCGCGCTCAAGCCCAAGTACGTCACTCGCGACGAGGTCCCCGCCGATATCGTCGAGAACGAGCGGCGTATCGCCGAGCAGACCGCGCGTGAGGAGGGCAAGCCCGAGGCCGCGCTGCCGAAGATCGCCGAGGGCCGCCTCAACGGCTTCTTCAAGGACGTCGTCCTGCTGGAGCAGCCGTCGGTGACCGACAACAAGAAGACCGTCAAGGCCCTGCTGGACGCGGCCGGGGTGACCGTCACCCGCTTCGCCCGGTTCGAGGTCGGACAGCCCTGATCCGTGTACCGAGGCCCTCGCCGTGATATCGCGGCGAGGGCCTCGGCGCATGTTCTGCCCTCGAAAACGGCGCGAGAAAGGTCGATTCGGGGGCCTTCTGCCGCCCGTCGAGGCGGGTAGGGCAGGATAGAGGCGCTGGTATCAGTCGCTTTGCCGAGCCCGTGCTCACCATGTTCGTACAGACACAGACCGTGCCGATCGCCGAAGGAGGCGCCCACCGATGACCCGCCCGGGGACCGACCGACCAGGATATCGCCGGGTATTGCTCAAACTCGGTGGTGAGATGTTCGGCGGCGGAAAGGTGGGGCTGGACCCCGACGTCGTACAGACGGTGGCCGAGCAGATCGCCGAGGTCGTCGCGACCGGGGTGCAGGTGGCCGTGGTGATCGGCGGTGGGAACTTCTTCCGCGGCGCCGAACTCGAGGAACGCGGGCTCGAGCGGGCACGTTCGGATTACATGGGGATGCTCGGAACCGTGATGAACAGTCTCGCGCTCCAGGACTTCCTGCAGAAACAGGGTGTGGACACCCGGGTGCAGACCGCCATCACCATGGGCCAGGTGGCCGAGCCGTATCTGCCGCTGCGCGCCAAACGGCATCTGGAGAAGGGCCGGGTGGTCATCTTCGGAGCCGGTATGGGCATGCCCTACTTCTCCACCGATACAACCGCCGCGCAGCGCGCCCTGGAGATCGGCGCCGAGGTGGTTCTGATGGCCAAGGCCGTCGACGGGGTGTTCAGCGCCGACCCGCGCGTGGTGCCGGATGCCACCATGTTCGAGGAGATCACCCACAAAGAGGTGATCGAGCGGGACCTGAAGGTCGCCGATGCGACGGCTTTCAGCCTGTGTATGGACAATCAGATGCCGATTCTGGTGTTCAATTTGTTGACCAAGGGCAATATCGCTCGAGCGGTTGCCGGTGAGAAGATCGGCACATTGGTTCGTTCCTGACGCCGCGGGTCCGCGGATCATGACGATGACGACGCTGTGGAGGAAACGGTCGTGATTGAAGAAGCGCTCTTCGACGCCGAGGAGAAGATGGAGAAAGCCGTCTCGGTGGCGAAGGACGATCTCGGCACCATCCGCACGGGGCGCGCGAACCCGGGCATGTTCGCCAGGGTCGTCGTCGACTACTACGGGGCGCCGACCCCGATTACCCAGATGTCGAGTATCACCGTGCCGGAACCACGGATGGTGGTGGTGAAGCCGTACGAGCAGTCGCAGCTGTCCGCCATCGAAACCGCGATCCGTAATTCCGACCTCGGTGTCAATCCCACCAACAACGGCGATATTCTCCGTATCACGGTCCCGCAGCTCACCGAGGAGCGGCGCCGTGAGCTGGCCAAGCAGGCCAGGCAGAAGGGCGAGGACGCCAAGGTCGCCATCCGCAATGTGCGGCGCAAGGCCATGGACGAACTATCCCGAATTCAGAAGGACGGCGAGGCCGGCGAGGACGAGGTCGGGCGCGCCGAAAAAGAACTGGACAAGACCACGGCGAAGTATGTCGGTCAGGTCGACGAGCTGGTCAAGCACAAGGAAGCCGAACTGCTCGAGGTCTGATGCCGGCAGCGGCGTCGACGGGCCCGGGCGGTAGCCGGGTCGACCGGGCACAGCGGGGTGAACGCCGCCGGTCGGACACGGTCCGAGGGCCTACCGGGCGGGACGAACGGAACGACGAGTTGAGCGACGGGACAATCGTGGCCGAGAATACCGCCGCGGCCGGTGCTGGTCGGGCGCCGGCCGACGGCATATCCGAACCGGTGCCGGCGCACCCCGGCGATGTGGTGGCGGCCGCGCCATCCGGTTCCCGGGCCGGACGCAATCTACCCGCGGCATTGGCCGTCGGGCTCGGACTCGGGGCTTCGCTTATCGCGATCCTGCTGTTCGTGCCCGAGGTCTTCATCGGGGTGGTGTCGGTGGCGGTCGCCGTGGCGACCTGGGAGGTCGGCAAACGGCTGCGCGAGGCCGATGTATTGGTGCCACGGATTCCGCTGATCCTCGGCGGTCAGGCCATGATCTGGTTGGGCTGGCCGTTCGGCGCGGGCGGGGTGGCGGGTGCCTTCGCGGCCACCGTACTGGTCTGTATGGTGTGGCGGTTGTTCGATCACGGATTGCGTACCGCGCCTCGGAATTTCCTGCGGGACACCGGGATCGCCGTATTCGCCCTGGCCTGGATTCCATTCCTGGCCTCGTTCGCGATACTGCTGTTGTTGGCGCCGAGCGGCAATCTGCGAGTGCTGACCTTCATGATTCTGGTGGTCTGCTCCGATGTGGGCGGGTATGTCGCCGGAGTATTGTTCGGCAAGCATCCGATGGTGCCGGCGATCAGCCCGAAGAAGTCGTGGGAGGGGCTTTGCGGGTCGCTGGTTTTCGCCGTTATCGGCGGCCTGCTCACCGTCACCCTGCTGTTGGACGCCAATTCGATGATCGGTGTGCTGCTCGGTGTCGGCCTGGTGTTGGTCGCCACGTGCGGGGACCTGATCGAGTCGCAGATCAAGCGCGATCTGGGCATCAAGGATATGGGCACCCTGCTGCCCGGACACGGTGGCATCATGGATCGGCTCGATTCGATGTTGCCATCGGCCTTCGTGTCCTGGCTGGTGTTGAGCACCCTGCTCTGAGGTCCGGGCTCCGGGTCGCCGCGCCGATCACCCTCGTTTGGCGGCGCGGCGCAGCTGCATGATCCGCGCTCCCCCGACGAGCGCGGTGAGCAGAACGCCGACGATCACCGAGAGCAGCACCGTGACACCGAGGGGGAGGGAGAAATCCCAGAACAGCAGGTGCAGGTCGACGGTATCCAGGTTCTGCAGGATGAAGGACAGCACCAGGATGCCCAGGAGCGCGGCGAGCACCAGACCGATCCAGGTGTAGCCGGTTTTGGTTCGTCGCACCCCGCGGCGGGGGCGTACCGTGGGCCGGCCGGAGGTCGCGGGCCGGTCGGGCGCCGCTTTGCCCGCAGGATATGTGCCGGGTTCATACGGTCGATCAGCAGGGGAAGTCATACCCCGATAATTGCCTATCGCTATCACCGGTGCACGGATTTCCCCGAGGGGTGTGCGGATTCGATCGGCGATTCTCCCGGGACGGGATGCGCCGTCGGCCACGCGGGCCGAGATGGGACACTGGAAGCACTATGACCGCCTCCCTGCCCCTGGTATTCGACGCCCCACGCCGTGGGATGCCGCCCCGCCACCTCGCCGACCTCGACGCCGACGGCCGTCGCGCCGCCATGGCCGAACTCGGGCTACCCAAGTTCCGGGCCGACCAGATCGCGCGCCAGTATTACGGACGACTCCAGGCCGACCCGGAGCGGATGACCGATCTGCCCGCGGCCGTGCGTACCGCGATCGCCGAAGCCTTGTTCCCGCCGCTGCTCACCCCGGTTCGGCATGTGGACTGCGACGGCGGGCAAACCCGCAAGACGCTGTGGCGCGCCGGGGACGGCACCCTGCTGGAAAGTGTGCTCATGCGCTATCCGGACCGGGCCACCCTGTGCATTTCCAGCCAGGCCGGATGCGGTATGGCATGCCCGTTCTGCGCGACCGGTCAAGGCGGGTTGAACCGTAATCTGTCCACCGCGGAGATCGTCGACCAGGTCCGCGCCGCCGCGGCCGCACTGCGCGACGGCGAGGTGGCGGGTGGACCGGGCCGATTGTCGAATATCGTGTTCATGGGTATGGGGGAGCCGCTGGCGAACTACAAGCGGGTGGTGAACGCGGTGCGTCGGATTACCGCCCCAACCCCGGACGGCCTGGGTATTTCCCAGCGCAATGTCGTGGTGTCCACGGTCGGATTGGCGCCCGCCATCCGCAAACTTGCCGACGAGGGTCTGTCGGTGACCCTGGCGGTATCGCTGCACACCCCTGACGATGAACTGCGCGACACCCTGGTGCCGGTGAACAACCGCTGGCCGGTCGCCGAGGTGCTCGACGCCGCACGGTATTACGCGGACCGTACCGGCCGTCGGGTCTCGGTGGAATATGCGCTCATCCGAGATATCAACGACCAGCCCTGGCGCGCGGACATGCTCGGCGCGAAACTACACCGGGCGTTGGGTTCACGGGTGCATGTGAATCTGATCCCGCTGAATCCGACACCGGGCAGCAAATGGGATGCCAGCCCCAAACCCGTCGAGCGGGAATTCGTGCGGCGGGTGGAGGCCCAGGGAGTGCCGTGTACGGTGCGCGACACTCGGGGCCAGGACATTGCCGCCGCCTGCGGACAGTTGGCGGCCGAAGGCTAGTACCACCCTCGGGGCCCGGCGACAGCGGAACCGGTGTACGGGACCGCTGTCGTGCGCCGGTCGGTCGGCGCGGTTCAGCGTGGCCGGCGACGCAGAACGGACTCGCGGATCAGGATGAACGCGAGCAGCGCGGCGAAGCCGACGAGGAAGTAGTTCTCCACATTGCCCTGGTGGTTGCCGATGGTCATGCACAGCAGGGCGACGACCACGAACCAACCCGCCACCTGGAAGGTACGGCGGGACTCGCCGCTCCAACCCCACGCCGCCGACGGAACCTCGGCGGGGTCCACGGTGGTGACGACGCGGTCATGGGCGGGTTCGAGTTCCGTGGCGGACACGATCGCTCCTCCTCGAGAGAACGGATACTGCCGATATCGTGGCATACGACCCGTCGTCGTAGCCACCAGGGGCGGGTCGGCGCCCCGGTGGGGTCCGCTCGGTGACAATGGGCGCTCGGTGACAATGGGTTGGTGTCAGACATCCGCAGAGTCCTCCTACTCGGCAGCACCGGTTCCATCGGAACCCAGGCGCTCGAGGTGATCGCCGCCAATCCGGACAAGTTCGAGATCGTGGGTTTGGCCGCCCGCGGCGGCAACACCGAACTGCTCGCCGCGCAGATCGCCGCCACCGGCACGAAGAATGTGGCGGTCGCCGACCCTGCCGCGGCCCGGCGGTTGGGCGTGGAATTGAGCGGTCCGGGTGCGGTGACCGAACTGGTGCGGCGCACAGAGGCGGATGTGGTGCTCAACGCCCTGGTCGGCTCGCTCGGGCTGGAACCGACGCTGGCGACGCTGGAGTCGGGCACGCGGTTGGCATTGGCGAACAAGGAGTCGCTGGTCGCGGGCGGATCGCTGGTGACGAACGCTGCCGCGCCGGGCCAGATCGTACCGGTGGATTCGGAACATTCCGCGCTGGCGCAATGTCTGCGCGGTGGTCGGGCCGAGGAGGTGGACCGACTGGTCCTCACCGCTTCGGGCGGGCCGTTCCGGGGATGGACGACGCAGATGCTGCGCGAGGTGAGTCCGGCCGAGGCCAAGGCCCACCCCACCTGGTCGATGGGACCGATGAACACGCTGAACTCGGCGTCGCTGGTGAACAAGGGACTGGAGCTGATCGAAACCCACCTGCTGTTCGGTATCGATTACGACCGTATCGATGTCACCGTGCACCCGCAGTCGATCGTGCACTCCATGGTCACCTTCACCGACGGCTCCACTCTCGCCCAGGCCAGTCCGCCCGATATGAAACTGCCCATCGCGCTGGCCCTGGGCTGGCCCGACCGGGTGCCCGGTGCCGCGGCGGCCTGCGATTTCGGTACCGCCGCCACCTGGACGTTCGAACCGGTCGACAACGAGGTGTTCCCGGCGGTCGAACTGGCCCGCCGGGCCGGAACGGCGGGCGGCTGTGTACCCGCGGTGTACAACGCGGCCAACGAGGTCGCGGTGCAGGCGTTCCTCGACGGCGTCATCCGGTTTCCGGATATCGTGCGTACGGTCGAGCGGGTGGTGGACGCCGCCGACGGATGGCGCGCCGAACCCACCTCGCTCGCGGAGGTGTTGGCCGCGGACTCGTGGGCGCGGGAGCACGCCCGCGGTCTGGTGCGCGATTCCACCGTGTCCAACTCGTGAACCGGTTTCCGGTCGAGGCAGGAAGCACAACGGCCGGGTGGGCGGTTACTGTTGAAAGGTGCTCGCGGCCGGTTCGGTGCGCGTGCGCGCCGGGAGTCGACGAGCTGCGCAACGCAGGAGGGCTGTAGGGCAGATGGTGTTCGCATTGGGATTCGTCCTGTTCGCCCTCGGTATCACCCTCTCGATCGCCTTGCACGAGTGCGGACACATGTGGACAGCGCAGGCCACCGGTATGAAGGTGCGTCGCTACTTCATCGGTTTCGGCCCCAAGATCTTCTCGTTCCGTCGTGGGGAAACCGAATACGGGGTGAAGGCCCTACCGTTGGGCGGTTTCTGCGATATCGCCGGGATGACGGCGCTCGACGAACTGCCCCCCGAAGAGCTCGACCGGGCCATGTACCGCCAGGCGGCCTGGAAACGCCTGGTGGTCATGAGCGGTGGGATCGCGATGAACTTCGTGCTCGGTTTCATCCTCGTCGTGGTGCTCGCGGTCGGGTGGGGTCTGCCGCGCCTCGATCAACCGCCGGAGACGGCGCTGGGCGAGATGAGCTGTGTGGCACCGCAGAACCCCGACGGTTCGTTGGGCACCTGCACCGGGCTCGGTCCGGCGCAGCGGGCCGGGTTGCGCCGCGGTGACGTGGTCACAGCCGTCAATGGTGTGCCGGTCGATACCTGGAAGGAATTCCAGCAGCTCACCCAGCAGCAGACCGGTCCGTTCACCTACACCATCGAGCGGGACGGGCAGACCCTCACCGTGCCCGTCACCCCCGAGCGGGTTATGCGTTACCCCGCAGACGGTGGGCCGGGACGCGAGGTCGGGGTCGTGGGTGTCGGCATGGACTACTACGAACCAGTCCAGTACGGCGTTCTCGCCGCGATACCGGCCTCGATCGATTTCACCGGGGACCTGTTCATCCGCACGTTCCAGTCCCTGCTGCAACTCCCCGCGAAGGTTTCCGCGCTGTGGACCGCCGTCACCGGCGGTGAACGTGATCCGGAGACCCCGGTGAGTGTCTATGGCGCCAGCCGGATCGGTGGCGAATCGGCGGAACTCGGGAAGTGGAACGTTTTCATTCTGGTGTTGGCCAGTCTGAACTTCTTCCTCGGCGCGTTCAATATCCTGCCGTTGCTCCCACTGGACGGCGGCCATATCGCCGTGGTGCTCTATGAGAAGATTCGCAACACCGTGCGCGGCCGACGCGGCCTGGCCCCCGGCGCCCCCGTGGACTATCTCAAACTCCTGCCCATGACCTATGTCGCGGTAGTGGTGGGCGGCGCGTACATGTTGTTGACCCTGGCCGCGGATATCGTCAACCCGATCAGCATCCTCTAGGGGCCGTATCGGTGACGCGGTGTCGTGGCGGTCACATGAGCGGCCGATCGGGTCACGACTAGACTCGGCAGGCGAACGGCCCCGACTGGAGACGAAAGCAGGCATCCGAACGTGACCAGCACAATCGGATTGGGTATGCCGGCCGCACCCGCGGCCGTGCTCGCCCCCCGACGCAAGACTCGTCAACTGATGGTGGGCGGCGTCGGTGTCGGCAGCGACCACCCGATCTCGGTGCAGTCGATGACCACCACCAAAACCCACGACGTCAACGCGACCCTGCAGCAGATCGCGGAGCTCACCGCGGCGGGCTGCGATATCGTGCGGGTCGCCTGCCCGCGGCAGGAAGATGCCGACGCGCTCGCCACCATTGCGAAGAAATCGCAGATCCCGGTAATCGCCGATATCCACTTCCAGCCGCGCTACATCTTCGCCGCCATCGACGCCGGGTGCGCCGCGGTCCGCGTCAACCCGGGCAATATCAAGGAGTTCGACGGTCGGGTCAAAGAGGTTGCCAAGGCGGCCGGCGCCGCCGGTATCCCGATCCGTATCGGCGTGAACGCCGGTTCCCTGGACAAGCGGATGATGGCCAAGTACGGCAAGGCCACTCCGGAGGCGTTGGTCGAATCGGCGCTGTGGGAGGCGAGCCTGTTCGAGGAACACGGGTTCGGCGATATCAAGATCTCGGTCAAGCACAACGACCCGGTGGTGATGGTCGAGGCCTACCGGCAGCTGGCCGCACGGTGCGACTATCCACTGCACCTGGGGGTTACCGAAGCGGGCCCGGCGTTCCAGGGCACCATCAAATCGGCGGTGGCGTTCGGCGCGCTGCTCAGCGAGGGCATCGGCGACACCATTCGGGTGTCGTTGTCGGCTCCGCCCGCCGAAGAGGTCAAGGTCGGTACACAGATCCTGCAGTCGTTGAATCTGCGTCCGCGGAAACTGGAGATCGTCTCCTGCCCTTCGTGTGGCCGGGCGCAGGTGGACGTCTACACCCTGGCCAATGAGGTGACCGCCGGTCTGGACGGGCTCGAGGTGCCGCTGCGGGTGGCGGTCATGGGATGCGTGGTCAACGGTCCGGGCGAGGCGCGAGAGGCCGACCTCGGCGTGGCCTCGGGTAACGGCAAGGGCCAGATCTTCGTCAAGGGCGAGGTCATCAAGACCGTGCCCGAGGCGCAGATCGTGGAAACCCTCATCGAAGAGGCCATGCGAATCGCCGAGGAGATGGGCGCGGAGGCAGGCACCGGAAAACCGGTCGTCACCACCATCGGCTGAGTGATCGGCCCCGCAGGGGTGGGGCCGAGGTCCCTTTCTCGCGATCCGTCGTTCGACGCGTGCGGTTCGACCGGACGTAGCGGCCGGTCGATGGACACATTCCGGTGTAGACGTCGCATACCTGTACCGCCGTGCCGCCGTTCGTGGCAGGCTGTGGAACGTGCGGAGTCTGCTGGAGCCGACCCGGCGCGCGAAGGATGTTCCCGCGCGTCGACTCGCGAGGCGGGACCTGGCCCAGGTCCTCCGGGTGCTCGACGACGACCCGGTGGCGTGCTGTATGGTCGCAGCCCGGATCCAGGAGTGCGGACTGGATGCCCGATGCGGTCAGGGCGAACTGTGGAGTCGGGGCGGCCCCACCGACTCGCTGTGCTTCTCCGGGGTGAATCTGGTGCCGTTGCGCGGAGATCGCGACGCCCTGCGCGCCTTCGCAGAGCGGGCGATCCGCTGGCCGCGAATCTGTTCCTCGGTGGTCGGCCGCCAGGAGTTGGCGCTGCCGTTGTGGGAGATGCTCGCCCCTCATTGGGGACCGGAACGGGAATTGCGCGGCAGCCAGCCGTTGCTGGCTCTGGACGGGACCGCACTGGTGGCCGCCGACCCCCAGGTGCGTCAGGTGCGCATCGACGAGCTGGAGCCCTACCTCGAGGCCGCCATCGCCATGTTCATCGAGGAGGTCGGGGTGGACCCGTGCTCCGGTGACGGTGGCCGCGCCTACCGTAGGCGGGTGGCGAGCCTCATCGAAGCCGGCCGCGCCTGGGCCAGGTTCGAGGACGGCACAGTGGTTTTCAAGGCGGAGGTGGGCGCGCAGTCCCGTCATACCGGTCAGATCCAGGGGGTGTGGGTACATCCCGAACGCCGGGGCCACGGTTTCGGCACCGCCGGCACCGCCGCGGTCGCCAATGCCGTCGTCACCTCCGGACGCACCGCCAGCCTGTATGTCAACGACTTCAACGAGATCGCCCGGCGGGCCTACCATGCGGTGGGTTTCCGGCAGATCGCGACCTTCGCCACCGTGATGTTGGACTGATTACCGCCTCGGTCCCGGTGCGCCCCAGCGGATTTTCGGTATTCGATCGTTACGATCGGTCGCGATGCCGATCCGCCTGGTCCTCGTGCTGACAGCCGCGATGTTCACGATCGCGGCCTCCGGTTGTGCCTCGGTTCGAAGTGGGCCGCTGCCCGCGGCGGACGCGTTTCTCGCAGCCTTCGCCGCCCGGGACATCGACACCGCCGCCGCCCGCACCACCGTCCCCGAAACCGCCCACGCGGTACTGCTGTCGGCGTGGGAACAACTCCGGGCCGAAGAGCTTTCGGCGCAGACCGGCTCGGCGCGCATCACCGGGGATATCGCCGTCGTCGACTACACCTACCGGTGGCGATTGCCGAAGGACCGCGTATGGACCTACACCGGCCGGTTGCAGATGGGGCGCAGCGACGGCCGATGGAAGGTGCGGTGGAGTTCGTCCGTGGTACACCCGCGTCTCGGTGACACCCAAACCCTAGCTTTCCGCGTGGATCCCGCGCCCCGGGCCCGGGTGAACGAACAGTCGGGGAGCGATGTGCTGGTGCCGGGCACTTTGTCGCGGGTGACGTTCACTCTCGCCGATGCCGTGGATCCGCACGCCACGGCCGATGCGCTGTCGGCGGCATTACATCGCTTCGATCGGCAGCTGACAACCGAGCAGATCCTGAACGCGACCCGCCGGGACGGCGGCGTCCACACCCTGATCCGATTGAGCGAGAGCGAGTTCGGCCAGGTCGGCGCGCAACTGCGCGACCTACCGGGGGTGCAGGTGACCGAGGAGTGGGGGATGGCGCCCACCGACCGGGATTTCGCCCCGGACCTGCTGGCCCAGGTGCGGCAGGCCGTCATCGACGAAGTGGACGGTAAGGCGGGCTGGAGTGTGGTCGTGCGCAATGCCAACGGGGTGGAGACGGGGGTGCTGCACGAGGTGCCGGCGCAACCGGCTCCCTCGTTCGCGCTGAGCGTGGACCGCAATGTGCAGAACGCCGCTCAGCGCGCGGTCGACGCGCGCACCGAACAGGCCATGATGGTGGTGTTGCAACCGTCCACCGGCGGAATTCTGGCCGTCGCGCAGAATCGGGCCGCGGACCGGGAGGGACCGGTGGCCACCATCGGCCAATATCCGCCCGGGTCGGTGTTCAAGACGGTGACCGCCGCGGCGGCCATGACCGCCGGTCTGGCCACCCCGGAAACCGTGTTGCCGTGTCCGAGCACAACCGTGATCGGCGAACGCACCATCCCCAATCATCACCATTTCTCCATCGGGGAGGTGCCCATGGCCACCGCTTACGAACGGTCGTGCAATACCTCGTTCGCGATACTCGCCGGAAAATTACCGGCAGAGGCGTTGCACGATACCGCGGCGGCATTGGGAATCGGGCCCGATTACACGGTGGCGGGGCTGCCGACCTTCTCCGGTTCGGTTCCGCCGGCCCGGGACCGGACCCAACGGGTCGAGGACGGTATCGGACAGGGCAAGGTGGTGGTCAGCCCGTTCGGGATGGCTATGCTCGCGGCGACGATCGCACACGGGTCCACGCCGGTGCCGTATCTGATCGGGGGTCGGGAAACCGAGGTCGTCGGCAACCACCCGACGATTGATCCGGCGGTGATCGACGGGCTGCGGACGATGATGCGGATGGTCGTCACCGGCGGTACCGCGGCGCGGATCGCGGATCAGGGCGAGGTCTTCGGTAAAACCGGTGAGGCCGAGGTCCCCGGCGGGGCGCATTCCTGGTTCGTCGGCTATCGCGGTGACCTGGCTTTCGCGACGCTATTGGTCGAGGGGGGTAGTTCCGACCATGCGGTGGCCGTCACCCGGGACATGCTGACGGCGCTTCCGCCGGGTTACTGAGTTCGGGTTGCCGAACTCGCCCCGCTCGCCACCGGGTGATGTCACGGGATGGCGCCGGAGAGGCCGAGCCAGGTCGCGTCCCGGTAGACCAGATCGACGAGTTCGACCGTTCTGTCGTCGACCGGCCTGGGTATGGTGACCTCTTTGGGGTCGTCGGGGGAGAATACCGGCGCCGAGCTCGTGATATCGGTATCGAGGATTTCGACGACACCGGCGCCGCCCAGAATCATTCCGGCTGTGACGAGAGCGAGAGTGACACGCTTCATATCCGACTCCCTCGGATCGAAGATTTCGTCAGGTAGGAGAGATCGAGCGGTTCCTTCGCGGTTGCGCAATCCGGAAGTTGTTTTCTGGCAATTTGCCGTTGAGGCCAAATTAAGCCCGTATAGCCGGCAAGACAAGGTGGAGGGCCCAGGAGAGGACCGATCGACACGAATCGTGATGATCGCCTCGTGCCCGTGATCGAATCGTGACGGCCTGTTCAGATTCTGTGCAGCGTGGCCGCCAGATGATGCTGTAGAGGGCGGCCGACGGCGGCCATGCGTAACGTGTACTCGATAACGTCGCCGTATTGGTGGATCGAGCGGCCGAGTTCGCTCACCGGTTTCGCTGTGCCGGTGCGGCCGATGGTGGTGGATTTCAGTTCCAGTCGGATCCCCCCGTCATCGGTTACCGTCAACGGTCCCGCACAGATCTCGGTGATACCCGTGGGGTGTGCGAGGACGAGTTCCACCCGGTCGGAACCCGGGCAGCGCAGATATCCGGTTTCCGCGTGCAGGGGACGGTCGTCCTCGGTGGAGCGGGTGCGTTGCCGGTAGGTGAGGAAGGGACGGCCGGTATGGCCGAATTCGATCTCCTCCAGATAGCCGAATGGCTCGATAGTGGGATATTCGCCCGCGCCGGAGCCGCGCCAGGTTCCCAGCAGACCGGACAGAGGGGCGATATCGGGATGCACAGCGATGCTCGGTTGCGCTTCGGCCACGGCGACGAGCCTAGTGGACGTCGCCGGGCGGGCTCGTCGCGACGGTCCGGCCGCCGTCCGCGGCCGTGGCGGGACCGCCGGCGCTACCGGGTGCCGGTCGTTTCCGTCCGGTCAGCCCCGTTGCCTTCTGCGACCGAACGGCCAGAACGACCGACTCCGGCGTCGGGGTAGCGCGGCGTAAACCATGGTCATCTCCGCGAAGACCCCTGCCTCCTGTTCGCGTTCCGGGCCGAAATCATCGCGGCCGAGGATCTGCTCGATGGACCCGGGCGCAATTGTCGAGAGCGCATCGATCAGCGCCGGGTCGAGCGCGCTGAAGGAGATACGGGTCTGTTCGGCGTCGGGTTCCGTCGACGGGTTCGTGCCGTAGTGACCGAGCAGCATATGGCCGACGGCGTGTAACACGATGTGTTCGGCGTTGCGACCGGTGGCCGCGGAATCGCAGACGATGATGTCATCGTGTCTGCGGGCGATCCACAGCCCGTTACCGCCGCAGCCGATATCGGCCAGGGCCGACCGGTGCACCGGCTGTAGCGACAACGGTCGCTTCCGGTACTTGGCCACCGCGGCGAGGTAGGCGTTGAGGTCCCACGGATCGGGTAGCGGAACGGTCCCGGCCGCATCGCGAAACCTGGCTTCCATACTTGTCATCGGCGAATACGTTACCGATCGTTCGGGCGCCCGTCATGTCCACGATCGACGCTTTTCTCCGGTGACCGGACGCACCGGTCCGGTTTGCCATGGGGAATGTCGGCGGCGGGATCACTTCACGTCGATCGCCGGGTCGAGGGGACCGTCCTCGGACCTCCGCCCGAATATACGGTTCACCACTCCCAGCGCGGCACCGATCAGCAGCAGCACCCCCGCGACGGCGTACTGTCGGGGATCTCGATCGGTGAACGGTGTCACCAGATACGCACAGGCGAGCGCCCCGATCACCGGCAGGAGCGTCGGGGTGCGGAAATGTTCGTGCGGTACTTCGTCGCGGCGCAGCACCAGGACGGCGATGTTCACGATGGTGAAGACCCCGAGCAACAGCAGGGCGGTGGTCCCACCCAATTGCGGCACCTCGCCCGCGAAGGCGATCAGCCCCAGCGCCAATACGGTGGTGAACACGATTGCGATATGAGGGGTGCGTCGCCGAGAATGCACCCGCCCCAACGGTTCCGGAAGCACCCGGTGCCGGGCCATGCCGTACAGCAGCCGACCGGCCATCAGCATATTGATCAGCGCCGAATTGGCCACCGCGGCCATCGAGATGAACGCGAAGACCTGAATCGGGAATCCGGGTGCTCCGGTCTCGACGACCCGCAGCAGTGGGGTATTGCCTTCGGCGAGCTGTTCCGGCGGGACCAGCGCCACGGCGGTGATCGAGACCAGAACGTAGATCAGCGCGGTGAGCACCAGACCGGCCAACAGCACCTTCGGGAAGATCCGGCTGGGTTCCTTGGTCTCCTCGGCCATGTTCACCGAGTCCTCGAAACCGACCATGGCGTAGAAGGCGAGGGTGGTGGCGGCGATCACCCCACCCACGGCGGAACGGTCACCGGTGGAGAAATCGATCACCCGCCCGAAGTCGCCGTTGCCGAAACCCAATGCCCACAGGCCCACCACGATGACGATCAACAGACCCGACAATTCCACACAGGTCAACAGCACATTGGCCTTGACGCTCTCGCTCACGCCGCGCAGATTGAGCGCCGCGATCGCCGTCATGAACGCCGAGGCGACGAGGGTCGTTCCAATGGCGGTTCCGAGGTCGAATTCGAAGGCCTGCGCGAGATTCGACGCGAAGGCCCGCGCGGCCGTGGCGGCGGAGGTGATACCGGAACACATCACCGTGAAGGTCACCATGAAGGTGAGGGAGTGGAGGCCGAACGCCTTGTGCGTGTAGAGGGCCGCACCCGCCGCCTCCGGATACTTGGTGACCAACTCCAGATAACTGAGCGCGGTGACCAGCGCGACCGCGAACGCGACCAGGAAGGGAACCCACACCGCGCCCCCCACCTCGGCCGAGATCTGTCCGGTCAGTGCGTAGATGCCGGTGCCGAGAATATCCCCGACGACGAACAGCAGGAGGAGTCCCGGACCCATGACCCGCTTCAGTTCCGGTGATCGCCGGGCGCCGGGCGTGGCAGGTGTATCGGCCATGGAACCCCTCATTTCCGTATGGCTCGCGAGATGAACGGCAGGTGACCGCCCGGACGGTGATCGTGTTGACAGGAGTACCCGTTCGGCCTGCGGATCAGACCGGTGATCGGAGGTGTTCGGTGCCGGTGCCGCGTGATATGTCCATTGTGGACCTCAACCCATGCGTTCTGCCGCTTCGGCGATCATGATCGCGGAATCCCTCGGGCTCAACGCCATTGCGCGCAACTGGTCGAAAATGACGCCGAATCGCCGGATCTCGGTATGTCCTTCGATGAGCGCGTCCCCGGCGATCCCCTCGGCGTAGACCAGCTCCGGATCGGCCGGGTCGGGGAAGTCCAGAATCGTGAAGGATCCGATCATGCCGGGGTGCGCTCCCGCGTCGAACGGAAGGATCTGCAGGATCACGTTCTTGCGCTTGGTTTCCTCGCCCAGCCGGCGTAGCTGACCGCTCATCACCTCCGGTCCGCCGACCACCCGCCGAATGGCCGCTTCGTCCAGGACCACCCACAGTTCCAGGGGTTCGTCCTTGCTCAATACGGCCGCGCGGTCCATTCGGGCGCGGGCGCGGCGTTCCAGGACCGCGGGCTCGAGTTTCGGCATACAGGTATCGATGACCGCCATCGCGTACTGTTCGGTCTGCAACAGGCCGGGGATGAACGAGGTCTGGTAGTGCCGGGCCGAAAGCGCCACCGACTCGAAATTGATGTACGCCGCATACACTTCGGAGAGGCTGGCCTCGTACGGACGGGACATTCCCGGTTTCTGGGCGTCCGAGAGCAGTGTCAATGCGTCTTGGCGCCGTTCCTCGCTCACACCGTAGAGATCCAGCATCGTCATCAGGGTGCGCCGCTGCGGCCGCGCCTGTGCCGTCTCGATGCGATAGAGCGTCGTGACATTGATCCCGGTTCGGGCGCTGACCTCTTCCTTGGTCAGGCCGGCGTTTTCTCGCATTTCCAGCAGCAGCACCGACAGTCGGCGCAAGCCCGCGGTGAGGATGGTGCGTTTGCCCGCCATGGCCTTCCTTTCGCTTCCGCTACGCGGTTCGCACTGTTGCGGCCTGATTCTCGTGTTCCCGCAGGGGTGTTGACACGTATTCGTGAGGGAAGATCGGCTGGTTTCGGTCAATATACCGGTGTGAGAACGCCATCGGTTCGGCCCCGATGGCTCGTATGGGACGGTCGAGCGCGGCGAGGGGGCTCGACAGGCCACCGGTCGATACGACCGGGCCGTGCCGGGGGAATCACCTGCCGGCGCAAGAACATATCGAACGCAGCCGAGAGAATGCATTCTTGTGTTCTTGCATCTGTAAGAGCATGATCCAGTTAGCCTAGTTGTGAGCTACCGATCCGATGGCCGGGACAACCGAATCGAGAGTCGATGATGGTCGTACAGAATGTGCAGGTACAGGGTGATTCCGCGAGGTGCAGATGAGTGCACCGACCGCAGCGGAGTTGCCCACCGCACCTCAGTTGTTGTGCGCGTTCCAAGGTAGAAGGTTCGAGGACCGTGCCATGTTGCGCTCCGCGCGAGCCCTGGTGGAACTGCACCGGCGGCGCGCACAGGTCGGCGACCCGGCTCAACTCGCCGAGATGGATTCGCGGCGTGCGCGACTCGTGGCGGATATCAACGAGTGGATCGCGCAGCAGGTCCCCCGGCATCGGTGCGGTGCGGCGCTGCACACCGAGAGCCTCGGCGCGGTGATCGACCGGATGGCCCGCAGTTGGGTGGAGGCCAATCGGGCGATCGATATCGATGGCGTACGCAGCGACAATACCCACAAACACTGGTATCACCTGGCCGAATTGGTCGATGGATATACGGATTTGGTCGCCGATGTGATCGACGGACGTCGACGCCTTCCCGCGCGGTAACCGTGCCCGGTAGTCCTCGCCCTCCGGGCATGAACCGAACCGGTAGGTATGCTCCGGGGCGAAGCGTGATTCATTATTGGTCTAGACCAATTAACGCGATGGGTTGACCGCCATGGAATCGTTGGAAGGGGAACCCCCGTACACCGGCCGCGCCCGGCTCTTTCGGCAGCGCGCCCTCGAAACGCACCACGCGGATGCGGTGAATCCCGAGCAGCCCGGCGCCGATACCCGATCGAAGGTGCACCAGGTGCGCGATGCGATCGAACGGTTGCTCGCCGAGTTGCACGCGGGGGATCCGGTGCCGGCGGAACGGGAGCTGTCCGCCCGGTTCGGCGTCGCCCGGGAAACCGTCCGCCAGGCACTGCGAGATCTCGTGGTGGCCGGCCGGATTCGCAAGGCCGGTCGCGGTACGGTGGTGGCGCGGCCGAAACTGGTGCAGCCGCTCGCCCTGGATTCCATGGCCGATATGGCCGCCCGACCCGGCTGGAAATCCGGTCGGGCGCTGCTGTCCTGGGAAGACCGGCCCGCCGAGGGGGAGGTCGCCCGCGATCTCGATCTGGCCGTGGGCACACCGGTGATGTGTCTGGAACGGATACTGCTGGCCGACGACGAACCGATCGGCCTGGAGACCACCTATCTCTCGCTGGATCGATTCGGCTGGCTGCGCGCCGGATTCGATCCGACCACCTCGCTGTACACCACGATCAGCGATTCCGGGATCGAATACTGCGGTGCGACCGAACGTATCGAGACCGTACTCGCCGGCGCCCGGGAGACCGCCCTGCTCGGCTGCGGTCCCGGAATACCCCTGATGCTGCTCACTCGGCGCAGTGTGGATGCCGGCGGTCGACCCATCGAACGGATGAGTGCGTTGTACCGCGGTGACCGGATAGCGTTCGAGGCGCGTCTCGGCATCGCCGACCACTGAACCGACGCTTCCCGGCTCCGTCGCGCGATATCCGTTCTCACCCGGATATCGGTCCGGCGCGCTCCGGAGGCGGACGCGGATATGCCTTCGCCCGCCGTAGCGACGCCCCCGGCGACCGGGCCGGATACTCTGGAGACATGTCCGTGCGTACCCGTCAGCCGCTAGTCCCCGGAACTCCCACCCCCATCCGCGAGGTGCCCCGCGGTATCGAGCGACCGGAGTACGCGTGGAAACCCACCGCCAACGAAGGACACGAGCCGTGGGTGCAGACCCCGGAGACCATCGAGAAGATGCGGATCGCCGGCCGGTTGGCGGCGCAGGCCCTGGCCGAGGCCGGAAAGGCGGTGGCGCCGGGGGTTACCACCGACGAACTGGACCGGATCGTGCACGAATACCTGTGCGATCACGGCGCCTACCCCTCGACGCTCGGCTACAAGGGTTTCCCGAAATCATGCTGCACCTCACTCAACGAGGTGATCTGCCACGGCATCCCCGATACCACCGTCATCGCCGACGGTGACATCGTCAATATCGATGTCACCGCCTATATCCACGGCGTGCACGGCGACACCAATGCCACCTTCCTCGCGGGTGATGTCGACGAGGAGGTCCGGCTGCTCGTCGAACGCACCGAAGAGGCCACCATGCGCGCCATCAAGGCCGTGCGGCCCGGGCGGGCGCTCAATGTGATCGGGCGGGTCATCGAGTCCTACGCCAACCGTTTCGGTTACGGCGTGGTGCGTGATTTCACCGGCCACGGGGTCGGACCGACCTTCCACAGTGGGCTGGTGATCCTGCACTACGACCAGCCCGCCGTGGACACCATCATCGAACCCGGGATGACCTTCACCATCGAGCCCATGATCAACCTGGGTGGTATCGCCTACGAGATCTGGGACGACGGGTGGACCGTGGTCACCAAGGATCGCAAGTGGACCGCCCAGTTCGAGCACACCCTGGTGGTCACCGAAACCGGCGCGGAAATCCTCACTCTGCCGTGACCTCGCCCCCCGGCACCCGATCCGGTCTCCGGGGTGCGCTGCTGATCGCCGGCACCACCTCCGACGCGGGTAAGAGTGTGCTCGTCGCCGGGATCTGCCGAATGCTGGCCCGGCAGGGGGTGCGGGTGGCGCCGTTCAAAGCGCAGAACATGTCGAACAACTCCGTCGTCACCCTCGACGGCGGCGAGATCGGTCGTGCCCAGGCGCTCCAGGCCCGCGCCTGCGGACTGGAACCGAGTGTGCGGTTCAATCCGATTCTGCTCAAACCGGGCAGCGACCGACGCTCACAACTGGTGGTACGCGGTGTGGCCGTGGACACGGTGGGGGCCCGCGACTATTTCCGACACCGGCGGCGGTTACGAGAGGTGGTGGCCGCCGAACTGGCCGCCCTGCGCGCCGAGTTCGATGTGGTGATCTGCGAGGGCGCGGGTTCCCCCGCCGAGATCAACCTGCGCGCCACCGATCTGGCGAATATGGGTCTGGCCCGGGCGGCCGAACTGCCGGTGCTGGTGGTCGGCGATATCGACCGCGGAGGTGTGCTCGCGCACCTGTTCGGCACCCTCGCCGTGCTCGAACCGGACGATCAGCGGCTCGTTGCCGGTTTCGTGGTCAACAAGTTCCGTGGCGATGTGGAACTGCTGCGGCCGGGTCTGGATCGGCTCGCCGAGCTCACCGGCCGCCCCACCCTGGGGGTGCTGCCCTACCGGGACGAACTCTGGATCGACGCCGAGGACTCGCTCGGTACCGTGGCGGACGCGCCGGTCGGGCGCCCCGCACCACCGCGGGGCGCCGACTGGCTCACCGTCGCCGCCGTGCGGTTGCCCCGAATCTCCAACTCCACCGATATCGAGGCGCTCGCCTGTGAACCGGGGGTTGCGGTGCGTTGGGTGAGCGAACCCTCCCGGCTCGCCGACGCCGACCTGGTGGTGCTGCCCGGGAGCAAGGCCACCGTCGACGATCTGGCCTGGCTGCGACGCACCGGTCTCGCGGATGCGCTGCGGCGGCGGGCGGCGGCGGACCGACCGATCCTGGGGATCTGCGGTGGATATCAGATGCTCGGCCGCCGGATCACCGATCGGGTGGAGTCCGGGACCGCCGAGACGGTGGGACTCGGACTGTTCGATATGGAGGTCGAATTCGCCGAACCGAAGGTTCTGCGGCGTACTTCGGTCGTCGGCGCGCCCGGAACCGCGGTCGCGGGCATATCCGGTCAGGGATACGAGATTCATCACGGGCGGGTTCGTCATCTCGCGGAAACTCCCTGGCTGCGGATCGGCGACGACCCGGACACCGGCGAGGGCGCCGTGCGCGGCGCGCTCTGGGGCACCCATCTGCACGGGCTGCTGGAATCGGACGACTTCCGTCGGACCTGGCTCGCCGAGGTCGCCGCACGCGCCGGTCGCACCGGGTTCACGGTCGCCCCGGACACTCGCGTGGCGGCGGTTCGCGCGGGGCAACTGGACCTGCTCGCCGATCTCGTCGCCGAGCACCTCGACCTGACCGAACTGGAACGGCTCCTCGTCGAGGGAGCGCCGGCGGATCTGCCGGTGCTCGTCCCTGGGCTCGCCGCTTGTTCCGGCGTCGACTGATCCGCCGGTCGCGGCGCGGTTCGCTCGTCGCCGGCCTGTGATTCCCAGGGCTCGGCGATTACGATCCACCGGCGGTTTCTCGCGAGTGCTACCCCGGCGCCCGCGTGCGGTGTAGCGTCGTTCGGCATGAAATCTCGGCGCATCGCGGTCGGCGACCGAGCCTGGACGGTGCGGGTCGACGGACCGGTGACGCAGCACAGTGTGCTGTTGCTGCCCGATACGGGGGACCCCCCGGACGTCTACGACCGGGTATGCGCTCGACTGCACAGCTCCGAACTGCAAACCATTGTGTTCGAAACGGCCGAGGGCCTGGATACGGCGGGGGTGTACGCGACGCTCGACGATATCGGGGTGTCATGGGTGAACGTCGCCGGTCGCGGCGCGGGCGCCACCGTGGCGTGGAAAGTGTGCGCGAGCGGGTTCGGCCGGTTCGTCAGCCTCGTGATCGCCGACCGTGGACATCCAGCGATCCCCGATGCCGGTGGTGCCGTTCTGGATCCGGACTGTAAGGCGGTGGAACTGCCCACCACCGTGCTGGTGACCAAACAACTACCCCGCTCGGTGGCCGACGCCTCCGGTCGCTATGTCTACGGCGAATTCCGGGTCGTGGACCTGGACGTCGACAATGTCGCCACCGAGGCCGATCAGGAGTTCACCACCGAGATCGTATTGCGCACCAGCCTGTGGTGACCGGTATGCGGTGATACCTCAGGTCCGGCTGCGGCGATACTCCGTCAGCCAGTCCAGCCAGGAGTCCAGTTCCGCGAACGCGGCCGCTCGCGGTTCGGCCGCGGACAGGAACACGTCGTGACGGGCGCCATCGATCGGCACGATATTGGTCCGGTCGCCCAGGCACCCGGCCCAGCGCTGGATCTGCCGCACATCGAGTACCGCGTCGGCCGTATCCACCTCGGGGCAGTAGGACGGCGCGAACTTCGTCGCCCGGGAGCGCAACAGCAGCGCCGGAACCCCGATGTTCAGACCACGGTGCAGCTGTGCGTGTCCGCGCCGGATGGCCCGCAGCCAGCCGAAGCGCACCGGGAAGCCGGGCAGCGGTTTCCAGTCCAGGTTGTATTCCCATTCCCCGGAGGCGGTGTGGTGCAGGCTGTCGCCGTAGGAGGTGGTTTTGGCCAGCGCTATGGGAGCCCGGCCCCGGACCCGGCCCACGACATCGATGAGTCGGGTGACGCCGGCGCTGCGCAGGTACGGCGGCCCCTGCAGATCGAACCACGGGCTGTTGAGAACCACCCCGCTGATTCCGGCCGCCACCGTCCCCCCGGTCCGGTTGAGCCGATCCAGCCACAGCGAGGTGATCAGACCGCCCGTCGAATGGGCCATCACCAGCACCGATGAACCGGTTTCCGCGCGGATGAGCCGGAGCGACTCGTTCAGTTCGGCGTCGTAGAGCGCCAGATCACTGATGAAGTGCGGGCTTTGTCCGCTCCGTAGGGAACGCCCACACTTGCGCAGGTCCAGCGCGTAGAAGCGGTGCCCGCGCGCGGTGAGGTGCTCGGCCAGATGTTTCTGGAAGAAATAGTCGGTGAAACCGTGCACGTACAGCACCGCGTCGGCGGTGGCCTCGGGTCGGGTGTCGGGCAGATGTCGGACCAGAGTGGCGAAGATCTCGCCCTCCCCGTCCGGGTCGGCTCCCAGATCGAGGGTGCGCTGCTGATAGTCGGTGCCGAGGATGTCCGGCCGCCAGAGGTCGGCACGGTCCGTATCGGACATATCGACCGCGGTCTCGTTCGTCACGGAAACCAATGTATGCGATACCTCCTGCCGGTACCTCTGCCTCCGTCTCGGCCGTGTGTATTCGGAACGGCGGGGAGGAATTTACGTCACAATCCGCCTCCTCGCTGCAGGTATATGGGGTAACGAGGTGCACAATTGGGCTTAGGTGAACGACGGGTAACCTACATCCCGCCGCTCCTTTGGTTCCAGGACCGAAGGCCGCGCCGTACAGCGAAAGCCGCCACCGACGGGCCTTCGTCACAACCGCATAGCACCCGTGCCCAGGCGGGGGACACCCGAGAGGCGTGCCCCGCGCACCAGGACGAGAAAGTCGATCACCGTGCCGAACACTGCCCAGACCGAAAAGACCGATGTCGTTCTCATCGGTGCCGGCATCATGAGCGCCACCCTGGGTGCGTTGCTGCGCCGGCTCCAGCCGGAATGGTCGATCACGGTGTTCGAACGGTTGGACGCCGCCGCCGCCGAGAGCAGCGATCCGTGGAACAACGCGGGCACCGGGCACTCGGCACTGTGTGAGCTCAATTACAGCCCACAGAAACCGGACGGCTCGGTGGATGTCACCAAGGCCATCGATATCAACGAACGGTTCCAGGTCTCCCGGCAGTTCTGGGCCTATGCGGTGGAGAACGGGATCCTCGGTGATCCGTCCGGTTTCATCAACCCCATTCCGCACGTCAGCTTCGTGCACGGCGCCGACGATGTGCAGTATCTGCGCAAGCGCTACGAGGCGCTGGCTCCGAACCCGCTGTTCCCGGGTATGGAATTCATCGACAGCCCCGATGAATTCGCCCGCCGGCTGCCGCTTATGGCCCGCGGTCGCGACTTCAGCGATCCCATCGCCCTCAACTGGACCGATGGTGGCACCGATATCAACTTCGGCACACTCACCAAGGAACTGCTCGCCTATATCGGCACGACCGGCGCCGAGATCGCCTTCGGACACGAGGTACTCGATCTCACCAAGCAGCGGGACGGTGGCTGGAAGGTCGTGGTACGCAATCTGCGCACCCGACACAAGCGCACCGTGCACGCCAAATTCGTCTTCGTCGGCGCCGGGGGCGGTGCGCTGCCGCTGCTGCAGAAGTCCGGTATCCGTGAGATCAAGGGTTTCGCCGGCTTTCCGGTATCCGGCCAGTTCCTGCGCTGCGTCAACCCCGAGCTGATCAACCTGCACGAGGCCAAGGTGTACGGTAAGGCGGCGGTCGGCGCGCCGCCGATGTCGGTTCCGCATCTGGACACCCGCGTCATCAACGGCAAACCGGGTCTGCTGTTCGGTCCGTACGCCGGTTGGACCCCGAAGTTCCTCAAGGACGGTTCCAACGCCGATCTGTTCAAATCGATTCGACCGGGCAACCTCACCCCGATGCTCGGCGTCGGCATCACCGAACTGGGCCTGGTCAAATACCTCGTCACCGAGCTGCTGAAATCGCAGACCGGGCGGGTGTACACCATGGAGGAGTTCATCCCACGCGCCGACGGCCGGGACTGGGAGCTGATCACCGCCGGCCAGCGGGTGCAGATGATCCGCCGCAAGGGCGTGGGCGGTGTGCTCGAACTGGGCACCGCCGTGATCGCCTCCGCGGACGGTTCCATCGCCGGTCTGCTCGGCGCCTCGCCGGGCGCGTCCACCTGTGTAACGGCCATGCTCGATGTGCTCGAACGGTGCTTCCCCCGGGAGTACGAGGCCTGGACCCCGAAGTTGAAGGAAATGGTGCCGTCGCTGGGAGTGAAGCTCTCGGAGGACAAAGCCCTGTTCGACGAGGTGTGGGACTGGACCTCCAAGGCGCTGCATCTCACCGGCGATCGGGTCGGCCGGGTCGCCTCCGTCTCGTAACACCGGAGGCCCCGTCGTTACCACCGGACCGGTTTCGGTCTCGACAAGGTGCGGTATTCGGTGACGAAATCCGCACCTTGGCCCGAAAACTTCTGCAATGGGCCCCGAGTGTGATAGCAAGGCGCGATGATGTCAACGGTTCAACTCCGACGGTCGTGGGCGCAGGATCTCGACACCGCGACCCTGTATCAGCTGCTGAAGCTTCGTGTCGAGATCTTCGTGGTGGAACAGAAAAGCCCGTACCCGGAGCTGGATGGGCTGGATCTGCTCCCGGAGACCAGACATTTCTGGCTGGACGACGAAGGCGAGATCATCGCGACCGTGCGGTTGTGGGAAGAGCACGACAACGGGGTGAAGACCTTCCGCATCGGCCGCCTGTGTACCGCGGTCCCGGCCCGCGGCCACGGTTACACCACCCGGCTGTTGCAGGCCGCGCTCGCCGAGGCCGGGTCGCATACCGTGCGGATCAATGCGCAGACCTATCTGGTCGACCTGTACACCAAGCACGGGTTCGAGATCGACGGTCCGGAATTCGACGAGGGCGGCGTACCCCACGTGCCCATGCGCAAGGGCTGAGGGAGGCGGGGCGTTCCCGGGGTATCGCCCGGGACGCCTTAGAGTGAGGCTGTGTCACTGTCGCATGCCGAAACCGCTCTGTCGTCCCGTGGTTCCGTTCGCTCCGCCTCGGAAAGCGCGGTGAGCGGGGACGATATCGGGTTCCCGTTCTCGGCCGTGGTGGGCCAGCAGCGGTTGCAGTTGGCGTTGCTCCTGTGCGCCGTGCACCCCGGTATCGGCGGTGTGCTGGTCCGCGGGGAGAAGGGCACCGCGAAATCCACCGTGGTGCGCGCGCTGGCACGGCTGCTGCCGCCGGTGGTGGACGAGACCGGGGCGCGTCCCGCCCGGCTGGTGGAATTGCCGGTGGGCGCCACCGAGGACCGGGTCATGGGCTCGCTCGACCTGGAACGGATGCTGCGCGACGGTGAACAGGCGTTCCGACCCGGCCTGCTGGCCGCGGCGCACCACGGCGTGCTCTACGTCGACGAGGTGAACCTGTTGCACGACCATCTGGTGGACGTGTTGCTGGACGCGGCGGCCATGGGTCGGGTGCATGTCGAACGTGACGGCGTCTCCCACTCCCATCCGGCCCGGTTCGTCCTGGTCGGCACCATGAACCCGGAAGAGGGCGAACTGCGGCCACAACTGTTGGACCGGTTCGGTCTCACGGTCGATGTCGCCGCCTCGCGCGAGGTGGAGGTTCGGATGGCGGTGGTTCGCGGCCGGCTCGAGTACGAGGCCGATCCGGCCGGGTTCGTTGCGCGCTACGCCGACGCCGACGCCGCGCTCGCCGACCGTATTCTCACCGCGCGCGACCGCCTGCCCGGGGTGACGCTCGACGATACGGAATTGCGTCGGATCGCGGCCCTGTGCGCTTCGTTCGACGTCGACGGTATGCGCGCCGACCTGGTGGTCGCCCGCACCGCCACCGCGCACGCCGCATGGTGCGGTCGCGACGCCGTCACCGCCGAGGATGTGCGGATCGCCGCCGAACTCGCCCTGCCTCATCGGCGCCGGCGCGACCCGTTCGACGAGCCGGGGATCAGTGAAGAACAGCTGGACGAGGCCATGCGTTCGGCGGCGGAGCAGGTGGGGGACTCCGGTGAACGGCCGAGCGGTGACGCGAATCGCGACGATGCCGCGCCCGACCCGGACGACGACCCCGACGGTGGACCGGATTCTCCCGGCGGCGGCGAAACTCCGCAGGCGGCCGACGCCCCACCCGGCCGAAGCGGCGACCGCTCCCCGGAAGCCGCTGACCGGCCGGGGGAGGCCGACAGCGACGATCGCCCCGACACCACCGCCCGCGGAACCGGGGCGGGTCTGCCCGCGCTCACGAGCGGATCGCGAATCCGGCCGCCGCGCTGGGAGGTCCCCGGTATCGGCGAAGGCGCCCCCGGTCGCCGTTCCCGCGCCCGGACCCGGCAGGGCCGCGTCGTGCGCGCCATTCCCGACCCCGCGGGCGGACTGCATCTGCCGGCCACCGTTTTCGCCGCCGCACCGCACCAGTACGCGCGTGGTCGTCGTGGCGGACCGCTGAGGTTGGCCCCCGGCGATCTGCGGGGCGCGTATCGCGAGGGCCGGGAAGGCAATCTGGTGGTGTTCGTGGTCGATGTCTCCGGTTCGATGGCGGCCCGGGATCGGTTGACCGCCGTCACCGACGCCATCGTGGCCCTACTGCGCGATGCCTATCAGCGCCGGGACAAGGTCGCGGTGATCGCCGTGCGCGGCGCGGCCGCCGAACTGGTGCTGCCGCCGACCTCGTCGGTCGATATCGCCGTCCGCCGGCTCTCCGGTATCCGCACCGGCGGCAAGACCCCGCTCGCGGCCGGGTTGCTGAAGGCCCGCGAGGTGGTACGTGTCGAGCGGGTCCGCGATCCACACCGTCGCCCCATGCTGGTTCTGCTCACCGACGGTCGCGCCACCGGAAGCGCTGATGCGCTGCCCCGGGCCCGTACCGCCGCCGCGCTGCTCGCCCGGGAGAACCTCACCTCGATCGTCGTCGACTGCGAACGCGGCATGATCCGCCTCGGTCTCGCCGCCGAACTGGCGCACGCCCTGCGCGGGGTTACCGTGCGGCTGGCGGAATTGACCGGTGATTCGGTGGCCGAGGTGGTTCGGGCCGGTACGCCGAGCGCCCGGGCGGCCTGACCGTTTCCGACGACCTCGCGGCATCGCGCCGCATTCGATCTCGACGATCCGAGCCGTCGATCACGACAAGGAGTTTCGATGCCCAAAGGGGTGCCGGAGACCGTCCCCGACGACGGTCTCACCACCAGACAGCGGAGAAACCAGCCGGTGCTGGCGGTACACACCGGCCCGGGCAAAGGTAAATCCACCGCTGCGTTCGGCATGGCGTTGCGGGCCTGGAACCAGGGTTTCGATATCGCGGTGTTCCAGTTCGTCAAGAGCGCCAAATGGAAGGTCGGCGAGGAAGCCGCCTTCCGCGCGCTCGGCCGCCTGCACGAGGAAACCGGTACGGGTGGGCCGGTGCAATGGCACAAAATGGGTGAGGGCTGGTCCTGGAGTCGTAAACGGGGCACCGAAACCGATCATGCCGCTGCCGCGCTCGCCGGATGGCGGGAGATCGCCCGCCGGCTCGCGGCCGAGGAACATCGGTTCTATGTCCTGGACGAGTTCACCTACCCCATGAAGTGGGGGTGGGTCGATACCGACGAGGTCGTCCGCACCCTGCGCGAGCGGCCCGGTAACCAGCATGTGGTCGTCACCGGCCGCGATGCCCCCGCCGCCCTGCTCGAGGCCGCCGACCTGGTGACCGAGATGACCAAGGTCCGTCACCCCATGGATGCCGGCCGCAAGGGTCAGCGGGGTATCGAATGGTGACCGACCGGTTCCACGTGGCGGTCGGATCGGTGCGGCCGTGAGTTCGTCCGTTCGGGGGGTGGTGATCGCAGCGCCCGCGTCGGGCAGCGGGAAGACCACCGTTTCCACCGGGTTGGTGGGCGCGCTGCGTCGGGCCGGATACCGGGTGGCGCCGTTCAAGGTGGGTCCGGACTATATCGATCCCGGTTATCACGGTCTCGCCGCCGGGCGCCCCGGACGGAATCTCGACCCGGTGCTGGTCGGTGCGGAGCGGATCGCGCCGCTGTACCGGCACGGATGCCGCGATTGCGATATCGCGGTGGTCGAGGGCGTGATGGGCCTATTCGACGGGCGGATCGACGATCAGGCCGGTGCCGCGGTCGCCGAGGGGTCGACGGCCCAGGTCGCCGCGCTGCTCGGTCTTCCGGTGGTGCTCGTCGTGGATGCCCGTGGTCACAGCCAGAGCCTCGCCGCGCTCCTGCACGGTTTCGCCACCTTCGATACGGCGGTCCGTCTCGGCGGCGTCATTCTGAACCGGGTCGGTAGCGTGCGTCACGAACAGGTGCTGCGCGCCGCCTGCGACCGGGTCGGGCTCCCGGTCCTGGGCGTTTTGCCCCGGTTGGCCGAACTCGAGGTGCCATCCCGCCATCTGGGCCTCGTCCCCGCCGTGGAACACGGTGCCGCCGCCATCGCCGCGGTCGAGGCCATGACGGCCCTGGCCGCCGAGCACATCGATCTGGCCGCGGTCGCGGCCCTGGCCGCGCCGACCGACGCGGGACCGAGTTGGGATGCCGCCCGGGAACTCGATACCGCCCGGCTCGGGGAGCGGACACAGTCCGGAGATGCGCCGAACCCGGCACCGGCGCCGTTCGAATCGGCCGGTGCGCCGCTGATCGCCGTGGCCGGTGGGCCGGCTTTCACCTTCGGCTACGCCGAGCACCGGGAACTGCTCGCCGCCGCGGGGGCACGGGTGGTGGTCTTCGACCCGCTGCACGACACCTTGCCCGCGGGGACTGCCGGTCTGGTGCTGCCGGGTGGTTTTCCCGAAGAACACGCGGCCGATCTGGCGGCCAATACCACCCTGCGTTCCGCCGTGGCCGAACAGGCCCGGCGTGGTCTGCCCATCCATGCCGAATGCGCGGGCCTGCTCTATCTGACCGACTCCCTGGACGGTCATCCGATGGCGGGGGTGATCGACGCGGTCGCGGAATTCGGGCCACATCTGACCCTCGGCTACCGGGACGCGGTGGCCCTGGTGGATTCGCCGCTGTGGCGAGCCGGTGAACGAGTCCGCGGCCACGAATTCCACCGCACTCGTCTGGTGGAATCCGGCACTCGCTCACCGGTCTGGGGTTGGCGCACCGCGGGGGAGCGGCTCCGGGAGGGTGCCCTTGTCGGTCGGGTGCACGCCTCCTACCTGCACACCCATCCGGCCGGCCATCCGGTGGCGGTGCACCGTTTCGTCACCGCCGCCACCGCCTACGCCCGTGGCCGTGTCGCGACCTGACCGCCCGGGCCACCCCCCTGCCTGTGACGATATGCCCAACCCGCCGATACCGGGAGGGTTGGCGGTGGGGTTGGGTCTGCGGCCGAATACGGCGCCGGAACGTATTCTCGCGGCGCTGGCCGAGGTGCTGCCCCGGCGAGCTATCACTTGCCTGGCCACGATCGACCGCCGTGCCGGCGAAGCCGGTCCGCATGCCGCCGCGGCCGCCCTGGGTGTACCCGTCCGCTTCTACTCCGTCGAGGCACTCGCCGGGGTGGTGGTGCCGAATCCGTCGTCGCGAACGGCCGCCGCACTCGGCACGCCCAGCGTGGCCGAGGCGGCGGCCCTGCTGGCGGGGAGAGGAGATCTGCTTCTACCCCGGTGCACGGTGGACGGCATCGTCATTGCCGCGGCGGCCGTATCCGAAGACAGCGCGACTGTCCTGCCCGGGTGGTCCGATACGCGGGCCGAGATCGTGACCGATGAGCAGGAACCCGTGACGATTCATCGCGGAGCGCCGCTCGAGGACGAGGGTTGCGGGGATCGACCGCGGAATGTGCGGCGGTAGGCGGCCGGGTGGTGCCGACCGCCTGGTGGAATCGGCGGCGCAGATTGGTCGCCGAGCCGAGACCGACCCGGGCGGCGATGGAGTCGATCGGCAGGTCGGTCTCCTCCAACAGGGCACGAGCGGCGGTGATGCGCTGGGCGAGTAGCCAGCGTCCCGGGGTGGTGCCCAATTGTTCGTCGAATCTGCGGGCCAGGGTGCGCGGGGAGAGACCGGCTTCGGCCGCCATATCGGCCAGGCCGATCGGACGGTCCAGGCGGCCCAGGGTCCAGTGCAGCAGTGCGGCCAGGGAATCGCCGCCGGTCGCCGGGGTCGGGGTCGGTGCGTATTGGGCCTGGCCGCCTTCGCGGTGCGGTGGCATGACCATGTACCGGGCCAGTCGCGCGGCATAGGCGGCGCCGTGGTCGGCGCGCACCAGGTGCAGACACAGGTCGATTCCGGCGCCCGCCCCGGCGCTGGTCGCGATATCGCCGTGGTCGACATACAGCACATCGGGATCGACCTGCACTCGTGGGAAGCGGTTTCGCAGTTCCTCGGTGCGACGCCAGTGCGTGGTCGCGGCCCGTCCGTCGAGCAGGCCGGTCCGGGCGAGCGCGAAGGCGCCCGTGCAGATCGAGACCAGTCGCGCGCCACGTTCGTGTGCCCGGAGCAGGGCATGCCGAACCTCAGGGGACAGCGGCGCGTCGATCGGTAGCCAGCCGGGGATCAGGACCGTGTCCGCGGTGTCGAGTGTCGACAGCCCGGCCGAGACCAGCATTCCGTAGCCGGCCGTGGTCGCGACCTTGCCGGGACGTTCCGTACACACCCACAGGTCGTAGCGGTTGGGCAGGTCCGGGCGCGAGGTGCCGAAAACCTCTACGGCACAACCGAGTTCGAAGGGCGACTGCGGTGATTTCACCAGGACGGCGACCCGATGCCGCCCCTCGGGGGTATTCCGATCGGGCATGGCAGGAAAGTACCGAATAATGTCATTCGAGACACTGGGCGTCTATCGCCACCGCCGGCACCCTGGCCGTATGGCCGATACCGCACACCCCGAAAACGGGCCCGATATGCCCGGTTACACCTGGTCGACCGTGGTCGACGCCCCGGTACGGGAACTCTTCCCGGGTATTCGCCTGCGCCCGCTCTGGTCCGGTCCGCGGGGCTTCCGCGCATGTCCTGGAAATGGCGGCCGGAAGCTGTTGGGAGGGTGTCGATGTGCACCGTCCTGGACCGGAGGAGGTCTTCGTCGTCTCCGGCACCTTCAACGACGGCGTCCGCGACTACCCGGCCGGTTCGTTCATCCATGCCCCGGCCGGTTCCTGGCATGTGCCGCAGACCGCGGTCGGCTGTGTGCTTTTCGTCTTCTATCCCGAGGGGTAACGCACGCGAACCTCACGGCGCCATCGACGTCCAGTCCGCGAAACCCGTCGGATCGTGCCGCCCGACGCTGGCATGTTCGAACAGTCCCCATCCCACCGCGTCACCGCAGCGGGCCTGCGCCACATGGTCGGTGACCCCGTAGGGGATACGGGCGGCGACGGCGGGATCGGTGAGGTCGTAGCGGCTCGTCGACGACCAGTTCCGCCCCTTCCACTGTCCGTGCTGCCAGTCCGGGTCGCCGCCGTAACCACAGCCCACGTGTAAGGGAATGCCGATGAGCGTGCGGATCTCGATCTCCAACGGTCGCCCATCGGCGGTGGTGAGTTCCATTCGCGCGCCCAATGGGTGTCGGGTGCCGGACAGATAGTCGAAGGTGATCCGCGGCCAACCGAGCTGCTCCACCCGGCCGTCCGGCCATACCCGCACCGCGTCGTTGAGAATCCGATGGCCGTCGGGCTCCTCCTGCACGATCACCACGACGGCGAAATCGTCGAAACGCAACGGCACGTACAACCACCAGAACCCACCGGAGGGTTCCTCGGCCGCACGACCGGGCGGTTCGGGTTCCCCGATGGGACGAATCCCCCAGGAGCGGTCCCGCGTCCCGGTCCACACCTCCGGGTCGACGGTGATATCGCGGCCGTCGATGTGCAGGACACCGGACCACGAACCCACTTGCGTGAAACGGGACGCCTCGATGATCGGCCGGTTCCCGGTGAGCACCAGATGCGGTTGTTCCTGCACCGCCGGGAAGGCTCCCGTCCACATCAGGTCGAAGGCGAGCTCGTCGTGCTCGCAGCGCACCCGCACCCGGCATAACGGGTCCACCACCTCGATCCGGTATCCCCCGACGCTCATATCGAAGCTCCGGTCGCCGAGCGCGTCGGAGAAACGCACCGCGCGCACCTCGTCGCCGCGTCGAATCGCGGCATAGCCGTCCACCACCCCCAGGTTCGGGTACACCCCGAATCCGGTGACCAGCATGGTTCCCCCCGCGCGGTCGTGGGCGTTGAAATAGCTGCGGTCGTAGAAGTTTCGGTCACCGGTCACCGGACGGGAGATCGGCAGCGGCGCCTGGTGGATGGGGAATTCGTCCAGGGGTCCGGGCGCCGGGCCCGGTGTGCGGGCGAGGGGATCGGTCATGGTGTCAATCCCATTCGTAGGTTCCGTCGAGCAACTCTTCCAGACACGCTCGGTGCATGACGTAGTCGTCCGGATCGTCCGGTTCGGCGTCCTCGCCCATACCGATCATCCGCAGTTTCATCCGGGCCATCACAATGGCGTGTCGCACTGCGGCGTACACGAGGTGGAAGTCGAGGTTGTGGACGGTGTGGCCACTGGCGCGTTCGTAGTGCGCGACCACATCGGAGCGGCGCATGAAATCGGGCAGACCGGGCAGCTCGAACCGGAGCGCGATGTCCTGGAAGAAGCGGTGCAGGAAGATCATCCACGCCAGATCCAATTCGCACGGCCCCAATGCCGCCATTTCCCAGTCGAGTACGGCGACCGGGGTGAAATCGCGATAGATGATATTGCCCGGACGGGAATCGCCCCAGCACAACACATCCGGGCCCGGGTCGTCGGGGAAGTTGCGTTCCAACCAGTCGAAGGCCCGCTCGATCAGCGGAATCTCGTGTCCTCCATCGGCGAGCGCCCACCGATACCAGCGTCGGTGCGATTCGAGATGTCGCCGTAATGACGGCCCCGGCCCGTCGAGCATCGGAAATCGTTGTGCGGGTTCGGCGATGGCGTGGATGCGGGCCAGTACATCCACCGTGGCCGCGGTGAGCGCGGTTCGTTCCGCGACACTCGCGTCGTGGAGCCAGCCGGCGAACACATACGGTGGGTTGTCGCCCGGCACCTGTCCGTCCACCCGATCCATCACGAAAAACGGGACGCCGAGTGCCTTCTCGTCGGTTTCCAACCAGCGCAGCGGCGGGATCGGCACCTCGGTGCTCGCCGCGACGCCGGCCATCACCGTGTATTGCAGCTCCAGGTCGTAGGTTTCGAAAACCGGGAACGTATCGGCGTCCGGTGCCATCCGCACCACGAACGACCCGCTGTCGGACACGCCCGCAACGGTCCATTGCGCGTCGAACAGTATCGAGGAGCTCGACATCCCGCCGGCCTGCGGTCGCGACAGCGCGCTGATCTCCGGCTTCCGATCGGCGCCGACCCGGGTGCCCAGCCACTGTGCGAGATCGTCGGCGAGAGTGTGCAGATCACGCCCTCCGGTGGTGAGTCGGCGGCGATCGGTGGGTGCAGGATTGTCCGGCATCGTCATCCTCCTGGCGCCATATGATGGTGGCGCGGACGGACCGAGGCAGGGGTGACCGAGTCCGCCCGTATGCGGAGAGACTGTAACCCGTTTCACACACGCTCGAGGGTGAAGCGGGGAAAACGATCGTTTCGCCGCTGTGATCCGGTGCGCGTCGATGTTTCGCCGATCACCCGACGCGTCCGAGCGCGCGAATCACCTCGCTCGCCACCACCGCGTGGCCACCGGTGGTGAAGTGGATGAGATCGTCGCTCATCAGATCGGGCCGCAGCCGCAGTGGATGGTCCCAGAAGTCCACCAGCAGGGCGTCGTATCGGGTGGCGGTTTCGCGGATGACATCGTTGAGATCCGCCATACGCGTGCGCATCGGCCGCATCGGCGCCATTCGTTCCACATCCCAGACATCGGCCATGGTGAAGGTGCACAGCAGGGCCCCGGTATCGGTCAGGGCCGAAAATATGGCGTCCAGATTCGCCCGCAGCTCGACGAGATCGGTATGGGCGAACAGGTCGTTGCCGCCGCAGATCACGTGCACCAGGTCGGGTCGGAAATCCAGGACCCGGGGCACCTGTTCGGCCAGTACCTGTGCCGAGGTGGCTCCCATTCGGCCGGTGTTCAGATAGCGCAGTTCCGGTTGGACGGTGGTGAGCGCGTCGACGACCCGTTCGGCCCAACCGCAGGGCCGGTAGCCCGGGCTCGGATCGCCTATGCCCTGAGCGATGGAGTCGCCGAGCACGGCATACCTGCGCCATGGAACGCCGGAGAGCAGTTCGCGGGCGGTGGCCGTGGGGATCACCAGCGGATCGTTGGTCTCGGTGCGTGGCTCGGTGTGGGTCATCGGGCTTCCTTCGGGTAGGGGTGCGCTCGACAATAAATACGAACGATCGTTCGTATAAAAAAGTACGATCGATCGTCCGTATTGACAAGCGGTCGGTGAAAGAATGGCCCTATGACCCGGACCGATCAGCGACTCGCCAAAGGCGCCCGTTCCCGGGCCGCGATCGCCCGTCACGCCGCGAACGTGGCCTCCGTCGAGGGACTGAACGGATTGAGCATCGGCCGGTTGGCCACCGACCTCGGCATCAGCAAAAGTGGGATCGCCACCCTCTTCGGCTCCAAGGAATCCCTACAACTCGCGGCCATCCGTGCCGCTCGCGACGTATTCGTAGACCATGTCGTCACGCCCGCCCTCGGTGCGCCTCGGGGTATCGAGCGAGTACGCGCCCTGGTGGACCGCTGGTTCGCCTACGTCACCGACGATCCGCCCTTTCCCGGTGGCTGCTTCCGCTCGGCCACCGTGGTCGAATACGACAGCAGGCCCGGGCCGGTGCGAGACGCTCTCGCCGCCGACCGCGCCGACTGGCTGGCGTTACTCGCCACCGAAATCCGCAAGGCCCAAGAACTGGGCGAACTACCCGATCGCGATCCGGACGCACTGGCCTTCGAGCTCGACGCCGTCCTCTGCGCCGTCAACACCGCCCACCAGCTCGGCGACCACTCGAGAACCGACCTCGCCCGCGGCATCCTCGACCGCCTGCTCGGATGAGTCCCCGGCCGGCGACCGGACCCGTCGAGGCAGGACGTAGGCTCGAAACTTGTGCCGAATACGTCAACCGATACCGATCACCTGTCCGCCGGGGATCCGAATTACCTGGTCGGACTGGATCTGAACGGACGAAGGGTCGTTGTCGTCGGTGGCGGCTCGGTCGCACAGCGCCGCCTCGGCCTCCTCATCGCCGCCGGTGCCGACGTGGAGGTGATCACGCGTGAGGCGACCCCCGCGGTGGAGGGGATGGCCACCGCGGGACAGATCACCCTCACCCTGCGCGAATATCGTTCCGGCGATCTCGACGGCGCCTGGTACGCCCTCGCCTGCACCGACGAACCCGAGACCAACGCCGCCGTGGTCGCCGAGGCGACCGACCGGCGCGTCTTCTGTGTGCGCGCCGATATCGCCCGCCGCGGTACGGCGGTCACCCCGGCCACCGCACGCTACGAGGGACTCACCCTCGGCGTGCTCGCCGGCGGTGCGCATCGACGCTCGGCGGCGGTGCGCACCGCCCTGCTCGAAGCCCTGCAATCGGGAACGGTGACCGACGACGCCACCCCGATGACCCCGGGCGTGGCACTGGTCGGCGGGGGACCCGGCGACCCGGATCTGATCACCGTGCGCGGCCGCCGCCTACTGGCGCGTGCCGACCTGGTGGTCGCCGACCGGCTCGCTCCCCCGGAACTACTCGCCGAACTCGGTCCCCATGTGGAGGTCGTGGACGCCGCCAAGATCCCCTACGGACGGGCCATGGCGCAGGAGGCGATCAACACCACCCTCATCGAGGGCGCCAAGGCCGGCAAATTCGTGGTCCGGCTCAAAGGCGGTGACCCGTACGTGTTCGGCCGTGGCTACGAGGAGCTGGAGGCCTGTGTCGCGGCCGGGGTACCGGTGACCGTGGTCCCGGGCGTCACCAGCCCCATCGCGGTCCCGGCCGCGGCGGGTATCCCGGTCACCCACCGCGGGGTGACCCACGAATTCGTGGTGGTGAGCGGCCATGTCGCGCCGGATCACCCGGATTCGCTGGTCGACTGGTCTGCCCTGGCCCGATTGCGTGGCACCATCGTGCTGATGATGGCGGTGGAGCGAATCGAACAGTTCGCGACCGCACTGCTCACCGGCGGACGTCCCGCCGACACACCGGCCACCGTTATCCAGGAGGGCACATTGCGCAGCCAGCGAGTGCTGCGGGCCCGCCTCGACACCGTTGCCGAACGGGTCCGTGCCGAAGGGATCCGACCACCCGCCATCGTGGTGATCGGACCCACCGCGGCCTTCTCCGCCGATCCCGTGCCAGAGGGAGTTGAGAACCGTCCGTTACAGTGACCAACTGTGCTCGATAACCCCGCGGCGACGACGCAGTACCCGGTGACCAAGCGGGCCTTCGGGCTCGCCATTCTCGTCCTGAGCGGGTTGCAGCTCATGGTGGTGCTGGACGGCACCGTGGTGATCCTGGCCCTGCCCCGATTGCAGGAGGAGATGGGGCTGACGAGTTCCGGCAGCGCCTGGACGGTCACCGCCTACGGGTTGCCGTTCGCCGGGTTGATGTTGCTCGGCGGCCGGATCGGTGACTCGTTCGGTCGCCGCCGCATGTTCGTCCTGGGGGTCGGGCTGTTCACACTGGCCTCGCTGTTGTGTGGGTTCGCGCAGAACCAGTGGATGCTCATCGCGGCCCGAGCCTTCCAGGGCACCGGCGCCGCACTCGCCGCACCCACCGCGTTCGCTCTGGTGGCCAGCACCTTCGCCCCCGGTCGGGTCCGCAATCAGGCCTTCGCGATCTTCGGCTCCATGGTGGCGGTCGGTTCGGTAGGTGGTCTCGTCATCGGCGGTGCGCTCACCGAGGCGAGTTGGCGGTGGATCTTTTTGATCAATGTGCCGATCGGCGCGCTCATCGTGCTCGGCTCCATCTTCGCGCTGCGTGATACCGATCACCATCGACTCACCCTCGACATTCGAGGCGCGGTGATCGGCACATTGGCCTGTGCGGCCATCGTCTTCGGCGCCACCGAAGGCCCGGAACTCGGCTGGGGCAGCCCTGCCGTCTACGGGTCACTGATCGCCGGTGTGGTGCTACTGGTGGTCTTCATCTTCGCGGAACGCTACGTGGACAACCCGCTGCTTCCATGGTCGCTGTTCGACAGCCGGGACCGGGTGTCCACCTTCGTGGTGATCCTGCTCGCCAGCGGCGTCCTGGGAGCGACCACCTATTTCTCCGGTCTCTTCGTGCAGAACGTGGTGGGTTACAGTCCGCTCCTGGCCGGGGTCTCGTTCGTGCCGTTCACCCTCGGGGTCGGAACCGGTAGCGCGCTGGCATCGAAACTGGCGATGCGGATCGCGCCGCGCTGGCTGCTGGTGAGCTCGGCGGTGGTTCTGGTCGCGGGTCTGTTGTACGGCTCCACTCTGGACGGCAGTGTGGAGTACTGGACCACCCTGTTGCCGTTGTTCGTGGTGATCGGTTTCGGTATCGGGGTGGCCATGGTGCTGATCCCGCTGTGCGTCCTGGTCGGGGTGCCGCCGGACGATATCGGCCCGTTGTCGGCGGTCGGCCAGATGTTCTTGAACCTGGGCACCCCGATCGCGATCGGGGTGCTCACTCCCATCGCGGCCTCGCGCACCCTGTCCCAAGGCGGACGGACCGGTAAACCGGCCGATATGACGCCGGAGGAGATCGTCGCCCTGGGTAGTGGATACACGTTGGTGTTGTTCGTCGCCGCCATCGGGGCGCTGCTGGTGGGCCTGATCGCGCTCACCCTGCGCTATACCGCCGACGAGGTGGCCCGGGCCCAGCACGCGCAGGAAGTGGCGCAGGCCGCCGACCCCGAGATGTAGTCGGCCCCGGCCGGCGTGCAAGGGACCACAATCTGCCCCGTGGACTGCGAGGCGGAAGAAACCACGCGGTATCGCGCCGGACGCTGCGGAGTGGGCACGGTCGCTTCCTCGACAGTGGGAAGCTCGACCGTTCCGCGGTTCCGCTATAAGTGATAATGCCCAAGTCTCTTGAGGTTCTCCGGTTCGGTTGGGGCACCACAAGTGGTTAGGGGGCGTATATGGTCCGGCTCTCGTTGTGGACCGAGCCCGACGAGCTTCCAGGCCACAGCGACGAAACCATATCGGTTCGTCATGGAACAGCGAAGTTGCGGACAACTCGCACCCGAGAAAGGGAATTTCGGGGCAATGACGGATCCGGTGGAGATTTTCGGGGAAGGTTTCGCGGCCGATGCGGAACGGAATATAGCGGATTCCGCGAATTTCACGACCGAACCCCGGCCATCGGCCTCGTGGCAGCGGATCGCGGTCACGAAGTGGATGCGGTGCCGTCGCCTGCCGGTCGTTCTCGTAGGAGCACGGGCGCAGCGCTCGACCTGTCACAATTGGCTCCGGCGCGCGAATATACTCCGCAATCGGTAGCGATCGCGGGCTGGAGATGACCCGTGAGGAGGCCCTGGTGGTGGCCGATGCCGGGGATCCACTCCTCGGTGACGTGGCATCCGGAACGTATAATTCGATCGTCGTCGACAACCAGTTCATCATGCGTGTCCGGGAATTCGACGTCGAGGACGTATGATCCACGGTTCGCTTCCGAGTGTCATACCCTATCGGTTATTTCTCGATATACCAACAACGTACCGCAGCTGTTGCATGTAATAGAAGATTTCCGGCTACCCGACGGGAGGGCGGCCGAAATGTGGATCCAACGACTCGGTCTCGGAAAAAGCTTGGCCGACTCCCTTTCCGTAACTCGAATACAGGGTTGGTCGACGTTACGCAATACTCGTGATAGATTCCTGCCTCTTGATTCCTATCAAGGCCTGATATTGGATGCGTATGCGCGGATTCATACGCAACTTCGTTCGGTGCCGAAAGGTTCGTTGGTGGATCGACCGACCCCACCTGGAGTAGAGCCCGGTGATACGGGAGGTTTCTTTGGATTCATGGTCGACTGGTATGCCGAGTTCTATCGAAGGAACTATGAAAAATTTGGCTCTCTGATCGTAGGATCTCGGACATTTTCGGTCCATGGCAACCGTGACGACCCTGCGCTCGGGCTTTGCTTCTCCCGGTGTCACAGCGCTGCGTCGGAGTGAATCCGGTGCCGAAGTGAGCCGTGATGCAGCACTGCGCGGACGGACCACCTCGGCTTGCGGGGCCGGCACCGTCCGAACGGAAGAGACGATGAAAGATGTTGTACCGCTTCATCTTTAGTGTTGAGTCGTAGGCGAATTACTCCGGCGGTCCCTCTTCCCACGCTCGGGAATCCGGTGTCTTCGGAAGGTTGGGTGACAATGAGATTTCGTCCGCGGGTGCGGGCGGCGGGTTACGGGAATGAGCTGGTCGCCGTATATCGATGCGGATGTGGTGCATACGTTGGTGAACGGTCCGTCGAAGGGTGTCGATCGGGCGCCGAAGGGCTGTTCGATCGCCGATGTGCCGAACCGGGGCGGGCCGGCAAAGCGCGGACGGTTGGGTAAACGGTGAGCGGTGCCGTTGTTCCGGGGATACCGGAGGAGCTGACTCATTGGATCATCGGGCACTCACCTGTCGGTAGCGCATCCGGTATGCGTGAGGTGGCCGATGCTTTGCATCGGTCGGGGGTTCGGTTGGCCGAGACCGTGTCGGCGTTGGAGCTGGGGGCACATGATGTCGTGGCGGCGATCGAAGGTGCGACGGGTACGGCGGTGCGGGAAACACTGGGCCGACAGATCGATTACGGGCATGTTCAGGTCGCAGCCTTGAAATCGTTGGCGGGGCTCATGCGGGAGGCCGCCAACGTGATCGAGTTGGAACAGTTGACCGTCCGTGCGATCGGTATCGCCATGTTGGTGAGCATCGGGGCCAGTCTCGGCACCCAGTCGTTGACGGCTCGGCTCAATGCCGAGATCGCGGTGGGGCAGGCCCGGCGGCGCACCTTGGCGTGGTTGTGGCAACGATTCGTCGCTTTTCGGGCGGAGTTTCCGTTGTTGGCGCCAGCGGTGAGCGGAATGTTGGTGGGGGCGGTATCGATGGGAGGTGCGTCGGCGGCTGCTCAGTACGTCCAGATCGAAAAGGGGCGTGGTGAGGTGGGGCGGGTTTCGGAGATGGATTGGGGGAGGGTTGGTGTGGCGGCGGTGGCGGGGTCGGTTGGTGGTGCGTCGGGGGCGGTGACGGCGGTGCGGGTGATGCCGTGGCTCGATCGTCGGGTTGTGGGGGTGGGTTTGCCGTTGCCGGTGGTGTGGGCGGTGGTGGGTACCGGTGGTGTCAGCGGTGCTGTGGGTGGGTTGGCCGGTGGGTTGACGGCGTTCGGGTTGACCGATGAGGAGGTTGGTGGTCGTCAGCTTGTGGAGATGGTGTTGATGGGGATTGGTGGTGGTGCGGTGGGGGGTTTGGGGGCGGCGGTGCAGGTTGGGCGTGTTGTTTCGGGGGTGCATGTGTCGGTGGTGGATAAGGGGGTGGGGGAGCCCGGTCGGTCTCGGGGTGAGTCGGTGGCATCGGGTGAGATCGATTCCGCGGCCGGCAAGAGCGACGGGTCGGCGGCCCGTTCCGAACTTTCGGCCGATTCGATCCGGGCCGGTGACGATATAGCCGATGAAACCGCCCACCCGGATGGGCCCGGTGCAGTGGCGGGGGAGCCCACCGGTTCTCATGGTGGTACGGGTGATGGTGACGGGTATACGGCCCGGCTCGGACTTTCCCCCGAATTGGTTCAACTCGGTAACGAGATCGCCGGTGAGGTGGCTCGTAATCCGCGGCTCGACGATGTCGCACCACAGGCGAGCCCATTGCTCGAGTTCACCGCCGAGCACGCCGCCGACCCGCCGGCCGGTCGGGGCAGGTTCCAGGAGATCGAGCTGCCGCAATGGCAGCAGATGGCCGATGCCCAGGCCCTTCGCCTACTCGCCGGGATGCAGGGCGGCACCGACACCCCGCCGGGCGTGGTTCCGCCCGATGCGGTTCCGCCGTCCTCGTCATCGCCGTCTTCGGGGGGAGCGCCGTCCTCACCGGGCCGCGGCCCGGCCGATGCGGCCTGGTCCAAGGTTTTCGAACAGGTCCGGGCCGGGACGGTCGGCGCCGACTCACCCGTGTCCGCTGCCGGTGCACCGCAGCGATCCGGCTCCGGCACCGGGCTGCCGCCCGCCGCGGCGACCGGCGGCGGTGAGGCCGGTGCCGCGCGGATGGCCCTGGCGGGAACCGTCGTCACGGTCGGCTCCGGTGCCGAGGCCGGGTCGGTGGCCGGGCAGGGCTTCCAACCGGGTCCATCGATGAACCTCAACGGACCGATGCCGAACACCGGTGCGCCCGAAACGCATGTGGCCGCCCTGAACGACTTCGGGGCCGGTGGCACCACATCCAATGCCACGGCGCAGCCGACCATCGCGGCCGGTGACGGGATCTCTGTCGGGACGCCGGGCCCGCGTGGGTCCCGCAGGGGTGGGGGACCGGCCGAGCTTCCGCCCGCCGACGACGCGTTCTCGCTTCTCGAGCCCGGTTTCTCCGATGATTCCGCACCACAGCACATCGGAGCGTCGAACGGGCAGTCGGCGACAACATCCGGTCGTGATGCGCCGGCAACACCAACGACCACCGGTCGGGTGCCCGGCGGCCGGCCACCTGCCGCGGAGCAGGTATCCGCCGCCTCTGCCCCGTCGCCCGCCGCGAACTCGACACCCGCCCCCATTCCGGAACCCAAAGGGCAATCGGTCCCGACGACAGCGGCGAGCAACCAGCACGGTGCGCCGCCCGGAAACGGCGTCACCGCCGCTCCCGTAGGTACCGACAATCCGGCAGCATCAGCGGTGGCGCCGTTCGCCGAATCGACATCGACCGACCCGATACCCACCGGGGCAACACCATCCGGAGCGATCTCGACCGGGTCGACATCGGCGCCGTCGGTGAGCGAGCCCGCCCTCGAGTCGGTGATGCCCATCGCCGCGGCAGCAGCCCCCGTCGTGGCTGCGATGGGCAGCCTCGAAGCGCCGGAACACACGGCAGAGACCGACCCCGCTTCGAAGGGGGACGACCTCCCCGTGGCACGGTCGAACACCACATCCCCGATATCGGCCGTCGACCCGACCGACACATCACCGAGCGACGACGAACTTCCCACACCCCCCGAGGAGTTCCCCGGACCACTGCCCGCCGACGCCACCCCCCGCGTTCCCCTCACCCATCCCGACCCTCATCGGGCACCCGAATACCCGACCACCGCCGACCACCCCCCGCAATGGCGGCAACCACGCGGCACCGACGTCGTGTTCCCCGGCGCCCCGGCAACACCCGAAGGGCCGCCACCGCACGCCATACCCGTCATCCCCCATCACGAGGATCCCGGTATACCGACCGAGCGAGACGCCGGGCCGGTGCCCTACATTCCGCCGATCCCCGCCGACCCACTGGGTTCCACCGATACCGACGACAACACCCCTCGGCACACACCCGTACCCGACGTATCACCGCCACCGCGCCACCGCGCCGCCCCCGAAACCCACCTACCCGCAACCGGGAAATCACCCGAAGAAGTCCCCGCGTCCGCGCGTTACGCCACCGAGCCCGACCCCGAAACCTTGGGCGCACCACAAGATTCGACCCAGACGCCCCAATTTCACCCCGACGTTCTCGACTACATAGTCGACTCCAGCGGAGTGCCCCGTCTCGGCGGACTTCCCGCCACCGAACTCGCCCCACAACAGCGCGATCTCGTCGAGCCGTCCCTACCGGTACCGATGATGGGGCTGCCGAACGAAGACGACCGTACTCCACGTCGTCGCACGAAGAAAACACCCGAACCGCCCCCGAAACCGGAGGCGCGGCCGAAACCCTCCGAGCGCCCGGGTGATCCACCCGGAACCACAGGCGCTCCTCGAGCAGAACTTCTCGGATTCGAGGAGCTCCGGGCCGCGCTGGTTGCCGCTCTGGAGGCAGCCAGACCACCGAACCCGCTCCGGGTGTTGGCCGAGGCGCGCCCGCAGCAGGTGGTGGATGCCTTGGCTGTGCTCACCACACAGGAACGCACGGCATTGCTCGCCATGCGTTCAGGACAGTTCGCCGGTCCGGTTTCCCGGAAGACGGTCGAAGAGACGGCTGTTCATGCCGCTAACCGACTGGTCAAGGCCCTGGTCGAGGGATGGAAGCAGAGCGATCCCCCGCTCGGCGCCCTCCGTCGGGCACGGCCGGAGCAGGTGCGATACGCACTCGACGAACTCGCCCCACAGCAGCGGCGAACCATTGTCGGTCTGCTCCAGCGCGGCGAATCCGCCGCCGTGGTGGCGCAGGAACTCGGTCTCGGCGTGCCCATGGTCGAGCGCTTGGCCCAGGGCGCCATCCGAAGATTGGCCGAACGGATCGCCGCTTACCATGCCGCGGGTGCTCCGTCCGCTCCCGAGGGCCCCGTTCGGCCCTCCGACCCCGCACCGACGGAAACGGTTGTTGTGGCCGAGCCGACACGCCGCGCCGGGTTTTATCGAGGACAGCGGTTGGCCCGAGAGGAAGCGGAGGCCGCTGCCGCCGAACATGCGAGCCCCGGCCCCGTGATCGACCCGAACATGCTGCTACACCAGGTTCTGCACCGCTTGAACAGACTGTTTCCGGTGCCTGCCCGGAGTTCGGAGGAGCCTCGGGCTCCCCAAACGACATACAGTGCGGCACCTTGGCGTGGACACGTACCGGCCGTACGAGCGCCGAAGCCTCGGCGCGCTCGGCCCATCGGGACGACGGGGGTCAAACGTTCGTCGACCTTCCCGAGCTCGGGGCGGGCGGGAATCGAGCCCGGACAACGTCGTCCGAGGCCCGAGCCGGCCGTGGGGCCCGACCGTCCGGCCCATGAGGTCGACGACCGCGAAAACCCAGTGAGCGCGACTCCCCCCGACACCGTTCTCACGGTCTCGTCTCGGGAAGTCGCCGAAATCGAAGCGGAGCTGCGACGCTACCCCGGTTCCGACTACCTCGTCCATCGCCCGGAGACCGCGCCCGACGAACCGATCGGCGCGGCATGGATCGACAGCCCACAGCGTTACGCCTGGGAACGCGCGTGGCTCACCGCGAACAGCCCTCGCATTTCGGCTCTCGCCGCGCTCACCCTGGCCGCGTTGGAGGCGGAAACCGAGTTCGGCCTGCCCAATACGACGCCCGGACCGTATTTGATCGTGCAGCAGCGTCCCCGACTACCCGGTGAGATATTGCCAGTCTGGAAATTCCGAACCCTGCCGATCGGTGAACCGGAGCGACCCAGCGATACCGATACCGATACCGCGTCCCAGGCCAGTACGATCGGTAGGCCTTCCCGCGCCCTTTCACTCGATGAGATTTTGCAGTACGCATATTGCTCGTTGGTCGGGGCGAGACCGGTATTCGAGGAAGATCTCGAGCTGACGCGGCAAGTCCTGTCCCTGATAGAGCGGCCACGCTTCGCTCTGGTCCCGAGGGACGGGGTGTACACCGCACACTATCCGCTCAGCCGTTTCCAGACGAACCAGTCGTCGGAGTTCCTGCGCACACGATATCTCGCCGACAGGTTCCTCTTGGCGATCGGTTCCCGAACGTTCTACCAGCACTATTTGGACAATGTCGTCACGCCCTACCAGCGTCGGGAGGCGCATCGGCTGCTGGACGGTTACACCGGCCGCGACCTATCTGCCGCCGAGCGGGTAGGCCACTGGTTCGTGGCAGCGGTGACGGCCATACTCGATGCCGAGCCCGAAGTCGCCCCCCGGATACTCCACGAAGCGCTCGACTCCCCACTGCGTCGCACCGAATCGGCGTTCGCGCGGGATGGATTGGTTCGGTCATTCGTGGCGAAGATCGCCGAATTATTGGACGGACATACCGATTTCGGTAGTTATCTGCATCATCGGCAACTCCCGGAAACACAGGAATACCTACGCGATGTCCGGCAGGCCGTCCGCGGTCGTCACCCGCACGAGGCCGCTATGCAGGTGCCTTTCCTCGCGACTCTGCTCGAATCACCCGCGGCGGCGCGCACCGATGCGTCCGCCTCCCGCGCCGAGCAGCCGCCCGCGGCGGAGAAGCGTCCGGTCTCCGAATCGGCGCACGGTCCGACGCCCTGGAAAAAGACCGAGAAATCCGCACACGCACCGAAGCAACGGACCGCCGGGCCCGGCAAAGGAGCGAAACCGAACCACGCCCCGGACCCATTCGATCATTTCGACCATGCCGAAGCGCTCGACCTGCCCGCCCGGGCCCGTGCGCGTCGGCACGGCCCCGATATGAACCTCGCCCTGGGATTCCATCACGATGAGCACGGGCGTGAATGGGACGGTGGGAAAGCGCCTCGGCGCCGGGATGATGCGGCTACTCCGGCGACGGCACCGGAGACAGGGCGAGCGAACGCCGAGAACGCAGGCTCCGCTCCCAAGGTAGCCGTGCCGCCCGAGCAGATCTTCCGACAGGCACAGGTGGTGGTCGCGAGACTGGTCGAGCGAGGCGCCATCGACCTCGATACGGCACAACAGCGACAGTTGGCCCGGGACATCACCGACGACACCCTCGCCGCCGCCGCACGCCTACCGGCCACCAAGCCGGGGCAGAACATGGGGCGAGAAATCGCCGATATCGCCAGGCGAATCACCCAGGCCCACGTCCGCACCGAGCAAATTCGCCGGCGTGTCCTCGACGCGCTCCCCGAGGAACTTCGCGTCGGACCGCAGGGACAAGCGCTTCGCCTACTCCCGCGGCACGAACTGCGGCAACGCCTTCGCGATCTCGCTGCCGCACATCCTGCCCAATACCGCAGCCTTCTCGACGCCGACAACCAACTGGCGGCCCTGCATATGCCTCGTGCCGCGCTCGCCATCGCGCGGATTCCCAGAGAGGAAATCACCGAGGACGAGCAAGAAGAAATCATCGAAGACGCAATAGCCGACGTCGTATCGGCCACGCAGGATGAAGCTCTCTCCGCAATCATCGGAGGGTCGACAGTCGCCGATTTCACAAATCTCGCGGCCCTCTACGGTCCGCGGAAGACTCTCTCCTTCCTTATTGCCCGGGCATTACACGCCGGTGGATTCGAAAAAGGCCACCGGCTCCCATCGGCACTGGAGTTGGCTCTCCATCTCGGAATATCGCATAGAACGGTGATACGCGTGTACGAGACGCTGGGCAGGCAGGGCTATGTGACCGTAAGCAAGCGCGGCACCTCTGTGGCCGACGAAAGACAATGGCCGGAGTCTCCGAAAGCGCCTGCCTCGTCCGATCTCTTCGCCGAGGAGCTCGCCACGAGGCTCATGGAAAGGGCAACGTCCGGTGAGCCTTCGAAAACGATCTCCTACTACGGCCGGCGGCCTGCCTTTGCCGCCGCGCTCCGTCGAGAGCTCGAGGAAGGTTGGCTCGAGAACGGTGGAAGGCTTCCCCCGGCTGAGAAACTCGCCAAGGCCTTGGGCATCTCGAGATGGAGCGTTCAACAGATATACAAGGAGTTGGCCGAGGAAGGACATCTCCCGGCACGCCAGCGCTCCATCACCGCTGTGACGAGCAAGGTCGTTCGGAGTACCTCCGCTGATGTATCCCGGCCGGAGAAGTGGAGCCCACCAGTCGAGCTCCGGTTCACTCCGGAGGAGTTCGTTCGGAGAATTGCCGGTTCGCCTACTCCGGAGTCTTTCGTGCGGCTTGTGGAGCGAAATGACTGGCAGACCGTTCTTGTTACGATGCTTCATCGGGCGCTTCTCGACGGTGCGTTCGAGGCGGGCGACCGGCTCCCGCTGTCTTCGGAACTCGGCGAATATCTCGGAGTGTCGAAACAGACTGTCGTATTGGCATATCGGGCGTTGTCCGAGGCGGGTTATCTGGTCACCGTCTCTGGTC
>NZ_BAGE01000044.1 GCF_000308675.1 Nocardia paucivorans NBRC 100373 | reverse complement strand
CGCTCTGGGTGCAGCACTGGCATCGGGTGCGCAGGCCGTTGATGAACCCGCGTGAGGTTGCCCCGGTCTTCCGGACACCAACGGTGAGGCGAGATACTCGCCTCCGAAAGGAGTCTGGATGCCACCAGCACACCCGCCGGAGTTCCGTCAGCGCGCGATCGAGTTGGCCCGCAGTAGCGACCGGCCGATCGGTCAGGTTGCGAAGGGTTTGGGGATCTCGGAGTCGTGTCTGCGGAACTGGCTCCGAAGAGCCGACATCGATGAAGGCGCACGCGACGGCGTGACCAGCGCCGAACGCAAGGAGCTCGCCGAGTTGCGGCGAAGGACTCGACAACTCGAACTGGAGAACGAGGTGCTGCGCAAGGCCGCGGCCTATTTCGCACGGGAGAATGTCCTCCCAAAATAGTGTTCCCGGTGGTCGCGCAACTGGCCGAAGCCGGCGTCCCGGTCACGGTGGCGTGCCGTGTGCTGCGGGTGTCGACCTCCGGGTACTACGAATGGAAACATCGCGGTGAGTCCGCGCGTGCCTGCGCCGATCGTGAACTCGCCGCCACGATCGCCGATATCCACACCGCTTCACGCGGTACTTATGGTGCTCCGCGGGTGCATGCCGAGCTGCGGCTCGGTCGAGGGATCCGGGTGGGTCGTAAACGCGTGGCCCGGCTGATGCGCAAGGCCGGCCTGACCGGGGTCTTCCGTCGTCGTCGAGGTTGCACGACACGGGATCGGCAGGCCAGTCCGCATCCGGACCTGGTCAACCGCCGGTTCGGCGCCGCCGGCCCGGACCGGCTGTGGTGTATGGATGTGACCCAGCACCGCACCAACCAGGGCTGGGTGTACTGCGCGGTCGTGCTGGATGCGTTCTCCCGCCGGATCGTCGGGTGGTCGATTGCAGACCATCTGCGTGCCGAGTTGGTCTGCGACGCGTTGGACATGGCCAGGTGGCGGCGCCGACCACCCGCGGGTCGAACGATCGCCCATTCCGACCACGGCGCTCAGTACACCAGCTGGGCGTTCGGGCAGCGCATCCGCGCGGCCGGACTGCTCGGCTCGATGGGATCGATCGGGGACTGTTTCGACAACAGCATGGTCGAGAGCTTCTTCGGCACCATGCAATTGGAGTTGCTCGACCGAAAGGCATGGGCCACGCGTCAGGAACTGGCGAACGCGATCTTCGACTACATCGAATCCTTCTACAACCCGACAAGGCGACACTCGAAGATCGGAATGCTCAGCCCCGTAGAGTACGAACGAACCCACACCCCCGCTCACGCAGCCGCGTGAGCATCACACCCAAACCGTCCGGGAAACTGGGGCAACCTCAGCGGACCTCACCGGCGGTGAGCGCCTTGAGTTTTCGTTTACCCAGGGCCGGGACGAGCGTAACCGAAAACGGGGCACAAACTGGTGTTCCACGCGAACGGGAGACGTTAACACTCCTCAGCGGAAGTCGACCTGAAGCGATATCCGGAACCGGGCACCAAAAGAGAAACGGTCATGATTCACAACCTTTGTGCGCCTCGCCTGAGGGGTCACGCGAAAGGTCAGCTGAGAGACGATATGAGAATGGGTTCTGGCACGGGAAGCGTGAATTGTGTTGTGTGAGTGCAGCTCACGGTGGTTTCCAGTATGTGTATCGGGTGGATGTGGTTGGGGTCTTGTTCCCGCATCTTGCCGGTGTGCGGGTGGTGGATGTTCGGGATGAGGACGGTGGCGTCGGTATCTACGCCAAGGCGCGAGCGGGCTGGGCTGCGTGTCCTGGTTGCGGCGTGGGGTCGGGATCGGTGCATAGCCGCTACGAGCGGAGGCTGGCTGATTTTCCGGTCGGTGGGCGGCCAGTGTGTGTTCGGTTGACGGTTCGCCGGTTCTTCTGCCGCAACATGAGCTGTCGGTGTCGGACGTTCGTCGAACAAGTTGCCGGTTTGTCCGAGCGACGCCGGCGACGCAGCGTCGGTCTGCTGAAGACGCTGACCAAGATCGGGTTGGCTCTGGCCGGTCGTGCCGGGACCCGGTTGGCGAGAGCACTGGCAATCGAGGTGTCGCGCACGACGCTGCTGCGGCTGGTGAGAGCAGTGCCCGAGCCGCCGATCACCACGCCACGCGTACTCGGGGTCGATGACTTCGCGCTGCGCCGGGGCTCGGTCTACGCGACAATTCTGGTGGACATGGACACTCATCGCCCCATCGATGTGCTGCCCGACCGCAGCGCGAAAACCCTCGCAACCTGGCTGAACGCGCACCCCGGTGTGGAAATCATCTGCCGCGACCGTGGCGGCACCTATGCCGACGGCGCCCGCACCGGCGCACCGCAAGCGATCCAGGTCGCCGACCGCTGGCACCTGTGGCACAACCTCGCCGAGGCCGTGGAAAAGACCGTGCAGGCGCACCGGCGATGCCTACACGACCCAGGAACGGACGATGCCTCGACCGACTTGCCCACAGCACAAACTCCCGAGTCATTCGAGCCGACAGAAGAGCGGATGAACCCCGGGTTTCTCGAACCGGTCCCGGAACAACACCTCGTGACCCGCGTGCGCGAACGGCATGCCACGGTCCATCGGTTGCGCGACGAGGGGCTTTCACTCAACGCGATCGGCCGAGAACTGGGTGTGTGCTTTCGCACCGTCCAACGCTATGCGGCCGCGGCAACGCCGGGTGAGTTGCTGACCAAAACCATCGACCGAGACAGCAGCCTCGATCCGTTCAAACCCTACCTGCACCAGCGATACAACCAAGGGTGCACCAACGCCACCACGCTGCATACCGAACTCCACCCTCTCGGGTGGCGCGGTAGCCTACGCACAGTTCAACGCTATCTGCGTCGTCTCCCTGCTCTGAAGAAAACGCCGAAGCCGCGGCCGGTCGTGCTGAAACCTCGACACGTCGCCCGATGGATCATGACCGACCCGGCCAACCTCGATGCCGATGCCGCTACAAGGCTGGAAGCAGTCCTGGCCCGATGCCCCGAACTGAACGCCACCGCGCGCCACGTCACCGGCTTCGCCGACATGATGGGCGGTCTACACGGAGACCGGTTACCTGCCTGGATCCAAGCAGTCGAAGCCGACGCGCTGCCCGCCTTGCACTCGCTTGCCAGAGGCTTCGCGCGTGACCAGGCGGCAGTGACCGCCGGACTGAGTCTGCCCTGGAGCAGCGGCCCGGTCGAAGGACAGGTCAACCGAGTTAAGCATCTGAAACGCAGCATGTTCGGGCGCGCCAAACTCGATCTACTCCGCAGGCGCATCCTGCTCCCGACCTGATCCGGCGCGACACGCCACCTGAATTTCACGCTTCCCGTGCCAGAACCCATTCTCGTGTCGCCTCACACCTGATGTTGATGGTCGGTCGTTTCTCCGCTGCGAACGGCACCGATCCCACGAGCAGCCCTGGCGAAACAGGAGCCGACGGGTTGCGACCTGTTGGAAAGGCGAATCGTGAGATCCGCGGAACCGTTTGCCTTTCAGCTGCATCTAAGTAGGTATGAGCGAAAACAGGGCGGGTGCAATGAGGGCCATCGAGAACGGTCGCCGGTTGGTGGCAGCTGTCGCAGTTGCGGCAGCGTGCGTGTGCATGGCGGGTACCGGAGCAGCGGGCGCCGAGACACCCGGTGCTGCGTTGGCACCCACGAACGTGGCTCAGACGTGGGAATTCGAGCTCGCGAAGAAGTACTACGCGAAGGTGGACTGCTACTTCGAGACCCTGGAGAGGACGAATGCCAAGGGGCCCTTCCCGTACGAAGGTATAGGGAGGACCGAGATCGACGCGATCAACGATGCCAAGCGCAAGGCACAATCTGATGCAGAGCGTGGGTGGAAGGTGAAGCACTGTCACCCCAAGAAGGTGTGGAAGAAGTGACGGAGAGGTCTGTACGTGGACGACGATGACCGCCAGGTCTGGCAGATCACCGTGGGGCTCGGTGTTCCCGACGCGGCGGAGAGAGAAAGCGAGGGAGTCCACCCCGTGGCGCTGGCCCTCGAGGAGAGTGCCCACCGGATCCGGGGCGTGAACCGAATCCCCTGCTACACCGAGTTCGGGCCGGTCATGGATGTGATGTTGTTCGCGCAGCGAGCGTTGGGCGACGACTACGACCCGGCGACCGCGCCGGTGGAGTGTTCCCTTGTGGTCTATGCGACCGATGAAGAACTCGACGAACTGGTCCAAGCGGTGGTGCAAGACCTCGGCGTCGACAAGGAGGGGTACTCCTCAACCGCGGGCCGGGCGGTGAGGTTGGGGCTGCGCCCTATCTCGCTGGAAGATCCGGCCAACAGCTTCTACCAGCACCTCGTCGACCAGTACGAGGATCGAGTTCAAGGAAGCCCGGACTGAGCAAGACCAGTTCGACATGCGGCGAATAACCCCTGCCGCAGAGAGGGCCCGGCGAGTAACCGTCGCCGCCGTCACCGCGTTGACTCGGCCGTCGACCGCCCACGCCGGTTCCGGCCGTCGCGACCGCGCGCACCATGCTGGAGGGGCTCACGGTGGCTGCAGAGGGGACCAGATCACGTGGACCGATCACCAGGGGTCAGTCACCCGTCTCTCGACGGACGCCCCGATGAGATCGATGCCCCTCGGATGTGCGCCCGGTGCGCACGATGGGCACGGCACCGCGCCCACCCACCGTGCCAGGGCGATCGTCGAGGCTTTGCACACCGCCGAATGCTCCGCTGGGGGCCGTGCCCGTGCCGCCGGTACGGGCACGGCCGAGGCGGTACGGGCCCTCCTACTCCTGGTCGTGCGCGGGAGCGGTGTCGATGACGGCGGCGAGGTCGCCGATCGTCGGGGCGGACAGGAATTGCCGAGCCCGTATCGATGTGCCGGTCAGGTCCCGGATTCTGCGGAGCATCGCTATCGCCGTGACCGAGGTGCCACCCGCATGGAAGAAATCGGTCGAGCGGTCGTAACCGGCGGCCACCGATCCTGTCGCATCACCGAGCACCTTGCTCCACACATCGGCGACGAGATGCTCGGTCGGTGTGGTGAGCGGACCGGTGGTCGGGGTGGGACGGTATTCGTCCACCGATGCGGGAAGCTCGGAAACAGGCAGTGTGATACCGGCGTTCCAGAAACCCGGGTCGGTGGCCAGTCGCTCGAGGGTGGAGACGAGGTCGTCGAATATCGTGTCCACGACTGCGGGTTCGAACAATTCGGTTATGGCGTCGAGACCGATGGTGATCTCGTCGTCCTGCCACGGTGATGGCCCGACCTGCAGATCCAACGACACCTGTGGGGTGCGGATGCTGCGGGAGGAGTCGAGGATGCGCACTCCTTCCGGTATGGGCGCGGGTGGACGTAGCCCGAGCATGCTGTGGAACACCACCGGCGCCACCGGTCGGGTATCTCGCCGGCGGCGCGCGATCTCGCGAACGACCTCCACTCCGCTGATCTGCGTGTGGTCGAAGGTGCGAGCTGTCGCCGATTGAGTGTGTCGGGCCAGTTCGACGAAGGCCGCCGAGCGAGGTAGCCGAAGTTCGACCAGTGTGGTGGTGGCGAACGGGCCGACCACCTGGTCCAGGTCGGCCGGCAGCGTTATTCGGTCGAGGTACAGCACATTGAGCAGGAAATGGCGATGGCGGGCGGCTCGGGCCAAAGCGATGGCATAACAGGTCGCGAAGACCGCCGAGGGGATGATTCCGTGCTGTCGGCACTGCTCGGTGAGGGCCGCGAACCGGGTGGAGGTGAGTCGGGCTTCGCGGCGTTGCATGATCTCGGGTCGAATGTGCTCGACGGGTCCGGCCACCGGCAGCGCGGGCGCCGGTGGCAGATTGTCGATACGGTCCCACCACCATTGCCGATCCCGTTCCCACTGCGGGGTACGGCGTCGTGCGGCGAGTGTGGTGACGTAGTCGGCGAATCGAGCGGTCTGCGGCGGCAGTACCGCATTGGGTTCGTCGAGGTAGGTGAGCAGGTCGCCGACCAAAAGCTGTCCGGACCAGCCGTCGGCGACGAGCAGGCTGCACACCATGTGCAGGCCGAGCCGGCCTTCGGGTAGGCGAACCGCGACGATTCGGAAGGGCCACGGGTCGTATTCCGGTCCGAGGCGCTGCATATCGGATCGGATGCGGGTGATCTCCGCGTCGACCGTTGCCGGCGATGCGGTGGTCAGATCGATCTCCTCGACGGGTAATTCGGCCGGCCTGGGATCCGTCTCGTCGAGCACTTCCTGAGTCCCGTTGTCGGAGAATACGGTCCGCAACATGGGATGACGATCGACCAATCGCCGGACGGCGCTGTGCAATTCGTCGCCGTCGATGCCGGTGATCAGCAGATCCGCATAGCCATGGGCTGTTCGACAACTCAGGGACCAGGCATCGTGTTGGCCGACCCAGTACGCCTGTTGAAGAGGGGTGAGCTCGAAAGGTCCGCTCGCGGTCGTGGTTTCGAACAGGTCTGTTACCGGTCCGGTGCGCGCTCCGGTCTCCGCGGTCGCACGGGTTGTTCGAGAGATGAGAGCCGCGAGGGTGAATTCCGGGGCGATGATCTCGTCGATGGGAAGGTGGAGCCCGAAGACACCACGCACCTGCCGGACCAGTCGAACCGCCGAGACCGAATCACCACCCGATGCGACGAAGCCGCTCATCGGGTCGACCGCTGCGATATCGATGCCGAGGACATCGGCCCACAGAGCGGTCAGTCGATGGGTGATGTCGTCGACCGATGCGGGTCCGGCGCCGCCACCGGCCCATGCGGTGGGGTCGTCGGCCAACCGTCGCAGCGATCGCATCATCGCGGTGAAGGCGGTATCCGTGGCGGTGCCGTCGAGCACGGTCTCCAGGACGTCCCAACGGACGTGCAACCGTCCGTCTTCGACCAGTACCTGGTGGTCGAGCCACACGTCGGGTGTCTGGCTGATGCCGTACTCGAGCCGGCCGACCCAATTCAGGTGGGGTTCACCGCCGACGAGGTCGCCGATATCCAGGCCGCTGGTGAATACGGCCGGTAGTCGGACTCGTCGACTGGTTCTGGCGGTGAGGTCGGTGAGTACGTCGACCGCGGAGTGATGACTGTGGTCGAGATCGTCGAACAGACGTTGCTGGGTTCTGCGCGCGCGATCGAGGAAACACTCGCTTTCCCGATGGTCCACCTCATGGACGACCAAGGCGGTGAACTCCCCGACCACCTGGTCGATATCGGGAAGATCGAGGGGGCGGTCCATCAGGGTGAGCATGATCGAGAAGTGCTCGTCCCCGCTCAGTTCCACGAGTGCGTCGGCGTAGACGGTCAGCAGTACCGCCGACGGTGTCAGTTTGTGCCGGGCAGCGACGGCGCCGAGCTTTTCCCATTGTTCGGCCGACAAGTGGTCGGCGCGGCGGGTGAAACGTGGAACGGAGTCGGTCTTGTGTCGAGTGGGGAGTGTGGGTGGTCCGGGGATGGTGGGGATTCGTCGGTTCCAGTACTCGACGGCGCGGGTATGGGCATCGCTGTTGCGGCGGTTGCGGGTGTAGGTGACGTAATCCGCGAAAGTGGTCTGCGGTGTGGGTATGTGCGCCGACGGTTCCGCATAGGCCTGGCGTAGATGTCGGTCGAGCAGGAAGAAACTGCTCGCATCGCAGATCAGGGCGTCCACCCCGACGAACAGCCGCAGCTCGCCTGCACCGAGGATGGCGGCGCGCACATCGAACAGCGGCCAGCGGTCGTGACGGATGACCCGATGCGACAACTGCTCGCGTAGCAGCAGTAATCGCGCCTCGCGTTCCTCGTCCGGCAGTGCGGTCAGATCGTATCGGCGGATGCGGTAGCGCGGGACGGGATCGATGACCCGGTTGAGGTAGTCGGTCGTGATCACCGTCCGCAACATCGGATGACGCGCGATCACGATGTTCCACGCCTGTTCGTATCGGTCGAGATCCAGCTGCGTGCAATGAAATTCGTTGAATACGTAGCAGGCCGTTCCGCTGCTGCGCCCGAGCAGGTAGGCGTGCTGGACGCGGGTCAGGGCGAACGGCTCGTCCGGGACCGAGCGGGTCGGCGCCGGAACCGTTCGAGAAGCCCTGTCCGGGTCGGCGCCCCGACGTTTTTCGACCAGCAACCCGGTGAACTCGGCCACTGTCGAGTGTGAGATCACCTCGCGCAGGCCGATCTCGGCGTATCCGTCGGCTCGCACCCGGAAGAGCATGCGAGTGGCCAGCACCGAATGTCCGCCCAACGCGAAGAAGTCCGCGTCCGGGTCGGTGATCGTCACACCCAGCAGCTCGCTCCACAGGGCGGCCGTCCACTGCTCGTCCTCGGTCAATGTCCTGGGGGCGGAGCGGGACGATGCTCGGGTATCGACGATCGGGGCGTCGCCTTCGACGATGTCGGAGCTGCCGGGCGCGGTGTCGGAGACGGTCACGGATTCGCCGGTGAACGGGTCGGGAAGTGCGGCGTGGTCGATCTTTCCGTTCGACGTCAGCGGCAGCTCGTTCAGAACGACCCATCGGGTGGGGACCATGTAGGCGGGTAACCGGGATCGGGCGTGGGCGGTGACCGCCTCCGGGTCCGGTGGTGCCGACCGTCCGACGAGGTAGGCGACCAGTCGCATCTGCCCGTCCTTGCCGCGGTGCCCGGTGACCAGGCACTGTCGGATCTGAGGCAGTGTGGTCAACACCGCTTCGACCTCGCCGGGCTCGATACGGTGCCCGAGAATCTTCAACTGGCGATCCACCCGGCCCAGGAATTCGATCGTCCCGTCCGGAGACCACCGCCCCAGATCACCAGTGCGATACAGCCGTACGTCGAACACCGGGTGTCGATAGAAGCGGTGAGCGGTCTGCCGCTCGTCCCCCACATAGCCGCGGGCCAACCCCGCGCCGCCGATGTGTAGCTCGCCGGGTACGCCCACCGGGCAGGGCCGGCCGTCCTCGTCGAGGACCAGGAAGAACTGATCGCGCAGAGCACGCCCGTACGGGATACTGCGCCAACCGGGGTCCATCCGCTCGATCGGATGGCAGATGGACCAGATCGATGCTTCGGTCGCGCCGCCCAGCGAGACGACACGGAGCTCGGGCAGCATGGTGTGGAGCCGCTGCGGAAGGGAGAGCGGAATCCAGTCACCGGACAACAACATCAGCCGCAGCGACATCAGTCGGCCGAGCACGACCGGGTCGTCCTCGGCGTATTCGACCAACATCTGTGCGACCGCGGGCGCGGTGTTCCACACCGTGACACCGTGCTCGGCGATCAGATGCGACCATTCCGCCGGATCGAGTGCCGCGGTCGGATCCGGCACCACCATGGCGCCTCCCGCGCCGAGGACGCCGTACACGTCGTAGATCGACAGATCGAAGGTTGGTGCGGACAATGCCAGCACCCGGTCGGCCGGCCCGACCCCGAAGCGGTCGTTGATGTCGTCGATCGTCGTGCGGGCGGCGGCGTGCTCGATCGCCACGCCCTTGGGTTCCCCGGTCGATCCGGAGGTGAAGATGATATAGGCCAGATCGTCGGGGGCGGCGGTACACGGGATATCCACGGTCGCGGTCGATTCGAAGATCGGATTCAGGTCGCCGACCCGGATCGACGGGGGAAGCGTATCGGCATGCTCGGTCTCGGCCAGCGCGTAGCGCACTTCGGCGCGCGCGCAGGCGGTGGCGATTCTGGTCGTCGGCCACCGGGGATCGAGTGGCACCAGCGTCGCCCCGGCCGCCGAGACGGCGTAACAGGCCACGACCCGAGCGACCGACCCGCTCGCCACGACCGCGACCCGGTCTCCGGGGGCGACACCATCGCGCATCATGGCCGCCGCCATCGCGGCGGAGCGGACGGTCAGCTCACCATGGGTCAGCGTCCCCGTCGCACCGATGATCGCAGGCGCGTCCGGATCGATATCGGCCCGCTGCCGTTGCGGATCGATCAGCAGCGGACCGCATTCCGGGCGTGAGTGTGGTGTGAATGTGGCCACCGGTTCGAAGTGCGGGTTCGCGCCCAGATCGACGCGCTGCCAGGATCCGGTGTCGTCGGCCAATGCGGCCAGCAGGCGCTCGTATGCCGCCAACAGTCCCGACACGAACCGATCGGGAAGAACGCGATCCACCGCGTCCCACACCAACCGCGCTCCGCCCTCGGCGTGATCCCAGAGCATGAAATCGAGAACCACCTGCGGTGTCTGCGACACGCCGTGGACCACGTCACCGAGCCATGTCATGGGGTCGGTGAGGGGTAGACCGGTGCAGTCGGTGAACACCACCGGGTATCGCGGCGCGGTGGTCATCCCCATCGCGTGCTGGACCTCTAGTCCGTCGAACGCGCCGTGTGCCAGGTCGTTGTCGAGTTGCTCGTGTGCTGCCCGCGCCAGGTCGGCGAATGTTCGCCAGGTGGTCGGATGCGGTAGTTGGGTGAGCGAAGTGGTGGTGAAGTCGCCCACGGCCGTCGCGGGTACGTCCTCGTCGCGGTCGAAAACCACGGTATTGATGCAGAAGGGGTCGCGGGCGCCCCAGCGGTTCAGCACCAATCCGTACGCGGCGAGCAGCACTGCCCGCGGATGGAGTCCACGCGTATGGCATGCGGTGCACAGACGTGACCAGCGTTCGGCGGGCACGATGGCCTCGTGGCGATGGAAGCGACCGGTGTGCACGCGGTCCGGCGGTTCGGCCCAGGGCAGCGCCGGACCGGGCGGCAGCGTGGGGATTCGGGCCAGCCAATAGGCCCTGGCGATATCGCGGTCGCGTTGTGAGCGCGAGGGCGACCGACGACCCTCGACACCGGTCGGTGGCGGCGGGGTGACGGGGGCCGAGTACACGAGATCACGCCAATACCGCATGAGCAGTGCCCAGCTCGGCACATCCATGGCGATCATGTCGAACCCGAGGAACAGCCGTAGGCCGCCGTGGGGCAGCACGGCCGCGGTGATGTCGAACAGTGGCCACCGGGACGGGTCACGGACCTGGTGGGATTTCGCCGCGGTCGATTCCGCCAGGGCGCTGTCGACCTCGCGGTCCGTCCGTCCGCGAAGGTCGATCAGACCGATCCGGTACTCGGGTCGTGATGGGGGGATATGAGCGCGCCCTTCGGGGGTGATCTCCATCCGCAACACGTCGTGGTCGGCGATGAGCCGGTTCCAGGCCGCTTGTAGGGCTGCTATCTCGGTCAGCGGGTCGCCGGTGCGCAGTTGCCGTGCGGTGCGCTCGACTTCGAAATAGCACCAGGGCGCGACGCCGCCGAGTGCGATGTCGTTTCGACGGCCCACCCAGTACGCGGTCTGGGTCACGGTCAGGTCCACGATGCTCGGCTGCGCGGTGCCGGACGAGGATCCACCGCCCGGTTGGTCCATCGCCTGCCCGCCCACGTGCTCGCGTATCCGATGGCGCAGCACCTTGCCGCTCGCATTGCGCGGGAGGGCGTCGGTGAATTCGAAACGGGCCGGCACCTTGTGGGCCGCCAGTCGTTTCCCGGCGAAGGCGAGTAGTTCGTTGGCCGTCACCGCTGTGTCGGGAGCCACGACCACGACGGCATGTGCCAGCTCGCCGAATTGCGGGTCGGGGACACCGACCACGGCGACATCGGTTACGGCGGGATGCTCACGCAGCACCCGTTCGACCTCGGCCGGGTACACGTGCTCGCCACCGACATTGATCATGTCCTTGATCCGGTCGCCGAGGTAGAGGTAGCCGTCGGCATCCAGGTGGCCCGCGTCGCCGGTGTGAATCCAACCGTCCACGACGGTAACCTCGGTGGCGGCCGGATTTTTGAAGTAACCGAGCATGCGGGCCGGGGTGCGCAGACAGATCTCACCGACTTCTCCGGCGGGTAGCGGTCGACCGTCGGCGCCGATCACCTGCACCGCGAACCCGGGATACGGACGGCCCACCGACCGCAACCGGGCGCCACCGCGACGGTGATCCTCCGGTGGCAGGCACACCGCGGTATTGCCCGTCTCCGTCAGACCGTAGATCTGTGCGAACTCACAACCGATCACCGCCTCCGCCCGACCCAGCACATCCGCCGGCATCGGCGCGCCGCCGTAGACGATCTTGCGGACCGATGCGAACGCAGCGGCATCGGCCGCGGGTTCGTCCAACATCCATTGCAATGTCGTCGGTACCACGCACAGCACGGTCGCCGCCGACTCGGCCACCAGGCGCACCGCCGTCGCGGGGTCGGGGTGGGGCATGGTCACGGTGGTCGCGCCGGCCATCATGCCTTGTAACGCACACCACATTCCACCGATGTGGAAGCCGGGCAACCCCACCAGGGTGACATCGTCGGGGCGCCAATCGAGCCAATCCAGGCCCGCGCCGGCCAGTGCGTCGCGCACTGCGAAGAAGCTCCGATGGGCCAGGACCACCCCTTTGGGGCGTCCGGTGGTTCCGCTGGTGTAGAGCTGGACCACGGCGTCGTCGGCCGTGATGTCACGATGCGGTCGGACGGCGGGGCAGCGGCCGTACCATTCCCGCAGGTCTGCGTTCGAAACCGATATCACCGGCAGGTCGTCGGGGGGCTCGAACGAGAAATCGGCATCCAGCAACAGCAGTGTCGCCGCGGAATCGGCCAGGATATGGGCGATCTCGTCCGCGGCGAGTCGATTGTTGATCGGCACGAACACCGCTTCGGCCTTCGCGCATCCGAACAACAGTGCATAGAAGTCGACCGACTCCCGGCCCAGGTAGGCCACCCGCGCGCCCGGTGTCACCCCGGCGGTGACGAGGGCTGTGGCGATACGGTCGGCGGCGTCGTCGAGCTCGGCGAAGGTCGCGGAGCGCTCACCGCATCGCAACGCACATCTGTCCGGCGACTTCCGAACATGCGGGTCCAGCAGTTCCGCGAGGACGGTTCGTGCGCTCACCGTTATCTCTCCTCGCCGAGGATCACGACACGGACCTCTCCCCGACAGCCGTCGAGGGTTTCGTCACCGAAGCCGACCGACGTGTGCAATGCGATGCGCTGCTGTGATCTCGCACGGTAGGTTTCGATGCGGTCGAAGGTCAGCTCTGCGCGGAATCGTCGGGAGTCGACCGGCCGTGCGAAGGTGAAACGGCTGTCGGCGATCACCATGCCGGGTAGGTACCGACGGCGGAACTCGGCCATCGACCACCCACCGAACACCGGGCCGATCGAGTGCCGGACCATTGTCGCGATCGTGAGATAGGCCATCTGGTTGTAGCCGATCAGCGCATCGACCGCATTGAGATGCCCGGTCTCGTCGATGTAGCACGATTCCTCGATCGCGAGTTCCGCCTCGCCGCTGATCTTTTCGCCGTCGAATCGATGCGTCATCCTCCGCAGGTAGCGGGCGGCGGGGCGATAGACCTGTAACACGTCGGCGAGCAGATCCGCATCGTGCGCTATCTCGAGGCCGTCGACACCGTCGCGGTGAGCTGCTGTCGTCAATTCCAATGCCTTTCGATTCGCGCGCTTTCCGATTCGCGCGTCTTTTTCGTTTCACGACATCTGCACAGGAAGTCGGGTCGAGTGCCGAGCGAGTTCCCGACGGTTCGTGAAGTGTCGGCTGTCACACCGAAACGGGCTCGATGGTGTTCGGGACATCACAGCCACGACGGTTTCGGAACTTTCCGGCCGTCGCGACGCGACTACTCGGGAGGCGTCGTGGCGTATCCGCCTGTGCCCCGAAGGTTTCAGTCGGCAGGAGAGGTTCCGTGAAGATCAGCGCACAACCCGTCATGGGTGTCATCGTCGAAGGTTTCGACCCCGGCTCCGACGAGGATGTCCGGACCTTGAAACAAATCGTCTACCGCCATCGAATCGCCATTGTGAAGGAGCAGCACCCCGATCCCGTGGAGTTGCTCGAGTTCGGGCGTAGATTGGGTGCGCCGCAGCTGTACTACGAGCCGATCTATCGGCATCCCGACGTGCCCGAGGTCTTCGTCTCGTCGAACGTCTCCGTCGACGGACGGCAGATGGGGGTGCCCAAGACAGGCCAATTCTGGCACTCCGACTACCAATTCATGCCGAGGCCGTTCGATCTGACGATCATCTCGCCGCGCCGGGTGCCTCGACAACGCCGCGGCACCTTGTTCATCGATCTTGTCGAGGCATATCGAACGCTCGATTCGGAACTGGCCGACGTGGCGTCCGAAACGGTTGCGATCCACACGCCACGGCGGAAGTTCAAGATCCGCCCGACCGATGTCTACCGACCGATCGGCGACGTCCTCGCCGAAATCGACCAACGCACACCACCGGTCCGGCGACCGACGGTGATCCGCCATCCCCACACCGGTGAACAGGTGCTCTACGTGAGCGAAGGGGCGACCGAAATGATCGAGGATCTCGAGGGACAACCGCGACCCGATGTGCTCGAGCGGTTGCTCTCCGACACCGGGCAACTCGACCCCACCCATGAGCACCCCGCCATCCACCTGCAGAAATTCGACGTCGGAGATCTGCTCATCTGGGACAACATCGCCCTGGCGCATCGGTCGCTGCACAATCCCACCGCGGACCCGGCGGAATCCTGGCGCATCACCCTCTACGACGACCCCTCGCTCGATGCCGAGACGTCGTAGCGAGCCCGTCGGTTCGGCAACGGGAAAGCGGCGGTGCCCTCCCACGGCGAGGACGGGCACCGCTCGCGATCTCCACCCGTCAGGCGTCGACCAGTTCGTATCCGGCTTCTTCGACGGCCGCGCGGACGTCCGCGGTCGATAGTGCGGTTCGGCTGTGGACGGTGACCCGCCCCTGTTCCACATCGACATCGACCTCGTCGACCCCGGACAGTTTTCGGATCTCGGAAGTCACATGCTGCGCGCAATGCCCGCACGTCATCCCTGTCACTCGATACACCTGTTCGGCCATATCGCACCTTTCGATTCGCATATGAGATGACACGGTCATGGTGTGTCACCTCCGGACATGGAATTGGTCGGATGCGGTGGGCCGCGAGTTCCCGTCGGCCCACCGCGTCCGGAGCGGCCGGAGTCGATTCCGTGCCGTCAGCGTGTTCGGGTAGCCGACGCAGGTGTCGTGCCGCACCGTTTCCGCTCGGAGACGGTGCGAACGTCGGCCGCATCCGTGCTCATGCCCTGCCACAGTTCGACCAGGGTTTCCCGGGCTCGCGCGACCCGGGAGCGGATGGTGCCGACCGGGCAGTCGGTGGCCTGCGCGGCTTCGGCATAGCTGAGTCCCAGGATCTGGGTCAGGACGAACGCTTCACGACGGTCGTCCGGGAGACAGCGCAGGAAATCCACGACCGCCATTTCCTCGCCGATATCGTCGTTGTGCCGGTCGCGCCGCTGATCGATCGCGGTCTCCCAGTCGGTGCCGCTCGTGACGTGTGGACGTGCGGAGGCACTGCGCCGTCGGTCGATCACCGCGCGCCGGGCGATCGAGAGCAACCAGGTGCGGGCGGTGGAATGTCCTGCGAACCGTGGCAGGCTGCCCATCGCGCGTAGGAAGGTTTCCTGGGTCAGATCGTCGGCGGATTGCACATCGGTCATTCGGGCGACGAACCGCCACACATCGGCCTGGGCGTACCTGATGAACTCCGTCAGCGCTGTTCGGTCGCCCGCCCCGGCGGCCAAGGCCAGCGCAGTCAATCGATCATCCGATGACATGACGGTGAGCCGGGAAGTGATCGGTGGATCGTGTGGGGGCACCTGGTCGGAATGTGATCGGCAGCGCCGGCCGATATCGGGTAGCGCTTGGGAATACATGCTCATGGCGAAGAATTTCCTGGTCGGGACGCATGCGCGGTCGCGCCGGAACGCATTCGCGTGCACGGCGGATGAGTGAACGCAACCGCAGGATCGCGTCGGTGCCGGCGATACGCCGGTGACGGTTGTCCCGTCGCGGGTCACCCGACCGCCCGGCGTCCCGGAAATGCTCGAACGCCGCGGCCGGTCACAGCGGTCGCAACGGATGGGAGATATGACGCGATACGGTGCGGTGGACCGCGCCGGACCATCGCATGCAGCAGGAATTCTGTGGTGACCGGGTTGTCGTGGTCGGTCGACGGACGGGTGACGACCGGGGTCCGGACAGCAGGTAGCGGTGGAACGAGCAGCAACAAAGGCAGCACGATCCGCGCATACAGGGTTGCGGCGAGGGCGAATGCGGTGCGCTCACCCCGCCGCAACCACAGAGCACACAGCAGTGCGGCGAGACCGTGCGCTCCCAGCATGGCCGGTGTGCCGGTGTCGGCCAGGCGGTGGGCCATCGCGGCATGGTCGGCATGCCCCCCGGAGACATCGGCGGTGAACCACAGGTGCAGCGCGCCTTGACCGGCCAGCAGGCCGACGGTTATCGCCGTCAGACCTTGCTCTCGGTCGGCGACCGACCAGGCGAGAGCGGTGAGGAAGCCGGTCGCGAGAACGAGGGTCGACAGGGAGATGGTGTGGGCAGAGGTGAGGGAATGCCCCGCCGCCGAGAGCAGGACACAGATCAGCGCGAACATCGACGCACGGCACACCCTGGCACATGGCGAACTGTGCGCTGGACTGATCATGGCGCCGTCTATCGTCGCACCCTCTCCGTTACGGCGGTGATCCGGGGCAAAAGGCTCCTGTTCGCGTCACAACGCCGTCCACAGTGGCGGCGCGGGTTTCCTCTACAACGCCGAATGCATGGCCGCTCAGCGGTTCCGATGGTCCGGAAACCACTGTCGGGCAGGTGTGAGCACCGCGGCAAGGACTCGTTCGTCGAGATCGGGGACCGGTGCGGCCACGGCGAGCCGGAACCGCTGGGTCGATTCGGCTGCTGCCACATGCCATCGGCGGCAGTCCGGGCACCGACGAAGATGCTCGTCCAACCGGGCAGCGGGCACCGACTCGGCTTCGCCGTCGAGCCGAGCGGACAGGCATTCCCGTGCCACCGAGCATTCCACGCGACGATTTTCGCACCACGACATGGTGTGCTGTCACCGAGTTCACCCGTTCGCCGAGCGGCAGGGCCGATCGAACGCCTTGTTCGATGCACATTGCGAGACCGGAGTTCGGTTACCGGCCCACCGGCCGACGCGAGCCGGGCTTCTCCTTCTCCATCCGGCAGTCACTCAACGGCCGACAGTGGTTGGGATATCGCACAGAACGCGGCGTAGCGTCCGCCGTGGCTCATGAGATCGTCGTGGCTTCCCTGTTCCACGATTCGGCCGCCGTCGAGGAAGACGATGTGGTCGGCGCGGCGGACGGTGCGCATTCGATGTGCCACCATCACCACGGTCCGGCCGGCCATGAGGCGCTCGATGCCGGCGTGGACCGCCGCCTCGTTCACCGGGTCCAGGGCGGAGGTCACCTCGTCCAGGAGCACGATGGGCGCATCCTTCAACAGCGCCCGTGCGATGGAAACCCGTTGGCGCTCACCGCCGGACAGCTGCGCGCCGCCTTCGCCGACCAGCGCGTTCCAGCCACCGGGGAGACGCTCGATCACCTCGTCCAGACCTGCCGCGGTGGCGGCGGCCCGCAGCTGCGCGTCGGTCGCGTCGGGGCGGCCGAGGCGTATGTTCTCCTCGATGGTGCCGTCGAAGAGATGGACGTCCTGGAAGACGATGGCGAGCTGGGCCATCAACTCCTCGGAGCTCATCGCGCGCACGTCCACACCGCCGATGCGTACCGCGCCGGAGTTCACGTCGTAGAACCGGGCGAGCAGTTGCAGCAGGGTGCTCTTCCCCGCCCCTGACGGGCCGACGACGGCCAGTCGCTTCCCCTGCGGCACCGCCAGGGACACGTTGTCGAGCACCTGCCGGTCGCCGTGTCGGAAGGAGACGGACTCGAACTCCAGATCATGGCGGTGTGGCCGGATGGGATCGGTGGCCTCCGGCAGCGGTTCGGTGCGCAGCAGCGTATCGAGCCTGGCCAACACGGCACGTGCGCTACGGAGCTTGCCACCGATATCCGATAGCGACAGCAGCGGATCGGCGCAGCGGGCGGCCAACACCATGATCGCCAAGAACTCTGCCACTCCGATTTCGCCGCCGAGGGCGAGGTAGGTGCCCAGGACGAGTAGGGCTGTGAACATCGCCTGCACCGTGAGGACGAGGCCGACGGCGCCGGGTAGTGCGGACAGCGTCGATCGGCGCGAGGCGCGCTGCAGTTCGTGGAGCGAGTCGTCGAGTAGGGCGAAGCGCTCGGTGGTTCGGCCGCCCGTCCGCAGCACCGGCTGTGCCTGGAGATACTCGATGACCCGTTCGGCGGCTGCGGCCTCACGTTCGGAGCGCTCCGCATCGGCGGTGGCGGTTGCCTGGGTCGTCCGGCCACTGATCGCCGCCACGATCGGCGCGGCGAGGAGCGCGGCCATGCCCAGTTGCCAGTTGTACGACAGCAGGACGAAGACGATCGTCAAGGGGGTCACCGCGGCAGAGAGGAACGGCGCCAGCAGATGCGCGATAACGCTCATGGCTTCCAGGACACCGCGACTGGCCAGCACCGATATCTCGCCGACCCGGCCGCCGCTGTACCAGCCGAGGGGAAGTCGGCCCAGATGCTCGCCGATTCGGAAGTATATTCCCCGCAGCATGGTGGTTCCGACTCGGAAGCCGGACAGATCACTGAGATAACGCAGGACCGCATAGACCGCGACCGCGACACCGAAGGAGACCAGCCAGGGACGGGCCTGTGCGGGAGTATCCCCGAACAGGGCGCGCAGAATGGGAACCAGCAGGCCGTAGGACAATCCTTCGGCAATGGCGGTCGCTGTCATGAGGGCAATCGTGCGGCGCACCGGCGGGGCGTATTCGGGTCCGAGCACGCGCAGCAGCATTCGAATCATCGGTACTCATCTCCTCGAGCGGTTTCGGGCCCGTCCGCGATCGCTGATCGATGGATCTGCCGGAAAGCGGCGAACCTGCCGCCGCGGGCCAACAGTTCGGCCGGTCGGCCGCGCTCGACGATCGCCCCGTCCTCCAGCACCACGACGGTGTCGGCGTCGGCGACCGTCTCCGGGCGATGGGCGATGACCAGAATGGTGCGCTCTCCTGCCTGCGTCGACAGTGTTCGGCGCACCGCTTGTTCGGTCTGCGGGTCGGCGAAGGCCGTCGCCTCGTCGAGCACCAGGATGGGCGCGTCGGAGAGTAGTGCGCGGGCGAGTGCGATGCGTTGCGCCTCACCGCCGGAGAGCCGGGCCTGCGTGCCGAGCACGGTTTCGTAGCCGTGGGGCAGTTCGACAATGCGATCGTGGATGTTCGCCAGCCGGGCGGCGCGTACCACATCGGCGCGGTCGGCCTGTGGTACCGCCAGCGCGATATTGTCGGCTACCGATGCGCGTAGCAGACGAACGTCCTGGAAGACGAAGGCGACCTTCCGGTACAGCGTGTTGCTGTCGATGTTCCGCAGATCGGTCCCGCCCAGCATGACCGACCCGTGCGTCGGATCGAAGAAGCGTGGCAGTAGCTGCACCAGGGTGGATTTGCCGCTTCCGGACGGCCCGACGAGCGCGGTGACCGTCCCCTGTTCGAGTACCAGGTCGATTCCGCGCAGCACCTCGCGCTCGGCGTCGTAGCCGAATCGAACGTCGCGCAGTTCCACCCGGTGCCCCTGGGGTTCGACCGGGTCCGCCGGTTCCGGCAGCGGTGTGACGGCGAGTACTTCCCGAATCCGGCCGACCGCGCGCCGCGCGGCCTGCATCTCGTCGAAGCCGTGGCCGAGGGCGGCCACGGGGGCGGTCAGCCCCAGTCCCAACAGCAGGAACGGCAATAGATCGGCCGGTGCGAGCGAATTGTTCGCCATCAGCACCGCACCGCCGGTCAACACGACCAGCAGGACGAACGGTGGCGACAGCACGAGCTGCATGCCCGCGGCGATCGGGGCGAGACCGCTCACCCAGCGGAAGAAGGTCCCGACGAAATCATCCACGGCCGTCCGGAATGCGCGGTGGGCCTGCCCGGAACCACCGAATGCCTTGACCACCGCGATGCCCTGCACGTATTCGACGACGGAGTTCGCGACATGCCCCATGGCCGCATCGAACTCTTCCTGTTCGCGCAGCCGGGTCGGAGTCATCATCGCCGGTACCAGCGCCACCGCCAGCACCACCGGGACAAGTGTGATGAGCGTCAGCCGCCAGTCGATGGTGAACAGATAGATCAGCGAAACCAACGGCACCACGAAGGCGGAGACGAGCTCGCCTGGGGTGTGCGCGATGAACGGATGCACGGCACTCACATCGTCGCCCACCACCTGCGCCAGCTCGCCGGTCCGGCGGCGGGAGAACCAGCCGATCGGCGCCCGTCCCAGCCCGGCGGCCAGTTGCCGGCGCAACGAGAGCTGCACCCGCCCGTCGAGTAGGTGTCCGATGCCTGCCGAGGCGGCCGTGAACAGCAGCCGGACCAGCAGGCCGACCGCGCCTGCGAGCACGACGATCCAGACGTGACCATGGTCGATCGGATCGGGAGAGAGCAGAATTCGGCCCAACTCGACAACGGCGAGCAACGGTGCCAGTCCGGCGACGGCACCGATGACCTGAAAGATCAGTACGGCGGCGAAACCGCCGGCGAAGGGGCGTAATGATCCGGTCGGACGACGGGCCGGCTCCGCACCGTTCGGGGGCGGCGATTTCTCTTTCGTCTCGGCGGTATCGCTGCGCATCGAGTGTCTCCGTGCTTTCCGGTAATGCTTCTCGCCACCGAGGCTCTCGGTGGTGTAGCGATACCCTGACAGGCGTGGACACTGATCCGCTTTCGGAAATCTGCGGTCCGGCGCGGACGCCGGTGGCCTGGGTGCGGACCGGCCATGTCGGCTATATCGGGCCGGATCTCGGCGTCGAACCGCATTCCCCGTCGGTCGCCATGCTCGGCGTCGGACTGCACGGCCCGCTTCTTGTGGACACAGGTGCGCACGGCCGGATCCGCACCGGCAGTTTTTTCGCCCCTGCTCGCACGACGCAGCGCCTGGTCGCCACCAAGGGCTGGATTCTGGCATTGTTCGTCGAACCCGCGGGCGTGCCCGCCACCGCCATTGCCGACGTGATGACTTCCTCCGCGGGAGTTTTCGGACTCGACCATCGACGGGAGCGAGAACTGGTCGAGTTGTGCTCGGCCGAGAACGTGGACCCGGATCGCATCTACGCCTGCGCCGTCGCCAGGCCCGCGCCGGTAATCGATCCGCGCATCGAAGAGATCGCCACCATTATCCGAGACCATCCGGACCGGACCTTCCGCGCCGATCGAATCGCCGCGAAGATGGGCCTGTCCACCACATATTTCCTACGACTGTTCACCCAGCAGTACGGCACTACCTTTCGTGGTTATCAACGGTGGAGGCGCATTATCGGTACCGTTCGCAACGCCGTGGCCGGCCACGATCTCACTCGCGCCGCCATCGACGCCGGTTTCGCCACCCCGTCGCATTTCAGCGAAACCTTTCGCGACATGATCGGACTATCGGCCACGGATATGCTGCGCGCGGGTATCCGCTTCGATCTCGGCACAGCTCCTGCTCCGTGATATTTCGTTCGCCGCGGTGCTGCGTCCGGTGCGGGGCGCGACGCCCATGGGCCGCGCTCGCACCGGATCGCTCCACCCGCCGCAGCCATCCGTGCCAGGAATGCGAGTATCGAGCGGTGGATGACTACGCCGCTCACGAACAGCGTGCCGAGGAACTGCTCAGTGGCCTTACCACCGGCGACGCGGTCAGCGACGCGGAGCGGCGGAACGTGATCGCTCGGGCACAGGCACATGCTGCCCTCGCGCAGGCGGAAGCTCAGCGGGCGACCGCTGAGGCCATACGCATGCTCGGGACATTGCCGGCACGAGACATGGTCTGAGCGGCACGGGCCGCTCGTCGACCGCACAGGTCACCTCGGTCCCCTGCGCCCGTCGGGCAAGCGGTCGTTGCGCGGTCGATTGTGAGTCCGTCCATCGGCCACGCGGTTTCGTCGATCGCGAGCCACGGTGCGCTCGCGATGCGGGGCGGGGTCATATCGGTGATCGCCTTGGTGCGACGATGGAGGTGGGATTGGTCGACGTAGCCTGCCTCGACCGCGGCATCAGCGGGTGAATGACCTGCCGCCAGAAGATGGGCGGCATGGTCGAAGCGGACGAGTTCGGACACGCGTTTGGGCGAGACTCCGATCCGGGACCGGAAGTGGGACCAGAGTCGTTGGCGGGTCCATCCGGTCTCGGTGGAGATCGTCTCGATTCGAAGGTTTCCCCTGGTCCGGGCGATCCGGTCCCAGGCGTATACGAATTCGGGTGCTACAGCGAATTTGCCGGAGGTCCGGCTTCGAAGGAACGCGCTTGTGAGGGCGAAACGGTCGTCCCACGACGGTGTCGAACGCAGCCGTTCGGTCAGAGCGGTAGCGCTGCCCCACAGTTGCGACAACGATGTCACGGTACCGCCGATCATCTCGGTGTCTCGGAGAATCGCTGCGGCGGCGGTGGGGGACAGGCGGATCTGCAGGACTTCACCGGCCCCCGCGCCGGTTATGCGTAGGGCGCCGGCGCGGAGGCCGATGATCGCGTTTCCCGCGACCGGGCCTTCGGGATCGTGGTAGACGATTCCGCGTTCGCTGAGATCCAGCAGGAGCGTGATCGCGGGATGCGGGATCATCGTGAGGTCCACAGGGACGAAATCGTGGTAATGGAAACCCGCCATCCGGATTCCCGGGGTCGGGCGGCCGGTCGGGACAGCGACCTCGACCCGGCTCCAGTCCAGTGGGTCGGTAGCGGTCATGTGGCTCAGATTAGCCGGATCGTGGCAACGTGACATTTGTACAAGATGGTGCGACGAGTTTTCACGAAGCTGTCGGCATGAGCGAATCGAGTCTCGGTCGGGCACATACCGATACGACAATTCACGGGTTGCATGTCGTCATCGACGGGGACCCGGCGGCACCGCCCTTGCTGCTCATCCACGGTTCGGGCGCAACCGGTTCGACGTGGGCGCCGGTGGTGCCGTCGCTTACCACGACGTATCAGGTGATCACGATCGACCTGCCGGGATGTGGCCGATCCGAGCCGGCGTCCACGTACGCCGTTCCCCAGCAGGCGGACCGGACGGCGGCAGTGTTGGACGAGCTCGGGCTCCGGAAGGTGAAGGTGGTCGGTCACTCCAGCGGGGGATACGTCGCCACCGCTCTCGTGGAGCGTCGCCCGGACCTGGTCGGCGAGCTGATCCTGGTCGGCACCGGGCCTGGCCGGACAGCGCTCTTGCCCGAGCCGGCAATCGTCAAGGCGCTCGCCTCGCCGCCCTTCGGGCCGCTCGTGTGGGCGATTCGCACCGACTCGATGATCCGTCGCGGACTGGCAGCGACTGCGGCGGCCCCGATCACGGTGCCCGACACAGCCGTAGCGGATCTGCGAAGGACGGCTTATCGAGCGTTCCGCGCGATTCTCGCCGCCAACATGGACTACATCACTGCGAAGACCGTGCCCGAGCGCCTCATCGCCGCCGGGAAGCCCCTCCTCGTGATCTTCGGGGACTCCGACCCACGGTGGGATCCGGCCGCCGCGCGCCGGTACGAGGCGGTACCGGGTGCCGAGCTCCGATACCTGCACGGAGTCGGGCATATGGCGATGCTCGAGGACGGCGACGCCCTTGTCCGCTCGATACTCGACTACACGCTCTAGAAAGTGGCCTCGGAGCCGGTGTGGTCGAGGCGCCGGTTCGATTCGATGTGCGGTTGTGGCGCGTAGGCATGAGCCTGCCGACAGGTTGCGCGGGCTGCCGGTCGACTTGACATACCGGCGACAGGCCCGTGAGGGCCGAGTGTGCGTTGTAGCGGTAGTTCGGGGTGGTTCGACCCAGGGCCGTGCGAGGGGGGTTGACGGGAGTTTCGCACTGCATATTGCTTTTCCGTTGTGGCCGGCCGTAATCGCCCGGATCGCCATCTGTTGGTGTGCTCGTCCGTGAGTCGGCTGCGGGGTTCGAGTCCATCTGTCCACGAGCGGGCCTTCACCGCCCGGGAGTTTTGCCATTTCCCATGACGGAGAACGCTTTACGAATCATTGAACCGTCGTCTATCGTACCGTCAAACAACGGCAAAATTGCTCTTCGTCACAACCGGAACGGCATGGTCCCGGATGTGACAGGCGCCACTATGGGAGAAGCGGGGTTGGAGTGTCTCCGGAAGTAATCGGATTCGCGCTGTTGATGATCGGCGTGATGATGTTGATATCGAAGATCATCAGGGTGAAGTGGCGACTCACCCAGAAGCTGTTCATTCCGAGTTCGATCATCGGCGGTGCGTTGGCATTGCTCATCGGGCCGGATGTGTTCGGGCGGATCGCCTCGGCGTTGGGCACGGATCGCTTCGCCGAGTCGGGGTTGTTCACCCCCGAAATCCTGGAGGTGTGGAAAACTCTTCCCGGCCTGCTGATTTCGCTGGTGTTCGCAGGTCTGTTGATGGGGCACAAGCTGCCGTCCCCGCGGGAGGCATTCCGCGTCGCCGGGCCGCAGATCACCTTCGGTATCACCGTTGCCAGCGGCCAGTACGTATTCGGGTTGCTGCTGGCGATCCTCGTATTGGGACCGGTGTTCGGACTGCCCGCGATGGCGGGCACGCTGATCGAGATCGGATTCGAGGGCGGACACGGCACCGCGGCCGGTATGGCCGGAACCTTCGAGGAATTCAACTTCCCCGAAGCCCAGGATCTGGCGCTGGGTCTGGCGACCGTCGGCATCCTGTCCGGTGTCGTGTGCGGTATCGCCTTGATCAACTGGGGTGTTCGCACGGGAAAAACCGCCGAGCTGAAGTCGAATGCCGCTCCGTCGGTATCGGAACAAGCGGGGTGGGTGGAAAAGGATCGGCGTCGGTCGGCCGGGACGCTCACGGTCAACCCGTCCTCGATCGAGCCGTTGACGCTGCATTTCGGATTGCTGGCGGTGGCCGTGCTGATCGGTTGGTTGATCTTGTCGGGGTTGCAGTGGCTGGAGTCGAAGCTGTGGGCCGACACCCTCGAGTTGTTCGCGCATGTGCCGTTGTTCCCGATCGCGATGATCGGCGGCATCATCGTCCAGGGCTTGATCCAGGTATTCGACAAAAACGATATCGTCGATGTGCAACTGATCGAGCGGTTGCAGGGGTTCAGTCTCGACGTCTTGGTCATCGCCGCTCTGGGCACCCTGTCTCTGCAGTCCATTGCCGCCAACCTGGGCCCGTTCGTGCTGCTGGCGATCACCGGCCTGGTCTGGACGGTGGGCGCGTTCGTGTTCCTGGCACGGCGGATGCTGCCCGACTTCTGGTTCGAACGCGGTATCGCCGATGTCGGTCAGGCGATGGGCGTGACCTCCACCGGTCTGATCCTGCTGCGCGTGGCCGATCCGGATCTGAAAACGCCTGCCTACCAGGCATTCGGCTATAAACAGCTGATTATGGAACCGTTCTTCGGTGGTGGGCTGGTCACCGCCGGTGCGATTCCCGTGATCGCCAATTTCGGCGCCGGCGCGTTGTTCGTGGGCATGCTCGCCCTGTTCCTCGGCGCACTCGCCGCGGGGCTGCTCTACTTCGGTCGTCGTCGCACCCAGACGCCGGTGCCGGAATCTGTGGCAACCTGAATCGGGAAGACGAGCGAAAGACAGGTGTGGCGCCCGAGCTTCGAGCTCTGGTGCCACACCTGTCCCTGGGGTCGCTGGTCTTTCCGCCGGGCCGCTCTACGATGCCGGGTCATCCGGTGCCATGGTCGCGATGATCGTGAGTGGGGGCTTTGTGTGGCGGTCGGCATAGAACGGTTGCCGAACGTGTCCGGGGTGGAACATGCGTCGTTCCATCGGCATTTCGCCGGCGAGGACGATCTCGTCGTGGCGATGTCGCGGGGCTACGACCGGCGTTTCCGCGCGTAGCCGGTCGAGTCGTGTTCGTCCCGCACCGGAAACGAACTCTTTGGCTTCCCACGGTGGTTCAGGTCACGAATGACCGGTAGGGGATTCCCTACATTTATATCCACGCCCCCCGGAAAAGGGTTCGGTAATCGTCTTCGGCTGTAACCTTGGTGTGGACGAATTGCCCTATCCGCCAGATTTATTCGCAATCGAGCGGCCGAGGTACGAGGACCGGATCGGTGAATATCCATCGCGATTACCTCGACAGCGCCCCATTGTCATCCGTTGTTCTTCCGGCCGTTTCGGGTATCAGGGGTGGGTTGTGACAAGTGCCGAGGTCTGGCCCGAGGGGCTGGAGCTGGATCCGAACGAGTCGGAAAACCCGGAAGATCGACGGTCCGGGCCGGTACGACCGTGGTCGAATCAACGAGAACACCGGCGCCCGCCCCTGGGTGTGATCCCGCCCGATCATTCGTCCCCGCAGACTCTGCGGCAGGAACCCGGGCCGGGTGCTGCGGATGTCGTCGAACCCGGCGGGGCGAACGTTCATCCGGTGAACGACATCGCCCGACACGGTCCGTTGCTGCAGGCCGGTGCGGATGCGCATGCGGCGTCGAGTGAGATGGTCGCTCCGCGGCCGGAGCGGGTATCGGCCGAGCCGGGGCTGGTTCGCGGAGAGCTGCCGCGGGGCGGTCCGGAGCGGATCGATGGGGGTTCGCCCGCCACCGTGACGAGCGGGCCGACCGCCGCGGACCTGCTGCCGCTCATGGCTTCCGCGCTGAACGATTCGAATCCGGTACGGAATGGCTCGATACCGGTCGCCGGTGGGAGCGACCCGACGCCGGTCGCCGATACCGGCATCGAGAAGTTGGCGGATATCGATGATGGTGGCTTCCGTCCGGTCGGGCTGCCCCCGGATCAGGCGCGCGCATTGCAGACATTGCACGATATGGCCGACCTGTACGGCACGGGGGACAGGACGACCCCGGAGGTCCGGAAACTACCGCGACCGTCGGGGGAGATCCCCGGCCAGGGGGACACTGTGACAGCGGCCAATGGCCTGCGGTCCCGTCAACGCGACACCGCCGACGTCTTCGAAGACCGCGACCATCGGTTGGATGCCATCCTGAACGGTCATGCCGGTCGGAACGTGACCGAGAAGAAGGCCATGAACGGCGTACTGCAGAACGTGGGCAGCTCCTTGGGTGCGAGCCCGCCGCCTTACCACAGTACGCAGGAAAAGCAGCAGATGGACCGGCTGTTCGATATCGCGCTCGAAGACGGCGCCGGCATCGTGTCCGGTGGGCAGCGCAATGCCGATGGCGTCGCTGCCGCCATCAACGAACTCGCCGAGGAATTCGAACAGGACAAGAAGGGCGAGAAGGACGAGAGCAGCGGCGGCGCACCCGCATCCAAACGCCCCACCGGAAAAGCCTCCACGAAGAAAGCGAAGGCCATCAAGAAAGCCGTCGATAAAGCGATCAAGGCGGCGAAAGCGCAGCTGGGGGAGCCATATCGATTCGGTGGTACAGGTCCGGACTCATGGGACTGCTCGGGTCTGGTGCGGTACGCGCTGAAAAAGGCCGGTGTCAAAGTCGGGCGAACGACATGGCAGCAGTACAACCAGCTTCGTAAGGTCAATGGAAAGCCGAAGGCCGGCGATCTCGTCTTCAATAGTTCCAGAGGCCACGTTCTGATGTGCATCGGCAACAACAAGTTCATACATGCACCCCGGACCGGTGACGTGGTCAGAGTGGTCACCATGAAAAACCTCGAGCGGGATCTTCCGGGATACAAGGTCGCACGCTGGACACACAAAGTGCCGGTCAACGGATGATGCCCGTCCACCGCACATATCGCCGCCCCGTTCGGCGGTAGAACCGAGTTTCTCTGTTTCCTCGGAGCGGCTCTCCGAGGAAACAGAGAACACGGACCTCATCACATCAGTGGGGCGGCAGGATGTGAGCGAGGAAGGCGTCCGTATCGGAGCGGGCCTGCGGCAAGAGCGTGAAATGAGTGGCCGGCGGATAGAACAGCAGTCGGCTGTCGGCGCCGCCTTGCCGAAGTTGTTGCTGGAGCAGCATTGTGGTCGGCATCGGCTGCACGGTATCCGCTCCGCCCTGCAGGAGCAGTATCGGCCGGTGGTACCCGGTTGTGGGGACCGCCATGTAGTCGCGGAGGGCGGTGATCACCGCCGGATCGGACAACGGTCTGACGAACAACTCCCCGAAGGGGCGGCCCGCGATAGCGTCCTGCGCGGACCGCAGGCATCCTTCACCGGCCTCGGCGATGGCGAGCACCTGCTTTCCTCGGTCGCTCAAATAGTCGGTGATGCGCAGATCCGGGCGCACATGATCGAGGCCGGCCATGATCAGCAGAACTCGGAGCTGGAGCCCGTCGGGGAGCGGAACCGCCAGGCCGGGGCCGGACAGCGAGGTGATCAGGTCCTCGTAGTTGCTGGTCGGGGCATAGGCCAGCGTGCCGCGCAGGTCGAGTTCCGGAGCATAGTGCGATGACGATTGCGCGGCGAACAGCGCCGAGTGCCCTCCGATGGAATGTCCGGCCAGTGCGTACGAGTTCGACAGTTCGGGATCGTGGATGCGACCGGCCCGCACGATATCGAGCACCGCATGGCCGGCAGCGCGCCCGGCCAGGTATTCGTAGTGTCCCGGTGCGCCGAGTCCGATGTAATCCGTGGCCGCCACCGCGTAGCCCTGCGCCAGATAGGCGGACAATTGCGGTGTTTCGTCGAAGGTATCCGCGATCCCGCCCATGAGATTGGGGGCGCAACCTTGTGCGATACCGCTTGTGGAATGCGCCCACGACACCACCGGCCAACCGTTCGGAGGGGGATTTCCCGCAGGCAGGTAGATATTTCCGGCGCTGGTCTGCGGCTCACCGTTCTGCCCGGTGGTTCGGTAGACGAGCCGATAGCCTTCGGCGGCCGAGGGAATCAGCTCGGTTTCGTCCAACGGCCGGGCCGACACCACCGTTCCCGGTCCGGGTGAGGGTGGTGGATCCGCTGTCGACGATCCGGTGGCCGTCGCCGATAACACGGCGACGAGTATCGCCACGATCGCGTGCCGTATGGAAAACGTCCTTCTCGACATGGAGCTCTCCTGGATGGGGTTGGTGAACGGGTGGTTCGGATGGTGTTTCGCGGTCGGCCTCGCAGCCCTGCGTTCCACCTGGATCGGCGGCCGTCGGGAGCGCTCCCGTTTCGGGCTCACGGGTGACGGCACGGAGAAGTCCTTCCGGTCGGTGCCGGGGACGAATCGAGAGCGGTCCGCGTATGTGATCTCGGTCCGGGAAGCAACGGCCGTGTCGAGTGCGTTATCGCCGCCCTCGGGTAGCGTCGTCGCGGTGCGGCGGTGCGTGGACGAGACCGTACCGAAAGTGCCCGGTGGGTGGGCACGTGGCGATGCCGGCCAACTCGTTATCCTTCGGCGGATTTGCTCAGATGGAGCATCGGGGAATCGAGGGGCTTGGCGGTATATACCTTGTCGGTATATACACCTTGTCGGTATATACGTGGCATTCGATCGATCGGTCGAGCGGTGTTGCCGCGGAAAGGATTTCGCGAGCGGCGCGTTGCCCGGATTCGATCGCGCCGTCGATATATCCGGCCCAGTGGATTGCCGTTTCGGTGCCTGCCCAGTGCAATGGGCCGGTCGGTCGGCGCAGCTCCGGTCCGAAACGGGTCAGGGCAGACGGGGTGGCGAAGGCGCCATAGCAGCCGCGACTGTAGGGTTCGGTGGTCCAATCCTGTTCGATGTAGTGGACCGGATAGCGTGCCTTGGGGCCGAAGTATGCCGCGAGATCGTCGAGAACCATATCGCGGCGCTGTTTCGGAGTGAGACGTGCCGCGGTCTGGGCATGAGTGGCCTCGAGGAATCCGACCAGGACCGCGGGTTCAGCGTCCGGCGGGCCGGCATCGAAGACGGTGCCGAGGGCGCGCCGATCGCTGTTGGCCTGTCCGGTCAGGCCCCGTGTGCGCCAGAACGGTTCGTCGTAGATCGCATTGACCTTGATTGTTTGGCCCATCGGCAGGCGGTGCAGCAGTTGGGTGCGTTCGGTGGGTAGATCCGGTGTGAATCGGATGCGCGCGACCAGCGGTGGTGGGATCGCGATGATCGCATGCCTGGCCTGCCACCGCTGTTTCCCGGCCCGCACCCGGACGCCGTGGTCGCCCCACTCGATTTCGGAAACCTCGGCGCCGAGGACGACGCGCTCGCCCAGTTCCTCGGCCATGGCGATGAAGAGCCGCTGAGTGCCGCCGACGACCCGGTCCTGCTGGGCTCCACCGCGCGTGTCGATCAACGAGTCGAGACCGCCGCCCGAGTGGATGTAGAACTGCGCCCACAGTGCCGACATCTCCTCGGGTTCGGCGCACCAGACCGCCTGGGTGACCAGCCGGAAGAACGCGTGCCCGGTCCGGGTGCGCGAGTGTTCGCGTAACCAGGTGTCGAATGTCTGGCCATCGAGTGTCTTGGCATGGGGCGCTGTCCACGGTTCCCGCAGCGGTACTCGGCGGGCCGAGCGCTCGAGTTGTAGCCGCGTGAGGCCGATATCGGCTAGGACGAACGGGTTCAGTCTCGGTATCCGGCCCCGGTAGCGGCGGATTCGACCGCCGAACTCGGCGATGTTCGCGCCCTGATCGTATGTGGGGTAGGTGGAGAACCCGAGCTCGGTCAGCAAGGCCGACACCTGTCGCTGACCCGGGCCGACCCACATGCCGCCGACCTCCACATACGTGTCGCTGCCCGGTATCTCGACATTGAGGGTTCGTCCACCCACTCGTTGCCGGGCCTCCAGTACCAGGACATCGCGTCCGGCCGCGGCAAGGGCGCGGGCCGCGGTCAGCCCGGCCGCCCCGGCTCCCACCACGATGACGTCACTGCGGCGTAACATTCGCATACACCTAACATCTCAGATACACGATGTATGTAAATGTAACCTTATCGATGTGACTGTCAAGGGACGACGTGCGGAATACGCCGAAGCCACCCGATCCGCTCTCCTGGAGACGGCCCGCCGGCTGTTCATCGAACAGCGATACTCCGAGCTCTCCGCCGACGAGATCGCACGGGCCGCCCGCCTGACCCGGGGCGCGGTGTACCACCACTTCGGCGGTAAACAGGGGTTGTTCGAGGCCGTGTTCGAACAGGTCGAACAGGAATTGACCGAACGTCTGACGAGCGCGATCGGTGAACCCGGCGACTCCTGGGACACCACCGTCCGGGCCCTGAACGTGTTCCTCGACGAATGCACCGATGTGGCCTATCAACGCATCGTGCTGCAGGAGGGGCCGTTCGCGCTGGGCTGGGACCGGTGGCGCGAACTCGACGAGCGGTACACGCTCGGTCTGATCGGCCGAGCGGTGGATCGGCTGGTCCGAGAAGGTGTTTTCCGGCCCCGCTCGACCGAGCTCACGGTCCGCGCCATCTACGGACTGCTCACCGAGTTGGCCTGGAGTCTGGCCGATACGACCGATGAGCGGACGCGGCGGGAAGCGGGGCAGATCGCGCTCGACATGATCGGCGCCCTACGCGGCCCGGTCGAGTGACGATGAATATCGGCGATCCCCCGAGACGAGCCGAGACCCATCGGGAGCTAACGGAACGCGTGCCCTTGTTCCCGATCGAGTGCGGTCTCACCCTTGTTCTTCAGGGCGAATAGGTACACCGAAAGGGAGACGAAGACGACGATGGTGACGTACACGATGAACCACATCACCTGTCCGGAGTTCTTCGCGGCCTGGTAGATCATCGGCGCGGTGCCACCGAAAGCCGAGTTGGCCAAGGCGTATCCGACACCGACACCCAGGGCCCGAATATGTGACGGGAACAGTTCGGCCTTGACGATGGCATTGATGGATGTGTAGCCGGTGAGCACGACATAGCCGACGCAGGTCACCAATAGGGTCGCCGCCACCGAGGTCGCGTTCTGCAGATAGGTGATGAGGAACCAGGTGTAGCCGACCCCGCCGATCCCGAAGAACACCAGCACGGGTTTGCGGCCCACCCTGTCGCTGATCCATCCGCCGATCGGTTGCACCACCATGAGGAAGACCAACCCGGCGAGGTTGAGCCAGGTGGCGGTCATTCCCCGACCCTCGAATGCCGTTTTGATCATGGCGGGGGCATTCACGCTGTAGGTGTAGAAGGCGAGGGTGCCGCCCATGGTGATCGAGAAACACAGCAGCAGCGGACGCCAGTGGTTGAGCACCAGTTCCCGCAATGAACCCGATTCGGAGTCCGCACCTCGGCGGACCGCCTCGAGCTGTTCCGCGCTGAGCGATTCGTCCATGCTGCGCCGCAACCAGAACACAATGATCGCGGCGACCCCGCCGAGGAAGAAGGCGATGCGCCAACCGAACTCGGAGATTCCCTCCTTGTCCAGAAACACCTGGAGCACCAACAGGGTGAGCTGCGCCAGGACGTGCCCGCCGACCAGGGTCACGTACTGGAACGACGACAAGAAGCCGCGGCGTTCCCGGGTGGCGGCCTCGGACATATAGGTGGCCGAGGCGCCGTACTCGCCGCCGGTGGCGAACCCCTGCACCAGCCTGCACAAAAGCAGGATCACGGCGGCGCCCCCGCCGATTACTTCCCGTCCCGGCGCGATGGCGATGACCAGCGAACACACCGCCATGAGCGAAACACTGAACATGAGCGCCGCGCGCCGGCCGTGCCGGTCGGCGTAGCGGCCGAAGAACCACGAACCAACCGGACGCATGAGGAAGGTGACGGCGAAGATCGCATACACGTAGACGGTGGAGTTCTTGTCCGCCGAATCGAAGAAGTGGCCTTCGAAATACGAGGCGAACACCGTGTAGACGTAGACGTCGTACCACTCGACGAGATTGCCCGACGATCCACGCAGCGTGTTCCAGGCCGCGCGCCGCGTCGCCGCCCGGGACGATACCGGTTCGGCGTTCGGTATCCGGTCGTCGTCACCGACGGCCGGATTCGGGGTAGTGGTCTCGGACATTCGCGATTCCTCCCGTTCACCCAGGTGCGGGGGGCGCGGTGGTTCGCGCCGCTCCGCACTCAGTGCAGACATCGAAGCATGAATGGCCGGGATCGTCGCGGGGCGATATGATCAACGCGATGCTGACAACTTCTGATCAAAGATTGGGGGTCCTGTTCGTGCACGGTGAGTGCTGATGGGCGCTCGAATCACGAACGGGAACGATTCCCGCCTTTCCCTCTGGCTGCGCGTGCGCGAGTTCGCCGTGCCGCCCGTCATGATCGAAACCGCAACCGCCCGGCGTGCCGTCGGCGACTGGGTCGGGGCATGTGCCGCAGCAGGTTTCGATATCGATATCGACCTACGCGCCCTGGTCCGTGAGCACGGCCTAGAGGTCGCGGACCGAGTCAGGGACGATCTGCGCCATCTCGCTCCCGATCTGTTGCGGTGGCATCTGCCCCGGGTGGCGCCCGACGGATTGCTGCGACCGGGGCTGACCATCGCCCTGGCCCGCTACGGTCCGCCGGAGCCCGGACGACACCGCGGCGCAACGAGTTCGGTGTTCCTGGTGGTGCGAACCGCCCCCGCCTGGGCGGATGCGGGTCAGCGGATCGGTCTCGCCCTATGGGACGGATCCCGCTCCGATATCGGCCCGCATCCGCATCCCCGCCCCGATCGGCGCTTTCGGCTCGATCTTCACCGGCACCTGTGGGATGCGCGCCGGGTCGATGAGCTCCGGATACGGTGCGGAGCAGATCTATCCGGCCCGACCGGCGGTATCGACCCCGAGCTGTCGACGAGGGCGCCCGACCGGTGCGCCCTCCACCGGTGGGCGGACGAGGTGGGGATTCTGCTGCGCGCCGAGGGGCGACCGACCGGTCCGGTGCGGGTGCGGTTCGGGACCCGGCGAGAGGTGGTCGTGGAATCGGCCCCGCACGGCGGGGATCCGCCCACGCTGCGAATCGCGGAATATCCGCGGGGCAGGATCTCCGCGCTGCCGGTCCTGCCCGATGCGGCGACCTGGGTGCTTCCCGATCTGGAACTGATCCGTGCCGGTGCGATAACGGTCGACCGGCTGCATCCCTTGGTCACCGCGGCATTGGTTCCGAACCGACCCCCGGCCGATACGTTTCGCGCCGCGGGCCGGCCCGGCCCGGTGTACCTGGTGGAGTGTCGAGGGGAACAACACCGGATCGGGCCGGTCGACGGTGTGTTGGCCGCGCTCGATCACGGCCCGGCCGAGATTCGTCGGGAGGAGCTGCTGGCCGCCCTGACCGGCACACCGCTGCCGTGCCTACAGGCCATCGATCGGGCTCATCGTCACCCGGATTGCCTGACCGGTGTTCGTGAGCGTTTGCGCCATGGCGATATCGCCGGAGCGCTGGCCGTTGTCGAAGACCTGCTCGGCCCCGACGCCGTGTTGCGCGACGGACCGTTACGGGACGCGTTGGAGGCGGCCGCGCGACAGCGAATCACCTACGGCATGTTCCGGGCCGGATTGGTCGGAGCCGGGCCCACCCGTATATCACCCGGTCGCCGCCGCGATCATCGCGCGCACCCGCGCCACGCCACCTCCCGCTGACACCTGCTCCGCGTTCCCATCCGTCAACCGGACTTTTCTCGACCCGGACACTTCTCGACCCGAAGGTGATCTATCCATGTCTGCTCATACCTCATGCGCCCCCACGGCGAACCACACCCACCCCTCCCAACTCGACGCCGCCGGGGAATTGTTGACCCTGCTCGGCGAGACGACCACCGAACCGCGACCCGACACCCAACTGGAAGCCCTGACACTGGCCGTGGCCGCCGACCTACCCGTGTTGTTGTGGGGTGAGCCAGGGATAGGTAAGACCGCGGCCCTCACTCGGCTCGCCGAATCGCTGGACCTACCACTGACCACGGTGATCGCTAGTGTGCACGAGCCATCGGACTTCTCCGGTCTGCCCATCGTCGGCGACGACCCCGCCGAACACGGTGTTCCGATGGCTCCGCCGGACTGGGCCGTGCGACTCGTCCGGGCAGGTAAGGGGCTGCTGTTCCTGGACGAGCTGTCGACGGCGCCGCCGGCCGTGCAGGCCGCTCTGCTGCGCCTCGTTCTCGAACGCCGGATCGGCGCCCTCCGACTCCCACCCGGGGTGCGTCTCGTGGCGGCCGCCAACCCGCGTTCCTCCGCTGCCGATGGCTGGGAACTGAGCCCACCGCTGGCCAACCGGTTCGTGCACCTGCACTGGACCCACGACCACGAGGTGGTCGTCCGAGGTCTCGGCGGGACCTGGCCGCGCGCAACCTTGCCTCGGCTCGATCCGGAGAAGTTCACGGAGGCGGTGGTTTTCGCTCGCCGCGCGGTGTGTGGGCTGCTCGCGGGACGCCCAAACCTCGTGCACCGGCTCCCCACCGGTGAAACCCGGCGGGGTGGGGCCTGGCCGTCGCCGCGCAGCTGGGAGATGACACTGCGGTTGGTCGCCTTCGCCACCGCCGCCGGCTCTCCCCGGGAGGTGCTGTCCCTGTTGGTCCGGGGCGCCGTGGGCGACGGGCCCGGATTCGAGCTGTTGACCAGTATGGATCGGATGGATCTGCCCGATCCCGAGGTGCTGCTCGCCGATCCGACCGCCGCCGAACTGCCCGAACGCGGTGATCTACGTCAGGCGGCGCTCGATGCGGTGGTGGCCGCGGTCCGCCGTCGTCCGACGCAATCCCGCTGGGATGCGGCCTGGGCGCTTCTGGTCGAAGCGGTGGAAACGGGGCCGGCGGATCTGGTCGTCGTCCCCGCCACCACTCTCGCCACCTTGCGCCGGGACAACTGGACGGTGCCGGCATCGATCGAACAACTCGCCGGAACGGTCTCGATATCCCGAGAGGCGGACCATGCGGCGTCCCGTGTCGCCGCGCGGGTGGGTCGATGACGCCGGACATCCCGCAGGTGGGTCTCGACAAGGTCTTCGCCGCCCGCCTGCACGCCGTCCGGGCCCGGCCCTATCTGGCGACCGCCCTGTACGCGCTGCATATCGTCGAGTCCCGGCGGGTCCCGACAATGGGCGTGGACCGGTACTGGCGGTGTTATGTCTCGCCGGTGTTCGTGGACCGCACACCGGTGGAAGAACTGGCCTCGGTGCTGGTGCACGAGGTATCGCATCTCCTACGTGACCATCACGGTCGCAGTGACCGATTCGCTCGCGCACACGGCCTGACCGACCCGGCGGAGCGACTGCGCATGAATATCGCTGCCGACGCCGAGATCAACGACGACGCGTTCGGTGATGGGCTGGTTCTGCCCGAGGGGGCCGTCCTGCCGTCGACCCTGGGTTTGGCCGGCGGTGAGCTCATGGAGGACTACCTGCGTCAGTTTCGACTGGGGCCGTACACGGACGGTTTGTCCTGGCTCGACTGCGGTAGCGGTGCCGACGGCCTCGACCGTGAATGGGAATTGGGGCCGGACGGCGCGAACGGCCTCGGCGAGCAGGAACGCGACGCGGTGCGATTCCGAGTGGCGCAGGGCATTGTCGGCCGCCCGGGAAATACGCCCGAGGGGTGGCGACGGTGGGCGGAGGAGGTATTCCACCCGCCGCAACCGTGGCGGGATCTGCTGGGGGCAGCCATCCGTTCGGCGGCCTCCGCCCCCGGTATCGGCGAGGACTACACCTACGGGCGCCCGGCGCGGCGTTCGGCCGGCCTGCCCGGGGTGGTGCTGCCGAGTCTGCGGCGCACCCCGCCTCGGGTGGCCGTGATCATCGATACCTCGGGCTCGGTCAGCGATGCCGAACTGGGCAGCGCGCTACTCGAGGTGGCCGCGATCTCCCGGGCCGTGGGCGGTCGTCGCGATCTCGTCACCGTGATGTCGTGTGATGCGGCGGCCCGGGTCGCGCACCCGTTGTGCCGGGCCGAGGGGATACCGTTGGTGGGTGGTGGGGGCACGGATCTGCGCTCCGGCTTCGCCAAGGCGCTTCACAGTCGGCCCCGACCGGATGTGCTCGTCGTGCTGACCGACGGCCGGACGCCCTGGCCGACCGACCGACCCGCATGCCGGACAGTGGTCGGACTGTTCCGTCGAGAGAACCCGCGGCAGGGCGGACACGATCCCTATTACATTCCGGAACGGACACCGCCCTGGGCGCGGGTGGTCGATATCGGGACGTAGCCGCGATGGGGTCGACCGGCGCTGTGCTTCGATACGGTCGTACGACCGAGTGGTGTCCGCCGTCGTGTGGTCGGCGGGCGGTGAGGAGCTGTGGACGGGATGACAACGGAACGCGAGATCACCGTGCCCGTCGAGTTGTGCCGCCCGGACGGCCGACTCGACCCGGACGCCGTCGGATGGACGCGGCGGCCCCTGCATCGGGCCAACCTCCGGGGGTGGGGCCGCGGTAAACGTTGGGAATACTGGGGCATCGTCACACCGCGCCACATTGTCGGCCTCGTCGCGTCCTCGCTCGACTATGCCGGGGTGTACGGGATCTACATCCTCGATCGGCGCACCGGTGAGGAGACCACACGGGACGCTGTGGTGCCGTTCGCCCGGGGCGCGGTCCTGGGCGAACGCAGCGGTGCGGGGGTCGCCTCGGTACGCGGCGGCGGTATCGACATCACATTGTCGAACGAGGAGGCCGGAACCCGAATCGAGGCCCACGCGCCCGGCGTGCGGCTGACGGCCCACGCCGAACTGCCCGCCGGTCATGAATCGTTGGGTGTGGTCGTGCCCTGGAGCGAGCGGCGCTTCCAGTACACGGTCAAGGACGTGGGGAGACCGATTGCCGGGACCCTTGTCCTGGGCGAGCGGGAATACCTCTTCGAGAATGCCTTCGCGGTACTGGACCACGGCCGCGGCAAATGGCCGTACGCCATCACCTGGAACTGGGCCGCCGGCAGTAAACCCGGGCTGGGGATCCAATTCGGCGGCAAGTGGACCGACGGCACCGGCAGCACCGAGAACGCGCTCGTCGTCGACGGCCGGATCCACAAGATCGGCGAGGAATTGCGGTGGGACTACGATCGCGAGAATTGGTTGCGGCCCTGGCATATCACCGGCGAGCGGGTCGAGGTCGAGTTCCGGCCGTTCCACACCCGGGTGGCGAGAACGGAGCTGCTCGTGGTGGCCAATGACACCCACCAGTGTTTCGGGAACTTCTTCGGCCGCGTCCGGACCGATGGCGGGCGTTGGTTGGATCTCGACGGTGTGGTCGGTTGGGCGGAGGAAACACGCAACCGCTGGTGAGATCCGGCGCCGTGGACATCTATGCGAAGCCCGGCCGCACCGTCGATCTATTCCGGCATACTACGGTCCGGCCAGGCTATCCACCGTGTCCCACGGTGATCCCATCAACCCCGCGTGACTCCCCAGTAGGGCGGTGAGACCCGTGAGGAAGCGGAGATCCCACTGTCCGTCGACCACGCGCAACACGTCTCCGCGGTAATCCAGCGGGATCGTTCCGGTTCCGTCGTCTCGCCGGCGGATTCGCCGCGGCATCCGCGGTAGATCACCGCCTCCGCCCAGGATCATGCCCACTGCCAGGACGGCGAACAGTGGAGACAACAACCACCACACCACCCACCAGGCGATCTGTCCCCGATAACCCACCAGGGTTCTTCCGTCCGGGAGGGTGGCGGTCCACCGCGTACGTCCCCGACGGCTGCGCATCGCCGGCTCCCCGGACCAGCATTGCCACCGATTCCCCCGCCGCACCGAGAATTTCGTACCTCGCTGGTTCGCCTTCGACCGTGCCCGCCGGTCCGCCCGGTTCTGCCTTCGGCCGCGTCGCACATCCGGTGTCGAGGCGTTCGAGAACCGTCCGGGCCGGCTCGGGCACAGGGTTTTCCTCGTCCCGAATATTCGGGGGACGTGTGCCTGCGTGACCCCTGGCCTCCGTGATCGCTGCTGTCGGGGCACCGTGTGGTCCGTGCGCCGCGAACTCCCGGGCCGCGATGGCCGACACCCGGAGCCGCCGTGCCGTCCGTCGAGGGCGTCGCGACTCGCCGAATGCAGGCGGTCCATCCGAGCGGTCATATGCCGACATGCCGGTCGTACCCACCGGCCGGCCGGAGGCGAGCGGCGGCCGACCCGGGACGAATCGACGTGACAGCCTCCCGGCTTGTGTCCACTACATGACATAGGCTGACTCTCGACAACGAGAAGTGCATATGCCTGGTTCCGTGCTCGACAGAGTTACTCGCAGTATTCGATCTGGCTCTACCGAACGAGACGGCACGGTTTTCCGCTCACGATCCGCCGACCGGCGATGTCGTATCGCCTCGCGGTAGGCGTGTCCTTTCGCTTCGGTAGCGGCCCTGGATGGACAACATCGCATGGAGGATCGATATGAAGAGCGGAAAACGCGCCTGGGTCGCAGCATTGGCAGGAGCCCTCATGACCGTCGGCGGTGGGGTGCTCGCCGCACCACCCGCATCGACGCAGCCATGGTCGCCGGCAGCCGGGGGCGATATTCTCCGTGCCGAAGCGTCGCATCTGGCATTATCCGTCCCCGGATTGGCCGGAACGATACCGGCGAAGTCGATCCGTCTCACATACACCAGTAGCGATACCCACGACGCGCCGACCACGGTGGTGGGAACATTTCTCCAGCCGACCATGCCGTGGAACGGGCCGGGCGAACGCCCGTTGGTGGCGTATGCGGGCGGTACCCAGGGGCAGTCCCCCGAATGCGCGCCCTCGGCAATGCTGTCGCAGGTGATCCGATACCAGCCTCCGGCCGACGCGGTCTTCGAATACGACGTCATCGCGATCTATCAACTGTTGTCGCGCGGTATGGCGGTGGTGATGACCGACTATCACGATTTCAACGCGCCGGGTGTCCACAACTTCCTCAACCGTAAAACGCAGGGCTACGCGGTCCTGGATTCCGCGCGGGCCGCATTGCGGTTGCCCGACACCGGTCTCGGTCCCGACTCGCCGGTCATCCTCTACGGCTACTCCCAGGGGGGGATGGCCGCCGCGGCCGCGGCCGAACTGCAGCCGGGACACGCCCCCGATCTGAATCTGCGCGGCGCCTACGTCGGCGGACCGCTGGTGGCTCCCCAGGACTACATCGCGCGTAGCGACGGCCATCCCGGTGTCGCCCCCGCCATAGCTTGGTTGCTCAACGGTATCGCCGCCGATTACCCGGAGACCCGTCCGGTGCTCGATGCCGCGCTCAACGACACCGGTAAGGCGATTCTGCGTGATGCGGTGGGCAAATGTGGTGGCGGCCTTTCCAGCACTTTCGCGCAGCCGCAGCACACCTCGCAATGGACCACCAGCGGACAGCCGCTCACGGCCGTGATCGATGGCTCCCCGGAGCTGAAGCGGGCATTCGAGGAACAGCGGCTCGGCAAGTCCGCCCCCGCAGTACCGGTGCGCATCTACTCGGCCAGGAACGACGAGGGAGCGCCATATCCGTCCGTGCGTGATATGGCCGCCCGGTGGTGCAGCGGCGGTGCGATCGTCCAACTGGAGCCGGACGCGGCATTGCCCCCCATCGCCGCCGGATTCCTGGGCACCCACGATGTGGCCTTCTTCCCGTCGCTGACGACCTCGCAGCAGTGGTTGACCGATCGTCTTGCCGATCTGCCTGCGCCCGTGAACTGCGCGGCTCTGCCCTGACCTTGCGCGGACAGGACCTGTTCCGACGTCCTGATCCGATCGCATAGGGTTGAACGATGCCCGGCCGGGTCGGTCCACGGACCGACCCGGCCGGGCATATTGCCGATACTGGTTCCCGGTAGGAGTCGGTCGTCCGAAACGAGTCCTACCGAAGCACGTCGGCGCGAAGATCGGATCCCCCACCTATCACTCCACCGACGAATCCGCCGTTCTCGAATCCCTTGCTCCGGCGGCCGCCGAGGCCTGCCGCGTCGCCGGTCCGACGGCGTCCGGAACGGTGCGGGCCATCGGCGCCGCCCCGGCGTCACGGACTCGCCGCGGCCGTCCGGGATCTGTCATCCGAGGCCCGCCGATCGGCCGGAACTCGGGACGACAGTCCCCCGATCGTGCTCGCGAAGGTGGTCGACCTTCGCACGTCGAGGGCGACCCGGCCGAGCACCGAACATCCGCGGATTCGGTGACGATCGGGGTCGGTCCCTCTTCCGGCTCCTCGTCACCCGGCCGCGGTCCGGGCTGCGTATCGAGGCCGGGCACAGCGCATTCGAGGCATTGGTCACAATGTCCGTGACCAGGGTGAGGACAGGTTCGCCCCTCCAGAGGAATATTCCGGCGGCGTTGCGACCTGTGGCCGAGCCGAGGCGCTCACCCACCATCGGTCGAGACCGCGCTCATCACCGTCCGATGGCCGATAACGGTTTCCAGATGCGCGAAGCAGAGGGCATCGGTCGCCGGCGCGACCATCCCACCGGAGAGCCTGACGATAATCGGCCAGGGGAAATTCGTGCCGTCGAGAAGCAGGCCCGCGCAGAATATCGCCGTGACGAAGCCGGTGAGTATGTCCAGTGTGATCAGGTAGCGACATTTTCGCATCTGTCGGTCGGACCAGGAGCCCAATGCGGATCCGAAGGCGGAGAGAGCTTGTTCGCTCGTGAGAATACCGAAATCCGTTCTCGGACATGATTTTCGGCTCATGTCCACCTTTCGGCCGGCAGGTGAACGGCCTGTCCGGAGCGCTCGGGAACTGCGTTCCGGACAAAAGCCGTAAATTCGTCGGCCTAGGTGGTGACGGTGGTGAGATGAAGGAGGGTGCCGATATCGGCGGGTGATCCGGTGTAATGGAGCGCGCGCAGACCGAGGTGTGCGGCGGCCTGGCAGTTGTCGAGACGGTCGTCGACGAACAGAACGCGGCCGGGGTCACGGGCTCCCGTGGCGGCGAGTGCTTTTCGATAGGTGTCGAGGTGGGGCTTGTTCATGCCCAGCCGAGCCGAGTACAGGGCATCGGTCATCAGGGTGCGCCAATCGGCGGCGTCGAGGGCGTCGCTCACCGGGTGGGGAGCATTGGAGAGCAGCACCATGGGCAGACCCGCCCGTCGGGCCTGGTGGAGCAGTGCGACGACGCGGTCGTCGGTCCGGATCCACATCGCGGTGTCGACGGCGCGTAATCGGGTGAGCAGTTCCGGGGCGGGTCTGCGGCCGAGTACGGCGGTCCAGAAGTCCGCGTCGTCGCACTCGCCGGAATCGTAGGGTTCGCGGGCGCCCCAGAAAGCGTTCTGGAAGGGGACGATCCGGTCCGCCGGCCATCCGGCGAGTTCGGCGAGCTCGGTCCACATGGGCACGGTGGGTTGTAGGCCGATGACGCCGTTGTAGTCGAAGATGACCGCGTCGAATTCGGCGGGACGGTGAGACAGCATGGTTGTCATCGGTTCTCCAGGGCTTGACGGGATAGGGCGGCCACCCCCGCGGCGAGCAGGGCGGGCAGCATGAGGGCGGCGGGCAGGGTCGTCGCGGTGGCCAGCGCGCCGATGAGCGCCGGGCCCGCGAGGAGACCGAGGTAACCTGCCACGGCCACGGTGGCGACCGCGCGCGGGCCACCCGCGCCGGCCGCGCTGAACAGGGAGGGAATCGTCACCGACAGGCCGAGGCCGAAGACGGCCCAGCCGGCCAGGGCGAACGGGGCATCGGCGAGCGACAGCCCGGCGAGGAGACCGACCGCGGACAGGATCGCACCTGTCCGAACCACTTTCGGCGCACCGAAGTGGGCGATGAGTCGATCTCCGACGAGCCGGCCGCCGGCCATGGCCGCGCTGTATCCGGCGTATGCCGCGGCGCTGGTCGCGGCGGAGGCATGCAACCCGTCGAGGTGGACCGCCGACCAATCGGCGGCGGCGCCTTCACCGAGCAGGCATGCGGCGGCCAGCAAACCCAGCAGCCAGATCCGGAATCGGGAGATCCCGGGCGCATTCTCCCGCGCCGCCGTTTCCGCCGGATCGAGGTCTACGGCCGGTGAACCGACGCGGTGGGTGGCCGGCATCACCGCGGCCGTGGCCATAATCGCCACGGCCGCGGTAATGCCGAAAGTGTATGTGTGCGAATAGTGGGCGGCGATAGCGGCGAGCACCGCCCCGCCCAGCGCGCCGAGACTGTAGGCCGCGTGCAATCCCGACATGATCGGGCGGCCGTAGGCGTCTTGACATCGCACCGCCGCGGCGTTCAACGCGACATCCAGCACACCGTGGGTGACGCCGAAGAACAGAGCCGCCCCGACGAGGGCGACCGGAGTTCGGCAGAAGCCGAGTAATGCCAGGGCGGCGGCGAGACCGAATGCGCCGCTGATCAGCAATTGGGGAATTCGCGCGGGATCGGCGAGTCGACCGCCCACCTGGAGTCCGCCGACCATACCGACCGCGGCCGCGAGCAGTACCGCGGCCAGCCCGGCGGTACTCAGCCCGGCGGACTCCTGAACGGCCGGAATCCGAGTTCCCCAGACGGCCATCACGACACCGAGCCCGGCGAAGTATCCGGTCAATAGCACACGACTTTGCACTATGGCATCGGGTAGGTCTCGCGTGTGTTTCACAGTCGACGCGATGGTGCGTGTCATGGTGTCTCCAACAGTGGTGCCGATGATGTCGCTGTCCGGTGTTCGCTGGAATCAGCTGTAGGCAGGTAAGAGAATTACGGCCTGCTTTCCGGAGGAAAGCGGCTTGTAAATTGTTGGTTGAGAGAATGTTTCGCGAGTAGGTGGTCGAATATTACGCGCGCCGTTGCGCGGTGATCCGAAAGATATCAGTCGGTTGGTCAAGTGACCACTTGAAGATGTTTACGGTGATCTATCCCACAAAGTGTTGTGAGGAGGTCTAATTCGACCAGGGTTTCGGCGCGTTGTCGATAGGTATCGCGCGGGGAAATTACTTAAGTAACCACCTATGGCCGATATGCGCGAAAACTATCGAAAATGAAGTGCGGCAAGGACGGTCGGCCCGGCGTCATGGGAGCGCGTCTCGCATGCCGACCGATCGTCATCGGTGGCCTGGCCCGTGGACTCGAGCGATCGCGCCGTACGCCGACCCGACCGCTCATCGGGGGCGGTATTCGGCGACGAGCCATTCATCGCCGACCCGCCGCACGGTCACGGATACCAGAATGGGTGTGGCGATCGGTTCCGCGTGGCGGATATTGCGGGTGTGCTGGGTAGCGAAAACGGTGACGATGTAGTTGTCGTCGTTTTCGGCGTCGACCGCGGTGCCCACCACTTCGCCCTGGGCCACAACCCGCTCCTCGGTCATGATCCGGGTGAGGGTGTCGCGGACGGAATCGTAACGGTGGGACAGCTCGGCGGTGGTTCCATGTCGGACCCCGGCGAAGAAGGCGTCGAGCCCGCGGAAATCGTAGGTCAACGAGCGTTTGGTGTAGTCGGCCGCGACAGCGGCCACTCGATCGCCATCGGCGATACGGCCGTGCAGATCGTCCAGTTCGGTCTGGGCGGAATACCAGCGCCAGGCGAGAAGTGCTGCCAGGACGACGAACGCGACCGCGGCGAGACTCCACGCCGCCACAGTGGTCCACGAACCGGGCGCGGTGTGCTCCTCGGTCTTCCGCTGCCCGCCGGGTTCCGATGTGCCGCTCACTGCTGGTCCTCACTCGCTACGACAATGACGGTGGCGCGGCGGTATCCGCCGACCGAGAAGGGCGTGGCGACGCAGTCGATCCGCGCCGGGTGGTCGAGCCTCATCGACATCCCGACCGATGTGCCGTTGCGGGGTGACCGGTCGAGGAAAACGGCCGGGTCGAGCACATGGCGGAGACCGGACTCTCCGCCGGCGGGTTCGCGTTCAATCCGGTGATCAGTTCCGGCTTCAACGCCAGAACTTCCACGAGCTGGTCCGGGCGGGAGGCGAGTTCGCGCAACTGCTCGTGCAGTGAGGGATGGGCCTTTACGAAGTGGGATTCCGAGTCGGCGAGCAACCCGCCCTCCGATTCGAGGCTCGAATCCGACGTGAACAGCGAGTGCACCAGTTCGACGGCATCCTCGACCAACCCGACCAGGCCCGCGAGCCGCTCGATCAGCTCGGCGACCTGTTCGACCATCCCGCCCACCTCGGCGGTGATCCGGCCCAGATTGTGGATCAGCACCGCAATGGCGGCGTGCTTGTTCGTCACATTCTGGAGCATGGTGCCCAGATCCGTCAGTACCGGCCCGATGGCCGAGGCGTCGCCCTGTAGGACATGGACGACGTTCCGGGCCACTCGCCCCAGCTCTTCGATATCGAGCGCGGTGAACAACGGTTGAAGCCCGTCGAACAACCGTGATACGTCGAAATTCGGTGCGGTCTGCTCTTGTGGGATCGTCGCCCCCGCGGCGAGCGTGGTCCCGCCCGGACGGGACTCGAACAATTCCAGGTAGTACTGCCCGAGTAGCCCCTCGTAGCGGATCGCGGCATGGGTGGTGTCCAGAACGGACCGGTCACGACCAACGGTGAACTCCACCCGGGTCGCGGTGTCGTCAGTGGTGTCGACGGCGGTGACGGTTCCGATTCGGGCGCCGGCCAGCCGCACGCCACTTCCGGTGGTGAGCCCGGAGGCATCGGTGAAGACCGCGGTGTATTCGGATCCGGTATCCACATCGGTGGCCGCTTCGTGTCCGGTGCCCAGGACCAGGCTCACGCAACACGCGGTGACGACACCGAAAACGGACAACCCGATCACAGGGCCACGCACCGATGACATCGGACTCCTTCCGGGGCGTCGGCCGTCCGTACGGGATGCGGCACGGGGTCGGCGACGATTTCGAGCAGTGATCGCACCGACCCGTCGACGACCGGGGATGCCGTGATGGCACGGCGGTCCCGAAGCCGGATGACGGGCAGGGCGACCGAACCCTATGCCGTGTCCGGTGCCGGGCCCAGATCCAGAATCATGGCGAGTATTTCTCGGGAGGCGAAATCGGTTGGCGCATCCGGCTTGTCGGCGTATTCGCGACTCGGGGGCCGTGTCGCGGCGACTCGCCGGTGCAGCGGCGGCGCGGTGCCGCCGCTGCACCGTGCCGATGTGCTACGTCAGCGTTTTCAGGTGCTCCTGCCGGTAGGCGATATGCTCGTCGGTGCGTCCCTCGCGAAGCTTTCGGACCCACTCCGGATCGGCGAGCAGAGCCCGACCGAGCGCGACGATATCGAATTCACCGGCCTCGTACTGCTTCAGCAGTCGATCGATACCGGTGACATTCGAGTCGCCCTTACCGGCGAAAGTGGTGGTGAATACCTTGTCGAGACCGACGGAGCCGACCGTGATCGTCGGCAGTCCGGTGATCTTCCTGGTCCAGCCCGCCAGACCCAATTCGCCATCCACGCCGGACAATTCGGGGAAGGCCGGTTCCCAGTGTCGGCGGGTGGACGGGTGCAGAACATCGACACCCGCTTCGACGAGCGGGGTGAGTACGCGGGCGAGTTCCTCGGGTGTGGCCGCGATGCGTGCGGTGTAGTCGTTGGATTTCCACTGCGAATACCGATAGACGATCGCCAGATCAGGGCCGACGGCCTCGCGAATCGCCGAGACGACCTCTGCGGGGAACCGCACACGGGCCTCGATTGTGCCGCCGTAGCCGTCGGAGCGGATATTGGTGCGTTCCCAAAGGAATTGATCGAGTAGATATCCGTGTGCGCCGTGGAGCTCGATACCGTCGAATCCGGTGGTCTTCGCATTGACGGCGGCATCGACCCAGGCGTCCCGTAAGGCGTCGAGGTCGGCGGTGGTCAGCGCCCGCCCGGCAGGGGTGCCGTCGAGACCGAGACCGGAGGGACCGACGGACTCGATATCGGGATTGAGCTGCGGTTCGTTCCCGCGGGCGATACCGAGATGCCACAGCTGCGGGATGATCTGTCCACCTTCACCGTGTACGGCCTCGACCACCGCTTTCCAACCGGCAAGACTCTGTTCCCCGTAGTGGCGGGGCACCGTGGTGTCGGGGCCGGCGGCCGGGTCGGGAATGTAGGTGCCTTCGGTAATGATCAATCCGACTCCGCCCGCGGCGCGCCGGCGATAGTATTCGGCGACCTCACGGGTGGGGATGCCGTCCGGTGAGAACATGCGAGTCATCGGCGCCATCGCGAAGCGATTGCGCAGATGCAGCGATTTCACTTCGAACGGTTCGAACAGGGCGTCCGCGAGCAGCGATGTATCGGTCATGAGCGGGTGCAACGTCGGCCGGTTCGGTGACTATTCCGTTATGTGACATTTGCGACGCGCCTCGTTCTGGATATTTGCAAAGCATATTTGCAAAGCGGCAGTGTGCTACTTTCGCCTCCCGTTATCGAGAGACCGATGGCCGAGCGTGATATCGCCCACCGCTCGCGCTACGACGAATACATCGGCCTTACCCGATCCGTCTCGTGATATCGCACGGATCGGTATGTTCGAGCGATCTCTCAGGGCCCGGTAGTTCGGTCCGGGACAGTGCGACAACCCGTGCCCGAGTGGCAGACGCTGCCCTCACTCGGCGTCCGGTAGCCATCGAGCGATGCGATCGATGGGTGTATTCGCGTCGACGTGCCAGAGTTTGAGCTTCCAATCGAATGGCAGACCGGCACCGCCCGGCTGCTGCCGCGCATGCTCGCAGGCCGCTGCACCGGCCCGCTGTTCCTGACCGATCGCAAGGCCCGTCCCACGGTCGCCGCAGGCGACATCGACCCGAAAACCGGGCGAGCCCGGCTGTCCTACCGGCGCGCCGCCGAACTGTTCGAAACCCACACCGCGCACTATGACGACGGCCCTTACGTCCTGCATCAGTTGCGTCATTCCCGGTTGACCCATGCCGCCGAGGACGGTGCGTCCACACCGGTGCTGATGAAATTGTCCGGCCATACCTCGGTCCGCAGCCTCGCCAAATACGCTCGGGTGTCCGACGAGGGGCTGCGCCGGTACCAGGCCGACAGCGACCCGGCCGCACGTCGGCGACCGGGCCGATGAACTCTAGCCTACGGCCGTAAGGCGCTCGGCCCGTTGATCTTCCATAGGCACGCGGGTGGCGATAGTACACAGGGCGCGCTAGTGCCTCGTCAAGCAACGTTGGGTAGGTAATCCGGTCGCCGGATTGTGGAGTTGACGGCGAACTCTCGTTTGGGTCGCGCGTGCTGGTTTCGCCAGCGAATGTAGGCACCGATCGCAGCGTCTTGTTCGTTGTGGCCGCGGTGGTCGGTGCCGTTGAGGGCGAAGTAGCGCAACGCGGCGAATTCCGATTCGATCCAGTTCAACCAAGACGAATACGTCGGCAGGAACACCAGCTCCACGTTGTTGGATGCGGCCCATTCCCGAACCTCGGCCCGCTTGTGCGGGGAGAAGTTGTCGACGATGACGTAGAGCTTCTCACCGGGCCAGCGAGCCCGCAGCGTCTTCAAGAATGCCAGGAACTCGATCCACTGTTTCCGGTCCCGGATCCGGTAGTGAATACGACCGGTGGCCAGGTCCAACGCACCGAGTAGATGCCGCACCCCGTGATCGCGGTGGTAAGTCGCCCGCAGCCGGCGCGGCCTGCGAGTCGGGAACCAGCCACGTCCCGGCCGGGGTTGCAGGTTCAACGGCCCGAATTCGTCGACACAGATCACTCGCCCGTCGGTGGGCGGGTGGTCGTAGAGATCGAGGATGCGGTTCATCTTGGTCGTGAAGTCGGGATCGGTGCCACCTTTCCAGGTCTTCGTAGCCTGCCATGACACGCCCTGGGCCCGCAGGATCGTGCGTAGTGTTTCGCGGCTGATGTCGGCGGTCCGGTTGGTGACCAGCATGTCTCGGAGTTTCGACAGGCTCCAGGTCGAGAACGGGCGGCCGAGGTCGCGGGGCAGCACCGGGCGATGCAGGCAATACGTTCACGCGTCGCCCGATCCACCTTCGCCGGCCTACCTCCGCTCCATTTTGGGTCCAACGCGTCGAACCCCCGTTCGTTGAAGTCGTGGATCACTTGGCGCACATACGCTTCCGATACTTGCATCAACCGGGCGATCGCCGGGACCGGTTGATGCTGCGCCGAGGCCATCACCACGATCGCGCGTCGTGTCCTGATCGGCTGTCGGCTCGTTTTGGTGATCTTCTGCAACCGGCGTCCTTCTTCCGGGGTCACCTCCCGCACGAACACTTCTGGTTTCCGGGCCATCGACACCACCTCCACCGGCAGCATCGCCGTCGGCAAGCGCAGGATCAAACCGACACCCGGATTACCGCCACAACCTATCTGGACGAGGCACTAGCTGAACGAGCGGCTCACGAAACCGTCGGGGCGGACCAGCACCGTCCCGTACGGCCAGCCGTCCACCTGGTGCACCGGAACATCGGCCTCCACGCCGGGATCGGCCGTGAATACGCACCACTGCGATCCGACGAGATCCAGCGTGGACACCCCGTCGGCCACCCACATGTGCGGCAGGCGAGATCCTGGGGACCCGTCGAGGTCGAGGGCGACGTCCTCAGTGGAGGGAAGCTCCGCACCGCCGTACCGGTAGCCCAGGTGCACCACCGGCGCGTTGATCGCCCCGGCTGCCTTGCGCGCCTGTGCCATGTCCTTGCCCCAGTGCAGGGACGGATCGTTGAACCGCAGGCGTGCCTGTTCCATCGTCATGAGGGCGACCGGATGGCGTTCGGCGTGATAGGTCTCCAGCAGTTCGGGTCCGGCCTCACCGCGCAGCACGTGCGCGAGTTTCCACGCCAGGTTGTGGGCGTCGGCGATGCCGGTGTTCAACCCGAACGCGCCCAGTGGGGGGATCGCGTGCGCCGCGTCGCCCACCAGGAAGACCCGCCCGACGGACAGGCGATCGGCCACCTGGCCACGGCCCCGGAACCGAAGCACACTGCGGATCTCCACTTCGATGGACGGGTCGCCGAGCGCGGTGCGGATGAGTTCGGGAGTCGGCTCGGTGTCGCGGCCGGTGAGGAACACCCACTCGCGTTCGCCGTCGACGGTCACCAGCAGGCCGGTCGCGTCCGGATGCTCGATATTGCACATGGCGAACGGCTCGCTCGGACGCAGATCAGCGCGGAACAGGACGCTCGTCGTCTCCCGACCCATCACACCGGGACCGGCGAGGCCGACGCCGAGGACCTGCCGGACCCGGCTGCGCACCCCATCGGCCCCCACCAGATAGCGAGCCCGCACGACACGCCCGTCGGACAGAGTCGCGGTGACGCCGCCGGAGTCCTGCTCGAACGAGTCGAGCGCCACGCCGAACTCCACGTCGCCGGCCTTGGTGATCAGCACACGGTCGAGCAGGTTCTGCCCGCACGTGCCGCGGATCCGGGCCGGTGTGTAGGTGAGCTCGGCCGCGGTTTTCACCTTCCACTCCACGCCTTCGGCGAAGTCGGCCTCGGCGAGCGTGCGCCCTTTGATCTTGCCCGCCCGCAAATCGACCGCGGCCTCGTTGACGGCGTGATCCAGGCCTACCTCGCGCAGGATCTCCACCGACCGCGGCCCGATGCCGGTGGCCCTGGGGTGGGGCGAGAGCTCCGGCTTCTCCTCGACGACCAGTGGCTTGGCACCGTGGTGGCGCAACAGCACCGCGAGCATCAGCCCGACGGATCCGCCGCCGACGATCAAAACATCAGTGGATACAGTGTTCCCATACATGGGCACACTGTATCCACTGATGTAGACTCCTGTCCATGCCGCTGATCTGGGAGCGTGAACCGTACCGGCCGAAAAGGCAGGCCCTGAGCGTGAAGCGCATCGTCGACGCGTCCGTCGCCATCGCCGACGCCGAGGGGATCGACGCAGTGTCGATGCGCCGCGTCGCCGCCGAGCTGTCGACCGGCACGACCTCGCTCTACCGCTACGTGGACAGCCGCGACGACCTGCTCGACCTCATGGCCGACGCGGTACAGGACGACCACCCGCCGCTGACGGGAGACTGGCGCGCCGACCTCGAGGCGTACGCCCACCACGAGCGCGAACTGTGGCTGCGGCACACCTGGCTCGCCCCGCTGCTGGCCACCCGGCCATCACTAGGCCCGAACTGGCTGCGCGGCCTGGAACACGCCCTCACCGCAGCCGCCCCGCTGACCTCCGACATCGCCGACGCGGCCTCGGCCGTCGGGCTGATCAGGGACTACGTGCGCGGCGCGGTCATCCGCGAACTCGCCGAGAAACAGACCCAGCGGCGCACCGGTCAGACCGAGGACCAGTGGCGCGCCACCGTCGCCCCGTACATGCGCAAGGTCATCGACAGCGGCGCATATCCCTCGGTTTCGCGCATGATCGAATCCGCCGACCTGAGCCCGGCCGAACAGTTCTCGCACGGGTTGCGCCGCATCCTCACCGGGATCGCGGACTCTCAGCAGACGGCACAATGATCACGAATACACCGAGGCCGATCCCGCCCGAACGGGGAAACACCGATGCGATGCACTGAATTCGGTATTACAGCTGACGTTGCTTGGCTATACCCCCGTAGTGCCGGTCGGGGCCCGGTTTGAGCGCCCGGTCACTCGTCGTCGGGAGCATCCGGATCCCGCAACGGCCGGTGACCTCCGCCCAGATCTGGCAGGTGGAAGCTGTAGTGGCCGTCGAGCCGGATATGGCGGCGGATGAACGGCGAGAGTCGCGCGGCGTCCTCCTCGCGCACCGGATAACCCTGCTCCCGCAGCTGGTCCACGGCGCGGCTCAGGTACACCGAATTCCAGAGCACGGTGATATTCAAAACCAGGCCGAGCGCGTCCAGCTGATCTTCCATCTGATCTTCCATACCGTCGAGGTAGGCGCGGGTGAGTTCGCCCTTGCGGCGTGGAAGACGGTGCGACCCAGGTCGTGGCGTCCTTCCTGAAGGTTGGCCTGGGCCTTGGCTTCGCGCCGGTAGGGTTCGTCGTCGGCCAGGCGCAGGATGTGCAGGGTCTTGAAGATCCGGCCGTAGTGGGCGATGGCCTGGCCGAGGTGGGTGGGGTTGCCGTCGCGGGAGATCATGCGCGTGACCTCGTGCGCGGAGACCTCACCGCGGTTCATCGAGACCGCCACCCGGCACATGTCCTCCCAATGGGCGCAGATCTTGTCCACGTCGATCCGTCCGCGCGCGGCCTTGTCCAAGGGACCGTAGTCGGCGGCCGGGTCGATGCGCCATAACCGCTGATCGGGCAGATGCTTCAGCTGTGGCCGATACCTGCGGCCAAGCAAATGCAGCAGGCCGAAGACGATGTCGGAATACGATCCAGCGTCGGAAATGATGTCGTCGGGAACCTTGCTGCCCTCGGGTTGGCGCAGGATCACATCGATGGCGTTGAGCGAATCGCGCGGGGTACCCGACACCACCATCGCATTCAGCCCGGCCGCCTGGTCGTTGAGCATGTTCAGCCAGGTACTGCCCCGTTTCGGTCCGAAATATTTCCGATTGGGTCGAGCGTGGATCGACCGCACCGGGACGACGAACCGCATCCCGTCCACGCTGGCGACACAGCCGCCGCCCCACAACTGCGCCAACGCCACCTCGGATTGGGCGTTGACCAGCACCGTGTTCGCCGCGGCCATCGTCTCCGCCCGTAGGTAGTGCTGGTCGACATGGCGCAGCCGGTCACGGGTCAACGCGTCCGCGCCAGGCGAGGTCACCGGAACGAGCCCGACATTCATGGCCTGGGCGCACAAGACGGCCGCTACCGACACCCCCAAGTCCGCGACGCGGGCCTTGGTGCCAGCCACGTGGGTGAACGACTCACTGAAGTCCGGATGCCAGCTCATCACCTCCAGGACCATCTCCGGCAGGTCCACACGCGGGATCACCGCCGCGGTGCGGCGCCGCAGATCGACCAGGCTCGGCGGGTCCGGCACCGCGTTCAACGCGGCCACGTGCAGTTTCCCGTCCTCGTCCACCGTCGCCGGAGTGTCGGCACCCAACCGGGCGGCCAGCTCCCGATAGGTGGCGTCGAGGCTTTCACCCAGCTCACCCAACATCGCGCTCGGGTTGTCAGGCAGCCCGAGCGCATTCATGCCGCTGTCGCGGGCCTCTTCCCACGCCATACCGGACAGCAGGTGCGCGCGCGGGTCACGCCATTTCGAGGAGTGTTCGGCGAAGATGTTGCGGTGCTTGAGATGCCGGTGGAACTGCTCGAGCACACACAAGGGTAGGCGGCCCGGTCCACGGTCTGTTCCGGCCGCTCGGGCGGGTAGACCAGGCGCTGCCAGCCGCCACCGACCAGGTCGTGATCGACACGGCGGGCATCGAGCCAGCGGGCCGGTAACCCGCCCCGACCAGTGCGTTGCGGAGAGATCAGATCCGCCAGCCCAGCAACGGCTTTCAACACCGGAGCGGCGTCGGCGGTGGCACCGAACTCGATGTTGCGCATCATCGCGGGCAGAAACGCCCGCACCGTGGCGTACCGGTTGGCCAGCTCCTCGAGTCGCTGCGAATCGCACACCGGATCCGCCTGCGGCACAAGCTCATCGATCGATGCGAGCGCGGCCCGCAGCTCCGCCTTGGACACAGTGTTCTCGATCAGATCCCACACCAGCTCCAGCGACAACCCCGGCTCAGCCTCGCTCATCTCCAGCAGCACCCGCACCGCCTGAGCCAGCTTGCCAGCGTTGCGGCTCACCCGCGGATAGCGCTTCAGCTTCTCATCCTTGGACTGACGTTCGGCCTTGGCCATCAAGTCGGTGACCATCAGCAGATCGAACAACTCCAGCACGTCATCGATGGCCTTGGCACGCAAGGTGAACACCGTCGCGCACAGCAACGCCAGCAACCGCTCCCGCTGGGACTTCATCCGCCGCAGGTGCACTGTCTTGCCGGTAAGCCCATGCGATGCCAAGGCGATCAACCGGCGCGCCGGCACCGCCGCGATGTCCACCGATACCGGGATCACCGCGCTCACGTCACGCACCCGCGCCAGCGCGTTCTTCATGCCCGTCGACGACGGGGTGAACACGCCCTTGCGCAGCCGCTCCAGCTCGACATACCTGCGGCGCTTCTCCTCCCGGCTGTCCAGCAGCCCCAGCAGCTGCCCGGCCTCCCCGCCGGTCAGCTGACCTGCCGGCTGCATCCACAGGCGCCGGTCAGCATCCTGCTTGCCGTCGGTGACCAGCCGCTTGAGCGTCGTGATACCGGGCAGCAGAGCGTTGCGTTTGCGCAACCAGTCCACCGCGCCGGATAGGAGGGCCTTTGGGCCGTCGCCGGTCATCCACGCCTGATCAGCGATCCACGCCAACAGCTCGGCCTCGACCTGCGCGTACGAGACCAGCCCCTCCCTGCGCTGGATCTCCCACGCGTGTTCGAACCGGGTCTTCTCCCGGTCGGTATAGGACTTCACACACGACGGATCGGCGACCTCCAACTGCTCAGCCAGATAATCGAGCACCTCACCCGGAACATCGAGCGGATCGGGCAGGAACATGCCCAAATACCGGACAGTAACCAGTTGAAGAGCAAACCCCAGGCGGTTCGAATCCCGGCGCCGGGCTTGGATCAACTTTCGGTCCTCGTCATCGAGATAGAAGAAACGCTCCAACTCGACTCTCGACAGCACACCGAACTGGCCGTACCCGGAACCCTCATCACGCACAACCCGACATGCAACCACCACACGCCCGCCAGCACCCACCAATCCAGCGAATCAACGTCTACAGCACCAGATCTCGGTCGTCAGCCTTCGCTAGCGCCAGTTTCGGCTCAACTGGACCCCTCATGCCGTACCGCTCGGCGACGGCCGGGTGCGGTGTGCGAGGGGGCGAGGCGTGGAAGCTCGCGCGGCCGATTATCGCCCCTCGACGTCGCGACGTGCTCATCACCGCGACGGTCGTAATGCAGATCGGTCGCGAAGGTAATCGGTCGCGAAGGTAATCGGTCGCGAAGGTATGGGAAAAGTTCGGCGATGGCACGCTGGGCGCCTTGCTCATGGTATCCGGCCCGGGGCACACCGCTTCGGCTACTGCTTCAGGCCTCGACCATCGATTTCTCCCCACGCAATACCGCGCCGAGGCGCTCCGGGAATACGGCGAACACGTGATCCAGCTGACCGGGTGACATCATCCGGTTCAGCGCGGAGGTGATACAGCCGGCGGTGAACGCGACATCGCTCGGAGGAATTCCGGCGCGCTCTGCGAACTCGTCGACGAACTCCGCGACGCGGTGACTTCCCGGCACTCGGCTCGGGACCCATCCCTCATACCAGATACCGCGCAGGTAATCGGGTAGTTGGGCGGTGAGATGTGCGGAATTGGGCACGCCTATCCGATCCCGAACAGTGTGCATCCATGCGCGCAGCGCCCGCAGCGCGAAGGTGAGATCTTCGGTACCCAGGTCGTCGGCGACGGCCCGCAGCCAGGCATGTGCGGTATGCATACCGGCGGCAAGGGGATCACTGTGATGCGTCATTGGTACACCTGCCTTCCGAGTGGCCGGTCCGATGCGCGGTCGGATACCGCAATTCTACGAGCTGACCAGTGACAATCGTGGGCTCGATTTCGTCCCCACGGCATCGCGGGGATTACTACCCGTTCGACCGGTGGTTGATCCGTGCCGCCGAGGTCGGGGTCACAGATGCGACGGGCGGCGGCTACTCGAATGAGCTCCGCTCGTAGCGCTGGTCCGCGCGTGAGCGGAGTGGGACGTTCGCGGTGTGCTCCGCGCATATGTCCGGCACGAAGCCGAGACGCGGTATGCCCGGATCCGAAGCGGACCATTGAATGGTCGGAGTCCGACTCAGCCTTCGGGGCGGGTGGCCCGGCGGCGTCCACGCGGCTTGCCGGACCCGGCGGTGCCGGTGCCATGGTGATCGGTGGTGCGGGTCGTGCCGGTGGACTGTCGGTTCTCGTGCCCGGCCGTGCGGTGCCCGGTTCGCCCGCGGGAACCGCCGCGTAGTCCGGACGTCCCGCGCGCGCCCGCGTGCTCGGCTGCATTGGAGCGGTGGCCGCGTGTGGTCGACGGGTCGTTGCCGTCCGAGTGGACCCGCGTGCCACCCTGCGATCGTGACCGGTTGGCCGACGGCTGCGTCTGCCGCGCGTGGCCGGTTCCGCCGGATCGGCGCGAACGCCGGATTTTCTCGGGTTCCGTCTTCGCCGTGGTGGTCGGCTGCAGCGCCGTCGACGACAGGTCTTCGGCGGGTGCGGATTCGGTGGGAGCCGAGGTTCCGGTCAAGGCGGTGACGATCGGGGAACGAGCGGTCACCGGGCGTGGCCGGGCATCGATACCCGCCTTGCGCAGCAGTGCCGCCACATCCTTGCGCTGCTCGGGCAGTACCAGGGTGACCACGGTTCCCGTCGTGCCGGCGCGGGCGGTACGGCCCGAGCGGTGCAGGTAGGCCTTGTGCTCGGCGGGCGGGTCGACGTGCACGACCAGCTCCAGGTCATCGATGTGGATACCACGCGCGGCGATATCCGTCGCGACCATCACCCGGGCGGTACCCGCGGCGAAGGCGGCGAGATTGCGGTCGCGCGCCGGTTGGGAGAGGTTGCCGTGCAGGTCGACCGCCGGGATACCCGATTTGGTGAGTTGGCCGGCGAGGCGGCGGGCGTGATGTTTGGTGCGCATGAACAGGATGCGGCGTCCGCCTCCGGCCGCCAGCGCGTGGACGAGTTCCTTCTTGGCGTCGGCACCGTCGACCTCGAAGACGTGATGCTGCATGGTCGGCACCGGGGCCGCCGCCTCGTCCACCGAATGCGAGACCGGTGTGCGCAGGAAACGGTCGACCAGCTTTCCCACCCCGTTGTCCAGGGTGGCCGAGAACAGCAGGCGTTGTCCGTCCGGGGGAGTGGCCGTGAGGATTCGGGTCACCGCGGGCAGGAATCCGAGGTCGGCCATGTGGTCGGCCTCGTCCAGCGCGGTGATGCGCACCCCGTCCAGGGTGAGCGCGCGCTGCCGGAGCAGGTCCTCGAGCCGCCCGGGGCAGGCGACGACGATATCGACGCCCTGTTTCAGCGCCCTGATCTGGCGGTTGGCCGGAACACCACCGAATATGGTGGTCACCCGTAGTCCGCAGATCTCGGCCAGCGGTGTGACGGTGGCGGCGATCTGGGTCGCGAGTTCCCGGGTGGGGGCCAGGATCAGGCCCGTGGGCCGATCCGGCGTCCGGACCGCTCCGGCGAGCCGCGCGACAACCGGAATGCCGAAGGCGAGGGTTTTCCCACTGCCGGTTTTGCCGCGGCCGAGCACATCACGACCGGCGAGCGAATCGGGCAGGGTGGCGGCCTGGATGGGGAATGGATTGATGATTCCGTCGGCCGCGAGTGCATCGACGATATCGGTGCGTACGCCGAGATCGGCCAGGGGGCGCGCGGCGGCAGCGGTGGTAGGCATGAAGATAGTGGCGCCTTTCGGCATCGGAGGTGACCGCGACGTCCGGTCGGATCGTGCACCCGTGCAGGCGGAGTTGCGGTTCCCGGCGCGGAATTCGGAATTCGCGCCGAAGGGGACTGGCCCGGATCGGGCCCAGGCATTACCGACACTCTACCCCATGACCCACGTGATCCCGCGGTTGTCCGGCTGGTGCCCCCGCGGAAACGTCGCGGGCCTTCTTCGGATGCGGCCGGATTCACTCGTGGTCGAGAGGGGGACCAGCGTGCCTGCTCGTCGATTTCGAGCAGAACGATAGATATATCGATATGCGCATCTTCGCGGTCTGCTACTCGATTCACCCTCGAGGACGGGCATGGGTGAATACCGGACTCTTCGGTTGGAACGCCCGGCCCGGACCAGGTCGGGCGGGGCGTCGTCATCTGCGTCGCCCCGCCCGCGCCCGGGGTGTCCTCGAGAGGTCGCCTTCCGCACGAGCTCGCCGATCTCGGACTCGTTCCCATGGTCCCTGCCGTGCGGTAGGGGCCGACCGTGTTCAAATCGCCGACGGGCGGTAGATATCGAGCAGGAGGGTCTCGTGGGATTCCCAGAGTTCGAGTAGGGGCAGCGGATCGTCCCGGTCACGGGCGAATTCGAATTCGGCGCGGGTGGCGGGGATGAGGGTGATGTATCGCAAGGCCGGTTCGTCGTGCTCGTCTCGATACAGGTCGAATCCGTCGTCGGTGTACGGGTGAGTCCAGGCGAGCAGGAATTCGATACCGCTTCCAGGGATCAGGGGCTCGATATTGATGTATCCGCCTCCGTACTCGTAGCCCCGCCCACCGACCACCACGCGATCGGCAACCACATGCAGCAGATAGGCGGCCTCGTCGCGTTGTTCGGGGAGGGCCGAGACGACGAATTCCTGAGGAAGGTCGGTGGTGAGGTTCCGAAATCGCACTCCCGTGGTCACCGCGGACACCATGCCGAACCTCGGGTGCGTGTGGAAACCGATGGTGAATCCTCGGTTGCGTCCGCCCGTTTTAGGTTCCGCGTCGGGGGTGACCGAACCGAGGTAATGCTCGGTGTGGGCCAATAGACCCGCATACCGATTCGGGTCGGCATCGAAATTCCGCACCCCGAAACTTTATGCGGGCCTTACCCGAGCCGTATCGCGCAGCCTCCGTCCCGGAGCGGCCGGCCCGCGATATCAGGGGTAGACGATGCTCTTGGCACCCACCATCCGCACCATGCTGAGGATCGGGAGCCCGATCACCAGATGTTCGACTCCGGTGGAGATACCGACCCAGAGGTTGCTGGACAGGGCCAGGGGAATGATCACCGCCGCGGCCGTGAGGATCCCGACGATCCAGGTGAAGAACAATTCCGGTGACGGAGTGCCCAGCCGCAGCAGATACCAGAGCACCCCGGCCAACAGGGTGCAGATGAAGGCCACCACCGCGAACCAGTACGCGTCCTGGGCCATCGGGTTCCACACCCCGAACTTGCCGCTCTCGGTCACCCGGGTGGCGATGATCTCGATGATCCAAGCGCACAACCAGGCAGCCAGCGCAGTTACCACCGCCGCCGCGAGAACACCGCCGGTGAACATGCCCACATTGACCTCCGGGACTTGCGGTCGCGACGGTCGATCCGGGTAATCGGACTGCTGATACGCGCCGTACGTCTCCTGGCCGTAGCCGGGGTCCTGACCGTAGCCGGGGTCCTGACCGTAACCCGGGTCCTGTCCATATCCGGAGGCTCGACCGTATTCGGGGTCGCGATAATTCCTCGGTTGGTAACCGGCTTCGTAGCGTGCGGTGTGCTGGTCGCGCGGATCCATGGGATTCAACCGCCGATCACCTCCGTCGAGAACAGGCGTGTGCGTCGAGTGTAGAGCCGGACCACGCAGGCCGCCCGCCCATCCGACGCAGCGCCCCCTCTTACTCGCTCGGCCCGGCCTCGCATCCCCGCGATACCCCTCGAGATCTCACCTCGGCGTATAGAGGGGGTCGGTCCAATAGCCGGTATCGCGCCCGTAGTCGGGTGTGGTGTAGGCGCGATCCCACGGCGCGTCGGGGGCGATGAGTTCCCGCCACGGGGCGACCTCGACATACATCACTCGCATGGCATTGAGCGAACCGTGATGCAGTGCGGGACCGTCCGTGGTCACGGCGTCCTCGGCGACCGCCACCTCGAAGTTCCGTTCCAGCGCGCTGCGCACCGTCGCTTCGACGCACACATTGGTCTGTAAACCGGCCACGATGAGGCGATCGAGCCCGAGGCCGCGCAGGACGGGATCGAGCTCGGTGTAGGTGAAGAAGCTGTGTCGGGTTTTGTGCAGCACCAGATCGCCGGGCTCGGGGGCGACGGCATCCATGATCTGCGACCGCCACAATCGTTCGGCATCCGACAGTCGCGGAACACGATCGGCCCGGCTGCGGCGGTGCCGGGCCGATCGTGGGGTGAGTGCGGGGCAGCTGACCTGCCGGGAGTAGATCACCGGAATTCCCGTCGACCGGGCGGCCTCGAGTAGCGCCCGGCATTCGTCGACCACCTCCGACAGCCGCCATATCGGGGGCCAACCATAGGCATCGCGCACGTCCTGAGTCAGGTAGCTGTTCTGCATATCGATCATCAGCAACCCCACCGACGCCATAGCCGTACCTCCCCGAATCGACGCCCATTTCGGTCCGCCACCAGCGTTGTCCTCGAACAGTATGAGCCGAACGGTATGGGCTACGGGCCAGGTCGGGCACCCCGGTGTTCTGTGCACCGGTTCGTGCCGTCCTCGATATTCGGTCCGCTCACCCGGTCGATCTCGATCGCCGCGAGCTATCCCCGGGAGATACGCCGCACCGCGCGGTGTCGACATCCGGACGCCCCGATCGGGCCCCTCGGTTTCCTCGCGAGCGGGTCTTCTCATCGGCGAAGGGTGCTCCGGAATCACGCGATAACCGAATCGGCAGGACCAAGGTGCCGGTGGCTGCCGCCGGGCATGCCGAGCTCGATATGTGTCACGTGACTTTATTGGCGCATGCTTCGACGCCTATCGTTCGGCATTTTCACTCTGAGCGGAACCGAAGCTGCTTTTGCGGCGTAATCTTGTAATCAAGTAATTGTTCTTAATGGTGAGAAGGTGAAAGACATGAGGCACGGACACCGGGGGAGAGGCTTCGGTCGGCCCGGCGGTTGGCAGCAGGCCGATCTGCCCGATGCCACGGATGCGCCGGATTGGTTCGCGGGGCGACTGCCGAGTGGCTGGTTCATCGGCAAGCCCGTCATCGAGATCGATCGGGATGAAATCGTGGTGATCGGCGAGCTCCCGCTGCCGCGGCCGGACGAGTCGGAATCCGATGTGGGAGAGACCTCCGTGGCGGAGAAGTCCGACGCGACATCGCGCAAGGTTCCGGAGGCAACGAAAGAGGGAGCGGTCGCTCGTTTTCGCGAATCCACCCGCGCGGCGCGTATGCAGATCGCCGACGAGGCGCAGCGACGTTACGGTCGCAGTGTCGCTTGGGGTGTTTCGGTGGAGGGGGAGCGCATTCTGTTCACCCATTTGGCGGTACCGGTGATGACCCGGCTACGCCAACCGGAACGCAAGGTGCTCGACACGCTCGTCGATGCCGGTGTCGCCCGGTCTCGGTCCGATGCGCTGGCGTGGGCGGTGAAACTGGTGGGCGAACACGCGGAATCGTGGCTCGAAGAGCTGCGTGAGGCCATGCGCAAGGTCGAGGACCTGCGTTCGGAAGGCCCGCGGGGGCTGTGAGAGTGCCGCGCCCGGCCTCGCGGTGCGGACTATCGGGCGAGTCGCGGTGGGAAGCCGCCGGTGGCGATCGGCCCCCAGCGGGTGATATCGATGCGGATCAGCGACTTGTTCTGCCGGGTCATCGCCTCCCGGTATTCGTCCCAATCGGGGTGCTCCCCGGCGATGCCTCGGTAGTACTCCACCAGGCCGTCGAGCGCCTGTGGCATATCGATTACCCGGGCCTGTCCGTCGACCTGGACGTAGGCGTCGTTGAACTCGTCGGATAGCACACAGATCGATACGGCGGGATTGCGACGGATATTGCGGGCCTTGGCCCGCTCGGGATAGGTCGAGATCACGATGCGCCCCTCTGTATCGAGACCGCAGGTGACCGGCGACATCTGCGGGTTGCCATCACCGCGGGTGGTGACCAGGACGCCGCGATGGCGCGGCCGCAGGAATTGCAAGAGTGCGGACCGGTCGACGGTTTCGGCGGTGGCGATACGAGGCATGGGCGCTTCCTTTTCGTCTCGGTATGCGAGTCCGGGCGTGCCGTCGTCGGCGCGAGTTCGATTGTGCACGCTCATGCGGCCGAGTGTCCGCTCCTGTTCGTCCGGTGTTGTTCGTCTCGCCGCGGCCGGGCGGTAGGAGCCGGGAATATCCGAGATTCGGATTCGGTCGATCGGGTGACGTGTCGGCCGGATTCGAGATCAAGCGGGTGAACGGGAGCACATCGGGAAGCGTCGCAGATCCAAGTTAACAAGTGCGCAATTGCGCACCTATAGTTGAGCGATGATCTCCGTTCGTGGTGCCGAGACGAGGCGATCGGTCGTGCCGGCCGACCCGGTGTTTCGCCGGTTGTTCGTGGCCCAGGTGGTGGCGCTGGTCGGGACCGGATTACTGACCGTGGCACTGGGTCTGCTGGCCTACGATCTGGCCGGGGACGAGGCGGGCGCGGTGCTGGGCACAGCGCTGGCCATCAAGATGGTCGCCTATGTCGCGGTCGCACCGGTGATCGCCGCGCTGACCGATCGGATTCCGCGCCGCACGGTATTGGTCACCGCGGATGCCGTGCGGGCCGGGACCGCGGTGGCCTTGCCGTTCGTGGACCAGGTGTGGCAGGTCTATGCGCTGATCTTCGTGCTCCAAGCGGCCTCGGCGACATTCACCCCCGCGTTCCAGGCCGTCATTCCCTCTGTGCTGGTCGACGAGGACGAGTACACCCGGGCGTTGTCGCTGTCGCGACTTGCCTACGACCTGGAGGCGGTGCTGTCCCCGCTGCTGGCCGCCGCCGCGCTGGCCGTGGTCGGCTATCACTGGCTGTTCCTCGGCACCGTCGCCGGGTTCCTCGGCTCGGCTCTGCTGGTCGTTACCACGGCGCTGCCGGTTCCGCCGGCGCCGGACCGATCCCAACCACTGAGCGCGCGGATTCCGGCCGGTGTCCGAATGATGGGGTCGCGGCCGGCGCTGCGCGGGTTGGTGGCCATGAACCTGGTGGTGGCCGCCGGGACCGGGCTGGTGCTGGTCGATACCGTCGTCTATGTGCACGAGCTGCTCGACGGCACCGATACCGGTGTCGCCGTCGCGTTGGGATGCTTCGGCGCCGGTTCGATGCTGGTGGCTCTGGTGCTGCCGCGGCTGCTCGTCGATCGATCCGACCGGTCCTTGATGCTCGCCGGTTGTGCCGTCGTCCCCGCCGGTCTGGTCGTGACCACACTTCTTTTGGCCGTCGACCCCGGACCGGCGCTCGGTTGGGTCGTACTCGGATCGATGTGGTTCGTGCTCGGTGCGGGGACATCGCTCGTCAACACCCCGTCGGCGCGGGTGCTGCGCCGGCACTGCTCCGACCGGGAGCGCCAGGCGCTGTTCACCGCCCAGTTCTCGCTGTCCCATGCCTGTTTTCTGATCACCTACCCCCTCGCCGGGTGGGGCGGCGTTCATGCCGGACATATCGTTGCCGCCGGGGTGTTGGCCGTGATCGCTACACTCGCAGCAATCACGGCCGCATACCTGTGGCCCCGCCCGACGACCGACCGGGGGTTTGCCACGGCGGTCCGATGAAAGCGGTGAGGACATGACCGAGCGCGCAGACCGGAACGCAGGTGCCGCCAGCCTCACGCATCCGGTCCCCCCGGACCCCGCTCGATTGGACGCCGCCACCGGCATCTTCCAGATGCTGGCCGATCCGACCCGTCTGCACATCCTATGGCTGCTCACCCACGGCGAAGCCGATGTCACGGCCCTGGTCGAGGCCTGCGGCGCCTCCCGCACCGCCGTCAGCCAGCATCTGGCCAAATTGCGTTTCACCGGTCTGGTCGACACCCGGCGGGAGGGTCGCCGCATCGTCTACCGGCTGCGAGGCGGACACGTCACCCGGTTGGTCCGCGAAGGGCTCAACCAGGCCGACCACATCGTCACCGGCGAACCACCCCACGAATAGGTCGGTGGGCGGACGGAACCGCCCTGCACGGTCGGTCGCCGACCACGGAGGTCCGAACGGGATGCGCGAAGGCGGTCCGTCGGGGTACTCGCCGAGCCGGAAGGTAGTGGCGAGGAGGACATGATGCCCGACGGGACGATTCGGGGGCCGGACGCATGAAGGTCGCGATCACCGGTGCCGGTGGCAATGTGGGAACCGCGTTGTTGCGCGCTATGCGCGGGGAGGATTGGGAGCCGGTCGGTATCGCGCGGCGGCGTCCGGATACCACGCGGGAACCCTACACACTTACCCGATGGGTCACCTGCGATATCGGGGAGGCCGCGGCGATACCGGTGCTGACCGAGGCCTTCGCCGACGCGGACGCGGTGGTCCATCTGGCCTGGGCGATCCATCCGCGTCGGGAGGATCCGCCGATGGCCAGGACGAATGCCGTGGGTAGCGCCCATGTCATGTATGCGGCGGCCGCGGCCGGAGTTCCGCAGCTGGTGTGCGCGTCTTCGGCGGCGGCATACGCCCCCGCCGAACGGTGGCGGCGCATCGACGAGAGCTGGGCGCTCACGGGGGTGCCCGGCAGCGCCTACAGCCTCGGTAAAGCTCTGCTGGAGCAGCAACTCGACGCGTTCGAGCGGCAACACCCCGCCATGCGGATCGCCCGCATCCGGCCGTGCGGGATCGTGCAGGGTGCTGCCGCGGCCCAGTTGGCCGGTTGGTTGTTCGGATCATGGCTGCCGCGCCCGCTCCTCGGCCGACGGTGGGTACCGGTGCCGCTGTGGAAAGATCTGCGGTTGCAGCTCGTCCACGCCGACGATGTCGCCTCGGCGATTCGGCTCATTCTGCGGCAGCAGGCGGAGGGGGCCTTCAATCTCGCCGCCGACCCGGCGCTGTCGGCGCAGGCGCTGGCCGCCTCGTTCGGCGGATTCCGGGTACCCCTGTCCCGTCGGGTGGCGGCCGCCGGCGTGTGGGCGGGTTGGCGGTCGGGTCTGTTACCGCTACATCCGGGCTGGATCACCTTGGCCGACCGCGCCTGCCTGCTCGATACCGGTAGGGCACGTGGGGAACTGGGGTGGGTGCCGCACTACGACGCCGGTGCCGTCTGCGACGAACTCGTCGCCGCGCTGCGGGCCGGGCGGGTGGGGGACAGCGGTCCACTCACCCCCACCCACACTCCGTTTCGTCCGGGCCGACCGACTCACCAGAGCCAAGATCCGGATGTGCGGCAGGTGGGTGCCACCGCAGTATCCGCCGCGGGTCGGGAGACCGGGAACTCGGGCGGTTTCCCGGAGCGGTGACCTCGTGCCCATGGCGGCCCGCGGACCCGGCGGCAGGTGACAGTGGGCGGGCTCGGACGGCGGATTCATCGCGCATCCGCCCGCTTTCGCCGCGAGCCGGTCGTCCGGGGATCAGCCGGCGTCGGCGCGAGAACGTCCCACGGCCAGGGCCGCGAGTCGTGCGAGTGATTCGTTGTTGCGGGGGATCAACGCGAGGTCCTGGAGGGGGCCCGGCAGCAGTCGCCCGGGTCCGCTGATGGCTCGCTCCGCCATGCGGACCTCGGTGAGATGTGGTTGGAGTTCGACGAGCTCCAATGTGATCCAGGCCGAGCCCGCCGGCCACAACCGCGCCTCGAGTTCGAGCCGGTGTGGCGGGTCCACGGCGTGAACCACTGTGACATCGTGTCGGGTCAGCGGCCAAACCCCGACACTGTGGTGGATGCGGGCACCCACATTCGGCCACTCGCGGTCGACCTCGCGGATATGGGTGGCGCCGACCACCCACAACGCGTACAGCCACCCGTCGGCGAGGATCGCGAACACGTCCTCGACGGGCACCGGAATGCGCACCTTCGGTTCAGCCGGCATGGCTCCTCCGATCGTCCGAACCCGTAACCGCCCGGCGCCGCCGGCCGCGGTATCCACTCGTCCCGAGAACTGCTGCCATCCTCCGACGGCCGTACCCGGTGGCGGGTCGGTCAAACGTTGTCTCGGCGGCGAAGGTCGTGGTCGGGGGCTGTTCGGGGGTTGAGGCTCATCCGGGAGAAAAGTCACGCTAAGCAGACGGGCTGAATCCTGTTGTTGAGCTGGTGATTTCATGTCGGCGTGATTGATGCGGGTGTGCCCGGTTATGGGCGTTTCGGTGTGTTGTCCCGGGTGGAGTTGGAGCGGTTCTGCTATCTGGATGATGAGGATCGGCGGTTGGTCGCGACGCGGCGCCGGGATTACAACCGGCTCGGGTTCGCGGTGCAGGTGGTGACGGTCCGCTACCTGGGGATGTTCCTGGCCGATCCGATCGATGTGCCGGCGGAGCTGGTGGCTTATCTGGCCGAGCAGTTGGAGATCGAAGATCCGTCGTGTCTGGGTGAGTACATGGTGCGGCGTACGACGCGGTTCGAGCATCAGGCCGAGATCGAGGCCGCATACGGGCTGATGGGGTTCGGTGAGGCGGAGGCGGAACTGGCGGCGTGGGTCGCTGATCAGGCTTGGATCACCGGCGACGGTCCGAAGGCGATTTTCGAGGGTGCTGTGGCGTGGTGCCGGGCCCGGCGGGTGCTGCTGCCGGGTGTGACGACGCTGGAGAAGCTGGTCGCCGCGGGTCGGGAGGCGGCTGAGCAGCGGTTGTGGGCGCAGCTTGCCGGGCAGCTCTCGCCGTCGTCGGCGGGTGTGCTGTTGGGGTTACTGGAGGTGCCGGCGGGCATGAGACAGCGGGTCAGTGAGCTGGATCGGCTGCGGAAGGGGGTGTTTCGGCCCTCGTCGAAAGGAATGCTGACCGCATTGGAGCGGGTCGGTGATCTCGCGGTGGCGGGCTCGTCGGGGGTGGATGTGTCGGCGGTGCCGCCGCGGCGGCTGCTGGGTTTGGCTCAACACGGCTTGTCGGGCAAGGCGACTCAGCTACGCCGGATGAGCCGCGAGCACCGGCTGGCGGTTTTGGCGGCCACGGTGTCTGTGCTGAGCGCCCGCGCTGTCGATGACGTACTGGAGCTGTTCGACCTGCTGATGACCACGGAATTGCTGTCCAAGGCCGAACGGCAGTCGAAAGAGGAGAAGCTACGCCGCTATCCGCAGGTCTCACGGAACGCCGGCAAATTAGCCGAGGCGGTGCGGGTGCTACTGGAGATGGTGGAGATCGATCAGGGCATCGAGCTGGGCGTGGTGTGGGACCTGATCGAGGCGAAGGTGACCGGCACCGTGTTGCGATCAGCAGTCGCGGTCATCGACGAACTGGTCCCGCCCGGGGACGCCGAACTCGACGGTCAGCGCGCCGAGGAACTGGCCGGCCGGTTCGCGACCGTGCGGCCGTTTCTGCCCCGGTTGATGCGCGGCCTGGTCTTCGGCGCGACTCCCGAGGGCGCGCCGGTGCTGGCCGCGATGCGCACTCTGGCCGAGTTGATCACGGAGAAACCGGGCAAGTCCGGGGCGCGGTGGCTGGATGCGCGCCGTGTCGATCACGACCTGATCGGTGGCGCGTGGTCCCGGCTGGTCTATGTGGCCGGCCGGCCGAAACCGTCGATCGCGCCGCCTACACGTTCTGTGTGCTCGAGCAGTTCCACCGCCATCTCAAGCACCGCAACATCTTCGTGGAGGCTTCGTCGAAGTGGCGCGATCCCCGCGCGCACCTGCTGAGCGGCGCGAGTTGGGAAACCGCGCGTGAGGCCGGGCTCAACGCGCTGGGTCTTCCGCACGAGCCGGCGGTGATGCTCGCTGAGCATGCCGAAGCATTGGATGCCGCGTATCGGGAGGTCGCGGCCCGGCTCGACGGCGATACCCCGGCCACGGTCGACGAAGACGGCAAGCTGCACGCCGCTGCGTTGACGGCGGTCCCGGATCCGCCGAGTCTGACCGATCTGCGGCGGCGGGTGGAGGCGATGCTGCCGCGGATCGATCTGCCCGAGCTGGTGCTGGAAGTGATGTCGTGGCATCCCGGGTTCACAGAGGCCTTCACCCACGCCTCCGGAAACCCCGCCCGGGTCGCCGATCTCGGATTGTCGGTCGCGGCAGTGTTGTGCGCGCACGCGATGAACGTCGGATTCGGTCCGGTCACCAGCCCCGGGGTGGAAGCCCTGACCCGGGACCGGCTGCACCACGTCGACCAGTCCTATATCCGCTTCGACACCCTCGCCGCCGCCAACACCGCGTTGGTCGAGGCCCAGGCCCGTATCCCGCTGGCCCAGGCATGGGGCGGTGGGCTCGTCGCGTCGGTGGACGGGCTGCGGTTCGTGGTCCCGGTGCGCACCATCCACGCCCGCCCGAACGCGAAGTATTTCGGCCGCAAACGCGGGATCACCTGGCTGAATATGATCAACGACCAGGCCAGCGGCCTTGCCGCCCAGGTACTGTCGGGAACTCCGCGTGATTCGCTGCACGCGGTGGATGTGGTGCTGCGACAGCAGGGTGGGACGGTGCCGGAGGCGATCATTACCGATACCGGTTCCTACAGCGATATCGTGTTCGGGCTGCTGCACCTGCTCGGCCGCCGATACCGCCCGCAACTGGCTAACCTGCCCGATCAACGGTTGTGGCGTATCGACCCGGCCGCCGACTACGGGCCCCTGGACAAAGCCGCTCGCGGCCGCATCGACGTCGAGCGGATCGTCCGGCACTGGGAGGACATGTGCCGGATCGCGGTCTCCATCCATACCGGCGAAGTGTCCGCGCACGAGGTCACGCGCATGATCTCCCGCGACGGACAACCGACCTCGCTCGGGCAGGCGGTCGCGCATTTCGGGCGGATCTTCAAGACTCTGCATGTGTTGCGGCTGGCCGACGACGAACCCTATCGCCGTGAGATCAAGACCCAGGCCAACCTCACCGAGGGTCGCCATGACCTGGCGCGGCGGATCTTCCACGGCCGCAAGGGCGAAATGACCTGGGTCTACTACGAAGGGATGGAAGACCAGCTCTCCGCACTCGGCCTGGTGCTGAACTGCGTGGTGCTGTGGAACACCGTCTACATGGACCGCGCCCTGGACGCGCTGCGCGCCCAGGCATATCCGGTACTCGATGCGGACGCGGCGCGGCTCTCGCCGTTCGTCCGCTCACATATCGGCATCGACGGGCACTACAGTTTCCATCTGCCCGACCTCGGAGGGACACACCGCCCATTGCGCGACCCGGACGCCTTGGACAACACCGTCCACGACTGATGTCGGTCACCGCAGATGCGGCCGTGGCTGGGGATGCAGTTACAGGCCGCGTGCGTAGCGCACGGACTCGATCACGGCGTCCATATCGAGTTCCAGTCCCGGCGTGCTGTCCACGATCTCTTGGATCTCGAGTACCGCGTCGTCGAAGTGCGACGCCGAGCCGAGGCGATCAGCTCATGGCGCACATAGTCACTCAGCGGCATACCTGCTACTGCGGCGCGCGCATTGAATACGCTCCACGCCTCGGAAGGCAACTCATAGATACTGATCAAGGCCAGAGCCCCGTCGTCGACCTCGGCACCGGGGTGCCCGGGCCGCTCATCGGCAAGGAACTGCACGACCGCATCGATGGATACCCGCCGACCCGCGAGCGTGATCAGCTCTCGACGCACGTACTGCCGCACCGGCAGCCCGGCCGCACGAGCACGCCGCCGCAAGACGTCGGCAGTGGTCGTGGGCAGGTCCTCGATGTCGATCAACGCCATACCAGCACGGTACTGCCCGGTCGTTCCCGAACACCAGCGCCACCCACCACACCGAGCAGGCCCCTCAGTCAGCTCGCCATGGTTACGCACGCTGTTCAGCGACTGGAACGCCGCCGCGCCGCCGGATCGCTGTCGGCCTGATACCGGCGCAGGCCCTCGTCGGAAACCCGCGCGTATTTCGCCAGGCTGCGTACCGAGGTGTGCCCGGACAGCTTCATCAACACCGGCGTCGAAGCGCCGTCCTCCGCAGCGTGGGTGAGCCGGGAATGCCGCAGCTGATGCAGGGTGTACGGGCCACCGTCGAAGACCGCGGTGTGGGCCTCGAACAGTTCCGCGGCACGGCGGTAGGACAGTCGGGCCCGTCCCGTGGCTGGGTCGACGTCGTTGATGGCCACGGTCGGCCGTGCCTTACGGTCGGTGAGGAACAGCGGCCCGGACCGGCGGCCGGCCAGCATCCGCGGCAGCAGCCGGGCGGTGCCGGTCTGCCAGGCGATGACCTCACGGGCTCCGCCCTTTCGGGTTACCACCGCGCACCGATTCGCCGGGTCAAGATCACCGACATCCAGCATCAGCACTTCCTCGGTGCGGGCAGATGATTCGTAGAGCAGATGCCACAGCACCCGCTCCCGCAGCGGTGCCTGCAACCCCAGGATCTGGGTGACCCGCTCCCGGCTCAACGCCTTGCTCGAATCCGGCGGCGCGGGCCGGGCCCGCAACCGCACCAGCGGATCCCCGGACAGCCAGTCCTGCTCACGCCAGTACCCGAACGCCGAAACCAGCGCGGTCAACCGGATGTTGAACGTTTTCGCCGACTTCGCACCCCACACATAGGTGAACCAGCCGCTGACCCGGTCCGGTTCCGCGCTCAGCTGCGCCACGTCGGCGTCGGCGCCGAAATCGGCGACGAGGCGATCCAGCGCCGCCGCATACGTCGCGCGGGTATTACGGACCGTGATCGTGGCCAGATAGATCTGCACGGCATCCGCCAACCGCACCCCTGCCGCCGGCCGCGGCAACGCCCGAACCCGACCCACCACCAACCTCCCACATCGCTACCGCAGATAGTTTCCCGAGTCGCCGCCGCTCGGACAGGGCATCGCGCCAGGACGGCTCACCAATTACCGCACATAGTATGCTGCTATCTGCGGTAACTGCTTAGCGTGACTTTTCTCCCGAACATCACCACCCCCGCCGATCTCCGCAGGTTACGGGTCTGGACTCTGCTCACCGAGACGCGCAGGATGAAAACCGTGGACAACGCCGCACGGCGGGAGATCCTTGCCCGGGTCGCCGCCGACGCCGACCAGCTGGCCGCCACGCTCCACCGTTAACGAGACCGGCGGCGCGACGCCGGGCAGGACACCACCTGGATGGACCAGATGCTGCCCGAGCTGGACCAGCTCGCGAGCGACACCCATGACGTCGAGACCACCGAAGCAATCAGGCTGGTCCTCGATCGGCACGGACCCGGCCCTTACCCGGCCCTTACCCGGACGAGGACCTGGCCGCTCTCGCCGGCGTAGACCTCGACCGATTCCGCCGCGTACGCCAGCAGCTGGTGGCCGCAGGCCTCGCCCGACCGGCCGACGGACAACCAGACTATTGACGCAGGTCAGATCCAGCTGGCCACACAGGCAAGGACTCCGCCCCCGACCCTTCCTGTAGTGAGCTGGAACGGAGGATGGTGTGCAGTTCCGCTGCGACGCGCTCGTGATCGAAGACCGCGAAATCGAGGTGCCGGGCCGTCCGCTCGGCGAGCCGGCAGTACAGACCGACAGTGGCCAGCAGAGCCCGCTCGGATTCCCTCACACCGAATCCGGACCAGCAGTGTTCGAGTTCGGCCTGCACGTCGCGGTCCATCCACGAGCGCAGGCGCGTGCCCAGATACCGGGTATCGAAGTCGCCGCCGTAACGGGCCCAGTGATCCCACTCGATCATGCGCAACAGTTCGGCCTTGAGGTCCTGGTCCGTAGCTTCGCCGACCACGGCTCATCACGCACAATCGCTTTGGCCTCCATCAACGCTGCCGCCCACGCCCAGTTCACCGATTCCCAGAACTCCCCAGCCTTCGGTGCCGAAGCCACCAGCGGCCGATGCGAGGCAGTACCGGCGATGCTGTCCTTGTCGAGCAGCACCCTGAACGGCCGCCCGTAAAAACGCCCTCCGAGGTCGTCGGCGGGAAGGAGGGTGAAATCGAGCTTGCCGCCGGCGTAGTACACGAGCCGAGTGGGATTGCCGTCGCCGTCCTCGAGACGTTCGACCACCAGGACTTCGCCCAGCCGCTCCCACCAGGACTCGTCTTCGAGTAGTGCCGCAATGTCGGTGGTGAAAACTTGGATATCACGGTCCGATAGCGGGTGATCGGCTCCCTGGGCTGCCGACCCGGTGAGAAGGGGTTCCGGTTGTAACCGCCGAAAATCGGGCGGATATGGGTACAGTCCCTGGTCACGAGGCTGCGGTTCGTCACCGAGGCGGACCCGGGATAACAATCCATTATCCGGGGTAGCGGACCAGCGACCTGCGGCGATGTCGCTCCGTCCCGCGCGTGAAGCGGTCCTGTTATCCGGGCCAAACCCAAATGTGTTGTTTCTTCGGCGGTTACTACCGCGACCCCAAAGTCCCCGAAAAGTCGCGCTAAGGAGTTGCCGCAGACAACTGCCGATTATCTGCGGTAGTTCTCGCGCCGACCTGGTCGAATGTTCCCGCCGAGGTGGAGCCGACTCCGCAGACTATCTGCGGTAGGGGCTTACCGCCGGATTCCGGCCGTTTGGACCCCACATGCCTTCTTTCCGCTATATCAGCTCGTGTGCGGCAGCCGGTGGGCAAGGGATATCAGGATGTCGACCAACGGCCCCGGATCCTGTGGACCGAGGTGGGTTGCAGCGAGGGTGTGAACATCGAATGCGTTGCCGGGCGTTGCGGCGTCGGCTTCGGCGATCATCCGGTCCTGCAGAGCGGGCGGGAGCATTCGGTCGAGGCTGCAGCGGATGTAGCTGCGTGGGATCCGTCCCCATGTTGCCGGCGCACCGCGCGCATCAGTGACCGCCACCTGCCACGACTCGTCTGGCTCCATGCCATTGAGCGCAACCCTGAAAGAGTCGTCGTCGTAGTCGTCTGCCAGCGCGGCCTTTGCTGCCGCCACAAAGGCGGGATCGGCCGAACGCCAGTTGGTGCGGGTTACTCCGGTCCGTTCCGGATCGCCCAGACTCGGGATCGTCGTTGCCAGTGTCGAGGCCGCTTCGGGCACAGTGAAGCAGTCGAGCACACTCCGCAGCTGCACGCAGCAGAACGCGGTCAGATAGACCAGTCGAGAGATATGGTCCGGTATCTCGTTTCCTACCCGGGTGATGGTCGCCCCGCCCATGCTGTGGCCCAACAGGATAACCGGCCCGTATGCCGCGACCGAGCGCACAATGTTCACCACGTGCGCGACATTGTCCTCCAGCCGTACCTGAGCCAGTGGTGAGGGCTCGGCCACCAGCGCCTCGACATCCTGTGGGGCCTGGTACGACATCGGAAAGTGTGCGCCTGGCCCATGTCCGGGCAGGTCGACGGCCAGCGCTCGATTCCCCTTCTGGGTCAATGCCGATACCAGCGGGGCGTAGGAGGCCCCGTTCCCGTTGGCGCCATGCACGATGACGAATGTCGGCGTGGTGTCCGCGGCGGCGGGTCTTCCTCCAGCCGCGCACCCACTCGCCAGTACGCCGGCGCTCGCGACACCCGCACGGAAAACAGTCCTGCGCGAAAGTTCAGGCACGTTCCTCCTCCGCGGCCCAGTCCCGGCTCCGCAGGCCGGCGATGATCAGCAGAACGAACCCGAGCAGGCCGACCACCCAGTCCGCCCACTCGGGTATGCCGACTGCACGGAGCAGTCCGGCCACGCCGAAGCTGTGCTCCCACAGTGCTTCGGTCAGCGCAGAACCGAACCCCTGGACGAACAGGATCAAACCCGCTATCCACCATCCGGACTGCGCTCGTACAGCGGTGAGCCATCCCGACACGTTCCAACCTCCAAACCGTTCCGATGCAAGTGCATCGGAACGATAGCATTTATTCGATGCGACTGCATCGGTACACTCGTACCGTGCCACGACAGGTAGACCACGAGAGCCGACGTCGTCGCATCGCGGACGCGGTCTGCGACCTCATCAGCAGAAGAGGGATCGAGGCGGCGACTCTGCGCCAGGTGGCCGTAGAGGCAGATGTCTCGATGGGCGCCGTGCAGCGGTGCTTCAGCACTCGTCAGCAGATGCTGATCTTCGCCCAGGACCATGTGAATCGACGGGTGACCGAGCGCGCCCGGGAACTCATCGCGGCGTCACCCGACCCGGAGTCGATCGACACGATCCTGGAACAGACACTGACGGCCATGCTCGCCGTCGATGATCCAGAACTCCTCGACGCGCGCGTCTGGATCGCATTCATCGCGCAGGCAGCAGTGGACCCGGTGGTGGCGGCCGCCCAGCGAGAACAGCATCGCGGGCTGGCCGAGCTGCTCGAACTCCTCCTGCGCGCAGGGCAAGAATGTGGTCGGATCCGGCCCGACGTAGCGCCCGCGCACACCGCCGAAGAACTCATCGCCCTTGCCGACGGATTGACTGTGCAGGTCCTCACCGGGCGGCATACTCGAGAGTCAGCGCTGCTCACACTACGACGAAGCGCGGCAGAAATCTGGGCACATGCGCCGCGAGAGCACTCCCTCGCTGAGACCGGCCTACCAGTTCGCGCCCAGTAGCGCTGCCATGCCGCACCTCCGCCAGATATTTCCGCGCCGGCGCCGATGCTGAGCTGGCCGCCCTCGTGCGCCGAGAGGTGCTTGGCGGCGTCGACATCCCGACCCGAACGCCGCCAGATACAACCTCTCCTGGCGCCTTGGCCGGCAGGACCCGACGAAGAACAAGTCCGGAAAGGGGTAGCCCCGGCCACCGGATCGGCTACACCGACCAACTGCACACAGCGAAGGTGGCGCGGACCGCGTAGATCCGCGCCACCTTCTCGGGGTCGCGGTAGTAACCGCCGAAAAAACAACGGATATGGGGCCTGGCCCAGATAAGGGGGCCGCTTCACGCACGGCTGGAGCGCTATAGCCGCAGTTCGGCAGATGCACTACCCCGGATATCGGGCTGTTATCCAGGGGCCGCTCAGGCGATGAGCCGTAGCCTACTGACCAGGGACTGTATCCATATCCGCCCGATTTTCGGCGGTTACTACCGGGACCCCGAGAACCAACGCTCGCACCGCCGGACATGCCTCGGCCCAGGAGACGAGCGTGGAGAGGTCTTGGCCGTAATCCATGCGGGCGATCATCACATGAGCAGCACACCCGAATAGAACCGCTTAGCGTGACTTTCCTCCCGGATGCGCCTCAACCCCCTGTTCGTATGGCGATCCTGTCTCGGTTCGGGCCGGAGCCAAAAAAGTGAACAGTATTTACTAATACCTGTTCACAAATTCGATGTGATGTGGTCCACTCCCTATGGTGGCGTTCTACAAGGAGGTACTGTGACCGCACCGTCCCTATCCCATGCCTTCGACTTCACCGACCCCGACCTGCTCGCCGAACGCCTGCCCATCGAGGAATGGGCCGAACTGCGCCGGACCGCCCCTGTCTGGTGGGTGGACCAGCCGAACGGGGTGAGCGGGTTCGACGACGGCGGTTACTGGGTGGTCAGCAAGCTCGAGCACATCAAGGAGATCTCCAAGCATCCGGAGATCTTCTCGAGCAACGCCAATACCGCGGTGATTCGTTTCAACGGCGATATCGCGCGGGAGGAGATCGATATCCAGCGCGCTATGTTGGTCAATACCGACCCGCCCGAGCACGACAAACTGCGCCGCATCATCTCCCGCGGTTTCACCCCACGCGCCGTGCAGAGCCTGCGCGATGCGCTGCACGAACGGGCCGAGCGGATCGTGCACGAGGCCAAGAAGACCGGCGGTGGCGATTTCGTTCAGCAGGTGGCCTGCGAATTACCGCTCCAGGCCGTTGCCGAACTCCTGGGCGTGCCGCAGTCCGATCGTGGCAAACTGTTCGAATGGTCCAATCGGATGATGGGGTACGACGACCCCGAGTTCGACGGCAACCACAAGGTGGCCACCGCGGAAATCATGGGCTATTCCTGGAATCTCGCCGAGGAGCGGCGTAAATGCCCGGCCCACGATATCGTCAGCCAACTCGTCACCGCCGATATCGACGGCGAGGCGCTCGGTTCGGACGAATTCGCCTGGCTCGTCATCCTGTTGGCGGTGGCCGGTAACGAGACCACCCGCAATGCCACCACCCACGGGATGAAGGCGTTCATTGATTTCCCCGACCAGTGGGAGCTGTACAAGGCCGAACGGCCGCACACCGCGCCCGATGAGATCGTGCGTTGGGCCACGCCTGTGATCGCCTTCCAGCGCACCGCCACCCAGGACACCGAAATCGGTGGTCAGGCCATCCGGAAGGGCCAAAGGGTGGGGCTGTTCTACTCCTCGGCCAACTTCGACGAAGACCATTTCGTCGACCCGTTCCGGCTGGACATCACCCGTAATCCCAATCCGCACGTGGGGTTCGGTGGCACCGGAACCCACTATTGCGTCGGCGCCAATCTGGCGCGACTGCAATTGGACCTGATCTTCAACGCCATCGCCGATGTGATGCCGAACCTGCGTCAGGTCGCCGAACCGGTTCGGCTACGGTCGGGTTGGCTGAACGGAATCAAACATTGGCAGGTCGCATACGAATGACACCACCCGCGCGGCGGGGCCGGATGCCCGCGGTGAACGACGCGGACATCCGGCGAGTGGCCCGGGCGCTGATCGTCGAACAGGGGGCGGAGGCGCTGACCCTGCGCGCCATCGCACGTGAGCTCGGCATCACCGCGCCGGCCCTGTACCGCTACTACCCGTCCCGGGAAGAGCTGGTGGCCGCGATCCGTCGGGACATCTGCGTCGATCTCGCCGAAGAACTCGGCGCGCAGGCAGCCGAGCTGCCCGAGGACGGTGTGGTCCGCCTGTTGGCGATCTGTCGGGGATTTCGGCGCTGGGCTTTGGCCCACCGCCACGAGTTCGCCCTGGTATTCGCCTCACCGGCCGACGGTGATCCCGGCGGGGTGCGCCGATTCGACGAGTCGTTCGGTCTGGTCTTCCTGGAGGCCGCGGGCCGACTGCTCACCGGTTACGAGGTGGCGACCCCGCCCACCGGGACGATCCCGGCGACATTACGGGCGGATCTGATCGGGTTTCAGACCGATCTGCTGGCCGTCCTCGCCGCGTCGGGGCAGAAGTTCCCCGCCGAGAAACTCGATTTGGGGGTGGCATATCTGATGATGACCCTGTGGGCGCGGCTGTACGGACATGTCACCTTGGAAGTGTTCGGCAATTACCCCATGGCGGTGAGCGACCCGGACGAACTGTTCGAGGCGGTACTCGCCGACCTGGTGCGTAGTGTCGGCCTGTCCATAGATCCGGCCGCGCCACCCGGATCCGGCGCCGATGCCGTTCGATGCGATTCCGATGAATTATAAAGGGGCGCTGGATTTTTCGAATCAGGCGGCATGGTAACGTCATTGCGAGGCAATTCCGTGTGCGACGGAGCGGTCGAGTGAATTGCTCCAATTCCATAGTCCAACGCGGCGTGGTATATCTCTGCTGCGGCGCCCGACCGGGTTCCGTCGAGTTCTTTCGAAGAAGAGTGTGCGCGTGTCCAATCCAACCGATTCCAGTCGCGGGCCTCGTCCGCGCCCCTACTCGCAGACGAACGGCGCCGAACCCAGACCGCGTGTCGGCACCGCCGAACGTAGGGTGTTGATCGTCTCGGGGATAGGTGTCGCGGCGGCGCTCACCGGTTTGACCGTCACCCTCCTGGGGGGTTGGGCGACGGAAGACGCGGATTCCACCACCGCGACACCGATCGCGGCGACGCTGAGCGAGGTGTCCTCGCCGGCCCCGCCCCCGGCCGCGCCCCCTGCTCCGCAACCCAAGAGCTATCTGGCCGAGATGACCCCCTCCAGCGGGACGCCGTACACCGGCACGGTGGCCGTCAACGGGGTCTCCTACCCGCATTCGGTCTATCAACAGTTCAACGGGTGCAACACCCAGGTGAGCTACACCTACAACCTCAACCGCGAATGGTCCCAGTTCTCGGCGACGGCCGGTATCGCGGACGGTGGTGACAGCCAATCGGTGGTCCAATTCGAGGTGTACGGCGACGGTAGCCCGATCTATTCGTCCGGGAATGTCGAAGTGGGAGAGACCTCGGCGGTGAACGTGCCGGTGACCGGGGTACAGAACCTGACGCTCAGCTTCCAATTCGTGGACGGGAACCTGGGCCTGTGCACGCGGGTGGGCAACGGGGTGTGGGGGGACGCCGCTCTCTCGAAGTGAGAGCGAACGCCGGACCGGAACATCACAGAGGCGCGTGGGCTCGGAGCGAACGAACTCCGGGCCCACGCGCCGTATTCGTTTCGGGTATTCGTTTCGGAATTTCCGTTGACCTGCCGCGCGGTCGCAGCCGAGGATGCATCCGTGCGAGTGGGTGTGGTCGGTTTGCGGATGGGTCTGTACCTGGCGATATGGTGCCGTCGGTTGGGGATGGAGGTGGTGGCGGTATGCGACCGGGATCCCGAGCGTCGAGCCGAGGCCACCACCCGCCTCCCCGGGGCGGTGCCGACCGCGGAGTGGCGCGAACTGCTGTACGCCGATCTCGACGCCGTCGTACTCGCCAACGACTTCGACGAGCACGCACCGCTTGCCATCGCATTCCTCGACCAGGGGGTGCATGTGCTCTCCGAATCCGCCGCGTGTGTGGACGAACGGGAGGCGCGGGCCCTCATCGACGCCGAACGGCGCTCCACCGCCACCTATTCGTTCGCCGAGAACTACGTGTTCCATCCCCATGTCCGGCTCATTCGCAATGCCGTGGCCGCCGGGGAGATCGGCCGGGTCACCCTGATCGAGGCAGATTATCTGCACGGGATGGCACCCGACGAGGTTTCGGCGCTGATCGCGGATCCGAGCGACTGGCGTGGGCGCATCGAGCCGACAGCGTATTGCACCCACACCCTGTCGCCCGTGCTCGCCATCACCGGTGAGATGCCGACCGAGGTGGCGGCTTTTTCGGTCGACTCCACCGATCCGCGCGCGGCGGTGGTGCTGGTGGTTCGTCTCACCGGTGGCGCATTGGCGATCACCCGGCACGGATTCCTGCAAGGTGAGCCCGACAGTCATTGGAGCTGGGTGTCGGCGCGTGGTACCGAGGGGTTGGCCGAGTCGGTGCGTGCGCGTGGGCCCCGCGCGTGGCGGGTGCGCGTGCGCAAGGAGGCCTGGTGCGCCCCGGAGGGCGCCGTGCGCGATGAGGAACGGGAACCGGAACCACTGTTCTCGGGGGGCACCCTCGTCGAGCCGCGGGTGGAAGGAACCGTTCGGGTGCTCGAAGGTTTTCGTGCGAGCGTCGAACACGGCGAACCACCGCTCGTACCCGTGCGTGCCGCGGTCGCCGCATCGCTGGTCGGCGTTGTCGGCGCGCGGTCGTTGCGCGACAACTCGCGCCCGATACCGATGCCCGATATCGCTGTTCGATAGCTCACCTACCGCATATCCGGGCCGGACGAAACGCAAGGGAGCCGTCGCGCCCCGGATGCTCGGACGATCCGGTTCGTTCATGGAGCGGGGCAGCGGTCCCGGGGAGGTGCCGGAAATACGGCGACACCCCGGATGGTTGCCGATCGCGATTCCCCCGAGCCTGAAAGGATTGTCCGATGCCGACGATGACCAAGGAAGAGCGTGAGGCGTTTCTGGCCGATCTCCACGTGGGGGTGATCGCCGTCGAACGGCCGGACCGGGCCCCGCTGGCGGTGCCGATCTGGTACGCCTACGAGCCGGGTGGTGAGGTGGTCGTCTGGACCGACACCGGATCGGTGAAGGAGAAACTGATCCGGGCCGCGGGCCGTTTCTCCCTGACCGCCCAGGTGGAGCAGCCCCCGTACCGGTATGTCACGGTGGAGGGGCCCGTCACCGCTATCGAACCGGCCACCGTCGAAACGGCACGTCCATTGCGGTGCGCTATCTGGGCGAGACGGAGGGAACTGCCTATGCCGAGCAGAACGTTCGGCCCGGATCGATCCTCATCCGCATGCGACCGCAACGCTGGCTGAGCACGGACTACTCCAAGGAGTGAGACCATCTGTCGCCCGAATCGTCCCCCCGGCCCACGAGTCCGGTTTCGTAGGCGTGGATGGCGGCACTGGTGTGGATGGTCTCCGGCCCGGGGTGCTCGGGATACCCGTGCCGGGCCGCCGCCGCAGCGTAGCGGGCGCACAGGTGCGGGTCGCGGATTCGTCCCTGGGCGAACTCGGCCCCGAACCGGTTGTGGTAGGCCGCGAACCAGCGGGGTTCGTCGGCGAGGAAGAGAATGTCGTGCGACGCCATGCGCCGCACTGCGAACAACGGCACCGGTGAACGGTTGACGGGGAAATCGGGATTGCGGGCGGCCGGTGTGGGGCAGCGGGGATGGAACTCGCCGATCATCAGGCCCTGCGCCACGACCCGGTCCTTGACCTGTCGGTGCGCCCGGTCGATCAACTCCCACTGATGTTCCGGCAGGTTCGGCAGCGCGATGACCAGAGCCTGGCGGTTCGGGGCCGGGTGTGACCATGCGATGGTGTGGAACCCGGCCACGGCATCGTCCATGAGATATTCCATCTCCTCGAGGCCGTATCGCCGATCCCATTCGGCGACCCGGACGACCAGGCCGTCGGCCCGGATGGTCGGTTCCACGAAGGGGCATATCGCGCCCGACCGGCCCAGTTTCGGGTGTGGTCGGGCGATGTAGTCGTGCAGCCAGGTCGACACCGTCGTCGCCAGGGCAGGATCGGGGTCTTCGACGATGGCCGGTCGGGCCGATGGGTTCGCGGTGATATCGCGGCAGAGTTCGTCGATCATCTCCGGACGCACATGCGGCACGGTGACGATATGCGCCCGATTCCCCTCGGTGGCCAGATGATATTTGCGGCAGATCCATTCGGCCGGGCGGTCGAACACCACCACGATGGAGTCCGCGTTCCATTGCGGATTCAGCCCCGCCGCGGTGAAACGGTCCACGGCGTGGGCGGCCGTCGCCAGCGCGGTACGCGCATTGTGTTCCAGCCCGGTTCTTCCCTTGGTCGCCAGCGAATACCACAGCAGTACGCTCGCCAGTCCGCTGCGCGAGCAGACGAGGGTGGCATCGGTGGCGCCCACGTATTCGCCCTCGACCTTGGTGTGCACCAGCTCCGATCGGCACAAGGCCACCGCGCACGGCACCGGCATACCCAGACCTTTGTGCATGCTCACCGCGATACTGCCGATCTCGGGTCGGGTGAATCCCCATATCGGCCCGAGGTCGGTGAACGGAACGACCAGTCCACCGAGCGCGGCGTCCAGATGGACGTAGACCCGTCCGGCCGCCGCCGCGGCATCGATGATGGCGTCGACCTCGTCGACGGCTCCGGACATGGTGGTGCCGATGGTCGCCACCACCACGGCGCCGTGTCCGGGATCGGCGGCGCAGGCGCGGGCGAGTGCCGCGGTGTCCATTCGCCCCTGCTCGTCACAGTCGACGACCACCAGTTCCCGCCGCATCAACCGGGCGTTCTTGCGGATCGAATAATGCGCGGCGCGACTGCAGTAGATCTTGGCGTCGGGTAGGAGGGTGCATCCCCGGTCGAGACCGAACAGATTGGCCTCACTGCCCCCCGCGGCGACGTAGCCGTAGATATCGGAGGGTTCGCCGTTGGCCAGGCGGGCCATGAAGTCGATCACGGCGCGTTCCATCGCCTTGGCGCCGACCCCCGACTTCTCCGCGCTGGTCGGATCGCCGACATTGTTGACGAAGATGTCGAGTAGACCGGCCAGCCTGCCGAACGCGAAATCGAGATTGCCGGGAAAACCGAGGACGTAGGGCTCTTCGGCGCGCATCGCGTCGATGAAGGTATCGAGTTGCCCGAGGAGTTGTGCGGAGGGACGAGCAGAAGTGCCGATCGAATACTCATCGGCGATGGAGAGGGTCACGCGATCACCTGGTTCGACTATCGTGCCTTGCCGCAGCCTCGTCACCTCGAGGTGTGGCGGCGGCGTGAAATTCGACCAGAGCCAAACACGACGGGGACACCGTGTCCACGGATACCTGTTGCCACAGCCGGCACGACCGGTTCATGGATTCGGCGATGGCGGACATCAGAGCAGGTAGCGACCCATAGCGCGGGCTCCGCGGAGCTGTGCTGACCGGTTGCCCGGGACGGTGCGGCCGGGGCGGTTCGCATCGGCGAGGTCGCGACCGGGCAGCGGATGGGGTCACAGCGCGCGAGGAATGCCGCACCGTGGGTAGTCGGTGCGAAAGATGTGGACGATGTGTCGGCCTTCGGACTCGGTTCCGGGCCCACCCGTCACCTCACGAGGGACAGGAGAGCAGGTGTATGACCGTGCTGGACGAGAAACTGCGCGATATCTACGACGAGGTGCTGCAGCGTAATCCCGGGGAGATCGAGTTCCATCAAGCGGTCTACGAGGTACTGGGGAGTCTGGGGCCGGTCGTGGCCAAACACCCCGAATATGCCGACGCCGCGGTGATACGGCGCCTGTGCGAACCGGAACGACAGATCATCTTTCGGGTGCCGTGGGTCGACGATGCCGGTCGAGTGCGGATCAACCGCGGTTTCCGGGTGGAGTTCAACTCGGCATTGGGCCCGTTCAAGGGTGGGCTGCGTTTCCACCCGACCGTCTACCTGGGCATCGTCAAATTTCTCGGTTTCGAGCAGACCTTCAAGAACTCGCTGACCGGTATGCCGATCGGTGGTGGTAAGGGTGGCTCGGACTTCGATCCCAAGGGGTGTTCCGACGGTGAGGTCATGCGGTTCTGTCAGGCGTTCATGACCGAGCTCTACCGTCATATCGGCGAGTACACCGATGTGCCCGCCGGTGATATCGGGGTGGGTGGCCAGGAGATCGGGTATCTGTTCGGCCAGTACAAGCGCATAACCAACCGCTACGAATCCGGGGTGCTCACCGGTAAGGGTCTGACCTGGGGCGGGTCGCAGGTCAGACCGGAAGCGACCGGGTACGGAACCGTCTACTTCGTGAACGAGGCGCTACGGGCGCAGGGGGACGGTTTCGAGGGGAAGAAGGTCGTGGTGTCGGGGGCGGGCAATGTCGCCCTCCACGCCATCGAGAAGGTCCGGCAACTGGGTGGAACCGTGGTCGCCTGCTCGGATTCGGGAGGCCATGTCCACGACGAGGAAGGTATCGACCTGGAACTGCTCATGGACGTCAAGGAAACGCGTCGGGAACGTATCCAGGTCTATGCCGAGGAGCGCGGCGGGAGCGCCCGCTATACGGCCGGTCGCTTCGTTTGGGAGGTGCCGTGCGATATCGCCCTGCCCTGCGCCACCCAGAACGAGCTGAACGGCCGCGATGCCACCGTATTGGCGAAGAACGGCTGCCGGATCGTCGCCGAGGGGGCCAATATGCCCTGCACACCGGAGGCAATACGGGTACTGGCGGATGCCGGGGTGATCTTCGCGCCCGGTAAGGCGGCGAACGCCGGCGGTGTCGCGACCAGCGCACTCGAGATGCAGCAGAACGCTTCACGGGATTCGTGGACCTTCGAGCACACCGAGGAGCGTCTCGCCGAGATCATGCGCAATATCCACGACCGCTGTCTGGCCACGGCCGAGGAGTACGGTTCGCCGGGCAGCTATGTGGTCGGCGCGAATATCGCGGGTTTTATCCGGGTGGCCGATGCGATGCTCGCCCTGGGGCTCATCTGAGTTGTCGGCGTCGGACCGGATATCGCCGCGCCGATTCGCACCCGGGATGTCATGCGCTCAGCTCGTACGCCTCGGTGTCGAAGCGGCGTGTGCGGTGCCGGTATTCGAAACTCCAATTGGGGTAGAGGCCGGCATTGCGGCCGTCGGGGGTCTGGTAGTAGCTGATGCACCCACCGGTGACCCACACCGTGGAGGTGCTGCGGCGTTCCATTTCCGCCAGGAACGCCCGCTGGAACCGCGGTTTCACCTCGAGCCGGCGGACCGAGCGGGCGCGCATCGTGGTGAGGGCGTCGACGATATAGGCGATCTGGGACTCGATCATGAAGATGGCGGACTGGTTCCCGGCCGCGCCGAATGGGCCGAGGGTGCAGAAGAAGTTCGGGAAGCCCGCCAGGGTGGTGCCGAGATAGCTTTGGGGTTGTTCGCGATACAGATCGGCGACCGACCGGCCCTCCCGTCCGATGAACCGCTCGAACGCGCTGGGCAGCGAGGAGAAACCGGTTCCGTAGATGATCGTGTCCACCGGGTGTTCGATACCACCGCGGGTCACGATCGAATGCGGCCGAACCTCGGCGATACCGTCGGTGACCACCTCGACATTCGGTTGGTCGAGGGCGGGCAGATAGGCATCGGAGAAGATGGCGCGTTTACAGCCGATCATGTAATCCGGGGTGAGCACCTTCCGCAGCTTCGGATCGCGCACCTGCCGCAGTAGTTGCAGCCTGCCGAGCAGTTCGAATGGATGCCGGAAACGCTTGTCGACGAATCCCACCAGGCCGAAGCTCTCGATGGCCAGGAACCAACTGCCGCGGATGGCCTTACCCGCCACCGGGAACTGCCGCAACAACAACCGCTCCAGTCCCAGGGTGCGACGATCCAGCCGGGGCACGATCCACGGCGCCGACCGCTGGAATACGACCAGCCGGCCGACCCGCGGCTGGATCTCCGGGATGAACTGCACCGCCGAGGCCCCGGTGCCGATGACCGCCACCCGTTCGCCGGTGAGGTCGTGGTCGTGGTCCCAGTGCAGCGAATGGAAGCTGGTGCCGGCGAAGGTGTCCAGACCCGGTAGGTCCGGGTATTTCGCCTCGGCGAACAGGCCGGTGGCCGAGATCAGGAAATCGGCGGTGAGTTTGCCGCGACTGGTTTCGATCCGCCAGAGCGAGCGCGACTCGTCCCAGCGCGCGTCCAGTAGTTCCGTGCGGTAGCGAATATGGCGTACCACATCGAATTCGGCCGCCACCTTACGTATGTAGTCGAGGATCTCGGCCTGTTTGCCGTAGGTGCGCGACCAGTTCGGGTTCTGGGCGAACGAATAGCTGTACAGGTGGGACGGCACATCGCAGGCGCAACCGGGATAGGTGTTGGCGCGCCAGGTGCCGCCGAGGTCCTCGGCCCGCTCGAGAACGACCAGATCGTCGAAGCCGGCCTCGCGTAGTTTGACCGCGAGACCGATCCCGCTGAAACCGGCTCCGATAATGACGATATGCCGGTGTTCGGTCGATGAGGCCATGGTTCGGAGGGGTCCTTCCATCGGATGTGCGGGGCGGTTCCGGGATTGCTACCGGTCGGCTCTACAGGTCGACGACGAGTTCGTCGCCCGCCGCGCGGGAGACACAGGGCAACATGTGGTCGGTGCGTTCGGTGGGGGGCAGAATCCGGTCGCGGTGGTCGACCTCCCCGGCCAGAACCGCGGTTTTGCAGGTGCCGCAGAAACCCTGCCGACACGAGTAGAGGGCATCGGGAATGACCCGCTGGATCGCGGCGAGCGTGGTCTCGCCGGCGCCGACCCGTATGGTGAGGCCGGTCCGGGCCAGGGTGAGATCGAATTCGGTTCCGTTGGTCACCGGTTCCGCAGAGAAACGTTCGATGTGGAGTGAACCGGTCGGATTGATGTCGAACATGGCCTGTCGGGCCGCGTCGAGCATCGGCGGCGGACCGCAGACATAGACGGCCGCGCCGGGGCGGGCGCGCCGCAGCAGGTCGGGGATATCGGGGACGCCGTATTCGTCGTCGGGGCGGATCTCGGCGGTTTCCGGGAGTTCGTCCAGGAACGGCATCGTCACCCGGCTGCGGCCGACATAGACGAGGTGTCCGCGGTCGCCCGCCGCTCGCACCATGGGCAGGATCGGGGTGATACCGATACCGCCCGCGATGAACAGATACGACGGTGCGTCCACGAAGGTGAACGCATTGCGCGGGCCCCGGGCGTGCAGCGGATCGCCGCGTCGGATTCCGCGATGCATCTCGATCGATCCGCCGTCGCCGTGGGGGATGCGCCGCACCGCGATGCGATAGCGTGTCCGGTCTTTCGGGTCCCCGCACAGCGAGTACTGCCGCTGTTTACCGGAGGGGAGGAACAGGTCGATGTGCGCGCCGGGCCGCCAGGCGGGTAGCGGTTCGCCGCTTGCCGAGCGCAGAGTGAAGCCGAGTACGTCGGCGGCTTCGTCGTGGATGTCATCCACGACGAGATTCAGATGGAATCCGCTGCGGCGTACCGGATTCGATCGGGATAGTAGCGGTGCGGTGCGGCCGGTTACGAAGAGCCTGCGGTAGGCGCCCATGGCCGCGTCGAGGAACCGCAGGGGCGGGGGCGGGGTGAACTCCGTTGGCGTCGCCATGATCTCGCCTCAGTCCCGGTGTCCGCGGGCGGCGGGGGAATGGGCCAGGTAGCGCAGCGCCTTGTCCATCGGGCCGAGTTGGGAAGGATGGAAGTTGCGCCGCAGATAACGCGGCATCTCGGTGAAGAACACCGTCCAACTGGGGATCACCCCGCGGGCGGTGGCCTCGAGGAACTGCCGGCCCCAGAACCGTCCTTTGTCCGGCGAGGGATCCTTGCGGTACAGGTAGGCGGTGGACAGGATGAACAGCGGTAGCAGGGTGGCGGTCGCGAGCAGCGCGGTGCGGGCCCGGCGGGCGTAACTGCCGTCGACGTACATGTACGCGTCGTAGACGACGCTGCGGTGCTCGACCTCTTCGGCGCCGTGCCAGCGGATCAGATCGAGCATGGCCGGGTGCATGCCCTTCTCCTCCAGGATGTCCGCATTGAGCAGCCATTCGCCGATAACGGCGGTGAAGTGCTCCATTCCGGCGAAGAGTCCGAGGCGTTCCTTGAGCCATTCCTGTTCGGCGCGGCCGGTGAGACCGTGGTCGCCGAGGATGCGGTCGACGAGCCAGGCCACCTTCGACACATACGAGTCCACATCCAGACCCAGTGCCTGTAGACGCTTGCGCGCGGCTTCGTGGCTGTCGGCGTGCATGGCCTCCTGGCCGATGAAGCCTTGTACCTCCTCCCGCAGCCGCTCGTCATCGATGTGGGACAGGGCCTGCGCGAGGCAGTGGGCCATGGCCCGCTCGCCTTCCGGAAGGACCAGATGCATCACATTGACGACATGGGTGGCGAGTACTTCACCGGGGATGTAGTGCAACGGAACGGTATCGAAATCGAAGTGCACGTCCCGCGGATTGATCGCGTGTTCCTCGTCGCGGTAGGTGGGCCGCGTCAGGTCAGCCGTCTCAGCCATGACCCGACCATACAAAGCAACAAATCGTATTGCAATGTTGTAGCAACATTTAGTTTGAGAATGTTGCAGATGGCCTGTGACTTGCTAGGTTGGGAACCGTGACGGCCGCATCGACCACTTCAGTGAACCCGAAAGGCGGGGACGACAGCATCGAATCGCGCATTCTGGACGCGGCCTTGGTGCAGTTCGAACGAGTCGGCGTGAAGAAGACGACCGTCGAGGACGTGGCGCGCCAGGCCGGTGTGGATCGGGTGACCGTCTATCGGCGGGTGGGCTCCCGGGACGACCTGGTGCAGGCCGTGGTGAGTCGCGAGGTCGGCTCGGTCCTGGCCGAGGTGGCGCAATTGGCCGACCGGCATGATGACGTGGCCGACCTGGTCGCCGATATCTTCGTCACCGTGCTGTCCCGGTGGCGTGACCATCCCCTGGTGCAGCGGATGTTGACGATCGAGCCCGAGCGGGTCGTGGTGAACCTCACCACCGAGGGTTCGGAGGTCTTCGCCATGTGTGTTGCGACCTCCGTGATCGCACTGGAGCGTGCGGTGCAACGCGGACTGTTGTCCGAGCTTCCGGATATGACCGAGCGTATGGAGGTGGTCTGCCGGGTGGTGCACTCGTTCATCCTCACGCCAGGGGCTGCGGTCCGGCTCGAAACGGAGGCGGAAATGGACGAATTCGCCCGGCGCTACCTGGTGCCGATCATCGTGCGGTGATCCCCGCCGGATGACGTAGGGGCGGCGCGGCCACCCGAGCCGAACGATTCGAACCCGCGGTCTCCCGAAGAGGGCAACCGCCGGGTGGCCGATCGGCTTCGGCCCGCCCTCCCTGCACTGCAACCGAGGTGTCGGTGGATCTCCTCCGATTTCTCCGGGGGTGGGATCCCACCGGAACACGCTTGGTGTGAGCCGGTTTCGGCGAATGGGCGCGGCCACTCGGATCTCACTGCCGACCCGATCGGTGCCGGGGTTGGGAGCGGGTGGGCGCCCGTCCCGAGGGGTGGGCGGTTCGGCGGAACGAAGCCCTCGCCCTGGTGTGCCCGGTTCGTGGCGGTTGCGGGGAGCGTGGGCTTCGGTGTCGGTCGTCGTGTTCTTTCCGCTCGGAATCCGCTCGGAGCGAGCGCAATACCCATGAACGGATGAACCACCCGGGCGGCGACGACGGGATGTCGGGATGGTGGTTGTGTCGAGGGCGTGTTACCCGCCGTGATCGCCGTCACTATTTTCGGAGGGTGGGCGGGAATGTTCGGGCGCCGAATGGTGGATGTGTCCCCGGCCGCCGACTCGGATGTATTGGCATTCTCCTGATAAACGCAGGTTCGGCGACTCGTGACAAACACGGGTCTCGTGGCCGGGCGCCGCAATTGTTTCATTCGCTATTTTCAATGAAATATATCCATTCAAATTATGGAGTTGCCCAGTCCTTTCCAATCCTGGGTAAGGTCGGTGCGCGGCGTAGGATTGCCCGTCGTCCGGCCCCGCAAGCCGGTTTCATGTGAGTAAGGAACTGAAGGTAATGAAGTTCGGCACTTTCGCTGCCACCACTCTTCTGACCATCGCTGCTCTGGGGGTCACCGCCGGTACCGTGCACGCCGATCCGGCCCCGGTGACGACCGAGTCGACCGAGTCGACCGAGCAGCTCCGAACCGAAGGCGTCGACAAGGGGGTCGGATACAAGACCACCGTCGATCGGGAGACCGGCACCATCACCACCTCCGTCGAGGCCGGCCGCTTCGAGCTCGCCTCCGACGGTGAGCGCGCGGTTCTGAAGGCCGACAACGGTGAGGTCGTCGCCGAGGTGCCGTTGACCTACGAGATCTCCGGCAGCAAGGTCTCCGTCGCGCACGAGATCAGCGACGACGGGCACGAACTGGAGCTCACCCCCACCGCGACCGCCGCGGAAATCGGTGAGATGCGGGAGGTCGGCTCCATGGCGCAGCTGACCAACGAGTTGCAGGAGAACGTCGTCGGTGTCGCGGTCGGCGCCGTGCTGGGCGGTCTGCTCGGCGCGCTGATCGGTCTCGGCTTCCTCAGCATCATCACCGGGCCCATCGGGCTGCTCGTCGGCGCCGTCGCCGGTGGCTACGTCATGGGTGGTCAGCCGTTCCTCGACGCCGTCATGGCGGTTCTCCGCGGCGAGCCGTGAGCGATACATCGCCGGAGACCCTGGAGCCGGAGGAGGCATCACCGTCGCCCGCGGCTCGCCGTTCTCGTCTCCTCGTGATCGGATTGGCGGTGGTCACGGCAGCGGTCGTCACCTCGATCATCCTGGCGATCGGCGTGGTGACACTTTTGGCCGCGACCGAGTCCTCCTCGGGCGACCGCAATGCCCTACCCGCCTCCGACACCACCGGGGCGGCGACCGACACCTCGGTGCCGGCCCAGCCGCCGCCGGTGGTACAGATCGCTCCGTCGTCGGCCTCCGCCGAGCCCACCACGACCACCACGACCGACGCCGAGCCCTCCCAGGACTACAAGGAGGCCAAGGAGGCGCCGGAGAAGAAGTTGGAGGTCGGCCAGTGCATCGGCAATCCCGGTGGACCGCAACTCACTCCGGTGTCCTGCGGTAGCGAGGAATCGCGCTACCAGGTGGTCGCCAAAGGGCAGTGCCCGGGCGATACCGACTTCACGCACAGCGTCGGGGAAGAGACACTGTGTCTGGATATCGACTGGGTTGTCGGTAGCTGTATGAGCCTCGACGGTGACCATCCCACCCGGGCCGCCTGTGCCCCGGGTGCCGTGCGGGTGCTCAGCGTGCTTCGCGATACCGTCGCGGTGGAGAGCTGTCCGTCGGCCAATCGCGGATTCGTCTACGACGAGCGCAAGTTCGTCGTGTGCTTCGCGGACCAATAGGGTCCGATGCGATTCCGCGCATCACGCGCTCACGGAACGCCGGTATGACCCGGCGATGAAAACCTGATGACGGGTTCGGTTCATCGACCGAACCCGTCATCGCGCGTTTTACGCTGTTCATATGGCTTTGTCCCGGCGGCGGCTGTTGACCTCGGGTACCGCGCTCGCGGCGGCGCTGTTGGTCGGCTCCACGGCGGTCGGCAGCGCCCGATATCGTGCGCCTCGTTGGTTGGGGGATCCGTTCACCCTGGGCGTCGCCTCCGGCGATCCGACGCCCGAGGGGGTGGTGCTGTGGACGCGGCTCGCACCCGACCCCTTCGCCCCGGATGGGCTCGGCGGCATGGCCATGGCCCCGGTGACCGTCGACTACGAGGTGGCCGTCGACGAAGGCTTTCGACGGATCGTCACCCGGGGCAGCGTGGTCGCGACGCGCGAACTCGCGCACAGTGTGCATCCGGAAGTGCGGGGACTGGAACCCGGCCGCTGGTACTACTACCGGTTCCGCGCCGGTACGGCGATCTCGCCCATCGGCCGCACCCGCACCGCGCCCGCCGTGGGCGTGCCCACGGCGCGGATGCGTTTCGCATTCGCCTCCTGTCAGTCGTGGAGTTCGGGGTATTACACCCCCTACGAGCACCTGAGCGCCGAAGATCTCGATCTGGTGGTGCATTTGGGTGATTACATCTACGAAAAGGAGTGGAGCCGCGGCCGCGCAGGCGTATCGATTCCGGACCATATCCGTACCGAGGCGATCGATCTGGCCGATTACCGCCTGCGCTATGCCCAGTACAAGGCCGAAGCCCCATTGCGCAGGGCGCACGAGGTGTTTCCGTGGATGGTCACCTTCGACGATCACGAGGTCGACAACAACTGGGCGGGCGCCGAACCCGGCTCCGGGATCGATATCCACGCTCATCCAGCGCTGTTTCGCCGCCGGCGGGCGGCCGCCTTCCGAGCGATGTACGAACACCAACCGCTGAGTATCGATCGGCTTCCGTCCGGACCACAGATGCGGCTGCACCGCCGCTACACCTTCGGCGACCTGGCCGAGATCACCATGCTCGACACCCGACAGTATCGATCCCCGCAGGCCTGCGGCGACGGCGGTCTCGTCACCGACTGCGCCGAGCGATTCGACCCGAATCGCACCATCCTCGGCCGACGACAACGGGATTGGCTGCTCGACGGATTGTCCCGCTCCACGGCGCGCTGGCAGATCCTCGGTAATCAGGTGGCCATGGCCCAAACCGACTACGACCCGGGCCCGGCGCTGACCGTGGGTACCGATTCCTGGGACGGTTATGTGGCCGACCGCAATGCAGTGCTCGGCGGCGCCGCCGACCGTGGGGTGCGCAATCTGGTGGTGCTCACCGGAGACCGGCACGAGAACTACGCCGTCGATGTGCGGCGGGACTACTGCGATCCGGATTCGCCGGTCGTCGCCACCGAATTCACCGGCACCTCCATTACGACCGGTGGTGACGGCGCGGATCTGCCGCAGCAGGGTCGGGCGCTGTTGGCGGCCAACCCGGATCTGAAATTCTTCAACCGGCAGCGCGGATATGTCCGCGTGGAGCTGGATCACCGATTGTGGCGTACCGATTTCCGGGTGGTGCCGTATATCCATCGCCCCGGTGCGCCCATCGCCACCCGCGCCGGCTTCGTGGTGGAGGACGGAATACCCGGCACCATCGAGGCGTGGCGCCGCGATCCTCCCGTCGTGTCCGCGCCGGAATCGGATGTACGGGCGGACTCGGCGGGTGAGCAGGCGACCGGTCCGGAGGTGTTGGACGGTCCTCGACCGGCCGGGTAATGGCCATATTGGCCGAAAGTGTCGATTTCGTGTCCGTTGGTGTGTCCTGTCGACGGGCTCACACCCCATAGCCTCTGCGTATGTCCAGCAGCCCTTCCCCGGACACCGGCACCGTCGCCGGGCCCGACCAGACGACCTTCGACTACGACGTACTCATTATCGGCTCCGGTTTCGGCGGCAGCGTGAGCGCGCTGCGCCTGACCGAGAAGGGATACCGGGTCGGCGTGGTGGAAGCCGGGCGGCGATTCGCCGACCACGAATTCGCCAAGACATCCTGGCGCGCCCACAAGTATCTGTGGGCGCCGTGGTTCGGGTGCTACGGCATCCAGCGTCTCACCCTGTTGAAGGACACACTCATCATGGCCGGCGCCGGAGTCGGGGGCGGATCGCTGGTCTATGCGAATACCCTCTATGAACCGCCGGAGAAATTCTTCCGCGACGGCCAGTGGGCGCATATCACCGACTGGAAGGACGAACTCACCCCCTACTACGACCAGGCCAAACGCATGCTGGGTGTGGCCACCAACCCGGCCACCACCCCCAGCGACCGGGTGTTGCGCGAGGTGGCCGAGGAAATGGGTGTGGGCGACTCGTACCAGAGCACCCCGGTCGGCGTGTTCTTCGGCGGGCCGGGCGCGCGCCCCGGGGAGGACGTCCCCGACCCCTACTTCGGTGGGGTCGGCCCGGACCGCCGCACCTGCACCCATTGCGGCGAATGTATGACCGGCTGTCGACACAACGCCAAGAACACCCTGGTCAAGAACTATCTCTACCTGGCCGAGAAGGCCGGTGCGACCGTCCATCCGTTGACCACCGTCGTCGACGTGCGGCCACTGCCCACCGGCGGATACGCCGTGGAAACCGTGCGCACCGGTCGGTGGGTGCGGAAACGGCGGCGGGTGTTCACCGCCGAACAGGTGATCTTCTCCGCCGCCTCCCTCGGCACCCAGCGGTTGCTGCACGCCCTGCGCGACAAGGGTTCGTTGCCGAACATCTCCGGTCGGCTCGGCTACCTCGCCCGTACGAACTCCGAGGAACTACTCGTGGTTCGCAGCCGCGACAAGGACCACGACTTCACCAAGGGGGTGGCCATCACCTCCTCCATCCACCCCGATGCCGACACCCATATCGAGCCGGTGCGCTACGGCAAGGGCAGTAATGCGATCGCGCTGATCGGCACCGTCATGGTCGACGAGGAAGAGGGGGTGTCCAAGCGCCGGGTGTGGCTGCGGGAAGTGTGGCGCAACCGGCGCGACCTGGGTCGGGTGCACAGCCCGCGGCACTGGTCGGAGCAGATGATCGGTCTGCTGGTGATGCAGTCGCTGGACAACTCCATCACCACCTACACCAAACGTGGTCTGTTCGGCCGCAGGATGACGACCCGGCAGGGCGAGGGCAGCCCCAACCCCACCTGGATCCCGGTCGCCCACGAGGTAGCCCGACAGGTGGGCGACAAGATCAACGGGGTACCGGTCGGTCCCACCAGCAGTATCTTCAATATCCCGATGACCGGCCATTTCATCGGCGGGTGCGCCATCGGTGACAGCCCGGAGACCGGTGTGGTCGACCCCTACCACCGGCTCTACGGTCACCCCGGCCTGCATGTGATCGATGGGTCCACCATTTCCGCGAACCTGGGGGTGAACCCGTCGTTGACCATCACCGCCCAGGCCGAACGCGCGGTTGCCCTCTGGCCCAACAAGGGCGAGGCCGATCCGCGCCCGCCGCTCGGCTCCGAATACCGCCGGATCGACCCGGTCGCTCCCGTGGCGCCGGTGGTGCCGGAAACCGCGCCCGCGGCCCTGCGGTTACCGCTGGTACGGATCAACGGTCGTAATCCGGGATCGACCGATCACGCAGCCGACAAACACGCAGCCGACAAAGCGGAGGCCAACTGATTCGACGCCGGTGATCCGCGGCTTGCGAATCGATCGCGGATCACCGGCTGTGCAGCCCGTTCTCCATTTTTCGTGAGCGCATTCACATAGGAGGAGAATCGGCTGGTCACGATGGTTGTTTCCACTGCTGTCGATCATGCGCCGGCGCGCCGATCTGTTTCGTGTCCTCCTATCCCGGGAAAGAACACTCCGGTAGACAGAATGTATCGAGGCAGCGCACAGTGGATCGATGCCGGTCGACCGGGGCGATTCGGCGCGTGGAGAGGACATCGTCGTGACCGACCACTCACAGCCGAATACCCCGCAGATCCGTAAATCGGTCGCCGCGTCCGCCATGGGCAATGCCACCGAATGGTTCGACTACGGCGTCTACGCCGCCACCGCCACCTATCTCACCGATGCCTTCTTCCCCGGTGAGCTCGGCACCCTGGGCACCATGCTCGGTTTCGCCGTCTCGTTCGTCCTGCGCCCGCTCGGCGGTATGGTCTGGGGGCCGCTGGGTGACCGGGTGGGCCGCAAGGCCGTCCTGGCGACGACGATCCTGTTGATGGCCGCGGCAACCGGGCTGATCGGGGTCCTGCCGACCCACGCTCAGGTCGGAGTGCTCGCGCCGGTGCTGCTCATCCTGCTGCGGGTGGTCCAGGGCTTCTCCACCGGCGGCGAGTACGGCGGTGCCGCCACCTACCTCGCCGAATGCGCCTCCGACCGCCGACGCGGTTTTCTCGGCAGTTTCCTGGAGTTCGGCACCCTCGGCGGGTTCGTCGGCGGCTCCGCGGTGGTGTTGGGCTGTCAGCTGCTCATCGGAGCCGACAATATGCACGACTGGGGGTGGCGGATCCCGTTCCTGTTCGCCGTCCCGCTGGGGCTGATCGGGTTGTATCTGCGGAGCAAACTGGACGAGTCGCCGGTGTTCACCGAGGTGAACGAAGAAGCGCATCCGCCGGGCGGGCTGCGTGAGGTGCTCGTCACCTACCGCCGGGAACTGCTGACCCTCGGTGGTCTGGTGGTGGCGCTGAACGTCGCCAACTACACGCTGCTCACCTACCAGCCGACCTATCTGCAGAACACGATCGGTCTCGGCGAATCCACCACCACGGCCATGATGCTGATCGGTCAGTTGGTGATGATGTTGTGCGTGCCGTTCTTCGGCCGGCTGTCCGATAGGGTGGGCCGCCGCCCGGTATGGCTGTTCTCGTTGGTGGGGCTCATGGTGTTGGCCGTGCCGATGTACTGGCTGATGGGTCGGGGGACCGGTTGGGCCGTCGTCGGCTTCATCGTGCTCGGACTGCTGTACGTACCGCAGCTGTCCACCATCAGCGCGACCTTCCCCGCCGTTTTCCCGACCCATGTGCGCTATGCCGGGTTCGCCCTGGGCTACAACATCTCGACCGCCCTGTTCGGTGGCACGGCACCGTTGGTGAACGAGGCGGTTATCGAACAGACCGGCTGGAGCCTGTTCCCGGCCTGCTACATGGTGGGCGCGGCGGCGATCGGTCTGGTGGCCTGGTTGTATCTGCGGGAGACCGCGGGGACATCGCTACGCGGTATCGAGGTCCCCGACGCGGCCGCCGACACCCCGCCGCCGGCCGCGCCGAAGGAAGCGGTCGGCTGAGCGGGGATCAGCCCAGCCGGATCCGCTGTACGTCCCCGGTCTCGGTTCCCGCGAACACCGCCGGATCCGTACCCGCCGACAACGCCACCGCCGTGATCGGCTGGGGCGAATCGATGGCACAGGCGCCGGCGCCCGTCGGGTCGACTCGAACCAGTCGGCCGGCCCGGGTGGTGACGTAGAGCAGGTCGTCGGGGCCGAGTACCACATCACCCGGGCCCGCCGTCAGATCCGCCACCGGGGTGGTGGCCTCGGGATCGGCGATCGGCAGCCGCAGCACCCGGCCCGTCGGGCCGGACGCCACCGTCACGTAGAGCGAGTCGTCGTGGACTGCGACGCCGTGGAAACCGGCGGTCTGTGGAGCGGCGGCGGTCCACTCGGTGTCGACACTGCCGTCGGGGCGCACCCGGGCGATACCGCCGTCGGCGTCGGTGACATACAGATTGCCGTCCCGGTCGAAGGCGGCGCCATTGGTCATCCCGATACCGTCGACGAAGACCTCCGGAACCGGCGCCGGCGCGGTCGGGTCGAAGCGCACCACACCGCCGGTGCGCAGCAGGGCACTGGTGATGAGATTGCCGAAGTTCACATACAGCATCCCGTCCGGGCCCGGACGAATCGTGCCGGGGAAGGTCACCGGCACGCTGGCGGTGAGATTACCGGCCGGATCGTAGCGTTCCACGACATTGCGGAAAACCCGCGACACCCACAGGTTGCCGGCAGCGTCCAGGCCCACATTATCCGAGCGGTCCAGCAGCGGAATCCGCGCGGCGACCGCTGTGGTCACGGTGGCGGGAGCGCACGGCTGCGGCTGCGCCGACGCGGGGGCCGGAACCAGCAGTGTCGCGCCCACCACGGCGAATGTGGCGAAGGAGGCGCCGAAACGGCCGAGGGTCCGCCCCGGGGACGGTCGCGCGGCGTGACCGCGCAGTGGTAGGGAAGCCGCCCCTCGATTCCGGAAGCGGCTGCGCAGTGTTCGACTGCGCGGAAAACGGTGTCCCGGTTGCGCGTTCGGCACGGTGATCCTGTCTTCGGTGTCCATGATTCAGATCGAGCCGGATCGTAGGATGTCCGACACCCCGCCCGCAAGCGGTTGGGGTGACGGCCGTCCCCGACCAGAGGATTCGTCGGGAAACGGCCGAGGTGACGATTTCGGCTCAGCCGCCGAAAGAACCGGTCGGGGGCCGGGGAACCATCCGCCAGGGACCGCATCCCACGGTGCGGAATCCGACGTCGGAGGGCTTGATCGTGACGCGTACCGGATGATTCTTCGTGTAGTTGTTATCGATGATGTGGTGCATATTCGTCGCGTCTCCCTCGACTTTCCACAGTCGACGCCAATCGCAGCTGCGGGCCGGGTCGGGAGACCCGGGAGCCTCGTAGGTTCCGGGCAGAATATCCACCCCCACCAGATAGATGCCGTCGCGCGGTATGGAATCGGCGGGTTGTGCCGCCGCGATACCACTGCCCAGCACGGTGGCCGTCGACAACAGCGCAGCGGCGGCGAGCAACGTGCTTGCGCGCATTCGATGTACTCCTCGGTATTGCCGGTATTGCTCAACGCGATGAGATCCCCCCGAATCTCCCCGGCACACTAACCAGAACGATGCATCGATTTTCGGAAAATCACCAGAATTCTCTTGCGCGAATGCAATCGGTAGGGTGACGCGAGTGGCCGAGCGGATTCCTGTGATCATCGTGGCCGGTTATCTCGGAGCAGGTAAGACGACTCTGCTCAATCGGCTGCTGCACAACAATCGCGGCACCCGCATCGGGGTGGTGGTCAACGATTTCGGCGCCATCGCCATCGATTCCATGTTGGTCGCCGGACAGGTCGATGCCATGGTCTCGCTCGGCAACGGCTGCGTCTGCTGTGCGGTGGATGTATCCGAGCTGGACGAACTGTTCACCAGGCTCGCCGACCCGCGGCAGCGCATCGATGTGATCGTGCTGGAGGCCAGTGGCCTGGCCGAACCGCGCAACCTGATCCGGATGGTGGTCGGCAGCGACAATCCGCGTATCCGCTACGGCGGACTGCTCGAGGTGGTGGACGCCGAACTATTCCCCGACAGCCGGGCGCGACATCCCGAACTGGCCGATCACCTGCGGCTCGCCGATCTGGTGGTGGTGAACAAGGCAGACCGGGTGGGCGCGGCCGAATTGGCCGCCCTGCGCGCCGAGATCGGCGCCCTCGCGGCCGGTGTGCCGGTCTACACCACCACCCAGGGCCGGATCGAGCCCGGTCTGCTGTTCGATCCGGCGCAGCGCGAGACCCCGCGAATCGCCGAACAATTGAGTTTCGACGAACTGCTGGCCGAGCCCGACCATCCCGACGACGCTCACCGGCATCTGCACGACGACTACACCAGCGTCTCGTTCCGCAGCACCACCGCCCTGGACCCGCGCCGCCTGCTCGGGGTGCTGGAGGACCCGCCCGCCGGGCTTTTCCGCGCCAAGGGCTTCGTCACCCTCGCCGCGCCGGAGAGCGAATGCCGGTTCGTTCTGCACCAGGTCGGCCGGGCCATCACCTTCGAACCGGATCGGCCCGCCCGCGGGGCCGCGGGAACGAGCGAACTGGTGTTCATCGGTGCCGGCCTGGATACCGAGGCAACCCTCGAGCGGTTGCGCGCCACGGTTCGCGCGGAACACGAACCACCGGACGAGCAGGGCCTGCTCGGGGTGTGGCGATATGTGCCCGACCCGGCCGCGCCCTGGTCGGAATCGGTGGATCAGCCGCAGGCGTTGACCCACTCCGACATACCGTCGGCGAACAGCTGACGCTTCCAGATCGGCACTTCGTGTTTGATCCGGTCCACCAGCAGCGAACAGGCCTCGAAGGCCTCGGCGCGGTGCGCGGCCGCGACGGCGGTGACGACCGCCAGATCACCCACCACCAGATTGCCGATGCGATGCACCGCGGCCACCGGCAGTCCCGTCTCCGCGGCGACCTCCGCGCAACAGCGGTGGAGGAAGCGTTCGGCCTGCGGGTGGGCCGAATATTCCAGCGCCGATACCGCCTGGCCGCCGTCGTGGTCGCGGACCACACCGGTGAACACCACCACCGCGCCGTAGTGGGGGCCGCCGACCGCGCGGTCGACCACGGTCGGGTCGAGTGGTTCCGTGGTGATCCGGGCGATCCGGACCGGATCGGTCGTTGTTTCGGTTCGTATCTCGGCCATCACTTGTTTCCGTTCCCGGGCTCGTGGCCCTCGTGCCCACCTCCGCCGGCCACCTGCTCGAGCAGATGGTCCAACAGGGGTTCCAGCACCGCGATACCGTCGCGCACCCCACCCGGGGACCCGGGGAGGTTCACCACGACCGAGCGTCCGGCCAATCCGGCCACCCCACGGCTCAACGCGGCCAAGGGGAATTTCGCGGTGCCGCGCTGTCGGATGGCCTCGGCCACCCCGGGGAGTTCACGGTCCAGAACGGCGAGTGTGGCCTCCGGGGTGCGGTCGGTGGGTGAAGCGCCGGTGCCGCCGGTGGTGACGACCAGATCCGGATGCGTCCGCAGGGCCTCCGCCAGACCGTTCGCGATATCGGCGTCGGCGTAGACGAGCGGTCCGCGCACCGTATAACCGAGACCGGACAACCAGCGCGCCAGATGCGGGCCGGTGGTGTCGGCGCGGGCGCCCACCGCAGCGCCGGTGGAGGACACGAGCACCACCGCGGAGCCCTTGTCGCCGTGCGGGCCGCCGGAGACGGTGTCGGTGCTCGTGGTCGGTGCGGCCGGTGGGTGCTCGTCGTGTTCCGGTCTGGTCCAGTGCCCTCGCTTACCGCCCTCTTTGGTGAGCAGCCGCACCCCGTCGAGAGTCGCGGCGGGATCGACCGCCTTCACCATGTCGTGCAGGGTGAGCCCGGCCACGGCGACGGCGGTGAGCGCCTCCATCTCCACCCCGGTGGGGCCCTTGGTCTTCGCGGTGGCCTCGATGGTGATCGCGTCCTCGGTGAAACCGAACTCGACCTTCACCGACGACAGCGCCAATTGATGGCACAGGGGGATCAGTTCGGAGGTCTTCTTCGCCCCCGCGATACCGGCGATCCGGGCGGTGGACAACACATCGGCCTTGGGCATGCCGTCCGCGCGGACCAGCGCCACCACCTCGGCGGTGGTCCGCAACTCACCGGCTGCGACGGCGACTCGGGTGGTATCGGTCTTATCGCTCACGTCCACCATGCGGGCGCGGCCATCGGAGTCCACATGCGACAACTCACTCACAGCGACCACACTCGCACAGTGGCGCCGACCGGCAATTCGGTGACCGCCTCCGGGACCTCGATCAGCACCTCCGCGGCGGCCATACTCGCCACCAGATGCGACCCCGGCCCCGACACCAACTCCACCGACCGGGGCTGCTCCGCCCCACGCGTCCACCGGCCACGCAGGAACTGGCGTCGGCCCTCAGGGGAACGCACCGCCGACAGTAGGGGCGCCTCGGAGGCCTCCACCGCGGGCAATCCCGCCAGCCGGCGCAGAATCGGCCGGGCGAACACCTCGAACGACACCAGGGTGCTCACCGGATTACCGGGAAAACTCAGCACCGGCACCCCCTCGACCACGGTCAGTCCCTGCGGTCCGCCGGGCTGCATCGCCACGGACCCGAACCACCCGCCCAGCGGTCCCAGCACCTCCCGAACCACCTCGAAATCCCCCCGGGACACCCCGCCCGAGGTGAAAACCAGGTCCGCCGCGGCGGTGGTCTCGGCGAGCAGCCGCTGGAACGCGGCGGGGTCGTCGCCACTGTGGTCGATCCGGGTGACGGTCACACCGTTTGCGCTCAGCGCCGCGGCCAGCGCAATTCCATTGGAGTCGTAGATCTGTCCGGGGCCCAGCGGGCTGCCCGCGGGAACGAGTTCGTCACCGGTGGTGATGACCGCTGCCCGGATCGGTTCGAAAACCCGCACATCCGATACACCCACCGCCGCCAGGGCGGCGATATGACGCGAGGCCAAGGTGGTTCCCGCGGCGATCAGTGGGGCCCCGGCCCGGATATCGGTGCCGGGTTCGCGGACGAACGCCCCGGATTCGCGACCCCGGTCGATCACCACCTCGCCGCCGCGCACCCGGGTGTCCTCCACCGGGATCACGCAGTCGGTGCCGGCCGGGACGGGAGCCCCGGTCATCACCTTGCGCGCCGTACCGGGCGCCAGCGGCTCCGGTGCGGGTCCACCCGCCGCCACCACCCCGGTCAGCGGCAGCGTCACCGGTGCGTCCGCCACGTCCTGCGCCCGCACCGCATAACCGTCCATGGCCGAATTACGGAAGACCGGCAGGTCGATCGGCGCCCGTATCTCCTCGGCCGTCTGTCGGCCCAGGGCGTCGGGCACCGGCACCGTTTCGAGCGGTCGGGCGGCGAGCGGACGTAGCAGCTGCTCGATGCGGTCGCGATACTCGTCGACCGAATGGATGGTCGGAAGTCGGTCGTCCCTCCCGGACGACGCGGTTTCGGATGACCGTGGAGGGGCCGCGGGACCGCCCGTCCGATGCCGAGAACACATGCACTCAGCCTAATGGGCCCCGCCGGGCCGCAGATCGCTGTTATCGCACTCCGCACCCACCGTCGACGGCGTGTCGCGGTACTCGGGCCGATCGCGTCCCGGGTGGGCTTTCCGCCGACCCGCGCGGCCCACCCGACGGCACAATCGGACACCTGCCGTCATAATGGAGGCGTGTCGCTGGTCGATATGGGGATTCCCACCGTGCGCTCCGGGCGTCCCTCGCTCGACGGACGCCCGGAAACACCGCTGTTGGTGGACCGTTTCGGTCGAATCGCCCGCGACCTGCGGATATCCATTACCGAGAAGTGTTCGCTGCGCTGCACCTACTGCATGCCCGAGGAGGGGCTGCCCGCCATCCCGCCCGATGAACTGCTGACCGCCGAGGAAATCGTGCGGTTGGTAGCGCTGGCGGTGCGCGATCTCGGTGTTCGCGAGGTGCGGTTCACCGGTGGGGAACCGCTGATGCGCCGGGATCTGGAACAGATCATCGCCGGCTGCCATGAGGCGGCACCGCATATCCCGTTGGCCATGACATCCAACGGCATCGGTCTGGAACATCGGGCCCGTGCCCTGGCCGAGGCCGGTTTGCGCCGGGTCAATATTTCCCTCGACACCGTCGACCGTCTCGGTTTCGCCCGCCTCACCCGGCGGGATCGATTGGATTCGGTGCTGGCCGGTATTCGCGCCGCCGCCCGCGCCGGTCTGGCCCCGGTGAAGGTGAACGCGGTACTCATGCGCCCCACCCTGGCCGGTGCGCCCGATCTGCTGCGCTGGTGTCTGGACGAGGGTTGCGAACTACGGTTCATCGAGGAGATGCCCCTGGACGCCGACCACGAGTGGGCCCGGACGAATATGGTGACCGCCGCCGAACTGCTCGATGTGCTCGGTTCCCGTTACGAACTCACCGAACTCGGTCGCAGCGACCCCGCCACGCCCGCGGAGACCTGGCTGGTCGATGGCGGCCCGGCCACGGTCGGCATCATCGCCTCGGTGACCCGCAAATTCTGCGAGAGTTGCGACCGGACTCGACTCACCGCCGATGGTATGCTGCGCTCCTGTCTGTTCAGCGACGAGGAGTTCGATATACGTCGGGCGCTGCGCTCCGGCGCCGACGACGCCGAACTGGCCGAGCTGTGGCGCGGCGCCATGTGGCAGAAATGGGCGGGTCACGGTATTGATGCCGCGGACTTCGTCCCACCGGAACGCACGATGGGAGCCATCGGTGGTTGAGGTCCGCTATTTCGCAGCCATCGCCGACGCTGTCGGCAAGGACACCGAAACCCTCGATCTTCCCCCCGGTTCCACTGTCGCGGACCTGCGTGCCCGGCTGCTCGCCGATTACGGTTCGGAACTGGACAAGATGTTGTCGGTCTGCGCCTACCTCGTCGGCGACGAACTCACCCGGGACACGGGAGCCGCGTTGAGCTCCCGGGTCGATGTGTTGCCGCCCTTCGCGGGGGGCTGAACCGGTCCGCGGAGAGTGGGTCGCGACGTCTCGTGCGGTTCGTCGCGGCCGGTTACCCGTTCAGCGCCACCAGTCGTCGAACGGGGTGACGGGGACGGTGCGTTTGTGCCGGGTGGCGAGGTAGACGGATTCGATCTTCTGCGCCACCTCGGCGGTGACCTCTCGACCCTCGAGGTAATCGTCGATCTCGCTGTAGCGCAGGCCCAGCGCCTCCTCGTCGGGTAGCGCGGGGCGGTCGTCCTCCAGGTCGGCGGTCGGCACCTTGGACCAGACGGTGGCGGGAGCGCCCAATTCCTGGAGTAGGGCGGCGCCCTGTCGTTTGGTCAGACCGGTCAGGGGAGTGAGGTCGACCCCGCCGTCACCGTATTTGGTGAAGAAGCCGGTGACCGCTTCCGCGGCGTGGTCGGTGCCGACGACCAACAGATTCTCCTGGCCGGCGATGGCGTACTGGATCACCATGCGTTCGCGGGCCTTGATATTGCCGCGGACGAAATCGCGTAGTTCGGTCACGTTCAGCGCCGAGGCCACCTCCGCGGCCACGGCATTGGCGCCGGGCCGAACATTGACCACGACCGCCCGGTCCGGGGCGACGAATTCCATGGCGATCCGCGCATCGGCCTCGTCCGCCTGCACCCCATAGGGCAGGCGAACCGCGACGAAGGTCGCCTCGGCGCCCTCGGCGCGCAGTTCCTCGACGGCCAGTTGGCACAGTCGGCCGGCCAGCGCGCTGTCCTGCCCGCCGCTGATGCCGAGCACGAAACCCCGTGCGGGAGTGGAGCGCAGGAAGTTCTTCAGGAAGTCGACCCGGCGGCGGACCTCGGCTTTCGGCTCGATATCGGGCACAACGCCCAACTCGGCGATGATCTGTTCACGCAGGTTCCCCATGCCCGTCCACTCTACTGCGGGGTGGGGCCGGCGACGCGGTGAACCAGATCCGCCCAGTTGTCGCCGATCTGTTGTCGGGTGTATCCGAGGGCGCGCAGCTGATGCAGGACAAGGCCGGCGGAGAGCGCGTTCAGCAGGGCGTCGGCGATCAGGGGTATCTCGCCCGGGGTGCCGGCCTGTCGCAGCAGCAGGGAGACGTGATTTTTGTGCACGAGATACGGGGCGGCGCTGTAGCGTTCGTCGGCCGGGCCCGTTTCCGCGGCCAGATGTAGTTCGCCCTCGACCTCGATATCGAGCAGCCGTGCGCGGCCGAAGGCGACCAGCCTTTCCACCGGCGGCGCCCCGGGGCCCAGTGGCGGCGGCCCGAAGATGAACCCTTCCTGGAGTTTACGTTCGGAGTGGTCCAGTAGAGCCAGCATGAGTCCGAGCCGACTGCCGAAGCGGCGGAAGACCGTTCCCTTGCCGACGCCGGCTCGCTTGGCCAGGGCGTCCATGGTCAACGAGGCGGGCCCCTTCTCGCGCACCAGTTCCTGGGCGGCGTCGAGCAGCAGCCGGCGGTTGCGCGCGGCATCGGCGCGTTCGGTGGGTGCTGCGGTGCCGGGCAGGGGCCTGCCGATCGCCGGTGTGCCGTCGTGGGATCGATCCCGCGGTCGTGCCGCGGGGTCGATTGGGGGTGTGTCGTGGCTCACGGGACTCGGACACCGCCTCCGGGGAATAGACCGGACCGTGGTCCGGTTACTGTACATAACTTGAAAGTGGAACAGACCCGGTACTCAGGAGCAATCATGAGCCAGACCCGTATCCTCGCACTCGTCGGAAGCCTTCGGGCCGCTTCCATCAATCGGCAGTTGGCCGAGACCGCCGTGCGGACCGCCCCGGAGGGGGTCGAGGTCGTCATCTACGACGGCCTGGCCGATATTCCTTTCTACAACGAGGACATCGACGTGCCGGGTGCGGTGCCCGCAACCGCGGAGGCATTGCGACAGGCCGTTGCGGAGGCCGACGGCCTACTGTTGGTGACCCCCGAATACAACGGCAGCCTGCCGGGCGCGCTGAAGAACGCCATCGACTGGGTGTCGCGCCCGTATGGGGCCGGCGCCATCAAGGGCAAGCCGGTTGCGGTGGTGAGCGCGTCCATCAGTCAGAACGCGGCCAAGTGGGCGCACGGCGACGCGGTCAAGACGGTCGGTATCGCCGGCGGTGCGGTGGTCGAGGCGGCCCATCTGCACTTCGGCGCCATCGGTGAGCGTTTCGCCACAACCCATCCCAGCGAGGATGCCGAGGCGCGCGAGCAGATCGCCGGCGCGCTGCGGGCGCTGGTCGACGCCGCGCAGGAAGAGCTCGTGTCGGCCTGATCTTCCGGTCCGGGACCTTTTCGAGGGGCCGCTCCGTCCGGTTGGGACGGGGTGGCCCCTCGCGGTTTTCCGCCGGGTTCCGTATGGTGCTGCAGGGCCTGTTGAGGCCTCGGCGGCTGGTGTGACGGACGTAGTCTTCTGAGTTTGCTGAAAAGGAACTCAACTCGGAATTTGTGATCTGAGCCACATGTATGTTCTGGGGCTTATCGACTGTCCTGGTACTTACGGCCGTGGAATTCCATCAATGTGACTCGCAACATCTCGTGTCGTTTTCAACTGTCGGCCACTAGGTGTAGTGTCTTGGGTACCCGAGATCGGGAGAACGAACCACCCTCCGCGACCGGGGGGAACCGGCTCGAACAGCACGTTCGCCGACGGTTCCGGGAGTTTGCGCGGCAACGGCGTGGGCCGCCGTTTCGACGCGCACCGGCACTGCTACGGATCACCGGCTTTTGGACCAGAGAGAGGGAGACCATGACCGTCACCGTGTACACCAAGCCCGCTTGCGTCCAGTGCAATGCCACCTACAAGGCGCTCGACAAGGCCGGGGTGGAGTACGAGGTCGTCGACATCTCCGAGAACGCCGAGGCGCGCGACTACGTGATGGCGCTGGGTTATCTGCAGGCTCCGGTCGTCGTCGCCGGCGATGAGCACTGGTCCGGTTTCCGTCCCGATCGCATCAAGGCGCTGGCCTCGGTGGCGGCCTGACGCCACCATCGCATCCGTGGGGGAAAAGGGGGTCGAGGAGTGTCCGAAACAGCCGCGCTGGTCTACTTCTCCAGCGCCTCGGAGAACACGCATCGTTTCGTCGAGAAGTTGGGACTCCCGGCGACCCGCATACCCCTGCGCACCGCGGACTCGCTGCGCGTCGACGCACCCTACGTGCTGATCGTCCCCACCTACGGGGGTGGTCGGCACGTTCTGGGTTCGGAGAGGTCCGACAAGGACTTCGTGCCGCGCCAAGTCGCCAAGTTCCTCAACGACCCGCACAACCGCGCCCTGTTGCGCGGGGTGATCGCGGCCGGGAACACGAACTTCGGTGACACCTTCTGCTATGCGGGAGAGGTCATTTCGCGCAAATGCGCGGTGCCCTACCTCTACCGTTTCGAACTCATGGGAACCGCCGAGGACGTCGAACGCGTCCGAGAGGGATTGGGATTGTTTTGGCAACGACAACAACAGCACCGACCGGAAAAACGGCTCGCGTAGAGCAGCCCTCGCAGCGCGACGCGAACCCCGGCGAGGCCCTGGATTACCACGCCCTCAACGCGATGCTGAATCTGTACGGGCCGGACGGTGAGATCCAGTTCGACAAGGACCGTGAGGCCGCCCGCCAGTACTTCCTACAGCACGTCAACCAGAACACCGTCTTCTTCCACAATCTGGACGAGAAGCTGGACTATCTGGTCGAGGAGAACTACTACGAGCCCGAGGTCCTGAACAAGTACAGCCGGGAGTTCGTCAAGAAGCTTTTCGAGCAGGCGTACGCGAAGAAGTTCCGGTTCCCGACCTTCCTCGGCGCGTTCAAGTACTACACCTCGTACACCCTCAAGACCTTCGACGGAAAACGTTATCTGGAGCGGTTCGAGGACCGGGTGTGCATGGTCGCTCTCACCCTCGCCGACGGTGACGAGCAGCTGGCGAGCGATCTGGTCGAGGAAATCATCGAGGGTCGTTTCCAACCCGCCACCCCGACATTCCTCAACTCGGGCAAGAAACAGCGCGGCGAGCCCGTCTCGTGTTTCCTCCTGCGCATGGAGGACAACATGGAGTCCATCGGTCGCTCCATCAACTCCGCATTGCAGCTGTCCAAGCGTGGTGGCGGAGTCGCGTTGTTGCTCAGCAATATTCGCGAACACGGCGCGCCGATCAAGAAGATCGAGAACCAGTCCTCCGGCGTCATCCCGATCATGAAACTGCTGGAGGATTCGTTCTCCTACGCCAACCAGCTCGGGGCGCGGCAGGGTGCGGGCGCGGTGTACCTGCATGCCCACCACCCCGACATCTACCGATTCCTCGACACCAAACGGGAGAACGCGGACGAGAAGATCCGCATCAAAACACTCTCGCTGGGCGTGGTCATCCCCGACATCACCTTCGAGTTGGCCAAGAAGAACGAGGACATGTACCTGTTCTCGCCCTATGATGTCGAGCGCGTCTACGGCAAGCCGTTCGCGGATATCGATGTCACCGAGAAGTACTACGAGATGCTCGACGACAAGCGTATCCGCAAGTCGAAGATCAAGGCCCGCGAGTTCTTCCAGACCATTGCCGAGTTGCAGTTCGAATCGGGCTACCCGTACATCATGTTCGAGGACACGGTGAACCGGGCCAACCCGATCAAGGGCAAGATCACCCACTCGAACCTGTGCTCGGAGATCCTGCAGGTCTCCACGCCCTCCTACTACAACGACGATCTGTCCTACGCCCATGTCGGCAAGGACATCTCGTGCAATCTGGGTTCGCTCAACATCGCCAAGGCCATGGACTCCCCGGATTTCGCCAAGACCATCGAGGTCGCAATCCGGGCGCTGACCGCGGTCTCCGACCAGACGCACATCTACTCGGTACCGTCCATCGAGCAGGGCAACAACTCCTCGCACGCCATCGGCCTCGGGCAGATGAACCTGCACGGTTATCTGGCGCGCGAACGCATCCACTACGGGTCCGAAGAAGGTATCGACTTCACCAATATCTACTTCTACACCGTCGTCTACCACGCGCTTCAGGCATCGAACCGGCTCGCGAAGGAACGCGGCACCTACTTCGGCGGTTTCCCCGAATCCAAGTACGCCTCCGGTGAGTACTTCGACAAGTACACCGATCAGGTGTGGGAGCCGAAGACCGACCGGGTGCGGCAGTTGTTTGCCGACGCCGGTGTGCGCATCCCCACCCAGCAGGACTGGCGTGAGCTGAAGGCCTCGGTGATGGAATACGGCCTCTACAACCAGAACCTGCAGGCGGTGCCGCCGACCGGTTCGATCTCCTACATCAACCACTCCACCAGCTCCATCCACCCGGTGGCGTCGAAGATCGAGATCCGCAAGGAAGGCAAGATCGGCCGCGTCTACTATCCGGCCCCCTATATGACCAACGACAACCTGGAGTACTTCCAGGATGCCTACGAGATCGGTTACGAGAAGATCATCGACACCTATGCCGCGGCCACCCAACACGTGGACCAGGGCCTGTCGTTGACCCTCTTCTTCAAGGACACCGCCACCACCCGCGACCTGAACAAGGCCCAGATCTACGCCTGGCGCAAGGGCATCAAAACCCTCTACTACATCCGCCTGCGGCAGATGGCGCTGGAGGGCACCGAGGTCGAGGGCTGCGTGAGCTGCATGCTCTGAACCGGATTCGGGGAGCGGGTGCCCGGTGGCGCGGCGTGATCGTCGCCGCCGGGCACCCGCCGTCGCGGTGAGCTGCCGGCGCGGCGGCAGGGGGTGGCCGCCCCATCCACGAAGACTCCACCGCGGCCCGGGCGAGCGTATGCACCTTTGGGACGGTGATCACCGGGTTCGGTGCCGTCGGCGGGCGAACCATATGGCGCCACCGGCTCCGATACACAGCGCGATCACGAGCAGCGACGCGAGTCGGAGGATATCGAGAGCCGGGGAGGTCCGCGTCGGCGTGGAATCGGCCGCCGGCGGTGGCGGGGGAGCGGGGGTTGCGGGTGTTTCCTCCGCCGGCGGTGGCGGGGGAGCGGGGGAGACCGGGGCGGGAGTGGGCGGCACCTCGGTGCGGGGTGGGGGTTGCGGCGTATCGAGGCGATGGTCGGCGAGGTCTTCGCCGACGGCCGCGAACCAGGTGCGGATCAGATCGGTGGCCGTTCGCCCGTCGTCGGTCAAACCGATATTCGGGTAGTTGCTGTGTCGGCGACCGGTATCGGCGTAACGCAGCCACCGCATGGGATCGAGCAGTTCGGCATTGTCCACGATCAGGGAGCCGAGGGCGTCGAAAACCTGGGTGAGCAGTTCGGACGCGGTGGCGTGCGGGAGGGGGCGGCGCGCGGCGGTCACCAGCGCCGTGGTCGTGCGTTCGAGCCCGGTGAGGGGATCGGGTGCGGCCGCAATACGGGCGACCTCGTCGGGAGTCAGGGCGATATCGATGAGCGCCAGGAGGGTGTTCAGGGTGAGGGTGCCCAGTCGCAGCAGTGCCCGGTGCGCCTCGAAGTCGTCACCGGCGCGGGGGTCGGCGGCTTCGGCCAGCCGGACGCTGAGCGGTTTCTGCGGGGTCAACGACAGGGTGCCGAGTGAATAGCCGTCCAGATCGTGGTTCACGATCGTCGCCGTTGCCCGGGCCAGCGTGGCCGAAAACGCACGCGAGAGCGAGCCGAGCGATGCCGGTGGGTTCCACGGCAGGAGCTCGGCCTGGCCGAGGATGTCGACGATCATATGCAGCAGCGGGGCCTCGGGCGGGGCATCGCAGGCCAGGTCCCCGGGAAGACAGAGCGAAGCCACCCGACCGCTGAGGACCCCGAAATCCGGGGCGGTGTCCCGCAGGGGACCGATTCCCCCGCCCGGTACGTCTCGCTGGACGAATGTGGGCAGCTCGTCGACGGCCGCTCCCGTGGTGCCCGGCGCCGGGTCCGGGCGGACACGGCCCGGTCGACCGGGGAATATCGGCGCGCCGGGCGCGCGGGTGGGATCGCCCACCAGGGCCACCGCCGCAATGCGATCTGCCGCCACCGCGCCCGCTTCCCGCCCGACCTCACGCGCGAACATCGATACGACATGCGCCCCCTGTGAGTAGCCGATGATCCCCAGCAGGGTCCGGGGGCAGCGTTCGGTCACCGCGGCGGCCATTTCTCGCAATCGACGCAGCCCCTCGAGTGCGGAAGCGGAGTACGGTGTCGTCGTATCTCCCACGGCGCCGCCGAAACTCGCCGGATAGGGCACGTATGCCCGGCCGATCACCCGCCCGTGACCGATCTCGGCGAGAGGGCGCAGGACGGTCGCCAACATGCCCGAGTCCACGGTTATCGGGGAATTCGGCGACGATTGGCCGGTGCCCTGCACCCCGAGAACGAACAGTTCGGGACAATCCCCGGATTCGGTCGCCGCCGGTGAACCGCTGTCGCCCAAGGCGTTCGGAGGCAGAATCCCCGAGACCGTGGCCAGCGATGCGGTCGCCATCACGGCGAGTGCACGTACCGTGAACGGCGTCGCATTACCGACATCCTTCATCCGTACCTCCGAATTCCACGCGAGCGTGCGGGTGCGGCTGCGGTGGGGACGACCACGCCGATTCGAAGGGCCGCTAGGGTGCCGAGAGGCCGATGAGCAGATCCGGCACCGTGCCGACAAGTTGTCCGACGACCTTCGGAAAAGTTTCGAATTGCTTGTCTCTCGATGAGTTTCGTCATCAGAGTGCGAGCGATCCGTCGATGTGCCGGGGTCTTCCTCGTTGGCCTCGGGTAGCGGTGATCCGGGCCGGCGTCCGAAGGAGAATGCTTCGAGGCCGAAAGGTCTTCGGCGAACGGAAGACCCATCGGCCTCGAGATATCGCACTCAGAGCAATACGCTCCCGAGACCGGCCACCACGCTGGCGAGGCCCGTCACGACGGAACCGACAAGCTGAAGCAAACCACTGAGCAGACCCATTCCTCACCTCTTCCCTCGATTGCGAATAGCCTGCCCGGACGATGTCCGGGCATCGATGCGATCGCACGCGTACGGCGATTCCGACCCGACTCGGCAAACGTTCTGCGGACAACGGAATTCCGTACCGTGGAGAAGCGATCACACCGTATTCGGTGCGATGAAACGCACGGATGGCCATGATTCGAAATCGCGGCGTCCAAACCGGCTCGGACATCCGGATTTCGGTGATCGCCGTGAACGAGGGACGCGGCGGCGCCGATTCGAGCGGGCATTCGCTTCGAACGTGGTGGAAAGCATGGGATGGTCCTCATGAAGTGCTGTCACGGTCACGTTGGATGGTGGCCATTCGGACCGCGGGGTGAACCGCCCGCCGTTCCGGGGCACGCTACGAGCCGGCCGTTCGGGGTAGGGGTATGGGGTATGACATGGCCGCCGGCGAGGGCGATCCCGCCCTCCTGGCGGGACGTCGCCATCAGGGGCCGCCGGCGAGAGCGTGGGCTTTTCCGCTGGTGAGTCGGTCGTCGACCTCTCGACTCACGGCCCGGGTACGCGGGTGTGCACGATGTCGGACGACCGCCACGCGCCCTATCCGCCGGACCTGTTCCGGGCCGCGAGGGAGGGCGACGACCACATCGCGACGCCGCTGTTATATGGGCACTGTTATATGGGGACGGGCCCAAATGTCCGATTCGAGGTTCCGGCGAGAAGCGCGCGCCCGGATCGACCGGGTCCGCGGACCCGAGATGGACCGACGCGAGGGGCATAAAATGCCGCGGTTTCGGGGGTGTCGAGTGTTTTACGACACGCCCGGCCGGCAAAACGCCGGGTTTCGGGCATTTTATTGTGACCTGTATCGGGTGCAGGATGTATTCTGCGAGAGAATGCGTTTGCATTCGTACGAAGTTTCGAGGAGTCGAGTCACCACGGTTCGCCGTGTGTGACGACCGAGCGAAGAGGAGGTGGGGTTGCCATGCGCAGCGAACCTCCCAGTCGAAGGCCGCGCGGCGTCGTCCGCCCGCAGGCCCGGTAACGACTACTTCCGGCTGTAGCGGCCCGGCTCGACGCCCCGCGGTGTGACGTTTTCTTTCGAATCGCTCGCCATCTCAACGTTGTGCCGAGGTCCCCTCATGTCGCAGACCGAACTCATCGATGCGCCCGTCACCCTGTCGGAATCCCTACAGGACGTCGTGGAACATCACCGGGTGGACGCCGCCCTGCACTGGTTGAACAACCACCCGCCGCACGTGATCGCCGACGAACTCGCCCGCATGGACGCGGTGGAGGCCGGTCTCGCGTTTCGGCTGTTGGACAAAGACCTGGCCCTGGCCGTTTTCGAGGAGCTCGAACCGGTCGACCAGCAGCAGATCCTCCAGGGGCTGCGGGACCAGGCCTTCCGCGAGCTGGTCGAGGCCATGGCTCCCGACGACCGGGCCCGAATGCTGCGGGAGGCTCCCGCCAAGGTCGCCAAGAAGGCCCTCGCCGGGCTGAGCCCGCGCGAACGCCGTATGACCGCCGCGCTGCTCGGCTACCCGGAGGGATCGGTCGGGCGGTACATGACGCCGGAGGTCGTCGCGATCCCGGGCAATCTGACCGTGGCCGAGGCTCTGCGCATGGTCCGCGCCAAGGGCGCCAATGCCGAAACCGTGTACACCCTGCCGGTGGTCGACGACGGACGCCGGCTGCGCGGCATCGTGGAGCTGCGGGAACTGGTGCTCAGTGGACCGGAGACCATGGTCGCCGACCTCGTCGTCACCGAACCCGCTTTCGTCCGCGCCACCGACTCCGCGGAGAAGGCGGCCCGGCTCATGCGCGAGACCAATGACATCAACCTGCCGGTCGTCGACAGCGAGGACCGGCTCGTCGGGCTGCTCACCATCGACGACGCCGTCGAGGTGATCGAGGCCGCCGACAGCGAGGACGTCGCCAAACAGGCCGGTTCCGCCCCGTGGACCGGGCACTATATGGCGGCCGGAGTGTTCCAGCTGGCCCGCTACCGGGCACTGTGGCTGATGCTGCTCCTGGTTGCGGCGACCCTGACGGTGAGCGTCACCGACTTCTTCGAGAGCACCCTGGAACAGGCCGCGCAGCTGGCGCTGTTCATTCCCCTGCTCATCGGCGCGGGCGGAAACGCGGGCGCCCAGGCCGCGACGGCCTGTGTGCGCGCGGTCGCCGTGGGCGAGGTACGCGGCGGCGACCTGTTCAAGGTGATCTGGCGGGAATGCCGGGTCGGGCTGGTGCTCGGAAGTATGCTCGGCGTGCTGGGCGTGGCCATCGGCGGACTGTTCGTGGGTCCGCGGGTGGCGGTGGTCGTCGGGGTGACCCTCGTCCTGATCTGCGCCTGGGCCGCGACCATAGGTGGCACCATGCCGTTGCTGGCCAAGCGGTTGCGCATCGACCCGGCCGTGGTCTCGGCGCCCATGGTCACCACCCTGGTCGACGCTACGGGGCTGATCATCTACTTCAGCACCGCGAAACTGGTTCTCGGCATCTGAGCGAGCGCGCCGACGGTCACTCGCTTCCGATGAGGCGGTTGGCGAGCGTCGACATCGTGTACGTGCCGATGCCCAGGACGACTTCGAGCGCGTTGCGTTCGGTGTATCCGGGCGCGAGTAGAGCCTCGACGGCATCGTCATCGATCCCACCGGCGGTGGCCGGCACATCGAGGGTGAACATCCTGAGCGCCTCGAGCCGTTCATCGGCCGGCGTCCGCTGCTCACGCAAGGTGGCGATGAGTTCGGCATCGACACCCGGCTTGCGGGGCTTGCCGGTGTGCACGGCCACGCCGAGGCCCCCTTCTCGGAAGAGCGGCACACCATGACGGAGAGCTGAGAGGCAGGTTGCCCGTGCATGGTGTAGTCCGGATTGTTGGGATGCGGGACCTCGGCCATGCGCACGCCGCACTTGGCCGACAGCCGCCCCGAACTTATCGAGGATCGTCCACTGCAACTGCGAACGACCACCTCACAAGAAAGTTGTCCCCGTTCCGTCCGCAGGTCTGTCGGGTTCTATGAGGAGTCCGAGCAGATGTTTGCGGTTCGACTTGTCGAGCGCGAGTGCCGCCGTCCACAGCGAGGCGTCGAGGGTATCGGGGATTCGCCAGTGTTCGGGCGGGGTGGCGGGGAAGTGGAGGCGGATCGGATCGAGGCCGGGAAGGTGGCGGGGTACGACAGCCCACCACTGTCGGCCGGTGGCATCGATGGTGACGGCGGCTATCAGATCGTCGGCGCCGGGGAGTTGCTCGGCGGCGGCGCGGACCTGCGATGGGATATGCCCGTTCTCCTCCCGATCGTCCAGTTGGTCGGCGAAGACGACGAAGGCGAATCCGAAACCGAACATATCGGAACCGAGGGCCTCGCGCAGTCGAGCGGCCTGAAGGTGGATGGGATTCGGGTCGCGGTCGGAGCGGCTGCCGGACAGGTCGACGGTGGCGCAGTCCGCGTCGATGCTCTCACCGTCGTAACGGAAACCGCACAGCAACGGCATAAACGTGGTCGGCATCGACAGTAGGTAGCGGGCGGTGATCTCATCGACGGATTCGGCATCGGGGTAGCGGATCTCGGTCATATGGCGAGGTCCTCCGATACCGCTTTCGTCCAGAACTCATGGCGGACCGCGTCCCACAATGGAGTGAGGTTCGGGAGGCGTTCGCGCATATCCGCCAGGTCCGGTGCGTCGGCCGGGATGGTGACGGACAGGAGTGTTCTGGGCTCGGAAATATTGTCCACTCGGATGGTACGGATACGGCGGCGCTCGAGAAACCATATGGCCTGCCATACGTCCACCTCGGTGCGGTGAGTGACGCCGAGCGCGTACACGGAGGTTTCGGGGTTCGTTCGCAATCGGGTCACACCTCTGTTCGTTCGAAGTCATACGGTTGCATGGCGAGAACTTTTCGGCCCAGCGGGGTGATCTGGTAGCGGACCCGCCACGCCCGGGTGGTGGTGACGAGTCCCCGATAGGAGAGTCTCGCCAGGGATTGGCGCGTTTTCCATCCTGTGAGGTTCGCCGGTTCCCTGAGCTGTCGTTCCGTGAGTATCCCGCCGTAGCTCGGCGCCCGTAGGACCCGCGCCTGGGCTATATCGAGGCTTCCGTGTTGCTCGGCCATGCGTTTATGGTGCTGTGCGTCAGCGGCTTGGAGAGTCTCGACGCGGCGCCTTCACAGAATCGGCACGAACGCCCAGCATGATTCCCAGGGTTTGCCTACGATGCTTCCCAAGCTGAGAAACGCCGATCATGCTCGATGAGAAACAGGGGAGGCAATGATGTCGAGCAAGGCGGACCTCAGCGGCACCACATTGCCGCGTCGGCAGCTGGGTAGGGCGCTGCGCGACGCGCGTCACGCGCGGGGATCGACACTCGACCAGGTGGCCAGGGATACGGAATTCGGCCGTTCGGCACTCAGCCGGATGGAACTGGGTCGGTACGAGAAGATCAAGGTTCGAGAAGTCGAATACCTGTGCCGCCACTACGGTTTACCGGAGGCGCGACCCAATACCTGATGGCCATTGCCGCACAATCGAATACGAAGGTCTGGTGGCAGGACTATCGGCATCTCCTCGGCGGCGGCTTCAATACATATCTCGAGCTACATATCTCGAGCTACATATCTCGAGCTACATATCTCGAGCTGGAGTCGTACGCTACGGATTTTCGATTCTATCAATCCCTCATGATCCCCGGTCTGCTGCAAACCATTGACTACGCCAGGGCCATTTTCTGTGCTCACACGCCGGATGACCCACCTACGGAAATCGATAAACGGATCGAACTGCGGATGCAGCGCCGTACATGTCTCATGCGGCAGCGCTGGAGGGTTCAGCTCGAATTCTTGCTCCATGAGAGTATCCTGCACACTGTGGTCGGGTCGGACCGAGTCATGTCCGCCCAGTGTCGACACATCGCCGATATGAGCACCCGCGAGAATATTGTGGTTCGGGTGTTACCGTTCACTGCCGGTCACCCAACCGGTGGAGTGATCCTGCCCTTTATCGTTCTCGACTCCCCGGACGCGGAACCTTCTGTGGTTTATGCCGGGTTCGATGACCTTCGAAGATGTCGAAGACGTAAAGCGTTACCGCGCAATGTACGACAAACTCCTGAGCGTAGCGCTGGCTGAACAGACATCGCGGAATCGGATCAGAAAGATAGCAAGAAGATACGAACAGTGACGGTAGGTTCATCCGACGCGCAATGGTTCAAGTCGTCATACAGCGGTGGCAACGACGAATGTGTCGAAGTCGCGTGGCTCGGTGACGGGCGTGTCGGTATCCGTGATTCGAAGAACCCGGTCGGTCCGGCACTGGTGTTCACCACAGGTGAGTGGAGTGTCTTCACAGCAGGTGTGCGCGGGGGCGGGCTCGATCGACCCGCCGTGTGAGCGGCGCGTTCATACCGCTGTGTGGTGAAGGCTCTCGCCCGGAAAAGTATTCGGGCGAGAGCCTTCTGCGGTGCGGCCCCATGAGGTTGTGGAGCTTCGAATTCAGAGAATGTAGAGCAGGAGCACCGGCAGCGTGAGGGTGATGAACCGGAAGATCTGACCGGATAGTTCGATGAGCGGTTGGGAGAACATGGAATCGATGACGCTTTCTCTTGTTCTGTTGTTCGACGGGTCCGGGCCGGTTCGCTTTTCGTCTCGATCGGCCGAGGCCATCGGATGCGGTGCCGAACAGGTCGAGGACCGTGGTGGATGTGCCGTGTTTCGGTGTCGAACCGGTCGATCCACCATCACACCGCACGACATCGATTCCATCGGGAATTCGTCGTCGGGGACAGCCCCGACTTTTGCGGGCGGAAAATGCTGTAACGCGACGAGCGTCGGTGCGATAAGCCGCGTTATCCGTGCGAGTCCGCCGATCGGCCTCGTGTGGACGATGCGCGATCGGCGGGCTCGACACGTCGATTCCGGGCTCCGGGTGTCAGGACAGAGCGGGAGCGACCTCGCGTTCGAAGAGTTCGATCCCCGAGGTGTCGTAGGCGGATTCGGGGAAATTGAGGATGGCGTAGCCGAGGCCGCGATCCTGCACCGCGCGGAGTTTCTCGACGATCTGTTCCGGGGTGCCCACCGTGGCGCTGTTCCGGAAGAGGAGGTCGGTGAACTCCTGGGCCTTCTTCTCGCCCAATACCGAGGCGTAGCGGGCGGTGCCGGCGGCGATGCGTTCCTGTGCTTCGGCCTCGGTGGCGCCGATCGCGACATTGAAGTTGGCGCTGCGCACGATGGCGTCGAAATCGGTGCCGACATCGGCGCAGTGGTCGCGCAGGATCTCGGATTTGCGGGTGAACTCGTCGGGGTCGTCGCCGGAGAAGTTCGTGTAGTCGGCGTATTTCGCGGCGATGCGCAGGGTTTTCTTCTCCCCGCCGCCCGCGATCCACAGCGGAATACCGCCCTGCTGTGCGGGCAGGGGACGTACGATCGCGCCGTCCACCTGGTAGTACCGGCCGTCGAGGGTGGCGGTTCCGGTGGTCCACGCCTGCCGGAAGATCTGCACGCCCTCGTCGAGGCGGCCCAGCCGTTCCCCGGCGGAGGGGAAACCGTAGCCGTAGGCACGCCACTCGTGTTCGTACCAGCCGCCGCCGATGCCCATCTCGGTGCGTCCGCCGGAGATGGAATCGACCGTTGCCGCCACCTTCGCCAGATAGGCGGGATTGCGGTAGCTCATCGCCGTACACATCTGGCCCAGCCGTATCCGGGTGGTGGTGGCGGCGAACGCGGCCATCAGCGTCCACGCCTCGTGGGTGGCCTCTTCGGTGGGTTCGGGCACGGTGTGGAAGTGGTCGTAGACCCACAGGGATTCCCAGACCGGATTCGTGTCGGCGCGGACCGCCAGATCCCGCATCACCCCCCATTGCGCGGCGGGGTCGATGCCCACCAGATCGAGCCGCCACCCCTGCGGAATGAAGATTCCGAAGCGCACAGATCTCTCCTCGTAATCGAGTCCCACGACGGTGGGATGGATGCGGTATGCACCCACGAATTCCACTCTGCCGCTGCGGTACCGGTGGGGCAACGATTACGCGCAGGGCGAACTGGTGGGTGTCCTAGCCGGGTGAGATGGAGCGTGCGGACACGAAAGGGGGCTGGTTCCGGCCGTCGGTCGAGCCGGAACCAGCCCCCGGGGGGCCGCCGCGTGGCTGCGTGGTTATGGGAGGCGCTCCCGCGTAGATTTCGTCAGAACTCCCAGTCCTCGTCCTCGGTATTGACGGCCTTGCCGATGACGTAGCTCGAGCCCGAGCCCGAGAAGAAGTCGTGGTTCTCGTCGGCGCTGGGCGACAGCGCCGCGAGGATGGCGGGGTTGACCTCGGTTTCGTCCTTGGGGAACAGGCCCTCGTAGCCGAGGTTCATCAGCGCCTTGTTGGCGTTGTAGCGCAGGAACTTCTTCACGTCCTCGGTGAGGCCGACCCCATCGTAGAGATCCTGGGTGTATTCGACCTCGTTCTCGTAAAGCTCGAACAAAAGTTCGAAGGTATAGTTCTTGAGCTCGTCGCGCTCGGCCGGGGTGACCTGCTCCAGGCCCCGCTGGTACTTGTAGCCGATGTAGTAGCCGTGCACCGCCTCATCGCGGATGATGAGGCGGATCATATCGGCGGTATTGGTCAGCTTGGCGCGTGAGGACCAATGCATCGGCAGGTAGAAGCCGGAGTAGAACAGGAAGCTCTCCAGCAAGGTGGAGGCCACCTTGCGCTTGAGCGGATCGTCGCCGCGGTAGTAGTCGAGCACGATCTCGGCCTTGCGCTGCAGGTTCCGGTTCTCCTCCGACCAGCGGAAGGCCTCATCGATCTCGCGGGTGGAGCACAGAGTGGAGAAGATGGCGCTGTAGGACTTGGCGTGCACCGACTCCATGAACGCGATATTGGTGAGCACTGCCTCTTCGTGTGGGGTGAGGGCGTCGGGGATGAGGCTGACCGCGCCCACGGTGCCCTGGATGGTGTCCAGCAGGGTCAGCCCGGTGAACACCCGCATGGTGAGCTGCTTCTCCTGGTCGGTGAGGGTGTTCCAGGACGGGATGTCGTTGGACACCGGCACCTTTTCCGGGAGCCAGAAGTTTCCGGTCAACCGGTCCCAGACCTCGGCGTCCTTCTCGTCGGGCACCCGGTTCCAATTTATGGCAGTTACCCGATCGATGAGTTTCATCTGCGTCCCCACACCTTTCCGAGTGCACAACAGTGACGGATTCTTATACCCCAGGACACTACTCCTTGGGGGTGCCGGCTCCGCTCAACACAAGAACTTGTGTTCATGTGATGTTCGCGGCGCATTCCGAGAGGCGCCGAAGCCGTCGCGCATGAGCCGAGGCCGAGCGTTCAGGGGGTTGCGGGTGGTGAGCCGCCGCCCACGCGCTCGGCGCTTTCGGAGCCGGATCGCAACGTCGTGACGCCCACTCCGACCCCGTTCGCCGTCCAGGTTCCCACATCGTGCGTCGGGCTGTCCGGGACGGTCCGGCCCGGTGCGATACCGCCGGCCGGGCCCTGGGAGATTCCGACGGGCACGAGCTCGGATCGGTTGCCCTCGGAGGAATCTGCCATACCCGGACCATACCGCGCCCGGTGTGGGGACGAGGGCTCGGTTCGGGGACATCGGACAGCCATCGGGAGGAGTCGGCCCCGGCGGTCTCCGACTCGTCGGTGACCTGCATGCCATGCAGGTCGTTTTGTTCGGTCGACACGTCGCCGTGGAGCGACAGCGGTCGTCTCGATCTCCGAGTGGGGGCGGCGGGGTGATGCGTGTGGTGTGTGGGTGCAGTGGAAGCGGTGGTGGGAACTCGACCTTTCATGGGAGGGAACTCATCGGTGGGGTGAACGGGTGGTGGGGCGGAGGATGGAAGGTGTGACCGATATACGCGTTCGCTCGCCCCGGGAAGGGCTGATATCCGCCGAGATCAGCCCTTGGGGGCGCGTCAGGGATCAACGGGAAATTGCTGCGATCGCCATCGATGCTCTCTTCGCTCTCGGTGAAGACCTTTTCGAACCTCTGTCGGTGGAGGGGATATTTCCCTGCTGCCACCGTGAGTACCTGGGTCCGTTGCAATCCGAGCCCTACCAGGTGTCGGCCTATCGGCAACTGCAGGTCGCCTCGCCACCGAAAGGGGTTCGTATCGGCTCCTGGTGGAGGTCGACCAGGGTGGAGTCCACGGAGCGGCTCGACCGGCAGACGATTCTCGAGTGGATCGATACCGTCCTGACCGAGCACGAGTGTCCGGATCCCGCAGACGAGCCCGGATGGACTCTGCTGATCGTCGACAGTTTCCGGGTCCGGCTTCCCGACGCCACGGCCCAAACCGTGGTGGGTGACGCGCTGGCCGTGGAGAGCGACATCGGAACGCTCTCTTTTCCCGTCGAGTCCTCCGCCGGAGGCCATTGGGTGGCCGGTCCTGACATCAGATATGCCGAGGATGCCCCGTTTCGGGCATGGATAGACCATGAGATGGGTACTCTCACCTTCAACTTCTACATCTTCTGGTCGCTGTGGATGGACGGAGCGGGATTTCCTGTCATCGAAGCCGCTATTCGCCGGCTCGCTGACCTGGGATGGACGGTGAAGACGTACCGGCTGGGTCCCGCCTAGGCGCATTTCTGTAGTCGTTTCACATTTCGGGAGCCGAATGGCACGCCATCCGGCGCGAAGCCCGGAATTGCATTCGAGCAGTTGGATAGCGAATATGAGAGAAGTGAACATCTGATTTATCGGTGTTTTTTCGTTCGGGCGACGGGGTCTCGATCGGGTACTCATCGGTGTGAGCCGAGGTGGGGCGTCGAGGGGAAAATTCGGTCGCGCGATCGGTGTGGTTAGGGCCACTTCACGGGAGTGAAGGTGATCGCGGGCACCGAACCGCCAACCTTTTCGGCAACCGACGCTGCCGTGGCCCCGAGATATGGCTAAGCTGATGCGGCATGATGATGGGTTCCGGGCGGCGTGGAGATCGAGTGTCTGCTACGGATCGCTTTATCGGTCGTGATTCGGAACTGGATCGGATCGGTACATTGTTGACGAGCTCCGCTCGATTGATCACCTTGATCGGTCCCGGAGGTATCGGAAAAACCCGCCTCGCCACGGAGGCGGGGCGACGATTCGGAAAGGCCACTCACCGGCCGGTGCACTGGGCGCGGCTGGCCAGGCTGACCAAGGACGCCGACATCTCCGCCGTCGAGGATGAGATCACCCGTTCGGTCGTGGCCGCCGATGTAGCGGAGCGTTCCTCCTGGGATGCGCTGGTCGATGCGCTGACCAGTACCGACGCACTCGGAATGGATCTGCAGACGCTGCTGGTGCTGGACAACTGCGAGCATGTGCTGGACGCTGTCGGTGAGGTGATCGCCGAGCTGATGGTCGCGGTGCCGGGCCTGACCATTCTGGCGACCAGCCGCCGCCCCATCGGATGGGTCGACGAGCATGTCGTCGTGGTTCCGCCGCTATCGCAGCAGCAGGCCGTCACCCTGTTCCGGCGGCGTGCCGAACTCACCGGCCACCCGGTGACCGACACCGCTCAGGTCGAGATGGCCGAGCTGGTCTGTCGGCATGTGCACAGCAACCCGCTGTATATCCGTTTGGCGGCCGCCCGGCTGCTGCGTCAGCCCCTGGGTGCAATTGCCCGCGATCTGAGCGGTGAGGCCGGCGACAAGCGGCTGAGCTGGTCCCATGGGCCGCGGGTGGGAGCCGAACCCCGTCATCAGGGGATCCGTGATGTCATCGCGTGGTCCTATGACCTGTGTACGGCCAAGGAACGACTCCTCCTGGATAGGATGTCGGTTTTCGCCGCGGGCTATGACATCAACCCCGAGGAGGGCGACGGTTTCTCGTCCGATGTCGGTGTCGGGCTGGAAGTCATCGAGTCGGTGTGCGCGGACGACCCGGGTACACCGGGCGCCGGGACACCCGTGTCCGACGGTGATCTGCGTCTGGCGCGATCGGAGATAGAGGGTCTGCTCGAGGGGTTGGTGGATCAGTCGCTGGTGACGGCTCACATCACCCCGACGAGGGTGCGGTATTCCCTCTTGGAAAGTATTCGGATTTTCGCCGCGCAACGGTTGAAAGAAAGATCAACCGATCAGGTGGACGAAACGGCGAGACTCGAACGCCGGCACCGTCGTTACTATCGGGATAGAGTTGTAAAAGCGCAGGTTGAATGGTTCAGTCCGGGGAAGGTGAATTGGGGGACTCGTACGGCATGGGACAATATCCTGACCGCAGTCGAAACAAGCATCACCTCCGACGAACCCGAAGTGGGTTTGGAGATTTCCGCCGGTCTGGTCGCCCTGCCCATTATCAAGGGTTCTCCCAGGGAAATACGCCAATGGACCGAGCGCACCCTGCAGGCGACGCATGCCCGGCACTCGCAGCCCAGTGAGCTGCAAACGGCCGCCCGGACCATGTTGGGTTGGCTCTCGGTGCTACAGGGCCGAAACGAAGAGGCCGACCGAATACTCGACGAATGTGTGGCCGGTTGCGTCGAAGATCCGAGTATCGGACGTGATTGGCGGCGGCACCCGGAAAACGACATCGGCCTGCCCGCTTCGGTCGAATTCCTGTGGGGATCGAAACTCATGCTGGCCCACCGGGACCCGAGTTGCATAGCCGTATTGTGCCGAGCCCGAGAGAAATTCGACACCCTCGAAGATCGTGGTGGGGAAGGCCGAAGCGAATTCTACGAGGCGGTGGCCGCCGGATACCTCGGCACCGAACGGCAGGCCCTGGAGGTCACCCGACGCCATCTCGATCACGCCATCGATTCCGGAGCCGGGTGGGCCAAGTCGTGGGCTCAGTTGGCCCGGGCGGTCGCATTGGCCAGATACGGCGATCCCGAGGAAGCAGTGGCCGTCGCCCGGTCGGCGCTTGCCGTTCAGACCTCCGCACGGGACCAGTGGGGCATATCGTTCGCGCTGCACATCCTGCACGGCGCCTGGGCCCGAATCCTCGACGATTCGATCGCCGCCGGAAACGCGGACCCCCACGAACTCGCGGTGCGGGCAACCGAAACCGCACGACTCCTCGGCGGTGCCACCATGTTTCACGCCGGGCCGGGTATCGATTTCGGTGCCCTGGAGCTCATCGTCGCCGAAAGGCAGAAAACCACCGAGATCTGTCGTCGGGTACTGGGGCCCGACGCGTTCGCGGCCGCCTACCGGCAGGGCACCCTGCTGCGACCCGAGCTCGGGGAGGTACAGCGTCTGGCCCTGGGCACCCTGTCCATCGAGAAGATGGCGACGGATCATCCCGCCAGGAAGAACGCGCCGTCCCGGTGGGAGGATCTTTCGGCCGCCGAACGTGAGGTCGCGCTCCTGGCCGCGGCGGGATGGACCAACCCCACCATCGCGGTTCGCCGCGGCACCTCCTCCCGGACGGTCGACGCGCAGATGGCGGCGATCTTCCGGAAACTCATGGTCACCTCACGGCAGGACATCATCAAACTCGTTCCCCCGGAACATCTCGGCCGCGTGCGCACCGAAGGGGCCAAACGTCCACACCGAACCGGCGAACAAATGCATCATCCACGGGGGGTGGCGCATCCGGGCCGAACCCGCTGAACGGCATTCGGCGACAACTCATATCGTGGTGAAGGGGCAGTGACCGAGGGGTGCGGCCATGCCGGGCCCGGTGACGGAAGCGGGTTCGTGCGGTCTCGGCCCGTATGGCGGTCCGTGGTCCAGTGGAGAACGAGTCGGGCCTCATCCGTTCTCCAAGAGAGCTTTCAGCCGCTCGAACATGATGCGGTGCGCGTCGAGGCCCTTGCGGTGCACCGTCGCCACCAGCGGGCGGGGCGCCACGATGTCGACATGCTCGTGGACGAGCGAGCCGTTTCCCTCGGGGCGGCACGTGGTGACATTGTGCAGTCGGATACGCGGGAATTGGTAGGCGTCGGAGACGATATCCCCCGCGGGGGTGACCGACATCTCCACGCGATAGGCGAAGGAGATCGTCAGGGGACCGAGTTTCATTCGGTCGTGGACCCGATAGTGATCCGTTCGCTCGTCTGCGGATGAGGTGGTGGACAGTCGGTCCACCGCGGTGACCAGTGGATGGATTCGCGGGTATCCGTCGAGGTCGGTCAGCACCTCTCGGACGGCCTCGGGTTCGGCCGCGATATGGATCGCCAGAGAGAATGCCGCCCGGCTCATCGGTTCGTCCCGCCGATGGGCGCGAGCCGCGCATGCGCGGGTTTCGAGGGATCCGCGAGCAACCGAATCGGGTGGTCACCCGGGGTCCCGTCGTCTACATCGGCCATGAGCAGCCGGCAGGACTTCGTCGCGACGCACCCGAACGGTCCGGTCGGAAGGCAGAAGCCGATATCCACCCGGCCGCGAACACGGGCCGGGCAGGGCATCGGCTCGAGTAACGGGATCTCGATGTGGCGACGTATTCGGATCGGTGCGGTCAGGGGAACAGGTGACATGCGGGACTTCTACGCTACGTGGTGGTTCGGACCACCGAGTGGACAAGTGCTTCCTTGATAGCGCATCTCCTCGATAGCGCATCTCCTCTTGCTGCCGGGGCCGATTGTTGCCAGGGGTCGAGTCGGGCGGCACGGTGTTTCCGCCGCGCATCGCGCAGCCGAACGAGGCCATGGGCAGGCGCCGAGGTCAGCGGCGGCTCGCGCGGCGGTAGCCGATGGCGGCGGGGACGGCGAACACGGCGATGGCCCCGAGTGCCCAGAGCAGGGTGAGGGTGAGCGGCCGGGCCAGCGGGCCGTCGGCGGCCAGGGAGCGCATGGCCTCGATCGCCACCGACAGGGGTTGGTTGCCGACCACCGGGCGGATCCAGTTCGGGTAGGCGGCGAGAGGGACGAACCCGGTGCTGAAGAACATCATCAGCGAGGTCAACAGGGTGATGCCCTCCACCAGGGCGGACTTGGCGGTGTAGACGGCGACGGCGGTGACGAGGGTGGCGAAGGCCAGGCCGAACAGTAGGGGAATGCCCAGGAAGGCGAGGGTGGCGAGAACACCGCGTTCGAACCGGAAACCGAGCAGGAAACCGACCGCCACCACGACGAGTGTGCCCACCAGAATTCGGCAGCCCTCGGCGAGAATACGGGCGGTGAGACCGGAGGCGCGATGCACCGGCAACACCCAGAACCGGGCGAGCAGCCCCGCATCGCGTTCCCGGCCGAGTAACACCCCGTTCGCCACCGCCCCGGCGAGCGCCCCGACCAGGGCGACCATCGGCACCGAACCGAACAGAGCGTCCTCGCCGGTGAACCGGCTGATCTGGTTGCCGATCACGGTGTTGAGGATGAACAGCAGCAGGCACGGGATGATCAACGCCTCCAACACGGTGCCCGGGCTGCGGGACCAGCGATACAGCAGGCGTTGGGTCTGGATCAGGGTGTGCGTCACGAACGCGGATATCGAGTGCTCCGAAACGGTGCGTAGCGCCGTCGCCGGCTCGGCCGTGATGGCGGTGGGCGGCATCAGATCCTCCTCGAACCGAGACGCAGCGATATCGGGATGTACACGGCGATCGCTCCCAACACCCAGGCCAGCGGCGGGAACATCAGCGACCAGGTGACGTGCCCGGTGTGGGGGGCGGCGTCCCCGGCCAGGGCGCGCAGCCCTTCGGCGAGCTGGGACACCGGTTGGTTGCGGACGAACGGTTGCACCCACGACGGGAACTGGTGGACCGGGGCCAGTCCCGTCGAGAGCATGCCGAAGATCAACGGTGGCAGCACCAGCGCCTGGGTGGTGCCCTCCGGATTACGGGTCGCGGTGCCGAGCACATCCGCGCCCAGGGTGAACGAAATCCCGATGAGCAGGGCGAACAGCAGGAACCCCAGGGTGTGCCAGATATCGAGGTAGAAGCGGAAACCGATGACGTATCCGCAGACCAGGGCGGTGCTCAGAGCGATCAGCAGGCGGAAGACATTTCCCGACATACGTGCCGCGGTGGGGACGAGCGGTCCGAGCGGCATGGCGCCGAAGCGGCGGTTGATGCCGGCGACCGCGTCGGTGGCGGCCCGGAAGGCGGCCGATATCCCTGTGAACGCCCCCGCCTGCAGGATCACCAGTGGCATCATGAACTGCGCGTAGCTGCTGTAACCGGTGCCGGAGAAGGTCATGATGGTTTTCAGCGGGATGTAGAAACTGGCGGTGAAGGCGGCAGGCGCCAGGATCGAGGTCAACACCTCGCCGGAACGTATCGACGGTGCGATCAACCGGATGGTGAGAACCCACCACTGCCGGGCCCGGGCCGGAGCGGCCCGGGTCTGCGCCAACCAGATCGCCGCGGTCATCGCGCCACCGTCCGCCGGGTGGGCAGGTGCGTGGCCGAATGTTCGGCCAGGTCGGTGTCCGACGCGGAACCCCCCGTGTCGGCGCTGGTCGTCGTATGGCCGGTGAGGCGGAGGAAGACATCGTCGAGCGAGGGTTTGCGCAAGGCGATATCGATCAGCTCCACCCCGGCGCTGTCGAGACGTCGCAATGCCTCGGCGAGGGTGGTGGCGCCGTCCGGGGCGGGGATGGTGATCCGGTCGGAGTCCGGGCCCAGCGTCGTCCGGTATTCGTCCGGGAGCAGTGGGCCCAGGGCGGCGGCGATGGCGGGCAGATCGGTGAGGGTGCGCGGCACCATCTCGCAATAGTCGCCGCCGATCCGCGATTTGAGCTCGTCGGTGGTGCCCTGGGCGATCACCGTGCCGTGGTCGATGACTATGACGCGGTCGCTGAGCACATCCGCCTCCTCCAGGTACTGGGTGGTCAGCAGGGTGGTGATACCGGCTTTCTTGAAACCGTTCACCAGATCCCACACCCCCTGTCGGCTGCGCGGGTCTAGGCCGGTGGTGGGTTCGTCGAGGAACACCACCTCCGGACGGACCACGAGCCCGCACGCGATATCGATCCGGCGGCGCATACCGCCCGAATAGGTTCCGACCGGACGGTGCGCGGCGGGCCCCAGATCGAATTCGGCGATCAGTTCGTCGGCGCGGGCGCGGGCGGCACGTTTGCTCAGGCCCATCAGCCGGCCGAACATCACCACATTCGCGTAGCCGGTGAGCACATCGTCGAGTGCGGCGTACTGGCCGGTGAGCATGATGGAGCGGCGCACCGCAGCGGGATCGGCGACCACATCGTGTCCGGCGACGATCGCGCGGCCGGCGTCGGGAGGGATGAGGGTGGACAGAATGTTCACGACGGTGGTCTTGCCCGCGCCGTTCGGCCCGAGGATACCGAGGACCTCGCCCGGCTCCGCCGTGAAATCCACCCCCCGCAGCGCCCGGACGGAGCCGAACGATTTCTCGATACCGGTGACGATGACGCCGTTTTCCGAATTCATACTTCGTCTCCCAGGTATTCGTCGAGGACCCGCGCGATGATCGGCAGGACATCGGGTGCGGCCAGTTCGTTGTGGGTGACGTCGATCTCGTGGTTGTGGATCAAACCGGTGACATACGGTCGCCAGCCGAAGGGCCCGAAGATGGGCCCGCTGTCCACGGTGGCGTGGAAGTACACGATATCGCCGTCGTACACCGGACGCCGATAGCCGGTCCGAGTTCGTGCGGACTCGTTGTACGAGGTCACCATCCGTTCGAGGGTTTCGGCGTCGAACAGGGGCACTCCACCGAACTGTTTCCGGATCAGTTCCGCGGTCTCGTGTGCGGTGGCCTCCGGCGGGATGGCATGGACACCGAACATCGCGCCGAAGGTGTTGACGAATGTCGCCGGGGTGAGCGGTTCGAGGCTGTCGCCATCGATATCGGCGGTATCGGCGTCCATGAGGGCGACCACACCCACCTCGGCGCCGGAACGTTTCAGCTCGGCGGCGGTGGCATGGGCGATGAGCCCGCCGAACGACCAGCCGAGCAAATGGTAGGGCCCGGTCGGTTGGAGGGCGCGGATCTGTTGCACGTATCGGGTGGCGAATCCCTGGATCGAGGCCGGATTCTGCTGTCCGCTCAGCCCGGGGGCCTGCAGACCGTAGATCGGGCGGCCGGGACGCAGTGCGTCCGCGAGGCCGAGGAAGGGCCAGGCCATACCGGAGGACGGGTGGATACAGAACAGGGCGGGGGCGGTGCCGCCGGACCGGATGGGGAGGACGATATCCATCCCGAGCCCGCTCGACGGGAGGGTCGGACCGGTCGCCGCGCGGTCGGCCGGTTCCGGGACGGCCGGTGGCTCGTCCGGGAAGGCCGTCCGCGCCGCCGGGGTCTCGGCGAACCGCGCCGCGGCCGCGAGCGCGACCGACCACAGATCGGCCAGCGCGGCGACCGCCTCGTGGTCGAGTAGACCGGCGGGATAGCCGAAACTCGCCCGCAACCGGTCGCCGATGACCACCGCGTTCACGTCGATGGCGGTTTGCAGCGGCACATCGGGGGATTCGTCGGCCCGCAGCTCACCGAGTTCCTCGGTCGGCAGCCAGCCGAGTCCTTCCAGGCCGGCGGGGATATCGCCGGTGGAGAAACGGCCGAGATAGTTGAAGCCGATCCGTCCGGGCAGCCGGTTCGGCAGCTGCCGAGCGGTATCCGGGTTCAGGTAGCGCAACAGTCCGAAACCGATGCCCTTGTCGGGTACCGCGCGCAGCTGTCGGCGCACCGCGTGCAGGGTCTGCCCCAATGCCGGGCCGCCGGCGAGCGCCTCGTCGGTATCAATACCGGTGAGGTCGAATCGCACCGGGTAGATGCTGGTGAACCAGCCGATGGTGCGGGACAGGTCGGCGCCGGGAATCACGTCCTCCTGCCGGCCGTGCCCTTCGAGCCGGATCAGCGCACCGGATTCGGCGGTCTCGGAACGCCACCGCGCCAGGGCCAGGACCAGCGCAGTGAGCAGGACATCGTCCACTCCGCCGCCGGTGAGTCGGGGCAGTATGGTGAGCAGCGACTCGGTGATCTCACCGGATATTTCGCGTTCGACCAGGCGCAGGGTGTCGGCGCGGTCCACGGCGGGGTCGAGTTCGCGGGAACCGATCATCGGGTCGGGGCCGGTGACGATACCGCTCCAGTAGTCGAGTTCGGCGACCCGACGTTCGTTGTGCGCCTCCTCGACGAGGGCATGCGCCCAGCGCCGCATCGAGGTGCCGGTTTCGGCGAGCACGGGTTCGGCGCCGGCCGATACCTGCGCCCAGGCGGCGATCAGGTCCGGGATCAGGATGCGCCAGGAAACACTGTCGATCACCAGGTGATGGGCGACCACGATGAGCAGACCGGGCCGAGGGTGGGTTCCGGCGTCGCCGACCGGATCGAGCCAGATGAACTGGGTGACGGTCCCTTCGACCGGGTCGAGCCGGTTCAGGGCGGCGTCCAGTTCCCCGGCCGCGTATTCGCGCAGTTCGGTGTGGTCGACGGCGGTGAACGCGGTGCGGTGCACCAGCGACGCCACATCGACCGCGCCGGGTTCTCGCACCAGCAGCCGGGGTTCGTCGTCGACGAGCAACCGGGCGCGGAGCATATCGTGTCGGTCGACGACGGCCGACAGGGTCGCGACGAGCCGCTCGTGGTCGATACCGATCGGCAGTTCCAGGACGGCGCTCTGCGCGAATCGGCGGTGGTCGCCGCCGCGGTCGAGCATGTAGTGCCCGATCGGGGGAAGCGGGAATTCGCCGATACCGCCGCCGGGTAGTTCGTCGAGGGTCGGCGCAGGGTCGGTGGTATCGGCCGCGGCGGCGATGGCGGCCACTGTGCGGTGCTCGAACACCTGTAGCGGTGTGCAGTGGATGCCCCGCTGCCGGGCCCGCGACACCAGTTGGATGGCCAGGATACTGTCGCCGCCCAGCGCGAAGAACGAATCCTCGGCGCCCACCCGGTCGCCGCCGAGGAGTTCGCCGATGAGGGTGGCCAGCGCCTGTTCGGTCGGAGTCGCCGGGGCCCGGTAGCGCGCGCGATCGGAAAGGAATTCCGGCGCGGGAAGAGCAGCGCGGTCGAGCTTGCCCACGGCGTTGCGGGGCAGTTCGTCGAGGACCGTGAACGCGGACGGCACCATATTGTCGGGCAGGATCTCCGCGGCGGCGGTCCGAACCCGGACGATATCGAGGGTGGTGCCGGGGGTGGGCACCAGATAGGCGGCCAGTGCGGTCGCCCCGGTGGGGCCGGCGACACCCAGGGTCACCGCCGCCTCCACACCCTCGATACGGCCGAGCGCCGCGTCGATTTCACCGAGTTCGATCCGCCGGCCGCGCACCTTGACCTGGAAATCGGTGCGTCCCAGATAGCGCAGCACGAAACCGGAGTCGTCGCGCGCCCACCGCACCCGATCCCCGGTGCGGTACATCCGTTCCCCCGCCGTGCCGAACGGATTGGCGAGGAAACGGGCGGCGGTGAGATCCGGTCGCCCGTGATAGCCGCGGGCCAGGGCGGGGCCCGCGAGATACAGCTCACCGGGCATCCCGACGGGCACCGGACGCAGCCGGTCGTCGAGCACCAGCACGGACGCCCCCCGGATCGGGGCGCCGATGGACACCGGTTCGCCGACCGCCAACGGCGCCGAAGCCGTCGCCCAGATGGTGGATTCGGTGGGGCCGTACAGGTTGACCATGGTGCGGTTTTCGGCCCACCGCGCCACCAGCTCGGCGCTCACCGCCTCCCCCGCCACCGCCAATACCGGAACACCGCTCACCGCGGCCGGGTCCAGGGTGGACAGCGCCGACGGGGTGATGACCATATGGGTCACCCGCTCGGTGGAGACGAGGTCGGCGAGCGCGTCGCCGCCGAACACCTCCGGTGGCGCGACCACGAGGGCGGCGCCGCAGCCGAAGGCCATGATCGCCTCGAAGACCGCGGCGTCGAAACTCGGTGAGGCCACCTGCAGGACCCGGCAGTGTTCATCCAGCCGGAGCAGCTCCCGCTGTGCCGCCACCAGATCTGCGATACCGCGATGCCCGACCGAGACACCCTTGGGGGTTCCGGTCGAACCGGAGGTGTAGATGAGCCATGCCGGGTGGTCGGGGTGAGGCGGGACGGGCGGTTGGTCGTCTCCGGGTACGCGCCCGGCCTCCGGGTGGGCGCGTACCTCGTCGAGCGCGATCCATTCGATACCGTCCGGCAGCTGCGGCCGGTAGGCGGAGACGGTGAGACCGATCGCGGCGCCGGAGTCGGTGAGCATATGGTCGACGCGTTCCACCGGATATTTCGGATCCACCGGGAGGAAGGCCGCCCCGATCCGCGCCGTCGCCCACAGACCTGTGAGCAGTTCGGCGGACCGTGGCAGACCGAGTGCCACCACCGATTCCGGTCCGATGCCCGCCCGCCGCAACAGCCGGGCCACCGCCGCCGCGTGCCGGTCGAGTTCACGGTAGGTCGTGGTTTCCCCGTCGACGATCAGCGCCGGGCGGTCCGGGTAGTGGGTGGCGGTGGTGGCGAACAGTCGGGTGAGGGTGGTCGGCGGGGAGCTTTCGGGGCCGCGCGCCGGAACGAGTGTGGCGCGTTCGTGCTCGTCGAGCAGATCTATCTCGGCGATGCGCAGCCGAGGGTTCGCGCAGACGGCGTCGATCAGGCGGCGCCACCGGTCGACCAGCGACAGCGCCGTCGCCTCGTCGAACAGGTCGGTGGCGTAGGTGAGTACGCCGTCGATCCCGGCCGGGCCGGTGGAGTCGGTATGTTCGCTCAGGTCCAGCATCAGATCGTAGGGGGAGGACGTGCGGTCGTAATCGGCGATATCGATCCGCAGCCCCGGCAGGTCGAGCACCGGGGCGACGAAGTTCTGCAGACTCAGCGAAACCTGGAACACCGGGTGATGGGCCGTCGACCTGCCCGGACCGAGCACCTGGACCAGTCGTTCGAACGGAATATCGGCATGGGAGAACGCATCCAGGTCCGTTGTCCGCACCGAGGCGGCGAAGTCGGCGAATTCGGTGTCGAGATCCACCCGGGTGCGCAGGGCCAGGGTATTGACGAACATGCCGACCAACGGGTCCAGCGCCTGTTCCCCACGTCCGGCGACCGCGGTGCCGATCACCACGTCACCCGCGCCGCTCATCCGGGCCAGCAGGGCCGCCAATGCGGCGTGTACGAGCATGAACAGGCTGATGCCGTGCGCCGCCGCGAAATCCGTCAGGGCGCGGTGCCGTTCGGCGTCCAGGGTGAAACCGATATCGGCGCTGCGCAGGGACTGCACCGCCGGTCGCGGACGGTCGGCGGGCAGTTCCAGCGCCTGCGGCGCGTCGGCCAGGGTCTCGGTCCAGAACCGGAGTTGCCGGGCCGCCAGGGAGTCGGGATCGGATTCGTCGCCGAGGGTTTCGTGCTGCCAGAGCGTGAAATCGGCGTACTGCACGGCAAGTGGGCGCTGCTCGGCCGCGACACCGGATACCCGGGCCGAATACGCGGCGAACAGGTCGGTGGCCAGCGGCGCCATGGATGCCCCGTCGGCGCTGATGTGATGAACCACCAGAACCACGACGTGCACCGGGACGTCGGCGGTCTCCGATACCGGTGGTGATATCTCGGCGCTCCACCCGGCGGGACGTTCGAGGGCCCCGGTGGTCGTCCCACCGTCGCCGGTGGCACTCATGTCGGATGATACCGCGTCCACCGGGCCCGGGGCCGGACGGGCGGGGGTGCCGAGACGGAACACACCGACCCGCAGCGGCGGTTCGACGGTGATATCGAAACCGGTGCCGGCCAGGGCGTTGATCCGCGCGCGAAGTGGGGCGCCCTCCTCGGTGTCGACCACATCGATCCGCGGGGTGGCGGTTTCGGTGTCGATCACCACCTGGCGTGGGCCCCGATCGTCGGCGGGATAGACGGTTCGCAGGGTTTCGTGCCGCTCCACCACATCGGCCAGGGCCAGGGACAGGGCGGAGGTATCGAGCGCGCCGGTGAGCCGCAGCGGGATCACGATGTTGTAGGCGGCGGCGCTCGGGTCCATCCGGTTGAGCACCCAGATGCGTTGCTGGGCGCAGGAGAGCGGAATCCGATCCGGGCGCACCCGGGCGGCCGGGGCGAAACGGCCGGGTGCGCCGGCGGCGGGACGGATCCGCGACGACAGCTGCGCGACCGTGGGAGCGTCGAACAGATCGCGGAGCGCGACGGTGGAACCCAGGGCCGCGTTCACCCGGGCGATCACCTTGGTCGCGCTCAGGGAGTTGCCGCCGATTTCGAAGAACTGCTCGTCGACACCCACCCGTTCGATACCCAACACCTCTGCGAACACGGTGGCGACGGTCTCCTCCACCGGTGTGCGCGGAGCGAGATAGGGACGGCGGGTGTCGGTGAAATTCGGTACCGGCAGGGCGGCACGGTCCAGTTTCCCCACCGGCGTGAGTGGGAGGGAGTCCAGGACCACGATATGAGCCGGCACCATGTACCCCGGCAGTTCGGAGGCGACCCGCTGACGCAACCGGTCGATGTCCACATCCGCTCCCGCGAGCGGCAGCACATAGGACACCAGCACGGTTTCCCCGCCCGGGCCGGACCGGCCGATGGTCACCGCGTATTCGATCTGCTCGTCCCGGGACAGCACCGCATCGATCTCGCCGAGTTCGATCCGCAGACCGCGGATCTTGACCTGGAAATCGCTGCGCCCCAAATACTCCAGTTCGAATGCGCCGTCGCGGCCGGTGGTCCACCGCGCCATATCACCGGTGCGGTACATCCGTGTACCGGGCGCGCCGTACGGGTCGGCCACGAAACGCGAGGCCGTCAGGGCATAACGATTGAAATAGCCGCGGGCGAGCGCGGGTCCGGCCAGATACAGCTCACCGGGCACCCCTACCGGCACCGGCCGCAGCCAGCCGTCGAGCACCATGACCTCGGCGCCGCGCACGGGTCCGCCGATGGTGACCGGCTCGTTCGCGACGAGTTCGGCCGGCCCGGTCGCCCAGATGCTGAATTCGGTGGGGCCGTACAGGTTCACCATCCGCCGCCCCGGTGACCACTGCGCGACCAGCTCCGGGGAAACCGCCTCGCCCGCCACCGCCAACACCCGCAGCCGGTCCAGACCGACGGGATCCATGGTGGCCAGCGCCGACGGGGTGATCACCGCATGCGTCACTTCCTCGGTGCGCAACAATTGTTCCAGCTCGGCGCCGCCGTAGACGTCCGGTGGCGCCACGACCAGCGTGCCACCCGTGCCATGCGCGGTGAGCAGCTCGAATACCGAGGCGTCGAAACTCGGTGAGGCCACCTGCAGTGCCCGGGTCGTCGGGTCCAGGCCCAGGGTTTCCCGTTGCCAGTGCACCAGATTCGCCACCCCGCGGTGCGCGATCAACACCGCCTTGGGTTTACCGGTGGAGCCGGAGGTGTAGATGAGGTACGCAGCCCGATCCAGTTCGATCGGACCCCCGCGTTCGGTGTCGGTGATCGGCGCATCGGAGACGGTCATCACCCGGCGAATGGTGTTGAGATCGTCGAGCAACAGCCAGTCGATGGTGCCGGGCAGGGTTTCGCCGATGGCGGTGACGGTGACGCCGATGGGCGCCTTCGAATCGGCGAGCATATGCTCGATCCGCTCCACCGGGTGTTTCGGATCCAACGGGATGAACGCCGCCCCCGTTTTTGCCAGCGCCCACACCGCGACCACCGATTCCAGCGACCGGGTCAGCGCCACCATCACGAACGTCTCGCGCGTGATCCCGCGACGCAACAACATTCGAGCGAAACGGTTGGACCAGGCGTCGAGATCGGCATAGCTCATGGTGAGTCCACCGGAGGTGACCGCCACGGCGTCACCACCCCGGCGGGCGCCGGCGGTGAGGATATCGGGCAGGGAACGCGGCGGAACCGACGGCGCGCCGCGCACCGGCAGCAATGCGGTCCGTTCGGCGTCGTCGCAGGGGTGCAGGCGGGCCACCGGCATGTCCGGGTTCTCGACGAGCCGGGTCAGGATTCGCACGAAACGGTCCAGTAGGGTGCCGGCGGCCGTCTCGTCGAGATGATCGACCAGGTATTTCACCGTGATCCGCAGGGTGTCGCGACCCTCGAGGCCCCGCAGCGGTATCACCATGAGATTCAACGGATACGGGGTGGCATCGGTACCGGTGACGTCGAGTACCCGCATACCCGCGATATCGAGCGCCTCCGACAGGGCGGCCCGGTCGATGGGATACGACTCGACGACGGTCAGGGTGTCGAACAATTCGGCGAGCCCGACGGCCTCGTGGATGGCGGCCAGCCCGATGTGCTGATGGTCCAACACCCGTGCCCGCTCGCTCTGGATCCGCGCCAGGAGTTCACGCACCCGCTCTCGCGGATTCAGCCGTACCCGCACCGGCAGGGTGTTGATGAACAGGCCGATCATCTCCTCGACCCCCGGAAGTTCCGGCGGGCGGCCGGATACCGTCGCGCCGAACACCACATCGGTGCGACCGGTCAGCGTGGCCAACACCATGGCCCAGCTCGCCTGCACCAGGGTATTGACGGTGGCCCCGGCCTCCCGGGCCGCGGCTTCCAACCGCGCGGCGGTGGCGTGCGAGAGCTCGGTGGAAATCATTCCGGTTTCGGTGGATTCGATCCCGACCAGGGTGGGCAGGGCGCGGGTGGGGGTGTCGACACCGGCCAGCGATTCGGTCCACACCGCCAGGGATTCGGCGGTGTCGCGGGTGTCCAGCCAGGCCAGGAAATCCCGGTAGGAGCGGGGCGGCGGCAGGACGAACGGATCGAGGCCCTCCCGCGCGGCGGCATACAGCGTCAGCAGTTCGTGGACCAGCAGCGGGGACGACCAGCCGTCCAGGACGATGTGGTGATTGGTGAGGACGAAGGTGTAGGTGTCCGGTTCGGTGCGGACGAGGGTGCAGCGCAGCAGCGGCGGACGGGTGAGTTCGAAACGGGTGCGCGCGTCGACGGCGGTGATCCGGTCGAGTTCACGTCGGCGCTCTCCCGGGTCGGTGATCTCGGTGAGATCCATATAACGCCAGGTGACCTCGGCGGCGTCGAGGACGAGTTGGCGCGGGCCGTCCTCGGTTTCGACGAAGGCGACACGCAGGTTGTCGTGGCGGTCGACCACCGCCTGGACGGCGGCCCGCAGCCGGTCCGGGTCGACGGAGCCCGCGAGGGTGAGCAGCGACTGCACCGTATAGCCGTCGGCGGTGTCCGGGTCGTACAAGGCGTGGAAGAGCAGACCGTATTGCAATGGCGACAGCGGCCACACATCCACCAGACCCGGGTATTCCCGTTCCCAGTCGGCGATCTGCTGCCGGGTCACCGGAACCAGCGGGAAATCCGATGGGGTGTGTCCACCGGCGTCCGGGGTGCGCGCGTACGCGGCGAGGGCGCGCACCGCCTCGACCCACAGCCCGGCCAGTGTGTCGATATCGCCGGCATCGAGCAGGCGGGAGGCGTAACCCCAGGTGACCTCCAGGCCCATGTCGGTGCGCACGGCGTCGATATCGATCACGGCGGTCAGCGGTGCCCGGCCGTCTCGAACGGTTTCGACGCGGTGCGGCGGCCACGGTTCGCCGACCGTGGTCCGATCCGAATAGTGGAAACCCAGTTGGGGGGTGGGGGTGTTCGCGAGCGCTTCGGCGGTCTCGGCGCACAGGTAACGGAGCATGCCGTAGCCGATGCCCGCGTCCGGTAGCTCCCGCAGCTGCTCCTTGACGGTCTCGACGGCATCGCCCGTTGCGGCGCCGCCCGCGAACGCGGCATCGATATCGATATCGCCCAGGTCGAGGGCCACCGGGTGCTCTGTGGTGAATCGGCCCACGGTTCGGGTGATATCGGCGCCCGGCAGCACGGCGTCGGAGCGGCCGGGACCGTCCAGGGCGAACAGTATCCGGTCGCGGCCGTGCCGGCGGGCCACGGCCAGGGCCGATGCGGTGAGCAGGACGTCCTCGGCGGCGCAGTGGAAGAGCTCGGGCAAGGTGGTGAGGACGGCATCGGCGAGATCCGGCTCGATGACGATGCGCTGCCGCCGCATGGTGGCCACGGTGTCGGCCGCGGGATCCAGAGTGGCCGAACCGTACGGCCGGTCGGGGGTTGTCAGGATCCGTTGCCAGAGCGGAAGTTCGCCGATCCGTTCGCGCGCGTGCTCGACCCGGGCCGCGGCCCAGCGGCGGAACGAGGTGCCGACCGGGGCGAGGACCTCGGTTTCGGGGGCGCGCACCGCGGTCGCCAGGTCGGACAGCAGAATCCGCCGGGAGGTGTCGTCGGCGACCAGGTGGTGCAGGGCCACCCAGCACAGCGGCTCGGCATCGGGCCGTTCGATCAACACGAATCGCGCTACGGCGCCGGCCTCTGGGTCGAGTGGATCGGTGGCGCGCCGCAGCGCGTATTCGCAGGCGGCTTCGGTATCCGATCCCGCGACCACCACCTCCACCAGGGCATCGACATCGATCGAACCGGTCTCGGCGACAACACATTTCGGTCCGTGCGCGGTGTGCCGCAGCGATGACCGCAGCAGATCGTGATGATCGATCAGGCGTCGCACCCCGGCCGTGAGGCGCGGCCGGTCCGTTCCGACGGGCAGCCCGATCAGGGCGGCGTGGGCGAACCGCCGCCAGATATCGCCTCGGTCGAGCACGGCCCGCATGCTCGGGGTGAGTTCGATCTCGCCGACCCCGCCTCCGGGCAACTCCGTGACTCCGGAGACAAGGGCCTCATGCGCCACTGCCGCCAGCGCGGCCACGGTTTTGCGCTCGAACACATCCCGGGCGCCGAACACCAGACCGGCTGTCTTCGCCCGGGACACCAGTTGGATCGAGAGGATACTGTCGCCGCCGAGCGCGAAGAAACTCTCGTCGGCGCCCACCGAATCCAATCCGAGCACCTCGGCGAACAATGCGGCCAAGGTCTTCTCGCGAGGGGTCGACGCCACGCGTCCCGTCGGGGTGCGGGCGCCGAAATCCGGTGCGGGCAGCGCCGTTCGGTCCACCTTCCCCATCGGGGTGAGCGGAATCCGCTCCAGCACCATGATCGCCGTGGGCACCATATAGGCGGGTAGTGCCGCACCGGCCGCGGCGCGTAACTCCTCCGGCTCGATACCGGTTCCCGGTTCGGGCAGAACATACGACACCAGCGCGGTGGCGCCCGCGGTGGTCGTGGCACCGACCGTGATCGAGAATTTCACGGCGGGTTGCCGCTGCAACACCGCGTCGATCTCGCCGAGTTCGATCCGGAAACCCCGCATCTTCACCTGGAAATCGCCGCGGCCCCGATACTCCAGTTCCAGCCGGTCGCCGCGCCGACACCAGCGCACCAGGTCCCCGGTCCGATACATCCGGGCGCCGGGGTGATAGGGGTCGGCGACGAAACGCGCGGCGGTGAGACCGGTACGGCGGTGATAGCCGCGGGCCACCCCCGGGCCGCCCAGATACAGCTCACCGGTGGTGCCCACCGGCACCGGCCGCAGCCACGGGTCGAGCACCACGGCCGTCGCCCCCCGAACCAGGCCGCCGATGGAGATCTCCGCGTCGGCGGGGAGAGGGTCGGTGGTGGTGGCCGTCACCGTGGTCTCGGTCGGACCGTAGGCGTTGATCAGTCTGCGGTCGGCCCAGCGCTCGAGCAGTTCCGCCGGGAAAGCGTCACCGCCCACGGCAACCGTGCGCAATTGCGGCACCATTTCCGGTTCCAGCGATCCCGCGACCGCCGGGGTGATGTCCAGATGGGTGACCCGATGTGTGCGCAAAACCTGCGCCAGCTCCTCACCCGCATACGCCTCCGGGGGAACCACCACCAGGGTGGCCCCGGTGGACAGGGCGAGCAGCAGCTCCTCGACCGAGACGTCGAAACTCGGCGACGTCGTATGCGCCACCACAGCGTCCGCGTCGACCGCCGCGGCCGCCGCGATGCTCGAGACCAGATTCGCCAGTCCACGATGCGTTACCGGCACCCCCTTGGGGAGCCCGGTCGACCCCGAGGTGTAGATGACATAGGCGGGATGGTCCGGACGCAGCGCGGTTCGGCGCTCGGTGTCATCGATCGCGGCGGTCTCCGCTCGGGCCACGGCCTGTTCGGTGGCGGGGTCGTCCAGGATCAACGGACGCACCGTGGCCGGTAGCACCTCCCGGGTCGCCGCCACGGCCACCCCCGCGACCACACCGCTGTCGGAAACCATGTGGTCGATGCGATCGGCCGGATAGTTCGGGTCGATCGGCACGAAGGCCGCCCCCGTCTTGGCCACCGCGATGGTCGCCAACACCGATTCGAGCGAGCGGGGAATCGCGATCGCAATCCCGTGCTCCGGTCCCGCGCCCTCGGCGATCAGCGCCCGGGCCAGCCGGTTCGTGTACTCGTCGACCTGTCGATAGCTCAGGGTGGTCGAGCCGCTCACCAGTGCCGTCGCGTTCGGGTCGCGCGCTACGCCGGCGGCGAGCAGCTCCGGCAGCGTCCGCACCTCGGCCGCCGCGGGACCGGAAACCGGCACCAGCTGCGCCCACTCGCCCTCGGACAACACCGATACCGCCGACAGACGCCCCTTCGGGCCCGCCTCCAGGAACCGGTGTAGAAAGCGCAGGAAGCGACGGTGCTGAGCGGCCAGTTCATCATCGCTGTACAACTCCGGATGACCCTGGAAATCGATCCGGGTGGCCTCGCCGTCCCCGCCCGGATACAGGTTGACGAACAGGTCATCGATGAGCCCGGAGGTCAATACGCGCAGCCGCCCGGTGGCGGAACCGAACCGGATCCGAGTGTCCACCATCATCAGATTCACCGACGGCCCGAACGACACCGTCTCGTCCATCGGCAGCCCGAGATCGCGGACTATATCCTCCTGCCGGTAACGCTGCCGACGCAGCGCGCCGGTCAGTTCGCCCTGCGCGGCCCGGATCAGCTCGCCCACGGTGGTGGACGGCGACAACCGCAGCCGCAACGGAACCACATTGGCGATCATCCCGCCGGAGCGGCGCAGGCTCGCGGTGGTGCGCGCCGACACCGGCAGACTCAACGACACCTCGGGCGCGCCGGTCATCGCGGACAGATACGCCCCGAACGCGGCCACCATCGTCGGCGCGACACCGGAGGACGCCGCCTCCGCGACCGAGCCGAGCAATGCCGCGGTCTCCTCCGGCAGCGCGCCCGACACCAGGTTCGGATGGGCGTACCCGGTGGAGGCGCGGCCGGCCGGACTCACCGGATCGGGCATCCCGCGCAGATGCTCCCGCCAGTATTCGCGATCGGAGGCGAAGCGGCGCGAACCGCGATAGGCGATATCGTCCTCGACGATCTTCGGCAGCGCATCGGCCCGGGTCGGTGGCGGCTCCCGCCCCGCCACCGCCGCGTTGTAGAGCTCGCTCGTGCGCTGCATCATCACATGAGCGCCCATCCCGTCCAGCACGATGTGATGGATACGCGTGTACCAGAACCACCGGTCCGCGCCGACCCGCAGCATCACCACACACACCAGGCGATCGGTCGACAGGTCCAGCGGAGCGGTGTACTCGGCGCGCATCCAGTTCAGGGCGGCCGCCTCCGGGTCGGGTTCGTCGCGCAGATCGATGACGCGCAGTCGATCCTGCAAGGTGAGGTCGACGTACTGGAAGGGGTGTCCGTCCACCTCGACCAGCCGCAGATAGCCGGTGCCGAATTCGCGACCGGCGCGGCGGAAGGCGTCTTCGAGCAGGCCGATATCGATCGGGCCACGCAGTTCTACGTACTGCGCGATGGAAAAGGGGACATCGCCCGCGATGTGCTGGGCGAACCAGATACCACGCTGTGCCGCCGAAAGCCCGAAAGCGCCGTCGGGGAGGTGGGATGCGGTGTCGATCGTCGGGGAAGAAGGCTGTGCCATGGGATGTCCTACGTTCCGATTCGGATCGCGCGGGTGGTTTTCGATGATCAGGCAGCTCCGTGGGCCACCGAATGACCGGTCGCGGGAAGTGGGGCGTCGGATCCGGCGAGGTAGTGGCGGAGAATGGTGTTGTCGTCGAGCACCAGCCAGTCGATCGTCTCGGGTAGCTCCGCACGCCGTTGCGTGGTGGTGATACCCAGTCGGGTGTCCGAAGCGAACGTTTCCGCGGAATCGGGATACACCGGGGTGCCGCCGATCTTGATGACAGCGCGTACGGCCACGACCCGTTCGATCGGCGAGTCGATGGCGATCGCCACGCGGCCGCCCGATTCACCCCAGAACCGCAGTAGGACGCGGGCGAGGCGATTGGACCAGCGGTCCCATTCGGAATAGGTGAGGTCACAGCCGGCGCTCGACGCCACCACCGTATTCGAATCGACCTCGGGAAACGGACGGGGCGTTGTCACGTCGGGGAGGTCGGCGGGCAACGATGCGGACCGAATGTGCATGGTGAATGTCCTCGGATCTCGGATGCCGGGTGGGTGCATCTCCGAGAATCCCGCCACCGAAGGGCCGACAACAGCCCCCACAGCGCTGGTCTGCCCTCACCCACAGGTGGGCGAACAACACCCCGAGGGGTGGTTGACAGGGTCAGTCGCCGTAGGCGTTGAGTGTTTCGGCGATATCGCCGAGTAGCGCCCGGGCCGCGGTCGGACCCGTGGTGTGCCAGAGCGCGTCGTCCACCACGAAGACCCGCTGGTCGCTCACCGCGCCGAGTTCGCGCCAGGGGTCGGATTCCATCACGGACCTACCGTGCTCGATCCCCTCCTCGTCCGCGAACATGACATAGATGACATCGCCCTCGGCCTGCACGGGGTCGTCCTCGTCGAGGGGGAACGAACGTCCCCGCTGCGCGGTCGGGCGGTGGGCACCGACATCGGCGAGCACACTCGCGGCAAAGGTTTCCGAGCCCACGACCTCACCGCCGTCGGCCGTGAACCGAACCATCGAGGCCTGGGTGAATCGGGAGTGCAGGGTGTCGCCGATATCCCGGGCCTCGGTGTCGTAGGCGTCGAGCGCGGCCTCGGCGGCGCCGGCGCGTCCCAGAGCGGTCGCCAGCGCGGTGAACTCGTCGCGCCACGACTCGTGTGCGCCGACCAGAACGGTGGGTGCGATGGCGCGCAGCGCGTCGTATCCGGCGCTGTCGGTGGGGGTCTTCCCGAGGATAAGATCCGGTTTCAGCTGCGCGATGCGTGCCGGGTCGGGGGCCTCGGCCGTGCCCACCCCCGGGATCTCCAGCACGCCGTAACCCAGATAGGACGGTTGATGGGTCGGGCCCGGCACCGTGGTGGCGCCGACCACCCGCTCCCACAGACCCACGGCGCAGGTGGCGTCCAGCGCCGAGGTCCCCAACACCACGATGCGCTGCGGGTCGGCGGGCACCTCGGAAACACCCGCGCTGTGGGTGACGGTGCGGGTGGGACCGTCCGCCGGATCGGCCGGGGTGGGCAATGCGCACGCGCGGGACGTATCCCGCTCCAGCCCGACCACTCCGGCACCCGCGATCTTGGTGGTGGTGCGAACGATCGACGCGGAGTCGTCCGGGGTGCCGGCGCAACCGGAAACACCCAGCGCCACGCAGAAGGCTGCGATCACGGACCGGCCGACCAGACGACCGGCCCGCCCGAGCGACCTGCCCGGGACAACAGTGCGAATTCGGGTGCGTACAGCGCTCACCGGCATGCCGGTGAGGGTACATGCCCCGAGCGGTTCAACTCTTCTCGCCGCCACCGAAACCGGACCCGCTCGGATCGACCCGGACCATCCGGCCCCATACCGCCCACCGGGGCGAGACACCGGTTCACGCCGAGGAACCCATCGATGCCGGATCCGGCCCGATCGAGCCTGATCCACCCGCCCCGGCCGGCCGCTCGGGGCCGTCGTATACGACACAGAGTAGGACCCGATCCATCCGGCTCTACGGCACGGTCTACGATTCGGAGAGCGCAAGCGAACCCTTGCGTCCTCCCGCACGCGGGAGGACCGCTGACAGTGGAGCCTGCGGAGCGACCCGAGGCACCTTCAGGAGGATCAGTGACTGCCGTAGAGCCCCAGAAGCCAGTCCCTCGAGTGGAGGCGGCTCGCCCATTCCCGGCGCGGACCGGTCCCAAGGGGTCGTTCATCTACAAGATGGTCACCACCACGGACCCCAAGGTCCTCGGTGTCATGTACCTGACGACCTCGATGGCGTTCTTCCTCATCGGCGGCCTGATGGCTCTGATGATGCGTGGTGAGCTGGCCCGTCCCGGACTTCAGTTCCTCTCCCCGGAACAGTTCAACCAGCTGTTCACCATGCACGGCACGATCATGCTGCTGTTCTACGCGACGGCGATCGTGTTCGGTTTCGCCAATATCATCCTGCCGCTGCAGATCGGCGCCCCCGACGTCGCCTTCCCGCGCCTGAACGCTTTCAGCTACTGGCTGTACGCGTTCGGCGCCACCATGGCGACCGCCGGGTTCGTCACCCCGGGTGGCGCCGCGGACTTCGGTTGGACGGCATACGTGCCGCTCACCGATATCCTGCACTCGCCGGGTGTGGGCACCGACCTGTGGATCATGGGTCTGGCCGTCTCCGGTCTGGGCACCATCCTCGGCGGTGTGAACATGCTGACCACCGTGGTGTGCCTGCGCGCCCCCGGTATGACCATGTTCCGGATGCCCATCTTCACCTGGAACATCGCCGTCACCAGCGTGCTCGTGCTGCTGGCCTTCCCGCTGCTCACCGCCGCCCTCATGGCCCTGGCCTACGACCGGCACCTGGGTGGCCACATCTACGACCCGGGCACCGGCGGCATCCTGCTCTACCAGCACCTGTTCTGGTTCTTCGGCCACCCCGAGGTGTACATCATCGCGCTGCCGTTCTTCGGTATCGTGTCGGAGATCTTCCCGGTCTTCAGTCGTAAGCCGATCTTCGGCTACACCACCCTGGTCTACGCCACCCTGGGCATCGCGGCCCTGTCCATTGCGGTGTGGGCGCACCACATGTACGCCACCGGCGCCGTGCTGCTGCCGTACTTCTCGTTCATGACCTTCCTCATCGCGGTCCCGACCGGTGTGAAGTTCTTCAACTGGATCGGCACCATGTGGAAGGGACAGCTGACGTTCGAGTCGCCGATGTTGTTCTCCATCGGCTTTTTGGTCACCTTCCTGTTCGGTGGTCTGTCCGGTGTCATCCTGGCCAGCCCACCGCTGGACTTCCACGTCACCGACTCGTACTTCGTGGTCGCGCATTTCCACTACGTGCTCTTCGGCACCATCGTGTTCGCCACCTACGCGGGCATCTACTTCTGGTTCCCCAAGATGACCGGCCGCATGCTGGACGAGCGCCTGGCGAAATGGCACTTCTGGGCCACGTTCGTCGGCTTCCACACCACCTTCCTGGTGCAGCACTGGCTGGGTGCCGAGGGTATGCCGCGCCGCTACGCCGACTACCTGCCCAGCGACGGTTTCACCGGCCTGAACACCATCTCCACCATCGGTGCCTTCATCCTGGGCGCGTCGATGCTGCCGTTCCTGTGGAACGTCTTCAAGAGCTACCGTTACGGCGAGGTCGTCACCGTGGACGACCCGTGGGGTTACGGCAACTCGCTGGAATGGGCCACCACCTGCCCGCCGCCGCGGCACAACTTCTACGAACTGCCGCGGATCCGTTCCGAGCGTCCCGCGTTCGAACTGCACTACCCGCACATGATCGAGCGCATGCGCAAGGAGGCCCACGTCGGCTGGGGCTCGGCCAAGCACGACGCCCACACCGAGGAAGCTCTGGTCAAGAGCTGACGCAACCCATCGGCTCGGCATGAGTGTGCACCCGTCACCCCAACGACGGGTGCACACTCGTGTAGAGACACCGATAACGCCCCTCTCCTCCCCACCCGGCCCGCCCCCGCCGGTCGAACCCCACCCCGGCCCCCGGCCTGATCGAGGTCCCTGTCGCGTCGGCGAAAACACGCCGAGAGGGCAGGTCCCGAACCCACACCACCCGAAGTCGCGGCCCGCCCCGCACATCGGCGCCCCGAGCGCATACCTCGACAACGATGTGATCCGGGCGTCGACACCCGAAGCCCGTCAGGGCCGCCACCTCGCGCCGCCGAAAGCGGCGCCATCGAATACAGGAGCGCACTGATTTGGCCGAGACCACCGTTCTCGTCACCGTGACCGGACCCGACCGGCCCGGTGTGACATCCGTGCTGTTGGCGACCATGTCGCGGCATCAGGTGAGCCTGCTCGACGTCGAACAGGTAGTGATCCGGGGACGGTTGACCCTGGGGGTGCTCATCACCCGCCCCGGCGATCCGGAGGCGCTGCAGGACGAGCTCGAAGAAGCGATGAACACCGTCGGTATGACCGTGGACGTGGACATCGACGCCGACCCCACTCGCGCTCCCGTCTCCACCCATGCCGTCGTGGTCCTGGGCTCCCCGGTGACCGCGCACGCCTTCAGCACCGTCTCCCGGCAGTTGGCCACACTCGGGGCCAATATCGACTCCATCCGCGGAATCGCCGACTATCCGGTGACGGGGATGGAACTGTTGGTCACCGTGCCCGACTCCACGGCCGACGAACAGTTGCGCACGGCACTGGCCGATGTCGCGGTCGCCGAACGGGTCGATATCGCGGTGGAACGGGCCGGTCTGGCGCGGCGGGCCAAACGGCTGATCGTCTTCGATGTCGACTCCACCCTGATCCAGGGGGAAGTGATCGAGATGCTGGCCGCGCACGCCGGAGTGGAAGAGCAGGTGCGGCACGTCACCGAGGCGGCCATGCGCGGGGAAATCGACTTCGCCGAATCCCTGCGCCAACGGGTGGCAACCCTGGAAGGTCTGGACGAATCGGTGATCGAAGAGGTCGCCGCGCGTATCGAACTCACCCCGGGCGCGCGCACCACCATCCGCACCCTGCGCCGACTGGGATTCCGCTGCGGCGTGGTCTCCGGTGGTTTCCGGCAGGTCATCGAACCGCTCGCCCGCGAACTGGAACTCGACTTCGTCCAGGCCAACACTCTGGAAATCGTCGACGGGCGACTCACCGGAAAAGTGGTCGGCGATATCGTCGACCGGGCCGCCAAGGCCACGGCGTTGCGTCGGTTCGCGGCCGAAGCCGGGGTTCCGATGGAACAAACCATCGCCGTCGGAGACGGCGCCAACGATATCGACATGCTGAACGCGGCCGGTCTCGGTGTCGCGTTCAACGCCAAACCCGCCCTCCGAGAGGTCGCCGACACTGCGCTGTCCCAGCCGTATCTGGACGCGGTGCTGTTCATTCTCGGCGTCACCCGCGACGAGGTGGAAGCCGCCGACGCCGAAGACGGCCTCCTCCGCCGCGTGCCGTTGTAGTCGACGTCCCCTGCTGTGTCGGACGGCGCCGCCTGCTGTGTCGGACGGCGCCGCCTGCGGCGGCGTGGGGTGGGTAAGCTGGCCGAAGTCGATCTTCGGTGTGGGAGAGTGGGTGGAATCGATCAACCCGGACGGTGTGGTGAGTTGTCGAGAATACGACTCGGTGGAGCAGGTGTCCGACGGGTGTCTTCGGGTCGACGAATCGGTGCCGGGGATGGGGTCGGTCGCGGAGGACGGTGATTTCTCCGTGCGGCACGCCGAGTTGGCGGGCGGTTACGGGGGCGGGGCGGATCCCGATGATCCCACTCTGGTCCAGGCCATGCAGATGGTGCTGCATCTGCCCAAGGTCGACCCGCCGCCGCGCAGTGCGCTGCTGGCCGCGGCGGGGACCTCGGCGGTGGCCTTGTGTCTGGATCCGCGGGTGGGGCCCGGCGGCGAATGGGAGCAGCGGTATCTGGCCTGGAAACGGTCCCGTATCCGGAAGGTGGCGCGGCGGGCGCGGGGAGCGCAGTGGCGCGCCGCGAACGAGGTGGCGGGGGTCACCGTCGAGATCGATGGGGCGCAGGCGCGGGCATTCGTGCCCGGGCCGGTGGGCGAGGTCGACCAGCGTATTCGTCGACTGCAGATCGGTGGGACCGACCTGGAACACGACGATCCCGGACCGCCCCCGCCCGATGTGCCGGTGCTGTGGGTGAATTCGGCTCTCGGGATGACCCTCGGCAAGGCCGCCGCGCAGGTCGGTCACGCCACCATGCTGCTCGCCGGGGCGTTGTCCCTGGAAGAGGCGAGACAGTGGGCGCGGCGGGGATTGCGCTGCGCCGTCCGCGAAGCCGATCCCGAACACTGGGATCGGTTGAGTCGGATGGTCGCCGACGGTGTCGCCGTGGCGGTGCGGGATGCCGGTTTCACCGAAGTCGCCCCCGGATCCATGACGGTGATCGCCACGCCCGCCGGTTCGGTTTCCTGACCACGGGGTGGCCCGATGGCGCATATTCGTTCGCCTCGAGCCAAGATGGAGCGCGTGCCACACCCCGATCCCGATCTGCTCATCGACTTCACCGACGTCACCGTCCGCCGTTCCGGGCACACCTTGGTGGGCCCGGTGACCTGGCGGGTCGAACTCGACGAACGCTGGGTTGTTCTCGGTCCCAACGGCGCGGGCAAGACCTCGCTGCTCCGGGTGGCCGCCGCGGAGACCCACCCCACCTCCGGGACCGCCCACCTGCTCGGCGAAACCCTGGGCAAGGTGGACATCAGTGAGCTACGTCCGCGGATCGGCCTGTCCTCGGCGGCGCTGGCCGCTCGGGTGCCGGCCGATGAACGAGTCCTCGACCTGGTGGTTTCCGCCGGTTACGCGGTCCTGGGTCGCTGGCGGGAACGCTATGAGGACATCGACACCGACCGCGCCATCGATATGCTCGAAAGCCTCGGCGCCGAGCACCTCCTGGATCGCACCTACGGCACCCTGTCCGAGGGCGAGCGCAAACGCGTCCTCATCGCCCGTGCCCTCATGACCGATCCGGAACTGCTGCTGTTGGACGAACCGGCCGCCGGTGTCGATCTGGGTGGCCGCGAGGAACTGGTGGAACGCCTCGGCGATCTGGCCGCCGACCCCGACGCCCCCGCCATCGTCCTGGTCACCCACCATGTCGAGGAGATCCCGCCCGGCTTCACCCACTGTCTGCTGCTGAACGAGGGCGAGGTCGTCGCCCAGGGACTGCTCGGCGATGTGCTGACCGCCGAGAACCTCAGCGAGGCATTCCGGCAGTCCATCGCCCTGGATCGCGTGGAGGGCCGTTATTTCGCCCGGCGCGCGCGTCGGCTGGGCCGCCACCGCAGCCGTGCCTGACCCGGGCGTTGTCGGCTTCGACGGTGCGGGGTCTCGGCCCTTCCCGGTTTGGTGAGCATGCGGCTCGTTCTCCTGCGCGCCGTTCTCGTACGCTCTCGCCGTGGACGGCCCGGGGGCGAGTGCTCGGCCGGTGCTCAGGGACGTTCGTAGCGGGTGGGCCGGATACCGGGGGACGCGGCGGTTAATGTGCTGGGGGTGAGTGAGACGACAGTGCCGGATTCCTCGGAGGTGCCGGAGGCCAAGGACGCCTCGACGGTCATGTTGGTCCGGGATGGTGCCGACGGTCCGGAGGTGTTCTTGCAGCGGCGGGCCGGGGCCATGGCCTTCGCGGCGGGAATGACGGCGTTTCCCGGTGGGCGGGTGGACCCCTCCGACGCGGAGACGGATATCGAATGGGCCGGGCCGCCGCCCCGGTGGTGGGCGCAGCGGTACGGGGTCGCCGAGCCGCGGGCCAAGGCGCTGGTCTGCGCGGCCGTACGGGAGACGTTCGAAGAATGCGGGGTGCTGTTGGCCGGGCCCACCGCCGATACGGTTGTGGCCGACACCACCGGTTACCGGGCGGCGCGGGAGCAGGTGGAGCGCCGGGAGCTCACCTTGGCGCGGTTCCTGGCCGAGGAGCGGCTGGTGCTGCGGGCCGATCTGCTGCGGCCCTGGGCGCGCTGGATCACCCCCACGGTCGAACCCCGCCGCTACGACACCCATTTCTTCGTCGCGGTGCTTCCCGAGGGGCAGCGTGCCGATGGCGCGACATCGGAAACCGATCATGTGCAGTGGTGCACCCCGGCCACCGCGCTGCACACCTGGCGGGCCGGTGAACATGTGCTGCTGCCGCCCACATGGTCGCAGCTCGACGCCTTGAGTCGCTATGACTCCACCGCGCAGATCCTCGCCGCCGAACCCGCCATCGCACCCATACAACCGGAGTTCGGCGAGGTGGATGGTCGGAAACTGCTGCGCTTCCCGAACAACGAACGGTACTTCGCCGATCTGCCCGGTTCGTCGCGACCGGTCGGCTCCACGGGGGTGCGGAATACCGACCCCTCGCTGCTCGGCGGTTCCGCGGGTGCGAACCGGTCGGAGGACACCCGGTAGCGTCTGGGGCCATGGCCGAATTCGTGACCCTGGACCAGCTCGACGGCGAGCACCCGCGCCGGGTGGCGGTGCTGCGGATCAACCGCCCACCGATGAACCTGCTGAACGCCCAAGCGGTGCGCGAGGTGGCCGCGGCCGCCGCCGAGGTGGCCGCCGATCCGCAGATCGCGGCCCTGGTGGTCTACGGCGACGAACGGGTGTTCTGCGCCGGCGACGATCTCGCCGAACTCGCCGAACTGGACGCCGAGCGGGCCGCCACCATGGCGGCGGATCTACAGCACGCCTTGGGCTGCCTGGCGCGGGTTCCGCAGCCCACTGTCGTCGCCATCAGTGGTTACGCCCTCGGAGCCGGCCTGGAGCTGGCGCTCGGTGCCGACCACCGCATCGCCGGCGACAATGTGAAGCTGGGTCTTCCGCAGATCCACGCCGGGCTCATCCCGCTCGCCGGTATCCGCCGGTTGACCGCTCTCGTCGGGCCCGGGGTCGCCAGGGATCTCGTCTACACCGGTCGGTTCGTCTCCCCCGACGAGGCGCACGATATCGGCCTGGTCGACCGGGTCGTCGCCCCCGACGACGTCTATACGGCCGCTCTCGCCTGGGCCCGTCGGTTCACCACAGGTCCGGCCCGCGCTCTCGCCGCCGCGAAGGCCGTATTCGAAGCCGGCGCCCACGGCCACGATCGGGCCCGCACCGAATGGGCGCAGCTCTTCGAGACCGAGGATCGGTGGATCGGGACCCGCTCCTACGTCCACGACGGCCCCGGCTCCGCGACATTCGTCGGTCGCTGACGGCGGTCGGCCGCCGTCGAACGGTGCGCACGGCCGGCGGCGGTTCGCCGTCCGGCCCGGTCCATTAGGCTGTGCCACCATGACGGTACGCCCAGACGACCCCGCACCGAACCCACGCGCTACCGCGGAGCAGGTCGAAGCAGCTTTCGAGGACACCAAGCTCGCCCAGGTCCTCTATCACGACTGGGAAGCCGAGACCTATGACGACAAGTGGTCCATCTCCTACGACCAGCGCTGTATCGACTATGCCCGCGGCCGTTTCGACGCCGCCGTCGGTTCGGTGCAGCTGCCGTACGAGCGGGCGCTGGAACTCGGCTGCGGTACCGGTTTCTTCCTGCTGAATCTGATGCAGTCCGGCGTTGCCGAGCGCGGCTCGGTCACCGACCTGTCGCCCGGCATGGTGAAGGTCGCACTCCGTAATGCCGAGAACCTCGGCCTCGACGTCGACGGCCGGGTGGCCGACGCCGAGACCATCCCCTACGACGACAACACCTTCGACCTGGTCGTGGGCCATGCCGTACTGCACCACATCCCCGATGTGGAACTGGCGTTGCGGGAATGCCTGCGCGTTCTCAAACCCGGTGGCCGTTTCGTCTTCGCCGGCGAGCCGACCACCATCGGCAATCTCTACGCTCGCAATCTGGGCAACATCACCTGGAAGGCCACCACCACCATCACCAAGCTCCCGTTCCTGCGGGATTGGCGGCGCCCCCAGGCCGAGCTGGACGAATCCTCCCGGGCCGCCGCGCTGGAGGCCGTGGTCGACCTGCACACCTTCGAACCGTCCGAGCTCGAAGACATGGCCCGTTCGGCGGGTGCCGTGGATGTCGCCGCGCACACCGAGGAGTTCGCCGCCGCCCTGTGGGGTTGGCCGGTGCGTACCTTCGAGGCCGCCGTTCCGGAGGAGAAGCTCACCTGGGGCTACCGGATGGCCATGTACCGGGCGTGGCTGGGATTGAGCTGGGTCGACGAGAAGATCATGCGGCGGGTGGTGCCGCGTCGGTTCTTCTACAACGCCATGATCACCGGGGTGAAACCGCTCGCCGCCGAATAAGTGGGCTACGACTTCGATCCGGCGGATATCGAATATCTCACCAGCGCGGCCGGTGTCGCCGCGCTGGATGAGGTCGACCGGTTGGAGTTGTCCTCGGCCACCCGGTTGCGTGATGTGCAGCGGGTTCGGCGGGAGTACGGGCCGTGGTCGGCGGCGCTGATCGAAACGGTGCGGTTGCGACGCCGCGCGGCGGCCAAACTGATCGGCGCGCGGCAGTGGCTGTTCACCGACGACGCACTACAACAGGCCACCCCCACCATGGTGGCCCGACATCGGGCCACCCGGTTGGCGGGACGGGCCGTGCACGATGTGACCTGCTCCATCGGCGCGGAACTCGCCGAACTGGCGCGGGTGTGTCCGGCTGTCGTCGGCAGCGATCTGGATACCGTCCGGCTCCGGATGGCCCGCCACAACCTGGCACACCGCGACGAGCCGACCGACGCGACATCGGTGACGTCGCAGGTCGTGTTGGTGCGGGGCGACGCACTGCGCCCCTGTAGTACCGGCACCGTCGTCATCGCCGATCCGGCCCGTCGCGCGGACGGCAGACGGACCTATGATCCGGCGAAACTGCAACCACCGCTCCCGGACCTGCTCGACGCCTACTTCGGTCGCGAACTGGCCGTGAAATGCGCGCCCGGACTGGATTTCGACCGCCTGGATTGGGCGGGAGAAGTGGAGATCGTGTCGTTGGACGGTTCGGTTCGCGAGGCCTGCCTCTGGTCGCCCGGTCTCACCGAACCGGGGATCACCCGTCGCGCGACCGTGCTCACCACAGCGGGCACCGCGACCACGCTCACCGACGCCGATCCCGACGATATTCCCGAACGCGCGCCGGGGGAGTGGATCGTCGATCCGGACGGCGCCGTGGTGCGCGCCGGTCTGGTGCGCCATTACGCGGCCCGGCACGGTCTGTGGCAGCTGGATCCGCGGATCGCCTACCTCACCGGTGACCGGCTCCCCGCCGGTGTCCGCGGGTTCCGCGTCCTGGACCGCCTCGACCTCCGAGAGAAGGCGCTTCGATCCGAGCTCCGCCGTCGCGACTGCGGCCCACTGGAAATCCTGGTCCGCGGTGTGGACATCGACCCCGATCGGCTGCGACAGCGACTGAAACCGAGCGGTTCCCGCCCCTACACCCTGGTCGTCACCCGTATAGGACGTGCCGCGACCGTTTTCCTCTGCACCGCGCACCGCGACGCGGAAGCGTAGCGGGCGTGGTTCTCACGTGGGCGCGTCGGTGGAGCCCTATCGCAGGCTCGCACCGGTTCTCGGGGAACCCCGATCGATATCGCCTCGCCCATATCGCCACGCCCGTTTTTCCAGCGGAGCGACAGCGGGGGCCACTTTTTCGTGCATATACGCCACCGGCACGCCGGCATGGTCCTCGAGCACGCATTCCCGGTAGGCGCATCGGGTGCCGGTGCGCTGCCCGGATGCCGTCCATGTGGTGACCCCGGTGGTGAGAATCGTGCGCACCACATACCGGCCGGCGGCGGACAGACTGTGTCCGATGGGGGTGCGCTCGTCGGTGAGGACGGCAGCGAGTTCGTGCTCCGCCATTATCGCCACGGAGTGCTCGGAGACGATCCGGCCGTTGTCGGTGGTGAGGAGGGACCGACGCAGGATCACCCGATCGGCGGTCCGACATCGCAGGGCCGACCTCGTCGCACCCGACAACTCGGCAGCGGTGGTACGACGTTGGTCGAGCGCATCGAGAAATAGCGGCTCCCCGAGGAGCGCTTCCAATAATTTCGTCATCGAGTCGTCGGCTCGAAGCAACATGCGCGTAACCACGGGCCAAGCGGATTCCGTAGTCCCCGTGAGTAATTCGGTCATCACAACAAGTCTATAGACCTGTGCGGGAGCTATTCCTGGCGTATGGGGGCGTGCCGTCGGGCAGAGGCGCGGAAATTCGTCCGTCCACATTCGAGTGGTGAACGCCCGCGAGACGAATTCTCGACGAGTAATGCGCTCTGCCAAGATCTTTCAGGGCATATGAGGCGGACCGGAGTTGTCGAGGGCTTGCCATGGAGGTGCGTCCGAGATATCCGCAGCGATATTCATCAACGCGGACGACAATTTGTTTTCACGAAAAGTTTTCTCCGGGTTCATGATTGCGGGAGGGGGCGAACCCGCCCGCCCCCGCTCACCCGTGTTGTCGGTCCGATGGGCTCACGCCTGCTGCGTCAGCCCGTTCTTCTTCCGCTCGATGTCCTCCAGCGCGGCGATATAGGCGGCTCGCGCCTCGGCCCCGGCCTCCCAGGCCTCCTTACGGTTCTTCACCACCCGGGCCGGGGCGCCGACGGCGATGCTGTAATCGGGAATATCACCCTTGACCACCGCGTGGGCGCCGAGGACGCAGCCGCGGCCCACCCGGGTCTCCCGCAATACGGTGACCTTGGCGGCGACCCAGGTGTCGGGACCGATCCGCACCGGGCTCTTGACGATCCCCTGATCCTTGATCGGCGTGTGGATATCGTCCATCCGGTGGTCGAAGTCGCAGATATAGCACCAGTCGGCGATCAGGGTGGACTCGCCGATCTCGATATCCAGGTAGGTGTTGACCACATTGTCCTTACCGAACACCACCTTGTCGCCGATGCGCAGCGAACCCTCGTGGCAGCGGATGGCGTTCCCGTCGCCGATATGCACCCATCGGCCGATCTCCAGTCGACCCAGCTCGGGCGTGGCGTGGATTTCCACCCGACGTCCGAGGAACACCATGCCCCGCAGGATGATATGCGGGTTGGCCAGGCGGAATTTGAACAGCCGGTAGTAACGCACCAGGTACCAGGGGGTATAGGCCCGGTTGGCGAGCACCCAGCGCAACGAGGCCAAGGTGAGGAAACGGGCCTGTCGCGGGTCGCGTCGCCGCGAACCCCGCCAGCGTGAACGCAACGGTGCGCCCCACATGCTCGTCACGACCTGTTCTCCTGTCATCGCCGATCGTCGGTACCGCGCAACAGCCTACTTTCGCGGGCCGGCCGCCGGGCCGATACCCTTCCGTTAACCTCGGACGGCGCGGGCCCGGGGTGCAGACCACGATAGAGGGAGACGGCAGGTGCGAATCGGCGGCGGCGTACGAGCCGTGCCAGGGGCGGGACGGGCCCTGGTGTATGCGGCGGCGCTGGTGGTGACGGGAACGGCCACGCTCACCGGCTGCGGCACCTACATCGACGATATCGGTGTGGGCCCCGGCCTCGGGTGGCCCGCGGCCGGACACGACGGTCGCAACAGCGCGACCAGCCCGGTTACCGGTGCGCGGGCGTTGAGTGCGAACTGGTCGCGTCCGGTGGGTGGGCCGGTGCTGCAACCGCTCACCCTCGCCCACGACGGACAGATGTTCCTCACCACCCGCACCGACGCCGACTGCAATATCTTCACCTTCCAGATGGCGACCGGTCGCAAACGGTTCTGCAACCCGCTGGGTCCCAATGCCGTCTACTCGCCCACCCTGCTGGACGGGATGGCCAACGTCTATGTCGGCGACGACAGCGGAGTGGGCTCGATGAACTATCTCGGCCAGCCCCGCTGGCGTGTCCCGGTGGCGGGGGTGCCGGTGACCTTGCAGTTCACCGGTGACAGCCATCTGCTCAGCATCACCCAAACCGGCCAGGTCGATGTGCTCGACCGGCAGACCGGCAAACGCGTGGTCCCCACCATGCAGCTGCTGGGACAACCCGATTTTCTGACCGACCCCGGTCTGGACTGGCCGCCCCCAGGGGAAGGGCTCGAGGATTGCGCGACCGGCGGCCCCGAGTGCCCGGTGGCCACCAATGCGGCCGTCGACACCGATACCGGCCGCATCTACGTGACCGTCCGGGAGCCGGGCCGTTCCCAGGCCGCGCTGGTCGCGTTGCGTTATGCGGACGGCAGGATCGAGCGGGAGTGGCAGGTGGAGATCCTCGACGGCGGCAGTGCCACCGCGCCGGCCCTGTCGGCCGACGGCGGCACCCTCTACGTCGGTGACAACAGCAAACGGCTGCTCGCCGTCGACACCGCCGACGGGCGCACCAAATGGGCCACTCCGCTCGACTGGGAGCCGCGTCGCGGTATCTCCGTCTCCGATGAGGGGCTGATCATCCCGGCCGGCGACGAGGGCTATCTGATGGCCCTGCGCGACCTCGGTGATCGGGCCGAGCCGGTGTGGACGCGCAAGGATCTGGCGCTTCGCGGTATGCCGGTGCAGACGGCGGGCGGCACCGGTTATGTCACCGTGGCACTCGGCGACGGATTGCACCTGGTCACCTTCGACACGGAAACCGGCACCACCATCGACTCCGATCGGTTGCCGGGCGGGCAGGGCACCACCACCGGAACGGCGGTCGGTGAGGAAGGCGAGGTCGTGGTGGCGACCCGGATGGGGGAGATCTTCGCCTTCCAACCCGCGCGCTGAGCCGGCGATCGCCCGTGCGCCGCGTGGGCGGCGGTCACTACAGCGGTCGGCCCGGGTCCCGTTCCGGAAGTGGGCGCTGTACGATCTCCGGCCGCCCCAGCGGGGTGCGCACCCGGCGTTTCGCGGACGTGTACACCTGAACGGTTTCGGTGGCCACCACATCCCAGGAGAAGTCCGCGGTGAGCCGTTCTCGCGCGGCGTAGGCACGTTGCTGCGCGCCGACCGGATCGTCGAGGACGGTCCGCACCGCCTCGACCAGACCGTCGATATCGGCGGGTTCGAACGAGGCCCCCGTCACGCCATCGATCACCGCTTCGCCGAGTCCACCCGCGGTGGAGGTCACCAGGGGGGTGCCGGCGGCCGCGGCCTCCAGCGCCACGATCCCGAACGGTTCGTAGCGACTCGGCAACACAATGGCGTCCGCGCCGTGCAACCAGCCGAGCAGCTCCTCATGGCCCAGCTGTCCGGCGAAATGCACCGCTCGGGCCACCCGGTGGGTACGCGCGCGTTCCCGCAACCATTCGAACTGGGTGCCGACCCCGGCCACGGTCAAGGTGGTACCCGGATGCGAGCGCCGGATGCGCGGTAGCGCGGCGATGGCATCCTGCACACCCTTCTCGTATTCGAGGCGGCCCACATACAGCAACTTCGGCGGCCCACTGCGGGGCAGCCGCGGACGGAACGTCCACGCCCCCACGTCTATCCCGTTGCGGATCACCGTCAGCGGCACGCCTTCGGGGCGATAGAGCCGTTCCACCTCGTCCTGCATGGACGCCGAACAGGTGATGAGTGCGTCCGATTCGTTGGCCAGCCACCATTCCACCGAGTGCACCTGCCGGTTCACCCGTCCGGCCACCCAGCCGCTGTGCCGACCGGCCTCGGTGGCGTGAATGGTGGATACCAAGGGCACGTCGTAGTACTCGGCCAGGGCGATCGCCGGATGCGCGACCAGCCAGTCGTGCGCGTGCACCACATCGGGGCTCCAGCCGTCGCCGATACCGGGTTTGTTCAACGCGATTCCGGCGCGCACCATGGCATGGCCCATAGCGAGGGTCCAGGCGAGCATGTCCTCGCCGAAATCGAAGACCGGTGGATCCTCGGCGACCGCCACCACCAGCACACCATCGGCGATATGGGAGGCCGTGGGATGCGTGGTGGCATCGGTGCCGGTGGGACGCCGGGACAGTACGACCACCTCGTGTCCGGCTGCGGCGAGTTCGGTGGCCAGGTGATGGACGTGCCGGCCCAGCCCACCGACCACGACCGGTGGGTACTCCCACGACACCATCAAGATCTTCATCGTTGTCCTTCTGCCGGGGTGACGCGCAGGCGCCGCGCGTCCAGGGCCGGAAACAGGCCGTCGGCCACGGCCCATCCTGCCGCCAATCGGCGGGCTTTGGCGAGCCGGCCGGATTCCACGGCCGCGGCGATCTCTCGAACCGCGTGCGCGTGCTGGTGCGCCCGTTCGCGCGCGTAACCGGCGGCGGAGTCCTTGCTCACCATGAAAGCCCAGTCGCTGGATACGGTGAGGATCGCCTCTCGCAGCAGTTGGTCGGCCACCGAGTCGCGGCCGGGCGCGGCGTCGCCGCGGAGTTTACCGATGGTGTCCAGGGTGAGCCCGACGATATCGGCATTGAGTTCCACCAGGTCACGTACCTGATCCCCGGCCCATACCCGCCAGTCCTTACCGGATCCCCAGGAGGAATCGGCGAGTTCCACCGGTTCGCCGACGAAACCGCGGTCCCGGGCGTCGGCCAGGGTGCCGACGGTGATCCCGGCCTCCGGCAGGGCGCGCAATACCTGGGCCAGCCATTGCGGCCCCTCGTGCCACCAGTGGCCGAACAGCTCGGTGTCGAAGGCGGCGACCACCAGGGCGGGCCGTCCGATGCGTTCGCTTTCGTCGATCAACCGTTCCCGCACGGTCCGCACGAAATCCGCCACATCGCGTTTCACGGCGGCGGCGGCGAGTTCCGGGTCGTAGGGCGCCTTGTCCGGCCCGGCGACGGTCTTACCGGTGACCCGGGACGGTTTCAGACCCGTGGCGTGGTCGTAGTGATGAAAATCACGGTAGGCGCCATGTCCTGGATATCCCGACTTCGGCGACCACACCCGGTAGCTGACCTGGAGGTCCCGACCGAACGCCAGAACCGACGAATCCCATACCGGTCGGCCCAGGGTGGTGTCGCCGCGCAGCGCCGGGCCGTCGACCATGAAATGTGTCACACCCGCGGCGGCGTATCCGGTCTCCATGCCAGGGGTGAAACCACATTCCGGGGCCCAGATTCCGGTGGGGGTGTGACCCCAGCGCAGTTGGGCATCGGCGAGTCCCTCGACCAGCTGGAACCGGCGTAACCGTTCGTCGAGCAATGGCTGGAACGGGTGCGCCAATGGGCCGCCGAGCAGTTCGATGGTGTCGGCGTCGAGGAGTTCCCGCCACACCGGGGCGGCCCCGTGTCGCCAGCGCTGCTCGAACTCCGTGAGTGCGGCGGTGGCCAGGCGGTGTTCGTGCCGCCCGAGCGCGATATTGCCCGCCATGGCCGCCTCGTCGGCGCGTAGTTGCCAATTGCCCAGCCAGTGGTGCATACCGGCCAGACAGTGCGGGTCGTCGAGCTGCGCCGCCAGCACCGGGGTGATGCCGAGAGTGAGCAGATGCGAGCGTCCCTCGGCGGCAAGGGTTCTCAGTGCGTCGACCACGGGAAGGTAGGAGGCGGCCCAGGACTGGTAGAGCCATTCCTCGCCGACCGGCCAGCGGCCGTGGTGGGCCAGCCAGGGCAGATGGGAGTGCAGGACCAGGGTGAACTGGCCGGGTACCGCGTCGGATGTTTGTGCGTTGCTCAAGGTTTCACCGCGATGGCCACCAGATCCAGGCTGGCATCGATGTCGTGCGTGGTCAGGTCGAAGTCGTCGATACCGACCGCGGCGACGTCGGCGGTCAGTTCGGCGGGCCAGGGTTGTCCGGCCAGGGCGCGTTCGATCTGGGCGTCGATGAACGAACCACCGTGCTTGGCGTCCAGGGCCCGCAGACTCGGTCCGTGGTGCACACCGCTCATCGACTCGACGCGGAATCCGGCCTCCACCAGCAGTTCGGTGAGTTCGCCGGCGTGGAGTTCACGAGTGTGGAAGGGGTTGAGCGGGGTATCCCGGCCAGGGGAGAACGTGATCCGGTTGGGTGTGCTGATCAGCAGTTCGCCGCCGGGCCGCAGGACCCGCAGACATTCGCGCAGAAAACGCGCCTGATCCCAGAGGTGTTCGATCACTTGGAAGTTCACCACCACGTCGACGGTGTCGGCGGCGAGCGGCAGATCGGCCAGATTGCCGCGCAGCATCGCCACGCGCGGATATCGCGCGCGCACATGCGCGGCCGCGGTGCGGTCGTAGTCCAGGCCCACGACCCGCTCGGCGACCGACGCGATCATGTCCGCGCCATAGCCCTCGCCCGACCCGGCTTCCAGGACCACCTTGCCGACGCAACGATCCAGCAGTCGGGCGTACACGACCTCGTGCCGGCGGAACCAGTAGTTCTCCTCGGCTATCCCGGGGACGGTGCGTTCACCGGTCAGCGGAAGCGGTTCGACAGCGGCGCTGTCGGTGGGGGTGTCGATATCGGTGGGTGTGGCGGGAAGCACGGCCTCGCTCATCCCACTGACGTTACTGGTAGACATCGCCGGGCGGGCGGTCGGAGGGGTCGCCGGCGCGCCCTCCGCTACACTCGACAAGTAAGTTACCCACGGGTAACTTAACGTAGGGTAATGTCTCGCCCTGACCTACCCACAAGGACGTACGGCCGCCCGGATCGTGCGACCGCCATCAGGTAACCAGAACAGGAGGTCGACGAAGACCGATGCCGAACATCGTCGTACTCATCAAGCAGGTTCCCGACACCTGGTCCGAGCGCAAGCTGACCGACGGTGACTACACCCTCGACCGCGAGGCCGCCGATGCGGTGCTCGACGAGATCAACGAGCGCGCCGTCGAGGAAGCTCTGCTGCTCAAGGAGGCCCAGGGCGGTGAGGTGACCGTGCTGTGTGCCGGTCCCGACCGTGCCACCGAGGCCATCCGCAAGGCGCTGTCCATGGGTGCCGACAAGGCCATCCACATCAACGACCCGGCCATCCACGGCTCCGACGCGGTGCAGACCGCATGGGTGCTGGCCGGTGCGCTGGGCCAGGTCGAGGGCGTCGAGTTGGTGATCGCCGGTAACGAGGCCACCGATGGTCGCATGGGCTCCGTGCCCGCCATCATCGCCGAATACCTCGGAATTCCGCAGCTCACCCACCTGCGCAAGCTCACCGTCGACGGTGACAAGATCACCGGTGAGCGGGAAACCGACGAAGGCGTGTTCAAGCTGGAGGCCACCCTTCCGGCCATCGTGAGCGTCACCGAGAAGATCAACGAGCCGCGCTTCCCCTCCTTCAAGGGCATCATGGCCGCCAAGAAGAAGGAAGTGCAGACCTTCACCCTGGCCGACCTGGGTATCGACCCGTCGACCGTCGGTGTGGAGAACGCGGGCAGCACCGTCACCGCCTCCACCCCGAAGCCGCCGCGCACCGCGGGCGAGAAGATCGCCGACGAGGGCGACGGTGGCACCAAGATCGCCCAGTACCTGGTCGCCCAGAAGATCATCTGACCCGCGCCCCTACCGGTCGAGAAACTTCAGGAGATTAAGACAATGGCAGAAGTACTTGTGCTCATCGAGCACGCCGAGGGTGCGCTCAAGAAGGTCAGCACCGAACTGCTCAGCGCCGCCCGGACCCTCGGCGAACCGTCGGCCGTGGTGGTCGCCGCCCCCGGCACCACCGACAAACTCGCCGACGCCCTCGCCGCCGCCGGCGCCGAGAAGATCTATGTCGCCGAATCCGACGACGCCGAGAACTACCTGGTGACCCCGAAGGTCGACGTGCTCGCCGGCCTGGTGGAATCGGCCTCGCCCGCCGCCGTGCTGGTCGCCGCGTCCGCCGAGGGCAAGGAGGTGTCGGGTCGCCTGGCCGCCCGCATCGGCTCCGGCCTGCTCTCCGACGTCATCGCCGTGAACCCCGACGGCTCCGCGGTGCACTCCATCTTCGGTGGCGCCTACACCGTCGACGCCAAGGCCAACGGCGACGTCCCGATCATCTCGGTGCGTCCGGGCTCGATCGAGGTCAATGCCCAGGCCGGTGCCGGCGAGAAGGTGACCGTCGAGGTTCCGGCGCAGGAAGAGGGCGTCGTGAAGATCGTCTCCCGCGAGCCCGTGGTGGGCGGTGACCGTCCGGAACTCACCGAGGCGAGCATCGTCGTCTCCGGTGGTCGCGGCGTCGGCTCCGCCGACAACTTCGCGGTGGTCGAAGCGCTGGCCGACTCGCTCGGCGCCGCCGTCGGCGCCTCCCGCGCCGCCGTCGACTCCGGCTACTACCCGGGCCAGTTCCAGGTCGGTCAGACCGGTAAGACGGTCTCGCCGCAGCTGTACATCGCGCTCGGTATCTCCGGTGCCATCCAGCACCGCGCAGGTATGCAGACCTCGAAGACCATCGTCGCCGTCAACAAGGACGAGGAAGCGCCGATCTTCGAGATCGCCGACTACGGCATCGTGGGCGACCTGTTCAATGTCGCTCCGCAGCTGACCGAAGAGATCAAGAAGCACAAGGGCTGATACGCGGTTTTCCGCGCACGGTTCGCACAAACGCCCGGTGGGTCCGCCCCCGCCGGGCGTTTGTCGTTATCGGGCACCATCCGGGCGTTCGTGGTCCCGCCGGGTGACCGGGGCAGATGGTCGTCGGTCGTCTCGTTCCGAGCGAGAATCCATACCTGACAACGTATTCCGGTGTACACGTGGGTGGTCGCGGATGGGGGCCGCCCCTACCCGACCTGCGGTGTCGAACCGCTTCGGGACGGTTCCCGGCCGACGGCGGCGGATGTGCCGAAGGAGGCCAGAATGGTCTCCGTTCGGGTACGGGCGGCCTGGGCCATCTCCGGATGGGTGGTGACATAGATCTGGTTCGACTCGATCGCCGCGATGATGATCTCTGCGGCCCGCTCGGTGGATACGAGGTCCTTCGCCATCTCCTCGACATGCTGTGCCAGGGGCGCGAGCTTCTCCGCCAGCTCGGGAGGTAACGCGCGGGTCGCGTCGTTTCGCGCGCGGGAGTCGGCCACGCCGTCGATCAGGTCGCGCATCATCCGGGTGTCCACCGGACCCGGGCACACCACGGTGACATGCACTTCGGGTGCGAGAAGCTCCAACTCCGCGTGCAGGGCCTCCGAGATCGACAGGACCGCGTGCTTGCTCGACGAGTACGGGGCGCCGAACGGTCCGGTCGTGAGCCCGGCCAGCGAGGAGGTATTGACGATATGCCCCCGACCGGCCGCGATCAGATGTGGGACGAATACGTGGATTCCGTTCACCACGCCCTCCACATTGACCGACCACAGTCGACGCCATTGCGCCGGATCGATCTCCCAGCAGGGACCGCCGGTCGTGATACCCGCGTTGTTGACGAGGAGGTCGACCCGGCCGAACACCTCCAGTGTCCGATCCGCCAATCGCCGGACCTGATCGAGGTCGGCGACGTCGGTCGGTATCGCCAGGGTGGGTTCGCCGATTTCCCCGGCGAGCCGCTCGAGTGGTTCGGCATCGATATCGGCGAGAACCACCCGCAGGCCCCGACCGGCGAGAGCGGTGGCGAGTGCCCTCCCGATTCCGTTCGCGGCGCCGGTGACGACCGCGACCTGCCCGGCTTCCAGCTCCATGGACAAACCTTCCTGTAGGGATGTCACCTACTCGTCCGCATACCGGAGAGTAGACCGGTATCGCCGCGGATCGGTGGCGACGAGCCCGTATGGTCGTATTGCCCGCGAAACGAAGCCGGATCCGTGACCGGTGGCGCGGCCGGTCGCCGCGTGCTCGTCGGGCCGCAGGCGTCTACGGTAGCTCCGGCACGGCCGGTGGTGGCCGACCTCGTCGAAATCGGTCAACTACGATCACCGCCTGTGGCTGACACTGTGATCCGGGCGGTGCGGCCGTCCGTGGGCGAACCCGAGCGCCGACCCACGCAGCGGAGCGGACTGCCGGGATGGGTCCGTCCGGTCGTATGGATCGCGGGTGCGCTGGGCGCGCTGCTCGCGGTGGTGCTCCCATTCCTGCCGGTCGAGGTGGAGTCCGCGGCGGTGACCTGGCCGGAGGCCGGCACGACGGACAATATCGAGGCGCCGCTGACCGCCTACGCACCCGCCGCGCTGTCGGCCCGCATTCCCTGTGCGGCGTTCGCCTCGCTCACCGATAGCGGAGGTGTCGCCGTCTCGACCGTGCCGCGGCAATCGCCGGATATGGAACGGTACGGGTTCGTGGCGAAGGTTGTCGCCGATACCGCCGACCGCCCGGGGCGGGTCGATATCGTCTCCCGGAACAGACTGCTGTGGTCGACCCCATTGGAATACGTTCGCGGGCGGGACTGCTCGATCGCGGTGGAGATGTCTGCGGCGCGCACCGTGATATCGGTGAACGGGTCGGCGGATGCCGGTAATACGGTCGACGCCGATCTGCGTCCGCAGGTCGTGGGTGTGTTCAGCGAGCTGACCGTCGTGCCCGGCGATATGCGCGTCGATATCGATGTCGACTCGCGCTTCGCCACCTCGCCGACCCTGTGGAAAACCATCGTGATCGCGGTGTGTGTGCTCGCGACCGCGATCGCGCTGATGGCATTGCACCGTCTGGACGGTGTCGACGGTCGACGGACCCGCCGATTCCTGCCCGAGCATTGGTGGCGGTTGCGGCCTACCGATTGGGTGGTGTTCACCACCCTGGTGGTGTGGCATTTCATCGGGGCCAATACCTCCGACGACGGTTACATCCTCGGCATGGCCCGGGATGCCCGCAATTCCGGATACATGTCGAACTACTACCGGTGGTTCGGTGTCGACGAGGGCCCGTTCTACACCCCCTACACCGATGTCATCTCCTGGTTGACGCATGTGTCGACGGCGAGCCCGTGGGTTCGACTGCCGAGCCTGCTGGTCGCCGCGCTCACCTGGTGGGTGATCAGCCGCGAGGTATTGCCGCGCCTCGGCCGGGCCGCGCACCGCGACAAAGTGGTGGTGTGGACCGCCGCTCTGGTGTTCCTGGCGTTCTGGCTGCCGTACAACAATGGATTGCGGGCCGAACCGTTCGTGGCGACAGGTGTCGTTCTCACCTGGGTCTCGGTCGAACGGGCCCTCGCCACCCGTCGGCTGCTGCCCGCCGCGGTGGCGATCATCGTCGCCGCCTTCACTCTGACCGTCGCCCCGTCGGGTCTGATCTGTATCGGCGCGCTGCTGGCGGGGGCGCGGGGACTGGTCGAGATACTCGTGCGGCGCGCGCGGATCGTCGGGTACCCCGCCCTGCTGTTGCCGGGACTCGCCGCGAGCCTGGTCGTCCTGAGCGTGGTGTTCGCCGATCGCACCCTGGCGGCGGTACTCGAAATGGTGCGGGTACACGGGCGGATAGGTCCGGGCGAACCATGGTTCTTCGAAGTCCTGCGCTACCAATACCTACTGCAGCTCAATGCCGACGGCTGGCTCACCCGACGGTTCGGCATGTTCGTGATGCTGTTGGGTCTGGTGGTCTGCGTGGCGACAATGCTGCGTCGCGGCGGGCACATCCCGGGGACGGCGGTGGGACCGTCGCGACGCGTCCTCGGCATCACCGTCGCCGCCATGGCGCTGATGATGTTCTCCCCCACCAAATGGACCCATCAGTTCGGGGTTTTCGCCGGGCTCGGCACCTGTGTCGCCGCCCTGACCGCCGTCGCCGTCGATCCCCGGGTCATGCGGCCGCTGCGCAACCGCGCGCTGTTCGCCGCCGCGGTCTTCTTCGCATTGGCCATGACCTTCGTGGGCGCCAACGGCTACTGGTATGTGTCCTCATGGGGAATCCCCTGGTGGGACAAGCCCCCCACCCTGGCGGGGACGGGTCTGTCGACCGTGGCGGCGGCCGCGGCGCTGGGCGCGCTGGCCGTGGCCGCCTGGTTCCATATCCGGCCGGATACGCGTCCCCGACGCATCCACCGACCATTGGCCCGGATACCGATCCTGGCGGTCGTGTCGGCGGGCATGGTGGTGTTCCTGATGCTGTCGTTCGTCAAGGCGGCCCTCGCCCAGTACCCGGCGTATTCGCTGACGAAATCCAATGTGGCCGCGGCGTTCTCCGGTGGATGTGGTCTGGCCGACGACGTACTCGTGGAAACCGACCCCAATGCGTCCATGCTGCGTCCGCTGTCCGGTGATATCGCCACCGCCCTGGCCGGAACCGAGTCCACCGGTTTCGATCCGAACGGTGTCGCCCCGGTGCTGACCTCCGACGAGGTGGAATCCACCACCGGCCGCGCCAACTCCGTCTCCGACAACCCCGACGAACTTCGCGACGCCGCCCGCTCGGCGGGCTCCCAATCGGACACCTCGCAGGGCACCGGGGTCAATGGCAGCGGCGCCGCCCTGCCCTTCGGGCTCGACCCCGCGAGCACCCCCATCCTCGGCAGTTACCGGGACGGCGACCAGACCCCCGCCACTCTGACCACCGGCTGGTACGGGCTCCCCGACGCCACCACCGGCGGCCGCGGCGAGATCATCGCCATCGCCGTGGCCGGTCGGATCCGCTCCGTCGACTCCGACGGTATCGAGCACTACGGCCAAAGCCTCGAACTCGAATACGGCCGCACCAACCCCGACGGCAGTGTGCAGGCCCTGGGACGGGTGCTTCCCATCGATATCGGACCCGCCCCCATGTGGCGCAATCTGCGTGTACCGTTGGACCGGTTGCCCGGTGATGCCGACGCCGTACGTCTGGTGGCCGACGACCGGGACCTGAACCGGGACCAATGGCTCGCGGTCACCCCGCCGCGCGTTCCACAGACCACCACCCTCAACGACCTGGTCGGCTCGCGCACCCCCGTCCTGCTCGACTGGGCCGTCGGCCTGAACTTCCCCTGCCAGAACCACCTGCCCACCCGATCCGGTGTCTCCCAACTACCCGAATACCGCATCCTGCCCGACCGCAACGGTGCCACCATCACCAATCTGTGGCAGGGTCACGACGGCGGCGGCCCACTCGGCTGGACCCAGTTGCTGTTCACCGCCCGGACCCTGCCCGCCTATCTGAACGACGACTGGGATCGCGACTGGGGTTCCATCGAGCGATTCATCCCGCTCGACCGCGACGCCAGACCCGCCCGGATCGTGCGCAACACGGTACGGCGAGGGGGAATGTGGAGCCCCGGACACATCATCACCGCCTACTGACGCGACAGGCCGGGAACTCCCCGGCGGACACACAACCGGATGACTCGGAACCGCAGCGCGAGAACATCGACGGGAACCGACCGATCACCACTCGTCATTGCCGGGTCGGAACGTGAGAACACCGGAGAGCAGCCGGATTTCACCAGAGAGAAAATCTTCGGATGCGCAGTGTAGTCCGCGCACGGTACAGGATCGGCAGCTCGAGTTTCGATCGAAAGGGGGCCGGTGATCAGCACTCCGTATCCACCGCCGGGGTTCTCCGGTGGACACGCTCGCCCGGGGTATCCCGGTGGGTCCGCCGCCGTGCCGCCACCGCCGGGGATCCCGGGCCATCCAGGGACTCCGTACTCGCCACCGATTGCGGGAATGCCCGGTCCGGCGGCCTTCGCGCCGTACGGGCGGGTCCCCGGCAGACCCAACGGTAGTACCGCCACGGCAGCCGGCTTCCTGGGAATTCTGGTCGCGGTAGTGGCCGGTGTCGGGGTGGTTATCGCCCTGAACCAGGCGGATTCGCTCCGGCTGGAGGACAAGGACTCGTCTGTGGTCACCAACCTGCGCGGGTTGGCCGCGGTCGAAGGTGTGCTCGCCTTCTTGTGGTTCGTGGCCGGCATGCTGCTGTTGCAGTGCAAACCCGCGGGTCGAATCATGCTGATCGGACTCTCGGTGGTCGGCAGCCTCGGCAGTCTCATCTCCATCGTCGTCGGTCTCGCACTCGGGGTCCCGCTGACCGCGGTATCCGGAGGGCTGATCCTGACACTGGGCATACTGGTGGTGAGTCTGTGCCTCTCCCCATCGACCACACGATGGTTGGAAGCCGGGCCGATGCCGCCGCCATTCCGGTATACCGGTCCGGTCGGGCAGCCACACATCTACCCGCCCCCGAACCATATGCCCTGGGGGCAGCCCCCTTCGCCGCCTGCGGAGCCCGGACCACCGCCGGTGTGATGCTTCTCGACCCGACGGCGCGCGGAAGCCCGCCCCGTCGCGCCGTCCGCTCAGCACTTCCGGTCCGCCGCGAACGGTCCGCCGTTGCCGAAAACCACCTTGGTGAAACGTTCCCCGATGAGCCGATGGGTGGCGGCGTCGGGATGCAATCCATCGGGTAGCGGCAGTTCGGCGAAATCCTTCGGACCGTACAACTGCAAACCGTCGAGATAGTGCAGATTCGGATCCTCGGCCGCCCGCTGCGCCACGATCCGGGACAGCTCTTCCCGGATCACGGTGAGCGTCAACTTCCCCTCGGCACGTTCGCTCGGATCACCGGTGGCCCGGAAGCGCAACTTCCCGGCGCGCAGCGCCTCCAGATCGAATGCGCCCGGGCCGGGAGTGTCCTCGTGAATCGGGCAGTAGAAAGGCGATACCACCACCAACGGTGTGGTGGGATGGCCTTCCCGAATGGTGTCGAGGAATCCGTGCACCGCCGAAGCGAAGGCCCGTACCCGCATCACATCGCTGTTGACCAGATTGATGCCGATCTCGAGACCGATCAGATCGGCGGGTGTGTCGCGGATGGTGCGGGCGGTGAACGGGTCGAGCAGAGCGCTACCGGCCAAACCCAGGTTGATCAACTCGACCCCGTCGAGGCCGGCCGCCACGGCGGGCCACGTGCTCGACGGACCGGCGGCATTGGAACCCTGGCTGATCGAACTGCCGTGATGCAACCACACCCGACGATCCGTCCCCACGATCGGCTCGATCTCGGCGTCGGTGCGCAAGGCGACCAGTTCGGTGGTCTCGTTGTACGGCAACCAGATCTCGACATCCTTGACCCGATCGGGCAAACCCGTGAAACGGAGTGTGGCAATACGGCCCGAACGGTTCTCCACGGAACCGGTCATCAGATCGATGAGTTGCACCCGGCCGTCGGTGGTGAACACCCGGTCGAGACGATGACCATCGACCACCAGGTCGTATCTGCCCGCCGGGCGCGGTGGAGCGCCCACATAGACACGCTTGTCGGGCAGGGTGTCGAGTTCGATGGCCGTGGCGCGAGTACGGAATACCACCCGTACCCCGGAAGGCTGCGACTCCGCCATGGCCAACTGCGGGTCCGAGCACTGGGCCCGTGCCCACGCCGGTAGTCGATGCGGTAACACACCGTGCTCGGTGCGCTCCAGCTCGAGAGCGCCGCGCAGGAGATCCGGAGTGATGGACGTGCTGATCCAGCAGGGGTCGGTGTGCATCGTCTCTACCTGTTGATCGGAGTCGGGACGGTCTGTTGATACCACCGGTCCCGAACGGCGTCGGGCGCGGGCGATGGGCCGGAGTGTGCGGTGGAGTGCCGATACAAATCCGGACAGGGCGATCGTGGCGCGCATCGCAGCAGGTGACGGGGTATGTGTCCCGGCTCGGTGCTCTCGGGGTGGTGGGGAGAGGAGCAAGGAAAGGGTGTCTCCTATGGGTCGGTTCGGCAGCGTGTCCTCGCGGTGCGCCGGTCGGGGCGAGACGCGGAATATGCCGGCACCGGTGTGGGGCTCGGTGGTTCCTCGAGGATGTCGAGCGTGGTATCGGAACCGTCGCGGTGAGCTGGGACCCCATGCGACGGAACCCGAAGTGGCCGTGGCGCGTCCGATACAGTGAGTGCAGTTCTATGAAGGGTGGGTGCTGTGGACGTCGGGCAGGGGCAGGCCGCCGAGCTATGGCAGCAGGCGGGGGCGGGGACTTTTCGCATGGAGCCGGAAGCGGCTCGTCGGTGCGCGGAGGTGTTCCAGCGGTTCGCAGAGAGCCTGGACGAGCAGGTACGGAAGGCCGAGGACACTCGCCGAGCCGAGGGTTTTGGTGGGTTCCAGTCGGCGATCCAATTACAGGCCGGGTTCAAGACAAAGGGCGAGAAGCTGAAAGAAGCCTTGGAAGGGGCACAGGAGGCGGCTCTACGAATGGCAGCCGCCTACCTGAGGGCAGGGCAGTTGTTCGAAGAAGCCGATGATATGAACCGCCAAGCGATGATGTTGGCTGGGGAAGGAATACCGGAATAATGCGGTATATCGGTGTCGTTGTCGCTGTAGTTGCGATAATGGCCACTAGTTGTTCGGGAGAATCGAGTCAGGCCGCTATAGAGCCATCACCCATCTCTTCTGCAGAGCGGACTGTATCACCATCACGGCCCACGTTGACAGCGCCTGATCTGCAGCCCCCCGCTCAAGAAGGCGAGTATGTCAACAAGGACCGGCCGGATGTGGTATTCGATCCGTGTACGTGGATTGGTGATGACACCATTCGAGAAGCCGGTTACGATCCGGCGACGCGTAGCCGTGGAGATGACTGGCTGGCCGAATGGACTTTTCTGATCTGTCACTTTGATTCCGAACTGATCAACCTTTCTGTCATGTCTGGAAATGTGACCTTGGAAGAAGAGATTGCCAAGAACGGTTCATGGCAGAAACCGACCACTGTCAACGGTCGTGAAGCAACATTCGGGCGTGAGCCCGGGCAGAATACTTGCACCATAAACATGCGTACAGCTGTGGGAGTGGTGTTCGTGAACCAGATGCTGACGTTGAAAGGGCGTACGCAGGGCGCTGATCCATGTCAGGGGATCGAGAAGACGGCGGCGCTGATCGAAAAGGAGATCGGAGAAGGGAACTGACTGTGGGAGACAATACTTCCCAAGAGTTGTGGATTCCCGCACCGCAGCTCAACATTTCTCCGGAAGCCATGCAGTCGCGGGTTCTTTCACGTCGCTATCAGGACGGGGTCGCGAGTACTCAGGGTGATCTCACACATGATTCCCAGGACCCGCCCTATATCTCCTCGATGGAGCATTTCGAGGGGCTGTCGCACGAGGAGATCCATAACAACGTCAAGGTCATGAACATCGGTGCCATCACCGAGCTGGGGAAGAAGTGGATCGATATCGCCGATGCCATGAGCGCCAAATCCCTGGGTTCTCGACTCGCAATGCATCGGGCATTGTCGGATGGTTTCTCCGGTGAGTTCGCCGCGGCTGCCGAGGCGGCGGCGGATCGGTTCTTCGACGGGGTCGAGAACCTGCAGCGGGTGGTGCGAGCGGTCGGGTATCGGATCGAGTCGGTGGCACACGGCGCCGATGTGGTGAAGAAGTCGGTGCCACCACCACCCACTCGAGTGGCGTCGACGGATGGCAAGTCGGATAAGGCCGAACAGATCACCCAGATAATAGTGGGCGCCACGTCACCATCGGATTCTGCTGCCTTCGAGCGGCAGAAGGAGGAGATGCGGCAGGTCGCGATCGGGGTGATGAACTCGGTGTACAAGCCGACCTATCAGCCCGCGGGTGAAGGTGTGCCGACTTTCGTTCCCGTGTCTGCCCCCGGGGACGACCCGACGGGTTCGGTGCCGGGGACCACCGGACCGTCCCCGTCCGGTCCGGGTTCGAACGTTCCGGGATCGACCACCGGAACCCCTACCACCACATCGCCGGGACAACCGAATTCGCAACAAACCGGCATCGAAGACCCGCAGACCGTCGCCGCCAATACCACGCAGGCCGGCACCACCGGCCAGAGTCCGACGACCCAAACGGGCACGAGCCCCGGTACGACCCCGAGTGACACACCGCGCGGCATCCCCACCGGCACACCGACGGTAACCGGAACCCCGTCCCGTCCGGGGATTCCGAGCCGTCCCGGCGTTCCGGGGCGGACGGGCACACCGCAGGTTCCCGCACCCGGTCGCAGTGTGCCCGGCGCACCGGGCATCCCTGGTGCGAACACGCCGGCGGCGGCCGCCGCGTCCAGGACCGCTCGCCCCATGGGGATGTCCGGTATGCCGGGGATGATGTCGCCGGGTGGCGCTCGACGCGGTGGTGACGATGAGTCCGAACGCAAGACGCCGGACTATCTGATCGGCGACCGGCAGGAGGAATTGTTCGGTCCGCCGCAGCGGACGGTTCCGCCCGCGCTCGGGGCCGATGCCCCGGCCGCCAATCCGGCCTCGACCGACGATGATTTCTATCGATGACCACGAGGTCTGCTCGAAAAATGGTGTAACCCGGTTGCTTTCGTTCGGCGGGAGTCCGTCCGAGAAGGTGATGTCGAAGGCGGGGAACCGCACGAACTCCGACCGGAGGGGCGAACGGGTGCGAACCGCAATGGGATATCCGATGTCTTCGTAGCGGTTCCGCCGCAATCGTCGCCTTGCCGGCCTCAGCGGTCGCTGTCTATGCGGGGACGGGGCTCAGGTCGTATCGGTTGTCTCGGGAACTGTGTGACGATCCAGGACAGGGTCGTGGCGATCGGCGAATCCGTAGAATCGTCCGTCCCCGTTCCACCGAGCGGCTCGAGCAGGGGGGTTCGTCTACGAAGAGGTGTCTACGCAGAGGTAATGGCCACCCGAGGCACCGGCCCGGCCGCCGCCCGGTTTCGGTGCTTTCGGCGTATTCCGCTGGTACCGGTCATTCGGCTCACGGTTGCGGGGTGTCCTCCGTGTCGAGCGGGGGGCTATGCGGAATGTAGGGCGTTCAACAGGGTGGTCAGGATGGGGGACCGGCGGGTATCCGAGCGTATGACCGCGGAAACCGGTATGCGCAGACGGTGGTCGGCGAGGGTCATGGTGGCGATTCCCTCGGTGGGGCTGTTGGCGTAGAGCACCGTCCAGGCGTCGGGGTGGTTGATGAGTTCCATGGTGGCGGTGTGGTCGGGGGGGATGGGTGGGCCGTAGGTGGGGCCGACGGCCAGGTCGGCGAAGGCGTTGCGGATCACCGTGTGCAGCAGGACCTGTTCGGATTCGGGGGGCAAGAGCAGGGGGTAGTTGCCGAGTTCGTGCAGGGTGACGTCGGTGCGGCCGGCGAGGGGATGGGCGGGGGCGGTGGCGAGCATGAGGTCTTCGACCCAGAGTTGCTCCACGGTGAGGCCGGGCTGATCGACGCTGCCGCGAATGAGGGCCAGGTCACAATCGCCATCGGCGACGGCGGATATACGCTGGCGGAAGGGTTTGATGACGAATTCGATCTCCGCACCCGGGTGGGCTTCGCGGGTTTCCGCGATGGCAGACAGGGAGCGGGTGGCGAAGGACATATTGGCGGCCAGTCGGATTCTCGGTCCGGAGGTGCGCACGGCGGCCCGGATGGCGGATTCGAGGCTGAGCATCTGTTTGGCCAGGGGTAGGAGCTTGGTGCTGGCATCGGTGGGGGAGACGGAGCGGGTCGAGCGTTCGAAGAGTTGGACGCCGAGGTCGTGTTCCAGACGGGCGATCTGATGGCTGATCGCCGACTGTGAGATAAAACACCGTGCCGCAGCCCGGCTGAAACTGAGCTCTTCACACACCGCGACGAAGTACGTGAGCTGGCGAAGTTCCACATCGACCTCCATTTATGAGCGATCCAGATAAGAGTCTTCATAATTATGCGCTCTGAAGGTCGAAATATCTCTGTCGATAATTACGGTTCGTAATGGTGAAGGAGGCTGTAATGCAGAAAAGGCAGAACATCGCTGCGGTCGACACCGGAACCGAGTACGCGGATGTCGTCATCGTCGGATCGGGTTTCGGTGGGCTCGCCGCCGCCAAACAGCTGGCCAAGTCGGGTGTGGACTATGTATTGATCTCGAGCACGCCGGAACACCTGTTCCAGCCGTTGCTCTACCAGGTCGCCACCGGGGTGTTGGCGTCCGAGGAGATCGCGCCTCCTATTGCGGGGATTCTGCGTCGGCACCGGGAAGCCGATGTGCGGTTGGGCAAGGTCGTCGGAATCGACCCGGACATCGCCGAACTCACCTATGACACCCCCGAGGGCACCCGGCGTATCCGCTACGGTTCGCTGATCGCCGCCACCGGTGCCAGCCAGTCGTACTTCGGACGCGACGATTTCGCCGACAAGACCTACTCGCTGAAAACCATCGATGACGCCAAGCTGTTGCGGGCCCAGATCGCACGGGTTTTCACCGAGGCCCGCACGGCCGACGAGCGGACCCGGGCCAAACTGCTGAGCTTCGTGGTGGTCGGCGCGGGTGCGACCGGTGTCGAGGTGGCGGGTCAGCTCACCGAACTGGCCAAACGCCACTACAAGCAGGATGTTTCGGTGACCCTGGTGGAAGGCGCGGGTGAGGTGCTGCCCCCCTTCGGCGGCGGGCTGTCGGCATATGCGAAGAAATCGTTGAGCCGCAGCGGGGTGGAGGTGCTGCTCGGCACCTTCGTCACCGATATCGAGGACGGCAAGGTGACCGTCAAGGACAAAAGCGGTGTCGAGCGGCAGATCGAGGCCGAGACCATCGTGTGGTCGGCCGGTGTGCAGGCGGGTGGGTTCGCGGCCCTGTTGGCCGAGGCCACCGGCTGCGAGACCGATCGGGCCGGGCGGCTGCTCGTCAACCAGGACCTCACCGTCGGCGGCTACGCCGATATCTACGCCATCGGCGATATGACCTCGCTCAACGGTTATCCCGGTCAGTCGCCGGTGGCCATGCAGGAAGGACGACACGTCGCCGACATCATTCGCCGCAAAACTCTTCCCGGCACCCCGTTCGTGTACTGGGACAAGGGCAGCATGGCGGTGATCAGCCGGTTCAGCGCGGTCACCAAACTCAACGACCGCATCAAGTTCCGTGGTGTCATCGCCTGGTTCATGTGGTTGGCGGTGCACCTGTTCTACCTGGTGGGGTTCCGGAACCGGTTCATGGCCGTGCTCTCGTGGCTGGTGGCGTTCATCGGGACGGGACGGCCGGGATTCGCGGAGGTCGAAAAGGAGGCCAAGCAGCGGCCGGCGGAGCGAACGCACGCCGCGGCGTGAGCATCGTGCCCGGATCACGGTGGGGGAACACGGCCTACGCCGGATCGGTCGGTACGAGGTGTGTGGACCGAGTCGGCGCACATCCGCTCGGCTCGCGCTGTTCGAAGAAGCCGGCGTGGACCCGCGGCGAACGATTGCCGACGCCGTGGTGAACGTCGGGTGTGACCCACATCTCGTTCACCGAGTCGGCATGGACGCGACACTCGGCGGATGCTCCTACGCAGGATACGGCCGGTCTGCTTACGGGTATGGCTATCACGTCCCTGCCGACCGCCCCGGTCCGATCCGCGGACAGCGGGCGATCGAGGTCCCGATACACACTGGTCGTCTCGTCCGATGCCGAGCATCGCAGGGCGGCCCAACGGCTACGCTACGACGTCTTCGCCGCCGAACCCGGGTTTCGTATTCCCGATAACGGCACCGGGCTCGACGCCGACCACTTCGACGAGTACTGCGATCACCTACTGGTCCGCGATGAACCGACCGGCGAGTTCGTCGGCTGCTACCGAATGTTGCCGCCGGACAAGGCCGTCGTTGCCGGCGGATACTACACGGCCACCGAATTCGATCTCACCGCCCTGAATCCCACCGGTATACGGGTTGTGGAGATGGGCCGTGCCTGCGTGGTTCCCGAACACCGAAACGGTTCGGTGCTCACCCTGATGTGGGCGGGGATCCTGCACTACATTCGGCTCACCGGATACGAATGGGTGATGGGTTGTGTCTCGGTGCCCATGCGGGACGCACCGGCCGATCCGATCGGCGTGAACGTGCGGGGTGTGCGGGACCATGTACTGGCTCGGCACGGCTGTGATCCCGCGCGGCGGGTGCGACCGTATCGCCCGGTGACGGTGGGCGGTCGCTCGTTGGACGAGTTGCCTTCCCCGCTGCGCCCGAAACTGCCGCCCCTGCTTCGGGGATATCTGCGGCTCAATGCCGAAATTTGTGGTGAGCCGGCGCACGACCCCGATTTCGCGGTTGCGGACTTCGTGGCGCTACTCGGCCTGGCGACCATCAACACCCGATATCTCGACCGGTTGCGTTGTGCCGCCGCGGCCTTCGACGGTGGGCGGTGAATTCCGATGGTATTCCGGTCGGAGACGGTCGAGCAGGCCAGGTCGGCGGTTGAGCACACCACCGAAACCGCGCCGGCGGCGCCCTCGCACGCCTGGATGCCGACGAGCCCCTGCGGGCCCGGGTGCGCGCGATCCACCGGGAAGGTGGGGGTGCTGCGTATCGCCGGGCGAGTGGTGACCGTGCTCGCGGTGTCGGTGATGTATCCGCTGGTTCATCTGCTGACTCCGGTCGGTCTGCGTTCCGGTGTGCAGCGGCGTTTCGCTCGGTTCCTGTTGCGCGGTTGCGGTATTCGCCTTCGGGTGGTCGACCTACGGGTCTCGGTGGACGACGAGGCCGGCGGCCGAGTCGTATCGCGGATGCGGAAGCGGGTTCCGCGATACGCGGAGCCCGGGAGCGGGGTTCTGGTCGTTGCCGGACATATCGGTTGGACCGATATTCTCACTATGGCCGCCGTGCAACCGCTCGGATTCGTCGCTCGGGCGGATCTCATCGACTGGCCGCTGTTGGGATGGTTGGCCCGATGGATGCGGGTGGTGCCGATCGATCGGGAACGGTTGCGTCGCCTGCCCGAGGTGGTCGACCAGGTTTCGAAACGATTGGCGGCCGGGGAACGGATCGGTGTCTTTCCCGAGGGCACCACCTGGTGTGGGCGCGCCCATGGTCGCCTGCGGCCCGCTCTTCTCCAGGCCGCGATCGATACCGACACCCCGGTGCAGCCCATTCGGCTGCGCTATCTCGATCGGTGGGGAAACTGTTGCACAGCAACGAGTTTCGCTGGAGACGATACCTTCGTGGTATCGGTGTTGCGGGTGCTGCGGTCGCGCGGGGTCACCGCGGAACTGGTGTTGGCGCCACTCGAACGACCGGGAAACGACCGCCGGGAGCTCGCGTTGCGCTGCGCACGCGCGGTGTGGGCCACGGATCCGACGGATACGGTACCCGTCGCGGCGAATCTTCCTGCGGGTGAATCGCTTCGCGCGGCTCGACCTTCCCGATTCGGTTTCAGAGGACACGGCCGAGATGGTCTGCGGTTCGGGTGGTTTCGGGCAGGCGGTATCTACGGGCGAGGCGCAGGACGAGATCGCAGGCGGTATCGAGATCGGTGCGGTGACCGACCGAGACGAAGACCGGTTTGACATTCGGTTGGGTGCGCAGGGCGCGGCCGACCGGTTCGCCGTCCAAGAACACGGGGGTGTGTTCGCCGCGCTGGGGACCGGGTTGTTCGTAGGTTCCGATAGCGGTTTTGCCCACGCCGATACTGGGGAGATCGGTGAGCACACCGAGATGACAGGCGAGCCCGAATCGTCGGGGATGGGCCAGACCGTGGCCATCGCAGACCAGAATATCGGGGTCGACGCCCAGTCGGGTGAGGGCCCGGAGCAATGGTGGAGCTTCCCGGAAGGCGAACAGACCGGAAATATAGGGGAATTCGGCGGAGCCGTGGACCACGGAGGTGTCCAGAACCTCCAGGGTCGTCACATCCACAACCGTGACCACGGCGATGAGCCGGTCGTCGTCGCGATAGGCCACGTCCAGGCCGGCGGCCGTCCGGATCCCGGTCGGTCCGGGCTCGACGCGGACCAATCGGCGCAGACGCTGCTGAACGGCCAGGGCCTCCTGTTCGGTCGATGGCCATTCGTGCAGGTTCCGAACGGTGATCATGGGGCGATGGTATGCACCGGTGGTTACGGATCGTTGCCGTGGAGCGGCACGCGGTGTCCGATCCGAGGCGGTTCACCGGGGATGAGGCGCCTCGGATCGGATGCGGTGATCTGCGGGAGAGATCAGAAGGCGCTTCCGGTCCACGGGAGCGGGAACGGGAGCACCAGCGGTGGCAGCAGGATGGGCGGGGGCGGCGGGGGCAGCAGGTTCGGGGCCGGCGGGAGGTTCCGCGGCGGGTTGGCGTGATGGCCGTGACGACCCCGGTTCCAGTCCCGGTCGCGCCGGTCGCGGTCGTGCCGGTCGCGGTCGTGCCGGTCGCGGTCGCGGTCGCGACGACCATTGTGCAGGCGAGAGTGGTCGTGCGGGTCCCTGTGTTGGCGGGAATGGTCGTGCGGGTCCCTGTGTTGGCGGGAGTGGTCGTGGGGGCTGGTGGGCCGGTTGTTGTTGCCGCGGCCCTTGCCGGGACGGTCGATATTGTCGAGTTGGATGCCTGATGGGGCTGCCGGGGTCTCGGCGAGTGCGGAGACGGAGACGGTCGCCATCGGTACGACGGTAAGTATGGCGGTGGTCGCGATACGGACGAGTGTGCGTCGCGCCCGGGGGTAGGTCGAATTCATCGGGGTCCTCGTTCGGTTGTCGCCGCCGGGGGTCCGGAATATCCGGGGTGTAGGGCACTGCACCGGCGTGCTCTGACATCGAATACCGTACCGTTAAATAACGGCACGTTCAATAATGTATGTGTATTTTCTCGATCAGAGCGGGGAAGTGGAAACGCGCCGGACCGCGGAGACCCGCGCCCCGCGGCCGATGATGGGGTGAAGAGTACAAGGAGGCCCCGAATACCGCGCCGGCCCCCCGGTTCCAGGATTTTCCCCGCCGCATGTCGAGTGGTCGGGGTCCGGCGGGTCGGGTGGGTCGGCGCGGTCGGTATCGAATACGGCAAAGAGCGCCGAGGAGATGAATGGCCCATTACCCGGGCGATGGTGCCGGAATTCGATTCATCCGAAGTCGCCCGCGGGTTCGGGGCCACAGTGCTCGGCCGTTTCGTCGGGTCGGTCGGGTATTTCGGCACTTTCCCGGGTATGGATATCGCCATCGGTGGTGGTCGCGGTGACCGCTTCCGTGGCCGATCGCTTCCGTGAGCACGTTTCCGGTCGGGGCATGAGCGCGGCCGACAGAGCGGCGCCGGCGAGGAAGAACCCGGAACAGATCCACACCGCGATCCGGTAACCGGTCCCGAAAGCCCCGGAATCGGTCAGCGGTGTGTCCGTGATCCCCGCCATTCCGGGGACGGCGGCGACCGCGAGCAGATGTCCGGTGCGGGCGATCGCGTTGTTGATTCCCGATGCCGTGCCCGCATGCGCGGCGGGCACGGCATCGAAGACGGCACCGGTCAAGGGCGCGACGAAGATCGCCTGTCCCAGGCCCAACAGCAGGAGCCCCGGCAACACATCGACGAGATATCCGGCATCCGGGCCGATCTCGGCGAGCAGCAGCGCGCCCGCCGCGGTGACGGCCAGACCGACGGCCATGGGCCCACGGGCTCCGCGGCGCTGTGCATACCGGCCCGCCCGGGTCGAGCCCACGAGCAGAACCGCGGTGACCGGTACCGTCGCCGCACCCGCACCCGCACCCGCGGGCGAGTATCCGACCACGATCTGCAAGCACAGTGCCAGCAGGAACAGCACACAGCCCAGCGCCGCGTATACCGGAAGGGTGACCAGATTGACGACGGTGAACGCGCGGGAAGTGAACAGCGACGACGGTATCAACGGGTTACGGCCGCGACCCTGGGCCGAGAGCACCGCGCACAGCAGGACGGCGCCGAAACCGGCCCACCACCAGCGGGTCGCGATCAATCCATAGGTCGATATGCCCAGTGGTAATACCAGCAGCAGCGCACCCATCGCGTTCACCCGCGGTCTCGCCGGCGGATCGCAAGATTCGGGAACGTGGCGCAGCGAGATCGCCACCACGATCGCCGCCAAGGGGATATTGACCAGGAAGGCGGTGCGCCAACCCCCCGCCTCCACCAGCCACCCCCCGACGACGGGCCCCGCCACTCCGGCGATTCCGCCGAGGCCCGCCCACATTCCGATCGCCGCCCCGCGATCGCGCGGGTCGACGGCCGCCGCGATCAACGCCAGACTCGCCGGGGTCACCAACGCGCCGCCCACTCCCTGGAGGACTCGGGCGCCGACGAGTGCGATAACACTGTCGGCGAGCCCGCATCCCAGCGATGCCGCCGCGAACAGTACGGTGCCCGCGACGAACACCGCGCGCCGACCGAACCGGTCGCCGAGTGCCCCGCCGACCAGGATCAGCGAGGCCAATGACAGCAGATAGCCGCTGAGCACCCATTGCAGGCCCGCCATCCCGGTCCCCAGATCGGCTCCGATCCTGGGTACCGCCAGGGTGACCACGGTGGCGTCCAGCGATACCAGTCCCGAGCCCAGGACGGTGGCCGCCATGAGCCGGCGTCCGGAACCGCTGTGCAGCCTGATCAATTCCCCCGTCGATACGCCGCGAATCGATGGGGTGTTCATCTGTCGGCGAGCATCAGCGCGAATCGGTGGTCGGGATCGGTCCGCACCTGGCGTACCAGGAATCCGGCAGCGGCCAGTTCGGCGCGGAATGCGTCCGGCCGGAACTTCGCCGAGATCTCGGTGCGTAGCTGCTCGCCCTCGGCGAAATCGACCACCAGATCGAGATCGGGAATTGTCACCCGCATCGGTTTCGTGGCGGACAAGCGCATTTCGATCCATTCGTTATCGGGATCCCATATCGCGATATGGGCGAACCCGAGCGGATCGAAATCGGCTCCCAGGCGGTCGTTCACCACCTGCAGCACATTGCGGTTGAACTCCGCCGTGACGCCCTCCGCGTCGTCGTAGGCGGGCACCATAACAGCGGGATCGGTGACCAGACCGATGCCGATCAGCAGTTGTTCGCCCGGCTCGAGCACCCCGTGCAATTCACCCAGGAAGGTGGTGCGTTCGAGCGGCGGCAGATTGCCCAGGGTGCCGCCGAGCAGGGCGACCAGTCGACGGTCGCCCTGCGGTAATGCCGAGAGCATGGTGGTGAAATCGCTGACGATCCCGTGGATGGACAGCTTTGGGAACTCTTCGCCGATCCGGTCGATCGCAGCCCGTAACGCGCTCTCGGAGACATCCTGCGGTATGTAGGAGCACAGCGATCCGTGTGTGCTCAGCGCGGTCAACAGCAGTCGTGTCTTCTCCGAAGACCCCGAACCCAGTTCCACCAGTTCGATTGCCTCCGAGGCGTGGCGCGCGATCTCATCCACACAGGAACGCAGCAGCATCCGTTCGGTGCGGGTCGGGTAATACTCGGGGAGCTCGGTGATGAGATCGAACAGTTTGCTGCCCCGGGCGTCGTAGAACCATTTGGGTGGGAGCCATTTCTGCCGAGCGGACAGGCCTCGGAGTACATCGGCCCGCAGCTGCTCGCGAAGATCGGACTCGGTGAGCTGAATATCGAAGGTGGGTGCGATAGCCATTGGATTCCTCTCTTTCCACGGCTGTCGCCGGAAAACAGGGCTGCCGTGTCGAGGAACCCGCCATCGCGGGGCGAATATCCGAATTCCGAAACGGACGCCCCCTCCGGTGGGCCGTGCTCCTCCGGTCGAGGCCGGAGTGCGGACAGTTTACGGCGCAAACCCGATGTTTGCTCGGGATGCGCCGCCGGCCGGTCGGCGGCGCGGTTTCCCGGTGGTTCGGCCTGGACGCTCGTGGATCGAATCGGTGTGCCGGCCAAGAGATGGCGCGCTCGATACCTGCCTCATGTGTCCCGATATCGCGATCGGGCGCAGCTCGGGATACGAGGTGGATCGGGTGGGCGGCGGCGTCATTCCGATGTACCGCCGGGGCCGTCCGTCGCCGACCCTTCCGGGGACGGACGGGGGATGGGCGCTCGGTCTCCAGCGGGGCCGGCCGCCGTTGTTATGTGGGTCGGGGCTCGGGGTGCCGGCGGCATTCCTCGGGAGGCGGTAAGAGCTGCGGAGTCGGTGCCCCGGGGGAGAAACCGGGACGCGTTCCGGCTGTGGCCGTAGATCCGGCTGTGGCCGTAAAGGTGCGGCCCCGGACGGCTCGGTGTGCCGGCGTGTGATCGAGTCGATGACAGATCCGATGCAGTGGCCTCGTCGCCCCGGCCGACAGCGCCGGTTCTCACGGCCGCGGTCTGCCATGGCGAGTCCGGTACTTCGCCGATGCCGTCGGGGGCGATACGTCGACCGCACAGATTCTCCGATATATCGCTCGGCGTAACGGGAGGAGTGGACGGCGTCCTTGTGCACTTCCCTCGGGGGATGAACGGCTCGGCCGGCTCGCCCGGTCCACTCCGGTCCCCGGACAGGTTTATCCGGCCCGACCCCGGCCGGCCGGTGCGCCCGGTGGCGGGTCCCCTACCGGACACGCAAGGGCGGGAATGTCGGGTGATATGTGCACTGTTGTGAATCGGGGGTATGTCGTAGTGGAAAACGTAGCGACCGGGAATAGGCCCCGAAGTCGTGCAGGTCAATGGTGGGATAGGCTTTATCGGTCATGAAGTCGGCGTTTCCGGGTGCGGTCAATGGTGTGCCCACGACGGTCTACCTCGATCATGCGGCGACCACACCGATGCTGCCCGCCGCCATCGAGGCGATGACGGCCGCCCTCGGAATGCTCGGAAACGCCTCCTCGCTGCACGGCGCCGGACGAACGGCGCGGCGGCGGCTGGAGGAGGCGCGTGAGTCCATTGCCGCCGATCTGGGAGCACGACCGTCGGAGGTGATCTTCACCTCCGGTGGGACCGAGAGCGACAATCTGGCGGTCAAGGGCATCTATTGGGCCCGCCGCGACGCCGAGCCCGGCCGTACTCGCATCCTGGCCGGCGCCACCGAGCACCACGCGGTGCTGGACGCGGTGGAATGGCTGGAACAGCACGAGGGCGCGCGGGTCACCTGGCTGCCGGTGGACCACGAGGGCGCGATATCGCCGCAGACGTTGCGGGCGGCGCTCGACGAACACGGGGACGAGGTCGCTCTGGTCACCGTGATGTGGGCGAACAACGAGATCGGAACCGTTCAGCCGGTGGCGGAACTCGCCGCGGTGGCGCGGGAGTTCGACGTTCCTATGCACAGCGACGCGGTACAGGCCGCGGCGCAACTACCCATCGATTTCGCCGCGAGTGGGTTGGCGGCGGCGAGTATCGCCGGACACAAGGTCGGCGGTCCGCACGGAATCGGGGTGTTGCTGCTGGGCCGGCAGGTGCCGTGTGTGCCGCTGCTGCACGGAGGCGGACACGAGCGCGACCTGCGCTCGGGGACCTCCGACGTGGCGGCCGCGGTGGGTTTGGCCGCGGCGCTGCACCAGACCGTCCGGGAAATGCCCGACCGAACGGCGGAGCTGGTGGCCATGCGGGACGAGCTGATCGCCGGCGTGCGGGAACTGATACCCGACGCGGTGCTCAACGGACCCACCGGCCGGCGGCGACTGCCGGGGAACGCGCATTTCACCTTCCCGGGTTGTGAGGGCGATTCCCTGCTCATGCTGCTGGACGCCGCGGGTATCGAATGTTCGACCGGATCGGCCTGTACCGCGGGGGTGGCCTCGCCCAGTCATGTGCTGATCGCGATGGGAGTGGAGCCGCGGCAGGCGCGCGGTTCACTGCGGTTCTCGCTGGGGCACACCTCGGTGCCATCCGATGTGCATGCCCTGCTCGATGTATTGCCGCAGGTGGTGGAGCGGGCCAAGGCCGCCGGTCTGGCCGGTGCGAGAGGAGGTGCGTAGCGTATGCGAGTACTCGCCGCGATGAGCGGAGGGGTCGATTCGGCGGTGGCGGCGGCGCGGGCGGTCGACGCCGGACATGAGGTCGTCGGAGTGCATCTGGCACTGTCGTCGGCGCCGGGAACCCTGCGCACGGGGTCGCGCGGCTGCTGCTCCAAGGAGGATGCCGGGGACGCCCGTCGCGCCGCCGATGTGCTCGGGATCCCGTTCTACGTCTGGGATTTCGCGGATCGATTCAAGGAAGACGTGATCGACGACTTCGTCGCGTCGTACGCGGCCGGCGAGACGCCGAATCCGTGTCTGCGGTGCAACGAGAAGATCAAGTTCTCGGCGCTGGCGGATCGGGCGGTGGCACTCGGATTCGACGCCGTGGTGACCGGACACTACGCGCGCCTGGACAACGGGGTACTGCGCCGTGCCGTGGACACCGACAAGGATCAGTCGTATGTGTTGGCGGTGCTCACCGCCGAGCAATTGTCGCGGGCCATGTTCCCGGTCGGGGACACCCCGAAGCCGCAGATCCGGGCCGAGGCCGCGCGGCGGGGGCTGGCGGTGGCGAACAAGCCGGACAGTCACGACATCTGCTTCATCCCGTCCGGTGACACCCGGGCGTTCCTGGGGGCGAAGATCGGTATCCGGCCGGGTGCGATCGTCGACGCCGACGGCACCGAGCTGGGGCGGCACGAAGGCGTGCACGGATTCACCATCGGACAGCGCAAGGGACTGGGGTTGCCGGGTCCGGCCGCGGACGGTAGGCCGCGGTATGTGACCGATATCGATCCCGAGTCCGGCACCGTGCGGGTGGGGCAGGCCCAGGATCTGCAGGTGTGGACGGTCGAGGCGGACCGGGCGGTGTGGACCTCGGGCGCGACACCGGAGGGCCCGTTCGACTGTGTCGCGCAGGTGCGGGCGCACGGCGGTACCGCCCCGGCGGTCGCCGAGGCGGTGGGCGCCGGGTTGACGGTGCGGTTGCGGGAGCCGTTGAGCGGTGTGGCGCGAGGCCAGGCCGTGGTGCTGTATGCCCCCGATGCCGACGGTGACCGGGTGATCGGCAGCGGCACCATCTCCGCGACCTCCCGGACCGCCCCCGCCGGCGTGGCGCGGTGAGCTCCGCCGGCGTTTTCCCGGCCGGAGTCGCAACGGGAGTCGGTTCGTGGCCGGGGACCGATCCGCGGGAGGCGGCGGCCGTCGTGGTGGGGGAGTTGCCGGAGCTGCCGCATCTGGTGGAGTTACCCGCCCGCGGTGTGGGCGCGGATATGGTCGGCCGCGCCTCCGCGCTGCTGGTGGATCTGCGGTTCGACACCACCCCGCGCGGGTATCGACTGGCCGCTCGGCCGGGTGCGGTTTCGCGGCGGGCGCGAGATCTGCTGCGCACCGATATCGACGCCTTGGAGGAGGCGTGGGAGAACGCGGGCCTGTCCGGCTCCGGACGGATGGTGAAGGTGCAGGCCATCGGTCCGTTGACATTGGCGGCGCAGGTCGAATTGGCGAGTGGGCATCGGGCCCTGACCGATTCGGGCGCGCTGCGGGATCTGACGGAGTCGTTGGCCGAGGGGGTGGCCGGGCATATCGCCGAGGTCGGTAGGCGGCTGAACGCCGAGGTGGTACTGCAACTGGACGAACCGGCGCTCACCGATGTCCTGACGGGCTCTCTGCCAGGGGCGAGCGTGCTGAACACGGTGCCTGCGCTGCCCGAGCCGGAGGCGGTGACGGTGTTGGACACGGTGATCGGTCACCAGCGGGTGCCGGTCGCGGTGCACACCTGCGCGGATAAACCCCCCGTGGGTCTGTTGCGCCGCTGCGCGGCCACGGCGATCGGACTCGATATGTCGACCATCGGGACCACCGGGCAGCTCGACGATCTCGGCGCTGCCATCGACGCGGGTAAATATCTGATCCTCGGCCTGGTACCCACCTCGGCCCCGAGCGGTCCGATGGATTGGCGAGTGGTCGCCGAACCCGGCGCGCGGCTGATGGATCGTCTCGGATTCGCGCGATCCACACTGGTCGAGCGGGTGGCGGTGAGCCCGGCCTGCGGTCTCGCCGGGGCCTCGACGGCCTGGGCGCGAAGGGCGTTGCGGTTGACCGTCGATGCGGCCGAGGCGTTCGCGGAGGACCCGGAGTCGCTCGCGGTCTCCTGAGACCGGTGGATCGTCGGGGACCGACACGTCCGTGATCGACCAGCGGGGTCGAACCCCCGCTTCATGTGGTTACCGAGGGGCGTGGATTCGCGTACGAGAAAGCCGATGGCGACGTGCCAGAACATGACACGAGCTTGTCGGAGGGCTCGACTAACCTGCGAGAGGTGAGCGATCTCGGACTTCCCGCCGAACCGGATACCGCGGCCCCCGAACCGGCATCGGCCGCCCAACGCGCGCAATGGCAGCAACTCGCCGACGAGGTGCGTGAGCACCAGTTCCGTTATTACGTGCGGGATGCGCCGATCATTTCCGACGGTGAGTTCGACGAGCTCTTTCGTCGGCTGCAGGCGCTGGAGGAGAAGTACCCGGATCTGCGTACCCCGGATTCGCCCACCCAGCTGGTGGGAGGTGGTTTCGCCACCGACTTCACTCCGGTGGACCACCTGGAGCGAATGTTGTCGTTGGACAACGCATTCACCGTCGAGGACATGCGGGCCTGGGTGAGCCGGGTGGAGGCCGAGGCCGGGACCGATCTGCACTATCTGTGCGAGGTGAAGATCGACGGTGTGGCCCTGAATCTGGTGTACCGCAAGGGTCGCCTGTGGCGGGCGGCCACTCGGGGCGACGGGCGGACCGGTGAGGACGTCACGCTCAATGCCCGCACCATCGACGATATTCCCGTCACCCTGACCGAGCATCCCGACCATCCCATTCCCGAGGTGCTCGAAGTGCGCGGCGAGGTGTACATGCGGCTCGAGGATTTCGAGAACCTGAACGCAGCGATCGTGGCCGAGGGCAAACCCCCGTACGCGAATCCGCGCAATACCGCCGCCGGATCGCTGCGGCAGAAGGACCCGGCGGTCACCGCGCGGCGCAAACTGCGAATGTTCTGTCACGGTATCGGCCATATCGAGGGCTACACCCCGGATTCACTGCACCGTGCCTACGAGGCGTTGGCCGCGTGGGGGCTGCCGGTGTCCACGCACACGGTTCGGGTGCAGGGCATCGACGCGGTGCTGGAACGTATCGCCTACTGGGGTGAACACCGTCACGATATCGAGCACGAAATCGACGGTTTGGTGGTCAAGGTCGACGAACGAGCGATCCAGCGGCGGCTGGGTGCCACCTCCCGGGCGCCGCGCTGGGCGATCGCCTACAAATACCCGCCGGAGGAGGCCACCACCAAACTGCGGGATATCGCGGTCAATGTCGGCCGCACCGGGCGGGTCACCCCGTTCGCGGTGATGGAGCCGGTGGTCGTCGCCGGGTCCACGGTGTCCATGGCGACCCTGCACAATGCCTCCGAGGTGGTCCGCAAGGGGGTGTTGATCGGCGATACCGTCACCATTCGCAAGGCCGGCGATGTGATTCCCGAGGTGCTCGGGCCGGTGGTCGACGCGCGCACCGGTGACGAACGGGAATTCGTCATGCCCACGCACTGTCCGGAATGCGGTACCGAACTCGCCTACGAGAAAGAAGGCGACGCCGATATCCGCTGCCCCAATGCCCGCACCTGTCCGGCGCAGTTGCGGGAGCGGGTGTTCCACATGGCCGGGCGGGGGGCGTTCGATATCGAGGCGCTCGGTTACGAGGCGGCGATCGCGCTCCTGGAATCCGGTGCCATCACCGACGAAGGCGATCTGTTCGACCTCACCGAGGAACGGCTGAAGACCGTTCCGTTGTTCGTGAACAAGAACGGCAACCTGTCCGCGAACGGCCGCCGCCTGCTGGAAAACCTGAACGCCGCCAAGGACCGTCCGCTGTGGCGGGTGCTGGTGGCCCTGTCCATTCGGCATGTGGGTCCCACCGCGGCCCGGGCCCTGGCCGCCGAATTCGGCAGTCTGGAACGGATCGAAAAGGCCTCGGTGGAGGAGCTGGCCGATACCGATGGGGTGGGGCCGACCATTGCCGCCGCCGTGGCCGAATGGTTCACCGTCGACTGGCATCGCGCGATCGTGGACAAATGGCGGGCGGCGGGGGTGCGGATGGTCGACGAACGCGACGAGTCCATCGCGCGCACTCTCGAAGGGCTGTCCATCGTGGTCACCGGTTCGCTGCAGGGCTTCTCCCGCGACGACGCCAAGGAAGCGATTCTGCGGCGCGGCGGGAAGGCCGTCGGATCGGTGTCGAAGAAGACGGCTTTCGTCGTGGTCGGGGATTCGCCCGGATCGAAGGCCGCGAAGGCCGAGGAACTCGGTGTGCCCGTACTCGACGAGGAAGGGTTCCGGCTGTTGCTGGAGTCCGGACCGGAGGCGGTGCAGCCGAAGGAATCGGCCGAGGAGAACACGAGCGAGTAGCGTCTGCACCGCAGGCACCGGGCGCGACGTCCCGGACCGGCGCACCGACTCCGGTCCGGGGTCGGGCCGAGGGCGCGGAGTTCGGCCGGTGGGGCCGAGGCGGGAGGATGGCGGCATGCTGCGCAGTTTTCGGGTGACAAATCACAAATCGCTGGTCGAACCGCAGGAGTTGCGGTTGGTTCGCGGTAACGGTCCGGTGGCGGTGCCGGTGACGGCGATTCACGGCGGTCCGGCCGCAGGGAAGTCGAACCTGATCGATGCGCTGGCGCAGATGCGTGACGCGGTACTGAATTCGGTGACCGGATGGGATCCCTATGCCGGTCCGGTGCGCAGCCCGCATATCGGATATGTGGACCGGCCCACCGAATTCGAGGCCGTCTTCCTGGCGGAGGGCTGCCCCTACACCTACGGATTCCGGTTGGACTCCGCCGAGGTGGCCGCGGAATGGCTGTACAGCCATCCGCACTCGCGTAAGCGGATCGTCTTCGAGCGGATGGGCGACCGGATCCGGGTAGGTCCGATGTTCGAGGCCGCCCGCTACGGCATCACCGCGCTCACCCCGCTGGTGCGACCCAATTCCCTGTTGTTGGGGCTGGCCGGGCAGATATACGCCGAAGCCCTGGTACCGGCGTATCGGTGGTTCGACACCCTACTCGAGGTGGTGCACGGCGCAGCCGATCCGGCCGCGGTGGAACTGCGGCTCGGCGCCCACCTGTCCCGGTCGACGGAGAACGCCGCCCGGCTGCTCACCCTGCTGCAATCGGCCGATCTGGGTATCACCGATCTGCTCATCGCCCAACACGATCCCGGTTACGCCGAATATCTGAGCGAACTCGACACCGATATCGCGGGGTTGGCCGAGCAGATCGAACGCTGCGCCGCCTCGCCCGCCTACGCGCAGCGATTGGAGCAGGACAGCGGGGTCACGCCGGTGGCCTTGGCACGGGAACTGACCAATATGCGCAATGCCCGCGACGCCCTGTACACGCGCATGGTGGATCGATACGGGGTGGGGTTGCGTCTGGTCCACGACGGTGTCGATCCGGTGTTCACCCTCGCCGAGGAATCCACCGCGACCGTGGCATTGCTCAGGCTGTTACCGATCCTGCTCGACGCGCTGGACACCGGCCGGGTGCTCGCGGTCGACGATATCGGGGCGCACCTGACGGTGGAGGAAACCGATCGACTGGTGCAACTGTTCCAGAATCCGGAGACCAATACCCGTGGTGCGCAGTTGATCTACACCACCGGTGATCGGGCGCTCGTCGACCGCGGTAACGGGCGCTCCCAGCGCACCCGTTCGACGGTCTGGCAGATTCGCCGCACCGAGTACGGCGCCGGCGTCCTCGAGGCCCGCTGAGCAGCCGATCCGAATGCGATCGAGCCCGAGGAACCGGGCCGCCGCCCGGGCGGGCATCGACCGGGGCCGGTGTTCGGTCGTCGAGCCCGCGCCCGCCGGGGCATGTGCGGACAACGCCTAGCATGGACCATGTGTTCGAGATTGCGATGCTCGTGATCATGATGGGCGCTCTGGCCGGGATGCTCGCTCTGGTACTGCGTGGGCGGCGTGGGGCGCGCATGCCCGAGCAGGCGGAGGTCGGAACTCTCTACCTCACCGGTGTCAGTCCGCGTCCGGACGCGATGGGAGAACAGTTCGTCACCCTGACCGGTAATCTCACCGGCCCCACGGTGCCGGGCACGGTGGTCTACGGGCGGTTCGTCTGGGATGCGGCCGCATGGCCGTCCATCGGCGACACCCTGACCGTCGTCTATCCACCGGGGAAACCGCAGCAGTGGCAGATCGCTCGACCCGGAGCCGGAAACCTCGGCGATTGAACCGGTTCGGGTCGGCGGCAGCCGTGCGGAGCGGTGCCGCTCAGCCGAGAACGGTGGCGACGATCCCGGCCAGATAGCCGAGACGCGCGACCTCGGACGGACGGAAATCCGGCCCGCCCGGACGTCCCAACAACAGTGTTTTACCCGAGTCGCCCAGCGGCGCGGCCGCCAGCTTGGTGTCCATTTCCCGCCAGATCGTGGGCACCCAGTCGGCCTCGGGATCGAGAACGGTGGGTTTTTCCAATGGCATCCACGGTGTCGACGCCGCCTGGGTCTGCGGCGCGCTCTGGCTGCCGACCACCCGGTAGGCGCCTTGCGGACCGATGCCCAGGACGGTGCTCCAACCGACTCGCAGCACCCGTGGGACACCGTCCACCAGAACCTGGAGCCGATCGTCCCGGGCTCCGGCGACCTGATCGATCAACTCCAACTCACGGTGGGTATCGAGGATCCCGGAATATGGTCGGATCGAATCGACTCGCACATCGGTGAGCGATTCGGCAGCGGTGATGAGCGTATCGGGGAGTGCGTTCGGGGCCACTTCGACGACCAGATCGTCCACCGCGAAGCCCGCGCCGCGTTCCACCACGTCCAACGAGAGGATGTCCGCGCCGACCGAGCCGAGGGCGACCGCTAGCGCACCGAGGCTGCCCGGACGATCCGGAAGTTGCACGCGGAGCAGATATGACACGTGCGTATCCCTTTCATATACGGCCGAGGTCCTTCACGAGTACCCGGTCTGACCATCCTTACACCCATTGCGTCCGGTTATCGAGTCAAAAAGTCGGATGAATCCTGGGAGCGGGTGTTCGAGTGGGGTCCGAACGGTCGGATCGGGCGCGTCCGCCGCCGCGCGTCGTCCATGGTGGGCGCTGCGGTTTGCCGCCCGGCGACGCCTACTAGGCTGTCCGGTACTCGCTCGACTCCAGTCGAATCGTTCGGCTGGGCCATGGTCGAGTCGGTCGATACGTACCAGCCGAAGATCAACACGTACTAGCCGAAAGGGGTTCGCGGTGACCGCCATCTCCCGCGACGAGGTAGCACACCTCGCCCGGCTGTCCAGGCTCGCCCTGACCGATGCCGAACTGGATCAGTTCGCCGGTCAGCTGGATTCGATCCTCAGCCATGTTCGGACCATCTCCGAAGTCGCGGCCGCCGATGTGCCCGCCACCGCGTCGCCGGATCCGCAGACCAATGTGACCCGGCCGGATGTGGTGACACCCGGTCTCGCCCCGCAGGAGGCGCTCGCCGCCGCGCCCGCGGTGGAAGAGCAGCGGTTCGTCGTCCCGCAGATCCTGGGGGAGCCGGAATGAGCGAGCTGACCAGGCTGAGTGCCGCCGAACTGGCGGCGAAGATCCACGCCCGCGAGATCACCTCGGTGGAGGTCACCCGGGCCCATCTGGACCGGATCGCCGAGGTGGACGGCGAGTATCACGCCTTCCTGCATGTCGCCGAGGAACAGGCGCTGGCGGCCGCGGAGCAGGTCGATGCCGCGCTTGCCGCGGGTGACGCGCCCGTCTCGCCGTTGGCCGGGGTGCCGCTGGCGCTCAAGGACGTGTTCACCACCACCGATATGCCGACCACCTGCGCCTCGAAGATCCTCGAGGGCTGGGTCTCGCCGTACGACGCGACCCTGACCCAGCGGCTGCGCGCGGCGGGTATCCCGATTCTCGGGAAAACCAATATGGACGAGTTCGCCATGGGTTCGTCCACCGAGAACTCCGCCTACGGTCCGACCCGGAACCCGTGGGATACCGATCGCATCCCCGGCGGCTCCGGCGGTGGCTCCTCGGCGGCGCTGGCCTCGTATCAGGCGCCGCTGGCCATCGGTACCGATACCGGTGGTTCCATCCGTCAGCCCGCCGCGATGACCGCGACCGTCGGCACCAAACCCACCTACGGCACGGTGTCCCGGTACGGGCTGGTCGCCTGCGCCTCGTCGTTGGACCAGGGTGGCCCGTGTGGGCGTACGGTGCTCGACACGGCGCTGCTGCACGAGGTGATCGCCGGATACGATCCGCGCGATTCCACCTCCCGTGATGTCCCGGTCGCCCCGGTGGTCGCCGCCGCCCGTGAGGGCGCCGCCGGCGATCTGCGTGGAATGAAGATCGGTGTGGTGAAGGAACTGCACTCCGACAGCTACCAGCCGGGGGTGCTGGCGTCCTTCGACGCCGCGGTCGGGGTGCTGAAGGACCTGGGCGCCGAGGTGGTCGAGGTGTCGTGCCCGCACTTCGAATACGCGCTGTCCTCGTACTATCTGGTGATGCCGAGTGAGGTGTCGTCCAACCTGGCCCGGTTCGACGCCATGCGCTACGGCCTGCGCGTCGGCGACGACGGCACCCGCAGCGCCGAACAAGTGATGGCCGCCACACGGGCCGCCGGGTTCGGCCCGGAGGTCAAGCGACGCATCATGATCGGTACCTACGCCCTGTCGGCCGGCTACTACGACGCCTACTACGGCCAGGCGCTGAAGGTGCGCACCCTCATCGCGCGTGATTTCGCCGCCGCCTACGAGCAGGCCGATGTGCTGGTCTCGCCGACCAGTCCCTTCACCCCGTGGAAGCTGGGTGAGAAGGTCGACGACCCGCTGGCCATGTATTTGTCGGACCTGTGCACCCTGCCGACCAATCTGGCCGGTCATCCCGCCATGTCGGTGCCGTCGGGGTTGAGTGAGGACGACGGTCTACCGGTGGGCCTGCAGATCATGGCCCCGGCGCTGGCCGACGACCGGCTGTACCGGGTGGGTGCCGCGTACGAGGCCGCGCGCGGGGATATCGCCTGACCGTTCGATCGGGCCGCCTCCCGGTGTGGTTTTCGAAGACCGCCACCGGGAGGCGGGATCATCCCGCGTGGAGCTGTTCGGCCCGCCGGGCGACCCCGGTGGTCATCCCGGGGAATCCGCGGCGGAAACCACGCCCGAAAAACATTCCGACCAGCGGCGACAGCCAGCCCGCGAGCTCGAAATGGGATTCGTAGCGGGCGCGCTCGGCCGCGAGCGGAATCACGGTGTGGGACCGTAGACTGCGCAGCGCTCCGAGCGGGAGTGGCCGCATGGCGTAGCTGAATTCCCGGCCGGGAGTGTGGCTGCGGATGTATTCCCGCATGCGGATGGGGCGTGGGGTGAGCTGTCGGACGACCATATCGATCGGCGCGCCGACCTCGAGGGTCGATTCACAGTGGTCGATGAACGTATTCCACTCGCCGTATGCGGCCACGTCGGTGAGTACCGACCACACCACCTCGGCGGGCGCGTCCACCTCGATCACGTCGTCCACAACGAGCACACCTCAAGCTAGAACACGTTTCAGATGTGGGTCAACTCGCGCGGCGCCGGCGCGGGGGCCTCGACCAGGGGGGTCGGCTTCCGGCGGCGCCACAGCATCACCCCGCCCGCCACGATCGCGGTGACGACGAACCCCGCCGAGCGCCACAACCACGGCCGGGTCGGGGTATCCGCCGTGGCGGCGCCGACCAGGGTCTCCTCCACCGGCACACCGTATTCCTGCCGTCGGGAATTGAGCTCCACGGCCGTGGCGGCGATCTCGGCCACGGTATCGCACCGGGTACGCGGCAACGGGTCCGTCAATGTGGCGCACGCGGCGTGCATGCGCTGATCGAGCGCCTGATCGAGCGTCTGTCGGGCCCACGGGCCCAACGGAGACCCGCGCCGCGCCGCATAACGGAGCAGGTCGTAACCGAGATCGTGTGCCTTACAAGGGGTATCGAATTCCGGCGGTAGCGATACCGGCGAGGAACAGGCGCCGTCCGGCGCGACCAGTACGCCGTCCACGACGGCGGGCCGATAACCGATGATCTCCACGAAATCGGCCGGGATCGCGGCCGGGTTCGGGCCGTCGGACGTCGCCGCGATCACCGCGGTGTCGAGCGGTGTCGCAGACCCCGTATCGGGGCTCACCGCGTCGGCCGTGGGAGCCAGAACGGCCATGGTCACCAAGGAGGACACGGTGGCGGCGGTGAGGGCCGTGGGCCATGGAGCCGGGCATCGGGAACGGCTGCTCGCAGAGATCATGATGGCCCACCTTAGGGGTCCGTGCCGCGGGAGTCGCACCGCGCGTCGGAGACCTCCCGCCTACCGTCCGAAGAGCAGACCCGGCAGGTAGTGGCTCTCCGGTAGGGGGTGGAAGTCGTTCGTCGGTATGAGGCCGGACCAACGGTCGTTTCCTAGCATCGGACCATGACCGACGCGAGCGCCACCGATACGTCCACCGGGGCCGAGGATCCCGGTGCCGCCCCGCTCCGAAGCCGCCTTTCCCGAATCAGCGCGGTGCATCTACTCGACGCGGCCGTCGTGCTGTCGGCATCGGTGCTGTTCGCGGTGGCCTGGCCCACCCTGCACCTCACCCATGCCGTGCCCGTGCCGGTCCAACCGTTCATCGCTGCCTTCGCGGCGCTACCGGTACTGCTGCTGCGGGCCAATCCCACTCTCGGATGGTCGATCTCGGCCGGATCGGCGTTGATTTTCGCGCAGCTCCTGCCGAACCGACCCGATCACGAGATCCCTTTCCAGGTGGTGCATATCGTCGCCCTGAACTTCCTGCTGTTCGCGGTTGCGCTGCGAATGTCACCGCCCATGATCGGAGTGGTGTGGGGCGCCACATCGCTGCTGCTGGCCGCAGAACTGGCTCCCGTCACGGACAGTCCCCCATGGATGTGGCCGATGTCCCTGGGCAGCGTGGTGCTCACGGCATTGCTCCTGCGTTGGGTGGTGCTCGCCCGCCGCCGGCTGGCTCGGCAGGAAGAGGCCACCGAATTGGAGCGGGCCCGGCGCGCCGTGCTCGAGGAGAAGGCGCGGATTGCACGTGACCTGCACGATGTGGTGGCCCATCGGATGTCGCTGACTGTGGTGCAGGCACAGACCGCGGCATATCGGATCGAGGGGGTCACCCCGCAGGTGCGGGCGGAATTCGAGTCCATCGGCGCCAATGCTCGGGAAGCGTTGAACGAGGTGCGTGGTCTGCTCGGCGTGCTGCGCAGTGACGGACAGGTCGCCGAGCGGACACCCGCGCCCACCGCGACCGAGGTGATCTCGTTGTTCACCGGCGCCGAGCGGGCCGGGATGGCGATCACCTGGACGGTCGACGGTGAACTCGCGGCCGTATCCGATGCGGTGGGCCTCGCGCTGTATCGGATTGCGCAGGAAGCGCTGTCGAACGCCGCCCGGCATGCACCCGGCGCGGCGGTACGGGCCCGGATCGTCTGCGATCGCGAGATCGAACTGGTGATCGTCAACGACGCCCCGGTCACGCCCGTGCCGGCGAGCGGCGTCGGGGGACACGGACTGCCGGGTATGCGGGCCCGCGCCCGCGCGGTCGGCGGCGATATCACGGCCGGGCCGTGCGCCGACGGCGGATTCGAGGTGCGAGCCCGGGTGCCGTCGGTCCATCCGTGACCGATCCGATGACATCCCCGTGCGCATGATCACGAATTAGGGTGGGTCCGTGGCGATAACCGTGTTGATTGCCGACGATCAGGCGATGGTGCGCCAGGGGTTCGGTGCTCTGCTCTCTGCGCAACCCGATATCAGTGTGGTCGGCGACGCGGCCGACGGTCGGGCCGCCGTGGCCGAGGCGCGTCGACTGCGACCGGATGTCGTGCTCATGGATGTGCGTATGCCGGAGATGAACGGGCTGGACGCGGCGCGGGTCATTCTCGGGTCCGACTTCGACCCGCCGGTGCGGGTATTGATGCTGACCACCTTCGATATCGACGACTACGTGTACGAGGCGCTCGGCATGGGGGCGAGTGGATTTCTGCTCAAGGACGCGCCGGCGGAGGAGCTGATTCGCGCGGTCCGGGTGGTGGCGGAGGGGCAGGCGCTGTTGGCGCCGACGGTGACCCAGCGCCTCATCGCCGATGTGGTGCGTCGACGTACGGTGCGCCGAAGGCCCCCGGCCGAGCTGGCCACCTTGACGCCGCGGGAACGGGAGGTGCTCGAGCTGATCGCCAAGGGAATGTCCAACGCCGAGATCGCCGCGGCGCTGTATGTCGCCGAGCAGACGGTGAAAACCCATGTCTCCAAGGTGTTCACGAAACTCCGGTTGCGCGATCGGGCCCAAGCGGTGGTGTTGGCCTATGAGTCCGGCCTGGTCACCCCCGGTTGATTCGTCGGCGGAGTCGTTCCGGGCCGACGGTGACGGATATGTGCCGCGGAATGGTGAACGTGCTCCCGGTGCCCGGTAGGCTCACGGAGCCGTCTGTTTCCCGAAGGGGGTTGTAGTTGCTGAACAGCGGTGACGTATTCGCCGGGTTCGCCATCGAGCGACTGCTCGGGCAGGGCGGTATGGGCTCGGTGTATCTGGCCCGTCATCCTCGCCTGGGCAAACCGACCGCCCTCAAACTGTTGAACCGTGAACTGTTCGCCGATGCCGCGATACGCACCCGGTTCGAACGCGAAGCCGATCTGGCCGCGCGCCTGGACCATCCCGGGATCGTCGCCGTATACGACCGTGGCATCGAGGGCGACCAGCTGTGGATGTGCATGCAGTACATCGACGGCGCGGACGCGGGAACGGTCAATCCGCTGACACTGCCGCCGGAGAAGGCGGTGCAGATCATCGAGGGGGTCGCCGAGGCGCTGGACTACGCGCATGGCATGGGGGTTCTGCACCGCGATGTCAAACCGGCCAATATTCTGCTCGCTCGCGCCAAGGACGGTCAGGGCGAGCGGGTGTTCCTCACCGACTTCGGACTGGCCCGCCTGCGCGCGGAAACCACCCGTCTCACCCAGACCGGGATGTTCACCGCGACGCTGGCCTTCGCCTCACCGGAGCAGATGACCGGAGGCGAACTGGATCCGCGCTCGGACCAGTATTCGCTGGCCTGTGCGTTGTACTGGTTGCTCACCGGGATGGCGCCGTTCGATTCGCCGAACCCCGCCGACATCATCCACGGCAACCTGCAGCTCGCCCCACCGCCGCTGGCCGTGAAACGCCCCGGTCTGCCCACGGGTCTGGATGCCGTGTTGGCCCGCGCCATGGCCAAACATCCCGCCCAACGATTCGCCCACTGCGCCGAATTCGCCGCCGCCGCCCGCCGGGCGTTGAACACACCGGTGGCGTCCCCGGATTACGCGGCGACGGGGACCGTGAGCTCCGGATATCCGGGCGCCCCCGGCGTCCCGCCCGCTGCGGGTGCGCCGGGGGCGCCCGCCGGACAGCCCGTCGCCGGTATTTCACCTCATCCCGGAGCCGGAGTGTCGCCGCAGGTCGCGGCGCCCCCGGCAGCGGATGTCGCGGTGTGTGCGGGAGACGGCGTCTCGCAGCCGGGGCGGGGGGCCGAAGCGGATGGACCCACCGTCGCGGGTGTTTCCATCGACCGGCCCGCGGCTGGGGAGAACGGACAGGTCTCGGCCGTCGGATACCCCCCGCATCCGGTCGGCCCGGTGGTGACCGGGTACAGCGCCCCGCCCGGTGGACACGGTAGGAATCGGCCCGGTATCCATCCCGCACCCCCGAAACGGGGCACTCGTGCGCCGCTGATCGCCGCGCTGGTACTGGTACCCATCCTCGTCGCCGCGCTGATGGTGGCCGGGGTGCTGTTCGTGATCGGGCGGACCGATGGGGACGGTACGGATGCGGCCGCGGGTCCGGAAGGCGGTGAGATCTCGACCCTGCAGACCGATCCACCGTCACCGCAGGCGGCGGATCCGGGGGAGCGGACCCGCACATTGTTCCCGACCCTGCTACCGCAGGGAACGAGCCCCGCGGGACAGGGGTATCAGAAGTCGTCCTGTTTTCGGTACGAACCCGGCGACCCCGTCGAGGACCTCGCCGACGTATTGGAGACCGCCCCCTGGGAGGTGCTGTGGGGGTGTCGTAGGCACGATGAGGACCAAAGGCATATGAGCTACCGGATCATCACCTACGACAGCGCCGCCGACGCGCGCGCCGTGGTCGAGGAACTGCCGCCGCACGAGAGTACGGTCGGTTCGAAGAGCGGCGCGCTCTACACGACCCACACCTGGAGTCGGCCCGGTCCGCCCGGCCGCAGCTACACCACCATGCTGGTCGTCAGTTTCGAATCCGATCCGAACCGGTCGAATTGCCTGCTCTATGTGAGCTATTCGGGAGAAGAGGACCCCGATTCCGCGCCGTTGTCACCCGATATCGCCATAATGCGATGGTGGGACGACGCGCCACTGTAACGCGGTGTGGATGTGGCGGTCGGATCAGGTGCCGACCGCCGAGATATCTCGGTGATCCGTCGTGACGCGCTCGTCCGAACCTATTCGCCCGTCGCTCAACGTGACGACCCGATCGCAGTACCGCACCGCACTCCGATCGTGGGTCACCATCACCACCGAATTACCGGACTCGGCGACCGAACCGAGCAATTCGAGAATCGACGCTCCGGTTTTCGAATCCAGATTGCCGGTGGGCTCGTCGGCCAGGATCAGTGGCGGATCCATGATCAGCGCCCGCGCCACCGCTACCCGCTGCATCTGCCCACCGGACAGCTCTGTCGGGCGGTGCGCCGCCCGATTGCCGAGACCAACCCGGTCGAGGAGCTCCAGCGCCCGCGGTTTGGCCTTGCGCAGCCCGGTCCCGTCCAGCAGTTTCGGGACCGCGACGTTCTCCCACGCCGACAGGGTGGGCAACAGATTGAAGAACTGGAAGACGAAGCCCACGCGGTGTCGACGGAATTCGGACTGTCGTCGTTCGTCGAGATCACCGATCTCCTCCCCCCGGAATCGGATGGAACCGGAATCCGGGCGATCCAACGCGCCCAGCAGATGCAGCAGGGTGCTCTTCCCGGAACCGGACGGGCCGATCACCGCGGTGAAATCCCCGGCCTCGAGTCGCAGGTCGATACCGTCGAGCGCGCGGACCGTCTGACCGCCGACCCGATACTCCTTGACGACATTCGACAGTTCCAGCATGGCAGGCTGCGTCATTGCATCCCCCGTCCCTTCCGTGGATGGTCGTTCGGGCGTCCGTGGGTTCTCCCACCCGTCGGCGGGCCGAGGCCGGGCTACCTCATGCCACGAGAACCCGCGGCGCCGTTCGGGCATCGAGCACCGCGCGGAGCACGGGCTGTTCGGCCGCTAACTCGAGATACGCATCGGCGGCGGTCCGGCCGTTTTCGGCCGCCATCTCCAGCTTGGCGTCGAGATGAATCTTCCACCGATATCGCAGCGCCGCAACCACTCCATCGGCATCGTCGAACAGTCGCTCCAGATCGGGAATACCGTCGAACAGGTCGGGGCGACGGGGATCGACGGCCGCCCGATCCAGGATCGTGTGCAGGATATCGGTGCGTCGGTGCTGGTCTTCCCAGGACATGGCCGAGCCCTTTCATGTGGGTGGGCATTGATGTGGTGGGCATTGATACGACGATGGTTTTCACGGTAGGGATCGGGGCCGGCGCTGTCGTCGTGCCGGGGACGAGGATCGCTGTCCTACCAGGGGTGGAGAGCCGAACCTGCCGCGGGAGGATGTGCCCACGTCCCGTCGCCGGCCAACCTGGGATTGTGTCTGCGAGCCGCGTCACAACCCACGACCCCGTGTCCCGGGAAACCCCCGTGGGGAGCCCTCCGGTCGGATGACACGCGCGGCTTTGCGGGCCGGTCGGGGCGTCCGGAATCGACTCCGTTCGTGGACCCACCGCATCCGCCTGCCCGGGGTGCGTCATCCTCTGTCCGAACTGCCCTTCGACTATCCGCCGAGCATCGTGGTCGGCGCCGATATGGCCTATCTGGTGGTCGGTGTGGCGGCCTGCGTCCAGCGGCACGAGTACTTTCCCACCCTCCTACCCCTGGTGGCACTGGCGCTGCTGTTCCTCTCGTTCCCCTTGTTCGTCTACTTCGGCGTGGTGCCTTCGCCGCTGCAACTGGGCCTGTCCGCCGTGGCGGCCGCCGCCCTGTTCTTCGTGCAGCCGGTGGGCTCCGATTTCGCGCCATTCGTCCTGACCGTGGCGATCGGGGAGATCGCCGCCATCGCGCCGAAACGAATGAGTGTGGTGTGGGTCCTGGTCGCGGTGGCCGAATTGATCGCCTTCGCCGAGTTGGGCGCGCTGTTGTGGGACGACACCCGATTGCGCGCCGGCGTGCCGATGTATGTGACGGGGGTGCTGTTCGGGTGGCTGGTCGGTGTCATGCTGCAGAACCGGCGCCGGTTTCTCTACCAGGAACGCGAGTATCAAAACGCCCGGGCCGCCCGGGCCGCCGTGGAGGAACGCGGCCGTATCGCCCGCGAGGTCCACGATGTCATCGCACATTCGCTGAGCATCACCCTGCTGCATCTCACCGCGGCCGGACACGCGCTCGTCACCGACCGTGATGTGGACGAGGCGGTGGACGCGCTCACCGACGCCGAACGGCTCGGCCGACAGGCCATGGCCGATATTCGGCGCACCGTCGGTCTGCTCGACACCCGGCCGTCGATGCGGGGAGCCGAGCCCGGTGCCGGGGATATAGACGCGTTGATCGACGAATTCGTCCACGCCGGGCTCACCGTGCGGCGCCGGATCACCGGTGATCTGGGAGCGGTATCGGCGGCCCTCGGCCTGGCGCTGTACCGCATCGGCCAGGAATCACTGGCCAATATCGCCAAGCACGCGCCCGGCGCCGAGGCCGATTTCCGGTTGGCCGTCGGCGCCGAGTCGGTATCGGTGCGGGTGCGCAATACGGTCCCCGCCGCCCGGCCCGCGGGGGCAGCGGTATGGGTATCGCCGGTATGCGGGAACGTACCGAACTATTCGGCGGCCGACTGCGGGCCGGGCCGGACGATGGCGGATGGACGGTGCACGCGGAGTTCCCCCTCACCCCGGCCATGGCGTCGGGGCAGAACGGTCGATCGCGCTGTCCGTGGTCGAGCGGGACATCCGCCTCGGCGCACCCCGATTTCGATTCCGATGACATGAATCGACAGGAGCCGCGATGACCGGGTCGAATACCGACACCCCCGACGAAGTGATCGATGTCCTGGTCGTCGACGACCAGGAATTGGTGCGCGGCGGATTGCGGCGGATCCTGCGCCGCCGGGATGGATTTCGCGTCGACGAATGTGCCGATGGCGACGAGGTGTTGGCGACGGTCGCGGCGAACCCGCCCGATGTGGTGCTCATGGATCTGCGGATGAAACGGGTCGGCGGTATCGAGGCGACCCGACTGCTGCGGGCTCGGGCCGATCGGCCGCCTGTTCTGGTGCTCACCACTTTCGACGACGACCGGCTGCTGTCCGGTGCGTTGCGCGCAGGTGCCGCGGGTTTCATTCTCAAGGATTCCCCGGCCGAGGATCTCATTCGGGCGGTGCGCACCGTGGCCGCCGGCGGTGCGTGGCTCGACCCGGCGGTCACCGGACGGGTTCTGGCCGCCTATCGCACCACGCGACCCGCCGCGCCGGTGGCCGGTAGCGGGCTCACGGAGTTGACCGCCCGCGAACTCGAGGTGCTCGGGCTGATCGGTCGCGGCCACGCCAACAGTGAAATAGCCCACGCTCTCGGAATTTCCGAAGTCACCGTGAAAAGTCATATCGGGCATATCTTCGGCAAACTGGGTTTACGCGACCGCGCGGCGGCCATCGTCTTCGCGTTTGACCACGGGGTGGTTTCCCCCGGACAATCTCCTGTCTGACGGGCAACACGGTCGGACGCCGTCCGCCCGGAATGCGGAGGAGGACGGGTGCAAGCACCTGGGGCCGAGGTCGGAGGTCGGTTCGGGCCGTACGAGTTGCGGTCACTGTTGGGTGGTGGGGGCATGGGGGAGGTCTACGAGGCGTACGACACCGACAAGGATCGGGTCGTCGCGCTCAAGCTGCTGGCCGAGGAGCTCGCGCGGGATCCGGAGTACCGGACCCGGTTTCGGCGAGAAGCGCAGCTGGTGGCCCGGCTGACCGAACCGCATATCGTCCCGGTCCACGATTGGGGTGAGCTGGAGGGTCGGCTTTTCCTCGACACGCGCCTGGTCCGTGGTTTCGATCTGCGCACCCTGCTGCGGGAACGAGGTGCGCTGTCCCCGATCCGCGCCGTCGGTATCGTCGAACAGGTCGCGGCCGCGTTGGATGCCGCGCATACCGTCGGGCTCGTACACCGCGATGTCGAGCCGGCCGACATCCTGGTCACCGATGTCGATTTCGCCTACCTCGCCGATTTCGGTACCGCGCACGTCGCGAGCGACAGCGCCGTCACCCAGGTGGGCATCACCCCGGCCACCTACACCTATATGGCACCCGAGTGTTTCGACACCGGACCGCTCACCGCGCGGGCCGATATCTACTCCCTGACCTGTGTCCTGTACGAATGTCTCACCGGTGCGCCGCCGTTTCCGCCGACCGGCACCAGTGTGCTCATTCGCGCCCATCTGTCCGAACCACCCCCGCGGCCCAGTACCCAGCGCACCGGAATACCGGCCGCGTTCGACGAGGTGATCGCCCAGGGCATGGCCAAGAATCCGGAGGACCGATACGCCACGGCCGGGGCGCTGGCCCGCGCCGCGCGGGTCGCGCTGACCGGTCCGCGGGCGGCGTCCGCTCGGCCGACGGGTCCGTCCGCCCGCCCGACAGGTGTTGCGGGCGCGCCCACGACGGGCGGTTTCCCCACCCTGGTGATCAAGATGCCGGACGGTGCCGGGGACGGATCGGCGGAATCCGCCGAACGGGTCCTGCCCGCCATCATCCCGAGTGACCCCACCGAGATCCGACCCTCCGACACCCAGCTCGTGCCACTACCGCCCGCCGAGCCGGATCCCCGGACAGCGGGCGCTCCCGTACGCCCGTTCCCGGACGCCCACCTGTACCGGGACGAGCAGGTGCACCCGGCTGCGCTCTCCGATGGTGACCCGGCGCTCGCGCCGTATCCGCCCGACGACCCCACCCGAGTCCACGGAACCGGGTATCCGCTCGGTCCGACGACCGGGGGCTTCCCCGCATCCCCCACCCCGAACCTGGCACCCCCTCATCCGGCGAGCGGTCGGGAGGGCTCGGGTCTTTCCGCGCCCGATACGCCTGCCCCCGGGCAGCTTCTCGGCCCGCCGACCGACGGTTCTCCCACGCGCTCGAGGTCCGCGCTCCGCGGGCGGCGCGTCCGATCCGAACCTCCCGAGCCGCGGCCCGATCACGGCGTCGCCGTACCCATCCTGGTCGGGATCATGGTGGTCGCGGTGGTCGCGATCGTGGCGGTGCTCGGTTTCCAGCTGCTGGGTTCCACGGAACCGTCCGCTGCACCGGCCGGTGTCGCCGTTCGTTCCGCGGCACCCACCGGGCCGTCCACCGCACCCTCGACGAGCATCGCCCCGCGGTCCACGACCCCCACCTCTTCCACCACCACGACCCCGGCCGCCCTACCGGCGGGTGCGCAGCCCTGCCCGCGGACCGGGTCCGATACACGGAGCCGGTCCGACACGCGGGGCCTCGACCGGTCGGCAACCGGTACCTCGGTCACCAGTTGCGGTTTCGCAGAGGAGGTCCGCAAGGCCTATCTGGCGAGCGCCGGGGCCGGCGCCACGGACGGAACATCGGTCACTGTGACGGCCACCAGTCCCGTGACCGGCCGCAGCTACACCATGACCTGCACCGCGGAAAAAGGGCTGGTCACCTGTAGTGGCGGAGAGAACGCGGTGGTCTACGTCTACTGAGCTCAGGGCCACCGCGTACCGGTGTTTCCACCGTCCAACCTCCACGTAAAGACGCGGAAAGCGCCAGGATGGAGTAGGTTTCTCGACCGTACTGCCGATATCGGGAATAGTGAGAGTCCGTACCACGATGCGCCGAGATGTATATACCCAGAACCACCGGGACGTACCCTTGGCTCGCCGGTGGCTCGTTGCGTCCGCCTGTACGGCTTTCACCGCACTCGCCGGTTGCGCTGCCGAACCCACCGCCCCCGCCCCGGAACAGTCCCGCACACACGTGACCTACGCGGCGGACGGTGCCGAGGACATGTCGGTCACCGTACCGGGTACGTTGGCCGCCGGATTCGCCGACCTCCAGGCCGCCCAGGAGGGGCAGATCGGGTTGGCGATCATGCCGGTCGGCGGTGACCGGCCGGTGGTTCTCGGCAATTGGACCACCGGTCCGGCCTGGTCGACCATGAAGGTTCCGTTGGCGATCGCAGCCGTGCGCAAGAACTCGGGCAAGACGAACTATTCCGTCTCGGCGGCCATCACCGCCTCGGACAATTCCGCCGCCGACGCGCTGTGGGACTCGTTGGGAACTCCCCAACAGGCCGCCGCCGCGGTGCAGGATGTGCTCCGGGAAGCAGGGGACACCGTGACCACGGTACCGGCCAAACGCGCCCGCACCGACTACTCGGCTTTCGGTCAGGCCGAGTGGGCGTTGGCCGATCAGGTGCTCTTCGCTTCCCGATTACCGTGCCTGTCCGGTTCGAAGGTGGTGGTCGACCTGATGGACGAGGTCGCCTCGAGTCAACAGTGGGGTCTGGGGGCGGAGTTCGACAAGGCGGAGTACAAGGGCGGGTGGGGGCCCGACACCTCCGGGGACTATCTGGTCCGCCAGTTCGGGCTGGTGCCCACCACCGGCGGGAAGCTGGCTATAGCCCTTGCGGCGCAACCTGATTCGGGCACCTACTCCGACGGAGTGAGTATGGTGAACAAGATCGCCGCCCTGGTGTCGGAACATCTCGACGAGTTCACCGGCGGTGTGTGCACGCCCTGAGTTCCGCGACGAGCCGGTCCGGGCCGGCGTAACCCGATTGTCATGGGGGCGGAGGACCACGGCCGGCGGAAACCGGGCAAGATAGCGCCATGCGCATCGGAGTCTTGACCGGAGGCGGGGACTGCCCTGGGCTGAACGCTGTTATCCGCGCCATCGTCCGTACCGCGAACGGCCGGTACGGCGATGCGATCGTAGGGTTCGAGGACGGCTGGCGGGGCCTGCTGGAAGACCGCAAGATCAAGATTTTCAACGACGAACGCACCGACCGCCTGCTCACCAAGGGCGGCACCATTCTGGGGACCGCCCGTACCAATCCGGACGTGCTGCGCCAGGGACTGGGTCGTATTCGGCAGACCCTGGACGACAACGGCATCGAGGCCCTGATCCCGATCGGTGGCGAAGGAACGCTCACCGCCGCCGGCTGGTTGTCCGAAGAGGGCGTTCCGGTGGTCGGGGTGCCCAAGACGATCGATAACGACATCGACTGCACCGACGTCACGTTCGGTCACGACACCGCGTTGACCATTGCCACCGAGGCCATCGATCGGCTGCACACCACCGCGGAATCGCATCAGCGGGTCATGCTGGTGGAGGTCATGGGACGCCATGCGGGCTGGATCGCGATCAACTCCGGAATGGCCGCGGGCGCCCATCTGACCCTGGTTCCCGAGGAACCGTTCGATGTGCGGGAGGTGTGCGCCATGATCAAGCGCCGCTTCCAACGTGGGGACAAACATTTCATCTGCGTGGTCGCCGAAGGCTCGCATCCCGCCCCCGACACCGGTTTCACTCTCCGCGAGGGCGGTATCGACGAATTCGGGCACGAACGTTTCACCGGCGTCGCTCAACAGTTGGGCCCCGAGATCGAACGTCGGATCGGCAAGGAGGTGCGCACCACCGTCCTCGGCCATGTCCAGCGCGGCGGTAGCCCCACCCCCTACGACCGGATCCTGGCCACCCGTTTCGGTCTGCACGCCGCCGAGGCGGTACACGCGGGCCATTTCGGCCAGATGGTTGCCCTGCGCGGCACCGAGATCGGCCTGGTCCCGTTGTCCGAGGCCACCAAGCAGCTCAAACGAGTTCCGGCCGAGCGGTATCAGGAAGCGCAGGCCTTCTTCGGCTGAGCGGGGGCGGATCGCCCCTCCGACGAGCCGATATCCACTCCGTTGCGGCGGCTCGTCGGTACAGTGGGGCGCATGCGCACCGCTCGGAGGGTCCTGCTGACCTTGTCCGTGGTCGTCGCGCTGCTCACCGGGTGTTCCCTTGCGGAGTCCGGTGACAATACGGTGCGTGGACAGTGGCACGGGACCATCGCGCTCCCCGGAAGGTCGTTGGCGATCGGGGTGGACTTCACCGGCGCCGGCAGCGCCACCATCGATATCCCGGCCCAGCGCCTTGTGGGAGTGGATCTCGACATGGTCGTCACGGAGCCGGGGCGAGTGGAATTCGTCGTTCCGAATCTCGCGGGCGATCCGGCCTTTCACGGCCGCCTCGATACCGGAACCGATCGCATCGTCGGCGATTTCACCCAGTACGGTCGGACGATCACACTGGCCATGGAACGCGGTGCGGTGGCCGGGCGAGAGCGGCCGCAGGAGCCGAAACCGCCGCTGCCGTATGTGTCCGAGGACATCACGTATCGCAGTGGTGATATCTCCGTCGCCGGCACGTTCACCCATCCGGAAGGTCCGGGCCGGTTTCCCGCGCTCCTGTTGATCACCGGCAGCGGGCCGCAGGACCGTGATGAAGGACTCGCCGGCCACAAGCCGTTCCTGGTGTGGTCGGATGCGCTCACCCGCGCCGGTTACGCGGTCCTGCGCGTCGACGACCGCGGTGTCGGCGGCACCGGTGGGGAGCTGCGGGAGGTCGGTTACGACGAACTGGCCGCCGATATCCGGGCCGGGTTCGATTTCCTGCGCGCACGCCCCGATATCGACCCGGATCGGATCGGGTTGCTGGGCCACAGCGAGGGCGGCTACCTCGCTCCGCTGGTGGCGGCGCAACCGGACAGCGGGGTGGCCTTCGTGGTCTCCGTGGCAGGTCCGGCCGTTCCGGGCGCGGATATTCTGCTGGAGCAGAACCGGGATATGCTGCGTGCCTCGGACGCGTCACCGGAAGAGACGGACGCCCATCTGGCCTACATCGCCGAGCTCGCCGGGGCGCTGCGGGACGGAGATCTGGCGCGGGTCCGGGAGATCGCGCGAACGCACAACGAATCCCAACCGGAGGACGAACGCGTTCCGCCCGAGCAGCTCGATTCCATCGCGACCCCCTATATGGCGGCCTTGGCGGGCTACGACCCGGCCCCGGCGTTGTCCGCATTGCGTATACCGGTGTTGGCGTTGTTCGGCTCCAAGGATCTGCAGGTGCGCGCGGCGCAGAACGATCCGGTGATGCGACGGCTACTGTCCGACGATCCCGACGCCACCGTGCGCACATTCGAGGGTCTCAATCATCTGATGCAGCCGGCCGACACCGGTCTGGTCGACGAATACGCCACGATCGAAACAACCATCGATCCGGTGGTACTCGACGCCGTCACCGACTGGCTGGACCGGCGTTTCGCGCGAAAGTGACCATCGGTGCGGACCCGCGCCGGCGGTCGGTTGTCCGGTGAGCCGCGCCGGCGGTCCGGTGTGTGGGAGTACGCCATAGACTGTTGGCCATGAGCGCACCAACCGTCGAACTGATGGATTACGCCGATGTCGTGACCCGGTACGAACCGGTTCTGGGCATGGAGGTCCACGTCGAGCTGTCCACCGAGACCAAGATGTTCTGCGGCTGCCCCACCACATTCGGCGCGGAGCCGAACACGCAGGTCTGCCCGGTGTGCCTCGGTTTGCCCGGTTCGCTGCCGGTGGTGAACCAGAAGGCGGTCGAGTCCGCGGTGCGCATCGGCCTGGCGCTCAACTGTTCCATCACCCCGTGGGGTCGGTTCGCGCGCAAGAACTACTTCTACCCGGACCAGCCGAAGAACTACCAGATCAGCCAATACGACGAACCCATCGCCACCAACGGCTACCTGGATGTCCCACTCGACGACGGCAGCACTTTCCGGGTCGAGATCGAACGCGCTCATATGGAAGAGGACACCGGTAAGTCCGTGCACATCGGTGGTGCCACCGGGCGGATCCACGGTGCCAGCCATTCCCTGCTGGACTACAACCGGGCCGGTGTCCCGCTGATCGAGATCGTCACCAAGCCGATCACCGGCGCGGGGGAGCGGGCCCCGGAGGTGGCGCGGGCCTATGTCACCGCATTGCGCGACCTGTTGAAGGCACTGGGTGTCTCCGACGTCCGCATGGAGCACGGTTCGCTGCGCTGCGATGCCAACGTATCGCTCATGCCTGTCGGGTCGACCGAATTCGGTACCCGCACCGAAACCAAGAACGTCAACTCGCTCAAGAGTGTGGAGGTCGCCGTCAGGTTCGAAATGCGTCGGCAGGCGGCCGTGCTCGCCGCGGGCGGTACCGTGATCCAGGAAACCAGGCATTTCCACGAAACCGACGGTTCCACCTCGCCGGGCCGACGCAAGGAAACCGCCGAGGACTACCGGTATTTCCCCGAACCCGATCTCGAGCCCGTCGCCCCCGACGCCGCCTGGGTGGAGGAATTGCGTGGCACCATTCCGGAGTACCCGTGGTTGCGCCGGGCCCGTATCCAGTCCGAATGGGGTATCTCCGACGAGGTGATGCGCGATCTGGTGAACGCCGGCGCATTGGACCTCATCATCGCCACCGTGGACGCCGGCGCTCCCCCGGCCCAGGCCCGTTCCTGGTGGGTCGCCTACCTCACCGAGAAGGCCAACGAACGCGGTGTCGAGCTCGCCGACCTGCCCATCACCCCCGCCCAGGTGGCGGAGGTCATCGCGCTGGTGGAAGCCAAGACCGTGAACAACAAGGTCGCCAAGCAGGTTGTCGACCTGGTTCTGGCGGGCGAGGGCGAGCCGAAGCAGATCGTGGAGGCCAAGGGCCTGGGCATGGTCACCGACGAGAGCGCTCTGCAGGCCGAGGTCGACAAGGCACTGGCCGCCAACCCCGATATCGTGGACAAGATCCGCGGTGGCAAGGTGCAGGCCGCCGGCAAGATCGTGGGCGATGTCATGAAGGCCACCCGAGGCCAGGCCGACGCCGCCCGCGTCCGTGAGCTGGTCCTCGCCGCCTGTTCTTGACCACCCGTTCGCTCTTCACCCCTACAGCGGTACGGCCACCGGATCGATCCGGTGGCCGTACCGCTGTAGGGCCATAACCGTGCGAGGCGCACACTCCGAAAACCTCGTGCCCCCGCTACCCGAAGCGCCGTGTCGAAGGCACGGGTGTCGAGGGCACGGGTGTCGAGGGCGGAGACACGAGACCAAAAGGCAGCGAGCACGCCCGCACGGAGCGAGAGCCGGGTAGCTCAGTCCGATCCGCCGTTGCCTCCGGCGGTGGGGGGCGGGATGCGTACCACGCGGTCGTCGAAGGGGCCGGGTTGGCCGCCTTCGGATTTGTTCACCGTGCCGACCCAGATACTGCCGTCGCCGCCGGGGGCCGCGCCGAGTAGGCGGCCGTATCTGTTCTGCGCCACCAGGGTGGGTTCGGCGGTCACCGTGTGAGTGGCAGGGTCGGCGGTGGCCAGGGCGAGCGCCTTCGCTTCGGTGAGAGCGATCGCGACGCCGTCGGCGGTGACCGCGCATCCGGCGACACCGGGACGGTCCGGCCAGGTCCACGCGGTGGTGATCTGGCCGTCGGGGGAGAGACGTTGGAGTCGGTCCACACCGGGGGCGCGGTCGGTGATCCAGACCTGGTCGCCGCCCGGGCAGATATCACCGGCGCCGCCGATTCCGGTGACCGCGACCTCCGGGTTGGCGTTGCCCGGGGCGGGGGAGTTCAGGCGCAACAATTTGCCGGCCAGCGAGCCAGGGTCGGCGGCGGCACCCGGGTTACCCGCATCGCCGGTGAGCACCAGTAGTCGGTCGGGGTCGATCCAGTCGAGGGCGCCGCGGTTGTTGGTGGCGCCCTTGGGGATTCCGGTGAGGATCGGTTTCGGCGGACCGCCGGGGGCGATGCGCACCACTCGATTGTCGCTGCCGGTGGTGATGTAGGCGTAGATCAGCCCGTCCTCGCCATAGGTGGGGGACAGGGCGATATCGCTGAGCCCGCCGTCGCCGGTGGGGTCGACGTCCACGCGGGCGATTTCCACGGGCGGCTGTTGGGGGACCACCTGCAGGATTCGGCCGGTGCGCCGTTCGCCCACCAGAGCAGAGTTGCCGAGGGAGATCAGACCGCCGGTGGTGTCCAGGCAGGTCACCACCACCGCCGGGTCGGGGTCCATACACGGACCGCTCGGTCGGGTGGTGGAGGTAGGCGGTTGCTGGGGCCTCTTCGGGTCGATATTCGCCCCGTGCAGGGTGGGTTCCGGAGTGAACGGGCCGGACGCCGAATCGTCGAAGCGGGCGCATCCGCCCAGCGCAAGTGCGCCGAACAGCACTGCCACCATCACATGTCGCGCGCCAACCGCCTTCATACCTCCAAACGTATCGGACGGTGCTGTCGCCGCGCCTCTCGGTGGTGGCACGGACACGCCGGTCATAGTGAGGGTGCGGGCCGCGCCGGCGGCCTAGGCTGAACGCGTGAGTGCCGAGTCGAAAGACGGGGTCGTGGCCGAATCGTCGCCGACCGTCGGAAAACAGGTGTCCGGGGGTGGTGGGAAGACCGGTGGCGCGCACGCGGGTGTGTCCACCAACGGAGGGGATGTGGGCAGCCCCTACGATCTGCCGACCGGGCAGTTCACCCCGGTGGGTCCGGGTGGAAAACCGTTACCGCGCACCGAGGAGGAACTCGGTCTGGAACCCGATCTCGCAGACTCCGAGGTGCGGGCGACCGTCCCGTCCGGCCCCGGCCCGCAAGGGGGTTCCTCGGCCGCCGACCCGCGGGGGGCGGATGAACCCGGCGGGGAGCTGTCGCCAAGCGGCAACGGCCCGTACTCCTATGCGAGTATCCCGCCGGCGTCGAATCCGCCGAACGGCACCGTTCGGTTGCGCCGTAACGGCGATCACCGCCGCGGCACCCTCGATTTCGGTCTGTTCCTGCTGCGGGTGATCCTCGGCGCCACTTTCCTCTATCACGGGTTGCAGAAATTGACGGGTTGGTTCCACGGACCCGGTCTGGACGGCACCCGGGACATGATGGAGCAGGGCGGTTGGGATCGGCCCTCGTTGGCAACCGCGCTGCTCACCGCGGGGGAGGTCGGTGGCGGCGTGCTGCTCGTCCTGGGATTGGCCACCCCTTTGGCCGCCGGTGCGGTGTTGGCGGTGATTCTCGACGCCTGGGCCTGGAAACAGGGAATGCATCCCGGTCTCCAGTACAAGGCGGGCCCCGGCGCGGTCGAGTACGAGTCCGTTCTCGCCGGAATCGCTACGGTTGTCATCCTCACCGGTCCGGGTCGTTGGTCGTTGGATCGTGGCCGGAGTTGGGCCACTCGTCCGGGTATCGGTTCTTTCGTGGTGCTGGTGTTGGCGATTGCCGCCGCCGTGGCCACCTGGTGGTATCTGCACGGCGGAAACCCGTTCGTCGGTATCGGCCCGGTGGACTGATTCCCGTCGACCGGGCCGGGCGCGTGACCGTTCAGGCGAATGCCCGCGCGACCGCGAGACTGTCCTCGTAGATGTGGTAACGGGTGATGACACCGTCCTGCACGGTGAAGTGCAGCGCGCATCCGGCGGTGTAGGACCGTCCGGTGAGGGCGGCCGTCTGTCGGATCTCGGTCAGAACCACGGCGTCGGCGCCGTCGACCAGAATGGTCGGCGCCGGGGCGTCGGTGGGCGGCGCGGCAGGGACATGCGATTCGGCGAGAGCACGGAAATGGTCGGCCACCTCGGCACGGGTCGAGCGCGGGCGGATCCACGGTGTCGAGGGATGCTCTCCCTCCGGCCAGTTGACCCGCCAGTCGACGGTTTCCGTGAACAGATCGGCGATGGCATCCGGATCGCCGGTGGTGACACGGCGCAGGAATTCGGTGACGACGGTTCGTGTGTCGGCTTCGCTCATGGCCGCAAGCCTATGCGTGGCCCGCCGGCGACTTGTTCTTCCGGCCGGCGGGCCACGCGGTGCGATATCAGGGGACGCGGCGGACGGCGCCCTTGTCGGCGGAGGTCGCCATTGCGGCGTAGGCGCGCAGCGCGGCGGTGACCGGACGTTCCCGGTGCAGTGGCTGCCATGGCCGTTCACGCGCTTCCATCTTGGCTCGGCGCTCGGCCAGCACGGCGTCGTCCACCAGCACCTCCAGGGTGCGGGAGGCGACATCGATGCGGATCTGATCGCCGTTTTCCACCAGGCCGATCGTGCCACCGCCGGCGGCCTCGGGGGAGATGTGGCCGATGGACAGCCCTGAGGTGCCGCCGGAGAACCGACCGTCGGTGATCAGCGCGCACTGCTTGCCCAGACCCGCTCCCTTGAGGAACGCGGTGGGATGCAGCATCTCCTGCATGCCCGGGCCGCCCGCCGGACCCTCGTAACGGACCACGATCACGTCACCGGGGCGGATCTTCTTCTCCAGGATCACCGATACGGCTTCCTCCTGGGATTCCACCACAACCGCCGGACCCTGGAAGGTGAACAGCTCCTCGTCGATACCGGCGGTCTTGAGCACCGCCCCGTCCGGGGCGAGATTGCCGCGCAACACCACCAGGCCCCCCTCGGCGGTGTAGGCGTGCTCGATATCGCGAATACAACCGCCCGCCGCATCGGTGTCCAGTGACGACCAGCGGTTCTCGGTGGAGAACGGTTCGGTGGTGCGCACCCCGCCGGGGGCGGCGTGGAACAGCTCGATCGCCTCGTCGGAGGCCTTGCCGGAACGGATGTCCCAGGTGTCGAGCCACTCGTCCAGTGTCGGTGTGTGCACCGTGGTCACATCGGTTTCCAACAGTCCGGCCCGGCGCAGTTCACCCAGGATGGCGGGGATACCGCCGGCCCGATGCACATCTTCCATGTGGTAGTCGGAGTTGGGCGAGACCTTCGACAGGGTGGGCACCCGGCGGCTGATCTCCTCGATGGTCGACAGGTCGAAGTCGATCTCGCCCTCCTGGGCGGCGGCCAGGGTGTGCAGCACCGTATTGGTGGAACCGCCCATGGCCACGTCCAGGGCCATCGCATTGCGAAATGCCTTGGCGTTCGCGACATTGCGCGGCAGCACCGAAGCGTCGTCGTCGCGGTACCAGCGGTTGGCGATCTCCACGACGACCTTGCCCGCCCGCTCGAACAGGGCGCGCCGCGCGGCATGGGTGGCCAGCGTGGATCCGTTGCCCGGCAGCGCGAGGCCGAGCGCCTCGGTCAGACAGTTCATCGAGTTCGCGGTGAACATACCGGAGCAGGACCCACAGGTGGGGCAGGCGCTGCGCTCGACTTCGGTCAGCCCTTCCTCGGTCACACCGCTGTTGGCGCTGGCCGCAATGGCGGTGATGAGGTCGGTGGGGGCCTGTGCCACTCCGCCGACGACCACGGCCTTACCGGCCTCCATCGGTCCGCCGGAGACGAAGACCGTGGGGATGTCGAGCCGCAGGGCGGCATTGAGCATGCCCGGGGTGATCTTGTCACAGTTGGAGATACACACCAGCGCGTCGGCGGTGTGCGCATTCACCATGTATTCCACCGAATCGGCGATGATCTCCCGGCTGGGCAGCGAATAGAGCATGCCGCCGTGGCCCATGGCGATACCGTCGTCGACGGCGATGGTGTGGAACTCGCGCGGCACCCCGCCCGCGGCGCGGACCGACTCGGCCACGATCTCGCCGACGTCCTTCAGATGCACATGTCCCGGGACGAACTGGGTGTAGGAGTTCGCGATCGCGACGATCGGCTTGCCGAAATCGGTGTCGGTCATGCCGGTCGCCCGCCACAGAGCGCGGGCGCCCGCGGCATTGCGGCCGATGGTGGTGGTGCGTGAACGAAGCGGTGGCATGCTGGTCCTGTGTCTCATTGCGCCGCTGTTCGGCGACGCGTGTTCGCGGCCCTGTTACCTCGGGTCTTCCCTCTCTCCGCGATTCCGTTGTCGATTCCGTTGTCACGGAAGCACTCCGGTCGGTCCGGACCCGAGGCAGGCCGCGAACCCTGAGAATTCCGTCGGTGGACGGTGTCGTCCGCGTACCACTGGCGCCCTGGGTCTTCTGCCTCCGCGGCTTCGCCGGCGCGGAATCGTCTCGACCGGTCCGGGTCGGGACGGGGCTGTGAATTCCGAGAGTCGACTCCGAGAGTCGACTCCGAGAGCTACGGAACCGGAGAGTCGTGAGCCCGGGATATTCAGTTCATGACTGCTCCACGCTACTCCGGTGTTCCGGGCGGCGTGGTATCGGTGTGGTTCTTCGCGGCGGTGTCGTCGCTGTCGGCATTGCCGCTTTCGGCGCTCTCGCCTTCAGCGGGGTCACCGTCCGCGGCGGGGGAATCGGTCCGGGACCGGGATGGCCTCGGGCCCTCGGCGTCCGCGGTCGTCGCGAGGGTCGGCGGCGGGGCGAAGGGGTCGGGGATGCGGCCGCCGGAGGCGGCCACCAGATCGCGAAGGCGGTCGTAGCCCACGGCCGGTAGTTTCGCCTCGGTGTCGTCGTCCAGATGGACACGGACGAAGCCGCGTTTGGGGATGCGCAGGCCGCGAACCCGCTCCCAGGCGACGAACCGGGAACCGAAAACCGTCCGCAGGTGCAGACCCTCGGGGGTGATGGTCGTCCGGGTGCGCAGCAGCCAGACCGAGGCACCGATCGGCAGCAGCAGCAACCACCACAGTCCGGCGGGCCAGCCCACAATGGGGAAGAACACGCACAACAGCAGCATGAACACGCCGAGGAAGGCCAGGCGCGGCACTCGGATGACCCGCGTCACACCCGGCCGGGTGGATGTGCTACCCGTATCGGTCCCGGCCGTGGAGGTATGGGACGATTCTGGAGGTGGCACGGACTGATGCGGTGATGACACCCCACCATCCTCGCATCATGGTGGAAGGACCCGAGCACCGCCGTCGTCCCACATAATGGGAACGTGGTGCTCAGTTGTTTGACTCCGCACCACACGCACGCATACCGTCGTGCGCGTGAAGCGAAACGAGTTGCTCGTAATCGGTCGGCGCGTCCAGCGTTGAGCCCGACTACCTGAGTCGAATACGTCAGCTCGCGTTGCGACGCGCCACCCTCGAACAGCCCCCGGCTGTCGAGGGCTTTTTTGTGTCGGGAGCCTGGGGTGTCGAATCAGGGACATCGGTACGACGAAGATGGGTCGAGACGGGATATGTCGGGCGACGTGATGTGCCGAGATGACGTGTCCGGACCACGACCGCGGTCCGGGGCCGGTGGTGGATATCCGGGGCACCGGATCACCGGCCGGGCGACCGGGGTCGAAACGACAAGCAGTAAGGAACCAAGACGGTGAGCGCACCAACAACTCGGCCAGGGCCCTCCTCGGCCCGTAGGCCCGCGCCTTCGAACCAGCCGGCCTCCGCCGGCGTTCCGACGAACGCGGCCACCCGCCGCCAGGTCCCGCCCGAGCGGGTCACCGGCGCGCAGTCGGTGGTCCGGTCGCTCGAGGAACTCGGCGTCGACACCGTATTCGGTATTCCGGGCGGTGCGATCCTGCCCGTCTACGATCCGCTGTTCGACTCCACCAAGGTGCGTCATGTGCTGGTGCGCCACGAACAGGGCGCGGGCCATGCCGCCACCGGGTATGCCCAGGCCACCGGCAAGGTGGGTGTGTGCATGGCGACCTCCGGTCCCGGCGCCACCAACCTGGTGACCCCGATCGCCGACGCCCAGATGGACTCCGTGCCGATGGTGGCCATCACCGGTCAGGTGGGGCGTTCGCTGATCGGCACCGACGCTTTCCAGGAAGCCGATATCTCCGGCATCACCATGCCGATCACCAAACACAACTTCCTCATCACCGAGGGCACCGATATTCCGCGTATCCTCGCCGAGGCGTTCCATCTGGCCGCCACCGGTCGTCCGGGCGTGGTGTTGGTCGACATCCCCAAGGACGTGCTGCAGCAGCAGACCACCTTCAGCTGGCCGCCGGAGATGCGACTGCCCGGTTACCGCCCGGTCACCAAACCACACGGTAAGCAGGTGCGCGAGGCGGCGCGGCTGATCGCGCAGGCCAAGGCGCCGGTGTTGTATGTCGGTGGGGGTGTCATCAAGGCCGACGCGTCGGCGCAGCTGCGCGAGCTGGCCGAACTCACCGGGATCCCGGTGGTCACCACCCTGATGGCGCGGGGCGCGTTCCCCGACAGTCACGAGCTCAACCTGGGTATGCCGGGTATGCACGGCACGGTCGCGGCGGTGGCGGCATTACAACGCTCGGATCTGCTGATCACCCTCGGAGCCCGGTTCGACGACCGGGTGACCGGGCGGCTGGATTCTTTCGCTCCGGGCGCCAAGGTGATCCACGCCGATATCGACCCGGCCGAGATCGGCAAGAACCGGCATGCCGATGTGCCGATCGTGGGCGACTGCCGCGAGGTCATCGCCGAACTGGTGGATACCCTGCGCTCGGACCCGGCCGGGATCGATCTGGATCTGACCGACTGGTGGTCCTACCTCAACGGGATCCGTAACAGCTACCCGCTGGGTTGGACCCCGCCCGCGGACGGGTCGCTGTCGCCCGAGTTCGTGATCGAAACCCTCGGCCGACTGGCCGGCCCCGATGCCATCTACTGCGCCGGTGTCGGCCAGCATCAGATGTGGGCGGCCCAGTTCATCAAATACGAGAAGCCACGCACCTGGCTCAACTCCGGTGGCGCGGGCACCATGGGCTATGCCGTGCCGGCCGCCATGGGCGCCAAGATGGGGCAACCGGACCGTGAGGTGTGGGCGATCGACGGCGACGGCTGTTTCCAGATGACCAATCAAGAACTGGCCACCTGCGCGGTGGAGGGCGTGCCGATCAAGGTGGCGCTCATCAACAACGGCAACCTCGGCATGGTGCGTCAGTGGCAGACGCTGTTCTACGAGGAGCGCTACTCCAATACCGAGCTGGGCACGCACAGTCTACGCATCCCCGATTTCGTGAAACTCGCCGAGGCATTGGGTTGCCACGGCATCCGGGTGGAGCGGGAAGAGGATGTGGAGCCCGCCATCCGGGAGGCGCAGTCCATCAACGATCGGCCGGTGGTGATCGATTTCATCGTCGGTAAGGACGCCCAGGTGTGGCCGATGGTCGCCGCGGGCACCAGTAACGACGAGATCATGGCCGCCCGCGGTATTCGGCCGCTGTTCGACGAGGACGAGCAGGCCGCCGAACCGGCCGTTATCCATGAGGCCATGTCCCACGGGCGGGACCAGGCGCGTACGGACGAGGGGAACAAACCCGCATGAGCACCACCCACACCCTCAGCGTCCTCGTCGAGGACAAACCGGGCGTGCTGGCCCGGGTGGCGAGCCTGTTCTCCCGGCGAGGGTTCAATATCGAGTCCTTGGCGGTCGGTGCGACCGAGGTCAAGGACATCTCCCGGATGACCATTGTGGTCACCGTGGACGAGCTGCCGCTGGAACAGGTCACCAAACAGCTGAACAAGCTGGTCAATGTCATCAAGATCGTCGAGCAGGACCCGGAGACCTCGGTCGCGCGCGAACTGATCCTGGTGAAGGTGCGTGCCGATGCCAGTGTGCGCACCCAGGTGATCGAGGCCGTCAACCTGTTCCGGGCCAAGGTCATCGACGTGTCCCCGGATTCGCTCACCGTCGAGGCGACCGGAACCCGGTCCAAACTCGACGCCCTGCTGCGGATGCTCGAACCGTACGGTATTCGGGAGATCGTGCAGTCCGGTGTCGTGGCGCTGGGTCGGGGACCCAAGTCGATCACCGCAACCCGCTAGCCGGCAGAATCCGCGCAGCGCGGTAGCCGACCGCACGACCGGCCCAGTGTTCGGAACAGGCAGCGCGTGAACCACGCAGGACACCGATCGGCCGTGCCGAAGGACACAGCTCATATCTCCGTGCCCGCCCGAGCGGGTTACGACACTTCAGAAGGGAAACCACATAGTGGCAGTCGAACTGTTCTACGACGACGACGCCGATCTGTCGATCATCCAGGGCCGCAAGGTCGCGGTGATCGGTTACGGCAGCCAGGGGCACGCGCACTCGCTGAGTCTGCGCGACTCCGGTGTCGAGGTCCGCGTCGGTCTGGCCCCCGGCTCCAAGTCGCGGCCGAAGGCCGAGGAGGCCGGGCTCACCGTCGGCACGCCCGCGGAGGTTTCGGAGTGGGCCGATGTGATCATGCTGCTGGCTCCCGACACCGCGCAGGCGTCCATCTACACCAATGACATCGAGCCGAATCTGAAGGACGGCGACGCGCTGTTCTTCGGTCACGGCCTGAACATCCACTTCGGTCTGATCAAGCCGCCGGCGAATGTCACCGTCGGTATGGTCGCGCCGAAGGGGCCCGGCCACCTGGTGCGCCGTCAGTTCGTCGACGGCAAGGGTGTGCCCGCGCTGATCGCGGTGGCGCAGGACCCGAAGGGTGAGGGGCAGGCCCTGGCCCTGTCGTACGCCAAGGCCATCGGCGGCACCCGCGCCGGCGTCATCAAGACCACCTTCAAGGAAGAGACCGAAACCGACCTGTTCGGTGAGCAGGCCGTGCTCTGCGGTGGTACCGAGGAACTGGTCAAGACCGGTTTCGAGGTCATGGTCGAGGCCGGTTACGCCCCGGAGATGGCCTACTTCGAGGTGTTGCACGAGCTGAAGCTGATCGTCGACCTGATGTACGAGGGTGGTATCGCCCGCATGAACTACTCGGTCTCCGATACCGCCGAGTTCGGTGGTTACCTGTCGGGTCCGCGGGTCATCGACGCCGACACCAAGAAGCGGATGCAGGACATTCTGCGCGATATCCAGGACGGTACTTTCGTCAAGCGGCTGGTCGCCAATGTCGAGGGTGGGAACAAGGAGCTCGAGGCGCTGCGCAAGCAGAATGCCGAGCACCCGATCGAGGTCACCGGTGCCAAGCTGCGCGGGCTGATGAGCTGGGTGGATCGGCCGATCACCGAAACCGCCTGACGCACAACGTCGTAGCCGTTTCGGCACGTGACGAAAAGGGGCTCGTCCGGCTTTCGGACGAGCCCCTTTCGGCTATCGATCAGCTGCTGCCGAACAGGCCGGGCGGCAGGAGGTGGCGTGGCCACCGGCCCGGGCCGTTGTCGCGCCATCCGTGGCCCCGATCCCAATCCCGGTCATGGTGACGATGACCGCCGGGCCGGCCCCGGTCGTGATGTCCGTGACGGGGATGGTGGACATCGGTGACCGTGGGGGCGGAAGGTGCCGGTTCGGCCATGGCCGGTACCGCCGCCGCCACCGGGATCGCGGTGAGCGCGCCGATCACCGCGATACGCGCGGTGGTCCGCCGTATCGCGGTCGATTCGGTTGTCGAGAACATACTTTCGTTTCCTTTCCTACGGGGCGTCGGTTCGGGTGGGCCGGCACCGAACGCGCCGCTCCGACCGGGACGACTCCACCCCGGAAGCGGAAATGGAACTGCCCTGGCGGGCTTGCCGCTCGGCCGTCGAAGCGACTTCACCGGGCGAACACACGGTGCGGCCGTCCTATCCGGCCGACGCGCTCTCAGTCTTTCCCATCACATCGTTCGGCGGTATCGATGTGGCCCAATTGGGCGGAAAATCGCCCCCGAGTACTAGGTGGGAACCCTGACATCACGAGTGGTGCGGTCCGGTGGACGCGTCATAACCGGACACCGTTCAGGGCGTTCTACCTCACACTTGGACGAATATCATGTGGAGGAACTTCTCGCGCCGTGGCATCGTTGTCAGAGAGATCAGGCTCATCGACGTGATTTGCCTGGCTCCCTACAGGAAGTATGAAGTAGCAAGATGGCTCAAGGCAGTGTGAAGTGGTTCAACAGCGAGAAGGGCTTCGGCTTCATCGCGCAAGACGGGGGCGGTCCTGACGTCTTCGTGCATTACTCGGCGGTCGCCGGCACAGGTTTCCGTACCCTCGAAGAGGGTCAGCGGGTGGAGTTCGAGATCGGCCAGGGCCAGAAGGGCCCGCAGGCTCAGGATGTTCGCTCCATCTGAGTGATATGACCGATGGGCCCCGCACCGGACAGGTGCGGGGCCCATCGCGTATTCGAGGCAATGATTTCACCAAGAGGTGATTTCCCAAGAGGTCGTGCGGCTTCTCGCAGCGTGTGACCCGGTGTCCGCGAGCGCCTTCTCGTGGTTGCGTTCGGCCCGATAGCGAAAATCACGGGCATTGCACTTCGGAGCGCATTTCGCTGCCGGGTGACGCCCTCTCGTGTGTGGGTTCGGTCACCTGGCCGGCGGTGGGTTGGATCGCATCTTCCGAGGTCCGGCGCTATTTTTTCTGCGCCGTATCGGCGGTTCGGCAATGCATTTGTGTTATACGCCACTAATTCTATCGATTTTGTAACTCCGTCGAAGGGGCGGTCGATGTTCCGTGTGACAGTCGGTCGTCACGACCGAATGGACACGGAAAGGAATTCGCATGATCCCCATTATCATCGAAAGCGGTAGCGCTACTTTGAACGTTCTGCTGGAGAGCATCGGCACGCTTCTGTTCGGTGGTCGCTGAGACAGCGATACTCCTGTTTTCCACGCACCGCCCCGGATTTCGCGCGAAGTCCGGGGCGGTGTCGTGTCCGCGGACGGTCGAATCCGGGTGTGTTTCCCGCATCGGACGGCGGCCGACTGCCAGGTGGGGATCGAGGGCGGAAGCCGGCCCACTAAGCTGTGCTGCGGTAAACCACCGTCCCCTTCCTTCCAGGAGTAACCCACAGTGAGCCAAGCAGGCCGTCCTGTAGTTCTGATCGCCGACAAGCTCGCCCAGTCGACCGTCGACGCGCTCGGTGACGGCGTCGAGGTCCGCTGGGTGGATGGCCCGGACCGACCGGCATTGCTGGCCGCGGTCCCCGAGGCCGATGCACTACTGGTTCGTTCCGCCACCACGGTGGACGCCGAAGTGCTGGAAGCGGGTAAGAATCTCAAGATCGTCGCGCGGGCCGGTGTCGGCCTGGACAATGTCGACGTTCCCGCCGCTACCGAACGCGGCGTCATGGTTGTCAACGCTCCGACCTCCAATATCCACACCGCAGCCGAGCACGCGGTCACCTTGCTGCTGGCGGCCGCCCGACAGATCCCCGCCGCCGACGCGACCCTGCGCCAGGGCACCTGGCAGCGCAGCAAGTTCAACGGTGTGGAGATCTACGGCAAAACGGTCGGTGTGATCGGTCTCGGCCGGATCGGTCAGCTGTTCGCGGCTCGTCTGGCCGCCTTCGAGACCAAGGTCATCGCCTTCGACCCCTATGTTTCCCCGGCCCGCGCCGCGCAGCTCGGCATCGAACTGGTGAGCCTGGACGAACTGCTCGAACGCGCCGACCTCATCTCCATCCACCTGCCGAAGACCCCGGAGACCAAGGGCCTGCTGGGCAAGGAGGCCATCGCCAAGACCAAGCCGGGCGTCATCATCGTCAACGCCGCCCGCGGTGGGCTGGTGGACGAGGCGGCCCTGGCCGAGGCCATCAAGTCCGGCCATGTGCGCGCCGCGGGTATCGATGTCTACGAGACCGAGCCGTGCACCGACAGCCCGCTGTTCGAACTGCCGCAGGTCGTGGTGACCCCGCATCTGGGCGCCTCCACCACCGAGGCGCAGGACCGGGCCGGCACCGATGTGGCCAAGTCGGTGTTGCTGGCCCTGGCCGGGGAGTTCGTGCCCGGTGCGGTGAATGTCGCCGGCGGTGCGGTGAGTGACGAGGTCGCCCCCTGGCTGGATCTGGTGCGCAAACAGGGCGTGCTGTTGGGCGCGCTCTCCGACGAGCTGCCGGTGAGCGTGGAGATCCAGGTGCGCGGCGAACTGGCGGCGAGTGAGGTCAAGGTGCTGGAGCTGGCGGCCCTGCGTGGAATCTTCTCCGCTCATGTCGAGGAGCCGGTCACCTTCGTCAACGCCCCGGCGCTGGCCGCCGAACGCGGGATCGGCACCGAGGTCACCACGCATTCGGAAAGCCCCAGCCACCGCAGTCTGGTCGACCTGCGCGCGGTGTTCGGGGACGGTCGCACCCTCAATGTGGCCGGTGCCCTCACCGAACCGCAGCAGGTGGAAAAGATCGTCAACATCAACGGCCGTAACTACGATATGCGCGCCGAAGGTCTCAACCTGGCGATCCTCAACTACGCCGACCGGCCGGGCGCACTGGGCAGGATCGGCACCGCGCTGGGCGCCGCCGATGTCGATATCCTGGCCGCTCAGCTGACCCAGGACGTGAACAAGGAAGGCGCCACCGTGGTGCTGCGGGTCAACCGCGAGGTCCCCGCCGATGTGCAGTCCTCCATCGCCGAAGCGGTCGGTGCCACCAAGGTCGTTCTGGTCGACCTGTTCTGATTCCCGAAACCCGGGACGTGCCGGCCGCGTTGGGCCGGTGCGTCCCGGACACGGTCGCGGAGAACCGAACGGAGCATTGTTTTCATGAAGCTGGCTGTCATCCCCGGTGACGGGATCGGTCCGGAGGTCATCGCCGAGGCGCTCAAGGCACTCGACGCGGTCGTACCCGGAGTGGAGAAGACCGAATACGACCTGGGCGCCAAGCGTTACCACGCGACCGGCGAGGTATTGCCGGAGTCGGTGTTGCCCGAGCTGAAACAGCACGACGCCATCCTGCTCGGCGCCATCGGCGATCCGTCGGTGCCCAGCGGGGTGCTCGAACGCGGCCTGCTGCTGCGCACCCGTTTCGCACTGGACCACCATGTGAATCTGCGGCCGTCGAAACTGTTCCCCGGCGTCACCGGTCCGCTGGCAGGTAATCCGGAGATCGACTTCGTGGTGGTCCGGGAAGGTACCGAAGGCCCCTACACCGGTACCGGAGGCGCGATCCGGGTGGACACCCCGCATGAGGTCGCCACCGAGGTCAGCACCAATACCCGGTTCGGTGTCGAGCGGGTGGTGCGCTATGCCTTCGCCAAGGCGCAGGCCCGACGCAAGCGCCTCACCCTGGTGCACAAGACCAATGTGCTCACCTTCGCCGGTTCGCTGTGGCAGCGCACCGTGGACGCGGTCGCCGCCGAGTTCCCCGAGGTTCAGGTCGCCTACCAGCACATCGACGCCGCGACCATCCATATGGTCAACGATCCCGACCGGTTCGACGTGATCGTCACCGACAACCTGTTCGGTGACATCATCACCGATCTGGCCGCCGCGGTGAGCGGTGGCATCGGTCTGGCCGCGAGCGGCAATATCGACGCCACCGGCACCAACCCGAGTATGTTCGAGCCGGTGCACGGCAGCGCCCCCGATATCGCGGGGCAGGGCAAGGCCGACCCCACCGCCGCCATCCTGTCGGTGGCGCTACTGCTCGAACACCTCGGCAATACCGAGGCCGCCGGGCGCATCCACGCCGCGGTCGCCGCGGATCTGGCCACCCGTACCGGTACGGCTTCCACCTCGGAAATCGGCGATCGTATCGTGAAGGCCCTCTGACCGGTCGACCACGGCCTGCCGCCGGAACAGTATTTCGAGATTTCGAGCTGCTTTGGCGGTATCGAGGTGTTCGGGCCGGATTCGACGAACGGCCGAATCTCTGGAGGGCGTCATGACGGTTCGACGCACGATCGGCGATGCCGACCTCGGTCCCTATGCGATGTCGGATCTCTACGAATTGCCGGAGAGCGGCAAGGGATTCGAACCCGAGGACGAGTGGTTGGTCGAGGTGGCCGCAGGGTTTCGGCACACCGGATCTCGCGGTGCCTCGCTCGCCTCGTCGAGGCGGCGCTCGGTGCTGCGGGCAGGTTTCGGTTCACGGGTTTCGGGTGGGATCGTTCGGGACCAGGGGGACGGCGACGGCTGCCGCGACCGCGGCCAGTAGATAGGTGGCCGGGAATCCGGTGGCGACGATCAGGGCGCCGAACACCGGCGGAATGGCGGCCATGGTCAGATTCTGGCCGGTGTTCTGGATGCCGAGGCCGCGTCCGCTCCAATGGGGTCCGGCGATTTCGGCGATGGCGGTGAAGGCCAGACCGTTGTCGGAGACGGTGACCACGGAGGCGACGACCATCAGCGGTATGGCCGCCCACCACCAGTGCAGCCATGCGGTGATTCCCAGCGCCACCATGGTCGCGACCGCGGTGAGGGCGATGGTGCGCAGCGGCCCCATCCGGCTGCCGACCCGATCGGACCAGACGCCCGCCCCGATTCGGCCGACCGCACCCAGGAGTTGGGTGGCGGTGATCACGATCCCGGCCACGGTCATGGACCAGCCGATATCCCGGTGCAACCACAGCAGGGCGAAGGTCCACAGGGTGCCCTGCGGAACCACCAGCAGGATCGAGACGCCGTGGATACGCCACAGGGTGCCCGAGCCTCGATAGGGGTTGACCCGGTCGCCTCGGGCGATGGGAGGCCGTGGCGGATCGATGATTCCGAGTAGGCATCCCACGGCCGCCACACCGGCCATGGCCGCGGGCACCGCCATGGCGGTGGCGATACCGAAGGTTTCGGCCATATACGGGATGGCCATCGCGCCGATACCGACGCCGAGCGGTTGGGCGGTCTGCCGGATACCCATGGCCAATCCGCGGCGCTGCGGGGGGAACCAGCCCACGATCACCCGGCCGCTCGCACCGTTGGTGCTGGCCGCGCCGACACCGCCCAGAAACAGCAGGGCCCCGAGCACGAGGTGGTTCGCGGTGAACGCGGCCGCGGCGCCTGCGACGCACATGACGAGTGTGCCCAGCACCAGCACCGTCCGCTCCCCGATACGGTCGACCAGATATCCCCAGGCGATGAGGGTGCAGACCAGACCGACCATGGGCATGGCCACCAGCAGACCGGCGGTGGGTAGCGGCATTCCCGTATCGGTCAACGCGTCCAGCAGGAACGGCACACCGTGGACGACGACCGCGCTGGACGCCTGGGCGAACACTCCGAGGGCGAGCATGGCCCAGCGCCGCACCGTCGAGATCGAATCGTTCGACAGGGGCGGATGAGAGTCCATAGGGGGACCGGATTTGGTTATCGAGGGCCTCTCGATCATGGCACGCTACCTTGCAATCTCAATATATGGAATATCAATCTCATTGAGTGAGCGACGGTCCCACCGTACACCCGCGGGTGACGGTATTGCTCGTCGAGGCCGGTCGGATGGGAAGCGATTCGGTTCGGTCGGGAATCACACCGTCCGGTCGGGCGCATTCGGGCAGGTAATGGGCGGTGGATAGACTCCGGTCATGCGTCTAGGTCGAGTTGCCAGTCCCGACGGGGTCGCGTTCGTCGCCATCGAAGGCGAGACCGCCAAGGAAATCGCCGAACACCCCTTCGGCACCCCGACGTTCACCGGCCGCAGTTGGCCGGTGGCCGATATCCGACTGCTCGCGCCGATCCTGGCCAGCAAGGTGATCTGCGTGGGTAAGAACTACGCCGCGCACGCCGCGGAAATGGGTGGTAGCGCGCCCGAGGACCCGGTGATCTTCATGAAACCGAGCACCGCCATCATCGGCCCCAACGCCCCTGTTCTGTTGCCGCCCAACTCGTCTCGTGTCGACTTCGAAGGCGAGCTGGCCGTGGTGATCGGGCGCCCCTGCAAGGATGTGCCCGCCGCTCGGGCCCGCGACGTGATTCTCGGCTACACCGTCGCCAACGATGTGACGGCCCGAGATCAGCAGGCCCATGACGGTCAATGGACGCGGGCCAAGGGATATGACACCTTCTGCCCGCTCGGTCCCTGGATCGAAACCGATGTCGACCCAGGGGATCTGGAGATCGTCACCGAACTCGACGGCGAGGTGCGCCAGCGCAGTCGCACATCGCTACTGCTGCACGATATTCCGGAACTCGTCGAATGGGTATCCACCGTGATGACCCTGTTGCCCGGCGATGTCATTCTCACCGGAACCCCCGAAGGAGTGGGTCCGATGCGCGACGGACAAAAAGTGTCCGTGACCGTATCGGGCATCGGTACGCTGACCAATCCCGTCGCGGCCAAACCTGTAGCCGCCCAACGCTGACCGAAAGAGAGCCATGACGAACGTACGGGTCCGTTTCTGCCCGTCGCCCACCGGTACACCACATGTCGGTCTCATTCGAACCGCACTGTTCAACTGGGTCTTCGCCCGTCACCACGGCGGAACCTTCGTCTTCCGAATCGAGGACACCGACGCCGCCCGTGACACCGAGGAGTCCTACCAGGCGATCCTGGAGGCCTTGCGCTGGCTCGGATTGAATTGGGACGAAGGCCCCGAGGTCGGCGGCCCCTACGGGCCCTACCGGCAGTCGCAACGGCGTGAGCTGTACCAGGATGTGGTGCGCCGACTGCTCGAGGCCGGGGAGGCCTACGAATCCTTCTCCACGCCGGAAGAGGTCGAGGCACGGCATCGGGCCGCCGGACGCGATCCCAAACTCGGCTACGACAACTACGACCGCGATCTGACGGCCGAGCAGATCGCGGCCTACCGGGCCGAAGGCCGTCCCGCGGTGATCCGCCTGCGGATGCCCGACGCCGACATCACCTGGCACGATCTGGTGCGCGGTGAAACCACCTTCAAGGCCGGGGTCGTCCCGGACTACGCCCTCACCCGCGGTAACGGCGAGCCGCTCTACACCCTGGTCAATCCGGTCGACGACGCCATGATGCGGATAACCCACGTGCTGCGCGGCGAAGATCTGCTCTCCTCCACCCCGCGGCAGATCGCGCTCTACGCCGCCCTGCAGCGGATCGGCATCGCCGAGGGCACCCCCGAATTCGGGCATCTGCCGTTCGTCATGGGGCAGGGCAACAAGAAGCTGTCCAAGCGCGATCCGGAATCCAATCTGTTCGTCCACCGGGAGCGTGGCTTCATTCCCGAAGGTCTACTGAACTACCTGGCCCTGCTCGGATGGGGGCTCTCCGACGACCGCGACGTTTTCACCATGGACGAGATGGTGGCGGCCTTCGATATTTCGACCGTGAATTCCAATCCGGCACGCTTCGACCAGAAGAAGGCCGACGCGATCAACGCCGAACACATCCGGTTGCTGGAACCGGCAGATTTCGCGCGTCGGCTGCGGGAATATCTCATCCGAGAGGGACACATAGACGCCACGATCGACGACAAGGTGTTCGCCGCGGCGGCCGATCTGGTGCAGACCCGGATTGTTGTTCTGTCGGACGCGTGGGACCTGTTGAGTTTCCTCTTCGCCCCCGCCGAACAGTTCTCCATCGACCCCGCGGCCGGCACCAAGAATTTGGGTCCGGATGCCCGCCCGGTATTGGATGCCGCTATTACTGCATTGGAGTCTTTGTCGTCCTGGACGACCGCTGGGATCGAGGGTGCTCTGAAAAATGCGCTCATCGAAGAAATGGGCCTGAAACCGCGTAAGGCATTCGCTCCGGTTCGGGTGGCGGTAACCGGATCGCATATCAGTCCGCCGCTGTTCGAATCCCTGGAATTACTCGGTCGTGAACCGAGTCTGGAGCGGCTGCGGGCGGCCCGCGAATGGACGCCACCGAACTGAGTCGGTGATATCGCGACTTCCCCCGACCGGACGCGTCCGGTCGGGGGAAGCGCCGGCCGGGGGGCGAAACGGCCGGTGCGCAGGCGGGTGCCGGTCTCGGTGGTCGAAGCGACGGAACTCGGTCGGCGCGGTCGAATCGGGTGTCGAAGCGCGTATCGATACTCGCGACGCGGCCGATGACCAGGCGATTTGCAGTGAACCGGGAGCTGTTTGGTACTCTCTTTCTCGGCCGGAACGCCGGTCCTCCTCAGCCAGGGGAGAGACCGAAAGACCAGGTCATTGGGGTATGGTGTAATTGGCAACACAGCTGATTCTGGTTCAGCCATTCTAGGTTCGAGTCCTGGTACCCCAGCGGAGAAGCTCACGGCATCGACTCACGATCCCACCCGGATCTGACGAGAACGGACTCACCACCAGCGAGATCGCCAGAGCATATCCTGGCGATTTGGTCGCCGAGCGCCGGTCGGTTACGCTGATCGAGCTTCGAGGATCGCGAGATTCTCAGTTCAGCCCCAGCCAGGGGTTGCGCAAAAGTCCTGGCCCCGTCGTCTAGCGGCCTAGGACGCCGCCCTCTCAAGGCGGTAGCGCGGGTTCGAATCCCGTCGGGGCTACTCAGGTATGAGGCCCATGCTCATGGCGAGCATGGGCCTTTCCCGTTTCATCATGAAGTTTTTCATCATGAAGTTCGAGGGGGATCAACCGCTCTTCCGGCGGAACTGGCGTCGGTGGCTTTCGGCGCCGTGGGCGGCCGGCGCCTTCGAATGGCCGTCCAGGTGGTCGGCGGTGGAGGGCCGCTGTTGATTCTTGCGCTCCAGGACCTCACGGAACTTGCGTTTGAGCTCGTCCGTATCGGCGTGGGCACGGCTTTTCTGCGCCATGGTTGCTCCTTGTCGTCGCGGGCTGCGCGCGCCGGCGGCCTGTGCAGCCGGTTGTGTGGAACGCACTCGACGTTAGTCCGGAAGGCGGGGCGGTGTCAGATGTATTTCCGCAGCGTGCCGTGGGGGCGATGGTGAGTGCGTGAGCGGAGCCCGCGACGGACGGGATCAGTCCAGGGCATGGGCGGTGGAGCCGCCCAGGGGCATCGGGGGCAGGCCCAGCTTGCGGTGATCCCAGCTCCGAATCCGCTGTGGTACCACGCGGACCGCCACACGCTTGTTCAGCATGGCCTCCACCATCGGGCGCATCTCCTCGCTGTACGGGCCGGTATAGCGCTCCCAGACGCTCACACCCACCGCGAACAACATGTCGGGGTCATCGATGATCTCGGCATGGCCCTCGATGGAGACACCGCGCAGGGTGTCGTAGGTCTCGCCGGCCTCGACCATGCACGTGACCCGGGGATCCCGACGCAGATTCACCGCTTTCTGTGATTTGGCCTTCGTCTCGAACCACAGTTCGGGAACCCCGGACGGATCCGCGGGCGACTCGAGCAATGCGTACCACATAGCGGTCAGATGCGGTGTGCCATTCGGGCCGAGGGTCGCCAGGGTGGCGACCCGGCTGCGGGTCAGGAAATCGGTGATCTCCGCCTCGGTCATGACGATCTGTGATCGCTGGTTAACTCCCATTGGAGAAACTCTAGTGAGCGGCGTCTCATCCGGCACCACCCCGGGCGTATCGGGGTTCGCTCTTCGGAGTGGTCGCGCCGGCTACAACCGCCGGTGCAGAGCATCGGCGGCGGCAACCAGATCGGCGGCCCAGCGGGCCCCGGGGCGGCGGCCCATTCGGTCGATCGGTCCGGAAACCGATACCGCCGCCACCACGTTCCCATTGCGGTCCCGTACGGGGGCGGACACGCTGGCCACACCGGTGGCGCGTTCGGCGGCGCTCTGCGCCCAGCCGCGTCTGCGGACCTCCGCCAGGGCGCGTTCGCCGAACACGGCCTCCGCGAGAATGCTTCGTTGCAGTTCCGGATCGGCCCAGGCCAGCAGTACTTTCGCGGCGGAACCGGCGGTAAGGGGGAGTCGGGAACCGACGGGTACGGTATCGCGGAGGCCTGCGGGTGGTTCCAGTGCCGCCACGCATACCCGCCAGTGGCCGTCTCGGCAGTACAACTGCACACTTTCGCCGGTGATCTCCCGCAATCGCGGCAGCACCACCATGGCGGCCTCCCGCATCGGATCGGCGGCGCCGGCGGCCAGTTCGGCCAGTGCGGGCCCCGGGCCCCACGCGCCGTCGCCGTTGCGGACCAACAACCGGTGTGTTTCCAGGCCCACGGCCAACCGGTGCGCGGTGGCGCGGGGCAGTCCGGTGCGCTCGCACAACTCGGTGAGACCACACGGCTGCTCGGCGACCGCGTACAACACCGTCATCGCTTTGTCCAGAACGCCGATACCGCTATGCTGTCTCATAGAACGATATTAGCGTCTCGCATTTTGAGAAACCACTCCGCCGTTGTTCCGCGTAACGGACCGGATCGGAGGTCGAAATCGCAGGACGCGGCTTTCATCAACAGCGCATCCGGGCACCGCCGCATCGCGGGTCGAGCCGGGTGCCGGTCCGAAAGGTGATCGAGAACAATGCCACGCACGTTGGCCGAGAAGGTATGGGAACAGCATGTCGTCGCTCGCGGGTCGGGTGCGGGTGACACGCGCGAACCCGACCTCATCTACATCGACCTGCACCTGGTCCACGAGGTGACCAGTCCTCAGGCGTTCGACGGTCTGCGTGCGGCGGGGCGCCCGGTGCGCCGCCCCGATCTGACCATTGCCACCGAGGACCACAATGTTCCCACCATCGATATCGATAAACCGATTGCCGATCCTATTTCGCGCACCCAGGTCGAAACCCTGCGCCGTAACTGCGCCGAATTCGGGATCCGGCTGCACCCGATGGGGGACCTCGACCAGGGCATCGTGCATGTGGTGGGACCGCAATTGGGGCTGACCCAGCCGGGAATGACGATCGTGTGCGGGGACAGCCATACCTCGACGCACGGGGCGTTCGGCGCCTTGGCCATGGGGATCGGCACCAGCGAGGTCGAACACGTACTGGCCACTCAGACCCTGTCGCTGCGGCCGTTCAAAACCATGGCGATCACCGTCGACGGAACGCTGCCGCCCGGAGTCACCAGCAAGGACCTGATTCTGGCGGTGATCGCCGAGATCGGTACCGGCGGTGGCCAGGGGTATGTGTTGGAATACCGCGGAGAGGCGATCCGCGCCATGTCGATGGAAGCGCGGATGACGATCTGCAATATGTCCATCGAGGCCGGGGCTCGCGCGGGCATGATCGCTCCGGACGAAACCACCTACGAATTCCTGAAGGGACGTCCACACGCCCCGCAGGGCGCGGACTGGGACGCCGCCGTGGCCGCCTGGGAGGCGTTGAAGACCGACGAGGATGCCGTTTTCGACCGCGAGGTGCACATCGATGCGAGCGCACTGACCCCGTTCGTCACCTGGGGCACCAACCCGGGGCAGGGCGCCCCGCTGGGCGGGCGGGTGCCCGACCCGGCGCAGATCGCCGATCCCACCGAACGCGAGGCCGCGGAGAAAGCGCTGCGGTATATGGATTTGCAGCCGGGTACTCCATTGCGCGATGTAACGGTCGATACGGTTTTTGTGGGATCGTGCACCAACGGCCGTATCGAGGATTTGCGTGCGGTGGCGGAGGTTTTGCGGGGTCGTAAGGTCGCCGAGGGGGTGCGAATGCTGGTGGTGCCGGGTTCGATGCGGGTGCGGAAGCAGGCGGAAAAAGAAGGGCTCGGGGAAATTTTCACCGCTGCCGGCGCCGAATGGCGCCAGGCCGGTTGCTCGATGTGTCTGGGAATGAACCCGGACCAGCTCGCTCCCGGCCAGCGCTGCGCGTCCACCTCGAACCGCAACTTCGAGGGCCGACAGGGCAAGGGAGGCCGTACTCACCTGGTATCTCCCCCGGTAGCGGCCGCTACGGCGGTCCGTGGCGCCCTGGCCTCGCCCGCGGACCTGAACTGATCGCGTCGCGGGGTGAAATCCGAACACCCCGCGGTTCGGATCGCTATTTCGCATAACGACCACCGCCCAACCGCGGCCCCCGCCGCCGCAGCTCGAACAGGAGAAACAGGATGCAACCCTTTACTGTGCACAAGGGGATCGGAGTACCGCTGCGCCGATCGAATGTCGACACCGATCAGATCATCCCCGCCGTCTATCTGAAGCGAGTGACTCGAACGGGATTCGAAGACGGACTCTTCGCGGCCTGGCGAACGGACCCGGACTTCATTCTGAACATCGAACCGTACAAGCGCGGCAGTGTGCTCGTGGCCGGTCCGGATTTCGGAACCGGATCGTCGCGGGAGCATGCGGTGTGGGCGCTGTCGGACTATGGCTTTCGGGTGGTTATCTCTTCCCGCTTCGCAGACATCTTCCGCGGGAATGCGGGTAAGGGCGGAGTGTTGGCCGCGCAAATGTCACAAAATGATGTCGAAATGCTCTGGAAGATGCTCGAGGAACAGCCCGGGCTCGAATTGGTGGTGGATCTCGAAGCGCGGACCGTGACGGCGGGAACCGTCGTGTTGCCGTTCGATATTGACGACTACACCAGGTGGCGCCTGTTGGAAGGTTTGGATGACATCGGTCTGACGCTGCGGAAGGAGGGTGAGATCGCCGAGTTCGAAAAGACAAGGCCATCATGGAAACCCACCACCCTTCCGGAACGTATTTTGCGGGCGTAATCACTCGGTGTCGTTTGCTGGGTTCCGGGTCATCCGGTAACTGGATGTGTGCTAAACCTCATGAATTTTGGCGTGGCACATAGACTCTTGCCCTTTGTGGGTTTACCGTGGTAGCTAGTCGGTCCGACGACGGGCCATTAGTCTGCGGAGGATTCAATGAACAAGGCGGAACTGATCGACGTTCTGACCGAAAAGTTGGGTACTGACAGGCGCACGGCCACCGCGGCAGTCGAGCATGTGGTCGACACCATCGTCCGTGCAGTACACAAAGGGCAGAGCGTCACCATCACCGGATTCGGTGTATTCGAACAACGCAAACGGGCGGCCCGGGTGGCCCGGAACCCACGCACCGGAGAAACGGTCAGGGTGAAGCCCACTTCGGTGCCGGCATTCCGGCCCGGCGCTCAGTTCAAGGCCGTCATTGCGGGCAAACAGAAGCTCGCGGCAACCGGTCCCGCGGTGAAACGCGGTGTCAATGCGCCGGTTGCGGCCAAGAAGTCGACCACCAAGAAGGCGGCGACCGCCACCAAACGCACCACCGCGAAGAAGGCGGCGACCAAGGCGCCCGCCAAGAAGGCGGCGACCAAGGCGCCCGCGAAAAAGGCGGCAACCAAGACCACGGCCAAGAAAACCGCTACGAGCAAGGCAACCGCCGCGAAGAAGAGCACCACCAAGCGGGCCACGGCCGCCAAGAGCGCCACCGCGAAGAAGACAACGGCCAAGAAGGCCGCGGCCAAGAAGACAACGGCCAAGAAGACCACAGCGCGTCGCACCCGCTGATTTCACGTTCGGCGTCGGCGCCAACCCACCCCGCCCCTCGTCGTCACACCGACAACCCATCGGGTTGATCCCGTATCACCCGTGTTTCGGACGGACCACTGCCCCCGGGAGATCCCTGGGGGCGTTCTGTGTTTACATCGCGCCGTCTTCGGGGCCGTGTCGATCGAACCACCTTCGACGGCGCGGGGGTTGCGGCCCCCACGGGTCTCGCCGAATCGGCGCCCGAGGCTCGTGCCCGTGGCACCTGTGCTTCGGGCGCCGATACGGTCCCGGCGAACCGCGTGCGGACCGGGCGGAGTCGATATTCCGTATTCGGTGCGGTTTCAGGTGGCGGTATCCGTGGGAGGTACCACGGCCATCGACAGCGACCGCTCCAGATGGTCGGCGGCCACCATTCGACCGTCGACGAACGACAGCACCCACACGCTGCCCTTGCGATTACGCGCGGGCGGTAACGCTATTCCGTCGCGTTCGGTCCACCATTGCAAGAGATCGGGGATCACCTTCCCCTGGCTGCACAGCACGCGCACGGTGCGATCGGAGACCAGTTCGAGGGCCCGTTTCCGTCCCGCGTCCGGATCCGCCGCATAACCCGTTTCCGACAGCAGCGGTTCCAGGCCGATATCCACCCCCAGCTCCTCGGCCAGCGGTTGGACCGTCTGCACACAGCGCAACGGGGGTGCGGAGAAGATCTCCCGGGCGCCGAACGCCAACAGATTCGGTACCAGGGCCAGCGCCCGCCGCCGCCCGGCCGGTTCCAGCGGCCGCGCATCGTCCGGCCCGTCGAACCGGTCGCGGCGGCCGGCTTTCGCGTGTCGCACCACCAACAGTGTGGAGGTTTCGACCGGTAACCGGGCGAAAGTGCGCACCACCTGTCGGTCCATCGGATACGACAATTCGTCCAATACCCGATCGAGTCGAATCCAGCGCAGCTCGTCCACCTCGGTATTGGCGGCGAATTCTCCCTCGGCGACCTCGGCCGCCCAATAGTCGACCCGCTTCAGCTTGCGGTGACCGGGAATCGGGTAGGTGACCTTGCCGAGATAGCGGCCCAGTCGGGGGCGTAGCCCGGTCTCCTCCTCGGTTTCCCGCACGGCCGCGAGCACCGGCGTCTCCCCGGGGTCGAGTTTGCCCTTCGGCAGCGACCAGTCCTGGTACTTGGGCCGGTGGATCACGGCGATCTCGACGGCGCCGGAACCGTCCGGCGCCCGACGCCACAACACCGTTCCCGCGGCATGGATATTGGCCTTGGCCCGAGGTGAACGAGACATCGTGTGGTCGGTCGAGTCCTTCACTGTTGTGCGGGGCGGTGGAGGTGCATGAGGTACACCTGATGGTCACGAACACCGTCGCCGGTATCGCGGCGCTCGGGCCAGGCCGTCCAGGAACCGTCGGATTGCAGTACCCAGCAGCGGGTCATCGGATGCAGCGCCGACTCGAACACCTCGTCCAACTGGGCGCACAGACGGCGATCCCGGACCTGCGCCATGACCTCCACGCGCCGGTCCAGATTGCGGTGCATCATATCGGCGCTGCCGATCCAGTATTCGTCCTGCGCCTGGAAATGCATGATCCGGGAATGCTCGAGCACTCGGCCGAGGATCGAGCGGACCTCGATATTGTCGCTGAACCCCGGAACTCCCGGTCGCAGCCCGCAGATACTGCGCACCACGATCTGCACCGGCACACCGGCCTGGGAGGCACGGTAGAGGGCGTCGATGATCTGTTCGTCGACGATGGCATTGGCCTTCATCCGGATCCGGGCGGCTTCCCCGTTCCGCGCCGCCTCGATCTCCCGCTCGATACGGGTGATGATCCCGGACCGCACCCCGTACGGGGCAACCAGGAGATTGCGATACTCGGCCTTGCGGGAATACCCGGTCAGCGAATTGAACAGGTCGGTCAGATCGGCCCCGATTTCGGGTGCCGCGGTGAGCAATCCGACGTCCTCGTAGAGGCGCGCGGTTTTGGGGTTGTAATTGCCGGTGCCGATATGGCAGTAGCGACGAATGGTCGCGCCTTCCCGGCGCACCACCAGACAGGTCTTGCAGTGGGTTTTCAACCCGACCAGACCGTAGACCACGTGGACGCCCGCCTGTTCCAGCGCCCGGGCCCATTTGATGTTGGCCTGTTCGTCGAATCGTGCCTTGATCTCGACCAGCGCCACCACCTGCTTACCGGCCTCGGCGGCATCGATGAGCGCATTCACGATCGGCGAATCCCCGGAGGTGCGATACAACGTCTGCTTGATCGCCAGCACCTGGGGATCGGCGGCGGCCTGTTCGATGAACCGCTGCACGCTGGTGGAGAACGAATCGTAGGGATGATGTACCAGCACATCGCCCTCGCGCAACGCGGCGAACACATTGCGCGGGGTCTCCCGTTCCCCGAAGGCCGGTGGGGTCGCGGGAACGTATGGCGGATCCTTGAGCGCGGGCCGGTCCACCCCGTAGACCTGCCACAGGGAGGACAGATCCAACAGGCCGGGGACCTGGATGACATCACCCGGATCGACCTCGAGTTCGCGCAACAACAGTTCCAGCATGTGCTCGGTCATATCGTCGGAGACCTCGAGCCGGACCGGGGAACCGAAGCGGCGGCGCGCGAGTTCACGTTCCAGCGCCTGCAGCAGGTCTTCGTCGCGGTCCTCGTCGACCTCGAAATCGGCATTGCGGGTGATCCGGAACGAATGTTGTTCGACCACGGTCATCCCGGGGAACAACTGATCCAGATGCGCCGCGATGAGCGACTCCATCGGCAGGAACGCCGCAATGGAGGAGGTGGAACCGGTGCGTCGCACCCGCACGAATCGGTCGACATTGTCGGGAACCTTCACGCGGGCGAAATGCTCACCGCCGGTCTCGTCCCGCACCGTCACCGCGAGATTCAGGCTCAGGCCGCTGATATAAGGGAAGGGGTGGGCCGGGTCCACCGCGAGGGGGGTGAGCACCGGGAACACCTGGTCCTGGAAATAGGCCGACAGTCGGTGCCGTTCCTCGTCGTCGAGGTCGGTCCAGTCGATGATCTCGATGCCTTCGTCGATGAGCGCGGGCAGTACATCGTCGAGGAACACCCGAGCGTGCCGGACCGCGATCTCCTGGGTGCGGGCGGCGATGAGCGCCAACTGCTCGTTGGGTGAACGTCCGTCGGCGGAGCGCACCGTAAGCCCGGTCTCGGCGCGGCGTTTGAGACCGGCAACACGCACCATGTAGAACTCGTCCAGGTTCGAGGCGAAGATGGCGAGGAATTTGGCGCGTTCCAGCAACGGCAGCGAATCGTCCTCCGCCAGCGCCAGTACCCGGGCATTGAAGTCCAGCCAACTCAACTCGCGGTTGAGATAGCGATCGGCGGGCAACTGTGGCGCGGCGGATCCGTCGGATACCGGGCCGGCGGCCGGTGGTGGAGCGGGAAGTACCCGCTGCTGCTTGACGGTTTCCGTATCGCTCACGTCTACGATCATTCCTTACGAACCGTACGGTGTGCAGCCGGGAGGTGGGATCGTCTCCAGGTGTTCCGGTCGCGGCGATCCGCTAGCACACCGTAGTTATCGATTCGGCCGGCTCCGGTCCGGTGCCGGGCGAGGCGAACCCACCGCCGAGCGCGGGAACCCGATGGCCGAGGGTACGCAACAGCGTCCTGGTATCGGGGCCGGCGCCGAGGGCCACTGCCTTGTCCAGATCGGCGACGGTATCGACGTCCAACCGCAGTCCCGGCCAGTCCCCGTCCAGTTCGATCGCACCGTCGGCGCTGTGTCGGGCGGCCGACTCGGGGCCGAAGCGCGGATTCAGTGGTGTTCCCGCGCGCGCCAGCAGCGCGGCCGTGCCGGTGCCCGTATGGTCGACGACCAGCGAACGGGCGGCGGGCGCGGTGGCGAGCATATCGGCCAGTTCGTCCGCGCGCAGTGCCGGCAGATCGGCCTGCAGGGCCAATAGGTCGATGGGGCCGTGCCACCGACGTAGTGTGTCGGCGGCAGCGGCCAAGGCGGTGTTGAGGCGGTCGGATTCACCGGATACCGGTGACCGATCGGTGGGTTCGGGATGCACCTCGGCACCGCGTGCGCGCGCCAGTTCCGCGACGGCGGGATCCGGGGTGACCACGGTGACCGACCCGATGGCCGATACGGCGCAGGCGGCGCGCAACGTATCGGAGAACATGGCCAGTACCAGCCGCGCCCGATCCGGCGGCGGCAGTGCACCGGCCAGGCGGCTCTTGGCCCGGTCGAGGCTTTTCACCGCGATCACGGCGTACACGGTGTGCACGGTGTGCTGACGCATGGGGCCATCCTTCCATGGCATATTGGGCTGATGACGAGGGCGGCGGTACTGGGTGCGGGATCATGGGGAACGGCATTCGCGAAGGTCTTGGCGGACGCGGGAACCGAGGTCACCATCTGGGCGCGGCGACCGGAGGTGGCCGAGGCCTTGGCGACCGACCATCGCAATCCGTTCTACCTTCCGGGGGTGCAGCTGCCGCCGGTCGCCGCGACCGACGACCACATCCGCGCCCTCGACGGCGCCGATATCGTCGTATTGGCCGTGCCATCGCAGGCATTGCGTACGAATCTGCAGGTCTGGGCGCCGGCAATCGGTGCGGACGCCACTTTGCTGAGCCTGGCCAAGGGAATCGAAACCGGTACCCTCCTTCGGATGAGCGAGGTCATCGCCGCGGTCACCGGCGCTGAGCCGGAGCGGATCGCGGTGTTGTCCGGCCCGAATCTCGCCAAGGAGATCGCGGCCGGGCAGCCCGCCGCGACGGTGATCGGCTGTACCGACGCGGATCGGGCCGTTGTCGTGCAACAAGCGTGCGCCACCGGGTATTTCCGGCCCTATACCAATACCGATGTGATCGGTTGTGAAATCGGTGGTGCCTGCAAGAACGTCATCGCCTTGGCATGCGGTATCGCCTCCGGTATGGGGCTGGGGGACAACTCCATCGCGGGGCTCATCACCCGTGGTCTGGCCGAGATCATTCGACTGGGCACCGCGCTCGGCGCCGAACCGGTCACCCTGGCCGGCCTGGCCGGTGTGGGTGATCTGGTGGCCACCTGCACCTCGCCGCTGTCGCGCAACCGCTCCTTCGGTCATGTTCTCGGCGAGGGCGGATCCATGCAGGCCGCACAGGAGGCCACCCACGGTCAGGTCGCCGAAGGTGTGAAATCGTGCACATCGGTGCGGGCGCTGGCACGTAAGCACGATGTGGAGATGCCGCTCACGGAGGCGGTGCACGAGGTATGCCACGAAGGGCTGGCGGTGCGGCAGGCGGTCGACCGGCTGCTCGGCCGCCGGATCAAACCGGAATAGAAACGCCCATGCGGACCCGGTGGTCCGCTCCAGGCTTAGGGCGCCGGGCAGGTACGGTTCGGGGCATGACGAACCGGATCAGGGTGGCCGTGGTGTTCGGCGGACGCAGCAACGAGCACGCCGTGTCCTGTGTATCGGCGGGTGCGGTGCTCCGTCATCTGGACCCGGAGCGCTACGAGGCCGTGCCGATCGGCATAACCACCGACGGCGCCTGGACCCTGTCCGGTGATGATGCCGCGGCGCTCGCTCCCCGAGACCGGGAATTGCCATCGGTCTCCGATACCGGAACCGCTCTGGTGCTCGCCGCCGATCCCGGCCGTTCCGGAGCGCTGGTCGCCCTCGACGAGCCGGGCACGGTACTCGGTGCCGTGGATGTGGTGTTCCCCGTGCTGCACGGCCCCTTCGGTGAGGACGGGACCATTCAGGGACTGTTGGAAATGGCCGGTATCCCGTACGTGGGCCCCGGGGTGCTGGCCAGTGCGGCCGGGATGGACAAGGAGTTCACCAAGAAGCTGCTGGCGGCCGAAGGGCTGCCGGTGGGATTGCAGGTGGTGCTGCGTCCCGGTGACGCCACTGTCGCGCCGGTGGACCGGGAGCGGCTCGGGTTGCCGGTTTTCGTGAAACCCGCGCGAGGCGGTTCCTCGATCGGTATCACCAGGGTCACCGACTGGGCGGATCTGGATGCCGCCATCGCGGTGGCCCGGGCACACGACCCGAAGGTGATCGTGGAGGCCGCCATCGTGGGCCGCGAGGTGGAGTGCGGTGTGCTGGAATTCCCGGACGGTCGGGTGCAGGCCAGTGCGCTCGCCGAGATCCGGATGCCGGAAACCGACCCCGCGGATACCGGCTCGGCCGGGCCGGACTTCTACGATTTCGACACCAAATACCTCGATGACGTCTGCGAATTCGATGTCCCGGCGAAATTGGACGATGCCGTCACCGAGGAGGTGCGCACTCTGTCGGTACGAGCTTTCCGCGCCCTGGACTGCCAGGGGTTGGCCCGGGTGGACTTCTTCGTCACCCCGGATGGACCGGTGATCAACGAGATCAACACCATGCCCGGTTTCACCGCGATCTCGATGTACCCGCGAATGTGGGAGCAGACCGGGATCGACTACCGAACCCTGGTCTCCACTCTCATCGAGACCGCGTTGGCACGGGGCACCGGGCTGCGGTAGCGGACGGATTCAGTTGGGCAGTTCGCCCGGATCGATCGGTCGGGCCGGCAGGTGCGCGGTGATCGTGTCGGACACCACCTGTAGCGGGGTGGGACCCGACCCGTCGGGAACGGTCAGGGCGATATAGGTTTCCCGGTCCACCGCGTACCAGGTGCTCTGTCCGGTATCGACGGCCGCCGGGTCGCGGACCTCGAACCACTGAACGTCGTTGACCATCTGGATGGGGGACGCGCGGTTGAATTCCATCGGGCGGTCCAGTCCGCAGCGCACGACGATCGGCGCGCCGCCGTCGGGACGTTGCCAGGCGCGGGTCGCCGGGGGGACAGGCTGCACCAGCGTCGATTCGGTGAAATCACCCAGTTCTGCCGGAAACGCGGGAACGAGGGTCGCGCAGGCCGGACTCGTGGCGGCCGGGGCCGGGACCGGACCCAATGCCAGCGGTTCCCGTTCCACGGGGGTGCGCAGGACGATCACCGCGGCGACCACCACACCGACCACCAGGGCGATGGGCAGCGCCACCGCGGTCGCGATGAGGGCGGGCGGGTAAGGATTGCGCTCGGTTTCGGCGGTGTCCCCGGTCTCCTCGTTGTCGGTGGGCTCCGGTGTTCGCGGCTCGTCCGGCGTTTTCGCCGCCATCGTCGACGATCCTTCCTGCGTGGTTGGTTCTCGTGGGCGCAAATGCCTGGTCACTCGGGCACAGGGTACCGTCGGGACGGTTCCGGTCGAGCGGACACCTCACCGGGCGGACATGGAGCGGATCGGGTCGGAAAGGGCTGGAAATCGGTATCGGGACACAACCGACGACGGTGCGTGAACTCGGTGAGTTCGCGTTGATCGAGCGCATCACCGGGGGCCGGGTGCAGGGGCCGGGCGTGGTGCTGGGTCCGGGTGACGACGCGGCCGTGCTGGCCGGTCGGGGACGGTATGTGGTGACCACGGACATGCTGGTGCAGGACCGGCATTTCCGGTTGGACTGGTCGAGTCCGCGCGATATCGGCCGCAAGGCCATTGCCCAGAACGCGGCCGATGTCTACGCCATGGGCGCGGTGCCGACCGGTTATGTGGTGGCATTGGGTTGTCCGGCCGAGACGCCCGTCGCGTTCGCGGAAGAGTTGGCCGACGGGCTCTGGGACGAGGCCGGTCGGGCCGGCGGATCGATCGCCGGTGGTGATCTGGTGCGCAGCCCGCAGGTGGTGATCTCGGTGACCGCCTTCGGCGATCCGATCGGCGTCGAACCTGTCACCCGGTCGGGGGCCCGGGCGGGCGGTACCGTCGCGGTTGCCGGGCGCCTCGGTCGGTCGGCGGCCGGACTCGCGGTACTGACCGCGGGTCGGGCGGACGAACCGGAGTGGGCCGGTGCCGTTGCCGTCCATCGGGTTCCTCGGCCGCCCTACGCGGCGGTGCATGCGGCCCTGGCCGCGGGTGCCGCACCGGATGCGCTCACCGATGTCTCCGACGGTCTGCTCGCCGATCTCGGCCATATCGCCGCGGCATCGGGGGTGGCCATCGATATCGATTCCGCCGCGCTGCGCGACACGGAACTCGACGACTGGGCGGCGGCATTGGAAGTCGATGCGCTGCAATGGATTCTGACCGGCGGTGAGGATCATGCCTTCGTCGGGGTATGGCCGCCGGGGGCGCCGATACCGGCGGGATGGACCCCCATCGGCGGCGTCTCGGCCGGTCACGGGGTTACCGTCGACGGCGGTCGGTGGTCGGGCTGTGGTGGGTGGGAATCGTTCTCCGGGGCGGACTCGGCGGATGTCGGTGAATCGCGATAGGTTGTGCGGTCATGGGCACGAAACCACTGTCGGAAATCGTGGATCCGGGCTGGGCGCGGGCACTGGAACCCGTGGCCGATCGAATTGCGCAGATGGGTGATTTCCTCCGCGCCGAGAACGCCGCGGGTCGCGGCTATCTACCGGCCGGGAAGGACGTGTTACGCGCTTTTCAGCGTCCGTTCGACGAGGTTCGGGTATTGATCGTGGGTCAGGATCCGTATCCCACCCCGGGGCATCCGATGGGGTTGAGCTTCTCGGTGGCGCCGGATGTTTCGCCTGTTCCGCGGAGTCTGGCCAATATCTTCGCCGAATACAGCAAGGATCTCGGGTACCCGACACCGTCGTGTGGCGATTTGAGCCCGTGGTCGGATCAAGGTGTGCTGCTGCTGAACCGAGTGTTGACGGTTATGCCGGGGAAACCGGCCTCGCATCGCGGTAAGGGTTGGGAAGAGGTCACCGAGCGGGCGATCCACGCCTTGGTGGCCCGAGATGCTCCGCTGGTCGCGATTTTGTGGGGCCGTGACGCCGCCTCGTTGAAACCGACACTGGCCCGTGCCGAGGTTCCTTGTATAGAGTCACCGCACCCCTCGCCGTTGTCGGCGTCCCGGGGATTCTTCGGTTCTCGCCCGTTCTCCCGAGTCAACGAACTGCTCGACGAACTCGGCGCGGAACCGGTGGACTGGCGCCTGCCCTGACAGGCGTCGAGAGGAAAGAAGTGAGGAGCACCTACATGCACACCACCACCGTTCGCGGTGCACTGCGCGGTACCACCGCCACGTTCGCGGTCTGCGCCGCCCTGGCCGCCGGTGCGGCGAGCGCGAGCGCGGCGCCGCTCGCCCTGGAGCGGGAGCAGACCCCGATCACCGAGCCCGAGGCGAATCCGGTCGGCGAGGAGTTCACCTCCACCGGTTCGTCGACGATTTCTTCGTCGGTCACCGGTACGTTCGCCTGCCTGTTCCAGCGGACCTTCAGCGGGATGAAGCTGGACTGCTGATTCCGTCGTTTTTACGGCGTAACGCCGGCATTGTGCGATCCTCGGATCGTGAGTAATGCGAACAATCTGCTCGATCCCGTCCGACTGCGGCTGCGCGGTTTGGGCGGGATCGAGCTCGTTGCGGACCGTTACGGTCCTCCCGACGGCCCGCTCGTCGTCTTCCTGCACGGCGGTGGGCAGACCCGGTACTCGTGGAAGCGCAGTGGTGCGATGCTGGGGGCGGCCGGGTTGCGAGCCGTCGCCGTCGATGCCCGCGGACACGGTGACAGCCAGTGGGCGCCGGACCGCGATTACAGCCGCGAGACCATGGTCGCCGACCTGATCGAGGTGCTGGACCAGCTGGGCGGTGGTCCCGCCGTCGTGGTGGGGGCCAGCATGGGAGGTATCACCGGGCTGTTGGCCACTGCCGCCCCGGGTGGGGAAGCGATATCCGCGCTGGTCCTGGTCGATATCGTGGCCCGGCCCGAACCCGAGGGAGTTACCCGGGTGCTCGATTTCCTCGGCAGGTATCGCAACGGTTTCGACACCGTCGAGGAGGCCGCCGACGCGGTGGCCGCGTACCTTCCGCACCGGCCGCGTCCGAAGAGCACCGACGGGCTGCTACGTAATCTGCGGCACCGCGACGGCCGGTGGTACTGGCACTGGGACCCGGACATGCTCGGCGATCGCACGGTGGATGCGACCCGATTGGTGGACTCCGAGGAGATGACCCGCACGCTGGAGCGTGCCGCCCGGGCACTGAGCATCCCGGTCCTGCTGGTCCGCGGTCTGCGGTCGGATGTGGTGAGCGCCGAGGCGGCCGCGGAGTTCCAGAAGTTGGTACCGCATGCCGAACTGGTGGAGATCGGTGATGCGGCGCATACCGCGGCCGGTGACGACAACGACGCGTTCACCGACGCGGTCACCGAGTTCGTACTCCGAGCGGGCGGGGCGGGGCCGATTCGGGAATGACCTGCGGTCACCCCGAGGGACGAGGGGCCTCGATTCCGGGGCGCACCAACCTGATCTCGGTGATACCCGCGAAATGTTCGGTTCGGGCGGTGCCATCCGGTACGAATCCATATTTGGCGTAGAACGCCCTGGCCCGAGGATTGTGTTCGAAGACCCACAGCGAACACGACCGACGCGGGTCCAGCGCGACGCCCATGAGGTCATGGGCGAGCCCGGTGCCGTACCAGGATGCGCGGATGTACATGGCCCCGAGTTCGATCTCCGCCACCGGCGGTTCGTCGCGGGGCGGTCCGGTGCCGGCGAATCCGATCACCACGTCGCCAAGTAACGCGACCCAGGTCCGCCCGGGACCGCCGCGATATCTGCGCTCCCACTGTTCGGTGTTCCGATCCTCGTCGAACGCGTCCAGCACATGATCGGGAACCAGATCGCGGTATGCCTCATCCCAACAGGCGATATGGCATTCGGACAGCGAACGGATGTGTTCGAGGGCGAGGGGGGAGATACGCCATGGGGCGTCGGACCCGGACGAAAGACTCATCGGCGGCCCTTCGCAATCGGCGTCCACTCGGGGTGAGCGCGGGAACGACGAAGCCCCGGATCACCCATACGGGTGCCGGGGCGACGTTGGGGAACCGGCGTATCGGCCGATTCAGCCGCGAACGACCTTGCCCGCCTTCAGGCAGGAGGTGCACACATTCATCCGGCGGGTGTTGCCCGGGGAGACCTGCGCGCGCACGGTCTGGATGTTCGGGTTCCAACGACGGTTGGTGCGTCGGTGCGAGTGCGAGACCGACTTCCCGAAGCCGGGGCCCTTGGCGCAGACGTCGCAGACGGCAGCCATAGTCGCGAACTCCTTCATGTCCTCGAGGGGGACCTGCTGTGGCGTGACAGCCGGTCCGAGATCATATGTCTTCATGCCTGCCGACTCGGTCGGCCAGCGCAGGCCGGCGACGGCCACGCGAGGCAACCCTGCAAGAGTATCCGCCCGCGCGTCGATCCACCAAACCGGGGTTTGCTCACCCTGCCGGACGCATCCGGCGATCGGGCAGGTCCTCGGGTGACGGCGGCGGCGCGAGCGTTGCCGACTAACCTGGCGGGCACCGACCCGACGACAGGAACGAGGTGGCGTTGCCCGAATCCCGGCAGGTGAGCGGTCCCGAAGTCCTCGATCGCGAAGCGCTCGACGGTGCGGCGTTGCTGCGTTGGGGACGGATCTGTCTGGCCGGGCTCGAGGATCGACGTGCGGAGATCGACGCGCTCAATGTCTTCCCGATCCCGGACGGGGACACCGGGACCAATCTACTGGCCACCATGCGCGCCGCCGTATCCGCCGCCGAGTCGGTCGTGCCCGACGATCCCGACGATGACGCGGTGACATCGGGCGGCGGGCATATCGCGCGGGTGCCGGCCCATCCGGTGGCGATGGCCATGGCACGGGGCGCGACGGCGGGAGCACGCGGGAACTCGGGAATCATCCTGTCCCAGGTGTTGCGGGGTATCGCCGAAGCGGCCGAGGCGGGCCCGCTGACCGGGGTGACGTACCGGACGGCGCTGATGCGTGCGGCCGCCCTGGTGCGTGCCGGACTCAGTACGCCGGTCGAGGGGACCGTGCTGACCGTGTTGGAACGGGCCGGACGCGCGGCCGTCGACTGCGCCGACCCCGAACTGACCGCGGTCGTGGCAGCGGCGGCGGAGGCCGCAGCGCGGGCATTGGAGGATACGCCCACACAACTCGGGGTATTGGCCGAGGCGGGTGTCGTCGACGCGGGTGCCCGCGGTTTGCTGGTGCTGCTGGACAGCGCGGTTGCCCTCACCACGGGCCGAGCACCTGCCCGACCGGAGTACCGGCGCGCCGAGCCCGGGGGTGCCGCCGTAGGTGAGCGTCGTCCGTCGATCGGGTACGAGGTGATGTACCGGCTCACCGAGACCGATGAACGCCGGGTGGCGGCGTTGCGGAGCAGACTAGGAGAACTGGGCGATTCGGTGGTCGTCGTCGGTGACGGCGACCGTGCCTGGTCGGCGCATGTGCACTGCACGGACGCCGGCGCGGCGGTGGAGGCCGGATTGGCGGCGGGTGCGCTGCATGAGATCCGGATCGAGAGTTTCACCGTCGAGCCGCACCGGCGCGCCGAATACGCCGGCCGATCGGCGGGAAACGGCGGCGTGTGCTCGGGAGGGGAGCGTGCGAGTTCTGCGCGCGCCGGAGTCGGCCCGGTCCCCGGGTCGTCGCGGGTCGTTGGCGCCGAGCACGACCGGGGGGTGCTCGCCGTGGCGTCGGGGGCGGGCGCCGTCGCTCTGTTCGAGGCGGCGGGCGCGGTGGTGGTGGGCGGTGACGGTCCGGTGGATACCGGGACGCTGCTGACGGCGATCCGTCGGATGCCGCACCGGGAGGTGTTGGTACTGCCCAACGGAGCGCTGCCCGCGCAGGAATTGGTCGCGGTCGGTGTCGCGGCCCGGCACGCGCGTCGGGATGTGTTGTTGCTGCCGAGCGCCTGCATGGTGCAGGGGTTGGCGGCGCTGGCCGTCCACGACCGGGCGCGGATCGCGGTGGACGACGCCTTCGCCATGTCGGAGGCGGCCGCGGCGACCCGTTGGGGTTCGCTGCGAGTGGCCCAGGGGCGGGCGCTCACCATGGTCGGTACCTGCGCGGCCGGAGACGGACTGGGATTGGTCGGACACGATGTGGTCGTGATCGATCGGGATGTCCGGGCGGCCGGACGGACACTGCTGGATCGCATGCTCGGTCTGGGCGGTGAACTGGTCACCCTGTTGGTGGGTGCGGTCGCGCCGGTCGGGCTCGTCGACGGTTTGGTGGAACATATCGGCGCGGAATTCCCCGGTGTCGAGGTCACCGTGTATACCGGGGGCCAGCACGGTGATCTGGTGCAGATAGGCATCGAGTAAACGGGCATCGAGTAAACGGGCATCGAGTAAACGGGCATCGAGTAAATGGGCATCGAGTAAATGGGCGTCGGGTGATCGGATGCGGACAGGCGTGGAACGAGATGGTCGGGTGAGTGGGCGCGGGATGACGACGGGGGTGCGGCCATGGCGACCCTGAGCGACCGGCTGGATCATCTGCTCGGCGCGAAGGCCGCCGCCTCGTTGGCCGATGCCTTCGATATGCGCACCGTCGAGGATTTGTTGCGGCACTATCCGCTGCGTTATGCCACCCAGGGGCAACCCCTCACCGAGGAGGCCCCCGAGGACGGTTCGCATATCACGGTGATCGGGCGAGTCACCAAGGCGGAGCTGCGGCCGATGCGGCAGCGGCGGGGGTCGCTGCTCAAGGTTGTGCTCGACACCGGTTCCGGTCGCGGTGTCGATGTGACGTTCTTCAACGGCGACAAAGTGAAATACGCGATCCGCCAAGGGGTGCGGGCCATGATGTCGGGCACGGTGAACTACTGGCGACCCGGCCAGTGGAATCTGAGCCACCCCGGATACCTGATCCTGCCCGAGACCGGCGACGACGAACTCGCCCTCACCACCGTACGCGGCGGTGGGGATCTGCGCGGGCTGGCGCAGAGCGCCAAAGGCGCCGACGGTGTGGACATGTCGTTTTTCGAGCGGGAGTTCATCCCGGTCTATCCGGCCACCGCCAAGGTGCAGAGTTGGGAGATCCTGGCCTGTGTGCGGCAGGTGCTCGACCAGCTCGACCCGATCGAGGACCCACTGCCGCAACGGATTCGGGACGATCAGGGCCTGCTGCCCGTCGTCGACGCTCTGCGGTTGATCCATCTGCCGGAACGTAAATCCGATATCGAGTCCGCGCGGGCCCGGCTGCGTTTCGACGAGGCCCTGGCCCTGCAACTGGTGTTGGCCGATCGGCGACACGAGGTCGCCACCCGCACCGCCCGGCCGTGCCCGCCACGTTCCGACGGTATCGCCGCCGCCTTCGGCAAACGGCTGCCGTTCGAACTCACCGAGGGGCAGCGGCAGGTGATCGCGGAGATCGCCGCGGATCTGTCCCGGAGTCGGCCCATGCACCGACTGCTCCAGGGCGAGGTGGGCTCGGGTAAGACCATCGTCGCGTTGCACGCCATGCTCCAGGTGGTCGACGCCGGCCAGCAGTGCGCGCTGCTGGCGCCCACCGAAGTGCTTGCCGCCCAGCACTATCGGTCGCTGCGCTCGATGCTGGGTGATCTCGGCACGGCGGGGGAGCTGGGCGCCGCCGAGGAAGCGACGCGGGTGGTGCTGGTGACCGGTTCCATGCCCGCCGCGGCGAAACGGGCCGCGCTGTTGGCCGCCGTGAACGGCGATGCCGGTATCGTGATCGGCACCCACGCCCTGATCCAGGACGCGGTGGAATTCTTCGATCTGGGCATGGTGGTGGTCGACGAACAGCACCGGTTCGGTGTGGAACAGCGAGATGCCCTGCGGGCCAAGGCGAAAGCCGGGGTGAGCCCGCATCTGCTGGTGATGACGGCCACCCCGATTCCGCGCACCATCGCCATGACCACCCTGGGGGATCTGGAGACCTCCACCCTCACCCAGCTGCCGCGCGGGCGGTCCCCCATCACCTCGCGGGTCGTGCCCCGACGGCTGCATCCGAACTGGGTGGATCGCGCTTGGGAACGGATCACCGAGGAGGTGCGGGAGGGACGTCAGGCGTATGTGGTGTGCTCGCGGATCGGCGACGACGAGGACGGTTCGGGCACCGGCAGGTCCCGACGGGCGGGCGCGAACGGTAAGGAACCCCCTACCACGCAGGCCGTGGTGGAGGTGTACGACAAGCTGCGCACCGGACCGCTGTCCGAACTGCGGGTCGGTCTGCTGCACGGACGGCTACCGGCGGATGAGAAGGACACGGTGATGCGTGCCTTCACCGAGGGCCGGATCGACGTGCTGGTATGTACCACGGTGATCGAGGTCGGCGTCGATGTGCCCAATGCGACGGTCATGGTGATCATGGACGCCGACCGGTTCGGGGTGAGCCAGCTGCACCAGCTGCGGGGCCGGGTCGGACGTGGTCGACACCCGGGTCTGTGTCTGCTGATCACCGATGCGGGGCCGGGGAGTTCGGCCATGGTGCGGCTGGAGGCGGTGGCGGGCACCACCGACGGATTCGAATTGGCGGTGCTGGATCTGCGGCAGCGTCGCGAGGGCGATGTGCTGGGCGCAGCCCAGTCGGGTACCACGCGCTCGCTACGACTGCTGTCGCTGTTGGACGATCTGGAGGTCATCACCACTGCCCGGGATCTCGCGCGGCGCGTGGTCGACGAGGATCCGGGGTTGGTGCGACATCCGGGACTGGCGGCCATGATGCACGCCGCGGTCGATGCCGAGCGGCTCGAGTATCTGGCCAAATCCTGATCTTCAGGGGCGGCGGCGGGTGAGCGATCCGGGGCGCTGCTGCTCGGTGGGCGGGTCTGCGGCGGGTTGGCCGTTGGTGCGGATCACCCGGGGATAGGGCAGGTCCATGGAGGTGTGTTCCGAAACCGCCAGCGGGGTGCCGATCTGTGGGAAGGCCCGCTGTGGGCAGGCCGGTCGGTCACAGACCTTGCAGCCGGCCCCGATCGGGACCGCGGCGGCCGGATCGGCGAGTGGTACGCCCCGGGCATAGACCAGCCGGTCGGCGTACTCGATATCGCAGCCGAGGCCGATCGCGAAACGGTGGGTCGCGGTGTCGAATGCCTGAGGGGCGGGCGTAATGGTGCGTGCCACCCAGAAATAGCGGCGGCCGTCCGGTAGTTCCGCGATCTGGGTGAGGGTCCGACCCGGATGTGCGAAGGTTTCGTGCACCACCCACAGCGGGCAGCTGCCGCCGACCCGGGAGAAATGGAACGCGGCGGCGGACTGGCGTTTGGAGATATTGCCCGCTCGGTCGGTGCGGACGAGGAAGAACGGCACCCCGCGCTGTCCTTGGCGCTGCAGCGTGGTCAACCGGTGGCAGACGGTTTCGAATCCGACCTCGAAACGTAATCCGAGCAGGTCGATGTCGTAGCGCAATTCCTCGGCCGAGCGCAGGAAGCGACCGTAGGGCAGTATCAGCGCCGCCGCGAAGTAATTGGCCAGCGCGACGCGGGCGAGGGCGCGGGATTCGCCGGTCAGCGAAGGGGTTTCGTTCAGCACCTCGTCGAGTTCGGTGCCGTACAGCAGGAAGGCCAGAGTGGCGGCGATCTGGAAAGCGCGCTGGCCCGGCCGTAGTCGCCGGGCCAGGACGAGGGTGCGGGCGGCCGGGTCGTAGTGGCGTTTCGGGATGGACGTATCGGCTCCGTCGCCGCGGACCAATACCTTCACTCCGGCGCGTTCCTCGGCGACTCGGGCGAGTTGGCGGTCCAGGGAGCCGATGGTGAGTCCGCATTCGTCGAACAGTCGCTCGGCGGCCAGGTCGAGCGAGTCGATGTGGTTGTGATGGTCGTAGAAGAAATCGCGGACGTCCTCGTATGGCATGGCCGGGGTCGATACACCGTCGGTCGCGGTGGCCCGGGCCGAGAGGAGATCGAGTTGGTCGGTGGCCGCCCGGAGCCGCCGGTGCATGGCGACGACCAGTTTGGCGATCTCCGGTTGCCGGGTTGCCAGTTCCTCGATCTGCGCGGCCGGTGCGCCGGCACCGCCGGCCGCATCCATCAGGACCTCGTGCAACTCCGAGATCAGTCGCGCATTGGCATCCGCGGTGAAGAAGTCCCCGTCCAGATCGAAGGTGGAGTTCAGTTTGAGGAGTACGGGAATGGTGAGCGGACGCTGGTCGCGCTCGAGCTGGTTGAGGTAGCTGGGCGACAGGTCCAGCGATTTGGCCAGTGCGGCCTGGGTCATCCGGCGTTCCTCACGGAGCCGCCGAAGTCGGGCCCCCGCGTACATCTTGCGCACGGCGAGATCGTACCCAGTTCGGCTTCGCAAACATCGCAAGATGGCCACTTGTTGTTCAAGACTAGTCGGTTTGCATGGCGGTTTGCTCTCGGCCATTTATGCGTAGCGTGCGAATCACCGCCGTGGAAGCGCCGTGTTCCACAGGGTGTGGCGCGGGACGGAGTGCGCAATATCCGGCGAAAAGCACGTAGAGGGAACCGCCGGCGCATCGGCCGCGTCGAAATATGGCGAAAGGGATATGTCGGCGTGAGAACAGGAGGGGGATCATGGAACGACGACGCGGCTGTCGATCGGTGGGACGGCGAATGGGGGGCGAACAGCGGCGGCGTCCGGTGTTACGAATGCTCGGTGAGCGCGGGTGTCGGTGCCGGCCTTCGCGAAAGGGCGAAGCGGAGGAACTCGACTGAGCCGCTATTCCGTCGTGAATACGGCGCGGTGATTCCGCTTCGGCGAGGACGAGCCGGGATCACCGCGCCTTCGCATCCTTGCGAGGATGTTTTGTGAAAAATCCCGCGAAGGGGACTTCGATGTACCCTCAGGTAGTGGGGGCGGGTACTTTGGATCAATGTTCTCGAAAGTCTTGGTTGCCAATCGTGGCGAGATCGCTATTCGCGCCTTTCGCGCGGCCTATGAGCTCGGCATCGGTACGGTGGCCGTGTTTCCGTACGAGGACCGCAATTCGGTTCACCGTCTGAAGGCGGACGAGGCGTACCAGATCGGGGAGGAAGGGCATCCGGTCCGGGCGTATCTGTCGATCGAGGCGATTATCGAGGCAGCCAAGACCGCCGGTGCGGATGCCGTCTACCCGGGATACGGCTTCTTGTCGGAGAATCCCGATCTCGCCGCGGCGTGCGCGCGGGAAGGCATCACCTTCATCGGCCCCTCGGCCCGGGTGCTGGAGTTGGCGGGAAACAAGGCCCGGGCGGTGGAAGCGGCGCGGGCGGCGGGTCTGCCGGTATTGCAGTCCAGCGCGCCCTCCTCCGATGTCGAGGAGTTGCTGGCGGCCGCCGAGAGGTTGGAGTTCCCGGTGTTCGTCAAGGCGGTGGCCGGTGGCGGCGGGCGCGGTATGCGCCGGGTGGCCGCACCGGAAGGGCTGCGCGAGGCGATCGAGGCCGCCTGCCGGGAGGCCGAGTCGGCGTTCGGCGATCCGACGGTGTTCCTGGAGCAGGCGGTGGTGAATCCGCGCCATATCGAGGTGCAGATCCTGGCCGACACCCACGGCAATGTGATGCATCTGTTCGAGCGGGACTGTTCGCTGCAACGCCGGCATCAAAAGGTGATCGAGCTGGCGCCGGCACCGAATCTGGACCCCGAGCTGCGCGACCGGATCTGTGCGGACGCGGTGGCGTTCGCCCGACAGATCGGCTACAGCTGCGCCGGGACGGTGGAGTTCCTGCTGGACGAGCGCGGCAACCATGTGTTCATCGAGATGAATCCGCGGATCCAGGTGGAACATACGGTGACCGAGGAGATCACCGATGTGGACCTGGTGCAGGCACAGCTACGGATCGCGGCCGGGGAGAGTTTGGCGGATCTGGGGTTGAGTCAGGAGTCGGTGACCGTCCGCGGCGCGGCGCTGCAATGCCGAATCACCACCGAGGACCCGGCCAATGGATTCCGACCCGACACCGGTCGCATCACCGGCTACCGCACCCCGGGCGGGGCGGGGATTCGACTCGACGGCGGAGCGAACCTGGGCGCGGAGATCGGTGCCTACTTCGACTCCATGCTGGTCAAGCTCACCTGCCGGGGACGTGATTTCCCCATTGCGGTGGCTCGGGCGCGGCGGGCGTTGGCCGAGTTCCGCATTCGTGGGGTGACCACCAATATTCCTTTCCTGCTGGCGGTGCTCGACGATCCCGATTTCACGACGGGCCGGGTCACCACCTCGTTCATCGATGAACGTCCGCAGCTGCTGAAGTTGCCGGAGCCGGCCGACCGCGGGACAAAGATCCTGAAATACCTGGCCGATATCACCGTCAACTCCCCGCATGGCAAACGGCCGACCGCGGTGTATCCCCACGACAAGTTGCCGACCATCGATCTGTCTGCGCCGCCGCCGGACGGGTCACGGCAGAAGCTGCTGCGGTTGGGGCCGGAGGGATTTGCGCGGGCGCTCCGCGAGCAGAAGGCGGTCGCGGTCACCGACACCACGTTCCGGGACGCGCACCAGTCGCTGTTGGCCACCCGAGTCCGGACCAACGGTCTGCTGGACGTGGCCGGGCATATCGCGCGCTTGACCCCCGAGCTGCTCTCGGTGGAGTGCTGGGGCGGGGCCACCTACGATGTGGCGCTGCGGTTTCTGTACGAGGATCCGTGGGAGCGACTGGCCGCACTGCGGGAGGCGATTCCGAATATCTGCCTACAGATGCTGTTGCGGGGGCGCAATACCGTCGGCTACACGCCGTATCCGGAGCGGGTCACCCGCGCCTTCGTTGCCGAAGCGACCGCGACGGGTATCGATATCTTCCGTATCTTCGACGCACTCAACAATGTCGATCAGATGCGTCCGGCAATCGATGCGGTGCGCGAGACCGGAACGGCGATCGCCGAGGTGGCCCTGTCCTACACCGGCGATCTGGCGGATCCGGACGAAACCCTCTACACCCTCGACTACTACCTGAAACTGGCCGAGCAGATCGTGGATGCCGGCGCGCACGTGCTGGCGATCAAGGACATGGCCGGACTGCTGCGCGCCCCGGCGGCGACCAAACTGGTCACCGCGCTGCGCGCCAACTTCGACCTGCCGGTGCATGTGCACACCCATGACACCCCGGGCGGTCAGTTGGCCACCTATCTGGCGGCCTGGACCGCCGGGGCCGACGCCGTCGACGGCGCGGCCGCCCCCATGGCCGGCACCACCAGTCAACCGGCACTGTCGGCGATCGTGGCGGCGGCGGCCAACAGCGAATACGACACCGGTCTGAATCTGCGCAATATCTGCGATCTGGAGCCCTACTGGGAGGCGCTGCGCAAGGTGTACGCGCCGTTCGAGTCCGGGCTGCCGTCCCCCACCGGTCGGGTGTACACCCATGAGATCCCCGGCGGTCAGCTGTCGAACCTGCGCCAGCAGGCCATCGCACTGGGATTGGGCGACCGGTTCGAGGAGGTCGAGGTCGCCTACGCTGCGGCCGACCGGCTGTTGGGCAGGCTGATCAAGGTCACCCCCTCCTCGAAGGTGGTTGGCGATCTGGCGTTGGCGCTGGTCGGCAGTGGGGTCGACATCGAGGACTTCGCCGCCGACCCGGGTCGGTACGACATCCCGGATTCGGTGATCGGTTTCCTGCGCGGCGAACTCGGCACCCCGGCCGGCGGCTGGCCGGAACCGTTCCGCAGCAAGGCCCTGGCCGGCCGAGCCCCGGCCAAACCGGAAACCCCGTTGAGTCCCGAGGACGAGGCCGGACTCTCCGGCGACTCCGGCCGCCGCCGCGCCACCCTCAACCGTTTGCTGTTCCCCGGCCCGACCGCCGAATTCCTGACGCACCGGGAGAAATACGGTGACACCTCGGGATTGTCGGCCAACCAGTTCTTCTACGGCCTGCGCCGTGGTGAGGAGCATCGGGTGCAGCTCGAGAAGGGCGTCACCCTGCTCATCGGGCTCGAGGCCATTTCCGAACCCGACGATCGCGGTATGCGCACCGTGATGTGCATTCTGAACGGTCAACTGCGTCCGGTGCAGGTCCGGGACAGGTCGATCGCCGGCGAGATCCCGACCGCGGAGAAGGCGGACAAATCCAACCCCGGCCATATCGCGGCCCCGTTCGCCGGGGTGGTGACCCTGGCGGTCGAGGAAGGGGACACCATCTCCGCCGGGGACACCATCGGCACCATCGAGGCCATGAAGATGGAGGCCGCCATCACTGCTCCCCGGGGTGGTGTGGTCGGCCGGGTGGCCATCGGCCGGGTGCAGCAGGTCGAAGGCGGTGACCTGCTGGTCGAGCTCACCGTCCGTCAGTCCGAATGACCCGCATCGTCGCCGGAGCGGTGGGTGGGCGCCGGTTACGGGTTCCGCCGGCCGGCACCCGCCCCACCTCGGACCGGGTTCGTGAGGCGTTGTTCTCCGCGATCGAGGCGCGAATGGATCTCGACGGCGCGCGAGTGCTCGACCTGTACGCCGGCTCCGGTGCGCTCGCTTTGGAAGCGTTGTCCCGCGGCGCGCGTACCGCCCTGTTGGTGGAGACCAATCGCAGGGCAGCGGCGGTGATCCGCGGCAATATCGCCGATCTGGGTTTGTCCGGGGCGCAGGTGCGCATCGGGGCGGTGGCGCAGGTATTGGCATCCGGGGGCGCCGGTGAATTCGATCTGGTGTTCTCCGACCCGCCCTACGATCTGCCGACGTCCGCCGTGGTCGCGGATCTGACCGCATTGGCAGAAACCGGGTGGTTGGCGCCCGAGGCCCTGGTGGTGGTGGAACGATCCGATCGGTCGGAGGAGCTCACCTGGCCGGCGGGTTTTCTCGTTCGGCGCGCGCGCCGCTATGGGGAGACGCGCATCGAGATGGCCGAGTACGAGCTCTCGGAGTCGGAGGTGGCTCCGCCTGCTAGCGTCTGAGACATGGCTGGAGCGCTGTGCCCGGGTTCGTTCGACCCGGTGACCAATGGGCATATCGACGTCTTCGAGCGGGTGGCCGCCCAATTCGACGAGGTCGTCGTCACGGTCATGGTCAACAAGAAGAAGAAGGGCATGTTCGATATCGCCGAGCGGATGGAGATGTTGCGGGACGCCACCGCGCATCTGTCCAACGTTCGGGTGGCATCCTGGCACGGGTTGCTCGTCGACTTCGCCCGGGAACAGGGCATCACCACCATCGTCAAAGGTCTGCGCGATGCCACCGATTTCGGCTACGAACTACAGATGGCGCAGATGAACAAGAAGCTGTCGGGGGTGGACACCTTCTTCGTCGCCACCAATCCGGCCTTCGGCTATCTGTCCAGCTCTCTGATCAAGGAAGTGGCGAGTTTCGGCGGGGATGTGAGCGATATGCTGCCGCCCATGGTGCACAAGCGGCTGCTGGAACGCCTGTCCGAGCGAACGGACTGAACGATTCCCGTTCCGCGGTCGGTCCGCACCTCGTCGTCCACGGACATCGAGGCGTAGCCCGGTCACCGGGACGCCGGCGGTGGGATGGTCAGAAGACGAGTCCCCGCAAGGCCAGAAAGCGCAACCCGCCGACCGCCGCGGTGATCGCCAGGACGGCCGTGGCCTGGCCGAGCTCGCCGAGCCCGGGGACCCAGAATCCCAGCGCGGCCAGCGCCGCAGTGCTGATGCCCAGACCGACCAGCGCCAGCCCGCCGCCTTCCCATTGCGCGGTGAACCAGCCGACCCGGTCGGCGGCGTGGAAGGTCAGCCGCCGGTGCAATTCGTTGGCCAGTACGGTGCTGACAACCGAACCCACGATATTCGCGGCCAGGGGACCGGCGGCGGTCATGGTCAAAAACAGCAGCACATAGGTGATATTGCTGGTGCCGCCCACCAGAGCGAATCGAATCAGTTGGGGGAGTGCGCGGTCCGTGCGCAGATAGCGCAGGAGTCGGCCGGGCTTTCGGGCGCGCCGTCGTCCGGTGTAGCGATCGGTCCACTCGGTTCCCAATTCCCCGACCGCGGTGCCCAGATCACTCATGGTGAGTGGTGCCTGCGGCAGTGGTAGGACGGTCATGGTCGTTCCGATCGAGCACGGGTATACGAGGTCCGGCGCGGTGGCGCCGGACTCTCATGCATTAAACACCAAGTGGAGAAAATCCCTCCACTTGGTTTCCGTCACATCGAACATCCGACCGAATCCGCGACACACCCGAAATTGCCCCGGCGGCAGGCCGTGACGACAGGCACACTGGGCACGGCGGGTATGTCGCCGAAAGCCGCAGGAGGGTAGAGAGCATGTATCGGGTATTCGAAGCGCTCGACGAGCTGGTCGCCATCGTCGAAGAGGCGCGGGGTATCCCGCCCACCCGCAACTGCATCGTTCCGCGGGGTGAGGTGCTCGATCTACTCGACGATGTGCGTGAGGCGCTGCCGAGCGAAATCGACGATGCCCAGGATGTGCTCGACCATCGGGACAAGATCATCTCCGATGCCCGCACGGGCGCCGAGCAGGCCGTGGCCACCGCCGACGCCCAGGCATCCGAAACCCTCACGGAGGCCCGAAACGAGGCCGACCGCATTCTCGCCGAGGCCAAGGCCCACGCCGATCGGATGGTCGCCGAGGCCACCGCCCACGCCGATCGACTGGTCGATACCGCGCAGGCGGAGGCCGACCGCATCCTGTCCGAGGCCAAGACCGAATACGAGACGCTGACCGAGCGGGCCCGGGTCGAATCCGAGCGGATGATCGAGGCGGGTAAGGCGTCCTACGACCGTTCCGTGGCCGACGGGAAGGCGGAACAGGCGCGGTTGGTGGAACAGACCGAGGTGGTGCGGGCCGCGCATGCCGAATCGGCACGGCTCATCGACGCCGCGCACGCCGATTCGGATCGGATGCGCGCCGACTGCGACCACTATGTCGACACCAAACTCGCCGAACTGGAGGAGACGCTCACCACCACCCTGCGCACCGTCGGCCGCGGCCGGCAACAACTGCGCAGCGGGGTCTCCATTCCCGACTACGCCACCGAGTATCGGCGGGGTCTCTGACGGATCGAGGTGGTCCCGGGCACTGTGGTGGGCGGTATTCTGTTCGCGTACGGTGGAGTGGTTGCCCTTCGAGCGACCGTACCGAACAGCCGACCCTTTCTGGAGTGATCTCGATGCCCGCCGATTCCGCTTCGCGTTCACGCAGCGGCACGCGCCATGCGCCGGCCTCCGGTTTCGTGCTGGACGTGCGCAGTCTCGGCCGTGTGCCGGGAACCATGCGCGAGCTGCGGCGAACGGTTACCGTCGCCGACCATATCGGCCTCGACCTGATCGGAGTGGTCGCGGGCGCCGAGGTGGAACTGGATCTGCGGTTGCAGGCGGTATCGGAAGGGGTGCTGGTCACCGGAACCGTCGAGGCGCCGCTGGTCGGTGAGTGCTCGCGTTGCCTGGAATCGTTCACCGACCGCATCGAACTGTCGGTGACCGAGCTGTTCGCCTACCCCGACAGCGCCACCGATCGGACCGCCTCCGATGACGAGGTCTATCGGATGAACGAGGATCTGATCGACCTGGAACCGCTGATCATCGACATTCTCGGGCTGGAATTGCCCCTGCAGCCGCTGTGCGCCCCCGAGTGCGCGGGACTGTGCCCGGAATGCGGCGTGCGGATGGCGATTGCAGGTCCGGAGCATCGGCATGAGATACTTGATCCCCGCTGGGCCGGGCTGGCGAAATTCGCCACCGGATCGCCCGGCAGCGGCAGCACCGAACCGGGTGCGGCCACCGAAGACCATACCGCCCATACACCAGGTAAGAGCACAGAGGAGAAGTAGTCGTGGCCGTTCCCAAGCGCCGGATGTCCCGTTCCAACACCAGGTCGCGGCGCAGCCAGTGGAAGGCTGCCGCGCCTACCCTGATCACCTGCCCGAACCGGGCCTGCGGTGAGAAGACCCTGCCGCATATCGCGTGCCCGTCCTGCGGCACCTACCGGGGCCGTCAGGTCGCCTCGGCCGTCTGAGTCGGGGCGGGGTACTTGTGACAGCGAGCAAGAACACACCCCGCGCCACCGGTGACCACACGAGCCTGCTCGCGGCACTCGGCGTCGAGATATCGCCGGATCTGCTGCGGCTGGCGCTCACCCATCGTTCCTACGCGTACGAGAACGGCGGCCTGCCGACCAACGAGCGCCTCGAATTCCTCGGTGACTCGGTGCTCGGCCTGAGTATCACCGAGCGGCTCTACCATGAGCATCCGGACAAATCCGAGGGTGAGCTGGCAAAACTGCGCGCGAGCGTGGTGAACATGCACGCGCTCGCCGAAGTGGCCCGTGGGCTCGGCGAGGGTGGACTGGGTGCGCATCTGTTGCTCGGCAAGGGCGAGGAACTCACCGGCGGTCGGGACAAACCGAGCATTCTCGCCGACGGGATGGAATCGCTGCTCGGCGCGGTGCATCTGGAGCACGGTATCGATGTGGCCCGCGAAGTGGTGCTGCGTTTGTTCGCCGATCTGCTCGAACGCGGTCCCCGCATGGGTGCCGGCCTGGACTGGAAGACCAGCCTTCAGGAGCTGACCGCCGAACGTGGTCTCGGGGTGCCCAGTTACGAGATCACCTCCACCGGGCCCGACCACGACAAGGAGTTCACCGCCACCACCATGATCGGTGGTAATCCTTACGGTCAGGGCGTCGGCCGGTCGAAGAAGGAAGCCGAGCAGAAGGCTGCCGGCGCGGCGTACCGGGCGTTGACCGCCGAATCCTGACGTGCCGGAACTACCCGAGGTCGAAGTCGTCCGACGTGGTCTGGACGAGCATGTGCGGGGCCGGGTCATCGACTCGGTCACCATCACCCACCAGCGGTCGGTGCGGCGGCATATCGCCGGGGCCGCGGACCTGGCGGCGCGACTCACCGGACTGCGGTTCGCCGCGGTGTGGCGGCGGGGCAAGTATCTGTGGCTGACCTTCGACGAGTCCGGATGGGGCTCCGGTGATATCGCGCTCGTCGTCCATTTGGGAATGAGCGGGCAGATGCTGGTGCGACCCATCGACGCGCCGGTGGAGAAGCACGCCCATATTCGTGCCGACCTCGACAACGGTACCCAGCTCCGATTCGTCGACCAGCGCACCTTCGGCGGATGGGCGCTGGTGCCGTTGGTCGAGGTGGACGGTACCGCCGTACCCGAGCCGGTCGCTCATATCGCCCGGGACCCGCTCGATCCTCGTTTCGATATCGAGGCCGCGGTGGCGGCCGTGCGCGGTAAACGCACCGAGATCAAACGGGTCCTGCTGGACCAGACGGTGATCTCGGGCATCGGCAACATCTATGCCGACGAGGCGTTGTGGCGTAGCCGTATCCACGGTGGGCATCCGGCCGCCGATCTCACCCGACCCGTGGTCCGCAGCCTGCTCGGTGAGGTTCGGGCTGTGATGACCGATGCCCTGGCCGCGGGCGGCACCTCGTTCGACGCCCTGTATGTGAACGTCAACGGACAGTCCGGCTACTTCGAGCGATCATTGGCCGTATACGGACGGGGGGACGAGCCCTGCACCCGCTGTGGTGCGCCGATCGTGCGCGAGAAGTTCATGAACCGTTCTTCGTATTCCTGTCCTCGGTGCCAGCCCGCTCCTCGATGCCGGCCCGCGCGGATCACCGCTCGAGGTCGACGACGATAGTCCTCGGCGAGCGCATCCGGACGGCGGTGCGGCCATTCGGTCCACACCGCGGGGTCGCCCTGATGCCCGTGGGCGAGTTACCGTTTTCAACGGGTGAACCGGAAAGCGGTACGAGAGTCGGCCCCGCCCGGGTGGCCGAGTTGTGGAGCGTGCCGTTCGTGCCCTGACGAACCGGGCCGTCCCGGTCGCCCGGGAAGGAGCCATGCGCAAGCTCACCTATTACGTCGCCGCGACCATCGACGGTTTCATCGCCACCGAGAACGGGGCCGTGGACTTCTTCCCGGTCGGTGGTGACCACGGGCCGGCGATCACTGCCCAATATCCGGAAACACTGCCGACCAAGGTGCGGGAAGCCCTCGGCATCGATAAACGCAACACCACGTTCGACACCGTGCTGATGGGCCGCAAAACCCATGATTTCGGTGTGCGTACCGGCACCTCGAGCCCGTACGCGCATCTGCGCCAGTTCGTGGTGTCCTCCACCTTGCCCGAGAGCCCGGACCCCGCGGTGGAGCTGATCTCGGAAGATCCGGTCGGTCGGGTGCGGGAACTCAAACGAGAACCCGGACTGGGGATCTGGTTGTGCGGCGGCGGTGAACTGGCCCAGACGCTGCTGCCGGAGATCGATCAGATCTTCCTCAAGTTGTATCCGATCGTGCTCGGACGCGGACGGTCGTTGTTCGGACCCGGCCGACAGCTACCCGAACCGGAGCGGTTTCGGGTGGTCACCAGCCAGGTGTTCGACGATGGGGTCGTATTCGTGAAATATTCGCGGCCCACCGAGTTCGGCGTGGGTGGCTCGGCGTAGGCGTCGGGTTACGACCTGCCGGCCGATCCGATCGCCGGCCGATGATCCCGGTGGCACGGTCACCGGTCCGGGCCGCGCATCCGGTCGCGGCGCCGTGCGGAACCGGTTTTCCGGTGTTCGCGGGTGGGAACGGCGGCCCGCTCGGGTGGAAACACACCGCCGTACCCGGTCGTTGTATCGGGTACGAAGAGGTGATGCGATGTTGCTGGTGACATATGCGCTGATCATCGGTTTCGTCTGCGCCATCCTGCTCATCCGGGTGGCGGGCAGGGCCGCGGTCGATCGGCAACACCCGGAGGGTGGCGGCACCCGACCGGCGACGACGGTACGGTGCGGTGGACCACGAGTTCACCTCGGCGCCGTCCGGAGCCGGTGAGATCCGCGCCGGGCGCGCCGAGGCCTACATGGCAGGATCGAGGCCATGGCCGAACACACCGCCACCCCAGCGACAGCAGATACCACCGCGCCGGCCGCAGGTGCGGGATCGTCCACGGCAGCCGCGCCCGGGCCCACCACCTTGTGGGTGGAACGTACCGGAACCAGGCGTTACATCGGCCGCAGCTCCCGTGGCGCGGAGGTGCTGATCGGTTCGGAGGGGGTCCCCGGGGTTTTCACGCCCGGTGAACTGCTCAAGATCGCCCTGGCCGCGTGCACCGGTATGAGCACGGATTTCCCGCTCTCGCGCCGGCTGGGTGACGACTACGACACCACCATCCGGGTCTCCGGCGCCGCCGACCGGGAGAACGAGGTCTACCCGCAGCTGGACGAGGTCGTCGAACTCGATCTGAGCGAACTCGACGAACAGGCGCGGGAACGGTTGTTGGTGACCGTTCAGCGGGCGGTGGACAAGGTCTGCACCGTGGGGCGGACCCTGAAGGCGGGCACCACGGTGACATTGTCGTTCGATATCGATACCCTCGACGAGCGCGAGACGCCTGCGTGATGACCGGCTCGGCGAGCGCCGCGGAGACAGTTCGGCTCTCCGCCTGGGTGCACGGACGGGTTCAGGGAGTGGGTTTTCGGTGGTGGACCCGCTCCCGGGCTTTGGAATTGGGGTTGGTCGGGCATGCCACCAACACCGCCGACGGGCGGGTGCGGGTGGTCGCGGAGGGGCCGCGGCCCGCCGCCGAGCGGTTGCTCGAGTTGTTGCGATCCGGCGAAACGCCGGGGCGGGTGACTCTGGTTGTGGAAAGCTGGGAGCCCGCGCGTGGCGATATGCGCGGTTTCGAGGAACGATAGTGCGAGGTTCGGTGACTCGGGGGAGGCGACGATGAGCAATCAGTACCCAGGTGCGGAGGGACCCCCAGGTGCGGAGGGGCCGCAGCCACCGAATAGTGGTAATACCTCGGGTGACAATGGGTCCTGGCTCGATAAATCGGCGCCGGAGCCCGAGGAGCGCTCGGAGTCGGGCCGTATCGAACGCCAGGAACCCGGGGCCACCCGTCCGCGTCCGCCGACGGTTGCCGAGGCGCGGGCCAGGGACAAGGCCCGCAGGCGGGCCGAGGCGGCAGCCCGGGCCGAAGCGGCCGCGGCGCAGGCCAAACAGCGCACCCGCAAGCGGGCGATGATGGGCGGGGCCGCCGTGGTCGGTGTCGCCGCGCTGGTGGGTGGCGGTTATCTCGCCTACCGGGCAATCGCCGCCCCGGATCGGGTCACCGCCTACTGCATCGTGCGTGACGAGAAGGGCAAAGAGGTCGTCGTGGACGACGACTACTGCCGACGTGCCTCACGTTCCGGCTCCACCGGTGGGGTCATGTGGCTGAACGGCAGTCAGTACCGGTACTACTACGGGGGACCCAATACGGTCGGCAAACCGCCCACCGGTGGCACCACCGTCAAACCCAAGGGGGCCGAGATCAAGACCAAGAGCGGAACGGTTATCCAGCGCGGTGGGCTCGGTAGCCGATTCGGTGGGGGCACCTGATATGCGTCGGGTCCGGAGCACCCCCAGGCCGGGGTGGCAACAGACAATCGAGAACCAGGGACTGGTTTACGGCGCACCGGGTCGGGACGCGAGTGGGCAACCGCGGCCGTACTGGGACGAATCGGTGCACTACGAGTTCGAGATGGACGAGATCCTCGCCCTCGAGGCCGCCGTCGAACTGCTGCACACCATGTGTCTGAAAGCGGTCGAGCAGATCGTGCTCACCGAACGTTTTGCCGATTTCGGCCTGCCCGAATGGAGTTGGGGGCCGATCGCCGAATCGTGGCGGCGTGCCGACCCGCACGTCTACGGGCGGTTCGACCTGCGTTATGACGGCCGCCGCCCCCCGAAGCTGCTCGAGTACAACGCCGATACCCCCACCTCGCTACTGGAAGCGGCCATTGTGCAGTGGCATTGGCTCACCGATGTGTATCCCGATGACGACCAGTGGAACTCGCTGCACGAACAGTTGGTGGATCGTTGGCGTTCGTTGCGGGGTACGCTGCCCGGCGCTCATCTGCATTTCAGCTGGTCGGGTGCCGACGCCACCGGTGAGGACAATGTCACCACGGCCTATCTGCAGGAGACCGCGGCCGAGGCCGGATTCGACACCATCGCGCTGCCCATCGAGGAGGTCGGATTCGACACCGAGCTGGAGCGGTTCGTGGATCTGGCCGAGGCGCCGATCGAGTCGATCTTCAAGCTGTACCCCTGGGAGTGGGTGCTCGACGACGAGTTCGGTCGGCGCGTGGTGGAGAGCCTGCCGGAGACGCTGTGGATCGAGCCGCTGTGGAAGACCCTGCTCAGCAACAAGGCGATTCTGGCCGTGCTGTGGGAGATGTACCCCGGTCACCCGAATCTGCTGCCCGCCTATCTGGACCGGCCGAACGAGCTGACCGAATACATCAAGAAGCCGAAGCTCGGGCGTGAGGGCGCGAATATGACGATTGTGGGCGCCGGGATGGAGACCTCCACCGGAGGGGTCTACGGCGAAGAGGGCTATGTGTACCAGCTGCTCGATCCGCTGCCGGTTTTCGACGATATGCGTCCGGTGCTGGGTGCCTGGATCGTCGGTGACAGTGCCGCCGGGCTCGGTATCCGGGAGACCGCGGGCCTGATCACCGATGACGGTGCCGCTTTCGTGCCGCATCGGATCGTCACCTGAGGGCGCCCGCGGGCGCCCGTTTCGTTTCGTCACTCCTCGAAAGGGAGTCACTCCTCGAAAGGGATATAGATGACCGCACTCTCCCTCGAATCGGGCTATTGGAGTTCGCTGGGCGAGGGCGTGGGGGCGATTCTCCTCTACGCCCTCAGCGGCCTGGTGTTGATGTTGGTCGGCTTTTTCGCCATTGATCTGACCACCCCGGGCCGGCTGCGCGATCTGGTGTTGGAGGGTAAGCCGAACGCCGTCATCGTGGCCGCGGCGGGCATGGTGAGCATGGCGCTGATCGTGGTCCTGGCGATCTTCTCCTCGGAGGGACGACTGCTGGAGGGACTCATCGCCACGCTGGTCTTCGGCCTGGTCGGGATTGTCGCGCAGGTGGTCTCGGTGCGGGTGATCGAGCGGGTGACCGGTGTCGATATCGGCGCCGTGCTGCATGCGGACCGCTATACGACCGAGGTGTTGGTGGTCGCGGCGGCGCATTTCGCACTCGGCCTGGTGGTCGCCTTCGCGATTTTGTGACATTCGCTTCGGATATCCCGGGGTCGGTGTGATGACGGCCGGGGGGTTCGGTGGTTTCCCCGACAACCCCTTGACATTCCACAGTGGAATGACCATTCTGGTCATATTCCACTGTGGAGTGTGAATATGTCCCAAGGGGAGTGGTCATGGATATTTCGTCGGGCACCCGGGCCTCCGACGCCGAGCGGGATCGCGTGGTGCGCCTCCTCGGCCGGCATATGGCCGACGGTCGGATCGATATCGCCGAATACGATCAGCGGGTCGCGCAGGTCTACCGCACCCCGATCCGCGAGGAGTTGACGCGGGTCCTGTCGGATCTGCCCGAGCTGCCCGCCGAGTCCGCCGGCCTCGACAAGGGGCCCTCCCGGCGGTCTCGCATCCCGATCTGGCAGCGGATCGAAGCGGGCGCCTGGTTGTCGGTGAGTGTGCTGGTGTTGCTGATCTGGGCCGCCATCTCGATCGGGGTCGGGGAAATCACCTACTTCTGGCCCTTCTGGGTGATCGTTCCATGGGGTGTGGTCCTGGCATTCCGGGCCGTCACCGGTATCGAGGCCGGTTTGGGGAAACGGCGGACCTGAACCGTATCGGTCCGAGCGCGGTAACCCGTCGAACCGTCCGTGGGGGATCCGGCGTGGCGTCGTGGGTATGAGGACCGGGCCCGCACCCGGCCTCATACCCTGGTCGCATAACATCGCTGTCCATACCTGTTCGCCATGGTGGTCGGGTCCGTCTCGGGGTTCGGCCGACCGGAACGATTTCGTGTCGGCGGCATCGTGGAGGGCGGCGGGCCCCGAGGTCACGAGGGCTCGACCCCGCGCCGCCGCCGAGCGGTGCGAGCACACACGGAAGGGTCGCCGGATTGCATCTGAAGAGCTTGACGTTGAAGGGCTTCAAGTCCTTCGCGTCCGCGACGACACTGCGATTCGAACCGGGTATCACCTGCGTGGTCGGCCCCAATGGCTCCGGTAAATCCAATGTCGTCGACGCGCTCACCTGGGTGATGGGAGAACAGGGCGCCAAGGCGCTGCGCGGCGGCAAGATGCAGGACGTCATCTTCGCCGGCACGGCCGGTCGGGCCCCACTGGGGCGGGCCGAGGTCACCCTCACCATCGACAATTCCGACGGTGCGCTCCCCATCGACTACGCCGAGGTATCCATCACCCGGCGCATGTTCCGCGACGGTGCGGGGGAATACGAGATCAACGGCAACTCCTGCCGCCTGATGGATGTCCAGGAACTGCTCAGCGACTCCGGTATCGGTCGGGAAATGCATGTGATCGTCGGCCAGGGGCAGCTCTCGGCGATTCTGGAATCGCGCCCCGAAGACCGCCGCGCCTTCATCGAAGAGGCCGCGGGGGTCCTCAAGCACCGCAAACGCAAGGAAAAGGCCCTCCGCAAACTGGAGGCCATGCAGGCCAATCTGGCCCGTCTCACCGACCTCACCGGAGAACTGCGCCGCCAACTCAAACCGCTGGGCCGGCAGGCCGAAGTGGCGCGTCGCGCCCAGACCGTTCAGGCAGACCTGCGGGACGCTCGGCTGCGCCTGGCCGCCGACGACCTGGTCACCCGGCGCGCCGAACTGGAAAGCCAACAGAGCAAGGAAGCCTACGCCCGGGAGCAGCAGATCACGGTGCAGGCCGAGCTGGACGCCGCCAATGCGGCCCTGACCGAGCAGGAGTTCGAGCTGGCCCGGCTCACCCCCAGCGCGGAGGCCGCGGGCCAATTGTGGTTCCAGCTGTCGGCGCTGGCCGAACGGGTCAACGCCACCATTCGGATCGCCCACGACCGGGCCCGACACCTCGATACCGCCGCGCCCGCCGCCACCGGCCGCGATCCCGAACAGCTCGAGGCCGAGGCCGATCGGGTGGAAGCGGAGGAGGTGGAGTTGCGCGCCGCGGTGGAGATGGCGGTCGAGACCCTGGAAGCCGCCCGCGACGCCCTCGCCGAACGCGAGCATGCCGCCAAGGCCGCCGAACAGGCGCATCTGGCCGCCGTCCGGGCCATTGCCGACCGCCGGGAAGGTCTGGTGCGCCTATCCGGGCAGGTGGAGAACATGCGCACCAAGGCCCAATCGATGGATGCCGATATCGCCCGGTTGTCCACGGCCATCACCGAAGCGCGGGCCCGTGGAGAGGAGGCGCAGGCGGAATACGACGCCGTCCAGGACGAACTCGCCGAACTCGACGCGGGCGAGGCCGGATTGGACGCGCAGCACGAACATGCCGTCGAAGCGCTCGACCTGGCCGATCAGCGGGTCGCCGAACTTCGCGCCCAGGACCGTGACGCCGGTAAACGGGTCGCCTCGCTCGCCGCTCGCATCGAGGCGTTGCGGATGAACCTGGCCCGTGGTGACGGCGCCGCCTGGCTCACCGAGCACCACCCGGACGGGTTGCTGGGTCCGCTGTCCGGGCTCATTCGGGTGCACACCGGTTTCGAGGCTGCGGTGGCCGCGGTGCTGGGGCCGGTTGCCGATGCCGTGGCAGCCGAATCCCGTACCGACGCCTACGCGGCCCTGCGGGATCTCAAACAGGCCGACAGCGGCCGCGCGGCACTGGTCTACGCCGGGTCGGGCGACTTCACGGAGTCGCAGATCCCACACCTTCCCGAGACGGCGCATCGGCTGGTCGATGTGGTGGACTGCCCGGAGTCGGTGCGCGCCGCCATCGTGGCCCTCACCGATCGGGTGGTCGTGGTGGACGATCTGGACGCCGCCGCCGAGCTGTTGGTCGCGCACCCGAACCTGCGGGCGGTAACCCGCGACGGTGATCTGGCCGGGGCCGGTTGGCTCATCGGCGGTTCCGAACGGGTGCCCAGCCGGTTGGAGATTCAGTCCGATATCGATGCGGCCGAGGCCGAACTGGTCGCGGCCCGCCGACATGCCGAGGAACTGGAAGCGGCCCTGGCCGGGGCACTGGAGGAACAGACCGAGCGCAAAGAGGCCGTCGACCACGCCCTGCTCGCCCTTCACGAATCCGATCAGGCATTGCTGGCCGTCTACGACCGTCTCGGCCGGCTCGGCCAGGCCGCCCGCACCGCACAGGCCGAATGCGAACGTCTCACCACCCAGCGAGCACAGGCCGAGCAGAACCGCCAGGAGACGGTGGCCGCGCTCGCCGAACTCGAGGACCGGCTGCGGCACGCGGAACGCGAACAGGACGGTTTCGACGCCGATGGTCTCGGCGCCGCCGGTACCGAAGCCGCCGCCGCGGCCCGGGAGGAGGCCGCCGCCGCCCTGGCCGAGGCGCGGGCCATGGAGGTGGAGGCCCGGC
>NZ_BAGE01000045.1 GCF_000308675.1 Nocardia paucivorans NBRC 100373 | reverse complement strand
CCATCGACACACCAACGCGGGCAATGGTTCTCAACACACGAGTGGGGGATCGCCGCATGGCGGCGATCCCCCACTACCCACCACTTCGAGACACTGCCTAGTCGGCGGGTTGGTCCAGGGTATGGCGCAGCGCCTCGACCAGGTTCGGGGCGAGATTCGGGTGGGTGCGCAATTCCAGGTCGCCGTCCTCATCCGCTTCCGGACGCAGCTGCAACAGGCACAGGGTCCGCCCCGAGCGCAGCGCGGCGGCGAACAGACGGGCGTCGCGCCGCCGCGGATGCGCCTGCGCCGCGGCCCGTCCCGCGGCGTCCGCGGTCTCCGTATCGGCGGCCAGCAGCGGGGTGAGGGCCGCGTCGAGATCGTCCTCGGCCTCCGGCGGCAGCACCACGATCTCCTGGACCAGCACGCACCCGGCCACCGTGGCCGGCCAACTGGTGGTGGCCAGGAACTCGTCCAGTCCCACCGTGCCGGCCGACACCTCCTCGGGCAGTTCCTGTGCCACCGGGGTGAGCTCGTCGGCCGTGTCGACCTGATCGATGAGGCCCGGTTCGACGGCGATCAATTCCGCGGTCGGCACCAGCGCGAACATCTGCGGTGCCGCGCCCCAACCCTCGGCGTCCACGAATTCCGCCACCTCCCGAACGGAGTGGGCGAGGACAACTTCGGCATGCAGATCGGAACTCACCCGTCCATCCTCGCATCCGGGAAAATCTGCCGGCATCACGCGGCGCGATCGAACGTCGTTTCAACCCTGCGCCGGCTTCGGTGTCCGATTTCACTAGAGTGGCTTGCGGACGGTCCTCCCGGATCGACCGCAAAAGTTACGGACTGCGGCGTCGGTCCGGTGAGACCACCGGTCCCGGCGTCGCCGGACCCTGGAGAGTGGCATCGTGGGCATGCGGCCCCCCACCGGCTTACCATCGCTGTCCCGACGCAGCCGCGTGCTGCTGGTGCTGGCCGTCGTACTGGCGGCTCTGCTATTGGTGGGACCCCGGTTCGTCGATACGTACACCAACTGGCTGTGGTTCGGAGAGGTCGGATTCCGCGAGGTCTACCTGACCGTGCTGTGGACCCGAATCCTCATCTTCCTGATCGTCTCACTGGTGGTGGGAGGTGTGGTCTGGGCGGCGCTGCTGCTGGCCTACCGGACCCGACCGATATTCGTCCCCACCTCCGGCCCCAACGACCCCATCGCCCGCTACCGCACGGCGGTGATGGCCCGGCTGCGCCTGTTCGGCCTGGGTATTCCGCTGTTGATCGGGGTGCTGTCCGGGTTGGTCGCCCAGGCCGGGTGGGTCACCGTGCAATTGTTCCTGCACGGTGGTTCGTTCGGGCAGCGCGATCCCCAGTTCAACCTCGACGTCGGGTTCTACGCCTTCGACCTGCCGTTCTACCGGATGGTGCTGAACTGGTTGTTCGTCGCGGTGGTGATCGCCTTCTTCGCGAACCTGGTGACGCACTATGTCTTCGGCGGTCTGCGATTGACCGGCAAGGAGGGCATTCTCACCACGCCGGCCCGGGTCCAGCTCGCCGTGCTGGCGGGGTTGTTCGTCCTGTTGAAGGCCGTCGCGTACTGGTTCGACCGGTACGAGCTGCTGATGAGCAGCCGCAAGGAACCCACCTTCAACGGCGGTTCGTACACAGATATCAATGCGGTCCTGCCGGCCAAACTGATCCTGTTGGCCATCGCCGTCATCTGCGCGTTGGCGTTCTTCGCCGGTATCGTGCTGCGCGATCTGCGCGTGCCCGCCATGGCGGCGGCCCTGCTGGTTCTCTCGTCGGTATTGGTCGGCGCGGTGTGGCCGTTGGTGGTGGAGCAGTTCTCGGTGCGGCCGAACGCCGCGCAGAAGGAGCGCGAGTACATCGAGCGGAATATCGCCGCCACCCGACACGCCTACGGCATCACCCCGGACAAGATCGAGTACATCGACTACCAGGGGGAGAGCAGCAAGGACCCCCGGGACGTCCCGGCCGATCACGCCACCATCGCCAATGCCCGGCTGCTCGATCCCAATATCCTCTCCCCGACGTTCACCCAGCTGCGGCAGCTGAAGAACTTCTACGGCTTCCCGGAGCAGCTGGATATCGACCGTTACGAGCTCAACGGTCAGATCCAGGACTTCATCGTCGGTGCCCGGGAGCTGTCTCCGGCCTCGCTCACCGGTAACCAGACCGACTGGATCAACAAGCACACCGTCTACACGCATGGCAACGGGTTCGTCGCGGCCCCGGCCAACCGGGTGAATCGACCGCAGTCGGAGAACCCCACCGAAGCGGGTGGCAGCAGCGATTCCGGTTATCCGATCTTCCTGGTCAGCGACCTGTTCACTCCCAAGGACCGGCAGCAGATCAAGGTCGATCAGCCGCGTATCTACTACGGTGAGTTGATCTCGCAGTCCAATCCCGACTACGCCATTGTGGGCTCGGTCGAGGGACAGCCACCGCGTGAGTACGACTCCGATGTGGCGCAGTACACCTACACCGGTGCCGGTGGGGTGCCGATCGGCAACTGGTTCAACCGGCTCGCCTTCGCGGCCAAGTACGCCGAACGCAACATCCTGTTCTCCTCGGCCATCGGAGAGAACTCCAAGATCCTGTTCAACCGCTCGCCGCGCGAGCGGGTGCAGAAGGTCGCGCCCTGGCTGACCGCGGACGGCAATGCCTACCCGGCCGTGGTCAAGGGCCGCATCGTCTGGATCGTGGACGCCTACACCACGCTGGACCACTACCCGTACTCGCAGATGACCTCGTTGGAGGGCGCGGTCGAGGACAGTATCGATCAGCGGACCGGCCGGCTGCTGCCGCGTAAGGAGGTCGGCTACATCCGCAACTCGGTGAAGGCCACCGTCGACGCCTACGACGGCACGGTGACCTTGTACGAGGTGGATTCCACCGATCCGGTGCTGCAGGCGTGGCGGGGCGTGTTCCCGAACGCGGTCCGCCCGGAGAACGAGATCACCCCCGAGTTGCGGGCGCACTTCCGCTATCCGGAAGACCTGTTCAAGGTGCAGCGCGAGATGCTGACCAAGTATCACGTGGACGATCCGCGCGAGTTCTTCACCAACAACGCCTTCTGGTCGGTGCCGTCGGATCCGACGGTGGAAGGCCCCACCGCCAATCAGCCGCCGTACTACGTGCTGCTGGGCGATCCGAAGACCGAACGTCCGGTGTTCAACCTGACCAGCGCGATGGTGGGGTACAACCGGCAGTTCCTGTCGGCCTACATCTCGGTGCGCTCCGATCCGGAGGGTTACGGCAAGTTCCGCATCCTACGACTGCCGACGGATACCCAGACCCAGGGGCCGCAGCAGACACAGAACACCATGACAACGGCGCCGCAGGTCTCGCAGGAGAAGACCCTGCTGTCGAATTCGAACAAGATCCGCTACGGCAATCTGCTGACATTGCCCGTCGCCGATGGCGGCATCCTCTATATCGAGCCGTTCTACAACGAGCGCAATACCGGCCCCAATACGGCCACCTTCCCGCAGTTGCTCCGGGTGCTGGTCAGCTACCGCGACGAGGCGGGCAGTGTGAAGGTCGGCTATGCCTCCACCCTGGCGGAGGCCTTGGAGCAGGTCATGCCGGGTGCGGGGTCGTTGGCCACCCCATCCGGTGGTGATCCGGCCACCAGGCCCCGGCCGGGTAGTACCCCCACCGGGGAAACCGCTCCGCCCCAGGAGCAGGGCAGCAGGCCGCCGGCGCAGGGGACGTCGACCCCGCCGCCGACCGGTTCCGCGGCCAGGGATGCGGCGGCGGCCGAGTTGAACCGCAAGATCGAGGCCGTTCGCACCGCCATGCGCTCGGGTAGTTTCCAGGACTTCGGCAAGGCCTTGGACGATCTCGAGGCCGCGGTGAAGGCGTACCAGGAAGCGGGTGGCGGCCGGTAGGCCACTCGGACGTTTCGACGACAACGGCGCTGCCATCCATGCGGATGGCAGCGCCGTTGTGTTGGGACCGGGGTGATCCGTCTCCGGCGGTCAGCGGACGGTGATCATCTGCCCGCCGGCCGGTATCACAGGTACTGGCCGCAGACCGGCCAGGCGCCGGGGCCCTGGGTGGCGAGCACGTTCTCGGCGACGCGGATCTGCTCTTCGCGGCTGGCCTCGCTCGCGAGGCCGGTACCGCCGTTGGCCTCCCAGGTGCTCTGGGTGAACTGCAGGCCACCGTAGAAGCCGTTACCGGTGTTGGTGGACCAGTTGCCGCTGCTCTCGCACTGGGCCACAGCGTCCCAGTTGCCGGAGGCGGCCGAAGCGGTGGAGGTGGAAAGACCGAAGGGGACGGCAACGAGTGCCCCGGCGATAGCAGTCAGACCGAGGGCGCGGGTGCTGAACTTCCGGGTCTTGTTCATGTGGCAAATCCCTGCCTGTGCCCACCGGCAGCGTGATACATCCACGTGCCCCTGTCCCCAGGTGAATGTCGGGGGTGTCCGAACCGCGGGACAGGGTTGCCGGTGTTCGACGGTTCGGGTTCGAGCCCGTCACGGTTGATCGGGCCACTGAGGAACAAGGTAACCAAACAATCTCGACAGATCACGTATTGATAACTGACGGTATTTGGCCCCACCGCGACTCGAACTTCTCCGTCCTAGCAGGTCGTAATTGGTTTTTTACTTACCCAATCCTGTTGTATATAACACCGTTATATGTTCGGTATCACACGTATATAGTGACTCCGGTCACAAAATGCCATCCGGAGAAAGTGGCAATCCATCGGCGAATACCTACTCCACCCGTAGTCGCTCCACCCGTAGTCGCTCCACCCGTAGTCGACCCCAGGATTCTCGTCGGCCTCGGCTTCTCGCCCCTCGCGGGTGATGGGTGGCTCGATCGGTGGCTCGTCACTCGGCCGGTCGCAGATGGTGACGCTCGGCGTCTCATCTTCTCTTCGCGGCGGGTGTCACCAGGTGCTCTGACCAGGGGATTTGCCATCGCTGTAAACCCGTGTGTAATGTGGTGTTCGCAACGCGGGGTGGAGCAGCTCGGTAGCTCGCTGGGCTCATAACCCAGAGGTCGCAGGTTCGAATCCTGTCCCCGCTACTAGGAAGTGGCCCTCGGAGAGTTACTCTCCGAGGGCCACTTCATTGCTTCCGTCCCTGATGGCGTTCCGCATCGCCGGGCTCCGAGCCGGGCGAACGCCGTCGTGCACACGCAAGGATGAGAGCGGGGTGGGCTCCGGTCGAATATGTTTCGCGCTTTCTCGAACCATCCCGGGATTTCCGCATTTCCGCAGCAATCATCCATCCTCCCCTGGAGGCGTCCGATCGGTTGCCATTCGTATAGCGGGGTGGTTGGCTTGGGGGATCGACGCGCACCTGAAGGGCGAAAAGCCATATGCCATCGAATTTCACGCTGAAGGCCACCAACGCCGTGCACCGTGCGCTGTTGCGGATCAGCCGTGGCCGTCTGGGCGCCGACTTCTTCGGGATGCCCACACTGGAGCTCGTTACCATCGGCCGTAAATCGGGACGTCCACATGCGGTCATGCTGACCGCGCCCATCGTGGAAGGGGACGAGTACATCCTGGTGGCCTCGCGCGGCGGCGATCCGGTACATCCGGCCTGGTTCTGGAATATCCGCGACAACCCCGACGTGGAGGTCTCCTTTCGGAGCGGGCCGCGGCGGCCCATGACGGCGCGAGTGCTGTCCCCGGAGGAACGTGCCGTGTTGTGGCCGCGTATCACCGCCGCCTATCCGACCTACGGTGATTATCAGAAGCGCACCACACGAGAGATCCCGCTGGTTCGGCTGACGCCCCGGTGATTCCCGGGGCGCCGGCCGAGCGGGTGTGGACGAAATCCGGGTCGTATCAGCCGGGGGGCACCTGAGCGGTCGGTCGATATTCGGTTCCGGTATCCGAACCGGTCATGATGCGTTGCCACCAGGAATCCAGTCGACTGGGCTCAGGCCAGACGACAAGCGTCTGTTCGGCTTCTGTTTCTTCGGGGCCGGTGTTCTCGAACATCCTCGCTCCTCAGCATTGGGTCAGCCACCGAACGGCGGTGTGCAGCCACACCGTTGCCGCGAATACGCCGTTCCCGAAATCGGAACGCTGCCGCGTTGAATTCCCCGCGACCGAGCAACGTGGTGCGGCCTACGCCGTATCCACTCGGTGCCAATCTGAAACCAGTCTAACCGCTTTGTCGAGCCCACCCCTGACAATGAAGGATTTCCTGCGTCGCAATAGAATTGGTACTTTGCGTTCTGTTTGAATGGTTTTGCAGATGTTCTTGCATACGCCCGGTCACCGCACTTCATGGGGCGCAATTCCCTTATGGCGCATCGGTAATTGGAGCGAGTTCCCGAGAAAGCCACGGTCATAGGTTTTTTGTCGCATCCGATCGATGGGGTCATCGGATGAAAGGTGAGAGGCGGCGATACCGTTTCGTGTCACTCGGATTTCGGGATCGTCACAATGGACCGGTGGCGGCCGGATATCGCATCGTTCGATCCGGCGCGGCGGGTCGTGGCGGCCGCGCGGCGTTCGGGGAACGATGGATCACGGTTCGGTGTCGAGAGTTCGCCACGGGCGGACGGTTGTCACGGTCACCGAACGCGGATGAGACGTCCGGTGACCGTGCTCGATCAGGCCGCGCCCGCTCGGGTGCGTCGTTCGGGCTCACCGCGATACCGGGAACGTTCACCATCGATACGCAGGAGCCGCCACAGTGGGCGGGTGACGGGGTTCATCAACCCGAGTTCATCGGCGAGAGCGCGCATATCACCGAAGTATCCGGACAGGATCCGGCGGGAGTGCGTGCTGTGCCAGAAGGCTTCCTCGAAGACCGTGCGCGGAATATCGAACCGTCGGGCGAACGACCTCGGCGGTGTCATGATCTCGCCCGCCAGCCATCGCATGATCAGCGGAAAGGCCACACCGCACAGTGCGGTGCCCGCCGGACTCATCTCGGCGATATGGGCGCGGAGGAATTCGGCCGCGAAGGAGATGTGGCGTGCTTCCTCGGCGATATGAATCTCCATGGCGCGCACCACCATCGGCGGCAGATTCGCTCCGTCGCGGATGATCGCCTTCTGATAGTGGTCGATCGGCTCCTCCCCGCCGAGGATGCCGATGAACAGGATAGCCGGCGCGAAACCCCCCATGAGCCCGATGAACGGTGACAGCGCCCGAAACAGCGGCCGCATCCCCGGCACATCCGCCCCGATGCGGTTGACCAGCTCCTGGAACATCTGGATGTGATTGCACTCTTCGGTCATCTCGTGCAGGCAGTAGCGGAACTCCGTGGCTCCGTTGGGAAGTTTCGCGATGTACTGCATCATGCCGCGGATCAGAATGGTCTCGAAGGCCGCGCCGACCTTGACGGCATTGGCGACCCGCCACTTCCCGATCTCGATTCGACGCTCCAGCGGCAGTTCTCGGTACCAGCGGGTGGCGCCGAGTGGGTCGTACTCGGGTGACAGGACCCAGCGCGGATCATCGGGATCGAGGGCGAGCTCGGGGGAGTCCCAGTCGATATCGAGGTAGGGGTCGAAATGTCGGTGCACCGAACCCTCCGACAGGGTCCGCAGCATTTCTCGATACCGCTCGTCGAAGAAGTGATCGGTCAGCGGCAGAGTCGACGGCGTCATTGGTGTCTCCTTCTGCATGTGAGGCAACTCTCAACTCAAAGTTACAGATACTTTGAGTTTCAGTAAATAGTGAGAGCTGCCCGTCCGCGGCCGCCGTGGTGTTCGATCGCTCAATGGGGCACGATCTCGGTGTGGACCCGGACCGTCTCGATTCGGGGGGTGGTGGGAGCGAACTCGAGCATTACCAGGCCGGGGCCGTCCGCGAGCTCCACGCTCGCGGTAATCGTGCGCCCGGCGGTGATGGTCTTACCGCGTCGCCATCCTCGGGCGCGTTCTGCGAACTCGGTGGGGGAAATCCGGTTACCGGACCAGAGCAGAGCGCTGCCGTGGCCTGTCGCCTCGCTCACCGCGTCCCCATCCCCTCGACCGGCCGCGGTCGACAATTCCAGCGCCCGGCGCCTGCCGGTTCGACCCACATTCCGATAGGCGCGAGCCATTCCGACCGGGCCGGCGATGCCCTGGTTGCGCACGAGGAGTCGACCCAGTTTCGCGCCCGCGACCCATCCGGCCGCGCCGGTGCGCATCAGTTGCCTCACCATCGCGGGTAGTTCCCAATGGGCCGCCAGATGGTCGATACGCAGCTCGCCGGCCACCTGGGCCAGCTCGTAGCGCAGATGCATCGGAACGTGCACCGCCGCTCCGGTGGACATGGTGATCCGAATGGTGAGATCGCGCAGTATCGATGCCGGCCCGTCGGGATCACGGGCGATGAAATCGTGGGCGACGTCGAACGTGATGGTGTTGGGGGCGATGAAGGTGTCGTAGAAGCGTTCGATCGCCGCCCGGCCGATATGTGGCGTCGATCCCACCGGATCGTTGACCGTCGCGTTCTCGGTGAACAGGTCCACCCAGGCCTTGCGATCGTGCGCGGACACCGCTCGGGGAGAGGCCGTTACCGTGGCGAGTAGGTCTGCGGCAGTCGGTTCGGGCGACATGGCGACTCCTTCGTCGGTACCGGTGGACTATGGCGCCCATGGTAGAACACGTTCCAATTCGTGTCGGGCGGCGCGAATCGCCGTGGCGTCCTCGGTCGCACGTGACCGGTGTCGCGCGAGGCCGGTCGATTCTGCAACACTATTGCCTCGAAAAGACTGCCTCGAAAAGACTGCCTCGAGAAGTCGATGCCTCGGAAACGTTCCGGCAGGGATGCCGCATATTCGAGATTGGGGGCCCGCAGTGGGCACTGGCATGGTCGTGTACACCGTCGACCTCATAATCGGTACGGCGCAGAAGGCCCTGGAGTTCTTGTTCGCTCTGTTGTAACGGATTTCGTGCCGGTCGGTTTCATGCCGTGAGGCCGGCGCGGATCACCTTGCCCGTCGCGTTGCGCGGCAGTGGTGTGGTGGTCAACCGCCAGACCGCCGGCACCTTGTAGTAGGCGAGCCGCTCGGCGAGGAACTCGCGGAGCTCGTGCTCGGTGGTATCGGAGATATCGGCAACCACCACCACCGCGGCCACCGCCTGGCCCAGATCGGCATCCGGTATGCCGATCACCGCGCATTCGACGACCGCCGGATGTGCCTCCAGGCATTGTTCGACCTCGATGGGGTAGACGTTCTCTCCTCCTCGCAGAATGAGGTCCGAACGTCGCCCGGAAAGCCGAAGTCTGCCCTGTTCGAGGATCCCCATATCGCCGGTGCGCAGCCATCGATCCGGCGTGATCGTTGCGGCCGTCGCTTCCTCGTCGGCCCAATACCCCAACATGACGTATGGGCTGCGCACCTGGATCTCCCCCTCTCGGCCCTCGGGTAGCGCCGCGCCGGATTCGTCGCAGATCCGCAACTCGACCCCGAATACGGGGCGCCCGACGGTATCGGGGAATTCGGCCAACTCGGCGGGGGTGGCCAGTGTTGCCGCGGTCGCGCATTCGGTGAGCCCGTAGCTGGTCACCAGGGCGCTTCGGGCCACCGGCAGTCGCTCGCGCAACCGTTGCTGCAGCAGCGCCGAGGACGGGGCGGAGTTGAGCGACAGGGCGCGTAACGCCGACAGGTCGTAGCGGGTGAGGTCCTGTTCGAGGAGCCGGACGGCCATGGTGGGCATGGCCCCCCAGTTGGTGATCCGCTCACGTTCCATCAGGCGCAGCACCCGGTCCGCGTCGAACGCCCCTTGGTGGATCACAGCCGTATCGCCGGTGGCCAGACGGGCCACCGCCAGATTGTGCAGGCTCGCGATATGGAACAGCGGTGAGGTCAGCAGGAACCGACGGGCCGTGTTCGGGGCGCCGGTGCGGGCCGCGACCAACGCGTCGTTATAGCGGTGATAGTCGGTGACCGCGATGAGGTTGCGATGTGAGTGGGTGACGCCCTTGGGGCGGCCGGTGGTGCCGCTGGTGTAGAGGATCACCGCCGGATCGTCCTCGGTCACCGACACCGATTCCGTTGCGGCGCCGTGGAATTCGGCGAGAAGTGCGGGGACGTCCCGTTCCATGGTGAGAACGGGCGTATCGGTGCGGGCGCGAAGCGGCGCGGCGCGTTTCTCGTCGGCGATCACCACGGTGGGGCGGGTGTGTGCGATGCCGTAGTCGACCTCGGGCGCCGCCCACCAGGCGTTGTAACCCACGGCGATGGCCCCGAGCCGTTGGGCGGCCCAGAAGGCCATCACCCACTCCGGTGTATTGGCGGCGAGGATGCCGATACGGTCGCCCTTGCTCACGCCGAAACGCTCGCGCAGGGCATATGCCAGGGCGGCCGTGGCCTCGGAGTGTTCGGTGAACGAGATCCGTTGCCGTTCGGTGACCAGATATTCTCGATCGCCCCACCGGTCCGATGTGTCCAGGACCGCGCCGAGCGTGCGGTGTCGATGCCGTAACACCGGTAGTGCGACGCCCAGCACGTCTTCGACCACCGTCTCGAACGGCGCTCCCGGGGCGGTGAGATCGATCGGGGAGGGGGTGGCGGTGGTGTCGCCGGTATCGCTCATATCGCTCATCGCAGCCGTCCTGTTCGTGTTGTCGGGCCATCGGAATTGAATTAGAACACGTTATATTTTTGGTCTTCGCGAGTGTATTCGCCCGCCCAGGTTCGAACCTGTCGGTGCGGTGCGGCATCATCTGTGCACGCAGCTATTGGAGAACAGCGAGAATTGCTCGGAGTGCCACCATGCCGTCGTCGCGAACCAAACCGAAGCCCCTGTCCGATACGGAGATACAACATATTGCCGACGAGGTCTCGGCCGGTCGGCCCCCGATGGTGTGGTTCACCGCCGCCGCGGTGGGGGTGGACGAGGGGCGGTCGGGCAAAGTGGTGGCGCTCGGCGACCCCGCCGATGGTGACTATCTGCAGGTCCGGCCTACCGGTTCCAAGGATGTACTCTCCTTCTCGCCCATCGAGGTGACCCTGACCAAACCGTCGCGTGACCGTACGACGGGGGCCCAGCCCTCGTCCAGGAAGGAAACCCCAGTGACCCAAGCGCCGCCAGCGCCGCGCACCGAGTCCCAGCCCGCCAAACCTGCCGCGCCCGCCAAAGCCGCCGTGTCTGCCAAACCGGCAGCGACCGCCACTGCGGATACCAAGAGCGCCGCGAAACCCGCCGCGCCCGCGGCCAAATCCGCGAAACCCGCTGGTGCCGCCCGCAAATCGAAGGCGCCGGAAGTGACGGTCACCCTCAGCGGTAGCGCCGACGGCACCTGGACCGTCGAGGTGGTCAGCGGTAAGAAACGCACAGTGCGTGGACTGCCGGTATCCAGTGGGGCGGTGGCGCAGGCCACCAAGCTCCTGCACCCGGAGGTGGCCGACGTGGTGGCCGGGGTGTTGGAGGCGGCGCGTGATGCTCAGCAGGAAAGGGTGCAGCAGTTACAGGCCGAGCTCGAGGAGGCCAAGCGCCTGCTCGAGGAATTGTCCGACTGATCCGGCCGTCGCGGGCGCTTCCGGGACTTCGAGACCGCGGTCCCGGGAGCGCCGTGGTGGGATCACACCGCCGTTTCGCGGCGCCGGATCGGTTTCGCGGTCACCGCGGCCCGGATCTCCCGGATATCGTCGTGGAACAGATAACCGAGACCGCGTTCCTTGGCCCGGTACATGGCCGCGTCCGCGTTCTGGATCAGGTCGTAGATGGTGGTTCCGGGGCTTCGGAGCGTGCCACAGGCCAGCCCGATACTGGCGGTGATGGGAATATCGCCCGCACTGAGCCGGAACGGCGTCAGGAACGCGCGTAGGAGTCGTTCGGCCAGCGTGGCCGCGTCCTGTCGTTCCAGACAGGCGAGTACCACGAACTCGTCGCCGCCGTAACGGGCGACCAGATCGTCGTGTCGCACGGCCCGGCGAATTCGGGTTCCGGCCTTGGCAATCAATTCGTCGCCGACGGCATGGCCGTAACTGTCGTTGACGGTTTTGAAACCGTCCAGGTCGATGAACAGCAGGCACAGCGCGCGTTCGTTCCAGCGTTCGCGGTCGCGGTGCGGCATGCCGAGCAGAGCCGACCGATTCAGCAGGCCGGTCAGCATATCGTGATCGGCCTGATACTGGGCCCGCTGCTCGCTGCGGGCGCTACGCGCGATGGCGCGTTCGCTGCGCACCAGCACCCCGATGAGCAGCAGAGCGAGCAGTGACGACACCACTACTCGGTCCAATACTTCGAGTCGCGCACCGACCACCGGCACCAGCGACGCCACGATCAGCACCACCGCGATGAGGCTGGCCCGACGGCGGGAATGATGCGGATGGCTCGGCCGTGGTTCACCGAGCATCGTCATGCTCGGATGCAGGGCCGCAGCTCCCATCACGAGCAATGCGACGAGTACGAGCACCAGCGCCGGCCCCTGATCGGCGAAGGGGGTCCCGGCGGCGGCCAGGCTGTGACCGAGATTGCCGAGCAGCACCGTCAACAGGCCGATGTGCAGGAGGCGCTGCGCGGGCACGGTACGGATCGTGGTGGCGACCGAATACGCGAGCAGGGTCAACAACAGGGCATCCAGGAGCGGGCAGATCGCCGCGGCGATCGTCAACAGCGAATCGCTGTGGGCGCGTAGGACAGGTGAGATGAGGAAGGTCCAGGACGCCAGGAGCGCCCCCAGGCCGATGAGACCGGAATCGAGGAGGGTGTCCACATCGGCGCGCGCCCGGTGGGGCCGCAACCAGAGCAGGGCCGCCAGGCCGATACCGAGATAGCCGGTACAGATGAGGACATGATCGATCGGGGTGTCGTGGGCATCGCGTATCGCGGTGCCCACGGTGAACAGGACGGCCGAGACCGACAGCACGGACCAGGGCAAAGGGTGCGCCGGCCGATGTCGGCGCACCCCGACACCGATCATGACCAGTGCGCCGGTGAGTACGACCGTCACCGTCAGCAGGATCGACAGTCGCGTACCGAAGACCAGATGTAGGACGAACGGACTCGTTCCGGCGACCATAATTCCTGCGTACCAACGTATTCGACAGTGTAGGCAGCGTGCCGCCCACTGCCCTGCGCTGAACTCCATCAGCCCCCCTAACGCTCCATCCGGGTGAATCGAGCCGTTGTATCAGGTCTGGGAATCCTCGACTGCTATATCGCCTCGGCCCGTACCTGGGCTTCGTGTGGATATCGCCTTGGCGCACCACACGGATACCGCTGACGAGCGAGGGCCGAACGTTGTGGTACGAGCAGATGCCCGGGCCGACTACAGCTCCTTCGGCCACCAATCTGGACAACTGATTCGATCATGACACGAAACATCGCGCTTGTCGCTGTCTTGGCGGAACGAGTGGCGAAATTCGGGCGTGTGTCGTCCCGGCCCGGTACGGCGGGGCGGCGTGAAGCGGAATACCGGTGGGGCCGATGCCCGGACGAGTATCGGGTGCCCTGTCGAGGTATCCGCTGTGTGCCAAGGGTTTCCGGCCCATGATCGAGCCGTGGCCGTGCCCGGACGGCATATCCCGTACGGTGATGCGGTGACCGTGGACGACGAGCCGAATCCGCCCGTCCCGGCGATGTGGTCGGCGCCGGGACGAGTCAATCTCATCGGTGAACACACCGACTACAACGACGGTTTCGTGCTGCCCATCGCCATACCGCTCACCACCACCTGCACAGCGCGGACCCGCCGAGACGGCAGGGTGCGGGCGTCGTCCCGACAGTATCCCGAACAACCGGCCGACATGTCCGTGCGCGACCTGCTCGATGACTGGGGCGCGGTCCCGGAATGGAGCCGCTATCCGCTGGGGGTGGTGGCGGAACTACTGCGTCGTGGGCACCGGATCGACGGCCTGGATCTCGCATTGGACAGCACCGTTCCGGTGGGCGCGGGGTTGTCCTCGTCGGCTGCGCTGTGTTGTTCGGTCGTGGTGGCCGTCCGGGATCTGTGCGCGTCGGAGATCGGTGAACGGGAACTGATCGATATCGCGCAGACGGCCGAGAACCACTACGCGGGGGTTCCCACCGGGGTCCTGGACCACGCGGCCTCGATCCTGGGGACGGCCGGGCATGCGCTGTATGTGGATATTCGACGGTTCCGACAGGCCGCCGCCGATACCGACCGGAACCCCGGCTACGAACGGATTCCGTTCGACCTGAACCGTTTCGGCCTGCGACTGCTGGTCGTCGACACCGGGCACGGCCATCGTCTGGCCGACGGCGGGTATGCGCGGCGCCGCGCCGAATGCGCCGCCGCCGCGGCGTCGCTCGGGGTGGAATCACTACGCGATATCGGATCCGTCGCCGAACTGTCCGGACTCACCGATACGGTGCTGCGCCGGCGGGCACACCATGTCGTCACCGAGAACGCTCGGGTGCGCGCCGTGGCCGACCTGCTGCGTGGGGGCGCGGATCCCAGGGAGATCGGGCCGCTGCTCACCGCCGGGCACGTGTCGTTGCGCGATGATTTCGCCGTCTCCGTGCCGGTGCTCGACGCCGTGGTCGACGCCGCCGTTTCAGTGGGCGCGTATGGGGCACGCATGGTCGGCGGCGGATTCGGCGGCAGTGTGATCGTGCTCGTCGATGCCGCCACGGCGGAACCGACCGCAGCGGCGGTGCGGGACAGATTGTCCTGCGAGGGTTTCCCTGTGCCGAGAATTTTCGGTGTGGTGGCGGCACGAGGCGCCGGGCGGGTCGAGTGACGCCGGCCCGGCGCGGCCGCCCCGATACGAGAACCGACCCAGCACCTCATGCGGTGGTGCGAAAGCGTCGGCCCAGACCCACGATCACATCGGTCACGAGAAAGCCGAGCAGACTGAATCCGAAGACCGGGGCGAACCAGCCGATGCACGCCGCCATCGCGAGTACCGTGAGACCGGCGGGCCACGGCACTCGGCGCAAGGCTCCGCGCCGGGGCGGGCGACCCATGATGAACCACTCGGCGTCCCGGGTGGGTCGGCGTCGCCACCACATCAGATAGCCGCGCACGATAACGGTGATCAACCCCACCGCGACGGCGAACAGCAGGAGTTGGTTGAGCGGCCCGAACAGCAGCCCCATGTGGAGTTGGATACCCCAATTGGCGAGTTTGGCCATAAACGGCCAGTCGGAGTACGGCAATAGGGCGGTGACGGTGCCGGTGGCGCCGTCCACGGCCACCGCGTCGATGGTGTAGGTGCCCGACCTCCGGGTCTCCTGCACTGCGAAGGCGGTCCCGGCGTCGGCGGGCACGCTGATCTCGACAGGCCGATCGAGACCCGCCGCCCGGGCCGCCGCGATCACCCGATCCAGTTGCTCGACCCGATCGGTCGGGTTCTCGTGGTGACCATGGGTATGGGCACCGCCGTGACCATGAGCGGAATGGTCGGCGGCTCCGGAGCTCCCGGTGGGGGAATCGGTCGTGGCGGTGATGAGCGTGGGGGTCGTCCAATCGAATCGCTGCCGCAGTTCGTCGATATGCTGCCCGGCATATGTCGACCAGGTGAGACCGGTCGCCGACAGGAACAGCAGCACCGGCAGGATCCACATCCCGACCGTGGCGTGCCAGTTCAGGGAGCCTTCGCGGGCGTTTCGGGAACGGCCCGGGACGAACAGCCACGTCACCGAGTTGTGGTGGCGGCGGCTGCGCACCCGACGTACCCACAGCAGCAGCCCGGCCAGGGCGATCACCCACAGCCATGACGCCGCCAGCTCGGCATACAGTCGACCCGGTTCACCGAGGTGTAGATGGCGATGCAGTTGCGAAATCCACGTCCGCACGGGCAGCGCGCCCGAGCTACCGTAGACCACCGCGTCCCCCACGGGGCGGGCGGTGACCGGGTCGATGAACACCGCGCGCCGTTCGGACTCCCCGAGCATCGGATCGGAGAAGATCACCCGCGTCGTCCCGCCCTCTTCGGGTGCAGGTGCCACCGCCACCAGCGTGAGGTCGGGCCGGGCGGCCACACCCGCGGCAACCTGTTCGGACAGCGGCCGTTGCGGTCCGTGGGAATCCACATGCAGCAACCGGCCCTCGGTGTATGTCTCGAGGGTCGGTGCGACCGCGTACAGCGCTCCAGATATGGCCGCGATCAGCAGGAACGGGCCCACGAATATGCCCGCGTAGAAATGCAGCCGCAGCGCGAGTGCCCGTAGCGCTGCGGCCCACCGTGGTCGATCGGTTCCATCCGTGGAGGTGGGTTTCGCCGCGATGTCGGTTGTACTCATATGTCCCTACATCCTGTGCTGAGCCCGGCGCGTAGCGGCAGCGGACAACGGTCGAAGCGACAGGTGAGCGTCGTGAACCGTTCGCTGTCGGAGAGCCGCCGGGTGGAGGTGGTCCGGCCGCGGCGGTGGGCGGTGAACGGGCACGACTGTGCCCCGGGGGATATGACGCGCCCGCGTCGGCCGGGTGTGGATCAGTTCGGGACGAGATGCGGCGGGGCCCGGGTACGTCCGGTATCGGCCGCGAAGATCCACAGGACGACCCGGTCCCGGTGCGCGATGTGTAGCGACGGTGGGCCGGGGATGACCGGGGTGGGGCAGCGGATCGGCAGTATCCGGGACAGGGCCGCACTGCCGATCCGGTAGGCGAACTCGGCGCCGCGGATCACGATCGCGGCGATGAGGGCGGCGAGGGCATGCGCCGCGATCATGGTGGGGGTGAGTTGCAGATCGCCATGGTGCAGGTGACCGGAATCCCGACTCATGGCGAGATGGCCGAGGAGCTGTCCACCCCAGAGCGCGGCGACGAGTCCGGCCGAGCCGGTGCGCAGCGGACCCACCCCGGCCACCAACGCGCCGAGCGCCGCGGAGGTGGCGGCGAGCAGCATTATCGAGGTGCCGGTCGGCGCGGCCCCGGCGGATACCCAACCGTGCGCGGCGAGGGAGATCGTCCCCGAGACCAGGCCGGCCGCCGTACCGCGCGCCCGCGCGGTACCGCGGTGATCCACCCCGGCGGTGGGGCCGAACCTGATACTCACCCGGCGATAATAGCCGAACGCATGTCCTGGTATGTGGCGGTAAGCCCTGGTAGATCCGAGTTCAGGCCGTGGGGTCGGTTTCCGTCAGCGCTGTGCGCAGCAGTTTGCCGGTGGCATTTCGGGGGAGCTCGTCGAGGAAGATCACATCGCGGGGAACCTTGTAGCGGGCCAGGTTCTCCTTGACGTAGTCCTTGATCTTTTGGGGATCCCGCGCGGAATCGGGGCCGGGGACCACGAAGGCGCGCAGTCTTTTGCCGAAATCACGGTCGTCGACCCCCACCACCGCCGCTTCCAGGACATCGGGCCGAGCGGCGATCAGGTGCTCCACCTCCTGCGGGAAGACGTTCTCGCCGCCGGAGACGATCATGTCGTCGTCGCGGCCGTCGATGAACAGCAGGCCGTTCTCGTCGAAGTGTCCGACATCGCCGGTGGACATCATTCCGTCGACGCGTTCCTTGGTGCGGCCGTCGGTATAGGCGGTGAAGGCGTGCGCGTTCTCCACGAAGATCGTGCCGACCACCTGCGGCCGGGTGATGCGTTTGCGGTTCTCGTCGTAGAGCGCGACCCGGACACCTACCGGTGGTCGACCCGCCGTGTCCGGTGCCCGGCGCAGGTCCTGTGGGCCGGCCACCGTGATCACCGCGCACTCGGTGGACCCGTACAGGTTGTAGAGCACCTCGCCGAAATACTCACCGCTGCGCACCACCACATCCGGTGGGATCGCCGAACCCGCCGCGAAGATCACCCGCAGCGACGAGACATCGTATTTCGCCCGCACCTCGGCGGGCAGATCCAGAATGCGCTGCAGCATGGTGGGAACCAGCACCAGCGAATCGGCCCGATAGCGCTGGATATCGGCGAGGGTCCGCTCCGGATCGAAGCGGCGCTGCCGGAAGATCACCCGGTTGCCCAGACCCAACCCCAGCGAGAACTGGGACAGGCCGGTGCCGTGGAAGATCGGGGCCGCCATCACCATGGTGCCGTTCCTGGGCAACGGCACCCGGTCGAGGAACTGGGCCGACATGAGCGGGCTCACCTTGTCGCGGGGGGCTCCCTTGGGAGTCCCGGTGGTGCCGCTGGTGAGGATGACCGTGCCACCCGATTTCGACGGGGCGGGCGGTGGCGTGGTGGGTTGCCCCATGGAGACCGAGGACAGGGTCGGGATGTTCGGGTCCACGTCGTCCGGGTCGTCGACCCACGTGAGGATGCGTGGGACGGAGTCGGGGATCGCACTCGTGAGGTCGGTGAACTCGCTGTCGTGCAGGACGACCGCGACCCTTTCCCGCTCGCACACCGCGGCGAACTGGGGTTTGGCGAACCCGGTGTTCATCAGGACCGTCCGCAGCCCGAGCTTGCCGGTGGCCAGCATGCTCAACACCATGCCGCGGTGGTCCCGAGCCAGGATGGCGGCCACATCGCCCTGGCGTAGGCCCCGGGTTCGCAGCCCATGGGCGAACGCATTGGAGTATTCGTCGAGCTGCGCGAAGGTGAGCTCACCCTGTTCGTCCACGATGGCAGGAGCGTGTGGCCGGGTATGCGCGGTATGTCTGATGACTGCGGCGAACGGCCCGTACCTACCGGCGTCGACGAGGGATCGGAGAGCCTGATCGGGACGCAGCGGATCGAACAGGCCGCGTTTGCGCATCACATTCGCGCCGAGCGCGATATCGCTCGCTTTGCGGATCGGGGCGAGCAATGACCAAGACATCGGCGGCAAACCTTCCGCGACCGCTTCCCCGACCCCCGGCCGGAGGCCGCGATCTTCGAGACCCTCTTGCTGTTGTAAACCGTAGCAATATCGGTCCGATCGGTGGCTTGGTTCGCCCGAGTCGGCGAAAACCGGGACGATCCGGTGATCGTCCCGGTTACCGGCGTAAAGGTGTCCCCTACCTACGCGTCGTATTCGACGAGGACCCGCCGCAGCAGTTTGCCGGTGGGATTGCGGGGGAGTTCGTCGAGGAAGATCACATCGCGGGGGACTTTGTAGCGGGCCAGGTTCTCCTTGACATATGCCCTGATCGTTTCCGCGTCGGGTTTGTGTCCCGGTTCGGGGACGATGAACGCGCGCAGGCGTTTACCGAACTCCACATCGTCGACACCGACCACGGCGGCGTCGAAGACGTCCTCCCGCTCCAACAGCAGGTTCTCCACCTCCAGCGGGAAGACGTTCTCGCCGCCGGAGACAATCATGTCGTCGTCGCGGCCGTCGACCATGAGCAGACCGTTGTCGTCGAAATGTCCGACGTCACCACTGGACATGTAGCCGTCGATGATCTGCTTGTGTCGCCCGTCGGTGTAGCCCTCGAACGGCGCGCCGCTGCGGACGAAGATACGGCCGGTGACGTTCTTGGCGGTGATCCGCTTATCGTTGTCGTCATAGAGCCGGACATCGCAGGTCAGCGGTGGTTTGCCCACGGTACCGGGTGCTTTGGCCAGGTCGGCGGGCTGGGCGACGGTGGCGACGGCGACCTCGGTGGAACCGTACAGGTTGTACAGCACCGGTCCGAAGGTCTCGGTGGCGCGCGCGTACAGTTCGGGCGCCAGGGCCGAGCCGGCCAGCACGATGGCCTTCAGCGAGGAGGTGTCGTACTTCGCCCGTACTTCGGCAGGCAGTTCGACCATGCGGTGCAGCATGGTCGGTACGGCGACCAACATCTCGGCCTTGTGGTCGGAGATCATCTTCAGGGTCGCCTCGGCGTCGAAGCGCCGCCGCACCACCACCTTGTGGCCCAGGAGAGTGTGTACCAGCCAGGTGCCGAAACCGGTGCTGTGGAAGATGGGGGAGACGATCACCGCGGTACGGCATTCGGCGAACGGCATCCGGTCGAGGAACTGCGCGGTCGCCAACGGGCTCGTCTTACTGCGCGGGGCGCCCTTCGGCAGACCGGTGGTTCCACTGGTCAGGATGATGAACCCGCCCGGGTGACTCGGCGGCGGCAGCGGTTCGCTGGAGTTGGCGGCGACCAGGTCGTCCAGGCTCTGGGCGCCCTCGGGCAGCTCGGCACCCTCGTCGACCCAGGTGAGGTAGCGCGGCAGTTCCGGCGGCAGGGCGTCGAGCAGACCGAGGAACTCGCTGTCGTGCAGAACGGCCTTGACGTTCTCCCGTTTGCACACCTCGGCGAATTGCGGTTTGGCGAAACCGGTATTCATCAGGGCGATCTTGACCCCGGCCTTACCCGCGGCGGCCATGGCCAGGATCAAACCGCGATGGTCGCGGGCCAGGAGACCGACCACCGTGCCCTCGGTGAGACCGGCCTTCTGCAGTCCCCGGGCGATGGCATTGGACTGCTCGTCGAGTTCCCGATAGGTGATCTCGCCGCGTTCGTCGACGATACCGGGCGTATCCGGCGCGATCCGGGCGGCGTGCCTGATCTGCGAGGCCTGCGGAATGTAGAGCTTGGCCTCCTTTACCGTCTGCAGGGCCTCCCCGGGGTTCTTCAAATCGGCAACCCCGCTGGAAACCAGCAGCCCGTACGCTTTCACGACTTCGAGCGCGTGCGCCAGGTTGACCACGAACACCTCCACAGAACTCTCGCGCGGTACACGACCTAGCGATTTTCGAACGGCATTTCGAGCTCACCGTAGCAGTGCGAGTGCGCTCGGTCACAGATACTGGATGACCGACCGGTTTTCGCCAATGTGTGCTCGATATTCGGCCGCGGCCGGTTTTCGGTCGCGGCCGAGCGGGTTGTGTTTTTCAGTTGTAGAACACGCCCAGTGACGGGAACGTGACATCGCTGCGCACGTATTGGAACCCGTCGGGATGTTCCGAGCTCACCGGGACCGGCCAGCGATGCCACAGACTGCCGTAGATCGCGGCGACGATCATGCCCGGACCGGGATCCAGCCTGCGGGTGCGGATGGTGGTGTCGGCAATGACATCGAGGTGTTCTGTCAAGGGCTCGATACCGCTGCGTCCATTGGACAGGTTCACCCACACCACATTCAGCTGTGCGCCGTCCTGATTCGGTGCGATGGTTCCGGGCCCGCCGAAGAAACCGAACCGGAACCCGTCGACATTCAGCGCGACGCCGGAGCCATACATCCCGGCGCCGCCACCGCGTCCGACAGTGGATTCGGCCGGTACCTGAAACGGCTGCGCCGCCAGCGCGACCTGCCGGGCACCCGGTGTCGGTCGTACCTCGTTCAGCAATAGTTCGACCGCTCTTTCTGCCTGCGGGTTGCCCGCCACCGCCTCTCGGAGTCGCCAGGTCGCCGAGGCCTGGTCGACGCCATCCGATTCGGCGGTGGCATGGCCGGTGAACAGCATGGTCACCGCGGAAGCGGCGACGAACGAGGTGACGAGACGACGAGCGAAACCCACTGTGCGCATGGCCAGTCTCCTTGCAGAATTCTTGTCGGTACTGCTCAGTGACTCGGGTGCTGGTGGCGGTCACACTACCCGGTACCCGGTACGGACCGAGACGCTCTGGGACAGCGTGTCCGGAACCGGGGGATGCGAGCGGGTCCGTGCGGAACCGGTGCGAGCTCGGCCCACTCGCACCGGTTCGGGTGGGCGCGGAACTACTTCAGCTCGGCGCTGGTCTTGCCCAGAACGCGCCGGGCCACGATCAACTGTTGAATCTGCTGGGTGCCCTCGAAGATGTCGAGGATCTTGGAGTCGCGGCCCCACTTCTCCAGCAGCAGGCGCTGTGAATAGCCGAGGGTGCCGGCCAGTTCGACGGCCTTCAGGGACACATCGGTGCCGGTGCGGCCCGCCTTCGCCTTCGACATGGATGCCTGCAGCGAGTTGGGCTTCTTGTTGTCGGCCATCCATGCCGCCCGCAGGGCCAGCAGATAGGCCGATTCGTAGTCGGCCTCCATGCGCAGGAATTCGGCCGCGGCGGCGTGCTGGTTGTTGGGCGGGGTGTCGTAGGAGATCTCGATACCGGCGTCGGTGAGGATGGTGCGCAGTTCCTCGAGCGCGGCCCGGGTGACGCCGATGGCCATGGCGGCCACCAGCGGTCGAGTGTTGTCGAAGGTCTGCATGACCCCCGCGAAGCCCTTCTCCACATTGACTTCCGGACTGCCGAGGATGTTGTCCTTCGGGATCCGGCAGTCCTGCAGCAGCAGCACCGCGGTATCGGAGGCCTTGATGCCGAGTTTGTGCTCGAGCCGCGCCACCGATAGACCCGGGGCGTCGCGCGGCACCACGAACGATTTGATCGCGGCGCGGCCCTTGCTCCGGTCCACGGTCGCCCACACCACGATATGGGTGGAGCGCTGGCCGGCGGTCACGAAGATCTTCTCGCCGTTGAGCACCCATTCGTCGCCGTCGAGGACGGCGGTGGTGGAGACGGCGGCGGAGTCGGAGCCGAAACTCGGCTCGGTAATGGCCATGGACGCCCATACCTTGCCGAACCGCTTCAGCTGTTCGTCGGTTGCCACGGCGGCGATGGCGGCATTGCCGAGACCCTGGTAGGGGATCGACAGCATCAGGCCCACATCGCCCCAGGAGGTTTCCAGGGCGTTGAGCAGTGCCGCCATATTGCCGCCATTGGTATTGCCGAGGAGTTCGGTGGACTTGCCGTTGGTCTCGTCGTCCGAGCGGCCGCCCGCGGCGCCCCCGATCTTCTGAGTGCCGGAATCGTTGAGTCCCTCCACCATGGCGGCCATGGTGTCCAGCTCGACCGGGTATTCGTGCTCGGCCAGATCGTATTTGCGGGAGATGGGACGGAAGATCTGCGCGGCCACCTGATGTGCCTGGTTCGCGCCGGCCCGCAGTTTCTTGGGAAGTTCGAGATTGATCATGAAAGTCTCCTGGAAATGAACCCGTGCCGCCGGCTAGACCAACACCACACCCTCGGCCACGCCGATGCCGCGCAGATCGCGGTACCAGCGTTCGACCGGATGCTCCTTGGTGTAGCCGTGACCGCCGAGCAGCTGCACCCCGTCGAGGCCGAACTGCATACCCTTGTCGGTGGCCAGTTTCTTGGCCAGTGCCGCCTCGCGGGCGAAGGTCAGGCCCTGTTCGGCGCGGGAGGCGCCACGCCAGGTGACCAGCCGTAGACCGTCGAGTTCGATGGCGATATTGGCGACCATGAAGGCGACCGCCTGCCGGTGGCTGATGGGTTCGCCGAAGGCCTCCCGCTCGTTGACGTAGGGGATCACGTAGTCCAGCACGGCCTGTCCGGTGCCCACCGCCAGGGAAGCCCAGCCCAGCCGGGCCAGCTGGACGGCGTCGCGGTAGTCGGCGGCGTGCTGTTTGGCGTCGCCGGCGCCGAGCACGGCGTCCGCGGGGATCGCGACATTGTCCAGCACCAGTCGGCCCAGGCCCGCGGCCCGCAGACCCATGCTCGGATCGGCCTCCACCGACAGGCCCTTGGTGTCGGATTCCACGATGAACAGCGCCGGGCGGCCGTCGAGTTCGGCCCCGACGATGAAGATCTCGGCATCGGCCGCGGCCGGGACCAGGCTCTTCACCCCGGACAGCCGGTAGCCGGAGGGGGAGCGCACCGCCTTGGTCTGCAGGGCGAACGGATCGAACAGCGCACGCGGTTCGGCGATGACCACCGACGCCTGGGGCACGTTCTCACCGGCGAAGGCGGGCAGATAGGTCTGCTGCTGAGCGTCGGTGCCCCACTGTGACAGCGCGATCGCCACGCCGCTGGGCGCCAGCAGCGGCAGTGCCAGACCCATATCGCCGTGCGCGAGCGCTTCGGCCACCATCGAGTTGGTGACCGCACCGCGTTCGGTGGCCGCGCCCTCGAGTTCCTCCGGGATATTGATCAAGGTGATGCCGAGTTCGGCGGCCCGCCCGAGCAGGTCCTTCGGCGCGGCCGCGGCCTCATCGGCGTCGTGGGCGGCCGGTCGCAGGATCTCGGTGGCGAATTCGCGCACCGTCTCGACGATCATCTGCTGTTCGTCGGTGGGGGTGAGATCGAAGTAGTCCTTGTTCTTCGTCTCGTTGTCGGCGAGCCGTTTCGGCGCGCCGCCGCCGGCGACCCGGTTGAACACGCGGGTGGCCGCGCCGAGGGTACGGAAACCGGTTTTGGTGCTCTGGTAGGTGACCCGCTCGATCGGCTTGCGCAGATTGTATTTCTCCGCGAGCTCCGAGCCGGTAATGGTCGACATGACCCGCATCGCGGTACCCATCCAGTCCCGCTTGGGCTGATGCAGGCCCACCCCGTTCTCCTGACTGTCGGTGGGATCGGGACGCCGCTTGGTGGCGCTGTCTCGAGTGCTCATCATCACCTGTTTTCTCGGGTGGGGTGAGGTCTGACCCCAGCAACCTTACTCTTGAGTAAGACATATCTTACTGGCAAGTAAGAAGTCCGTCGACAGGTGAAATTCCGACCGTGTACGAGAACCGCCCGGCCGGTATGCTCCGGGACGGGCGGTTGCGGAAATGGATGGATACGAGAGTCGGGCCGCGTCACTCCCGCACATAGAAACGCAGGGTGGCATAGGCGGTGATTCCTGCGAACACCACACCCACCGGTGCGACGATCATGGCGGTCGTGACGATATCGTCCCCGGTGATCTGCGGGAACACCTTGCTCGTGAACAGTTCGCCGAGAGCCCGGTCGATCACCAGCGGACGCGTCAGAAACAGTCCGATCACCGCCAACACCGCCCCCGCCAGCGCGGCCACGACCGCCTCCAACAGGAAGGGCAGCTGGGTATACCAGCGGGTCGCGCCGACCAATCGCATGATGCCGACCTCGGTACGTCGGGTGAACGCGGCGATCTGCACCATATTCGCGATGAGCAGCAGTGCCGCCAACGCCTGGATCAGCGCCAGGCCGAACGCCGCATTGCGCAGCCCGTCGAACAGGCTCACCAGCCGGTCGACGATGTCCTTGTCGTTGCGCACCATGTCCACACCGGGGCGGTCGACGAACTGCTCGTAGATCATCGGATACAGCGACGCGTCGACCATCTTCACCCGTAGCGAGGCGGGAAACAGCGTCTCGCTCACGAACTCCGCCAGTTCGGGCTGATCCTTGAAGGTTTTCTCCCTGGCCTCCTGTAGGGCGTCCTCCCGATTGAGAAACTGCACCGACTCCACCCCGTCGACGGCCTTCAGATCCGACATGAGTGTGCGGCACGGCTCCTGCGAACAGTCCGGATCACCGATCGTGACGTCCTCGGTGAGATACAGCCGCACCTCCAGCCGATCCAGGAAGTACTTCTCGGTCTTGTCCGCGATCCGCACCGCGAGCAGACCACCGCCGAGCATGGTGAGCGATACCGCGGTGGTCAGGATCATCGCGATCGTCATGGTCACATTGCGCCGCAGGCCCTCGGAAACCTCGCCGACCAGGAAACTCGCCCGCATTACCGGCTCACCCCGTACACCCCGTACGCGTCGTCGCGCACCAACCGACCCTGATCGAGCTCGATCACCCGGCGACGCATGGCATCGACGATGTGATTGTCGTGGGTGGCCATCAACACCGTGGTGCCGATGCGATTGATGCGCTCCAGCAGCAGCATGATGTCGGCGCTGGTCTCCGGGTCCAGATTTCCGGTCGGTTCGTCGGCCAACAACACCAGCGGCCGGTTCACGAACGCCCGGGCGATCGCCACCCGCTGCTGCTCACCACCGGACAGCTCGCTCGGCAGCCGATCGGCCTTACCGGCCAGCCCGACCATATCCAACACCTCCGGAACCGTCCGCTCGATGAACTGGCGCCGTTTACCGATCACCTCCAATGCGAACGCCACATTCTGCGCCACGGTCCGCTGCTGCAACAGCCGGAAATCCTGGAAAACACACCCGATTCGCTGCCGTAATTTGGGCACTTTACGTCCCGGCAACCGATCCACCCGGAAATCCGCAACCCGGATCTCCCCGGTGGTCGGTTTCTCCTCCTTGAGCAGCAATCGCAGAAAAGTCGATTTACCGGAGCCGGACGGTCCGATGACGAAAACGAACTCGCCCTTGTCCACCTCGACGGTGATATTGTCCAGCGCGGGTCGCGTCGACGTCTTGTACGACTTGGTGACGTTCCGCATGGTGATCACGGGGAGCCAGTGTAACCACTTGATAACGACGCATGGCCGGCGACACCGTGACCGGATGATTCAGTGATTCCCCCGCAGGATCGCCGAGGTCGTCTGCACCAACGGGGGCGTGCCCTCCGGACCCGTGGTATCCGGTTTGACGAACACATACAGCGCGAGCGTGGCGATCCAGACAACCCCCAGAATCGCCGTCGACCTACGTGGTCGCATGCAGCCCCTCCCGACGTAGCGCGGCGGCCACCCGTACCCGCAATTCCCGCCGCACCTCGAACTGTTTCCCGGGCAGGGTGCGGGCGACCATACGGATATTCATCTGGTCCACGGTCAGATCTTCCAGACCCATCACGGTCGGCTCGTCCAACAGCAACGGTTCGAGTCGAGGGTCCTGGTAGGCCTGCTTGCCCACCTCGTGCAGGATCTCGTTGACCCGATTGAGGTCCGCGCTCGCCGCCACCGGGACATCGATCGCCGCCCGTGCCCAATCCTTCGACAGGTTGGTGACTTTCACGATCTGCCCGTTGGGGATGGTGATAACCTCCCCATCAGAATTGCGCAAGGTGGTGATGCGCAAGGTCACATCCTCGACCGTGCCCTCGGCCGGCTCCGAGGAACCGGGGACCGTAATGCTCACCACATCGCCGAACCCGTACTGCCGCTCGGTGATCAGGAAAAACCCCGCCAGCAGATCCTGCACGATGCGTTGCGCGCCGAAACCCAATGCCGCACCCAGCACCGCCGCCGGAGCGACCAGACCGTTCATCGAGAAACCGAGCCGCTGCAACACCTCCATCACCACCAGCACATAGGCGATGGTCAGGACCACCCAGGTGATCACCTGTGCCAGCGCGTGGCGATGCTTGGCCGCCTCCGAGCGCACCAGCGCGTCGCCCCCCTGGAAACCCTCGTCGATTCGGCGGGTTATCCGATCCCGGACATAGGTGACGAACCTGCCGAACAGCACCACCCCGAGCACGAGCAGAACGATCTCGAGCCCCGAAGAGCGCAACCACGATGTGATATCGGACGAGAGCGACAGGGACAGGGCCAACGGCTCGGTCCCCGACCAACGCATCAGACCACCTGCTCTCGCATTCGCCACCGAATCCCCGACTCGATGAAACCATCGATATCGCCGTCGAGTACCGCCGATGGATTGTTCACCTCGTAATTGGTGCGCAGGTCCTTCACCATCTGATACGGGTGCAGCACATATGAGCGCATCTGATTACCCCAGGACGCGCCCTCGGTGGTCTTGAGCGCATCCATCTGCGCGCGCTCCTCCTGCCGTTTGCGTTCCAGTAGCTTGGCCTGCAACACCCGCATGGCCGCCACCTTGTTCTGCAACTGCGACTTCTCGTTCTGGCAGGTGACCACGATCCCGGTCGGAAGGTGGGTGATACGCACCGCGGAGTCGGTGGTGTTGACGCTCTGACCACCCGGGCCCGAAGAACGGTACACATCCACCCGGATATCGGTCTCCGGCACTTCGATATGGTCGGTGGTCTCCACCACCGGCAGCACCTCGACCTCGGCGAACGACGTCTGGCGGCGGCCCTGATTGTCGAACGGACTGATCCGCACCAACCGGTGCGTACCCATCTCCACCGACAATGTGCCGTAGGCGTAGGGCGCTTTCACCGCGAAGGTGGCGCTCTTGATACCCGCCTCCTCGGCATAGGAGGTGTCGTAGATCTCCACCGGATACTTGTGCCGATCCGCCCAACGGATGTACATGCGCATCAGCATCTCGGCCCAGTCGGCGGCATCCACCCCGCCGGCGCCGGAACGAATATTGACCAGCGCGTCGCGCTTGTCGTACTCGCCCGACAGCAGGGTACGGACCTCCATGGCCTCCACATCGCGGTGCAGCGCCACGCGCTCGGCATCCGCCTCGGCCAGCGCGGCGGTCCTCGCCTCGCCCTCCTCGCCCTCGGCGAGTTCATAGAGCACCGGCAGATCCTCCAACCGCTGCCGCAGCTCCTCGACCCGCCGCAGCTCACCCTGGGCGTGCGACAATTCGCTGGTCACCCGCTGAGCGTGTTCCTGGTCGTTCCACAACTCGGGGTCGGCGGCCTGGTGCTCCAGCTCATCGATGCGGCGGCGCAGCTCCTCGATATCGAGCACCGACTCGACGGTCTTCAAGGTCGCATCGAGTTCGGCAAGGTCGGCGGTTACGTCGGGGTGCACGGTGTTCATTGTGCCGCGCCAGGGGGCGCGGTCTCCGTCGGGGTAGGGGCGGGGTCGTCGAGTTCTGGGTTTGTGAGGTAAGTGGTGGAGTCGGATGGGTGCTAGACGACTCGTAGATTTCCCGGGCGGTGGCCGGTGAGTTCGTCCAGGCGTGCGGTGGTGGTCCGGTCGGCGGGTAGGTAGACGATCAGGCGTTGGTCGTCGTCGGCGGACAGGTCCAGGGTTTCGAAGGCGAGTCGTAGTGGGCCGGTGTCGGGGTGGGTCAGGCGGATGGTGCCGGTGGCGGCAGGCAGATTCGGGACCGTGCGCACTCGGTCGGTGAATGCCGCGCCGGCGGTGACGGTCAGTTGATCGGCCAGGGCGGCGATATCGGGGTCGGCGCGAAAGGGGCCCTGTTTGAGGGTGGCAACCATCTGATCGGCCAGGTGCTCCCAGTCCGGAAAGGTTTGGCGGGCACGCGGATCGGTGAACACGTATTGCGCCAGAACGGGGCGGCGGGCGGACTCGAACAGACCGCTGTGCTCCATGATCGTGCGGTATGCCTCGGTGGCGGCCAGGATTTCGGTCAACCGGTTCACCAGCACCGCGGCCGTCGGCCCGAGCCGGTCCAACAGGGCCGATACGGTCGGGCGCACCTGCCGCACCGGTTCGGCCTCACCCATACAGGTGAAACCGCTGTCGGCCTTGGTCAGCCGATACAGGTGGACGCGTTCGGCGGGGGTCAGGCACAGGGCGTCGGCCAGGGCGGCCAGCACCTGCGGGGAGGGGTTGCGATCGCGGCCCTGTTCGAGCCGGGTGATGTACTCGACACTCACTCCGGCCAGCGTCGCCAGCTCCGCCCGCCGCAGTCCGGGCGTGCGCCGTCGGGGTCCGGTGGGCAGCCCCACCTGTGCCGGTGATACCGCATTGCGACGGCTGCGCAGGAACAATCCCATTTCGTTTTCCGCCACGTGGACACGGTAGCGAGCCGGGACCGGTTTTGGGTGGCCCTGGCACTACCACCATCCGCGCGGTCTTCCTCCCCGGACGGACGCGCAGCAGATTCGAATCCGTGGCGGTCATCGGGACCGCCGGGAAGGATTCGATGTTCATGACCACGGCACTACGGCTCGCGGTGATCATCGGCAGTGTGCGCGAAGGTCGTTTCGGTCCCACGGCGGCTGCGTGGATCGCCGAACAGGCCGCTCGGGACGGGCGTTTCGAGATCGACGTGATCGACCTCGCCGATTTCGACATCCCTCTGGCACTGCCGGCCGTGCCTCCGGCGCTCGAACCGAACCCGCCGCGTCCGGCGGGGTTGGCCGAACTCACCCACCGGTTGGAGCGGGCCGACGCGTTCATCATCGTCACCCCCGACTACAACCGCAGCTATCCCGCCGCGCTGAAGGCCGCCATCGACTGGCATTTCACCCAGTGGCAGCGCAAGGCAATCGCCTTCGTCGGCTACAGCGGCGGTAGCGGCGGCCTGCTCGCCATCGAACATCTCCGGCAGGTGTTCACCGAACTCGACGCGCACACCGTTCGCGAATACGTCTCGTTTCCGCACTATTACCGACTGTTCGGCGAGGACGGGCAACCGCTCGAGCCGAACGAACCGGTCGAGGCCGGCCGGCAGATGTTGGAGCGATTGCACTGGTGGGCCGCCGCACTGGCCGCGGCACGGGCGCTGCCGGCGACGGTTTGAGCGGGCACCCGACTAGTGTTCGGGGTGTGGCTGCACATTCTTCCGATCTCGAACTCGCCCTACGGCTCGCCGACGAGGCGGACGTGATCACGAAGGAGCGATTCGGCGCGCTGGATCTGAAGGTCGACGCCAAACCGGATCTGACCCCGGTATCGGACGCCGATCTGGCGGTGGAACAGGCGGTGCGTCGGATGTTGAAACACGGTCGCCCCGATGATGCGGTGTTGGGGGAGGAGTTCGGTGGCGCCGCGGAGCTCACCGGACGCCAGTGGGTGATCGATCCGATCGATGGAACGAAGAACTTCGTGCGGGGGGTCCCGGTGTGGGCCACACTCATCGCTCTACTCCAGGACGGGGTGCCGGTGGTGGGGGTGGTCAGCGCACCCGCGTTGGGTCGGCGTTGGTGGGCGGCCGAGGGGCAGGGCTCCTGGGTGCGGGTGCATCCGGGTGCGCCCAGGCCGCTCACTGTCTCCTCGGTCGCCGACCTCGACTCGGCCAGCCTGGCCTTTTCCAGCCTGTCGGGTTGGCGGGACCGCGGTCTCCGGGATCGGTTCATCGACCTCACCGACGAGGTGTGGCGCGTGCGTGGTTACGGCGATTTCTTCAACTACTGCCTGGTGGCCGAGGGTGCGGTGGATATCGCCACCGAACCGGAGGTTTCCCTGTGGGATCTGGCGGCCCTGGACATCCTGGTCAGGGAGGCGGGCGGCACCTTCACCTCCCTGACCGGTGAGCCGGGCCCGCACGGGGGCGACGCGGTGGCGACCAATGGTCCGCTGCACGCCCAGGTCCTGGACCGCCTGCGTCCCTGACCGATCCGGCGGGGCTCAGCCCATGCTCTTGGCCCCGTCGATGGCTTCGCGGATGATATCGGCGTGACCGGCGTGCTGCGCGGTCTCGGCGATGATGTTCAGCAGCACCTGGCGCACCGACCAGCTCTCTTCCTCGAACCACGGCGCCTTCGGCAGCGGCCAGGTGGCGTCCAGGTCGGGGACCGTGGCCACTATCTCATTGGTGCGGTGGGCCACTTCCTCGTAATCGGCCAGTACCCCGGCCAGCGTCTCGCCCGGCAGCAAACGGAACTCGTCGGCCCGCGCGGCGAAGTCCTCCTCGGTGAGATCGTCGAAGTCCTTCATGGCCGAGGTGCCGTCCACGATGAAGTTCACCCAACCCTGCTCGACCTTGGTGACGTGCTTGATCAGGCCGCCCAGGCACAGTTCGCTCACCGTGCTCCGCTGCGCGGCCTGTTCATCGGTGAGGCCGCGGGTGGTGAAGCGCAGGAAGAACCGCTGCTTGTCCAGCGCGGCCACCAGATGCGCGCGTTCGCCGGAGAGGGTCCGCTCATCGGTGGGCTGCTCGAGGGCGGGGGTCTGCGCCATGGTTTTCGCCTTTCGTCGTTCGGATGCAGTGTGCTTTCCGGTTCGAAAACCACGCTATGGTCCATAGCGGTCACTTTTTGACCTGAATTGCTCCAGAATTGAGAATATGGCGAATACCAGCACTCGGACGCTGCGACTGCTGTCTCTGCTCCAAACCCACCAGTACTGGCCGGGCACCGAACTGGCGGACAGGTTGGGTGTCTCGGCGCGCACCCTGCGTCGGGATATCGATCGGCTACGGGAACTGGGATATCCGGTCGAGGCGCAGCGCGGTGTCGACGGTGGCTACCAGCTCGCCGCGGGCGCGGCGCTGCCGCCATTGATGGTCGACGACGACGAGGCGGTGGCATTGGTCGTCGGATTGCAGACCGCCGTGCAGGGAGCGGTGGAAGGGGTGGCCGAACCCTCGGTGCGAGCCCTGGCCAAGGTGGTGCAGGTGATGCCCCCTCGGCTGCGTCGCCGAGTCGAGGCGATCCAGGCGATGACCGTCGCCGCGAGTCGGGATGAATCCGCCGCCGTGGGCGTCGACCCGGACGTTCTCACCACGATCGCATTGGCCTGTCGGGACAACGAACGCATCCATTTCACCTATACGGCCGCCGATGGCGAACGTACCGAACGGCATATCGAGCCGCACCGGCTGGTCTCGCTCGGTCGCCGCTGGTATCTGGTCGGTTACGACCTGATGCGACACGATTGGCGCAATTTCCGGGTCGACCGGCTGGCCGAACCACGCCGGGACGGTTCGCGTTTCCGGCCTCGGGAGCTGCCCGCCGCCGATGCGGGCGAGTTCGTCCGCACCCGAATGGACAATCTGCCCCGCCCCTATCGGGTCGAGGTGATGGTCCAGGCCCCGGCCCGGGCGGTCCGGGAGCGGATCGGACGATGGTGCACGGTCGAGGAGATCGACGCCGACCGTTGCCGGGTGCGGATGACGGCCGATTCGCTGGACTGGCCCACCTTCGCGCTGGGGGTGCTCGACGCCGATTTCCGGATCGTCGAACCTGCCGAGCTGGTCGAACAGGTGCGCGACTGGGCGGCTCGGTTCAGCCGCGGGTAGCGATACCGTCCCAGGCGGCCATCGCATTGTCGATGACCTTGTGCGCATCGGCGTGCGAACAGCCGTCCCGGGTTCGGATGGCCAGCCCGTGGAGAACGGTCAGATAGAAGGAGGCCAGGCCGTCGACATCCGCTTCGGCGGGTAGGTCGCCGTCGGCGATACCGCGCCGTAACCGGGCGGCCACCGCTTCGTGGTCCTGTCGGCGCTGGTCGGTCAGCATTTTCCGGATGTGCTCGTTGTCCGGGTTGGTATTGGCTGCCGATAGGACGACCATGCAGCCCAGTGGTGTGGCCGGGTCGAGATTGGCGTCGACCCGTTCGCGCAGCAGCACTTCGATCGCCGTCCGGGCGGTGGGTTGCCGTTCCCACCCGGAGGGGGTCTCGCTGGTGTAGAGCCGCAGCGCCTCGCGGAACAGCTCCTCCTTCGAGCCGAACGCGGTGTAGAGGCTTCGGGTGCCGATTCCCATCGCCGCGGTCAGATCGCTGATCGCCACCCCCTCGTAGCCGTGTTCCCAGAACAGGTGCATGGCCGTTCGCAGGGCGCTGTCGCGATCGAATCCACGCGGCCGTCCGGGCCTCGGCATAACACCTCCACGCTGCGCTTTTGACAGCTCAATGCTATCCGAGGTACCTATTTGTGCAACGATCACTGCACAAATAATGGGAGATCAAATGGGTATCGAAGGTAAGGTTGCCTTGGTGACGGGCGGAAGTCGGGGAATCGGGGCCGCCATCGCCGAGCGATTGGCCGCCGACGGCGCGGACGTCGCGCTGACCTACAACACCTCCGCCGACCGTGCCGAAAAGGTGGCCGCGTCGATTCGTGACGTCGGTCGCCGCAGCCTGGCCATCCACGCCGCCGCGGCCGATCCGCAGGCCGTACCGGCCGCGGTGGATCGGGTGGCCGTCGAATTCGGTCGGCTGGACATCCTGGTCAACAATGCGGGCATCTTCCCCTACGGCACCATCGACGAGCTCACCATGGAGCAGTTCGACGAGACCATGGCCCTACACGTCCGCGCCGCCTTCGCCGCGGCCAAGGCGGCGAGCCGACACCTGGGCGCCGGCGGCCGGATCATCAGCATCGGTAGCAATCTCGCCGAACGGGCATCCCGGCCGGGGTTGAGCCTGTACTCGATGAGCAAGGCCGCGCTCATCGGCTTCACCAAAGGGCTGGCCCGAGACCTCGGCCCGCGCGGAATCACCGTCAATGTGGTCCACCCCGGCTCCACCGACACCGATATGAATCCCGTCGACGGCCCGAGCTCCGATATCCAGCGCTCGGCCACGGCACTCGGCCGTTACGCCTCGGCGGCGGAGATCGCTGCCACCGTCGCGCATTTGGCCGGAGAGGGCGGGAGCTTCATCACCGGGGCATCCATCACGGTCGACGGCGGGGCGAACGCATAACGACGGGCGGTAGGTCTCTGCTCATGAAAAGGGCCTCTCACCCGGTTCCAGGTGAGAGGCCCTTGGTGGAGCTGCCGGGAATTGAACCCGGGTCCTTCGCAGTGTCATCAAGGCTTCTCCGTGTGCAGTCCGCTGTGCCTCTACTCGGATCTCCCGGTCCCGCGGACAAGCCGGGATGACGATCCCAGTCGCTGTGTGCTGTCCCGTACTACTCCGCGACCGAGTCGCACGGTAAGCCCTCTGGCTGATGCCGGCACCGGGACCGAGGGCGAATCCCGGGCCGACAGAGACGCTGTCGCTTAGGCAGCGAGAGCGTACTCGCGCTGATGAGAATCGGCGCTTAATTGGTTGCAGCGACGCTTAACGGTGGTCTCTTGCCTGCACCGACACGCTTCCCCTGAATCAACGTACGAAGTCGAAACCGTTCAGCCCCGTACGTCCCCCGGCACCTTACCGGGGCCAGCTATATTAACACCCCGTTCACGGGAGTTCATTCCCATTATCGCAGTGCTCACATCGGGCCTACCGCATCCCCTTGACGCGGCGACCGATTTCCCTGGTGACCTCGCGTTCGGCGGTGCGTCGGGCGATATCCTGCCGTTTGTCGTAGTTCTGTTTACCTCTGGCCAGGGCCAGTTCGACCTTCACCTTGCCGTCGGAGAAGTACATCGACAGCGGGACGAGGGTTTGATTGCCTTCGCGGGACTTGCCGACCAGGCGCTCGATCTCGCGGCGGTGGAGCAGCAGCTTGCGGACCCGACGCGGCGCGTGGTTGGTCCAGGTGCCGTGGCTGAACTCGGGGATGTGCAGCCCACGCAGCCACACCTCGCCGTCGTCCACGGTGGCGAAGGCGTCCACCAGCGAGGCCTTGCCCTCGCGCAGGCTCTTGACCTCGGTACCGACCAGCGCGATCCCGGCCTCGTAGGTATCCAGGATCGTGTAATTGTGCCGCGCCCGGCGGTTGGTCGCGATGACCTTACGCCCCTTCTCCTTCATAGCGTCCACCTTAAGGCTCCGGAGCAATCGATTTATTCCCCGGTGTGTGTGCGGGTCAGGACGGTTTCAGCATGAGGTAGAGCATCAGCACCGCGACGAACGCGGCGAGCAGCAATACGGTGGACGGTCTCGGCAGGGGGCCGCGTCGGCGGGGGAGGCGACGACCGAGCCAGGTGATCTCCACGACGGGATCTCCGCGTCGCGTGGTCGCCCTGCGGGAACGGGGCGGTTCGCCGCCGTCCTGAGTGTTGTCGTCGGCGTCCGGCTCCTCTCCGCCGGGGTCGTCACCAGAGTCCATGGCACATAACGCTAGTCGGGAGTTTCCCTCCGCGTGGGGATACGAGCCGAGCGGCTCGGTGCTTCTGGTGGGGTTATGGGGCGGAACCGTTCGTCTCGGAAAGGACCTCGAGCACCTGTTCGCCGTATCGGGCGAGTTTGTTCTCGCCCACGCCGGTGACACCGCTCAATGCGGTCAGGTCCGCCGGTTTGCGGGCCGCGATCTCGCGCAAGGTGGCGTCGTGGAAGACCACGTAGGCGGGCACCCCCTGTTCCTTGGCGGTGGCGGCCCGCCATTCGCGCAGTTTCTCGAACAGCCGGCCGTCGGCGTCCGTGAGCTCGACCGCGACACTCTTGGCGGCCTTCGCGGAACGGACGGCACGCACGGGGGCCGGACGTTCCGGTTCGCGGCGTAGGAGCACGGTGCGGCCGTCGAACAGCACCTCGTTACTGGACTCGGTGAGGGTGAGCACACCGTAATCTCCGTGCACGGCCAGCAGCCCCTGGGCCAACAGCTGCCGCACCACACCCCGCCACTCGGTATCGCGCAGTTCGGTGCCCACCCCGAACACGCTGAGCTCGTGATGGTCGTACTGCTGCACCTTCTGATTCTTCTTGCCCAGCAGGATGTCGATCACATGTCCCGCTCCGAAGCTCTGGCCGCGTTCACGTTTCAGCCGTAGCACCGTGGACAGCAGCTTCTGCGCGGCGATGGTGCCGTCCCAGGACTGCGGCGGTTGCAGGCAGGTGTCGCAGTTACCGCACGGCTCGGTGCGCTGGCCGAAGTAGGCGAGCAACTGGGTACGACGGCAGGTCACCGTCTCACACAGGGCGAGCATGGCGTCCAGATGCAGTTGTAGTTGCCTGCGGTGGGCGGCGTCGCCTTCGGAGGCGTCGATGAGTTTGCGCTGCTGCACCACATCCTGCAGTCCGTAGACCATCCAGGCCGTGGACGCCAGGCCGTCGCGTCCGGCGCGCCCGGTCTCCTGGTAGTAGCCCTCGACCGATTTTGGCAGGTCCAGGTGGGCGACGAATCGCACATCGGGTTTGTCGATACCCATTCCGAAGGCGATGGTGGCGACCACCACGAGGCCGTCCTCACGCAGGAATCGGGCCTGGTTCGCGGCGCGGGTGCGGTTGTCCAACCCGGCGTGGTAGGGCACCGCCTCGATACCGTTCTCGGTGAGGAACGCGGCGGTTTTCTCGACCGAATTGCGGGACAGGCAGTAGACGATGCCCGCGTCGCCCGCGTGTTCGGTGCGAATGAAATCGAGCAACTGCCGCTCGGGGCGGTTCTTCGGCTCGATCCGGTACTGGATATTGGGGCGGTCGAAACTGGCGACGAATCGGCGGGCCGCGCCCAGATCGAGTCGGGAGACGATCTCGTCGCGAGTTTTCTCGGTGGCGGTCGCGGTCAGTGCGATGCGGGGGACGTCCGGCCAGCGTTCGTGCAGGATCGATAGCGCGAGGTAGTCGGGCCGGAAATCGTGGCCCCACTGGGAGACGCAGTGCGCCTCGTCGATTGCGAACAGCGCGATCTTGCCGCGGTCGAACAGGTTCGCCGTCGATTCCAGCCGCAGTCGTTCCGGGGCCAGATACAGCAGGTCCAGTTCCCCCGCGAGGAACTGCGCCTCCACCGTGCGGCGCTCGTCCGGGAACTGGGTCGAGTTCAGGAATCCCGCCCGCACCCCCAGCGCGCTGAGGGCGTCCACCTGGTCCTGCATCAGCGCGATCAGGGGCGAGATCACCACCCCGACCCCAGGCCGAACCAGCGCGGGGACCTGATAGCACAGCGATTTACCGCCACCGGTCGGCATGAGCACCAGTGCGTCGCCGCCGTCGACCACATGTCGCACGATCTCGTGCTGTTGCCCGCGGAAGCTCTCGTAGCCGAACACCCGACGTAACACCTCATGGGCCGTATCGCTCCCGGGGTCGGTGGCGGGCGGTTCGAGGTACACGGTGTCGGCGGTATCCACGGCGGCCATCCTACGAGCGTCGCCCGACACGCGAAGACGCGAAAGCCGAGCGACGGCCGCTCGAGCGGATACTGTCCACATGTGGACACAATGGAGTTCACGCCGATCCGCCTCCCGATATCGCTGCTGATGGCTTGTCCGACATGACCTCGGTGACCCGGAGACAACGTGGACGCGCATCGCTGATCGCGTTCGCGCTCGCGGTGGGGCTCGGCTCCGCGGCATCCGCGCGAGCGCAACAGTTCCCGCCGATGTGCGCACAAGGGTGGGAAGCGACCACGATTGTGGAGGGCGTCGGGGAACTGGAGAACCTGGATTCCGACGGTTCGGGTGGTTTCTATGTCACCGGTATCCAGGACGGATTCCTCGCCCATATCGCCGCCGACGGAACTTTCCGGACCCTGCTCACCGGGCTCGATCATCCGGCCGGTGTCCGGGTGGTGGATCGCTTCGTGTACTTCCTGACCGGTGACGGTCTGGACGCCGCCGGCCCCGGCACCCTACAGCGGTACGACTTGGACACCGCCTCGGTGACGGTTCTGCGCACCGGCCTCGATTCGCCGAACGGCCTGCTGGTCCTGCCGGACGGGGACCTGGTGTTCAGCGTTATGGGTCTGAAGGGAGGAACGGCCGGTATCGCCCGTTATCGGCCGGCCACGGGCGAGTTCACCCCGGTCTGGTCACCGCTGCCGTTGCCCAACGGGCTCGCATTGGCACCGGACGGTGTATCGATCTACGCCGACAATATGACGCTGCGGGTTTTCCGTATCCCGCTCGACGACCCGGGGCATCCTGTGCCGGTGGCCGGAATTCCCGATCTGATCGCGGTCCCCGACGATATGGAGGCCACTCGCACCGGGGATCTCTTCCTCGCCGACCACGCGGTCGGTGCCGTCTACCGCATCGATCCGGAGACCGGCGAGAGTTGCGCGATCATCTCCGGTCTGATCAGGCGTCCCGATCCGATTCGTATCCCGCCCGATGGCGCCACCTCGGTCCGTATCGCCCGCGACGGCGGCTCCTGGGCTTTGTTCGTCACCGGTATGGACGGCGTCCTGCGGCGGTTGCGTGCGCCGGCCGACGTGGACCTCACACCGGCCGATCCGCGACGACGCTAGTACGAGGTGCGCTCAGGGGGAGTGTATTCCTCCCCGGGTCGGGCAGGAGTTCTTCGAGAAGGTACTTCGCGTGTTCGACGGCGGTTCGCCGCTCGGGCGGTGGGGGACCAGCAGCCCGAAGGAGGTCCCGGTGATCACATCGGCGATGACCGAGCCATCGGGGTTCTTGCGGCCGTAGACCATGATCGCTGCGCCGACACGAATGCCCTGCACCTGGGTGGCGATCAGTACGTACACCTTGGTTCCGGAGTGGGTGTGGACGGTGGTGTTCTTCCCGCCGAACGGGCTCGTCACGACGAGGGTGGAACCATCGGTTTCGACGACCTTGCCGAATGCCACGCCGACACCGAGGTCCCTTGGTTGGGGGGAGACGCGGGCGGGCGGAACGGTCGGGGTCGGGGTGGGGGTGGGGCTCGGGGAGGGCTTCTCGGGTATGGCGGTGGTGGTGGTCGCGGCGGCGGGAGTGTTCAGGGCGGGTTGCCCCACACTGAAGTAGAAGACCGCCACCAGCAGCACCAGACCGACGCAGAGACCGGCGAATGCGGCGCTGCCCGGCTGCCATTCGGACGGCATCGGGGGGCCGGATCTCCCCGGTGTCGGCGGGAGGTTCGGTTCGGGGGGTCTCGGGTCGGCTCCGGATCGGGGGAGTCCGTCGAGCTGTTCGGTGGGCCGAATCGAAGCGCGGCGGGACTGGGGCCGCAGAGAACGCTCGCTGGACATATCGTCACAGTACGGCCTGCCCGGTCCGCTCTGTTATCAGGAATGGGGAGGGATTTCCCGCGAATGCTCTTGTTCCGCTTGGCTATTGAAAAATGCGAACCGGTTGGTCCATTTCAGTTCGGAGGGTTGTCGATCCGGCGCAGCGAAGTGGTCACGGTGGAATCCGGTACGCCGAGCTCATCTCCGTGCTCGCGTACCCAGGACGCCAGAGCGGTCAGCGGCCCGTCCACCAGAGTGGTACCGAGCCGGGTCGTCAGGTACTCCACCCGGGGCGGGGACTCGGCATGGGACCGGCGGGCGATGAGCCCGTAACCCAACAGCCGACGCACTGCTTCGGTGAGGGCCTTGTCGCTGATGCCGCCGATCTCGGCGCGTAATTCGGTGCGTCGTCGCGGCCCCCGTCGAAGGGTGGTCAGCACCACCGGATCCCAGGTATGGGCGAACAGATCGAAGGCGGCCCGCGGACGGCAGTCGGCGACCGGTTCCTCATGGTGGTCCCACTCGTTCATCACTGCCCATATTCGTCGGTCGTTCCGCACCGATCGGTGCGGAGGGGGTTTCCTACCGTAGCCGTCGATCGATCATCGTGAACGAGGAGTTGTGTCATGCGAATTGCGGTTCTGGGTACGGGGATGATGGCCGAGGCGCTCGGTATGCGCTGGGCGGCTGCCGGACACGAGATCGTGGTGGCCGGGCGGTCGCCGGATCGGTCCGCCGCCTTGGCGTCCCGGCTCGTGGGTTCCGCCACGGCGGCCTCGCCGCGGGACGCGGTCCGTGGCGCGGACGTGGTGCTGTTGGCCGTGCCGTGGGGCGGTGTCGAGGAGACGCTGCGTCGGGCCGGTGCGGACGAGGGGGCCTTCGCGGATATCACAGTGATCGATCCGACCAATGCCGTCGAGCACGGGGTCGGGGTTCTGTTGACCGAGCCCGGCACTTCCGGGGCCCAGCGCATCGGTGCGTTGGCGCCCGGGGCGCGGGTGGTGAAGGCCTTCCACATGGTCCCCGCGAGTCACTGGCAGGGGACGGATATCGAGCCGACGACGGTCGTGCTCTGCGGCGACGATACCGCGTCATTGCGAATGGTGGAGGAACTGGTGCAAGATGCGGGAGCGCAACCAGCGGTTCTGGGTTCGTTGGCGCGGGCCCGCCAGCTGGAGGAGGCCGCGGGTTTCGTCATCGGCCTGGTATTCAGCGGTATCGATCCGCGAACCGCGGTGCCGGCGCTGTCCTGACCGGGAGTCAGCGGGCCGAGCGTAGCGTCCGCAGGGCGACCGCGAGGCCCACTGCGATGCTGACGGTGGCCACCAGGGCATCCGTGGCGGATTGAGTGATGGCGGCGATCCCGGCGGTGAAGGTGAGGCACGTGGCCAAGGCCAGCAGCGCGGTGCCCCATTCCATACCGGCGATCCGGGCGGGCCGGTTGCGCATTGCTGTCATGGTCTCCGAGTACCCCGCGGTTCGGGTTATCAAACCGTTATGCTCATGTTTTTCGGGCAGGACAGAGATGGCGCGGGGGTTTTCCGTGCCGGTGGCGGCGTGGCGAGCCATGGCGGAACCTTTCGTGTTGTGCTCATGCCTCTGGGGCGCTCGACCGTAATGACTCGTTCGCCACCGAAAGCGGACACAGCAAATTATGAGACATCTATTGCGCCTCACATTTCCCGAACTCTTGGGGTGAGTATTCATCTTCACTGTAGAGCCGGGAAGTGCTCGGTAAAAGTTGTTTTCCGGGATGGGAGACGGTGGAACTCGGGTCGATCTGTTCGGTTGTATGGCGTGAACTCGAGGGTAGAGATACCACTCGAGGGTGGGGCAAACAATCAGCGATCATTGCGCGTGTCGACTCTCGGGGGAGAAACGATCGGTACGGTCGTCCGGTGTATCCCGTCACCTACTCGCGCCATTAACAACGGTCGTGCGCGAATTGTTCCCCGCGGGTCGGCTCGTGACCGAAATGGTCGTGCTCCCAGCGGCGGTGATCGCGGAATAATCGGACGTGCGGTTGCCTCATCGGCAACGGACGGACCGAGCGGTGGAGGAGGTGGGTATGACCACGATCACATCCCTACCGCATGCGGTGCCGGACGACGCGACCCTGGTCGGCCGGGCCCGAGATGGTGATGTACGGGCCTACGAGCAGTTGGTGTCGCGATACCTGACCTCCGTATCGGAAACGGTGGCGACGATATTGCCCGACCGGGCCGAGGCCGAGGAGACCGTTCGGGACATCTTCCTCCTCACATGGCGCCATCTGCCCCGACTCGACGACGACGCGGCATTCGCAGAGTGGCTGTATCGAACGACGATCGATCGGTGTCCGGATCTGCTCCGTTCCCGCCGTCCGCGAACGGGCGCGGACCCGGCGCCCACCGAATCGCCCGCCGAGGACATCCGCTCCGAGCGCGCCCCCCGGGAGGGTGATCCATACCTCGATCCGGTCGAACGAGTCATGTCCGCCGTTCGGGCCGAGATGCGCCGCGGTCGTATCCTCCCGCTCCCGACCGCACGGCCCGGCCGGGTTCGGATCGGGGAACAGGTGGTGGCCGCGGTGGTGTGTGATGCCGCCGACTCCGTGCCGGGAGTGCGGGCCCGCCGGTGTCGGATCGCCGCGGCCGATGCCGGACCCGGAGGAGGATTCTCGCTCGATATCCGGCTCACCCTCGCGGTCCGGTTCGGCGTCACCACGGCCCCGCTGCTACCGGTCGTGCGTGAGCGGGTGGGCATCACCGTGGCCGAGCGGATCGGCACGGCCGTGCACCGGCTCGATATCCATCTGGGGGATGTCTATACCGAGGACGATCCCGAGGACCGGCCATGACGGCCGGGCCCTTGACGATTGTGGTGGAACCACCGGTCGTCGCCGTCGTCGCCGCCATGGCCGTCGCCGCTGTCCCGGGTGTCGCGCGACCGGAACCGGGTACCCGAGGGCTTGTGTCCTCGGTGCCGTGCGCGGGTCGTCGGCACCGGAGAGATATCGCCCCGGCGTCGCCCGAAGGGGTATGGGTGCGCCGGGGCGAGACCGGTTTGCTCGTGCAGGTCGATATCGCCATCGTGGCGGACCGGTCTGCGGTGGAGGTGGGGCGCGCGGTGCAGGAGGAAGTGACTCGGGTGGTGTGGGAGCAGACCGGGCAGCGGGTGGCGGAGGTGTGGGTGACCGTTCTGGATATCGCGCCGGAGGTGCGGTAATGGCCGACCGGCGCGTTGATGACGACATCGCCGATCGAATCCTCGGTGCCGTCGAGGATCTTCCCGGGATACGACTCGCGATCCCGTTTCTGCGAGAGAGCGCAGGTCGGTCTTTCCGGGACGACCGGAAACTCGCCGTGGACCTCACACCCGAGGTGATCGAGATTCGGGTGGTCGCCACCATGCTGCCGCTACCCCCGCTGCTGGAGCGGGCCGCCGCCACGATCCGCGCCGTATTGTCCGGTACCGCATGGGAGGGAGTCGAACTGCGGTTGGTGGTCGCCGAACTCGACACCGCGGCCGTTGCCCGAGGGGAGATGATCGGGTGAGCCCCACGCCCCGTACCGGTTCCCCGCGGGCCGGACACGCGCGAATCGAATGTGTTTCACCGTGATCCAGGAGGAATCGAATGGTTTCGTTCAGTGCCGAGAGCGCTTCCGGCCCGCCCGAAAGCGATACATCGTTCGGTGAGAAGACCTATCCGACAGCGCGTTCGGCGGATACTCCGGCGGCCGCCCCGACCGCTGTGCCGGGCCGAGAACATGCTCTGGTGACCGAGAAGGGCACCACCACCATCGCCGATGTCGTGGTGCAGAAGGTGGCCGGATTGGCCGCGCGCGAAGTTCCCGGCGTGCACGCCCTCGGCGGTGGCGGAGCCCGAGCGTTCGGCGCATTGCGCGACCGGATCCCCGGCGCCTCCTCCAGCATCGGGCAGGGCGTTTCGGTCGAGGTCGGGGAGAAACAGGCGGCCGTCGACCTGGAGATCGTGGTCGAGTACGGCGTGCATATCGCCGAAGTGGCCCGGGTGGTGCGGCGCAATGTCATCGTCGCGATCGAGCAGATGACCGCGCTCGAGGTGGTCGAGGTCAATATCAATGTCAATGATGTCCACATCCCGGGAGACGACGAATCCGATGTCCCCGCCGGTCGGGTGCAGTAGCCCGGCGCGCGGAGAGGAGCCGATTGTGAACGCCACCTCGATATGCCTGCTGATCAGCGCCGCACTGGGTCTGGCCACCGCTTTGGGTGGGTTCGGCGCGCTACTGACCGTTGCGGCGTTCACGGCCGGCGGTCTGTTGATCGGACGGTGGCTCGACGGGGAGATCGATCTCGATGGCCTGCTCCGATCGACGCGCCGGCCCGGGGACCGCCGATGACCGTGGATATCGCCGCATTGCCGCCGGCCGAATTGCCGGGTGTCACGACGGTGAGCGGGCGCGCCGTGCGCCGGATCGCCGCGCAGTTGGCCACGGAGGTTCCGGGGGTCGCGGGGAAGGCCAAGGTGGAGGCCGTGGTCTCCGGGGACAGCACCGCGCTGAGTGTGCGGGTGCCGGTGCGGTATCCCGAACCGGTCGGCCGGGTCACCGACGCCTGTCGGGCGTATCTGTGGCAGCGCACGGAAGAGTTGACCGGGCTGGGTGTCGTCTACATCGATATCGAGGTGACCGAGCTGGTCACCCGGACCGCGCCCGTAGGGAGGGTGCGGTGAGCCGCAGGCCCCGTCGGGTCGTACCGGCCGTGCTGGTCGCGTCGACGCTGTTGGGGATGTGCGTCGCGGTGGGGGTTTCGCTGGTGCAGCGGTTGATCGGAGTGCGCGAATACATGTCCTACGATCGGGTCGCCTACGAACTGCACGGACGCACCTGGGACGAACCGCAGGTCCTGGCGGTCGGTTCGGCGGTGGCGGTGATCGGGGCACTGCTGTTGGTGACGGCGCTGTTGCCCGGACGTGCCCGGGTGCTGCCGCTGACCGATTCGCGCCCGGATGGAATCGAGGCCGGTATCGGGCGCCGTGATCTGCGAGCGCTCCTGCGTCACAGTGCGATGGAGGTGGAGGGAGTGGTCTCCGCACGGGTCCGGATCCGGCGCGACCTGGCGCTGGCGATCGTGCGCACCGATCGACGCTCCCACGACGATATGGCCGCGGCCGTGTGTTCCGTCCTCGGCGAGCGCGTCCGAGAAGTCGGTGCGCCGTTGCGTCGGGTGCATGCCCGGGTGCACGGCCCGCACCGGGAACGGCGCAGCACCCATCGCCGCCCCGCGACGCTGCGGCGGCGAACCCGTGGCCACACCGGATACGCCCCCACCGCCGGTGCGGGCGGGGTAACCGGATCGACGATGCCGGATGGCGAACCGGGCCGGCCGTGATGACGCGAAACGACCGCCCCGCCAGGCTGAACCGCACCCTGCTCGCGGTGTTCGGGGTGGTGTTGCTTGTCGTCGGCGGCCTGGTCGTGGCCGCGCATTTCGACCGACTGCCCTGGGTGGATGCGGGTTCCACCCTGGTACCCGGCACCGCCGCCCCGCCGAACTGGGTGCTGTGGACGGTGGTGGCGGGTGTCGTCGTGCTCGGGTTGCTGTGTCTGCGATGGCTCCTGGCGCAAATGTTCCGCATGCCGAAACCGCGGTGGTGGCGGATGGAGACCGAGGGCTCCGCCGGGAGGACGACGCTGTCGTCGGCGACCGCGGCCGCTCCGGTGGCCGCCGATATCGCGGCCCTGTCCGCGGTCCGCGCCGCTGCCGCATGGTTGTCGGGGCCCTTGACCGCGCCCGAACTGGACCTACGGGTGACCGTCGCCGCGGATGCCGATATCGGCGCACTGCGGCATCGAATTCTCGATGAGGCGGTGCCGCGGTTACGGCGCGCGCTCGAGGTGGACGAGATCGCGGTGCGGTTGGAGTTGCGCATTGTCGATGCCGACCGGCGTCGACGGGTGCAGTGATGCCGATACTCCCGACCGGGACGGGCCGCATCGGCGTCCTATGCTGGCGGATATGCGGATACGGCCCTCTTCGACGAGACGACAGCTGTGCCGGCCGGCCGTCCTCGCACGGCGGTGGTGGCGATGACCGCTTGGTACCACCGGCGCGGTCGAATCGGCGTTCTCACCGGTGCCGGTATCTCAACCGACTCCGGAATCCCGGATTTCCGTGGGCCACGTGGTGTTTGGACCAAGGACCCCATGGCCGAACTGCTGTTCACCTACGACAACTATCTGGCGGATCCGGCGATTCGGGAACGCTCCTGGGTGGCGCGCCGGGACAATCCAGCCTGGAACGCCGAGCCGAACGCCGCACATGCCGCGCTGGTGGAGTTGGAGCGGGCAGGCCGCACGGTCACCATCATCACCCAGAACATCGACCGGCTCCATCAGCGCGCCGGTTCCACTCCGCAACGGGTTCTGGAAATCCACGGCAATATGTTCGACGTGGTCTGCGTCGCATGCGACTACCGCTCGAGTATGGCCGCGACCCTGGAGCGGGTGGCCGCGGGTGAGGCCGATCCGCCGTGCCCGGACTGCGGTGGGGTGCTGAAGGCGGGCACCATCATGTTCGGGCAGTCCCTCGATCCCCGGACCCTGCTGAAGGCCACGCTGGTGGCCGAAACCTCCGATATCTTCCTCGCCGTGGGCACCTCACTGCAGGTGGAACCCGCGGCCTCGCTGTGTGGGCGGGCCGTCGACGCGGGAGCCGATCTGATCATCGTCAATGCCGAACCGACACCGTACGATTCGATTGCGACCGAGGTCGTCCGGGAACCGATCGGCGAGGCGCTACCCCGATTGGTGCGACGGATACTCGAGCGCTGAGCCTTCGGCCGTTACCCGATCGGGCCGAGCACGCGATCCAGATAGTCGTTGGCGAATCTGCCCTCGGGGTCGAAACGGCGTCGGACGGCGGCGAACCGATCCCAGTCCGGGTAGCGGGGACGCAGGGTTTGCGCGGTCTGGAAGTGACGCTTTCCCCAGTGTGGCCGGCCCTCGTACTCGTCGAAGACCTCCTCGCAGGCGCGGAAATACGGTTCGTAGTCCATGCCCCGGTACATGTGCACCGCGATGTAGCAGGTATCGCGTCCGGTCGCGGGGGACAGGAACGCGTCGTCGCCGGCCACCCAGCGCACCTCGACCGGCATCGGGGTGCCGAATTCCGCCGAAAGCCGTTTGATCGCCCGGATCGCCGCCACCGAGTGCCGTCGGGGTATGGCGTATTCCATTTCGGTGAAACGGACCAGCCGCGGCGAGGCGAACACCCGGTAGGAATAGTCCACCTGCCTGCGGTAACTTCCCGCGTAGGCGGCGCCGCGCTGGATATAGGGGGTTAGCGCCGGAACCCGTCGGCTCACCCGGCACAGGACGTCGAAGGCGTAGTTCGACAGCAGGATATCGGCGATCCAGTCCACGACCTTGGCGCGAGGCCGGGCGGGTAGTTCCACCCGGTTGTTGCGTTTGGTCATGGCGATCGGGCTGTGCCCGAACATGTAGAACTCGAAATGATCGTTACCCTCCACATGGGAGTCCAGGTCGGCGAGTACCTCCTCCACGGGCATCGGCCGTTCGACACCTTCCAAGACGAACGACGGCACCAATTGCAGGGTCAGCGCGGTCACCACACCGAGGGCGCCGACACTCACCCGGGCCGCCCGCCAGCCGTCCGGGTCGGATCGGGCGTCCAGTTCCACGGTCGAGCCGTCCGCCGTCATCAACTCCACCGCGTGTAGCGCGGCGGAGATATTCGGCAGTTTCGCACCGGTGCCGTGGGTGCCGGTGGCAGTGGCGCCCGCGATGGTCTGCACATCGATATCGCCGAGATTGGGGAAGGCCAGGCCGTGTTCGTGGAGCGCGGTGCTGATGGCATTGAGGCGTATGCCGGCCTGCACGCGGACCAGGCCGGTGGCCGGGTCGATATCGAGGACCCGGTTCAATCGGGACAGATCCAGCAGCACCCCGTCGGTGAGGCAGGTGTCGGTGAACGAATGGCCCGCACCCGCGACCCGAACCCGGTGGCCGTCGGTGGACGCGCGGTCGAGCGTTTCGGCCAGTTCGGCGTGGTCGCGGGGGGCGGCCGGTCGTGCCGGTGTGCACCGCTGGTCTCCGGCCCAGTTCACCCATGAGTTGGTCACTCGTCCAATTTAAGGGACGAATCGTGTCGCGCGCTACGGTGGGGGTGTTGTCGCTACTCGGACGTGCGGGAACCGTGCGTTGCCGCGCTCGGCCCGCGATGGTGGTTCATCGGGCAATAGGTGCCGATCGCCTCCGGCCCGGACCCGTCCGTGGCGCCGAGCGTTATTTCTCGACGCGGGGTGCCATCGGCCCGGATACCGTTGAGCACAATGCTCAGATAACGCCGCCACGATTCCGAATCGGCCGATCCGGCGAATGCCGCCGCCGCGGCGACCATGCGGATCATGACGAAGAGATCGGCGGCCCCGATATCGGCGACGATCACCCCCGCCGCACGCGCCCGGTCGACCACGGCCGCTACCGCCGGATCGATTCGCTCGCGAATGCTGCGGAATTGCTCGACATTGCCGCGCAGCTCGAGTATCACCTCGCCGAAACCGCGATTCGTCGCCATATGACGACAGGCGTACTCCATGAGTTCCACCAATCCGAGCCACGGATCCGGATGGCGCAGACACTCCTCGGCGACCTCGGCGAAAGTATCCACGTGCCGATGGAAGACCTCGGTAATGAGCTTCTTCTTGTTCGCGAAACGGCGATAGACCGTGCCCACTCCGACGCCCGCCCGTTCGGCGACATCGTCGAGGGTGATCTCCAGACCTCGGATGGCGAACAGCTCCCGCGCCGCGGCCACGATGCGCTGCTGATTACGAGCGGCATCGGCGCGCAGCCGGGGCGCGCCGGGAGTGGTCGTGGCGTATTCCACACTCGAATCGTAGCAAGCCACGATCGCCCCGAAGGTCGCGTTCGATAGTCCGCAAGGCCATTTCGATTGGGTGTCCGAGCTTTTCGCAATCGTGTTCGGCATTACGTAAGCGCTTGTGCCACAGATGAGTACGGAGATACCGGCGGAATGCGGCGACTTTTCGATCCATTCGATCCGAACCGGGCGACCACGCCCGCCTCGCCGGCGTGGTCGGACACGCAGCGATCGGCGGCCGATGGTCGCGACTGCCGAACAGAAGGGGCACGCGGATTGCCATGCCTTTGCCGGATGTGCCTTTGCCGGATATCGGCCCGCCCGGCGGATCGACCACGTTTCCCGGTCGCGGTGGGCCGGTTTCCGCGCCGTCCGGATCGGGGTGCGAGTGCGACATCCGATATTCGGTGGGGACCACCGTGATTTGCTTCGGCGCCGCGATGCTCGGAATGATGTCGACGTGGGGGCCGGTGGGAAGTGCGTAGCGTGGCGGGACAACGGGAACAGCACGACGAAAGGGCCGGACGATGACCGAAATATCCGTGTGCTGCGGCAGCGTATCGAAATCCCGACTGTACGGGGGCACACGGTGACGGCGGCCCGTACGGCTGCCCGAACCGCGGAGATATTGGCATGATCACGATGACGAGTCGATCGCAGCCGACCATGAAGGGAGTTCCGACCATGGCCCACGATCGCGCCGGACGATCCGCCCGCCCCGACGATCTGGTGGATATCGCCGGGCTGGTCACCGCCTATTACAGCCGCGTCCCCGATCCCGACGACCCGACGCAGCGTGTGGTGTTCGGCACCTCCGGCCATCGTGGTTCCAGCCTCGACGGCACCTTCAACGAAGCGCATATCCAGGCCATCACCCAGGCCATCGTGGAATACCGCGCCACCCGCGGTATCACCGGACCCGTCTACCTGGCCCGCGATACCCATGCCCTGTCCGAACCCGCCTGGACCACCGTGCTCGAGGTTCTCGCCGGTAACGAGGTCGGCGCGGTGATCGACTCCCGGGGCCGCTACACCCCAACCCCCGCGCTCAGCCACGCCGTGCTGCGGCACAACCGCACCGAGACCCGGCAACAGGCCGATGGCATCGTGGTGACCCCGTCGCACAACCCGCCCCGCGACGGCGGTATCAAATACAACCCGCCGCACGGTGGCCCCGCCGACACCAATGTCACCGACGCCATCGCCGCGCGCGCCAACGAGCTGCTGCGCGGCGGTCTCGCCGAGGTGCGCCGCGCGCCCCTGGCGCAGGCCATGCGCACGGTCGAACGCTACGACTATCTCGACCACTACATCGCCGACCTGCCCGCGGTACTGAACATGGATGCCATCCGCGGCGCCGGTATCCGACTCGGCGCCGACCCGATGGGTGGGGCCAGTGTCGACTACTGGGAGGAAATCGGCCAGCGCTACGACCTGGAACTGGAGGTGGTGAATCCCTCCGTCGACCCCACCTGGCGGTTCATGTCGCTCGACAGCGACGGTGTCATCCGGATGGATCCCTCCTCGCGCCATGCCATGGCCTCGCTGATCGCCATCAAGGACGACTACGACATCTCCACCGGTAACGACGCCGACGCCGACCGGCACGGCATCGTCACCCCCGACGCCGGGCTGATGAACCCGAACCATTTCCTGGCGGTCGCCGTCGAATATCTGATCGCCAACCGCATGGGGTGGGATGCGCTCACCAAGATAGGTCGCACGGCGGTCACCTCGTCCATGATCGACCGGGTGGCCAAGGTGCTGGGCCGGGAGGTGCACGAGGTCCCGGTCGGATTCAAATGGTTCGTGCCGGGGCTGTTCAGCGGCAGCCTCGCCTTCGGCGGTGAGGAGAGCGCCGGCGCGTCGTTTTTGCGCATGGACGGTGGGGTGTGGACCACCGAGAAGGACGGCATCGTGCTCGCCCTGCTCGCCGCCGAGATCGCGGCCGTGACCGGAGAGAGCCCGTCGGCTCGATACGCCGAACTCGAACGCCGCTACGGCAGCCCCGCCTACGCGCGCATCGACGCCCCGGCCACCAAGGAACAGAAGAAACTGCTGGCCGCGCTGAGCCCCGAACAGGTCACCGGCACCGAGATCGCGGGCGAACCGATCACCGAGGTGCTCACCCGGGCCCGCGGTAACGGCGCCCCGCTGGGCGGGCTCAAGGTGACCACCGAGAACGCCTGGTTCGCCGCCCGGCCCTCGGGCACCGAGGACAAATACAAGATCTACGCCGAATCGTTCCACGGACCCGAGCACCTGGCGAAGGTGCAGGCCGAGGCGGAGGAGATGGTGGGCCGGGTGCTATCCGGGGGATAGTGGATCGAGTGAGCAGTAGAGTCGGCCCGTTATCCCTGCGTAAACGCCCTCGAGCGGAAACCCTGCCCCGCGAGATCTGGGTGCTGGTGGGCGCCTCCTTCGTCATCGCCATCGGTTTCGGTCTGGTCGCGCCCGTCCTCCCGCAGTTCGCGCTCGGTTTCGGGGTGGGGATCGCGGCCGCGTCGGCGATCGTCAGCGCGTTCGCATTCATGCGGCTGCTGTTCGCCCCGGTGAGCGGGCGGCTGGTACAACTGCTGGGCGAGCGACGGGTATACCTGAGCGGGCTGCTCATCGTCGCCCTGTCGACCGGCGCGAGCGCCTTCGCACAGACCTACTGGCAGCTGATGGTGCTGCGGGCCGCGGGTGGGATCGGCTCCACCATGTTCACCGTCTCGGCGATGGCCCTTCTCATTCGGCTCTCCCCACCCGGACTGCGCGGACGGGCATCGGGGCTGTGGTCCACCAGTTTCCTGATCGGCTCGCTGGCCGGCCCGCTGATCGGCGGCGCGCTCGCCCGCTTCGGACTGCGCGCGCCGTTCCTCATCTACGCCATCGCCCTGCTCATCGCCAGTGCCATCGTGTACTTCAACCTGAAGGACTCGCGGCTCATCGAACCCGAAGGCTCCGGTCCCGCGCCGACCATGACCTTCACCCAGGGTCTGGCCCGGCCGGAATACCGCGCGGTGCTCTGGTCCAACTTCGCCAATGGCGCGGCGGTGTTCGGGGTGCGGATGGCGCTGGTTCCGCTGCTGGTGGTGGAGGTGCTGGGGCAACCGGCCGGAATGGCCGGGGTGGCGCTCACGGTCTTCGCTGCCGGTAACGCGACCGTGCTGTTCGTCTCGGGCCGACTGTCCGACCGGTGGGGGCGCCGCCCCCTGCTCATCACCGGCACTCTCCTGTGCGCACTCGGCACCGGCGGCCTCGGTATCGCCGCGAACCTGGTCTGGCTATTGGTCGCCTCGTTCGTGGCCGGACTCGGTTCGGGTCTTTTCACCCCTGCCCAACAGGCCGCCGTAGCCGATGTCATCGGCCCCAACGCCCGCGGCGGCCCGGTGCTCGCCGGTTTCCAGATGTCGGCCGACCTCGGCACCGTCCTCGGCCCGGTGGTGGTGGGCGCCATTGCCGAGCGGCTGTCCTACGGTGCCGGCCTGGCGGTCACCGGTTCCCTGCTCGCACTCGCCGCCCTGGTCTGGTTGATCGTCCCCGAACCCCTGCGTCGAGACCTCCCGGCGGACCGCACCGCCGAACACGTGCTCACCGTCGACGACGAGGCCGAGGAACTCGCCGCCTCGTCCGCCTGTGACGGCGGTCCCGGTAGCGGTATCGCCACAACGAACCCGCGCATCGTCGCACCACATGTCGATAGGACCGGTAAACCCGCCGAATGACGCTGCGCACATTCCGAGGAACGTGATCGCGACAGCGACCTACGGCAGAGTGGAAGGGTGAGCAGCGCACCGTCCGAGTACACGCCCCGGCCCGTCTCCAGCCGCACCACCTATGCGCTGGGCGCCCTGGCCGTGGCCCTGATCGCACTGATCGTGTTCCTGGTCTATCGATGGAGCTCCGACGGCACCACCGAGGTCCGCAACAACGGTTACGGGTCGGTGCACCAGGCGGCGGTGGTGGTGTCGCTGGAAAGTGATGCCATCCGGCTGGGGCAGGCCGACGCCCCCAAAACCATCGATATCTATCTGGATCCGCTCTGCCCCGCCTGCGGTCTCCTGGAACGTCGCTACGGCCAGGAGATCGCCCAGAAACTGGACGAGGGCAAACTCGCCGTCCGCTATCTCTACGTCGACTTCCTCAACGACCGCTCCGCGAGCAAGGACTACTCCACTCGCGCCATCGCGGCCCTGCAATGCGTGGCCGAAGGCGGCTCCGGTCCGGTGTTCGCCAGATTCCACGACACCCTGTTCACCACCCGTCAACCCGACGAGGGTTCCGACCTGACCAACGAGGAACTGGCCGCCATCGCCGCCGAGGCCGGCGCCACGGAAACCGCCCACCAGTGCATCGTCCTGCACACCCGCCGGGCCGCAGCCGAGGGCGCTGCCGCGGCGGCCACCCGGGCGCTCACCGAGGCGCTGTCCGCCAAGGCCGCCACACCCACCGTCTTCGACGGGGACACCAAGATCGATGTCAACGATTCCGAGTGGGTGCAGAATCTGGCGCCCTGACCCACCGTTACGCCCGGAACCAGGCGATTTGGTTCCGGGTAACCCGGTGGTGTAGTTTCGTTCAGGCAGGTCGGGGAACCGACCGAAACGCCACGGGGCTATGGCGCAGCTGGTAGCGCA